>NZ_CP180550.1:1202183-2404366 GCF_047778085.1 Neptuniibacter sp. QD37_6
ATGGCGATGGATTAGCGCTTAGAGTAAAACCCAACGGGTCGAAAATTTGGATCTTCAATTACACCCGTCCACATACAAAGAAACGCGCCAACATATCTTTTGGGAGCTATCCAGCAATCTCTATTGCTGATGCACGAAAAAAGAGGCTTGAAGCAAGATCGCTTCTTGCCGATGGTATCGACCCCAAGCAGCAACGTGACATTGACCGTCATGAAGCAATGATTCAGCAATCGAATACCCTAGTAGCTGTGATTGATGCTTGGTTTGAGATTAAAAAGACAAGTATTAGTCCTGATTACGCAGACGATATAATCAACTCATTGCTTAACCATGTGGTTCCCAAGCTAGGTAATCATCCAGTCTCTGATATTACAGCACCCTTAGTAATCAATGTTCTAAAGCCGCTTGCTTCTTCTGGGAAGCTGGAAATGACCAAGCGAATTTGTTCGCGTTTGAATCAGGTAATGACGTTTGCTACAAATACAGGCCTCGCTAAGTCGAACCCTTTGGCGGGTATTAAGCATGCTTTTGAATCTCCATCTGTAACCAATAACCCGACGCTTAAGCCTGAAGAGCTGCCGCTTCTGATGGCCAAGGTCGCTGACGCTAATCTTCGAATTGTGACTCGGTATCTAATTCGTTGGCAGTTACACACGATGACAAGACCTAGTGAAGCCGCAGGAGCTAAATGGGATGAGATTAATCTAGATAAACAAATCTGGGTTATTCCTGCTGAAAGAATGAAAAAGCGTAAGGAGCATGTCATCCCACTGTCAAATCAGGCTTTAGCTATTTTAGAAAAATTGAGGCCTTTTAGCTCAACCAGCTCTTACCTGTTTCCCAGCGATCTTTCGATTCACAAACCAGCAAATGCTTCTACTGTGAATGTTGCTCTAAAGAGAATGGGTTTCAAGGGGCGTTTAACCGCTCATGGCATGCGCTCCATCGCCAGTACCGCGTTAAATGAGCAGGGCTTTGAGCCCGACCTTATAGAGGTTGCGTTAGCCCATACCGATAAAAATCAGGTGCGTGCGACATACAATCGCGCTAGTTATTTAGAACGGAGAAGAGAGATGATGCAGTGGTGGTCTGATGTCATTACCAAGGCTCAAGCGACGGCTTTGTAATAAAGAGTTTTTTTACAGTTGTATAATCTGTTTTGAATCGAGAGGATAGTCAGGTAGGGCTTCTTAAAGCTTGGGAAACATTCAAGTTCAACCAGCTGCTAGAATGATGTATTAAGCCTAAAAAAATTATAATTCAGTTAATATTAGAGCGGTCCAGCCAGAAGTTCAGCGAGGTAGAATTTATGAACTCATAGAATCTGGAACTGCTGACAATGCTACAGAAACGACATTAATTGCGTTGCAGACTTTCGTTGAAGGAGGTAGCAGTAAACACTGAGAGTTATTAACTTACACATATCATTTGCTTGAAGCAAAATTCACGAACCTTAGACTTACCTATTGCAATGGTTGATCCGCGATTAAACAATGAAGACCATTGCCTGGGATAAGTCGCGAGAAACCTGAAGTTAGGTTCCTCGCTTATAGGTAAATCCACTAAGATGTTAGCAACTAATCAAAAACTACAGGTTCTCTACTATAAACAAATTAAGCACTTCAGGTCCATGAGCTCCCTGAACAAGTACCCCCTCTATATCTGTAGTCCCACTTACACCAGATATTAAGCAAAGATTACGTGGAGTTTCTCCCTTGGCGGCGAGTGCATTAGCAATCAGTGCATAATCATCCATGTAGTGGAGTATCTTGGATCGTGGTACTACTGCAATAAGGTACAGAGGTAAGAAATTCAATAGGACAGGCATTTCTGGGCTGGAGTAAACAACAAAAGAGCCAGTTTCTGCGATACCGTGTTCAGCCCAGCAAAGGCCCACGCTATTGTCGTTTTTGATATCTACATCTGTAGTCATTCCCTGCCAGTTCAAATCTTGTAAATGTGGAGCCTTTTGAACCTGTAATGCTTTATCCAGACCGTATTGATCCAAGAATGTATTAACCGCACCGGGCAGTTCATCTAATGACTCAATACGTTGACAACTGGTGCCAATGACCAGCCCTTTTTCAATACGTTTTACCATGGCATCGGCAGCTTCATCAGCCAATAATGAGGGGCGAGCATCTATACTATCTTCAAGTATTGCCAGTGCTTCCTGCTGTATAGTATCTACATCTGCTTTTGCGGTTGGGGCTGCATCACGAATGGCAGAAAAAATACCTTCACGACTCGCAAGTTCTTTATTTCTATCGTTCATGGCTTTTCTCTCAATTCTGCTTTTTCATTTTTTTATATTGCTGCATGAAAGTCTGCGATTCAGGTGCAATAAGGTCACGGTTTCTTGTCCATCCGCTAGTCATCGGCATGGAATGTATCCATCCTTTTCGTTTGAAAAGCTTCATAAAAGGGAGGGAGCAGCTACTAAATAGCTGGAACAGTTTTGGGCGTTTAGCGAGTTGAGAAAAAACGGTAACAAAAACACGGTTTGTTAATGGTTCATATTTTTTCTCCCACGACTGGGATCGTAACGAACGTAAGAGTTTTGGCAGTGGTATTTTAACTGGGCAAACTTCTTCGCAACGTCCATTCATAGTACATGCATGGGTTTGTTTGTTGGCTACCTTTAAACTGTTCATATGTGGTGTTAACACGGATCCCATTGGGCCCGGATATACTGAGCCGTATGCATGCCCACCGATATGTTTATAGACGACACAATGGTTCATACATGCACCACAGCGGATACAGCGCAGCATTTCCTCCATACCTTTTGCAAGCATTTTGGTACGGCCGTTGTCTACCAAGACAATATGACACTCTTCAGGCCCATCCGCATCGTTCTTACGTTTCGGACCGTTGTGGAAGGTAATGTATTGGGTGATCTCACCACCCGTTGCTGAGCGGGTTAGCAACCTTAGTAGCGGTACCGCATGTGCCATGGAAGGAACAAGCTTTTCTATACCCGCTGTGACAATGTGTACTTTCGGCGGAGTTGTTGTTAATTCGGCATTACCTTCATTGGTTACCGTACAGGTTGAACCGCTATCGGCAAGCAGGAAGTTTGCACCACTGATACCTATATCTGAAGTTAAGAACTTACTCCGTAAATCACGACGGGCACTTCTGACCAATTCAACTATTTCTTCTGAAGATGTTGGATCTTTGTGGTATTCACGGAACAGTTTAATAACGTCCTCGCGGCTACGGTGCATCGCAGGCCAGACAATGTGAGAAGGAGGGTCGCCTGCAAGTTGGATAATATGCTCAGCTAAATCTGTTTCTACACGTTCGATACCAGCATTATCCAGAGCATGGGAAAGCCCTATCTCTTCACCCAGCATGGATTTACTACGGGTAACTTTTTTAGCTTCATGCTGTTTGCATATATCTAAGACAATGCGCGACGCTTCTTCTCCGTCACTTGCCCAGTGCACAATTGCACCTTGAGCCGTTGCATTCTTTTCAAACTCGGCAAGATAGTGATCCATATACTTGATCGTATGGTCTTTAACTTTCTGGCCTTGCAAACGTGCATTTTCGAAACCAGGGAAGTTTGCGACTGCTTCTGCTCGCTTTGCTTCCGCTTTATCGGTAGTTCTTCTGATAACAGGCTTTAGGTTTGGTTGTGCCAATGCTTGACTGACGTTTTGCTCAAAATCTTCTGGTCTATTTGCATGCATTACTTATCTCCCAGCAGATTAGATGCCATGCCAGCGAGTACTTCTGCAGCATGTAATGCTTTGATATTGGTATGACCTTCACGGTTTAATTTTCCAGCCATGTTCATCAGGCAACCCATGTCACCACCGAGAAGAAAATCCGCTTTGGTGTCACGAATGTTTTCAGTTTTTTCCTCAACTATAGCGTTGGAAATTTCTGAATACTTAACGCAGAAAGTACCGCCAAAACCGCAGCATTCAGAATGACCATGGAGAGGTTTATGCTCAAGGCCCTGTACATGCGACAGCATTTTTCGTGGCTGTTCATACACATTCAGTGAGCGATAACCGGTGCAGCTATCGTGATAAGTGTAAGTGCCTTTAAGCTCAACATCCTGAGGCTGGTACTGACAAACGTCGACAAGAAAGGAGAGTAACTCGTAAGTTTTATCAGCAAGCTTCTGTGCACGTAATTCCCATTCAGGTTGCTGTTTAAAAACTTCTACAAAGTTTTTCTTGATCATGCCTGCACAAGAGCCAGAAGGTACAATAACGTAGTCATATGCTTCAAACTGCTGAATCGTTTGATAGGCAATCTGGCGTGTACCTTCGTCGTCACCCGAGTTAAATGCAGGCTGACCACAACACGACTGCTGGTCCGGGACATCAACCTGACAGCCAGCATCTTCTAACAGCTTAAGTGCAGCAAAACCCACCGATGGGCGCATTGTATTTACAAGACAGGTCACAAAGAGACCTACATTCTTTTCAGTGATATCACGACAATTAATCCCAGAGGATTCTGTCTTGTTACCACCCACATCAATAATTTTTTTAGACATCAGCCTTATGGCCCCTTTATTTTTAGTAGTGACGTGTTTCTCATAGAGAAGGACTTACTTGTGTTTTCCGAACAAAAGTAGTCAAGCTATTCGTGTGATTTTTTGTAAATTAGCTCTTCCGCATAAGCGGCAAAAGGAAATCGTATTAATTGGTCTTACCCTATTCAGAGTGTCTATCTGAATTGATAGCAAGTGCTATGCCATGAGCTACTCAGTTTCTTCAAATAGTTCTCGTGTAAAGTCGATATGCTCTATAGCCGCTGCTTTTGCTGCTTGTGGGTCTCGATTAATAATTTCCTGGTAAATTTTAGAGTGTTGGGCAGCAATACTATCCGGGTAACGCCCACATTTTTTTAAGGTATTGTCCAATACTGCATAAATGGCATTGAAATAACGGTTGTAGAATATTTGGCTGAAAGACATAATAAAAAAATTGTGACTGGCTTCCGCAATCATCATGTGGAAATTGAGATCTGCTTTTGCTTTAGTCAGCGTTGTATTGCCATTATTACGCGTCTGCATTTCCTTATATTCCAGACCTATTCGATCTAGATGCTGTTCGGTAGCTCTTAACGCTGCATAGAACGCTGCTTCCCCTTCCAGCGCAGCGCGTATCTCCATTACCTGCTTCTGCAATTGGATATCATCAACATTGTGCTCTTGTGGCCAGTCAAACATAGGTTCCAACAGGTTACGGCAGACTGTACCCCCGCCATGATAGGTTTCTACCAAACCCTTTGATTGTAGATCCTGGATCGCTTCTCTAACCGTAGCTCTGGACAATTGGTGCTGAGTTGCTAACTGACGTTGCGATGTCAATTTCTGCCCTGGTGAAATCGCACCCTGTAAAATATTTCGCTGCAATATTCGACTCAGCTGTTGGCTTAGTGTTTCTTCTTGGTGAATGCTCACTTTAATGATTGTTTTCTAATCTGAGTTATTTGGAGTTCCAGCGTTACTTAAACTACGTATCAGGAAGTGGTACTTGAACAATCTACACTTACAGCTTCTATCATTTGTGCCTTCCTTCTTTTCTTATCAGCAGCGACTTCAATTGCGCATAGAGAGGGATTGTTATTAATAACAATGCATTCAAGGCATTGCACACATTCCTTCATATCGATTTTTCCCTGCTTGCTGATGGCATCAATTTCACAGTTCATGCGACAATTTTGGCAGGGAGAACCACACTCGGCTCTGCGGGTTAGCCAATTGAATACAGGTATCGAACCTAAAATTGCCAGACAGGCACCGAGTGGGCAGAGATAACGGCAGTAGAATTTATGCACTTTGAGTGCGAGTAAAATCAGAATGATGGCGTAGATAACGTACTGCCATTCGCGGACGAAATACATCGTAATACTGGTTTTAAATGGTTCCAGTTCTGCCAGTGTTTCGCCTAATGTCAGAGAGTAGAAAGAAGCACCGATAATGGCTAACAGCAGAAGGAACTTAAGCTTTTGTAAGCGGTTATGTTGTTTAGGTTTGATCTTCCATTGCTTGATGTTGAGCTTTTTCGCCAGCAATCCGGCAAACTCCTGAATCGCACCGAACGGGCATAGCCAGCCGCAGAAAAGACCGCGCCCAAATAAAACTAAACTGATCAGTACATAACAACCCAGTATGAAGATGATCGGATCAAGTAAAAAAAGATCGAGAGATGAACCGTCAATCAGAAGGTGTTGAATGGTTAGAACATTTACAATACTGAGCTGGCCCTGGGCATAAAAACCGATGAACAATACCGTGTAAGTCAGGTATACCCACCGTATTTTATGGAACCTACCTGGATCAAGAACAGCATAGTGTTGATTGATAAAGAGAACGCTAAGCAGAGTTAATCCTAAAAGCAGTACTGCTATCTTATTTTGTTGTTGTTGCCATAGCTGTTTCCATAGAGGAATTTCCTTATCTTCAGCACTTAAATCCTGGCTGAAATGTTCCTCAGGTAGCCTGTAAATCTCTTTAAGCTTTGCTTTTTTACTCGCTATAAACTCCAGGTTGGTTCGGCTCAGAGGGTCAAATGTTGCAACCAACGGCACACGCAGCAGTGAGATTTCTTGCCAGTTATTATCAGGTAACTTTAATTGCTCGGTGATGCCTGAAGGTGATACAGGCTTGTGGATAACTTCAGCACCACGCTGTTTGATTTTCAGGAACCTTGAAAAGTTTTGCCCTTGCCAACCCTCTTTACTGAGAAGCAGCAGGTATTGATCTGACGTATTGATTTGGTCTTTCCAGTTTGCGTATTCGGTTTCAGATAACAGGTTACGCGCGACCAAAGGGTGACTCATATATGCAATATAGAGTTCGGTGATGGGTTTTGCGTTATCAATGGCAACTGGCTGACTGGGGTAGCCTAGCTTCTTGTCTAACTGAGCTGTCTGAATCTGCTGTTGGTAAATAGGCCAGTGTTGTATCAGACCTGTTTCAACAAGTTCATCAAAAGACATTACCTTAAAACTGTCGAGCTTAGGAATGCTTTTGTTTAGAGCCGCATATCCTGCCAGCTCTTTTGCACGAGCAGCTGCCCGTGCGGCTTTAGTAATGGTTGTATTGATGCCACCGGTGGTTACTGTAGCGCTGGTGATACCGTCGATATAAGTGCTTTTTCCACTGCCTTTTAGCTCTTGTTGGTTATCGCCGCGAACATAAATATTGTTGGATGCTGGAACGTCGATCAACTGTTCCATATATCTGACTAATATTTGTGGACCGTCTCCTTTCAAAAAGATGGGCTCATAGTGTTCAAGAACCTCAAAACCCGTGTAATGACCTTGCGGGTTTAGTCCGATCAATATATCGATAGGCTTTCCGCTATAACCGCGTACAGGGAACAGTTCAGCTGTTCTAAACGCATAGCCTTCGATATCACCAAAGCGATATACCGGAATAATACTCAGGTCACGGTCTTCCTGATGCATGTGACTGGCATTGGGAAAAAGCTTCTGCAGAGCAGGAGAGAGAGGGATTTCGGATGCAGCTACAAGATTAACTGACTGTAAAAACCAACAGAGGAGAAAGAATACTGCTGTTCTAGCAGAAATATAATTTTTGTAAGACACAGTAGTATTCGCTCCTCAGTGATCCGGTGGCTTTATTTCTTGATGGAGTAGGCGACAAGGTTGCCTTTTTGCATCTGTGGAATCAGAAGGAGTCTTTTACTGCGTAGATAGAGCATGTCAGCGCTTCCCTGACCCAGCTCTAGTAAGGTGCTTACTTCTCCGTTTGATTTCACCAGTTTGAGCTTGCCTTGCATCCAGTCGGTTACCAGGAAGCTGTTGTTATCGCGTTTAGCGAGGCCATCCAGGTTGCCTATTGGCTTACCATCCGCAAAGTCTTTTATGCTCTTATCTTCAGGAGAGATCAGCAGAATATGACCGGGAACATCGGTTTTCCAGCCCTCGGTAGGTTTGCCCCAACTGCCAACAATGATGTGTTTATTATCGATATAAAGACCGTTAGGGTTCTCTAGTCTTGGATCTTCAAGCCAAGTTTTAAATTTACCCTGATAGAGGCGATAAAGGCGGTTGGTCGCGGTGTCAGTTACATAGATAACACCACTGCTGGTTACAGCGATATCGTTAAGAAAACTCTTCTCGTCCGCTTTGAAGCGTTTGGTTACTTTTGCGGTTTCTACATCAATCACCAGCAGTTCATTGATGTCGGTGACGAACAACTTTTTACCAAGCATCGCCATGCCTTTCGGAGCATTGAGCCCATCAATCCATTTCAGTTTCTCAATTTTTCCGTCATTGGCAATAAGTGATATAAATCCATTTCCATCCACTGCATCTGGCTCACCATTGATGCTAGAAACGTAGATGGAGCGACGCATAATGTCATAAACGACGGATTCAGGTTGTTTTAATTCGTTCTTGGTTTGCCACTGTTTTTCAAGATTTAAGTTATCAGCCATCACTGAGCAGCTGAGAGGGAGTAACAGAGACAAAGAAAGTTGTAAGGTCAGTTTTTTTAGCATGGTAAAGATCTCCAGTGGTCCCTGTTAATGAGTGATGGTTTGGGCTGTTTTCATTGCTTGCTGCTCGGCCTGTTTGCAGAACTTCTCCCTTGCTGGCTTGTTTGCTAGAGAGATCTCAAGGCCTTTCTTTATCCCCGTCCGGTAGTGCCTGATGTCGCTGAACAACGCATTGTTGTAGAGATCCCATTCGTCATCACTCATCTGTCGTGCGATCTCAGTGGCTTGTACATTCTGACTACCTGCAACGATAAATGAGTCATAAACAGCACGTTTTAAGCCATTTACCGTGAGTCCGATTTCGTCAGCCAGGTCATTATGCTGGCACCAGTTCAGGACCGTCTGGTTTTCAATTTGAGGTCCATGGCTACGTATCATTTCGGTGAAAATATCGCGCTGTAACTTAATCAGCAGATCGGGTTGTTCAGCCGCAGCCGCTTTGTTTACGACTAAAAAGGAGCAGCCAAGTAGTAGAGATATAAAAAGTTTTTTCATGTTACTTCTCTTAAATAAATTGGAGCTAAGTGCTTAAACCTGTTCCCTAAGGGCTTAAAGCTCGCTGATGATGGAACGCATCTTTTCCAGATAGATTGATTCAGGAATAGTGCCTTGTTCATACAACTCTTGGAGTTGGCGAAGGCGTGCTTCTACGGAGGACGGTTTAACGGTATTCGTGACCGCTGGTTGAATTGTGGCCTGTTCCAGTTTTTTAATGCGCTCTTCTAACGCATTCTGCTGTTGGCTCTCTTGTGCTTTTTGTTCGTTGGAAAGGTATTTCTGTTCCAACTGATCTTTATGAGCAACTTCCTGAATATAGTCGTAATTCTGATCAAGACTGATACGAACCCAATCATGACGCTGGTTGACTAACTCTGCACCCGAAAAAGGTTGTAGCTGCCAATCATGTTGGCCGACTTTACTTGTATTGCCTGTATCAAGTTTAAAGTTGGCTAGTTCTACATTAGAAGCGAAACGACTGTTGCTGACCCCCTCGCCTGAGCGAACATATTTTTTGTGCAGATCAACGTGTATCTCACCAAAGATCATGTTCAGGTTGTTATCTTTTATAAAAGCCGTACCACTTACGGAAAGGTTTTTATTTCCAAAATAGACACTTTTAAAGTCAGAAACAGAGAAAGTGACGGCTTCGTTTGTTGCTGCTTTGGTCAGAGCTTTGCTGAGGCCTTGAGCGAGCAGGTCAATCTCTTTATTTGAAAACACACGGCTGTGTTGATCTGTTGAACTGTCCATCAGATTTAAAAGACTGGCAGACGTTTTATCACTGATTCTTAGCTGGCTAAGTATCCTCGCCAGTTTTTCTGGCTCGATTTGAGATGGGTGATCATTGTTTACATCCGCTTTACTTGAGATAGCAATGTAATTGGATTTATCTTTCCAGATCGTTTGTGGGCTTGCTTCTACGATTGATGAAAGAGTCAGTGAAAAAAAAAGTAGGTTAGTCAGCTTGGCACGATTCACGGCTTGTATCCTTATTATGGTTTTTATATCCGTTTACTCAACGCAATTTATATGCCAGTAGAATTAAGATCTGAGCTGCCCAGTTTAGAAAGGGTTTATTAAAGAGTTTTAGGACTTGGCTGTAGTGATTGTGCAGCAGTTGTTGCGAGCTGTGGCTTTCTACTGCTACACCTGTTTCTCTGTTGAGTGGGGTTGATCATAGGGGGGGGATTGAGTTTCAGTTTTTAATGGTTTTTTTTATAGGGGGTTTTGTTGGCTTGTAGTCTGCTAGTGTAGCGAAGGTGCAACGTTTGTTGCAGACAGTTGTTCGCCTTTATCTGGTTGGCCTGATAACCCTCACGCTTTTCTTTGCTGAGGATTGTTTTTTTAATCCTTGTATTTCAATGTGTTATCGATATTTCTCTTGGTCTTTTCTTTTTTGGCACGTTGATTGCCATTTTATCTGCGTCTCGTTGTTTCTTCTGATTGCTAGTCGACACCATCGAGAACTCAAAAAGATAAAGAACGGTGAAATATCGTGGAACGTAGATCATTTTTAAAGTCTTGTGCCTGCATTGCAGCTGTAGGTGCGACAGAAGGCTTGGCCACTCGTGCAGAAGCTGCATCTAAAACGCCTGAAAAAACCCGTCCTCAGCCGGGTGATCTGTTAGTGATTGAAGATGGGCATGGTAATGCTCGTGCTATCTCTGCCTCAGAGTTAGTCCAGGAATCTCAGCAGGTTATGGCTTTTCCTCAAGACCCTAAAACCGGTGTGATTCGCAGCGGTTCTCGATTTAACAAAGTAATGGTGATGCGCCTTGATCCAGCATTGATGGATGAGCAGACCAAGAAGAATTCTGCGGATGGTGTTGTTGCCTATTCTGCAATCTGTACTCATCAAGGCTGTGACGTGAACTCTTACATCGAAGATAAGAAAGAGTTCTTCTGTTTCTGCCATTACTCAAGATTTGATCCTTATGCTGCAGGCAAAGTAACCAACGGTCCAGCCACCAAAAAATTGGCAATGCTTCCAATAGAAATAAAAGACGACCTGTTGGTGGTTAAAGAGCCATTTACGCGTAAACCGGGTTACAAGAAATAAGTTAATACAGAGTCTCTATTCCCCGGGGTGGGGTTACCAAGAAGACAATAAAAACAGGAGTGAGCTATATGTCATTAGCTAAACGATTTGGGGCGCTGGCAATTGCTGTTGCTGTCGTACCTACTGCATTTGCAGTAGGCGGCGGGGCTACAGCTAAGTCAAACCCATTGACGAACTACAGTCCGGTAACTGAAGACCGACTGAAAAACCCAGAGCCAGAAAACTGGCTGCAGTGGCGTGGTAACTATGAAGGTTGGACATATAGTCCTCTGGAACAGATCAACGCTGATAACATCGATGATTTGGTACCTGTATGGTCTTACTCTACGGGTGAGTTGGAAGGTCATCAGGCCCCACCAATCGTAAATGACGGTGTGATGTTCATCTCTACACCAAACAATCAGGTAATTGCATTGAATGCAGAAACTGGTGATGAACTGTGGCGTTATAAAAAAGAGATTCCTGAAGAGCTGTTTCAGCTGCACCCAACTAACCGTGGTGTAGGCTTGTATGGCGATAAGGTTTATCTAGCTGCAACGGATGCATGTCTGGTAGCGCTAGATGCAAAAACTGGTGAGGAATCTTGGGTAACGTGTGTTGCTGATTGGCAAGATGGTTACTACATGACTCTGTCTCCACTGATCGCTAAAGGTCAGGTAATGGTAGGTGTTTCAGGTGGTGAGTACGGTATCCGTGGTCACGTTACAGCGGTAGATGCTGAAACAGGTAAGATCTCCTGGAAAACTCACACAATCCCGGCTCCAGGTGAGCCAGGTAGTGAAACCTGGAAGGGCGATGCGTGGAAAACGGGTGGTGCATCTGTATGGATTGCCGGTACTTATGATTCCGATTTGGGTGTAGCTTTCTATGGTACGGGTAACGGTGGTCCATGGATGCCTGATACGCGACCAGGTGATAACTTATACGCAAACTCTGTAATCGCTCTTGATGTTGAGACGGGTAAACTGAAAGGTTACCACCAGTATCATCACAATGATGCTTGGGATTGGGATGAAGTATCTCCTCCTGTAATTATCGACTACAAGCATAAAGGTAAAAACATCAAAGGCCTTGTGCATGCAGGTCGTAATGGTTACCTGTGGACGCTTGAGCGTAAC
Source organism: Neptuniibacter sp. QD37_6 (assembly GCF_047778085.1). Classification (GTDB taxonomy): domain Bacteria; phylum Pseudomonadota; class Gammaproteobacteria; order Pseudomonadales; family Balneatricaceae; genus Neptuniibacter. The sequence continues at coordinate 1,214,360 of NZ_CP180550.1, forward strand.
AAAGATGGTTCCATCGATTTCGTAGATGCAGAAAAATACGTGAAACAGAACGTATTCAAGAGCATCGATCCAAAAACTGGTCGTCCAACTTACGATCCAGCCCACACACCAGGTACTGGTAAAAAGGTAACTTTCTGTCCTTCTCTGTGGGGTGGTAAAGATTGGCCGCCAGAAGCTTACAGCCCTAAAACAGGTCTGTTCTACATCCCAGCTCATGAGAACCTGTGTTCTGAAATGGGTGGTGTGAAGATGGGCCCACGTAAGTCTGGTGAGCTGTTTATCGGTGTACCTATTGCTGACATCTTAACTAACATCCGTCTGGCTGACGGTGCTGAAGATCACATCGGTGAGATTCAGGCTTGGGATATCAAAAAAGGTAAGAAAGTATGGCAGTTCAACATGAAAGAGATGAACTGGGGCCCACTTCTGGCGACAGGCGGTAACCTGCTGTTCTCCGGTGGTGGTAATGACCGTATCTTCCGTGCACTGGATGCTCGTACTGGTAAGAAACTGTGGCAGTACCGCGCTAACTCAGGCATCACTGCAGTACCTTCTAGCTGGATGGTGAATGGTACTCAGTTCATCGGTGTACAGGCTGGTTGGGGTGTTGACGCACAGCGTATGCAGGGTGCATTCGATGCTGTGATGGATCACACAACTACAGTTCCTCAGGGTGGTGTACTGCACGTATTCGCTCTTAAGAAAAATGCTAAGAAGTTGATGGACGCAGCTTCTCGATAAGCTGACCTCCCTCCGAGCTAGATAGCTTACTACCCCTTCGGTACGCTATCTGGCTCTTTTTCCTGAAGAATAAAAGAGATTAATGTCATGTCTGAAGTCCCTGTATATCGTAACTACATCAATGGCGAGTTCATGGCTGAGCCCAGCAGTACGATTGATGTTTTTAATCCAGCCAACGGCCAATTGTTATCCCGCGTACCCGAAGCCAATCAAGGTGAAGTTGAGCAGGCTGTTACTGCCGCGAAAGCAGCTCAGAAGAGCTGGGCTGCAAAACCAGCCAATGAGCGTGCAAGCTACCTTCGCAAAATTGCTAACAAAATTCGTGAAAATGCTGACCGCTTAGCGCGAGTCATTACAGAAGAACAGGGTAAAGTACTAAGTCTGGCCCGTGTAGAAGTTGACTTCACAGCAGACTATATGGACTACATGGCTGAGTGGGCGCGTCGTATAGAAGGTGAGGTTATTACCAGTGATCGTCCAGGTGAGAATATTTTCCTATTCCATAAACCAGTTGGCGTAGTTGCCGGAATCCTGCCATGGAATTTTCCTTTTTTCCTTATCGCACGCAAAATGGCGCCAGCTTTGGTAACGGGCAATACCATCGTTGTCAAACCAAGTGAAGAAACGCCGAATAACTGTTTCGAATTTACAAAATTGGTAGCTGAAACAGATCTGCCAGAAGGCGTATTCAACGTTGTTTGTGGTACGGGTGGTAATGTTGGCAGTTCTTTAACAACACACACTGGTGTGGATCTGATTAGCTTTACCGGAAGTGTGGAGACAGGTGCGCGTATCATGGCGGCAGCTGCTCCTAATATCACTAAACTGAACCTTGAATTAGGTGGTAAAGCTCCTGCAATCGTTATGGCAGATGCTGATCTGGATCTCGCTGTAAATGCAATTAAGAGCTCCCGTGTAATTAACTCCGGTCAGGTATGTAATTGTGCAGAGCGTGTTTATGTTCAAGCGTCAGTTGCTGATGAGTTTGTTAGTAAAATCACGGCGGCAATGGCTGCTACTACTTACGGCGATCCAATTGCTCAGCCTGATGTTGATATGGGGCCGTTGGTAAACAAAATTGGTCTCGATAAAGTTGCAGCAATGGTTGAAACTGCCAAGCAACAAGGTGCAACGGTGACAACCGGTGGTGCTGTAGCTGATTTAGGCCAGGGCTTCCATTATCAGCCAACAGTGCTAGCAGGCTGTAACGGTGACATGGAGATCATGAATAAAGAGATCTTTGGTGCTGTATTACCAATTCAGGTTGTTAACGATCTGGATGAGGCGATCGCTTATGCGAATGCTTCTGAATATGGCCTTACCTCTTCAATCTACACCCGCGATCTAAGCCAGGCTATGCGTGCTGTGAATCAGTTGGACTTCGGTGAAACTTACGTAAACCGTGAGAACTTTGAAGCGATGCAAGGTTTCCATGCTGGCGTACGTAAGTCAGGTATTGGCGGTGCGGATGGTAAGCATGGCTTGTATGAGTATACACATACTCATGTCGCTTACATCCAGTGTTAATTGAGCTGAAATTTTTCTGATGGGGGGGGCTCCCCCTCATTCAGGGTAATGGGATAAGAATGAGCATGGATAGATTTAAACGTAAGCTCGCCCTGTTAGATATTCCTGTATTTGAAATTGCAGATGAAAACGAAATAAAGCCAAGGGTTGCCAGCTATCTGCATAAAAATGGCATAGTTATAGGGAAACAGTCATGTAGTATTGGTACTGAGCCTGAATGTTCATTGGTCTCCGATCAGAGTGGCGGGAATGATATAGTCGTAGAGAGCTATACCGCTCTTTTAGGCGTAGAAGAAAGTGGCATATTTATTATTGAGCGTAATTTGGCTGAACGATTAAATAGTTATAGGGAGCAAACTTATTCTGTAATTCTGCTTAGTGAATGCAATATCGTTGAGAGTGTCGAAGTTGCTCTGCTCAGAATAGGCAGTGGTTCAGATTTTAATGATAAACAGTTTGTAGTGATTCAGCCTGAATCTCTCTCTGCACAGAGTTTGGTATTCATCTTAAAAAGTATTTAGCCTGAATTTTTTTAATAGAATTTTTATTCCTTATGGTAAAACTCCTTCGGTTTTAAACAATATCACCTTTCACCTTTCACCTTTCACCTTTCACCTTTCACCTTTCACCTTTCACCTTTCACCTTTCACCTTTCACCTTTCACCTTTTTAATTGTTTGTTCTGATTGTCTGCCTATGTCGAGTGTTTTAGAACCGCTACAGTTGATGGGTCATATGTAGCATAAATAAATAACATAATTATTCTCGGTATTAAAAAGACTTAAATATCTTTGAGTATGTCTAAGTTATGTAACAGGTGACTGAGCTTAATGTGGAATAAATTAAACGAATCTAGAAAATAAAATGAATTTTATGTTTTTTTATTTATTTTTCGTTGGATTTATATTTTTGGCATCATCCATGCAGTTACTAAATCTAAAGTTGGCAATATGCCAAATGATAAACTCAAATTAAAAATAATTTAGGAAAAGTAATTTATGAACCCTTTAACTGCAACCTCTTTGAGCATCGCAATTTTTGGTGCAATTGCTACCTGGATGGCGCTGAGCCTGCTATCTGGTTTTGTTCTTATTTGGGCTATCTTTATTGCCTGGGCTGCTTTTGCAGCACTTGGTGCAGACAATGCTGCATTCAAAGATACAGTCGTTTGTGGCCTATTTGGTGTAATTATAGGATGGATCGGTGCCTATGGTTTTCTGGCTCTGCCATTTGGAGTTGTACTGGGTACGCCTTTATGGGCTGCAATTGTGGTTGCTGTAACGGCATTTGCTGTTGTATTCGCTTCAAATTTATCTTTCCTAGGGGCGGTTCCTGCGTCAGTGCTTGCTTATGCAGCAACGTTTGCATATTTGCTGCAGACAGAAGGCAAAATGTCACTTACGACATTAACTTCAGGCTCTTTTGAAAATCCTCTGTTGATTATCTCGTTATCGGTCATTCTTGGTGCTGTTTTTGGCAAGTTGTCTACGGTAGCTGCAGGAAGTGTATCTGCTGACGTAGAAGCCAGTGCTTAAAGAGTTAATTAATAATTCAGTACTTAGTCTTTGTTGATTTAGATCCAGTCGCTCTCGATACTGCTTCCTCTACAGCAGTATCACCCCGCTTGTATTCACGGCGGATTTTGCCCCGGTCCTAGGATCGGGGCTTTTTTATGTGCTTAAAAAGGGGCTAAGAGTTTGTTTGTTAGTACGTATGCACAAGAGATATACTAAAAGGTATGAAGCTTGTTTATGTTATTGATGTTGCGTCGGAATGGTGCCCTTAGCGTAATATCGGCTCAGTGGCTTTTGCGGTGAAACTCACAAGGAACTGCTACTCGAAATTTTTATAAATTACTGTTCACTAAGCTAGCTAGAATCGTTGGGAGAATAAAAAAACCGGTACTAGAATAGTACCGGCTTTGAATTATTCTTTTGTAGTTAGCCCAATGGGCGAGCTATAGTAAGGTCTCGCAAGTAATCATAGAAAGTTTCAGGGCTGTTAACGCCACCACCTACTCCACTCATATTGATACCGCCATAAGGCAAGCCGTAGGCGAATACGTTGTGAGCGTTGATCCAGCTATTACCACCAACCATCTGTTCGGCAACGCGGTTGCAGCGTTCAATATCTTCACTAAACACACTGTTAGCCAGGCCGTAGTCCAGACTATTTACGAGCTCAATGGCTTCATCTTCATCCTTGAATTTTACAAGGTATGCGGCTGGGCCAAAGATTTCTTCACGGAAGCAGACATTATCTGGTGCCCCCCCCAGAAGATAAGGAGCTACATAGAAACCATCATCGTTACCGTCAACGGCTACTGTGCCGCCTTCAAGAATCTGCTCAGCGCCTTCGCTGAGACCTTTATCCAGATAACTTAGAACGGAATCTTGCTGAGTCTGGCTAACAACTGGGCCCATCTGCGTAGTAGGGTCAAGACTAGGGCCGATTTTTGTAGCTTTTAGTGCTGCTGTAACTTTTTCTACAAAATCATCATAGATATCTTCATGAAGTAACCAGCGAGTTGCTGTGCAGCACACCTGTCCAGTATTTAAGGTGATGGCACCAGACAGTTGCTCAACTGCATTTTCAATATCTGCGTCTGGGAAGACTACTGCGGCACCTTTACCGCCTAGTTCAAGCTTGCATGGAATAGGACGCTGTCCACACATTGAGGCAATCTGTTTACCCACACCAGAGGAGCCCGTGAAAGAGATCCTTCTGACTTTAGGGTTCTCAATCATAGGCGTACCCACAGCACCACCAGAGCCTACTACTACATTGATAACACCTGCAGGGATTCCAACTTCTTCAGCTAATTTACACACGTACAGAGTTGTCAGAGGTGTAAGTTCCGCTGGCTTTATAACAACGGTGTTACCCGCTGCCAGAGCAGGAATGACATTCCACATTAGAAGATCAAAAGGGAAGTTCCAAGGGAAAATAAAGCCACATACGCCGTATGGGGCACGGTGAACGCGGGCTTCCATGTCCTGAAGTTCCAGAGGTTTGCCGTAATCTGCGGTTTTGGCCAATTCCGCATAATAGCGAACGCATTCGATACCGAAAGGAACGTCAAAGCCTTCCGCATTGACGAATGCTTTACCAACATCAAGCGCTTCAAGCTGGGCTAATGTATGCGATTTACTTTCAAGCTTTTCTGCAAGTTTTACGAGATATTCAGAGCGTTCTTCTGGAGATAATTTGGACCAGTATTTAAATGCTTTGTCCGCCCCCTCGACAGCAAGATCGACATCTTCTTTACCGCCTGAGGATATCGTAGCGATTACAGTGCCATCAGAAGGGCTTATAACTTCTTTTTGTTTTTTTGACGGGCTGTCCTGCCAGGTACCATTGATGAACTGCTTAAGTGGCTGTGCCAGAAATTCTTGAGCCTGAGGGCATAAATTTGTAGACATAAATATCTCCAGATTATTTGAAAAACTTGGAAACAGTCTGGGACTATTTCAATTACTTTCTGAGTTTTTCGATGGGTGTTTTAAAGCCTAATAATGAGAGCATTTAGTGTGCCAATGTTGCGGTATATTATTAGGATTGTGTTTATAGCTATTTGATAGGAATAGCTTTATTTGTGATGTGTGTTCTTGTTTATTTTTTATGTAAGTTGCAACAGTTGTCTGTCGCATCAATGAAACGAAAGGCTGAATTAGCAGAAAAGCTTCATGGGAGATGTTGATGGAAGAGCAGGACTAAAGAGAACTCAGGCTATTAGAAAAAGGACTTACCCCTGAGTGAAAACAGGGGTAAGCCAAAGCCACGGCCATCGTGACAAAATTGAAACATAACAATAGCGAAGTTTAGTTTCAGGGTGTAAAAAAGGGCATCCAGAGGATGCCCAAGCTTCACCGGAGGGTGAATAGATGAAGATGAACGCTAGCTTATATTAAGGAGCATGAAGGGGATGTTCCTTTATTAGCTAGGTACGTCTTAGAAAGTAACGGATGCTTCTACGATTAAGCCGTCCCACTCAGCACCTCCAGCAGCACCGAAGGTAGTTGCTCCACCGCCAGAGAACTGCTCTTCTTCTTGTTTAACGTATTCTGCTTTAAACAGTGTAGCGTCGTTCATCCAGTAACCAGCACTTAGCTGAATACGGTCTGATTTGTTAGGGCCTGTTACGCCTGTGCTTTTGTTAGCGACTTCACCGTAGCGAGCGGCAACATAGAAGTCATTGCTGATATCGTATTTACCTTCAACAGCCCAGAATTCCATTTTGGATTTTTCTTTGATGTAGGATGTCTGAAGAGACCCTTCACCAGCAGCCCAGCTGTAATCATCTTCTGCTGCACCATACAGAGCATGAATTAGGAAATTGTTAGCTTTATACTGAACGTCAGCTTGCCACACAAAGGCATCTACACCTGGAACAATCAGAGGATGAGTTGAGCGTGCACTTGGTGCAGTACTAGCGAACTGGTAGTTATCTCCATCACCTATAGCGATTAGGGAGCCAAATGGTTTACCTGTTACAGCAGAAAGATCATGGTTGGTTTTAAATGTACCTGCACCAAATGAAAGACCGCTGTCTAGGTTAACTGTGCCGCGTAGGCCTAGGTTATAACCATGACCAGGAGAGAAATCAGTGAAGAAGTCTGGAGTTGCAAAAACTGCATCCCAAGTCACGTTTGTACCGCTTTCAAGGTTGTGGGAACCATATGCCCAAAGGCCTTCTTCGGCAGTGATCATGTCAGTGATGCCGTTACCAACAAATGGGTTGCTCTGTACGGCTGCACCATCAGAATAGCGGATGAAGTTCTGAGTGGTTGATACAACGTTACCCAGGCGAATACCTGTGTTGTTAGGCAGATCGAACTGAATCCATGCTAGGTCCTGGCTGATAGCTGCGCTACCGTTATTCCAGTCGTTAGGTTCTTCCGCTAGTTCAGCAAACACAGACACGTTTTCTGCAACCTGTGCATTAATATTCAGAGCAAAACGCATACGCTGGAATGCAGAATCAGCTGCTGCATCATCGGCATTAGCTGCAGCGCCTTCTACGTCGATGCCTGACTGCCATGCCTGCATTGCAGCACCGCTAATCTTGATTTTTCCATCCATGAATTCAGCTGCTGTTGCTGTAGTTGCGGCAGACATTGCTAAAATAGCTGCAGCAACGTTCATGTTAATAAGTGTTCGTTTCATTAACGAATCCCCCTGACGTTCTTATTAGTAAATTTTTGTTGGTGAACAAAAAATAATTAAATTTAATTACTCTAGCCCTTTTATTAATCGCAATAGCTGTGCCAGAAATGGTTTTTTTGTTTTGTTATTTGTAACTACATGAAAATAATGGTTTTTTTTTGGAGGGAGGTTGATAATAAGACTCTTTTATAATGTGTCTGTTTTAATTGGAGGTCATGTGTAGCAATATTTTTTCTATTAATGCGACAGCTGTCTTATTTTTTTATTTATAGTTTAAATTTTTTATTTGGCTAAATTTTTGTTCTTTGCATCGGCTGTTTTATTTATGCTACATGTGTATATTTTAAGGTTAAAAAAATGGCACCTTAATTTAGGTGCCGTTTTTGTATATTTAATTTAGTGATGCTGTGTAGGAGGAGATGATGGATTTTTTGTTGCAATTGCTATCTGATAGCCTTCTTTGTGTTTGCCAACAAGATAAACAACAGAGCCAAACTCTGGTTCCTCATCTCCTACAGTGTCTTCAAAATAGATCCGCATTAGGTGAGTGACAGGCAGATTGCTCTGATATTTCTTATGTCCTACTGAAAAGTTATTGAGAAACTCAGTATCTGCTTCTTCAAATTCAGTACCAATAACCTTGCGACCAAAGTTATTACGTGTGTAAACGCGGATCATTTTTTGTTTGTATTTTCTCACGCCTTCCCAGTTAATCAGCGACGAAATATTTTCATAGCTTTTGGCTTCATGAGCGGTTAGAAACCTATCGAGCAAAGCTTCTTTGGTTGAGGGTAGTTCTGAGGCGGTTACATTCATACATGAGATGGCCAGAGCCAGGGGTAGTATTTTTTTAATCATTCTTATTTTCTCCAAATCGCATTTGTCCTGTACGTTAGAATGGAACTGAGAAATAATTGCAGGTGTTGTGCCAATTTTTGAGGTAGTTAGTAAATAGCAGTAGTTAAACAGTAGACATAAAAAAGCCTGAGGCAGGCTCAGGCTTTTTGGGCATTAGAGGGAGGTTAATAGATTTCGTTTGGTTGAACGATATTGTATTTTTTCATCTTTCTATAGACGGTGGACCGGCAAATATTAAGCTCATCGGATACTTGAGTGATATTCCACTTATATTTTCTCAAAGCTTCGATTAGGCGGCGGCCTTCTTCATCATCGACAAAGTCGGATAGGCTCATGGCTTTAGGTTCTTCTGGGATAAATTCATCTTCTTTAAACATGTTTTTTTCGGCACGGACTTCGATTGGAAGGCTGTCGATGGTGATATGTTTATCCATTGATACTGCCAGTGCATAGCGTAGAGCATTGGACAGCTGACGAATATTACCTGGCCAATGGTAATCATTTAGCATCTGGCGGGCTTGTGGGGCAAAGTTCACGTCTTCTGAACCACCTAATTCGCTATCGAGAATGCAGTTCATAATGAAGTCTTTATCACTGCGTTTGCGAAGTGGGGGTAGCTTAAGAGCCATACCGTTAAGTCGATAGTAAAAATCTTCGCGGAAAAGTTTATCTCTTATGCGTTGTACCAGATTCTGGTGGGTTGCTGATATGACCTGTATATCCAGCGGTTTAGGCTGAGATGCGCCTAATGGCATGATCTCTCTTTCGGCTAAAGCACGAAGTAGTCGAGTTTGCAGCTGGACAGGCATATCACCTATCTCATCAAGAAATATGGTACCACCATTTGCTTGTTCAAGTTTACCTTTCATGCCTTTTCGATTAGCGCCGGTAAAGGAACCACTGCTGTAGCCAAAGAGTTCACTTTCAATAAGAGATTCTGGAATAGCTGCGCAGTTGAGAGCGATGAATGGTCCGTCTTTCTTGGCGCTAGCATCGTGTATAGCTCTGGCAAAGGCTTCTTTGCCGGTACCGGTTTCACCAGTAATCAAAATCGGAATGTCTTTATTCAGAACATGGCGAATTTGTTGTACGTTCTGTCTTACATCAGGGTCTTCACCAGCCAGTTGTTCCAGAGTAGGGTGTTTGTGTTTATGAGGACGTTCATCTTTAGTTTGAGTGGTCTGTGTGTTTGAGCTCCCTATGATTTTATTAGCAGGAACGCGTAGGGCAATTTCTATTTCATCCAATAGTTTCGGTGACTGGTGGTGAACTGTGCATGCGCCACCATTGCTTTTGGTAAGCAGTTCCTCAACTGTTAATCCTGTGATCTCTTCAATCTGGCAACCCAATAATTGCTGCCCTGTTTCTAGCAGACTTTCGTATTCGGCAAAGGCGGAGCGATTTGCTCCAATGATCACGCCTCGTTCGTTGACGGCTAAAAGTTGTTCTTGTGCCAGATCAGAGAAATTGTTTGTCTCTTTGATATGCATTGTGATCTGGCTGCGGTAGGTCTGGCGGAAATAACTATTTTCAATCATCCTGCCATACATCATTACCATTTGCAGGGTTAGATATTGGCTTTCTTTTGAGCCGGTTGCTCCTAGGCATGATGCGTTTAAACAGCCTTTGAGGTCACCTAAAGGGTCAAAAATTGGTGTGACCGAACAACTCAAAGGGCTTTGCGAATCGAAGAAATGCTCGTGTTGATGGATGATGATTGATTCTTTCTCAACCAAACATGTGCCAATGCCATTGGTACCTGCTTGCTTTTCTCCCCATCTGGATCCAACTAATAGCCCTGCGTCCTGCCATACATCTTTCATCTGGGATGGAAGTTTTGCATCCAAAGCTAAACCTGTCTCATCAGTCAGAAGTACTGAGAAACCGGCGTTAGCAATACGTTTTGACAGACCAATTAAGCCGTTGCGAGCAATTTTCAGGTATTCCTCATTTAGTTGTAGCTGTTGCTCAAGCTCATATGAGGTAAGTATCTCTATTTCGTTATTAAGATGAGGATTGAGGCCGTGTTGCACAAGGCTGCGTTCCCAGGATTTGGCAATCTGGTCACCGGGCTGAATATCTCTGTCCTGAAAGTTTCCGGTTACATAGGCCACTACATCCTTGGTGCCTTTTATTTGAGGCGTGTTTCGCATTATGGATTCGCTCCGGCCTTACGCTTTGGCAATTAAGCAAAGATGTCTATCTGCTGCACTAATTGTGGCAAGACTCTTTATTTTTGTTATCTGTGTAAGTTTAGCAATGTTCTCTGACATTGTTGAATGGTATTAGCATGATGTGTGCCATTGCTTTTAGGGGGGGGGCTTTTCAGCATAATGTTGCAATTGTAGGGTGATTTTTGTTGCATACTTGCTTCAAGTGGTGCTCTGGACGGGTAGTGACTCTACTTGCTGTCATGTGTTGCACTGGGAGGTCGGGTGTAGCAGTGGTGCTACACCTGTATCATTTCAATGAATTATTGGGGTAGAGTAATGAAGTGGGCTCAACCAGAATTTAAAGTTCTGCGTATTGGTTTTGAGGTAGCGGTGTATTTTGTAAACCGTTAAGTGCTTGCATGGCTTTTTGCCCTGGTTGCTTGGATGTAATCTCAATAAAATGGCTGCGTGTGCTGTCCCGTTGGGATGGCATGCCTGTTTCAAATTTTCTTCCTCCTCCTCTTTTTCTTCTTCTTTGCTACATATGTGTCTGAATTGTGTTTTTCTGTTGCAGGCTTGCGACGGTATTGGGCTGTGTTTTTAATGTCGATCACTCTAATGAAAAAGTATTTGTTTTATTTTCAAGTGGTTAGCGACTTTTTTTTGATTGGCATATTTTTTGAATTAATTGTTAGCGGATTGTTACTTACAACAGAAAGTCATGAATCATATGGGGATTCCTAAAGTTTTCTGATTTCTTGTAGGGCAAAGCAGATAATAAGTATAAGAGCAGTAGATACATGAGTTTGTATAAAAGTATTGAGAAAGCTTTCTTTAATTCACTGACGAAAAAGATAGTCGGCAATGTTCTTTCCCTTCTTATTCCTCATATAGTTCTTATGGCGTTGGCTTATTATCATGCCAGCGAAATAGAGAATGTTCTTTCTGGTATAAAGATGAGTGAATCAGAAAGTCTTCAGTTGAATGAGGCGTTGAGCACTTTTTGGATAGCGGGAACTATTACAGTTGTTTTTGCTTTGATTGGTGGGGTTTTTACAATCTTTTTCATGCGGCACCTTTTTCTTAAACCTATTCAGGATGTGACAACAGTTTTAGCGGCAATTAGGGAAAAAGATGGAGATATATCGGCGACGCTGCCGGTATATACCTTTGATGAAATCTCGACTATGTCGAGTAGCTATAATGATTTCTCGGCAAAACTTAAAGAGATTATTGCTGACACCCGGTCCAGAAGTGTGAATGTTGCTCTGTCTGCCGCGCGTCTTAAAAAGATTATTGGCCAGGCTCACAAGAAAGCCAGTGAACAGGAAGAAAGGGCACATCAGGTCTTCCTGTCCAGTAATGAAGCGACACAGGCTATTGATGAAATCGCCCGCAGTACGATGCAAATAAGCGAGCAGAACACTTCAAATTTGGATGAAGTACGTGGCTCAAGTGCTGAGTTGTTAAAGGTTCAGGAGCAGATAGAAGCGATCAGGGACTTGGTCAATCAGTTCCAATCTACAGTTCAGAGCCTGCAGGCTAATTCACAAAATATTACGCAGATTCTTTCCATGGTGCAGGACTTTTCTGATCAGACAAACCTGCTTGCTCTGAATGCCTCAATTGAGGCCGCTAGGGCTGGGGATGCGGGGAGAGGTTTTGCGGTAGTTGCTGATGAGGTGAGAAGTCTGGCGCAGAAAGTGGGTTCTGCAACCAGCGAGATTGATAAGAATATTTCACAGATGTCTTCGTTGGTATCCGATACGAATGATAGTGCCAAAAACATCCTTGGCTACGTTGAAACAACTGGCGACTTTATCGAAAATACCAATGGCCAATTTGGTCAGTTGGTAAAAGATTTTGAGCAGGTTAATGGCCAGCTCTCTAGTATCAGTGCAGCTATTGATGAGTTGTCTTATACCAACAAAAACTCCCATAAGCATGTTGAGCAGATCACCCAAATATCTGCTGATATTAAAGGGGAAATGGATCATTCGCAGAGTTATTCCGATGATCTGGAGGTGTCGACTGAAGAGAGCCAGGAGCTGCTTTCCCGCTTTATCATTGGTTATGGAGCTTTTGAAAGTATTATTCAAAAGGGGCGTAGTTTTAAAGCCGAACTGGATGAGAATCTGTCTGGATTATCATCACGCTGTAATATTTTTGATACCAATTATCTGCGTCTTAACCCTAATCAAAAGCCAGAAAAGTTCAGTGTAAGTTATGTTGACCAGTTTGATGCGATGCTGCAGCCGGTTTTTGATGCTTTCGTCCAGCGAAACTCAGAATTTATCTATTCTGTTTTGGTAGATAAAAACGGTTATATCGGTACGCATCACCGTAAAGTTTCTAATCCGTTAACAGGTGACTTTATTGTCGATAATGCGCAAAGCCGTAATAGACGAATTTTCTTTAATACCCGCTCAGAGCAGCGCCGAGCGACTCAGACTCAGCCTTTCTTGCTGCAAACCTATGTGCGTGATACGGGCGAGATTCTTAATGAACTATCGATTCCAGTCTTTGTAGATGGACGTCACTGGGGGGCATTAATCATGGGCTTTGATCCGCAGGTGCTGTTGGGCTCATAAGTAAAGGTCATCGTATCTCATTCTGCTACTAAAAAGTCGGGCAGTTTGTATAGGTGAGGGGTCAATAACAAACACAGAGGAATTGTCTGATGTGTTGGTATTATTGGTTCAAATTTAAAAACATGAAAATAAAACTATTAGGAGTTTCATATGAACTGGACTAAGCCGTCTTACACAGATCTGCGCATTGGTTTCGAAGTAACTATGTATTTCGCGAACCGTTAATCGCCTTTCCGTTCTGTTGTCCTGGTTACCCCGATCTTTGGTCGGGGTGGCTTGGAAGGGAAATATAATGAAAGTACAAGTATTAGGCTCAGCAGCCGGTGGTGGTTTTCCGCAGTGGAACTGTAATTGCCGTAACTGCAGTGGTGTAAGAGCCTGCACTATTAATGCTAAACCCCGCACTCAGTCCTCAATCACAGTAAGCGCCGACGGCGAAAACTGGATTCTTTTTAACACCTCTCCAGATATCCGTGAACAGCTCACAAACTTTGGCCCTATGCAGCCAAATCGTTCTATCCGCGACACCGGCATCTCTGCGATTGTGTTTATGGACAGCCAGATTGACCACACAACAGGTCTTCTTATGTTGCGTGAAGGTTGCCCACATAATATCTGGTGTACAGAGATGGTCGAGCAGGATCTTACAACCGGCTTTCCTATCCTGAATATGTTGAAACACTGGAGCGGAGGTAACAATGTAAACCGTATTCCGATTGGTGAGGGAGAAAACAGCTTTGTGATTCCGCAAGTGCCGGAACTGAAACTGACCGCTGTACCACTACTCAGTAGTGCACCACCTTATTCACCACATCGTGATGACCCCCATCCGGGTGACAATATCGGTATCCAAATCGAAGATACCCGGACGGGCATAAAACTGTTCTATGCACCTGGCTTAGGTCAGATCGAACCCCATCTGCGTCCTTATATGGAAGCAGCGGATGTACTGTTGGTTGACGGTACTATTTGGAGCGAAGACGAACTTATAACCACAGGCGTTGGTGACAAGCTTGGTGTCGCAATGGGGCATCTGCCTCAGTCAGGCGAGGGTGGCATGATTGAGTATCTGGATATGCTGGAAAAACCACGCAAGATACTTATCCATATTAACAACACCAACCCTATCCTGGATGAAGATTCACCTGAAAGAGCAGAGGTGGAGTCTCACAATATTGAAGTCTCTTACGACGGTATGTCGATTGAGCTGTGAGCCCAGTGAGCTCAAATCCAATAGGCCACGTGAACAGTATAAAAAGGCTTAGAGTAGAATGAACAGTCAAACCAACGATAAGTTGCCAATGAGTCGCGAAGAGTTTGAAAAAGCACTGCGTGCCAAGGGCGATCTATATCACACCCAGCACCCTTACCATATTGCAATGTACGAAGGTCACAGTACCCAGGAGCAGGTCCGGGGTTGGGTGGCCAACCGTTTCTATTACCAGATTAGTATCCCAGTAAAAGATGCTGCAATTATGGCGAACTGCCCGGATCGTGATGTGCGTCGTCACTGGGTGCAGCGTGTACTGGACCATGATGGTTATGAAGGTGCCGAAGGTGGTATCGAAGCGTGGTTGCGTCTGGGTGAGGCGGTAGGCCTGACCCGTGAAGAGATCCTCTCCGGTGAGCATGTGTTACCGGGTGTTCGTTTTGCGGTTGATGCTTACGTCAACTTTGCACGCCATGCAACCTGGCAGGAAGCAGCCAGCTCCTCTCTGACAGAACTGTTTGCGCCAACTATCCATCAGAACCGTCTGGATACCTGGCCTGGCCACTACCCATGGATCAAAGAAGATGGCTACCAGTATTTCCGTAACCGTCTGATCGAAGCGCGTCGTGACGTCGTGCATGGTCTGGATATCACTCTGGATCACTACACCACACGCGAGCAGCAGAACCGTATGCTCGAGATCCTGCAGTTTAAACTGGATGTGCTCTGGACCATGCTGGATGCCATGTCCATGGCCTATGAACTTGATCGTGCACCGTACCACACGGTAACCCGCGAGAAGGTTTACCACCGGGGGCTGTTTAATGACTAAACAGGAAGCTGCGGTCAGCACTCAGGTTGAGCTGAGCATGGTCCCAGCGTTGAGTAAAATGTTCCGTTTTCAGTGGGAAAAAGCCCAGGACTGCTATGTATTACTCTACCCTGAAGGTATGGTTCAACTGAATGGGCCTGCAGGTGTGATTCTGGCGCTGGTCGACGGTGAGAGAAACGTACAGGGCATTATCGATAGCTTGCAGACTAAATTCTCGGATGCCGAAGGTATTGACGCAGATATCCTGGAATTCCTCGGAGGCGCATATGAGCAACACTGGATCACCCTGTAACGCGCAACCGCAACTTATACATGGGCAAAAGCAGGGAAAGGCACATGGCCAGCCGTTATGGCTTCTGGCCGAGCTGACCTACAAGTGCCCGCTGCAGTGCCCATACTGTTCCAATCCCCTAGACTTTGCTGACTTTGGTGGAGAGCTTATGACCGAACAATGGTTGGACGTGTTCCGTCAGGGCCGCGAAATGGGCGCAGTTCAGCTGGGCTTCTCGGGTGGTGAACCACTGGTGCGACAGGACCTGATCGAACTGATCCGGGGCGCCAATGATATGGGGTACTATACCAACCTGATTACTTCCGGTGTAGGGCTGAACGAACGCAAAATGGCAGAGTTTCATGAGGCGGGGCTGGATCATATCCAGGTTAGTTTTCAGGCCAGTGATAAATCTGTTAACAACATGCTGGCGGGCTCTAAAAAAGCGTTTGATCAGAAACTGAAGATGGCCCGCGAGGTGAAAGCACAGGGTTATCCAATGGTGCTCAACTTCGTTACTCATCGCCATAATATCGATCGAGTTGATCGTATTATTCAACTCTGCGTAGAGCTGGAGGCTGATTACGTTGAGCTGGCTACTTGTCAGTACTACGGCTGGGCCAAAGAGAACGTGCGCCAACTGCTGCCAACACAGGCCCAACTGGAGCGGGCAGAACGCATTACTAACGAGTACCGCGTAAAACTGGCAGCGGAAGGTAATCCAATCAAGCTAATCTTTGTAACACCGGATTATTACGAAGAGCGTCCTAAAGGCTGCATGAATGGCTGGGGGCAGGTGTTCCTCACTGTAACACCGGATGGTAAAGCGCTTCCTTGTCATAGTGCACGTATGCTGCCAATTGAATTTCCGAATGTGAAAGAGATGTCACTGCAGCAGATCTGGGATGAGAGTCCGGGTTTTAACTACTTCCGTGGTGATGACTGGATGAAAGAGCCTTGTCGTAGCTGTGATGAGAAAGATAAGGACTTCGGTGGCTGTCACTGTCAGGCATATATGATGACCGGCGATATGCATAATGCTGATCCTGTCTGCGGGAAGTCACCGTATCATGACAAGATTCTTGAAGCCCGTCAGGAGGCCGAAACGGTGGTAAATAATCCTGAGGAGTTTATTTATCGTAATAAAAGAAACTCAAAGGTGTTTCTTAAGGTTTGAATATCTCCATATCATCTTTTTATCCGTCTTTAGTTCTTTCTCGTTAATGCGACACCTGTTTCTATTGCAATGGTTCAGGTGTCGCTCGTTCATGACTGTTAATCGTTTTAACCTTATGTAAATAAAGGATTCTATTTTTTGGCCTAATACTTGCTCTAGTTATTTTTAGCATGCCTGAACTCGTTTTACATAGAAAACGGCAGTGCTTGTTCATATAAATAATAAAGAAAGAAACGTTATGGCCAGCATCGTGAAAATCTTGCTCATAGGTTTGTTGTCGTTACAAACTTATGCCAGCACACATCCAGAAGTACGTGTTGCATTGTTGCAATTCGGAACCGTCAATTGGGAGATTGATGTTATCCGACACCATCAGTTGGATAAGAAACACAATTTTTCCCTGAATGTCATACCTGTGGGCAGTAAAAATGCCAGTGCAGTTGCGCTACAGAGTAAAGCTGTTGATATCATTTTCAGTGATTGGGTTTGGGTAAACAGACAGCGTTTTAGCAAACGTATGTATAGCTTTTCGCCTGCCTCTTCAGCTGCGGGTGGTTTGTATGCCCAGCCAGACAGCTCGATTACTTATCTACATGAATTGGAAGGCCTGCGCGTTGGTGTGGCCGGTGGCTCCGTTGATAAGAGCTGGCTACTGCTGCAAGCATTTGCCAGGAAAGAGCATAAATTGAAGCTGCAGGATTACGTACAGCCAGTTTATGTTGCTCCCCCTCTTTTAAATAAATTGATGGATCAAGGGCGATTACCTCTGAGTCTGAACTTCTGGCACTACAGTGCTCGTCTCAAGGCTAAAGGCTTTAAACCCGTGCTGAAGGTTAAGGATATTGTTAAAGGCCTAGGTATTCAGACTCAGGTGCCTTTAGTGGGTTGGGTTTTTGAAGACAAGTGGAAAACTCAGAATGGCGAGCTACTGGATAATTTCTTAAAAGCGTCACTGGAAGCAAGACAGATCTTGTTGAACTCTGATGAAGAGTGGCAGCGCATCCGTCCGTTAACCCATGCAGAGAACGATGAGGTTTTCAATGCGCTTAAAAATGGTTACAGGGGAGGGGTGCTCCAGCGTTTTACTGAGCGTGAGCTAGATTCTCTGGATCGCTTGTATGCGATTATGGCTGCCGAGGGCGGAGATGCTCTTACAGGAGGCGCTGATTTACTTGATCGTGATCTGTTTTATATCCCTGTCAGCGAAGGTGGCGTGCTGTTAGGTCAAGGTCGTCTGAAATGAATCAGTACTCTCGAAATCTGATTTTTGGCCTAACTCCGCTGCTGTGTATTCTGATGGTGTGGCAGGGTGCTGCATTGCTGTTAGACAATGCTAACCTCCCCACAATCTCTGCAGTGGTTAGTAGTTTCTATTTTCATCTGTTAGATGGGCAGATGCTGGAACATCTACTCATTACGCTGTTTCGAGTTGCAATCAGCTTTGCCATTGCCATGTTCTTGGGTGTCTTAATCGGTATTGTTATGGGCGCCTTTCCCAATCTGGATAAGGCGGGTGATTCCTTGTTGGTAATCGCTCTTAATATCCCCGCGTTGGTGACCATTCTGCTTTGCTATATCTGGTTTGGTTTGGTTGAAGCATCAGCTATTGCTGCCGTCGCCATCAACAAAATTCCGACCGTAATTGTCATGATAAGGGAAGGAGCAAGGGTCGTAGATCGTGACTTGTTGCAAGTGGGTACTGTGTACCAAATATCACCCCTAAGATTCTTCTTTAAGATTTATCTGCCACAGTTATACCCCTTCATTATGGCCTCCGCCCGATCTGGTCTGTCTTTGATCTGGAAGGTGGTGCTGGTGGTTGAGTTGCTAGGGCGGAGTGATGGCGTTGGTTTTCAACTAGGTTCATTTTTTCACTTCTTTGATATTGCAAGCATCTTGGCTTATACCCTCGCTTTTGCCGCCATCATCTTGTTGATTGAAGGTTTGATTATGCGTCCACTGGATAGATACATCGCAAGGGGGGGATATGGTCAAGCTTGATGTTGCTGTTCAAAGCAAGAGCTTTTTCGGTCAATCACAGCAGGTACTGGGTCAGATTGAATTCAGTATTGCTGCTGGAGAGTTTATTGCCATTGTTGGCCCATCCGGCACAGGTAAAAGTACTCTGCTAAATATGATTGCAGGTTTGGAATGCGGTGATGATGCGACAATTACTTTTGATCAGCTTCCACTGGATGATAAACCGCCTTGCGATGTTAGTTATATCTTCCAACAGCCTCGCTTAATGCCTTGGTTGAACGTTAGGGATAATTTGTCTCTGGTAAAACCTGATGCTTCAGATTTCGAAATTGATGGGTTGCTGGGCAAGGTAGGACTTGCTGGGAAAGGTGATGTTTTTCCTAAACATTTATCCGGAGGCATGCAGCGACGGGTCAGTATCGCCCGTGCATTTCTGACTCGTCCTGAACTTCTGCTGCTAGATGAGCCTTTTGTTTCTTTAGATGAGCCCAATGCCCAGCGCTTAAGACTCCTTCTGTCTGAGTTATGTGAAGAGCAAAAACCAACAGTCGTATTTGTCACCCATGATTTGAATGAAGCGATTCAACTTGCAGATCGAATCCTTTTTCTATCCCCATCTCCAGGTAGTGTCATCCTTGATAAAAAAATTGAGTTAAGCAGGCCCAGAAGTGAGCAGGATACGAACTTTCAGTATTGGAAATCACAACTTTTGTCCCAGTATCCAGGTTTATTGGAAGGGCAGATTATTGAGCCGGTACTGAAGCCAGTGAGTGGAGGTTTTAAATGAAAACACAGAATGCTCTTGAGCTAAGGGCGGTAAGTAAAAGTTATGGTGCTGTGGAGGCACTCAATAACATCGACTTAGCGATCAAACCGGCGGAGTTTGTCGGTTTACTTGGTCAGAATGGAGCGGGAAAAACAACGCTATTTCAGTTACTGACAGGGTTATTCAATAGTGACACGGGTTCGATATCTGTTAGTGGTTTCAACATTCAGAAAGAGCCGATTAAAGCTCTATCAACTCTGGGTGTAGTTTTTCAGCAAAGTACGCTTGATCTGGATCTGAGTGTCTATGCCAATCTTAAATTTCACTGCCTTCTTCACGGTTTAAACCGTAAAGAATCAGACCCGCTTATTCGTACTGAGCTTGAGCGCTTTTCGATGCTGGAGGTAATGAACCTTCCTGTTAGGGGATTAAGTGGTGGTAACAGGCGTAAAGTTGAACTGATCCGAGCTCTGTTACACAAGCCTAAAGTGCTGTTGATGGATGAAGCTACTGTTGGCCTAGACCCTGAATCACGAGCATCCCTACTGGAGTATGTCGGTTCGTTGTGTAAAGAGCGTGGTTTAGCTGTGCTCTGGAGCACTCACATTATTGAGGAAGTGCAAGAGGCAGATCGTGTTGTTGTCCTAGATAAAGGGCAGATATTAGCAGAGTCCTCACCCGCTCAGTTGTTGAAGCAAGCTTCACAGCCATGTTTTTCTCTTGCAGATGCGTTTCTGCAGCTCATAACAAATAATAAGAAAGTTGGAGTAGTTTATGAATAAGTTCGCTAAGTATCTGCAGGCAGGTTCTTTTGCAGTGTCTTTATGCTTGACGGCCAGTGTAGAAGCAAAAACAGGTTATGTTTTTGTCAGTAGTGAAAAAGATGATGTAGTGACTGTTTTTGATGCTGAAATGATGAACAAAGTTACTGAGATTAAAACCAGCGAACGACCAAGGGCGATGCAATTGAACAATGATGGTTCATTGCTATACGTTGCTTGCGGCGATGATGATGCTATCGACGTCATTGATGTTGCGGCACTGAAAGTAAAACAGAGCATTGATATTGGTGAAGACCCGGATCGCTTTGATATTTCACCGGATGAAAAATTCCTTTACGCCTCTAATGAAGATGATGGCCTGGTGACGGTTTATGACCTGATCAACAACGAAACCGTTGCTGAAATAGAGGTCGGTGAAGAACCAGAGGGTGTACTGGTCAGTCCTGATAATCGAGTTGTCTATGTAACTTCTGAAGTCGCAAACATGGTGCATGTTATCGATGTTGAGACACAGGAAATTCTGGAAAATATTGTTGTAGGTAACCGTCCGCGTCGTATGGAACTGACCCAGGATCTAAGTGAACTCTGGGTGAGTAATGAAGTTGGCGGCACTATTTCAGTTCTAGATACCAGCACTTATAAAATGAAATCTGAACTGAGCTTTTCGCCTAAGGGAATCCGTCCTGAAAATATCTCCCCTGTGGGTATGGCAATGACTAAAGATGGCAAGATCGCTTATGTCACTTTAGGAAGTGCGAACCATGTGGCTGTTGTTGATACTGCAACGCATAAAGTTCTGGATTATGTACTTGTTGGTAAGCGTGCCTGGGGAGTAAGTCTTAACAATGACGAGAGTAAACTGTATGTAACAAATGGTAAAAGTGATGATCTGGCTGTGATTGATACAGCTCGCCTGAAGGTTATCAAGTCCGTTCCTGCAGGTCGTGTTCCTCATGATGTAGTGGCAGATGACTAATGGTTGGGCTAATCAAGAAGACCAGGGGGCTGCTGTTTGCAGCAGCTTCCCTGTTTATCGTTACTGGTAATGTGCTTGCGGCTGACCTGCAGGCTATCAATATTGCTTTGATCGAGTACGAGGATGATTCTCGTTACAAGCAAAACATCACAGATGCCCGATATCAGGCGCAGCCTTGGGGGCGTCTTTCACATGCGCTTAAACTTGCTATAAAAGAATCCCGCTTTGCCGCACAGAAGAAAGGGGTGAAGTTCAATCTGGAAGAGCATGAGGTTGAGACGCTTTCTGAAATTAAGGAATTGATTCCTCAGCTGGAACAGCAGGGTACTCATTTCTTTATGCTGGATCTACCGGGTGAAGGTGTTCGTTTAGCTGCGGCAAGTTCAGGTTCTGCAAGCAGTACATTATTCAACCTGAGTGCCCTAGACAACTCTCTGCGAAATGAATTTTGTCAGTCTAATCTATTGCACGTAGCACCTAGCCGTTTGATGCTGACGGATGCTATGGCGCAGTATCTGGTTTCCAAAAAGTGGAATGAAGTTTTAGTGCTTTATGGAGAAGGGAAAGAAGATAAATCCTATCTTGCTTCACTCAAGGTTTCTGCGAAAAAATTTGGTTTGAAACTGATTGCAGAGAAGCCTTACAAGCTAGGTAATGACCCACGCCAACGTTATCGCAATAATATTGCGCTTCTAACCGGTAAAGATGATTACAATGCGCTGTTTGTGGTGGACAGTAGTGGTGAGTTTGCGGTGGATGTTCCCTATGCCTTATTAAAGCCACGACCAGTTGTTGGATCGGCGGGATTGGTGTCTGACTGGTGGCATTGGGCCTGGGATAGAAATGGTGCGCCTCAGGTAAACAAGCGCTTTATGAAAAAGGCTAAACGCCATATGACCGGTTATGACTGGTCTGCCTGGTTGGCGGTGAAGCTAATTGCTGAGTCTATTCTACGTCAGGAGCATCTTGATACGAGCTTGCTTCTAGCAGACCTTAAGCAAGATGCATTCAAAATGGACGGTGCAAAGGGTTATCCATTGAACTTTCGCCCTTGGAATAACCAATTGCGCCAGCCTGTTTTCCTCACTTCGTTAAATAGGGTGATAAACAGAGCGCCAATCGAAGGCTTTTTGCATCCTCGTATTAACCTTGACGTATTAGGTAATGATAAGGGTGAAGGGCGTTGTAATCTGAGTAGTGGGTCCTGAATATGAATATCAGACATGCAATCAATGCTTTCACTGCTCTTTCTACAAGAGAAACCAATAAGTTTATACGTCAGAAAGGGCGGCTATTTTCAGCCTTGGTAAGGCCAGCACTTTGGTTGCTTGTTTTCGCAGCAGGATTTCAAAATGTTTTTGGTGTTGCGGTTATTCCTCCTTATGAAGCATACATTGAGTATGAGGTCTATATCACACCGGGCTTGTTGAGCATGGTGATCTTATTTAATGGTATGCAGTCATCGTTGACCATGGTTTACGACCGGGAAATGGGACTTATGCGTCTCCTTCTTACAGCACCATTGCCTCGTTGGTACATTCTGTTTTGCAAACTTCTGGCAGGGGCTGTGTTGTCCATATTACAGGTTTATTGCTTCTTAATTATCTGTTGGGGTTTTGAAGTAGATCTTCCTGCAGACGGTGTAATAACGGCATTTCCAGCATTTTTCCTGACTGCGCTGATGCTAGGGTCGCTGGGGCTTCTGCTATCTGTATCGGTAAAGCAGTTAGAGAACTTTGCAGGTATGATGAACTTTGTCATTTTCCCGATGTTCTTCATATCACCTGCGCTTTATCCACTCTGGAAACTGGAAGAAGCGGGGGCTGAGCTGGTTTATCAATTGGCTCAGTTTAACCCGTTTTCACATGCCGTTGAACTTATCCGCTTCGCCTTATATGGGCAGATTAATCTGACTTCACTTTATGTCGTAGTTGCAGGGTTTACGGTGTTCTTTCTTCTTGCTGTTTGGGGGTACGATCCACAGAAAGGGGTTGTATCTAGAAGAAAAGCTTAATTCTTGAGCTTAGTTTTTAACAAGCTTCCCGTCTTAGGCGACGGTTAGCAATTTTATTATTGGTACAAATGCAGGTGAAAATTTAATGAAGGCTTCGATAATAGCTGTTTTGGTTTCCAGCCTCGCTTTAAGTGCTGGGCTGGTACAGGCAGAGGGCGTTTCTCGCCTTGACGGGATAACTGTGATCGGTACCACTCCGATACACGGTGTCGGCATCGAAAAAAATCGCGTAGCTGCTGCTGTGCAAACGGCTAACAGCGCTGAGATAGAAAAGTCTCAGGCGCTGAACGTTGCAGAGCACCTTCGTTACAACTTCTCAAGCGTGACCATTAATGAAGCGGTTAATAACCCGTTCCAGCCGGATGTGCAGTACCGTGGATTTACGGCTTCTCCACTACTTGGTTTGCCGCAGGGCCTGTCTGTTTATGTTAACGGCATCCGCTTTAACGAACCGTTTGGTGACACCGTAAACTGGGATCTGTTACCGGAAGGTGCTATCGACTCTATTAACCTGTTTGCAGGCTCTAACCCAGTATTTGGTCAGAATACCCTGGGGGGGGCGCTTTCGATTAAAACTAAAAATGGTTTTGATAACGCCGGCAGCCAGATCGAAACGTCCATCGGTAGTGACGGCCGTTTTAATGTAGAAGCTCAGACCGGCGGTAATGACGGTGAGTTCGGTTACTACGTGATTGGTAACTATTATGAAGAAGATGGTTGGCGCGATCATTCTCCGACTGAAGTTCAGCAGGCAATGGCTAATCTGAGCTGGCGTGGTGAGAACGGCAATATTGAGCTGACAGTTGCGGCTAATAATAACACCATGATAGGTAATGGTTCTGTCCCTATTGAACTGATGGAAACTGCAGGTCGGGAATCGATCTACACCCAACCAGACCAGACAGAAACCCGCCTCAGCCTTTTGGCACTGAACGGCGATACCTGGCTGGATGATGATACACAGCTTGCGGGTAATGTTTATTACCGTCGTAACAAAGTTAACACACTGAACGGTGATGATAGTGATTACGAAGAGTGTGATGTGAACGCTGCTAACGATACGGCAGTGGTGCCGGGAACCGGTATTGAATCCCTCTGTGAATTCGAAGGTGATGAGGGTGATCCGTTTGACGCTGATGATTTCGAACCGATTGAATTTGTCGGATATGACGAGGCAGATGCTTTAGAAGACATCGATCCAACCCTCGATCCGGATGATCTGGACGGTACCCTAAATACCTCCGAAACCAAAATGGAGAGTCTGGGTCTGGCTTCTCAGATGACTTTCCTGGGTGACTGGAATGGTAAGGAGAACCAGTTAACGGTGGGTGCCAGCTATGATTATGCTGATATCGACTTTAAATCTGATACTGAGTTCGCTGAACTGCGTAATGATGCAGCTGCAGATGATCGTGGTGTAACAGGTGTTGGTTACTTTGACGCTGAATCCCGTGTTCGTCTGGAAACTGAAGTGCAGCATGTGGGTCTGTTTGTGACCGATACAGTTGCCCTGAGCGATCAGCTGGATCTTACCCTGTCCGGTCGTTACAACTACACCCGCATCGAGATGGTGGGTATCGGTGATAACAACCTGGACCTGACTGGTAACCACACATTCGATCGCTTCAACCCAGCGATCGGTTTGGCTTATCAGGTAACGGATAAGGTGAACTACTACGGTAGCTATAGCGAATCTTCCCGTGCGCCTACACCGGCTGAACTGAGCTGTGCAGATCCGGATGATCCGTGTAAATTGCCAAACGGTTTCGTATCCGATCCGCCACTGGAGCAGGTTGTATCGAAGACCTTTGAAGTAGGAGCCCGTGGTAACAGTCAGGGGTACGGTTGGAATGCCGGTCTATTCCACACCACTAACCACGATGACATCATCTTCCAGAATGCGGGTGGCCTGACCTCTGAAGGTTACTTCGATAACGTAGGTAAGACCCGTCGCATGGGTCTGGAACTGGCGGTGCGTAAGCAGTATCACAATCTGAATCTAGCGCTGTCTTATACCTATATGAATGCTACGTTCCAGACGGCTTTTGATTCTGTCAGCAATAACAACCCGCTGGGTGATACCCGTCCGGTTGAAAAGGGTGACAGCATTCCAGGCCTGCCAGAGCATAACCTGAAATTAGTTGCTGACTGGGCGGTATCTCCAAAATTGGATCTGGGTGCAGAAGTGACTTACCAGAGCAGTCAGTACTACCGTGGTGATGAAGCTAACGAAAACGAGAAGGTCGACGGCTTCGCTCTGTTGAACCTGCGTGGTATGTATAAGCTGAACAAAACTGTAGAACTATTTGCCCGCATCGATAACGTATTTGATAAAGAATACGAAACCTTCGGTGTTTACGGTGAATCGGATGAAGTGTTGGAAGATGCTTATCCGGGTATGGATGACCACCGCTTTGTCGGTCCAGGCAAACCTCGTAGTGGCGTGATTGGTATCCGTGCTAAGTTCTAAATCACGAGCAATAACGGCTGAGTTGTTCTCTGCTGGATCTCGGGACCGTCGGCGTATCTAAAATGTCGTCATACGTCAACGGTACCCGTTTTGCGCCAGCAGTGATTATCTCTCTGCTGGTGCACTGTATTCTGGTTTTGGTACTTCTCACTAATCCCGAACTGTTACAGGCAGGATTAGCCAGTGCGACTGCACTCGAAATTAAGCAGAAGCTGGCTACTATGCAGGATAGCCTCTATTGCAATTCAGGTAATTAAACCAGAGCCTAAACCAACACCGGAACCTAAACAGGAGCTAAAAACTGCGGAGCCGCTCGCAGCAGTTGAACAAAGTAACCGCATAGCAGCTGGGGTACTCAATAAAGTGTTCACCCAGCCAAATTACCGCTCCAAGTCGCAACCACCAGAATACCCGCGTAAAGCAATGCGTAAGCGACAGCAAGGAACGGTGTTACTGCGAGTGCTTGTTGGGCCCCAAGGGCGTAATCTGGAAGTAAAGCTTTATAAAAGCAGTGGTTATGAAAGTTTGGATGAAGCCGCAATCGAGGCTGTAAAAGGTTGGCAAATAGAACCTGCGATGATTGATGGACAGAGGGTATCTGCTTGGGTGGAGGTGCCGGTGACTTTTTCAATAAAATAATCATGTGTTCGTGTGCGGCCCGCACATCTGCATTGCCTAGGTTGCTAAGAAAAGCATTTATAGCACCAATTCCTTGAAGTCGTGGTCGACCTCGTCTTGGGTGATACCGATGTAACGCAATGTCACACTCTCAGAGTTATGCCTGAGCATCTTCATTACACGCGCAATATCCTTGGTGGATTTATAAAGGTGATAGCCCCGTGTTTTTCGCATGGAGTGGGTTCCAAGTGATATTCGGAGTTCCTCACCTATAGATCCAAAAGCCTTGCTGACAGCACGTCGAGAGAGGGGACGGGGAGTTCGATTAATGGATTGACGGTTGCGGTA
Organism: Neptuniibacter sp. QD37_6; assembly: GCF_047778085.1. GTDB lineage: Bacteria > Pseudomonadota > Gammaproteobacteria > Pseudomonadales > Balneatricaceae > Neptuniibacter. The sequence goes on from NZ_CP180550.1 coordinate 1,240,839, forward strand.
TGACTGGAACAGGTAGATATGATGGGGATGATCCTGATGAATTCGCTGAATGATCTTCAGGGCTTTGGGGTTTAAAGGGATATTGGCTTGCTTTCCTGTCTTTTGTTCACGGAGGACCAATCGGTCCTCCTCTATGTCGCTGAACTTAATCGATAGCAGATCGGAGATCCGCAGTGCTAAGTTCAGTCCAATATTCCAGATGTCAGCCATCTGTTGACTATGCCGCCGAGAGAGCAGGTGGCTAATCAGGCAGATGGTCTCTGGATCTTTGACGGCGTGCACCTCTGTCATAGTCAGGTTCCTTTTTTCGTTTGAAATGGGGAATTTGAGAATTTAGACGGGCCCCTTCGTTCTGAGCCCAGTATTCATGCGGGTTGGTAAGTTCCCAAAAGGACAATATGGGAACTTCGGTTGAGGGTTAGAGTAAACCGCGTTCGGCGAAGGATGCGGGCGTCGCTCCCACCACAATGTGGTCCAGCACACGGACATCGATCAACAACCTGGCAGCCATGTCGCACTCTGATCCCACCCACCTCGCCGATGGGTGTTACCATGCCGTTGCTGCAGACCAATCTGAATAAACCGAGATCTAACTGATACGCACTGCTTCGATCATGGCTGTTGCAGAGCACCAGTTCAGCCACAGAATCACCGACGTGGATCTGCCGATCCGGATCTTGGCGAAACCGAACCATATGACGAGCGACAGAGCGTCGCTCGGGTAACCGCGACATCGTTTGTTGAGCGCGGACGGGGTGCCAGCCCTCTTTTTGTAAGGCATTGACCACCTCAATGGTGGGCACAAAACCATAACGGTCTGACACCTGGCTATCGGGTGTGTCCGCAAAAATAGCGGGTGCATTACGGTAAAGCTGGTTTTCGGAAAGGATGTTCATGGTCATGGGTAAACTCCTAATAAATGGCCACAGCCAAACACTCCCATAGAGTGCTTGGAGCTGAGGCGATGACTTGGAACAGGGGAAGTCGCTGTACGGTGAATTCGATGATGCCGCACTCGATATGAGCTGTAGGGCTGAAGCCGAAGAGGCGTTCATACCTTCGTGAGGTTATTGAAGGGCCATAGATCCGACCAAAGCCGGGCCGTATTCCTTGGAATTTTGGGTATATGTACGTCGCTGAATTTAATTAGCGAGGTATTCAAGCTGAGGGGGGGGGAGCTCGGAGTTACTCGTCGCTGCGAAAGGTTTGTCCGCAGTCAGTACATTCCAGATCATCGAGGATGTGCTCATCCTGCTTCTCACCAATCTTTGAGCCTGCCAAGGTGCCGGTCACACCACCAGCAAGCCCGCCGAGTAGTGCTTAAATAGTGTCCAAAATCATTTAAACACTCCATTCCATGAGCAAGATAAATATTTTGCTTCTATTTTTTACTGCAACAAGTTAAAAAAGAAAGATGGGCTCTAATTCGCGCTCAAGAGCATGCGACCTCTGGCTTGTAGCGCAGAACGTCTACAGAAAGCTTTAGTAAAAGCCCTTAGGGCACAAATAATTTAAAACGGACATAAGTTAAATCAACAAAAGGATGACCATGAAAAACAAAGCGTTAATTTTTTTTATGCTTTTTTCCTCATTTAAAGTAAGTGCTGAAATTGATAGTCCTCAGCAATGTTTCGATGAAAAAGTAAAAGAGTGGAGAGATACTCTTCAACTAGATGAGCATTCAATACCAGGAAGGAACCTTCGATGGGAATTTGAAGAGGAGTGCGAACAGGAGCTTCAGCACTCTACCCTCCCTTCGCCTACCCAAGCAACTGCATCTAACAGCAAAGAATTCTTTAATAAGTCATTTTCTTATGAGATAGACTTTACCAATCTAGAAGACGTCACGAATGCCTTGCACGCACTAGTTGATTTTGAAAGAGATATAGAACAAGAACGTAGTGAGATAACAAGACCATTCAAGGATGAAGTAATGGCTCTACTCTCAGAAATCGATAGACTTGATACTCAGGAACGTAGAGACAATAAGTCCGCCAGAGATTCATCCAAAGCAAAATACGAAAGTGAATCCAATGAAATAGATGACCATCTATATCAAATAAATAAAAAAATTAAATCACTTTCCATCAAAAAACGAATGATTGACAATTCACTTTCACATGAACAAGAAATTTTACGAGACAAAAAACTAGACGAGGAAATAGAAGCTTTAAAGTCAAAGAAAGATTCACTTCAACAAAAAAAATCAAAACTATACGACGCCCACAAAGAAGCTTTACGTACTGACTCCATATCATACGAAGCCGAACAAAATAAATTGAGAAAAAGAAAAGACCTATTGGATAGAAGAATAGAAGAAATCGACGATGAGTTTCATTCAAAATACGATTTCTCCGAACTAAAAGACAAGTTAATTTATGCAGAGCTTGATATCAAAGCCAAGATAACCCGTGAAAAGAGAAAAAAAGCTCTCATCAGCCTAAGAAATAAAGCCAAAATAACTGAAGAAGAATATTTTGTGCCAATTTTTGAATGTTCTGCGAAAGGAGCATTTTATTGCTTTAGTTCAAGTAACAAAATATATGCAATAAAAAATACCGTAACAGTGTCCAATAACAGCAAAGCCAAAGCAGCCATATATGAAGAAGTTGGCCAAGGAGAGGTTCAAGATTATTACAAAGACAGATCCTCAGCTAGTGCAGAGGCGCTTATAGGTAGAAAGACCTATACGGCAGCAATGATAACTGAACAAATTTCACAACAGGCAAAAATATGGATCTCAGGCACCAACAGAAAGCCCCATATTTTCATGGCTAGAAAGGACAGATAAAATGAACACTACCTTCAAAAGGGCATATTTTTACTTTGTTATTGCCATTTCTTTTCTAATTTCTGGTTGCTCTGATTCTTTGAGTGGAGAAGGCCCTATATATTTCACAACAGCGTTCCAATGCGAACATAAATTTTCCGAATCTGGCTGGTGTTTTAGCACTCCATCTAGAATTTTTAGTTCCGATTATAAATTTGTTGGTCAAGGGAGCGTTCAAGACTACATAGTTGAAAACGGAAAAGTATGTGTTTCAAATACAGAAGGTTGTATCAAAATCAATGTAGAGATAGCTGATAGAAAATAATCACACCCATAGCACCCTACAATTGGGGTGCTATGGAATATTTATATAAATCATGCCTCTATTCGTAAACAAAACTACTCTTTCCAAAACAAAAATCACATGAGCAAGGTCCTCGGTAAGCGTCCACACATCACACCTTCTGCTTTTAGGATAACCCGCTAACATATGTGCCCACCAATATATAAGTGGGCACCTAGATGACTAACCTACCAATCTTGTTATAACGCGGTTCATTCCCCCTTGAGGGCCGCGAAGTGTTCTGTCAGTTTCCAAAGCGCTCGGTTAAGCCGCACATCTTCAGTTACTGAACGGATAGGACGAGTACGTGTTCGGCGTCCTTGGCTAGAACGTCCGTGTAAGCCGCCTTTGAGTAGGTTTTCTTGGGTACGGTTAAAGATATGCCAGAGGTCGGGATCTCGATCTTCTGAGCGTCGTGCCTGAAGAATGGCGTCGGGAGACACTGGGCTGGCATTCACCCAGTCTTCCCCATAGCGCAACGTCAGGGCGGATTGTGCGAATAGTTGTGCTTCATCCGGTGATAGTCGCAGTGATCGGAAGCGATCAACGGAGGAGATGATCTCGGGGGCATCGTCGATGAGGGCGATGGAGCCTTCAAGAATTTCATCAACAACCTGGCAGCCATGTCGCACTCTGATCCCACCCACCTCGCCGATGGGTGTTACCATGCCGTTGCTGCAGACCAATCTGAATAAACCGAGATCTAACTGATACGCACTGCTTCGATCATGGCTGTTGCAGAGCACCAGTTCAGCCACAGAATCACCGACGTGGATCTGCCGATCCGGATCTTGGCGAAACCGAACCATATGACGAGCGACAGAGCGTCGCTCGGGTAACCGCGACATCGTTTGTTGAGCGCGGACGGGGTGCCAGCCCTCTTTTTGTAAGGCATTGACCACCTCAATGGTGGGCACAAAACCATAACGGTCTGACACCTGGCTATCGGGTGTGTCCGCAAAAATAGCGGGTGCATTACGGTAAAGCTGGTTTTCGGAAAGGATGTTCATGGTCATGGGTAAACTCCTAATAAATGGCCACAGCCAAACACTCCCATAGAGTGCTTGGAGCTGAGGCGATGACTTGGAACAGGGGAAGCCGTTGTACGGTGAATTCGATGAGGCCTATACCAGCCTGGGATGGTTTGATCTGAATCGAACGAGAAACTCAAGGCTCGATGGTTTATTGAAGCTCTATGCGCTTTCTATATGTAAGGGGCATAAAGCCGGCAAACACCGGGGTATTTCTTGGGATTTTGGTAAGTCGCTGTTGCTGAATTTCATCGGAGTGTTATGAAAGGTGGAAGGGTGATTGAGCTCGGAGTTACTCATCGCTGCGAAAGGTTTGCCCGCAGTTAGTACATTCCAGATCATCGAGGATGTGCTCATCCAGCTTCTCACCAATCTTTGAGCCTGCCAAGGTGCCGGTCACTCCACCCGCAAGCCCGCCGAGTAGTGCTCCGGCAAATCCGCCGAGGGCAATTCCCACTGGGCCACCAACGGCACCAAGGGCCATCCCCGTGCTAGCACCTGAAGTGGCACCGGCAACACCGCTAGCGGTGCCTGCCACTCCGCCTGTAATACCGCCTACGTTACGTCCTTTGTGACGATGGACAACAGACTCTGATCTGCAATTTGGACATGAATATGACATGGATAGGATCTCCTGAGAGTGAATGATAGAACCAGGCTGGTGGCCTGGATAAACAGCATTAGGTTGTTCTCAGGAAGGTGATATATGTCTGAGATTTTTTTATTTGATAAGTAATTTTTTACTAACTTTGTACATATGTTATGGGAGCGTTTTTAAATGAATTACGAGGTTTTAATATCAGTAATGCAAGTAAAACAAATGCATTATGAGATTCTTTAATTTTGGATCTTATATTATTAATGACAGTGAATATAAGAAACATACCGTAAGGTATAAGTTTCTATATATAGAACATAAATGGTTTATATTTTTAAGGTATTGGTATGTTTGATTATGAGGAGATAGATAAGATTGTTGACGATAAATGGGGGTATGAAGTAATAGACGATAAGGTTTATGTAACAGAGGACAGAGATATATCCAGAATTCTTTTGAGAGTAGATAAGGCGGTTAGAAATTTCAGGTTGAGTGACTATACTCTAAATTTAAATAAATCATCTAAACGAAATTTTGGGGAGCTTATATTTAAAAAAATATATTTTGGTGATAAGAAGGAAATAAAAACCAGTAACAAGCAGATAAAATGCTTTTTTGATTGTTATCTTTCCATGAGAGGATTTAAGAAAAGGGGACTGTTTAAAGTTAGAGCACACTCTCCTCACATCACTGCATACCTACAGTGGATGGATGACATCGAACGGTCGGTAGTTTCGTTCGATAAGATTAGATCGATACACGGAGAGACTGTTAACTATAACGATCTAGAGCATAGAATCTATAAGTGTTTCGAAAGGCTTTCGGAGAAACTCAGTGAACCAAAATTTCAGAAGCTCATACTGAAATCAAAACAGACTACAGACAAAAATTATCGGAGTATGCTTTCCTACATCGATAAGCTTTTTAAAAAGCGGTCTCGGTTATTAGTAGTGCGTGTGGATCTAAGTTACAAGGCAGAAATTGCCGATATCTGCCGAAGAGCAAGCTTTACTATGGCTGATCATGTCTCTGAGTTTGAGCAGGTCAAGGCCGATTTGGAGCGCCTCCTGCGTAACAGGCGACATAATAAAATATTTCGTGGATTGTTAGGATATATCTGGAAACTGGAGCATGGAGTGTTGAGAGGTTATCACTACCATGTTGTATTTTTCTTTGATGGTGCAATTCGACGCGGAGATATATGGTAAGCCCCCAGTTCTCTAGACACCTCATAGATATATAATCGACGAAAATAATGAGGTGTACGATGCGCGGAAAACGTTACCCAGAAGAATTCAAAATCCAAGCGGTTAAGCAGGTCACGGATAAGGGCTATACGATTACTGATGTCGCTGAGCGACTCGGTGTAACTTATAAAAGCCTTTACGCTTGGGTGCAAAAATACAGCCAGCCCGATAGCTGCCGACAAGCGGATGATGCCCAGTCCGCTGAGATCAAAAAACTCAAAGCTGAATTACGCCGCGTCACTGAAGAGCGTGACATTTTAAAGGAAGCCGCGGTGTACTTCGCAGGGGAGTCAAAGAAAAGTACACGTTCATAAAGTCGCGACTCAAGAAATTTCGTGTAGCCGTCATGTGTCGTGTATTGGCTGTCCATCGCAGCGGCTTTTACGCATGGTTGAAGCAACCTTTTAGCCCTCGAGCACGCGAAGACCAACGCTTAGCAGTAAAGATTAAACAGTTTTGGCTTGAAAGCGGCTGTGTGTATGGTTACCGCAATATCACTATCGATTTAAAACGAGATGGTGAGCTATGCGGAAAGAACAGAGTGCATCGTATTATGCGTAGCGAAGGTTTGTCGGCTGTCCGTGGTTATCGCCGTCACCCTGGTTTCAAAGGAGGAAAACGACACCCTGCTGCCGAAAATATCCTTAATCGAGCATTCGAGGTCACTCAGCCTGATCAAGTGTGGGTAACTGATTTCACATACATTAGAACCTACGAAGGTTGGTTATATCTCACGGTAGTGATTGATCTGTTCTCACGTAAAGTCATCGGTTGGACGATGAAAAGCTCACCCAAAACAGACCTCGTTATCGATGCGTTACTGATGGCTATTTGGGGTCGAAGACCAACAACAAAGGTTCTTGTTCATTCAGATCAAGGGGTTCAATATACCTCAGGTGACTGGCGTAGGTTCCTTAAGGATCATAATCTGGAAGCCAGTATGAGTCGTCGTGGTAATTGCCATGACAATGCTGTTGCGGAGTCGTTTTTTTCGTTACTCAAAAAGGATCGAGTTCAACGGAAGATTTATAGAACACGCGATGAGGCTAGAGCTGAGATATTTGATTACATAGAAGGTTTCTATAACCCTCGAAGAAATCATGGTACTAATGATGGGCTGTCACCAGCGGAAGCTGAAAGGCAGTTTTTTAGAAACTAGAAAGTGTCTAGAATTTTGGGGTCTTACCAACATGCGTAGGTTTTTTAAGAAGGCAGGATCATTATGATCTGGGTTAGACCAGAGTTTACCAGTGATTTGGCAGCGCTTGGCGAATTTTTCAATCCTGATATTTTCGAGGGTAAAGCCTAGTTTTTCCATAATAGGGACAGGTGGCATTTGTTTTATGGACCCGTTTACCGCAATCATCTAACTGACGCATATAGACTGCGGTCTCACATGCTGACGTGATAACACTTCTAAGTGCAACGATAGATTCTTGCTTTCGCGCTTTGTTGGCACGGTAGAGATTAGAAAGCTACTAAGTCGCGTGGTTAAAAAAATCTGAGAGGGCTTTTTCCGCTAGTAATTCCATAAGTGCTAAAGCATTTTCAATTCGTTGGCTGGAAAGCTTAGGTTGACTTAGAGTGCGGCAAAAACAACAAAATACTGTTGGGAGTATAGTAGTGGTGGAATAAAAAAGGCCGCTAAGCGGCCTTTATTTTATAGAGAAGCACAGAACATCTCATGCAGGGTGTGAATGATCCGTTTCGCAGTGTCCCCCTGTAGGGAATAATAGATGGTTTGAGATTCCCGACGGGTTTTCACTAGTCCATCTTTCCTTAGTACTGCCAGGTGCTGGGATAAAGCAGACTGGCTTAAATCTAGGCAATTATTCAGTTCAGTAACTGAAAGCTCCTTTCCATCCAGATAGCATAGGATGAGTAGTCGACTTTCATTGCCTAGCGCTTTCATTAATTTTGCAGCCTTGCCTGCATTGGTTCTCATAAGTTCCAATGTTTCCGGATCTAAGGTCGCGTTGTTGGTCTCGTTCAAGTTAACACTCCGAAGCGCTGTATTGTTTTTATCTATGGGCTCACAACGGATTAGTCTACGAACTCTGCGGTTCATTTGTTTGACTTAATCCAGACTTCATCCCCAATTTGCAGCTTCTGTCGATTTTTATATCAACTTATAATTATAGATAGTGCATTTTTTATAACAGGGTAAATGATACCTCAGATCCACTTATATTCGCAATTTGACTATTATTTCTTTTATATATTAGCATTATCTGATGTTGTTTGGCTTTGGTCGAATTGAGAGGAAAAATGAGGAGAAAATCTAGCTGGTTGGTCTTACCAATGCAGAGGCCTAAGTTTGTTTTTGGGTTGATTTTAGCGCTTGTTTTTACAGCGCTTTTACCAATTTCAAATATTAAAATTGATACAGACCCAGAGAACATACTACCTCACGACTAGGTTGATCGTATGTTCCATGAGCAAGTGAAGCTGCGCTTTGGCTTACATGACATGATTGTGGTTGGGATCGTGAACTCCCTACAGGAAAAAGGGGTTTATAACCCTGAAACATTTTCGATGCTGTATGATACCTCAACAGTAGTTGATTCTATGAAAGGGGTGATCCGCCAAGATTTAATAGCATTAAATACAGTTGATAACATTAGCCATTCATTCGAGCAGGATGGAGCAATCCTGTTTGAATGGATGATGAAAACGGTCCCTTCAACTTAGCTTAAAGCAGACAAAATCCAAGCCGCAGTCGAACGCTTACCCCTGTTAAAAAATACTTTGGTATCGGCTGATACCGAAGCTGCTGCTATTTATATTCCGATCATTAATAAGTCAGAAAGCTATCGTTTAGCGAACGAAATTCAAGCTGTAGTTGATGAGCTAAAGTTTAAATATCCAGATTCGGGTAACGAATTTCATATTACAGGTTTGCCTGTTGTTGAAAATCCCTTTGGGGTTGAGATGTTTATTCAAATCGCAATCTCAGCTCCTTTCGCTGGTTTAATGATTTTTGCCCTTATGTGGTTTTTCTTCCGTTCAATGTTGTTGATTACAGCACCTATGCTGGTAGCTATGGACCCATCGCCTAAATTAACGGGCGTTGCAGGATAATCTGACACTCAGTTGGTTTAGTTTTTATTCGCCTACGGACGATGATTTTTATCACAGGCCATCAGCTAAATATCGGTTCAGTGATGATTTGAAACTCATCGTAGGTGTTAATCTCTTTGGGGGACAGCAAGCACATTCGTTCTTTGGTCAGTTTGAAGATGCGTCTAATCTTTATGCGAGAATCAGGTGGGGTTATTAGAACCAATTCAGGTATGATCGCGCCATTTAAAGGATCTAGTTAGACGAAAACTTAGATGAAAAAATCAGATAAAAAACTCGAAAAAGTAATACGGGAAACGCTAACCGAGGTTTGTGATATTGCCTTAGAAACCGTCCCAGGCTTTTGTTGGATTACCCATAAAGTGGACTTTTCTCGTTTTCCTGATTCGTTAAAAGTGATTGCAATTTTTGAGGATGAATCCATTCTGGCGCTTGCGAGAAATACACATGAGGATCACTTTTTACATAGTTTAATTACGGAGAAACTGGCTAAAGAGGGAGTCAAACTGAGTAAACCGGCTAAACAGATTTTTCTCGACTCTGAAGAAGCTTGTGAAGATGCCTACGGGGGCGATTGGAGTCTAAGGCTCAATCGTTATTAGTCCTATTTTCATCCTTATAGCTAAACCAAAAACTGTTTCTTCTCGTACGAACCAAAATTGCTTGATTGGAGCTTGCTATGTCTAGTCCAGACGAATGTGTCTGTTTTGTAGTTGTATCTGATCAAACGGTTCTGTTTGAGCGCCGAAATGATAATGTTCTAGATAATTCATACAGAATAAATATACCTGGTGGTCATATCGAGCAAGGTGAATCCCAAGAGCAAGCTTTATTCAGAGAGATAAAGGAAGAATTGGGTATTATACCGTTATCTTATCAATTCTTAGGTTCTCAGGATTTTGAGCTAAAAGCGAATCAGTTGCTGCATTACTATTTGATCACTAAATGGGAAGGCGAAGTACAAGCGCTGGAGGGACAAAATTTGCAATGGTTAAAGGCTTGTAAGGGTGCTGGAATAAATTCAGTGGATCAAAAAATTTTAGAGATGGCAGGTCTTTGGAAAGTGAGTATCTAGCTTTAAGCTCTTCAAGGAAGGTAAATTGCTTTATCTTGAAGGTGGGGCGGTAATTGGATATTCCATTTTTTTAATTGCGAGCGACTGAAAATAAACTGACCTTGATAGTTTAAAGCGGGTTCCGATTTTTTATCAGATTTTTTCTGCAGTACTCTTAACGCAATCGCTGCAGCAGCTTTACCCTGAGAATAACCGTCTAACACGAGTCCACCAATCGCCATACCTTGACCGATTGAAAACTCCCAAAATGCGAAAACGGGAAGTGCGGAGTTTTTTGAAGTCCAGCTAATTATGTTTTTAGAGGGAACATGCACCCCTTTAACATTGGTAATTGTGTGATATAGACCAAGAATAATGGCATCGAATTTTTGACCTGGAGCTTGCAGAATAGTTTTCTGCCATTGATTTTGTTCAGGGATAAATTTTACATGTATTGTTGCTGATCCAATTTTTAGTTTGTTTTTGCCCTGAAAGACCTCTTTAGCAATCGTTTTTGAGGTGGTGCTGGTATCGAAGAGAATTAAAACCTTTTCCATCGGCTTTTCTGTCATTTCTTGTAAGTACATAACAGAGCGTTTCATCAGAGGGCGCTCTAGTACCCCAGATATGTGTTTCGGCAGGAAGGCATATTCAAAATAGTTACGGGGATTATTGTTAATACCCAAATAGACAACTGGCGTCTGTTTTTTAGCAAACTTAGGCCCTAAAAATTTCAATGCATTGTCATCACCTAGAATGACTAAGTCTGGCTCACTCTGTAGATATCTTGCCCATGCTATTTCAGCCTGTTTAGGGTGAAGATTTGGAGGTAGCCGCTTGGTATCCATTTCAAAGAAGGTTATGACGGCATGATCTTGGAGTGTATCTTCGATAGCGCGGCGGTAGTCGGCATCCCACTTAAAAGATGCGTGATAGCTCTCAATCATAAGTACCTGTTTTTTCCCGCCAGCCAAAGTTTGTGAGGGATAAAGTGAAAACAGCAAGAGTATCGTAGAGAGCAGGTAAGACAGCTTAACTATTATTGCCAAAGCAATATCTTCCTTAATCGTTGCTAGTCAGTATACGAAGTGAAGTATAGAAGGGATTATGATGCAGTGCTTGAATGTAAGGGCAATAGCAGGAAGGTAACATCAAGCTTTTGGTATTAACTTCGGTAAAAAATACCGGTTAGCAGATGCTTAGATAAGATTGAGAAATCAATGTTTCTCTTAGTTATGGTCTCTCTTGGAGGAAGTGTGGGGCTATGTACTTAATACTGGTAAGCAATGCTTACCAGTATTAACAAAGAATGAGTTAAGCGCGTTTGACAAACTTAGCAGTTACCATCATATCGCCTGCACCATCCACTTTGCAGTCCAGCTCGTGATCTTTACCTTCAACGATACGCTTGATCACTGCTTTTGTTCCGATCTTTAAGACTATGGAGCTGCCTTTAACCTTAAGGTCTTTGATTAAAGTTACCTTATCGCCATCAGCGAGTTGCGTGCCATTGGAATCTTTAACAACAAAGACGTCCTCTTCAGCATCCGCTTCAGCAGGGTTCCATTCATGAGCGCATTCAGGGCAGATCAATAGCTCTTGATCTTGGTAAACAAATTCAGAATTACACTCAGGGCAAGGTGGTAAAGACATACTTTCTACTTCTTTAAATTAGTTGAGTGTGAATGGTAATAGTTATAAGAAAACTAAGCGAGTGATTTACACCTCCGAGATTACGATAGTGGCTAGTTAATTGAGATGGATCGCATTTTCTGTCCTTAATTTAGGCCTCTGCAAAGGGTAGTTTATCTGAGCAATAATGGCGTCCAATGAGCGCCCTTCTTGACCTTCTAGTTCCAGATCTAACCAAGTTAGAATTGCGGTTTCATGCTCCACCATGGACAGTAGAATTTCTCGATCCTGATCAGGCCCCAGCTCTGCTATCTCTTTAAATCTTTTAAGGTATTGCATGACCATTGGCTTAAAAGTGGCAATAAACTGCTCCCAGCTACTTTGTAGATATAGTTCTACGAAACCTAGTATTTGGGCTTCGTCAATTTCTTCGTACAGATCGATATGGTAACGGTACAAAAAAGGTCTGAGACGTGCCTTAGTTTCTGTTTCTAGTTGCAATAAAGTGCCAAATTTATATTTATCGGTAGAGTTTTTAGCCACCTCGTATAGAGCTAGTGATGCCGCTTCACCGAAAACTTCGCTGTCTAATAATTCCCTCAGGCACTGCGGATATAGATTGGTATTCATTGCATGCTCCATAATCATTGAACGGTTAATTTATTCACACGTGGCTATTAATTTGTGGTTATGTGGTCGGGTTTTGAGCTTCCGACCTTGACGTTTTTCGACGATAAGCGGGACACAGAGATTGTCGTTTTCGTAGATAACGACGCAATCTAAGCACTGGAAGCATTCGTCGTAGTCGATCTGGCCAGTTTGTTCGATTGATCTGTACTCGCAGCGCTGCTTGCATAGCTGGCATGGGCTACCGCATTCATCACGTCTTGGTAGCCAATTGAGTAAACGTAGTTTTCCAAGTATCGCCATAGCGGCACCTAAAGGGCAGACATAACGGCTGTAGCCTTTATAGACAAACACACTGAGCGCAACTAAGAGCAGAGCCCAAATGACAAAGGGCCAAGAACGAACAAAGAAAAAGGTAATGCTGGTTTTAAACGGTTCAATCTCTACGAGACGGTCTGTCCAGATCGGAGAGGTAAAAGCGCAGGTAAGTATCAGAAGTAGCACAACATACTTCAGCTTTTTAAAGTGCTTATCCCATTGGCTTGATGGTTCAAATTGTCTGATGTTTAAAGACGTCAGTAATTTTGTAGATAATTCTTGAAGTGCGCCAAAAGGGCACAACCATCCGCAAAATGTACCGCGCCCCCAAATAAAGAATGTAATAAAGACACAGCCCCAAAGGAGGGTTGTCATAGGATCGTAAAGGAAGAAGTTTAAGTTACCGCCAGCCATCAGTGCTTGAATGGCACCCGTAATGTTTACAATTGATAGTTGCCCTTGTGCATACCAGCCGATAAAAAATAGGGTGAATAGCAGATAACAAATTCGGAAATAGGCGAAGAATTTTTTATGTTTAGTGACATGCGCCTGTTTAATTAAGACGATAAATAGAACAACTAAACCCAGTGATAGGATGATTATCTCTCCAAGTCGATCCTCCCAAATCGGTTGCCATGTTTTACCGTTGATATCGGGTTCATAAAAGTAATCATCAGGCACGCTGTATTTGAATTTAAACTCTTTAGTTGTGCTAGGAAGGTAGGAGATTGATTGTCCTCGGGTGACACCTAAATCGAACTCTAAGGGTAAGGAAATATCGATTCCTGATGTATCGATAACTCTATATACCATCCAGTCTGCTTGGCTTAGAGGCTCAGGTAATTTGATTTTGTAATCGGGTTGAATCAGATCTAGGCGGTCGTCAAAATCAAGATCACGCATCTCTATTGGCAAGCCTTGTTGTCTTAAAAGTAAGCGGTCAGAAATGCCTGCACGTAGAGTATTCTCGTGCATGAATGAATAGCGTCCATTACTGACTATCAATAAAGCATGGTCGCCAGCCTCTAAGTTTTCTTGTAAAAATTCCCAAGATTCTGGGGTTAATAGGTTTCTTCCTAAGGTTGGGATAGCGAGATCCATGACATAAAGCTCGACAAAATTGTCTTTCGGTTGCTTAAGCGCAATTGGGTCTCGCCCTTCTGCTTGAGTGCCTGCAAAAAGGGCTTCGGCTTCAGTGTTGGTATATAGGATTTTTTTTATCAGGCCGCTATCGATCAGCTCGGACCAGCCTTTTACTTCAAAGATATCGTGGTGTATTTTGGCAATTAGGTCTGGATCTTTACTGCCACCAAAACCTAATTTGGCTCTGGCAATTTTGATTGCTGAAGAAAGAAGGGTTTGATTTAAAATTCGAATGGATGCGGTAGCGCCAGTCACACCATCAAGATAGATATTTTTACTGTCGTTTGGCTTCTTTTGTCCCTGCTTATCGCTGAATTTAATATTCTGCATCAGTGATAACCCTTTATATTGATCAACAAAATCAAACATGGGTTGTTCGCCAATACCAGCTACAAACATCGGCTCACGATGAAAGAGTACACGTACATCGACAAACGAGCCCTCACTGTCGAGGGCAACGAGTAAGTTGTAAGGCACACCCATAAATCCAGGGATAGAAGAGAAGTCGATCGATTCGTAAATGTAGCCTACTTGATTCAGTCCAGTGACTTCCTCTTTAAACAGCGGCCAGACATCAATAGTGTTGTCTTTCTCTCCAATAACAAATGGGGAGGGGTAGAGCTTACGCAATTTTTCCTGCGTCATGATGCTTTCCACTTTTGTGGGAGTATCGCTGACAGAACTAGCACTAAATCCTAATGAAGGAACGATGAATAGTAAGAACGAGAGCAGCCATGAATAGCTATTTAGCTTCCACATACGTAAACCTTTTCAAGCAATAAGGCATCTAGGTTCAGCTGCAAAAGCTGATCAGTGATCGGGATCACTGATGAGATTTTAGAGGGACGCTATAGCCTTTGATTTATCGTGCCGACGATGAAGTCAGCACGATTTTTTACAGGCCATTTAAGTTTTTTAAGTGGAGTAAAGTGTCAGATTTTTAAAAGAAATTTAAAAAAAATAATGAAAAATCAATAAATTAGAAGGACTCTTTAGGAAAACGATACCCTTGGCCATGTACGGTTTCGATGACTGGTTTATATTGGCGCTTAGGGTCTAGTTTCTTTCTGAGAGTCACAATATGTTGTTCTAGGGATCGGCTACTCGGTACAAAATCGCGTCCCCAACCTGCGTTATAAAGCTTGTCTTTGCTAACCACTTCATCCGGGTGTTGGAATAAGCAAGTCAGAAGTTTTAAATCTCTTACAGAAATCTGTTCACTATAATCGCCACGGGTGATACACATGCGCCGTGGGTCGATTTTCATATCACCCATCTCGAAAATATCATTCGTGTCATGACTTGTAGCAATGCTCTCTGAATTGCCCCTAGTTTGCTAGACATCTCTCAGCCATAGAAAATGGCTTTAAAAGAGGTGCTTATGAGCAACAAACGTTATCCGGAAGAGTTCAAGATCGAAGCGGTTAAACAGGTCACTGACCGAGGCTACAGCGTTGCTGATGTAGCTAACCGGCTCGATGTTACAACCCACAGCCTTTATGCCTGGATCAAGAAGTACGGCCCCGATTCAGCCGAACATAAAGCAAAGACAGATGAGCAGCTAGAGATACGCCGTCTCAAGAAAGAACTGAAGCGAGTCACTGAAGAGCGGGATATATTAAAAAAAGCCGCGGTGTACTTCGCCAACCAGTCCGATTGAGGTACACCTTTATCCGTGATCATCATAAGGACTGGCCTGTACGTCAGCTCTGTTCGTTACTGGATGTACATCCTAGCGGGTATTACGCATGGCGTAAGAAACCTTCTTCCAAGCGCCATGTAGAAGATCAACGGCTCACTGGATTGATCAAGCAGTATTGGTTGGAGTCAGGTGGTGTGTATGGCTACCGCAAGATCCATAGCGATCTGCGCGAGTATGGTGAAGTCTGTGGCCCAAATAGAGTTTATCGACTCATGCGTATAGCTGGGCTGAAGGCACAGGTTGGTTACAGGAAACCACGCCAGACAAGCGGCAAGGTTCATATTGTCACGCCGAACCACCTTCAGCAGCAATTCAATGTACCTGCACCTAACAAAGCATGGGTAACAGATATCACCTATATCAAAACCCATGAGGGTTGGCTGTATTTGGGGATTGTCGTTGACCTGTTCTCAAGGCGAGTTATTGGATGGTCAATGCAATCCCGTATTACAAAGGAACTAGTGCTGGACGCTTTACTCATGGCTATATGGCGACGTAATCCTGATTCAGAGGTTGTTGTTCATTCTGATCAGGGAAGTCAGTACACAAGCCATGATTGGCAATCCTTTTTAGAGATGCATGGCTTTAAAGGAAGTATGAGCCGACGAGGTAACTGCCACGACAATGCCGTTGCTGAGAGCTTTTTCCAACTACTGAAAAGGGAAAGAATCCGCCGCAGGGTTTATGCAACCAGAGAAGATGCACGCTGTGATATCTTTGAATACATAGAGCTGTTTTACAACAGCAAACGACGTCATGGTTTTAATGATCAGCTATCACCGATAGAGTATGAAAACCGATATGAGAAACGGCTGATGGGTGTCTAAAGAACTAGTGGCGATTCACTCTTTATTTTTTCGTTGGAAGAAAGTATACGTGGTGCTACCCAATAAAATGGTGAGCAAAAGCAAAATAAGGCTATAAAAATAATTGTCATTTCCAGGAGCCGCTAAGTGTTTGTTTTCTGCTAGTAACCCGGTAACTAAATTATCTTTTTGAATGCCAACAGCAGCTGAAAGTTCTGCAGTCTTAAGCAATACACAGACTGAAATCCCTTCGCTTTGACAAAAGAATAAAGCATCCACGTTGATGTCATATGCTTCCCAAGCAGTTGGGGTAGCTGTCTGCAATAAAGCTTTTAAGCGGGGATAGTTGTTCGTCACTATGTAATCGTTAAGGTGAGTACTGGATTGGGTATCTGGGAAAATCAGCTCGTGATTAGCGCCCCATACTGCAATGGTTTCTATTAGGGGGGTCGAAGCTTGTTTAATTCGAAGACCCGTTTGATCGTTCTCGTCTATATAGTCACTTATCCAAGCAAGCTCACTATTTAGGAACAATTCTGTTTGTTGTCGGGTTTCGTTTGGCTGAGTAACAGCAAAAGATGAGTAGCTAACGAGCAACACAGTGATAGATAAAACAGAAGATAAAACGAGCTTATGGACTTTCATATTAGGGCTTAAAGTGTTGGTGGCTCTACGTAGATTGTTAATAGTAAAGAATATTTGTAGAGCAATAAATCTGTATTTAGGTCGTTACTCTTTGAGTAAGGGGCAATGGCTTGCCGAAAAGCGGCAGGCTTTGCGCTTAAATTCCAAGTTTTGCACTGTAGAGCATAAGTTCAGAATTCAGTTGATCTAGGCTACAGCACTGATACTAAGCACTTATAATGGGGGAAACTTAAGATGTTCACTGATTGGCATGCCTATTGCTTAAATGTATTAATTATACATTTTAAATAGGTAAGAAAGTCATCATGCAAGTAAACCAAACTTCACAAGCAGCTCAGGTTTATCAACCCCAAAATAAGGTATCTACTAATACGTCTCAAGGTGGAGGCAATAGTGTTCAAATTACGAATGGTGATGTGCATCTGAGTAAAGATGCGCGTAATGCACAAAGCGCTTTGAATGGCATTGCAAACACATATGACGTTACCAATCTTTCTACGCGTGAACGTGGCGCTATGGTGAATGATCTGCAAGAACACGGGCTGATCTCCAATGAGGACGCTATGAGAATGGCTGCCCCTTTCAGCATGAATGAGAACATCGACACTAAAAGGGATTGGTTACAAATCAGTAAAGATGCTCTAGCCTTTGCAGAGCAAAATGGTCAGTCGCCTAAAGAGCTGGAATCTATAAAAAGAAATGTATCGATCTTAGAGCAGCTTTTTGAACTGAGAGATAAATAGCGATTATTTATCTGAAGTAACAAAGGAGAGCTAGGCTCTCCTTTAGAAGATTAATCCCCGCCGCCACCGGAGTCCCCACCACAATTTCCGCTGTCCCTGTTATTGCACTTGCCATCCGAATCGGATGAGAAAAAATCGATATCTATTCCCCAGCCATCTTCATCACCGTCGTTATTCCGTGAGGATCGATTTCGATTAAAGGTGGCTAAAAATACGCCTACAGCAAGGCAAAACAACACTTCTGGGGTGAAGCTATTGTGATAGCCATATGCAACAGAGGCTGCAATTATTATGACTCCAAGGCTGCGTAAGCAGAAAAATAGCTTGCTGGCGAGAAGACCACCGATGAAAAATATTACACAGCCCCAAACGATACCATCTGTGTAAAGTGCGTATAAACCAACGGCTGCTAATAGATATCCAATCATGTTCATATAGGTAATGTCCTTATTATCACAGTAAGGGGGGGCTGCTTCACGAGCAGAGCCGCCACTTCTTAAATCGTATCAGCAAATATAGGTTTGCCGAATTTAGGGCATAAGATGTAACTTGGCCTTGTTGACCAATCAAAGGTTTTTACTATGTTCAAAGTTACCGTTCTTTAAATAGTTCACCACTTGAGCGATTACTTTCTTGTTTTTCATCATAAAAGGGTGAGTGACTGGCATTTCGATATGATCGTTCATACCTTCGAGTTTTGTATTCTCGATCGAGACCTTGCCATCATCTGTGCTTGGGATCAGTGTGGACAATATCAAATTGATACTACGGGTACCGGCTATAATCCCTACATCAAAATTCGCTTTGCCGAGAGTATTTGGAACGCTTAGCTCTCCAGTACCTAGCTGTAGGCCTGCATCACCATTGATAAAATGAAATCCAGGAACTTCGCCAAGCTTATCGACAATTTCACTTCCTCTATTTGGTGGACCAAGCATAACAACCCTGTATAAATTATTTATTTCATGAGCTCTTAGGTATTGGCGAACTAAGATTCCACCAAGGGAATGAGTTACAAAATTTACCTTCATGTTCTTAGGGCACTGAGCTAGCGCGGGTTTTATTGCTAATTCGGCAAGCTGTTCTATCGGATAATCTCTGGAAGGGTAGTCGATGTTAATCGGTAGAAAACCTTCTTTGATCAAAGACTCTTCTAACGTTTCCATCGAGCTTGAAGAGCGGGCGAGGCCATGAATTAGAATCACGCAAGAGGCTTGAGTGCTGATGGAAAAAGCGAGTAAGAAAAATGCCAATAGTCCTTTCATATTGATTAGTCCATATCATCCTTAATTGGTCTAGCGGGTATAGTCTTCTATCTCTTCGTATGCATCAGCAGATAGGCGTTTACCTAGCGTTCTCATTTTTTGCATCTGCCCTGGGTTTTCGTTTCCCCAAAAATTCTTCCAGGATTCTAGAGAGTCCCACTTGGCGATAGTGATCACTTCGTCTTTATTTTCGAAAGACTTCAGCATAAAGCTGCCAAGGGCACCCTCAACCGTTTCATGGATATGTTTGGTTGTATTGGTCCAGATCGCTTTAAATTCTTCAAAGTTCTCTGCTGGAACCTGCCATCGATAAACAACTCTTACCATTTCAATCTCCGATATCTTTTTTCCTGACTACGCCTTTAAGGGTTAAAAAGTATCTTCGTGGCCTCCTAACTCGGGCTTATCGTAAATATAAAGTTCGTAGTGTTCGTCTAGTTTCGAAATGACTCTCTGTACCAAAAGGCCGTTAATACTATCGGACTTAATTTGAAAGCGCATACTGCTAAAGGTATCTAAAGCGACTTTGTCTTCACCCTCAAAGATCCAAATCCAAGCATCACCTTGCACACCTGACTCTACATTTGAGAATGTTTGTTGTACAAGTTGAAGTAACTCGGGATAGATATCGTAGTAACTAATATCGGATGCTATTTCGCCATAGATCATAACTACCTCTTTTTAGAGCAATAGATTTGAAGCGATTGATTCATAGAGTTTGATAGCCGCTGCGCTCAAGATTAAAGCCACAAATGCTAGTTTAATCGCATTCCAAGTACTGGTTCCGAGGATCGCCCCAAGGGTTATACCGAACATAATTAGAGCGGAAGCAAAGCCTAGAAAGCCACCGCCGACGGCATCAAAAACGAACAAAGCAAGCCAAGGTCAGAGTATTGCTGCGATAAAACAGAGGAAAAAGTTGGTGCGCGAAGCATCAAACCAAGATGCTGCGATCTTTAACGGCAAAACAATCGTTGCGCTGATGATAGCTAATAAATGTAGCGTGAGTGCTGGTACTTCCATGTGAAAATCCTTTTCAATGTAATCCGTTTTTATCGTGGTGATGATTCCAATTAATCACCAGCATACAGTTGTATAGCCGATTCAGCTATGGAACTTATAAGAGAGTAGGTGAGTAAGAATACTAAGATAGGAAAAACTAAAGCAAAGATCGTTTTAAACTCAATAAACTGGTGGTTTACTGCTTTAGTAAATTCGCCATCATATAACTTTTCTTCTTCACTTCCTTGCGCTTGTTTTAGCTCATCTTTGAATCGTCTGTAATTGCTAAAGCACTCACGAAACATATGAATACCCATAGGAATCGCAATCAAAAGACCAAGTGCTAGTCCGATTATCTGGGGTAAGCTTTCTATCATAGTTATTCCTTTAACCGTTTAATCAGTTGATTAAAGATTTTTAAGCATAATCCTTTCGATGTCCGCGCTTGTGAGTCTTTGGTTTTGGTTTGTAATGGACTGCAGTAGAGCAGTTTCGGCCATTGCGTTTAGACTCGTACAGAGCTTCATCCGACTTCTTCATTACCGCCATTGGGTCTGGGATTTCAGGTGTTTTTTCGCAGAAGCCTATGCTGATGGTGACGCTGACTATTTCAGTTTCAGGTGTTTTCTTCCGCATTTTTTCCCCCTGCTCGTTATCGTCTGGGCGGTCTTGATTACGGATATGCATAGGGTAATTGGCGATAGTTTCACGCAATTGTTCTATGTATGGCAGGGCTTCTGCTTCACTTTTACCTGGGAATACCAGAGTGAATTCCTCACCCCCATAGCGGTAGGCTTTACCGCCACCACTGACTTGATTCAGTTTGGCCGCAACCATTTTTAATACTTGGTCGCCGACATCATGACCATAGGTGTCATTAAATTTTTTAAAGTGGTCGATATCACACATGGCCAGGGTGTATTTTTTACCGAGAGTTGAGAACTTATCAAGCAACGCACGACGGGCAGGAATACAGGTAAGTTCATCAATAAATGCCATCTGATAGGAGTTCTGAACAACCGAAATAGCCAATGCGATCATACTCGCGGAGATAAATAGCGCAGAGATCATCGGTTGGTGGAACCAACTCAGCATAATCAGGGCTGATAATAAACTCGCTAACAATGCAGCATCGGTATAGGTCTTTCTGAAGACAAATGAGAGCTTGATTGGTATGAGGCCAAGGCCAAATGCTAGAGCAGCAGCTTGGCTTAGATAGTATTCATGCAGCAACATTTCCAACATCATCATTGGCAGATTCGCTAGGTAGAGTCCTAAGGAACCATTGGACCAAATTAAATATAAAACCCCGTAACTAATCAGGATGACAGACAACCGGATGATACCGACAGGGGTAAATAACCCCCGCTCTTTATACAGCGCAATGCAGCCAAGATGGAAAGGGAGCAGTATCGATATGCAGCTGAACAGAACAAAGGCATCTGGCTGATTCAAACTGGTTTGGAGCCCATTCTGAATCAACCAATAGGCTCCACAAAGGTTTACTGCGGCAAATAAGATGCGACTGCGGTTAAAGCCGTAGCCTAATAGCGCAACAATGATCGCTAGAGGATAAGGCGTCAGAGTGAGAATCTGTTGGTATTCCTCACTCAATTGAGCGGTAATAGGTAATAACAGGCCTGCCGCACACAGCAGAATAAAAGAGGGCAGTATTAAACCGGCAGATCGCAATAGCATGTATTTCTATAAAATTCTGAAGCTAAATAAGATTCGTTATTGTATCTGCATCACAAATAAAAATATTGTTTTTAGACAACAAAATGAAGGAAGTTAAACAAGCCGGATATATTCCGGCTTGTTTTTGTGGCCTAGCACAAGAGGCGGGGAAGCTAGGTCGATGGGAAGCGGATTAAATTAGCTCGCTTGGGTGCTTTTAAAACCTAAAAATTTCGCAACCATCATAGCTGGGCACCAGCCAGTTAGTGCCGATTGGGTCAGACTCACACCTACGATAGCCGTTACGATTAATAACGCTTGCGGTGCTTGTAAGAACATCACTGGAGCAACTGTTAGCATCACCACGCATCCAGCAATAATGTGCAGGCCTTGGTTTATAGTCATGCCTTCACAATTGCAACTTTCTGCTTTTAACCCCAGCTTCTGAAAAATAAACACGGCAGGGCACCAGCCGGTAAAAGCTGATTGGAATAAGTTAAGGCCAACAAAACCGGTGAGGTAGTACCAGTTAGCATTCACGTAAGTACCTAAAACTAAGCTAGCTAATATGACACTGCCAGCCATCAGACGAAGCGCGGCGTTAAGAGACATGATGATTCCTTTAAGTAGAAAGTCGTTAGAAATATTATATATAAGTTATATCTAATATAAGGATCGGGCTTAGTCCAAGTTTTTATAATTAAATGTAGTGAAAGCATGCTTTGTTATAAGGCAGAGAATAAACGAACTGGAAAACCTTCAGTTTAGGATCCAGACTGCAAGTATAGAGAGAGGAATATCAACCACTTGCTGGTGAGGAAGAGATGGATAGGTTACTGGTTAATATCGATTTTAAACACGATAACTCCAGCCTTATAGAGAAAGCAGTAAACCTAGCTGAACAACATTCTGCTTTTCTAGAGCTGTTTAGTTGCTGTTACAACCGCTCGCTCAAACACAGTCACATGTTTGATTCCAAGCAAGAATTAAAAGCCGAGCATGCCTACGTTAAACAAACCGAAGCCAAGCTTGAAGAGCTTTGCCTAAATATCGAAGCTTTAGGTATAAAAACGGGTTTTGACGCCAGTTGGAATCGTCATACTGGTGACGGAATTGTTCGTAAGATTCTGCGCTTTCAACCAGACTTAGTGCTTCACTCAATTCAGCCGCATACTCGGCTGGGCCATTACCTATTTGCCCCTGTCGATTGGCAGCTTGCTCGCAAATGCCCCGTACCTGTTCTGTTTGTGAAGCAGCGACCCTGGGGCGACCATAAACGTGTTGTGACTTGTATCGACCCCCTACATAAAGGTGATGAGAAAGGTGTATTAGATCGGGAACTGATACAGCGAACCCGTGAAATGATGGATGATGGCTATAGCGAGTTAAGGATTTTGCATTGCTATAACACCTTACCCCAAGAAGTGATTTTTGATGAGCATGTAGTTACAGACTACGAAGCGTTGCAGAAGCGAGTGGAACGAAGTCACTTTAGCTCCTGTGATGAACTTCTCCAAGAATACGGTTTGAGTATCGAATCTGATCTGGTCGACATCATCAAAGGCGAAGCGGATCTGACCATCACCAATTATGCAAAACACAATAATATCGATGTGGTTGTGATGGGTGGTGTGGCCCGTACTATTCTGGATCGGTTATTAGTCGGCAGCACAACGGAGCATGTAGTCGATCATGTGGATTGTGACGTGATGATTGTTAAGCATCCGGATTTTGTTTGCCCTGTACCAGAATCATGAGGGTATTTATTGGTGTTATTTTGCCTTCGGTGTTTCAGGCATTAGTAATTTTTATTATTGCCAGTATGAATCAAGGTAGTGGTTCCTGGGCTGGCTTGGCTGCTTTTTTGATAGGTATGTTCGCCATCCCTATTACCTTGTTAATTAACGGGCTCTACGTTTGGAAGAACCCGCAACATAATTTATTTTAGGTGATAGGGAAGTGCTTTACTTTGGTGGTGATGGCACCATTTTTCTGTACTTTGACCCTGTTTTTATAGATTTTAGTTTATTGCTCTAGTACTTCTAGTAAGCGTTTTAAGCTTTTGTCCATCTGAATTTTCTCCTCTTCAGAGAAGGCGCTCATTAACCGGTCAAGGTTATCAACGTGGGCGCTTACTGCTTCGTTAATCAGTTCTAAACCCTCATCGGTTAATTTAACCAACATGCTGCGCGCATCTTCGGGATTAGTGCAGCGGCTGATTAAACCCCTTTTTTCCAATCCTTTAAGACGATGGGTCATTGTGCCAGAGGTCACCATCAGGGTAGAAAAAAGCGCGGTCGGTGCTAAGCAATAGGGTGCGCCAGATCGACAAAGTGTTGCCAGAACATCGAACTCCCAGTAGTTAAGTCCATATTCTAAAAAGGTTTTTTCTAGCCTTTGCTGCACTAATGCCGAGCTTCGTTTGATACGCCCCGTTACGGACATCAGCTCAGAATTAAGCTCTGGTCTTTCTGATTTCCACTGCGAAATTATCTTATCTACGGCATCCGCTGATTTATCTGTCATTTGCTACACCTGAAAATTTATCTTGATATCAAGATAGTTTGCTGTCATTGTTTAATTATATCTTGAATTCAAGATAAATTCTTCATCGATATAAAGTAACCAAGGTGACGAGGATGATCGGTAAATTACCTAACAGCGTGAGCATTGTTGTAACGGCACTAGCACCCATAATTTGGGGCTCGACTTATATCGTTACGACCGAGCTTTTACCTGCTGATCGTCCTTATACCGCTGCATTGATTCGTGTACTTCCTGCGGGGCTCTTTCTGTTATTGATGAGTTTTTATCTGCCTAAGCGCAAAGAGTGGGGAAGGTTGATCATTCTCTCCGCGCTAAATATTGGACTGTTCCAAGGGTTATTGTTTGTAGCCGCATATCGCTTACCCGGCGGGATCGCCGCTGTTGTCGGAGCTATTCAGCCATTATTGCTGATGTTGTTGATCTGGCTGGTGGATAGCAAAGCGCCACGTTTACTTACAGTGATTGCAGCCATCTTTGGTGTTATCGGCATGGCTGCACTGCTTCTGTCGCCGAATGCTGAGTGGGATCTATGGGGAATTATTGCGGCATTTCTTGGCGCGTGTTCCATGGGGACCGGAACCTACTTGGCGAAACGTTGGCATAGCTCGCTTCCGGTATTGGCGTTTACCGGCTGGCAGTTATTGCTGGGTGGACTGATGTTGCTTCCCGCTGCTTATTTTCTAGATCCTGCTCTGCCTACGTTGGGCAGTACAGAAATACTAAGTTACGCCTACCTTTCCATATTCGGAGCGTTAATCGCTTATCTACTGTGGTTTAAAGGTATCGCGACACTGCCGCCAGTCGCAGTGTCATCTTTAGGACTGTTGAGCCCTGTTACTGCAGTGGTCTTGGGCTGGTGGCTACTCGATCAAAATTTACAGGGCTTTGCATTACTTGGGCTGATTACTGTGTTAGTCAGCATTTTAGTCGTGCAAATCTCTTCATCATCTAAATCTATTTCATGTTCTCAACAGCCTGTTGTTGCTGAAGCTAAAGAGTAAGGAGTTGTTATGAAAGATATGATTACCCAACTGATTGAAACCCGTGCCTCAGTAGCACGTTATGATGCAGACAAGCAGCTATCAGATGCTCAGCTTAAAGAGCTGTTGCGATTAGCTACGCTATCGCCTTCGGTTTATAACATGCAGAACTGGAAGTTTATTGTTGTCTCTAGCGATGCAGCCAAACAGAAACTGCATCCAATCGCTTTTAATCAGCCTCAAATTCTAGATGCATCAGCCACAGTGATTATCTGCGGCACACTAAAAGGCTATCAGCAGTTGCCGAAACAGCTAAGCCCAGTGGTAGAGGCCAATATCATGTCGCAAGATGTAGCGGATGGTTGGGTTGAAATGGCGACTAATGCTCATGAAGGTAATTACACCCTTCAGCGAGATGAGGCACTACGTTCGGGTTCATTAGCGGGTATGACCATGATGTTGGCGGCTCATGGCATGGGTATCGCATCAGGTGCAATGACGGGTTTCGATCCAGGTCAGTTACACGCTGAGTTTGAGCTTGAAGAGACTGATATTCCAGTAATGCTGGTAACGCTTGGCTACCCTGCAAAACAGAGCTGGCCACAGAAACCACGCCAGCCAATGGAAGATGTCACTCTGTTTGTTTAGTGTTGCACTTAAGTGGTGCGCTTGTAAGTAAGTGGTGCGTGTAATGCAGCGTTTTTGTGCGTTGCGGTAGTTCATTGTAATTTATAGATAAATCGCGTTTTCCTTATAAACTTCATGGTTTAAGGCTTTCAGCCCTTTTTTGCAAAGCTGGCTTGTTTTTTGCGACTGCGAAATCAAGTTTTTCGCTTTCTAGGGGGATATGACATGAAAGCACTTAAAAAGACTAAGCTACTTAGGTGGGGACCCGTAGTAGCTTTAGTTCTATCGTTGCCTGTGCAAGCAGCTGAAGAGCTGGTTGATGCAAAGGTGTGGATCGATAGTTTATGGGTAATTCTTGCCGCTGCTTTAGTCTTTCTGATGCAGGCCGGTTTTACCGCTTTAGAAGCTGGATGTATCAGAGCTAAAAATAGTTACAACGTCGCTATAAAAAATATAGCTGACTTTGTCATTGCCTTTTTAGGCTTCTGGTTGCTTGGCTTTGGCATAATGTTTGGACTTGATAGTGGTGGATTTATAGGCGAATTTGTTTCGGCTGATCACCATATATCTGGCCCTCAAGATTATGCCTTCTTCCTATTTCAGGCCATGTTTGTAGGTACTGCCGCTACTATTGTGGCCGGTGCAGTCGCTGAAAGGATGCGCTTTCAGGACTACTTATATATCTCTGTGCTGATCTCTTGTGTGATCTATCCGGTGTCCGGTCATTGGATCTGGGGTAGTGCCCTAGTTGGCGGTGATGGCGGTTGGTTAGAGCAGCAAGGTTTTGTCGATTTTGCAGGTTCTACAGTTGTCCATTCTGTTGGTGGATGGGTTGCCTTGGCTGGCGCTTTGGTCTTAGGGCCGCGTTTAGGTCGATTTAATGACCGAGGTGAAGTTCAGGACATTCCAGGCCATAACCTAGTTTTGGCAACCTTAGGTGTATTCTTACTTTGGTTTGGTTGGTTTGGCTTTAACGGCGGCAGCACATTAGCCGTTAATGAAGATGTACCGATGATTTTAGTGAACACCAACCTATCTGCGGCTGCAGGTGGTTTGACTGTGTTATTGATCTCTCTGGTAATGGATGAAGGTAAAGTTAACATCCTCAAGGTACTCAATGGTGCCTTAGGTGGTCTTGTAGGTATCACTGCAGGTTGTCAGGTTTTGGGCCCTTGGGGTGCCATTATTACAGGTATTATCTCAGGCATGGTTCTTTATATGGCTGAGTATGTATTACTAAATTGGATGAAGGTTGATGATCCAATTGGTGCGGTAGCTGTTCATGGCGTTTGTGGCGTTTGGGGAACGATTGCCTTGGCGCTATTCGCTCCAATTGAAAACTTACCTCTAGATAGTCGTTTTGATCAGTTTGTTGTGCAGCTAACCGGTGCGTTTAGTGTCTTTGTTTGGGCGTTTACAACAGGTTTGATCTTCTTCTGGTTGCTGAGAACGTTTGGCAAATTACGTATCTCTCCAGAAGAGGAGCAGGTAGGACTTAACGTCGCAGAACACAATGCCAGAACTGCATGGTTAGACACCATGAATACAGTTCAGAAGATTATTGCTAGCCGTGACTTGAGCTTAAGGGCAGAGGTTGAAGCTGGAACTGAGGCAGGTGAAACCGCACAAGCGTTTAACGCTCTTCTAGATCAACTGGAACAAGCGGTAAATACTATGGCTCAGGTCTCCCAAAGGGGACTGCATGCAGCAAAGCGGGTTAGATCAGCCTCTCAGTCTACGGCGATGGGTATGGATTCCCAAACTTATGAGACCGAAGCTGCGACTGAACTTATGCGGGAATTTGCCGTTACTTCAGAACAGACCGCAGTTAGCACTCAGCAGGGGGCTTCTGAGGTTAGTCGTGTATCGGATATGGTGAGTCAGGGTGAATCTGAAGTAGAGCAGGTGAAACTCAAAATTGACGAACTTGCAGATAATATCCTACAGGCTTCTCAATACACTGCGCGTTTGAAAGATGAAAGTCAGTCTATTGGTGAAATCATCCAACTTATTCAAACCATTGCAGAGCAGACGAACTTACTGGCACTTAATGCTGCGATTGAAGCTGCTCGTGCAGGAGATCAAGGTCGAGGGTTCTCGGTTGTATCTGATGAAGTGCGTGACCTAGCAGTACGAACTGAAAAAGCGACTAAAGAGATACAAAAGAAAATTCTGAGCCTACAAGGCGAGATCGGTAAATTAGACACGACTATGCAATCCGGTCAGCAAGTTGCAGAAGAGAGTGTCAATCGCTCTCTATCCGCCGCAGAGTCTCTGCGTGCAATTACCCATTCTGTTTTACAGATCAATGATATGAATCAGCAGATAGCTGTAGTTGCAGAACAGCAGAAACAGTCATCTGAGATGTTAAAAGACCGATTACAGGGTATTCACACAGAAGCGAATAACGCTCAAGGTCTAAGTTCTGAATTGGAAACGCATGCGAGTCACATGCATTCTGATATGGAGCAGCTGGAAAGCGTGGTTGCCAGCTTTAAAACCAATAGACGCGCAGCTTAAAACTATAAATGGGAATGAACCAAAAGGCCGCATTATGCGGCCTTTTCTTTGTTTTAAGCGAGGTAAGTTATTCTCAACTCGTTCAATACCGGCAATACCGAAACCACCAATAAAAGTGCCATCGAGATATTAAATACTCGCTGGTACTTTGCCTCTTTAAGGAAGCGTTTTAGCCCTGACCCAAAGATTAGCCATACGCCTACACAAGGGAAGCTCACCACAAAGAAAGACAGGCTAATTACCATGACTTGCAGCAGCATTGTTGTATCTTGCGAGGTATAAGCTGCAATCGCGCCGGTCGCCATCACCCACGCTTTTGGGTTTACCCATTGGAAAAGTGCCGCCTGCATAAAGGTCAGCGGATTAGATTTCTTATCACCTTCCATCGACGTAGGGGCACAAGAAGCGACTAGCCACGCAAGGTAAAGCAGATAAGTCACGCCAAGTACTTTGATGATCTCGTGAACAATCGGAAACTTCTCAAATACCGCGCTAAAACCCAAACCTACAGCCACAACCATCAATGGGAAGCCCAAGCAGATGCCTAGCAGGTGAGGCATGCTGCGCTTAACCCCAAAGTTAAGCCCTGAGGTCATAATCATAATATTGTTGGGGCCTGGGGTTACCGTGGATGAGATCGCAAAAACTAAAATCGCTAAATAGATTTCCATAAAAAGAGTTCCGTAACTTATAAGCTCTGTAACAGACAACTAAATACAAAAGTGGAAATGTTCATAAGCTATATAGTGTCGTATAAGCAAAGTGCTAGGTGCAGAGGCAGAAAAGAGATAATTAACCGTCACAGATCCAATACAGTTGCACTGTATTGCTCTTAGTAAGGGTACAGATAGGCTCTAGCGTTTGATGGAAAGTCCTTAGCGTTTACTGGATAGCCCTTAGCGTTTGATGCACAGACTCTAGTGTTCGATGGATAGGATCAGATAGATTATGATTAACCTTTTAGAGAGCTATGGCTGAATCTTTGTGAATCGACTTAATCTGAACCTGCTGCGTGCATTAGTTATTATGCTGGAAGAGCGCAATGTAACCCGTGCTGCGGATCGGTTACACCTTACGCAATCAGCCATGAGTCGACAGTTAAGTCAGCTACGCGATCACTTTGCCGACCCACTCCTGATTCGAGAAGGTAACGACTACCTGTTAAGTGCCAAAGCCAAAGAGCTAATGCCTAAAGTGCAGGCTATTCTGGCTGAGGTGGATGAACTAGGGGAGGGTGATAGCTTTAATCCCGCTGAGTGTGTGCGCCGATTTAGTTTCGCCTGCACCGATCATGTAGCGCAGTTTATCTTTCCCGATATTTTGCAAAAGCTCCGCCAAGAAGCACCGGGGATCGATATCAGCTACGAGATGTGGCGACCAGAACTGTTAACTCGTTTAGGCCAGCTACCACTCGATCTAGCTTCGACGACGACCAACAGCCTGCCAGAGAATGTACTGAGCATTCATATAGGCCAAGACAGCCCTGTGTGTTTAATGGCGAAAGACCATCCGCTCGCGGGTGAAACCCTTACTATAGAAAAGATGCTGGAATACTCATTCCTGCGTTTAAATAGCGGTGGCGATAAAGATTCCTTCTTTGATCGTGCGCTGGAAGCCCAAGGCTTACAACGCCGCATTCAGTTTGAAGTACCGTTCTTCTCTGCGGCGTTTCAAGTGTTATCAAGCGAGCCGATGCTGATGATCTTGCCACAGCATATTGCTAGCAATGCCTTAGCGCACTTTCCTTTGAGTTACGCTGAACTACCGTTAGATGAAGTGCCGCAGAACAACTATCACCTCTGCTGGCATGCTCTTCACGATCAAGATCCAGCCCACCGTTGGTTACGAAATTTGATCGCGGATCTGCTCCGTGACGAGATGCATATCGACACTCATGCAACGGAATAGCACTTATCAAACTGGGTATGATTTTAAATCATAGTCGGTATTTGATATTTGCATTTTTTTAATTCCTTTCAGCTAACTACAATGCCTCCATCTACTGATCGAGGTGACTCCCATGACTCTGGCCATCTGGCTTTCATTTGTTGTTGTATGTCTATTAGGCACTATGTCTCCAGGCCCAAGCTTGGCGGTGGTATTGCGTCAGACATTAGGAAATGGCCGTAAACATGGTGTGATTACCGCAGTAAGTCACTCAACTGGCGTAGCGGTTTGGGCGATCTTAACCCTTTGGGGCTTGGGCGTTGTGGTATCGGAACACCCTATGCTTTACCAAGTGATCACTTATGTTGGCGCGCTTTATCTAGCATGGCTTGGTTTAAAAGCGATCCGCTCAAAAGGCAATGCTAACTTCGGTAAAGATAAAACCGTAGGCCCATATTCAGAAGCGGTACGCGACGGGGTAATGATCTCTGTCTTAAACCCGAAATTGGCGCTGTTCTTCATCGCACTGTTCTCGCAGTTTGTATCGGCGGATCAATCGGTGACCGAAAAGCTGATCTATCTGGGTACAGTGGTATGTATCGATATGTTGTGGCTATGCAGCGTGGCGGTAGTGCTATCGAAAGAGAAAGTGATCAAAGCCCTACAGAAAAAGGCCAAAGAGATCGATCAAGTGAGTGGTTTGGTGATGATTGGTCTAGCGCTACGGATCGCTTTATAAGCGATCCGTTTTTCGTCTTTCGTTTTCCTATATTCGGATTACCAGTTCTTAAACTGCAGCCCGTCGATCTCTTCCCATACAATCTCATCATTCAGACTGCGCACAATCTCAATTGATTCGTTCAGGTCAGCATGTTTAGTAAACGAACCTTTACGTTCATGCATCGGTACATCTACAAGAATCGAACCATCATCCTCAACCATAAACTGCAGCATCAGATTGTTCTCATCAATCAAACCGATAAAGTTATCCGGCTCATTCAGCATACTACGCATATGCTCAATCACGTTCTCTAAGGTTTCAGATACAGCCTCATCCGAGCGCACATGCTTATCAGTAGAGTAGTCGGTGTAAAAAAATTTAAATGACATGGGGTAGAGCCTTAATGCTGACAAGAAAAGTTATATTATAACTTATGAGAAGGTCTTCGGGCTCCAATTATTGTTCGATTGATTTTGTTGCTTTAGTTTTTCTAAGTGTTGGGTTATTTCTCAGTATTGCTTCAAGAAATACTTCTAACCTCGTTGCAACGAAGTACCCATCTGTTTTCCAAGAGTGGCCTATAGCTACAAGCTTTCTATTTCTGGGTGGAATGTGAGTATCAACTGGCCAAATAAATACACCCCCTCCGCTTATCCCGTGTGGCAACACTGAAAGCTCTACGCGACCGGCCTTGGGATTAAAAGAGTTTTTGCGATTATATTTTGTAACAATATGATCTTCTAACTTGTAACCAAGTTGTGCATATTCAGATAAGTCCGCATGATAAGTTCCATATGCATAGGACTCTGTAGTGGCTAGCTCGCCTGACACATTGGATTTTCTGTGAGGGTATCCTACAAAGGAAAAAAGTTCTTTTTCAGCGTAAACCAGTTCAATTCCGAACTCGTGCTCCTTCACAACGTAGAACTGCTTATTAATGTTAGAGGCAAATTCTTTATCGAGTTTGAAATATCCGAAATCGTACTTATCATTTTCTCGATCTCCAGAAGACTTAATGTAGGCATAAGAGCCTTCTATTGACCGTATTTCGTCGTTTTTGCAAGGAATTAGAAGGTCTGCACTCTCTAACTGGTCCATAACATGTGCGGCAGTTAATAAAAATGTATGGCCTCTAAATTCTATTAGTACGCCAGACCCTTCCTGACAAAATCTTTCATCAGTTTTATCACGAAATATTGGGCAAACAGAATCTAACTGGTCCATGAGAGATCTTTAAAATTAATAAAATGAGGACAAAAAACTGAAGATTAAAGGGCTAAGGCCCCCTTTAATTCCGGCCGTTTTTTATGAGAATTCATACTTTTTTCCATAGCGACTTAATTGCTTCGATAGCTCGAGCACAACAAGAATAAATTGCTCTATTGCTATCGAGTGGCTCCCAAATTCCATAAATTGATTTTTACCACCTCTAGTCGGATAGTCGTAGTAAAAGTCATTTTCGTGATTTGCCACAGATGATGTAACTTCGCTTTTAAGCCTATCGATAAGTTCATCTAAGTTAGGAGGATTATCATTATTTAGCAGTAATATGGTCTTACGGATTATATTCTTAGCTGCTTTACCAACGACGAATTTGTTACCACTTTTCCCGAAGGGTAGTATGTATTCATTGAAGTATGGCGACCATATAACCCTATTTGCGTTACCTTTAGCTCGGACGGATTGACCGCTTGAATGGGTATCCCACCATGCACTGTGCCTAATTGCGAGCCATGTTAGGCTTTGCATCGCCTTGTCGTTACTCAAATACTCTTCAACAGTGTCCATGACTCCCTCCGGGTAATCCCAGCGAGAGAATGGACTGGCCAAGCATAGCTTGGTCAATCCAATGGAGGAGCTGCAAGCTCGGAACAAAATTGATCCCCTTTTTATGTAGCATTTGCTGTGAACCTTTCTAGATAAGTTTCAATAAGAAAGCAGCCTAGAACAGCAGAACTACCAACGGCCAATCGAGCGTGACGAGCAGTCAAACGATAGCGTTTTTGTGAATCAGTACGGCCATGAAAGCTACTATGTTTAGTGCGAATTACCCCAATGCCAACAGCTGCGTTCGCAATGCCTCCCAAAACTTGTTTTATGTCAGGATCTGCGTGTGATTCTGGAGAAAGGTCCATAGCCCCATATGTGGCTTTTACGAGAGATTTAAGGGTTTGGTCTTTTGGGATAGTTCTGTCTAGCCTTTCAAGCACACCCTTGCATATGCTTTCCAAGATTGAAGAAGCACTTCCCATGGCTTGTTCGGGGTCTGTATCAATGAAAGCTATAGCGCGCTCAAAGTCATCATGAGCTGCTTTATATCCTTCAGCTTCGAGATAACTAGCCAAATTTTCTGTTGCAATAGTTTTAGTGCGATATAGTCCAAGCTGGCTAGCTATTTCAATGACGGTTTCATTTGCAGCGGATTTAAGTAATTCTTCAACATATGTACGTTTCGATGGGACAATTGATACGTCTTCGCAAGCTATACAAAAGCCTGAAAGGAATGTATTGATGCTGGTAGTGTTCATCTGTTCTTGCAGCTCACAAGCAATTGAGCCAACAAGATTCATCCTTTCTATTTGATTCATGAACTAGGTCCTTGTTGCTAAATAATACCTGTACTAAAAGGGCTATTGAGGGCAGAGCACTTTTAGTCTCGATTTCCTTTGTTGGCTTAATACTGACAGAGGGAAGTGGGGGTGGGAAGTAGAGGAAAGAGTAGATTTATTAGCAGATAAAGAAGATTTATATTTCCGGAAATTTACAATATTACCAGCCACCAGCCACGGCCGTTAGGCCGTGGGAAACCAATGCCTAGTCCTATTCGCAAACGCCACCAGCGATAACATCACTGGCACTTCTACCAATACACCCACCACCGTTGCTAATGCTGCACCGGAATGTAGACCAAATAGCGAGATCGCCACGGCTACTGCTAACTCAAAGAAGTTAGAGGTACTGATCATGCAAGCAGGAGCTGCGATGTTATGCGGGAGCTTCATCCACTTTGCGGCAAAGTAGGCCAGTGCAAAAATACCGTAGGTTTGGATGAGCAGCGGGATAGCAATCAGCAAAATTGACTGTGGTTGGTTGATGATCTTTTCTGCTTGGAAACCAAATAACAGAACTACAGTAGCTAGCAGTCCGAGGATCGACCAAGGCTTTAGCGTGGCTAAAAACGATTCTAGACGCTGGCCGTTATCTGCTTTTTCCAGTTTATGCCGTGTCCAGATGCCAGCAATTAGCGGCAATAATACGTACAGCACGACGGATAGCAGTAGGGTATCCCACGGCACACTGATATCACTCACACCTAGAAGAAAGGCGGTGATCGGTGCGAAGGCAAACACCATAATCACGTCATTGACCGATACCTGAACCAAGGTGTAGTTAGGATCGCCTTTGGTGAGTTGGCTCCAGACAAACACCATTGCGGTACATGGAGCGACGCCCAGTAGAATCATACCTGCGATATATTCACTGGCACTTTCTGGATCGACCATATCTGCAAACAGGACGCGGAAAAACAGCCAACCCAAGAGCGCCATTGAGAAGGGTTTAATCAGCCAATTTACCACTAGCGTCAGCGCGATACCTTTTGGTCGTTTACCAACATCTCGTAACGCGGTGAAGTCGATCTGCACCATCATCGGGTAGATCATCACCCAGATAAACACCGCTACTACCAGATTTACATGAGCGAATTCTAGCGCTGCGATCTGTTCAAAGAAGGTTGGGATTAGATTTCCCAGTACGACACCCGCCAGAATACAGACACCTACCCAAAGGGTGAGAAAGCGTTCGAATATACCCATAAAGCTAAACCTAATCTTGTTGGTAAGAAAGAGAGTTTAGATTATATACGGAAAATCATATATATGTAATTTCATATGTATTGTGCATGAGATTTTATATGGTTTTGATAGCGCTGAACTAAACCGATTCAACCCAGATTTTTACTGCAGTATATTTATATTTTTAAGCCTTTTGGGCGAGTACCTAAGTTTCATGGCACAAATTAGTAATTTAAGCCTACACTTTGTGTGTGTATTGTTTGGAAGATAAGGATGTTTGCGATGACTAGAATTGAAGATGGGTATCTAGATGATGGCGAGCTTGAAAGGCTATTTCCTAGGGCTTTTGTGTCTAGAAATAGCTGCTTCACTAATCTATGGCAAATGCTGCATAAATGCAAAATGAAGTCAGCACTTTACCCTGATACTAAAAATGAGCAACTGGATAGGGTAATTAAAACCCATACTAGCTTTAGTTCTTGGAAAGAGATGTACGAGACGGCGCTTGAGCAGTATGCCGACGATTTATGTTCGAAAGTGGATGAGGGTATCCAGACTCACTGATTTCTATCTTAGAGTTCTTGATTAGAAGAGCTGAACCTAGCCGATTCAGCCCTGACCCTAACATGTTCTTAGCTTCTACCCTTCCACGGATTTACACTGCCTTTCTCTGCAGCGGCTGTCGCTTCACGTAGTTTGTCTTTCTTGCTCTTACGCTTACCTTTAACCGGCGCTTTACCTTTTTTTGCTAGCACTTCTTTTGGTACTTCTTTCGAGCGCTCAAAGCCTTCGACTTGCTCGCGGGGTATTTTTTGCTGAGTGCGCTTTTCGATCAGTTTAAAGTGTGCGTCGCCTTCGTGATCGACAAAGGAAATCGCTTCACCGATCTCACCTGCACGGGCAGTACGACCAATACGGTGAACGTAATCGGCGGCGGCACGAGGCAGGTCGTAGTTAAGTACGCAAGGTAGGTTTGGAATATCGATACCACGAGCTGCAAGGTCTGTAGCAATCAGAATTTTACATTCACCGGATTTAAACTCTTGTAGCGCTTGGTTACGTTCTTTCTGCGTTAGATCGCCATGTAGGGTTTTAGCTTGAATACCGGAGCGGTAAAGCTTCATCTCGACATTGTTAGCGGTACGTTTACTGGCAACAAAGATTAGAATCTGCGCCCAGTTTTGCTGTTTAAGCAGGTGCTTTAACAACATCGTGCGGTTGTTATGATCGACCTCAATCGCACGTTGAACCAATTGCTCTGGGATTGTGCTCTCTTGCTCGATCTTAATTTTGACTGGATTATCCAGAAAATCGTCAGTAAGTTCTTGCACACCTTTTGGGAAGGTTGCGGAGAACAGCAGGTTTTGGCGTTGTTCTGGCAGTTCATCAAGGATGTCATCCAGCTCATCAGCAAAGCCTAGATCCAACATGCGATCGGCTTCATCGAGTACTAGGGTGCTGACGGTACGTAGATCAACGGCATTACGCTCGAATAGATCGATTAGTCGCCCAGGTGTTGCAACCACAATATCTGCACCACCACGCATTGCCTGCATCTGAGCATTAATAGATACGCCACCGTAAATGGCCAGAGATTTAAGCTTCCTAGGGTAGTTACGGCCGTACTGACGGATCGCTTCTTCCACTTGTACTGCCAGTTCACGCGTAGGCACCAATACCAGCGCGGTAACTAAGTTATTACGTGGCGGTAGGGCTGTCGCTAAGCTTTGTAAAATCGGTAGTGTAAATGCAGCGGTTTTACCAGAACCTGTTTCTGCTGCAGCTAAAACATCTTTTCCCTCAAGAGTGACCGGGATAGATTGTTGCTGAATAGGCGTAGGTTGTTCG
Organism: Neptuniibacter sp. QD37_6; assembly: GCF_047778085.1. Lineage (GTDB taxonomy): Bacteria > Pseudomonadota > Gammaproteobacteria > Pseudomonadales > Balneatricaceae > Neptuniibacter. Next base: position 1,277,447 of record NZ_CP180550.1, read on the forward strand.
TAGCCTAAATCAGACAGTGCAGATAGCAGAAAATCAGATAGACCGAGCGCAGAAAACGACATATTGAAGTGATAACTCAAGGTGGAAGATAAAGTGATGAGCTATTCTAACAGAAGTCGCTATCAGAAGATTGCTCTTGAGCTAGCCTGATTTTATCAGGAATTAACTGCGTCGCTGAGGTTATGGATGCTGCATCAGTTTGTTTATATCAGTCATCAGGCCAATGAGTTTTCCTTAGAGGGCTTAAGGGAACTGATGAATCAGGCTCGAACCAAAAATAAACGCTTGGAGTTAACAGGTTTGTTGCTATTTGATCCTCCGCTATTTTTTCAGGTGTTAGAAGGGCCGGAAGCGTCCATAAAGCAGATCGCGGCAGATATCAGAGCAGATACGCGCCATAGAGATATGGATATCATCTACACCAATGACAATTTAGCAGAGCGGGAGTTTTCCCGTTGGCAGATGGGCTTTAGGTTTTTAGGAACGGGAGATAAAAGTTCTTACCAGCATCTGGATGAACGGGTGAAGCGCTTATTAAGAATGTCGCATCCGAATGGTCAACTTGCTCATGATGCTTTGGTAGAATTTTGTGAGATGGATGCTAAGTATTTTGATCTACCTTAAATAGGGCTGCTTACTTCTGCTCTGTAAGCCAGCCCTGAAAAAAAATCTGAATTAAACGCTTAGCTCTGCCCAGATTGGCGCATGGTCAGATGGTTTTTCCATACCGCGAATTTCGTAATCTACGCCTGAGTCAGTGCATTTCTCTAGCAGTGGTGCTGTTAGCAAAATACCGTCTATACGCAGGCCGCGCTTTGGCTCAGCATCGAAACCACTTGAGCGGTAATCAAACCAGCTGAATACCTGATCTTCATCTGGGTTTTGATGACGGAAGCAATCAGTTAAGCCCCAGCCCGTTAGCTTGCCATACCATTCACGCTCTTCTGGTTGGAAGCTGGCTTTACCAGTTTTTAACCAACGTTTACGGTTTGGCTCACCAATACCTATATCTTTATCTTCTGGTGAGATGTTCAGATCGCCCATCACCACAATGTTCTGATCAGGTGTGTAGTTTGTTTCTAAGTGGCTCTGTAGATCAGCATAGTACTTACGCTTGGCTGGGAATTTTACTTCATGCTCAATGTTCTCACCTTGAGGGAAGTAGCCATTCAAAACTGTCACTACGTTGCCTTCGTCAGTCTCGTAGTCACCCATGATCATGCGGCGCTGAGCGTCTTCTTCGTCAGTTAAGAAGCCTTTCTGTACATTGCTCAATGGCTTTTTCGAGATCAGACAAACACCGTAGTGACCTTTTTGACCGTGGATCTCTACGTGGTAACCCATCGCTTCAACATCTGCCATTGGGAAGGCTTCGTCATGCACTTTAGTTTCCTGCAGGCCAATAACGTCTGGCTGATACTTATCGATAACCGCTTGTAGCTGGTGAAGGCGGGAACGTAGTCCGTTAACGTTAAAGCAAATCAGTTTCATAAGGCCGCAATCCTGAACAAAAATAAAAAATGGATTTTAGTGAACATTTAGCCGGATGGATACTCATAATGAATTAGTAAATTCTATTGGGGTGTTTAACTTTCTTTATTGGCCTTCATATACAGGTTTCAGTACAGTGAGCACATTGAAGATTGACACAAGAAAAGGAGCCGATTGTGGCGGAATACGATTTTGATCTATTTGTAATTGGTGCGGGTTCAGGCGGTGTTCGTGCGGCACGTATGGCAGCAGGCATGGGTGTTAAAGTTGCCATTGCAGAAGATCGCCACCTTGGCGGCACTTGTGTAAACGTAGGTTGTGTACCTAAAAAGCTGTTTGTATACGCATCTCACTACGCAGAAAGCTTTGAAGAGGCAGCAGGTTTTGGTCTAACTCACAAAGGTATGGAGTTTGATTGGCCGACCCTTCGTGACAATAAAACTAAAGAGATTGAGCGCCTAAACGGTATCTACCAAAACCTATTGGTGAACTCGGGTTGTGAACTAATTAACGGTCGCGCAACATTGGTTGATGCACACACGGTTGCTGTAGGCGATAAACAATACACTGCTGAGCGTATTCTGGTTGCTGTAGGTGGCTGGCCGAACATTCCGGATATTCCGGGTAAAGAGCACATCATCAGCTCTAACGAAGTGTTCTACTTAAAAGAGTTTCCTAAGCGCGCTCTGATTGTAGGCGGTGGTTATATCGCTGTTGAGTTTGCCGGCATCTTTGCAGGCCTAGGTGCAAAAACAACCTTGGCTTACCGTGGTGATCTGTTCCTACGTGGTTTCGATAACGAGATCCGTGAATTCACTGCTAAAGAGGTAGCGAAGAAAGGCGTGGATCTACAGTTTAACAACAATATTGAATCAATTGAGAAACAAGCTGATGGTTCCCTGCTTGCGACCATGACTGATGGTTCTGTAATCGAAGCAGATCAGATCATGTATGCAACGGGTCGTAACCCTAAGGTTCAGGGCTTGGGTCTTGAAGCGCTGGGTATCGAACAGGGTAAAAACGGCGCTATCGTGGTTAACGATGAATTCCAGACTAATGTGCCATCTGTTTATGCTGTAGGTGATGTAATCGACCGTGTTCAGCTAACGCCGGTTGCTCTTGCAGAAGGTATGGCTCTGGTTCGTAACTTATATGCAGGTGCAAACCAGAAAGTAGATTATGACCTGATCCCAACAGCAGTGTTCTGTCAGCCTAATATCGGTACTGTCGGCTTAAGCGAAGAGCAGGCACGTGAACAGTACGACAATATTGAAGTGTACAAATCTGAATTCCGTGCGATGAAACATACAATCAGCGGCAGTGAAGAGCGCACCTTTATGAAGATGCTGGTGGATGCAGATAGTCGCAAAGTACTGGGTGTTCACATGGTTGGCCCTGATGCGGGTGAAATCATTCAAGGTATCGGTATCGCACTTAAAGCCGGCGCTACGAAAGAGGTCTTCGACAGCACGATTGGTATCCACCCAACAGCTGCTGAAGAGTTTGTCACTATGCGTGAGCCAAGTTCGAACTAAATTTCCCCTCTACGGGAAAAACCAAAAGCCGATGTTAAATACATCGGCTTTTTTATAACTAAACTGTATTACAGATAATTATCGAAGAGCCTCATCTAACTTCGCGAAAGATTAAGCTGTTTCAGCTCCATCGAGTTGGTTGAAAAATGAAGGTCATATGCAGTACTTAGAGTACGTAAAATTCACCGAGATTGAGCCGCTAGATTTTTTACCTGTGTTAAATAAGCGATCGACGCGGGAGCATCTGGTTGATCATGAGCTGTTTAGCCTTGATATGGTGGTTGAATGGATTCAGGAGAAAATAGAGGTTGATGCTGTCGAGGGTTGTCGGGTTAGAGCTATCAAGGTTAAGAACACGCTAGCAGGATGGTGTGGCATTCAGCTGGAACAAGGAAAATATGAGATCGCTATTGTCATCGATGACAGCTATTGGGGCATAGGAAAGCAAATATTTCGCGAAATCATGCGCTGGGCTAAAGAGCTGGGCCATAAAACGATCTTTGTTCATTTCCTTCACACGCGACCTGAATATAAATTCTTAAAGAAACTGTCGAAAGATGTATACGAGAGCGAGCTGATGGGAAGAAAATTTATGACATACGAACTTGAGGTGGAAAAACAAATTTGATGTAGGCTGAACTCTTACCATCTAAAAGCCAGCCTTATTTGAACAATCTTTTGTTTAAAAAGAAGCTAGTTAGAAGAAAGCCCATCCAGCGATTGCAAACCCTGCCACAAGCGCCAAGATTGGCGGCTTAAATTTCTGTAGGGTAAAGAAGCCGATAATAACCAATGCCATATCTAATCCGGAGGTTACACTAGTGATAAAAACCGGCTGGTATAGAGCCGAAAGCAGCAAACCCACAACCGCTGCATTGATTCCCCAAACGGCACCCGCAATTTTAGGTTTTGCCGCTAATGACTCCCAAGCACCTTGAAGGCTCAATACCAGTAAGAAGCCCGGTAGGAAAACAGCGAGTGTTGCAACGATAGCTCCTATCAGCGCTGCATTGCTTTGCATATCTGCACCAAGGAAAGTTGCGAGGGTGAACATCGGGCCTGGGATAGCTTGAGCTGCAGCATAACCGACGACAAAACGGTCTGGATCCACCGCTTCGCCAAGGGTTTGTTGTAGAAGTGGAAGGACTACATGGCCGCCACCAAACACTAAGCTGCCTGCTTGGTAAAACGCATTAAAGAGTGCTGCCCAGTCAGAAACGAGGGCGAATAGAGGCATCAAAATAAACAGTAAGCCGAAGATGATTAACGGCAGTGTCGCCGGTTGTTCAGTATGTTCAATAGCTGCTTCTGGATCTTTATTAGTTGGAGTCGGTTCCGCCTTTTTAAGATAGATGCCTACAGCGGCAGCAATAAGCAGTACGGCCATTTGTGTCCACAATGACGGAGCTATTAGAAGAGCCACAGCGGTAAAGATAGCAAAACTGAGTGATCGGTTATCTTTGCAGAAATTGCGTTGCATGCTCAGCGTAGCATCAGCAACGACGACAACGGCTAACAGCTTGAGGCCATGAACGGCACCTGTCAGAAAGCTACCGCTATTTTGTGTATCGGTTGTGGCAAGTAGATAGAGAATGAGGAAAGAGGGCAGTGTAAAGCCGAGGAATGCAGCAATACCGCCATAAAGGCCCGCTTGTCTTAGGCCCAATGCAAAACCCACTTGGCTTGAACCAGGTCCCGGTAGAAATTGACTAAGGGCAACTAGCCTTGCGTAGGAATCCTGATCGATCCATTTCTTCTCTTGTACAAAGGTTTTTTGAAAGTAGCCAATATGTGCAGCAGGGCCGCCAAAGCTGGTGCAGCCTAAGAGTAGGAATCGCCAAAAGACTTCCCAAACCTTGTCCATGTTCTGTCCTGTTCTCATCTAAAAAATCTTAGCAGAGTAAAGTAGAACTGTGACAGTCTTATGACTTTTCTTGATTTTCTAGCGTGCTTTCCAGCTTATTTTTAGCCGTGATCCATTGGGACATATATTGGGTGCTTTTAAGGCTGTGGTGATTCAGCATGGCCCCAGTGAAGTTTTGTAGACGATGTTGTTCTAGGTTTTCCAGCAGCGCTTTGATACGTGAAATCAGAGCTGGCCCTGTTTGGTTACCATCGTACCTATCTTTTAGCAGTGCTTTATTATTTTGCTGAGCGCGTAGCCATGCTTGCTGATCTAGATATAGCTCTACTGCAGCTTCGATAAAGGCGTCATCGTTGTCAGCAATGCTTCCCGGCCATTGGCTAGGATCAGACAGCATTCCTTCACTACCTATAGACGTCGTTATGCTTGGCGTACCGCAGACCATCGCATCCAGTAACTTACCTTTTATACCAGCGCCAAAACGTAGCGGGGCTAGGCAAACGCGGGCTGACTGAAATGTATCGTAGGCATCTTCTGCCCAGCCTTTGATAAGGAAACCGGTCTTAGGGTTATTGAGTGCTGTGGCTTTAGGTGGTGGGTAAGATCCCCAGATATGTAGCTCAGCATCGGTTTCGCCGCGTTCTTTTAGGCGCTGGCGTATCTGCGGCCACAGCCTTTGCATCTCCAGCACAGAATCCCAATTAGGCGCATGACGAAAGTTACCGATCATCATAAAGTGAGCGCGCTCTTCAAAGCTTGGTACTTGCTCTGGAAGCTTATCCAGATTGAGCATAAAAGGCAGATGATGGAACTGTCGTTCTGGTACCGAGAACTGCTCTTTTAATAGCTCTGTTTCGTAGTCTGAGATGATGAGCGAAAGATCTGAACGATAGATTGCAGCGATCTCTCGTTTGGCTAAGTCTGAGTATAGATCCGTTAGCGTTATTTCACGGTTTTGCTTAACGGCTTGATGACGGGCATTACGCAGACATTGCAGATCTTCAGTATCCAAAATGCGCAGGGCATTCGGACAGTTCTTTTCTACTCGCCAGCCAAACTGCTCTTCCATCATAAAACGGTCGAACATCACGATATCAGGATTAAGGTCACTGACGAACTGATCAAAGCAGTCACTGTTAAGTTGGATATTACAGTGAGCAATGCCTTCATCATCTAGGTTGATCATGTGCTCTGTAGTTTGTGCTGGGCTGGCAAAGGTGACTTCCCAGCCTTGCTGTTTGTACAGGCGTAACAGTGACAGCATATGCGTTCCGGCAGCAGAAGAATTGGGTTCTGGCCAGACATAGCCGATCACTAGAACGTTAAGCATAAGATTAACCTGAAAAGAAAAACCAGCATTCTACCTTTTATTGGTAAGGTTTCTATAAGTTGTCATCTTTTGCTGTTTAAATGGATGGATTCTAAGGAGGAACTATGACACTGAAAGACCAGTTTGAGCTGATGGCTCGCTATAACCAATGGATGAATGAAAGCATTTACGAAGCCACTAGTGAGCTTGACGACAGAGAAGTAAGTAAAGATCAGGGAGCGTTTTTTGGGTCTATTTTAGCGACGCTTAACCATATCTTAGTGGGTGATATTATCTGGTTAAAACGTTTTGCCGATCATCCATCAGCTTACAAAAGTTTAGAAGAAGTAAGAGCGATGGAACCTCCAGCCAAACTAAGCACGGTAGTTTATTCCGATTTTGAAGAACTGCGTGATGCACGTTATTTGTTGGACCGCGCCATTGTTGAGTTGTGCGATGAAATTGAAGTGTATGATCTGAACCACTCCTTGGTTTACTGCAATATGCAGGGGAATAAATTTGAAAAGCGTTTTGGTTATTTGATGCAGCACTTCTTTAATCATCAGACCCATCACCGTGGGCAGGTGAGTACGATGCTAAGCCAAAAGGGCATTGATCTAGCTGTGACTGATCTATTAGCGGTTATCCCAGAAGCCTAACGTTAAAGGCAAAAATCGCTTATGCTGTAGATCAGTCTGGGGAGTTCTGATTAATCATTCAAGGAGTCGAGAGTGAAGTTACATATCACAAATGGCGATTGCGCCGGGGATATGCTGCAGGAAGCAGAAGGCATTGATGGCGAAGTACTATGTTGGCGGGACTTGTTGCATGATGGCCCCGTTTTAAGCGAGCCGGCGTTAAATCGTGAAGCGCGGATCAGTTTTTTGACTAAACTGTTATATAACAGTGACTTGGATATTGATGATCCAAAAACGCTTGTCACAAAAGACTTTACCGAGCGCGATGAGGTCTTAGCGCGTGCTGCAGAATTTGATGAAATCGTTTTTTGGTTCGAACACGATTTGTATGATCAACTGCAGTTGTTAGATGTTTGTCAGCATCTCTATTCACAGTTCGATCAATTACCGAAGCTGTCCATAATTTGTATTGATGATCATCCTGCAGTTCCTTTCTTTCATGGCTTAGGTAACCTCACCCCGGATATGTTGGTTGGCCTCTATCCACAGCGAGAGTCACTCACTGGAGAGCAACTCAAGTTAGCTACTGATATATGGTCTGCTTTAACGGCTGCTAGCCCTGAGCGATTAGCTGACTATGCATCTGAACCGGTAAAAGGTTGGCCCTATATGCAAAAGGCATTAAGACGCTTTTGCTGTGAATTTCCGGCTTTAGAAACGGGTTTAACTTTAACTCAGACTTATCTTCTTCTGACGCTTTTAAAAGCGCCGGATGAGCTGCCCGCATTGGAAGTACATCTAGCTTTGCTGGAACAGCATGGCAGACTACCAGAAGGTGTGACAGCGCAAAGTCGTTATTACGAAATACTGTCAGGCCCGGCGACTTTCCAGCGAATTTTCCATCATTTACAGCGATTAGAAGTGGATCCTTTTATGGGAGACTTGTCGGTCAAACATGAGTTGGATTGCTTGATAGAAGCTGATCAACCCTACGTGAGTGTGACCGATGGTGAGCCGGCGGTGTATTCCCTAACTGCAGCAGGAGCTGAGGCACTTCAAGGGATGCGTCACTGGCAGGAAGGAAATCACTATTCGTTTTGGCGTGGTGGCGTCGAGATTACAGATGACAACCTTTGGTTATGGGATCAACAGCATAAGCAGTTTTCGTTACACGCATAAGCTTATTTATAGCTTATGCGGCAACGGTATTCTCATCGCTGTATTGAGCGGCAATCTCTTTAAACTCGGTTTCTAAGGCTAAGAAGGCTTCGACCACTTCTGGATCAAAGTGATTGTCTTTACCTTCAACGATAATATCTCTAGCCTTTTCGTGACTGAATGCAGGTTTGTAGACGCGTTTAGAGATGAGGGCATCATAGACATCAGCTACCGCCATTAAACGACCAGATAGAGGAATCTCTTCACCTTGTAGACCATTCGGGTAACCTCTACCGTCCCACTTTTCGTGATGTGTTAAGCTAATTTCACGGGCAATTCTTAAGAAAGAGTTACTTCCAAGCTGGTTCTCGGCGACCTCTAAAGCATCTGCACCAATTTGTGGGTGTTGCTTCATAATGTCGAACTCTTCGTCTGTCAGCTTACCTGGTTTCAACAGAATACTATCTGGAATACCGACTTTACCAACATCGTGTAGTGGTGCTGACTTGTATAGAAGTTCGATTGTTTCTGACGTTAGATAATCAGTGTGCTTAGGATTTTGGCGTAGCTTAATGGCTAAAGCGCGCACATAGTTTTGCGTACGTAGAATATGCCCACCTGTTTCGTTGTCACGGGTTTCTGCCAAGCTAGCTAAACCTAAGATACTTGCATCACGGGTAATGTTTAGCTCTTTTGTACGTTGCGCCAGTGAACTGATCATCTGATTGGTGTGCTGTGCCATCAAACCAAATTCATCATTGGTAGTGACCGGTACTTCTGTATTTAGCTCGCCAAGGGAGACCTGTTCGAGGGTGCTGTTTTCGGCTTGAATAAAGAATTTAAGATTACGGGCATAGCCCATAATGATAGTTAAGATGTAAGCCATCATGACACCTACGACAAAGACGATCTCAGTCAAAATGTAGCGCTGTGAAGTTTCTAGTGGAATGCTGTCGCCCGTGTGGATCAGCCACTCCAAATCTTTATTGATTACTAAGAACACAACACCGATTACTGAGATAGCGCAGATCGTTGCAAACCAAGTGAATTTTTTAGTGAGCGGATAAGGAGAACCGTCTGGCTCCAAATGTTCTTTTTGAGCTTGTAAGCATTGGGCGAGTTGGTGCTCTTTGAATAGGGCGAGATCACAAGAGATCATATAACCAAGCACTCCCATGCCGACTAGCACTTTACCTGCGCTTTCTAATGGGAACTCATATATCAGTGTATTGAATAGGCCTAGTAGTATAGAGCAGCCGACAAATAAACCTAGATCGACTTTGAACTGGAAGCTTACCTTGGTTTTAAGCGGTTGTTTTTGAATTTGACCTTCAAGCAGGTACCTAAGGCTGCCTTGAATAATAAAGGTGACTAAGATGGGTAATAGCAACTGCGCAGAGGTAAGAGAATCTAAGAATGGACAGACTTGAACGCCGTAGATAGAGAACAGCGTCATTGCGATCAAGTAGTGAATTATGGTGCGCTTTGTTGTAGTCATTAGTCCATTAAACACGAAATTAAGAAGACAATAAAATTAACATTAGTTCGCAATATTGAGTGTTCGTTAAAAATTAATCTATCACAGTCCAGACCAATCTTCTTGGGTTACACTAATACCTTTGATTTGAGCATATACTTTGTCCCCAACTTGGAGATTAAGTTCCGTTAAAGCCCAACACGTTATATGTGACCACAGCTTACAACCCCCAATATTCAAAACTACCTCAATTTGATGAGATGATTCTTCATCTATCTGCATGATTGTGGCGGGTAATATATTACGAATACTGGTTTGTTGTGGCTGCTCTTTTGATAAAGAGACATCGTTAGCTTTAATTCTTACTCGTAAAGGCGTGCCTGGAGGCATGTCTAAAGCTCTCATCCACAATTGAGTACTATGGGATATATTTAGGCAGGACATCGGGTATTTAGGGTGATGATGATCAAGCTTGGCATTGAACAACGAGCTTCTTGTGTCACCAGATAGCCAAGGCCGCATCTGTTCGGAGGACCACACCTCTTCGACGTTACCAAATTGAAGAATCTTTCCTCGGTCTAATAAAACGAGATAGTCCGCTAGTTGGATAATTTCCTCGAGGCTATGGGTCACATACAAAATGGGTAACTCGACCTCTGTTGCTAGCTTCGCTAGATAGGGTAATAGCTCTTTTTTTCGAGGAAGATCCAGTGAGGCTAAAGGTTCATCCATTAATAACAAGCTAGGGTCAGAAAGCAGTGCTCGCCCAATTGCCACTCGTTGTTTCTCACCGCCAGACAGGGTGTTAGGCAAACGGTGTAGCAGTGCTTGAATATCTAACATTTCTACAACACTCTGGAATTTTTCATCTTCCGGCGTGTAATCTGAACCGTAAAGGAGATTTCCCTGAACACTGTAGTGTGGAAAGAGCAGTGCTTCTTGGAACACATAGCCGATACTACGTTTCTCCGGCGGTAAGAAGCGTTTAGTTTCGGTATTGGTTAGGTCACGGCCATTTAATGAAATGCGGCCTTTATGAGGTTTTATTAAACCTGAAATATAATTGATCAGACTCGTTTTTCCTGCACCCGAACGCCCAAAGATCACTGTGACACCACTGTGGGGTAGTTCAAAGTCACATTCCATTTTGAGATCACCCAATTGGGTGTCTAGCGCAACTTTAAGCATGTGTACCTCCAAGTTTCTGCTTGGCTTTTCGTGTTAGCCATTCAGAAGCTAAGAGGGAAGCGAGAGCAATGAATATAGCTATGGCGCATAATCGAGCCGCTTGGACTTCCGCACCTGGCGTTTCAATAAAGGAGTACATTGCGAGCGGGATCGTACGCGTGATCTCAGGGATATTGGATACAAAAGTAATGGTGGCACCGAACTCACCTAAGGATCGTGCAAAGCCCAAAATTATCCCAGTTAATATGCCGGGCAGTGTTAAGGGCAGGGTGATGGTAAAAAACACTTTTGTCGGTGAAGAGCCTAAGGTTCTGGCAGCATACTCAAGTTTTGGGTTAACCGCTTCGAAACCTTGCCTAATAGCTCTCACCATTAGCGGGAAGGCTACCACTGCTGCGGCTAGTGCTGCACCTTGCCAACTAAAGCTAAAACTAAGTCCTGTAAGTTCATAAAGTGGCTTACCGAGCCAGCCTTGGCGTCCAAAACCAATCAATAACAGATAACCAATGACAACAGGTGGGAGGACTAAAGGCAGATGAACAATGCCATCTAATAAGGTCTTACCCGGAAATGTTTTTCGCGCGAGTATCCAAGCTACGCCAATGGCGACAGGTAGGCTAAACAGAACGGATGTGAGTGATACTTTTAAACTCAATAATAGTGCGGCCCACTCGTATTCTGTTATGAACATGGATTACTTTTCTTGCAACGTTTTGAAACCATAGCGTTTAAAAACGTTGCTTGCCTCTTCGCTAAATAGAAATTCATAAAATAATGAGGTACTAGCATTTTCTTTACCCTCAATTTTAGCAACTTCATAGATGATTGGGCTGTGCATTGATTCTGGGATCTCACTGAGTATGTTGAGCTGAGGCTTGTCTAGAATATCGGTTTTGTAGTGGATACCCATTGGGGTTTCGCCTCGCTCAGTTAGGGCCAATGCCGATCGTGCGCTGTTGGTTGGAGCAAAATAGCTTTTCCACTCATGCCATAGGTTGGCAGATTGCAAAGCCTCCTTCGCATAGATGCCAACAGGAACGTGATTGGTGTCGCCAATTGCAATGCGAGAGCGTTGATTAATTACTTGATCAATTTTGATTGCTTCGGAAAATTTGAACGGAGCAATTATATGATCTTTGTTACCAACGATAACCAGCCGATTGCTGATTAGAGCTCGCCGTGTGTTTGGCCTGATAGCTCCTTGTTGTTCAACATAATCCATCCAGCGTTGATTCGCTGCAATATAGAGATGAGCAGGAGCGCTTTGGGTGATTTGTCGAGCCAGTACCGAGGAAGAGGCAAGGGTCAGAGAGGGGGAGTGCTGGTGTTTATCTCTGAACTTGGCGGACAGTTCTTCTAGGGGTGCTGTTAAAGAGGTGGCTGCAAATATGTGAATTCTGTCTTCTGCTTGAACTGAGGTGAAGTAAAAACAAGATAAGAAAAATAAAATCTTAGACTTCATTAAGGTGTATCCAAGACTAACCAAGCTTAGGAATATGTGGAATATGCTATACAACTGCGGGGCTGAGATAAAGCGCAGGTGGCTAATTAAAACGGATAAAACCAGCTGAGTTGTAATAATTTATTTTTGTGGAATCTAAATGTGCTTAGCTATAGTAGATATTAAATTTTGATTGTTCCTTTTATGATATTGAAATGAAGTAAAATAGTTTTGCATTTTCATTGATTTTGACTTTTGAATGGGAATTGCTTGAGATAAGCCTAAAACTTAGCGAATCGAAATGGAGAAAGAAGAATTAGCAGTTAATAAATGGGCTGGGGGTTCGGAGCCACAGCGTAGCCCCTACTTTCCTTTTTCCAGCGAATGAGGTGTATTCAAATCTTACGAGGAGATAACAACCTGGTTACGGCCGCCATCTTTTGCTTGATAAAGTGCTTTGTCAGTACGTTCAATTAACTGCTCAGAGGATTCACCAATAGTAAATTGTGAAACGCCAAATGATGCAGTGATAGAGCTGATAATATCACCAGACTTCTTTTGCTTGATTCGGATTGCTTGAATTTTTTGACGTACCTGCTCAGCTAATTCAGCCGCCGCTTCTTTATCTGTTTGCGGCATTAAAACTGCAAATTCTTCGCCGCCAAAGCGAACTGGCAACATTGGCTCTGGGCAAACTTCTTTTAATAGCTTACCAACATATTGCAACACTTTATCACCCATAAGGTGACCATAAGTGTCGTTAAAGCGCTTAAAGTGATCTATATCGACAAGAACAAACGAGGCAATTAAATTAGGATCATTAACGCCGGCTAGTTGACTAATCTCAGCATCAAAAGCGCGACGATTAAATAGATTGGTTAGAGGATCGACCCTAGCATCTTGACGGGTTTTGTTAAGTTCTTCTTTTAGAGATTGAATTTCCGCTTGAGCTTCATTCATTCTTTCTTGAAATAGGCGGGCAGTTTCACTGACCGATTTGGTGTGGTCTGAAAGTGCATGAATGATTGATTCAATTGGCAGACTAGATTCACCGTCTTCGTTTTGGTGAAGTGCTTCTAAGCTCTCCTCAAGAACATTACTGAAATCCTCAGTTTTCTCGGCTGCGTTACCTGCATGTTCATGAAGGTCATTAATGAGGCCGATTAGACTGGCCTGTACGTCATCAGCCCCATTAATCTCATCTTTGATCATATGCTCGCGGAACAGTTGTTCACTAAGCATGGTAGGACAGGTTCCGTATGTCGTTAGGGTCTTATCAAGTTGCACATTTAACTCTGGTACACGATCACTAACGTACGTATACCACAGAGCATAATTAAGCGGGTTAGGCGGTATATTATGCTTAACCATTAATGGCACTGCCTGACGAAGGTACTCGGCAGCTTGATTGTTATTTTCAGCGAACTTCATACTTCCCCTATCGCTTTATTTGGTTGAACGAACGCTACTACATGAGAATTGTAAATGATAATCAGTACAATTCATATCTTGATCGGCAACTCAGTAACTGTAAAACAACTGTTTGAATTTGGGAACCGCTGAGGAGGAAAAAATCCTTTACTGATGCCTAATTTCTTTGAAAGTAGTATCGGCATAGCTCAATAAATCTTCAAGAAATTCTGCTGTGATTTTTAATTTATTTAAGTTGGTAGTTAGTTGGAAGTGCCCATGTAATCAGGTGTTCGGGAATTTTTAGCTTTTTAATTTGTACAATTCTCTTCGGGAAGCATCTTAGTTGAAAATGCAAGAAATTACTTCTCATCTAATTGATAAATTAAAGGAAAATTTAAATGTGTCTTGTACAAATATATTTACCAGCGTGTATCAGAGTCTTTATAACGAGTTAGATGTTTAAACGAGGTCAGCTGTTGTTTAAGTTGATCTAATGCCGTAGCGCTTGCTTCCCCCTGAATATGTAGCTCTTCACTCCATTGACGATCAAGAATATTGATCTGATCTTGTTTTAATAATTGCTCAATATCACCTACAAGGCTATGGGGAAGATATAGGTCGAAAGGAAATAGAGGGATGCGTTCCTCTATTGGTAATACTTTGAGAGCTTCTTGTACTGCTTGGCTATAAACCCTAACAAGTCCACCGGCACCAAGCTTTATCCCTCCAAAATATCGCGTTACCACGACGGTGATTTCACATAGATCACTGTGTTCAAGAACATTCAACATAGGTTTACCAGCCGTACCTTTGGGTTCGCCATCATCACTGCTGTTCCAGCACTGAAGGTAACTACGGGTACCAGCGATATATGCCCAGCAGTTATGGTTTGCTTTAGGGTGTTGTTGTTGTATCTCGGCAATAAAGTTTCGAGCACTCTCTAGATTGGGTGTGTGAGCGACATGAGTAATAAAGCGGCTGTGTTTAATCTCAATTTCATGACTGATGTAGGGATTTTGAGGGTAAAACTCTGTCATTGCTTAATGCCGCCTGCTAGGTAGATTGTTCCAAGCCATGGAGTCGGTGTTTGGTTTAATACTGCTTTAAGTCCAGATATAAGCGTTGCTTCATCGTGGCCGTTTTGACGTAAAAGCTGGAGCTGTTCAAGGCTTAATAATATTTCTATATCAATATGGCGGCCATAATAATAAAGAGAGAGTTGATATGGCACTGCTTTTGGGAATATCGATGAAAAATATTGATCGATAGATTGAGTTACGTCGCGCCTTGACGGTAGTTTCGTTTCTGGTGGTGCAATATCGAGATCTTCGTCATCATAGGTATCGATGTGGAAGATAATATGTCCAATCTCCTGATTGTCCTGTAGACGCTGACAGGCTTTGTTTCCGATGTAATGTCCTTCAGAGGCGCTGAGATGAGGCGCAACTTGAATATGAAGTTCCATGACATGCTTATTGCCCATGGTACGGGTTTTAAAACTGTGGACATTTATAATGCCTTCTATTGATAGAATTTGTTCTTTATAACGATCGATATCTTCTTTTGGAATGGATGTGCTAAGTAGTTGTTGTAGATTGCTCCAACTTAAATCCCAACCGATCTTAGCGACCATAATTGCGACAATCAGTGCCGCGACAGCATCTAACCAAATAAAACCAGCCATAGCACCAGCAACACCAATAAATACGACTATCGATGAGAGTGCGTCAGTTCGGCTATGCCATGCATTAGCAATCAAGAGAGCTGAATCTATCCGTTTACCTATCTGCAATGTATAACGATAGATCCACTCTTTAGCAGCTATGGATAGTGCCGCGATTACCAGAACTGGCCATTCGGGCAGTAGCAGTTCAGAGGCTTCAATTAGGTTTAATGTACTGTCGTAAGCCATTGCGCCCGCGACAGCAATCAGGATACTGCCAAGGATAACAGTACCAAATGCTTCAAAGTGTCCATGGCCCCATGGATGATCTTCATCAGGTCCTTTGGCTGATACTTTTAATATCAATACGACCATAACATCCGTGATGAGGTCAGATAGAGAATGGATGCCGTCTGCGACTAAGGCGGTTGAATGAAATAGAGCCCCAAAAAGAACCTTAAACAATCCAAGTACGGCGTTCACTGCAGCGCCGACCCAGGTCACTGTGTTTGCTGCTTTAATTTCCTGTTCTGTTCGTTGCATAACGTTGATCGTAACTCGCTTGAGATCATCCTTGTAAAGCCTAGCAGGTTAGAGGTTAAAAAATATGCTCAATCTTGAACAAGTTGATTTGATTCAGGCAATATTTTTTACATTGCCATTGATCTTGTTAAGTCCAAATTTGGTGCAATTGTCTTGTTTGAATTTTCCTTGATGGTTACCGTTATTACTAGGCTGTAGCAGATGTTCCGTTTTATTCCAGAAAAATGTTGTTCACTGTGGGATAAACAGCCGCACTATATGGGTGCAAAAAACAATATTGAAATTTAATATTCCTGTGTTGACTTATATAACATATTGAATTTTAAGGATTAAAAATATGCTGATTAAAAAATGATCAGTTTATTGGGTTGCCTTGATTTATGGGCGTTTCATGACGTTTTAAAGTCTTAATTCACAAAGTTATCCACAGCTAATGTGAGTAGCCTTTGTAAGGCCCTATATTTTAAGGGGGCCAGGTTTTTCCATACTAAAAGTCGTTATTTTATGCTGATAAAAATATGTAGACCTTAGTCTAAAGTGTTGGATTTGGAGTGGAGTGTATAGGATTGAATGGGGCTGGCCAACATTAAGAAGTAAGCTCTGACCAGCTGTGTAAAGGGCAGTGCTAGGGGGTTAGTCGATGCCTAGCACTTTATGGTTCTGTAAGCTGAGCTTCCATTGGGGATGGGCTAAGCAATAGTCGATCACTTCTTTTGTGTAGATTGAACGTGCAGGACCGTCCATCGGCTGTAGATAGAAGTGCGCGAAACTAAGTTGTTCGAACTGGTCCGGTTGCGCTAAAGGTTGCGGGTAAACCAATTTAAGCTCATCACCTTGGGTGATAATTACTTCGGCATCGGCTTTAGGGCTCACACAGATCCAATCGATATTATCGGGTAGTGGCTTCGTACCATTCGTTTCGATGGCAACTTCAAAACCATTTGTGTGGCACTCCTCCACCAAGGTTTGATCGAGTTGCAGCGCAGGTTCACCACCGGTGAAGATGATGTACGGCTTCTCGTTGTTCTGATCTGGCCAGAAGCTTTTTAGAAATTGGCACAGTTCAGCTGCGGTAGCGAACTTTCCTCCGTTTTGTCCATCGGTACCAATAAAATCAGTATCGCAAAAATCGCAGATAGCTTTTTCACGGTCTTGCTCGCGCCCTGACCAGAGATTACAGCCAGAAAAACGACAAAAAATTGATGCGCGTCCACTTTGCGCACCTTCACCTTGCAAGCTATAGAAAATCTCTTTTACGGAATACATCAGATTGTGGTAGAAAGGGCCTTTAAAATCGAGGCGATAAGTCTACACTGGCAGATTTTGACTGCAAGTTAATTCGGTTCATATTACGCCTGTAAGGTAATCTACAGGTTAACTAGTGTAATAGGGTACATTCGTGGAACTTAGAGAAATTGATAAAGTTGTTTATAAGCAAAAGCAGCGCAAGGTAGGTATCGTTTTTAGTCTGATTTTTGCTGTAATAGGTTTAGGGTTGAGTGCCGTATTACGTCATTACTATGGTGATGCTGAAGGCGAGAATATGATGGTGAACCTAACTGGGGTGCTAATTGGTTTAGCTATCTCCATTATTATCTTTACCCAAGTGGCTAAAAAACCGTATTTTGATGAGCTTCGGTACGGCTGGAACCTGAAGAAACAGGCGCTTAAGATTCAAAACCATCGCCATCGTTGGGAAGAGCGTCTGAAAGGAGGTGATGCTACGGCAGCGATTGTCCTAGCTTTCTATCATAAAGCTACTCTGCAACTGCAAAGCTTAGATGGTAACGAGTTTGGTTACAGCGATAGTAAAGAGCGTGAAAATAAGTTTTTGGTTGAATGCGAGAAGCTTTCTTTAGATGCTGATGCGTCTAAATATTCGATAGATATGCTGTTGGATATGAAATAGCACGCTGTTTATTTCTGCAATAAATTGATATTACTAAGGAGCTTAAGGCTCCTTTTTTGTATCTGATCTATAAGAGTTGAGGTTTTACGATGCTTAGTCGATTTAAGCAATCTATTACGGTGTGGATGATTTTATTGATTTCGCCGTATCTCGCTGCTGAACAGAGTAATAGGGTGATGATCACACCCGAACTTTTCTCCTTTGTGGTTGAACATGAAAAGGAGTCTATTGAGATTAAGCGTAATCAAAATCCTGATAATACTATCCATGAGCTGTATATCACGACTTCCAGTGGTACACCGCAGCCAATGTTTCCATTCGAACCTTATGAAGTGGAGACCATTGGCGAGAGAGAATTTATTGAGTATCTACAACAAGCTCAAACAGATAGCTCTATTTTAATTGTTGATACTCGGACTGAGGGCTGGCATTACCGATTGACGATACCGGGCAGCACCAATATTCCATACACGCTGTTAAAAGATCCTGAAACTCTTTCGGATACGTTGGAAGAGTTGGGAGCAATCAACAAAGATGGTGTTTGGGATTTTAGTCAGGCAAAAACAATTGCTGCGTTTTGTAACGGTTATTGGTGCGGACAGACACCTACCTTTATCTGGGCGTTGTTGGAGCTAGATTACCCTGAAGATAAGTTGAATTACTATCGAGGAGGCATGCAGGCTTGGACTAGCTTAGGGCTTACTACGGTGGGGGATTATCATTCGGAATAGTAGGGAGTGTTATTGGATCTCCCTACTATCTGAAAATAAAGTGCTTATTTTATTTGGTTTAGGTAATTCGTTAAGCGATCTTTATTCATTACGAACGTGGCGCTTAGTTCAGCCGCGTTGGTTTTAACTTCTTCTAAGTTTGTTGGTTTACCCGCTACAACAACACCGACCATTGCCATCATTGCGTGTGGGCGGCATTTGTATACGTACACCCCTTCTTTATCCACTGTGAAAGAAACTTCTTTC
This sequence comes from Neptuniibacter sp. QD37_6, assembly GCF_047778085.1. GTDB lineage: Bacteria > Pseudomonadota > Gammaproteobacteria > Pseudomonadales > Balneatricaceae > Neptuniibacter. The sequence continues at coordinate 1,296,053 of NZ_CP180550.1, forward strand.
ATCATTTTTCCTTTCCAGCCTGTAGAGCCAGCAGGAATTAGGTTGCTGATTGATTCAGAATTGTGACCTGGATCTGTTGGTTGGAATGTAACGGTATCACCTACTTCTACATTTAAAATGGCAGGCTCAAAAACCATAGAGCCGTCAGGACCTGAGTTTTTCATCATGACTGTATGATCAGCCGCGCCAGCAAAATTTGCGCAAATTGCAAAGGCTAGGCCCGCACTTAGAGTTTTAATATTCATCGTTATGTATTCCTTGCTTTGATAATGCAAATAATAATGATTATTAAACCAGATTGTGGTGTTGGTAAATATTCTTATTTAGAACTATATAAACGCTAAATTTATAGGGGCTTAATGATTAGTAGAGGTTTGGTTTTGCGTATGGATATGGGAGCAAAGCTCTATGGAATCTTGAGGGATCTCTATTTCTGGCATTTTATCCAACTGATTGGCTCCATATATTGCGATAAGCAGGGGAGAGGCAATGACAAACATCAAGAGGCCAGCCATGAACTGCCCTGTTATCCCTTTGCGAATAGGTGTCGGTTTAAATACTTTGTAGCCCTTAGGTGGGAATTGCGCTTGTATTAACCCTTTGATCGCCATGGGGAGCATAGTTATGGCTAGGATTAGGAAGATCGAAATAGGCAATCCAATCAGTAAAAGGTGCCAAAGATAATCAGCCCCGTTTAGGCCAAACAGGCTGTAACAGTGAGGCTTTTCTGCAAGGCGGGTGATAGATGGGAATAGCCAAAACTTGCCAGCGGCTATGAGAACTGCACCTAAACCCATAAACAGGATAATGAGCTTTATCTTCTCGCGCTTTGTGTATTCCGGTGCGTAATCCATCTGGTCTGCCCATATTGGCTACGAAAGCTTAATTTATAACCTTACCACTTGTCGTTCAGAGTTATAAATTAAGCTGAGGCAGTTAGCCCATGATTAAGGGCGTTGTGCTTCGCCGCCAAAGGCTTCAATTAAGGCAGGGAATAGCTTGCTGAACTCTAGGCCCATTTGAACCATATCTGCATCGAATTGAGCGATCTCATCTTCAGCTGCTTCGTCAGCCATTTTTTCCTGTAGCTGTTCGCTCAGTTTCAGGCGTTTAATGGACAGATCTTCCTGTAGAGTAATCTTGAGCTGTTCATCCCATTCTAGGGCTAGTTTTACGACACGCTTGCCTGCTTCTAGGTGAGCAACAAACTCTTCATCTTCTAGTTGTTGGCCTTTGATTCGAATTACGCCGCCTTCTAGGACGTTATCACGTAGCTCACACTCATCTAGGACTTCAAAACCTTGTGGAATGCTGTCGTGTTGCTCCAACCAATGAGACATAACTGCAGAAGGCGATTGGTTTACGTCAGGCAGTGCGATTGGCAGGCTACCTAAAGTGCCACGAAGATGGCTTAGTAGCTCTTCTGCGCGTTTATGGCTAGAAGAATCAACTGCAATCCAGCCTGCAGCTGGGTTGATTAGAGCGGTGGTCTGCTGGAATTTACTGAAGGCACGAGGCAATAGATCAAGAATCACTTCGTCTTTAAGTTGGTCGCGTTCTTTCTTGTACACTTTGCGTGCTTGTTCATGCTCGATTACCGCAACTTTTTCACCTACGGCTTCTTTAATAACGGCGCCGGGAAGGATCTTTTCTTCCTTGCGTGCAGCTAGCATAAACATGCCGTGTACCTGATGCGCGTGAACATCATCCAATAAGTGACATGGCGATACCCAGCCATAACGGCTTAGTTCTTGGCTTTTACATGGATGAAAAGTGTGCTCAATTAGTTTTTCTTGTAGCTGCTCTTGAGTGTATTCAAATGCTTCGGTTAGGCGATAGAAAATTACATTTTTAAACCACATAGCAGCTCCAGAAAACGAAAAAATTGGCAGAGCATGGTAGGCAAGATTTGTACTCGATGGAAGAGAAAATCTATATTTGTCTGAAATAAAAGAGAGGTTAAAAATTAGCTGGTGGGATATGAAGGAGAAATAATTGACGGCAGCGATTAGAGTGTGCTGCCGTCAGACTTGTGCGCAGGTATTCCTAGATACCTGCGTAAGCAAGCAGGGTATGTACAGGTACGCCTGCATCTTGGATTTTGCTAGAACCTTGAAGGTCAGGCAGGTCGATTAGTGCTGCTGCTTCGGATACTTCGGCACCAAGTTCTTTGATCAGACTGCACGCTGCTAAGATAGTGCCACCTGTAGCAATCAGGTCATCAAATACTAAAACTCGATCGCCTTCCTTTACAGCATCAGTCTGCATCTCTACAGCCGCAGTACCATATTCAAGCTGATATTCCTGATGAATGGTTTCACCCGGTAGTTTGCCTTTTTTACGGACGAGAACCAAAGGAATATTCAGGTGGTAAGACATGATAGAGCTGATCAAGAAGCCGCGAGCATCAATACTCGCAATGTGCGTAATATCACTATCAATGTAGCGCTGGATAAATGCATCAGAGATCATGCGAAGCGCTTTAGGATCTTTAAATAGTGGAGTGATATCACGGAATTGAACGCCTGGCTCCGGCCAGTCTGGGATCGTACGAATTACGGATTTCACATAACATTCGTCATATGACATGAAGAACTCCTTAGAAACAGCAGGTTTTGACACAGCTCAATGTTTTATTGCGCAGCAAAAGCTTTAATAAATGCGTTGGGTTACACATTGAGATGGCTACTTAATTGTGCGACTAAATAAGCACCGGTTGCGTAAGCAATCGGTGCTTTTTTATTTGTAGGGGCTAACTGCAAGTACCTTTGCCACATTGAGCAGTTACAGGTTCTTCAGCGTCCTTAGCAGGACACTCGCCAGATAGTTCGTAAAGTTTATCCAGATCCTGGATATGAACCTCTTTACCTTCAACTTGTAATAGTTCGGACTTCTGGAAGCGGGTAAAAATACGGCTTACGGTTTCAACAGCAAGACCTAAATAGTTACCGATCTCGTTGCGCGACATCGATAAACGGAAACTTGTTTCAGAATAACCGCGTGCTTTAAATCGCATAGACAATTTTACAAGGAATGTTGCAACACGTTCTTCAGCATTCTTTTTCGATAAGAGAAGCATCATCTGTTGCTCTTCACGAATCTCTTTACTCATCGTACGAAGCAGTTGGCGGCGTAATTCGGGTAATTGACCGGAAAGTTCGTCTAAACGCTCGAAAGGAATTTCACAAACCGTTGTGGTTTCAAGGATCTTCGCGGATACAGGGTATTCGTTGTTATCAAAACCGCTCATACCAACCAGTTCACCCGGGAAGTAGAACCCCGTGATCTGCTCTTCACCTTCATTTGTGATTGTGTAAGTTTTTACGGTGCCGACGCGGATAGCATAAACACTCGCAAACTCTTCGCCTTGGTGGAAAAGGTGCTCACCTTTTTTCAGTGGGCGGCTTTTGTCGATAATGTTGTCCAGGCGTTCCATCTCTGTCATATCCAGAGATACTGGCAGACATAAAGAGCTCAGACTACAAGTGTTGCAGCTTACCTGCTGTAGACTACGTAGTTTTCCGTCAGTTGCCTTGTTATCACTCATAGTGCGATCCTGTCGTGGTTATATCGAATGGCTACCCACTGATTATGTAATATTTCCGTAAATACGGAAAGTTAAATAATCTTCGAGAAACGCTGCGAGCTCTGGTCTTTTGGTATATATGCGTCAAATGCCATACATATACGACGAATCAATAAGCGACCAGCAGGAGAGACTACAATGTCTTTTTCATTCATGTTGATTAAGCCATCTTTAGTAAACGCTTCTAGTTCAGCAATAGAGCTGGCGAAATAGTCATCGAAAGCAATATCAAATTTAGATTCAACCGCTGTTTTGTCTAGTTCAAAGTGGCAGATGAGCTGTGTAATAACATGGCGACGGATGATGTCATCTTGGGTAAGGCTTACACCGCGTTTGATCGCATGAGCGTTACCATCAACAGCAGCACTGTAATAAGGCATATCGTGTTCATTTTGATAGTAAACAGAACCGATTTGGCTAATCGATGAAACACCCATAGCGACAAGATCGCACTCTGAGTGAGTTGTGTAGCCTTGGAAATTACGATGCAATTTACCGGTACGTTGAGCAATGGCTAGCTCATCATCCGGCTTAGCGAAGTGATCCATACCGATATAAACATATCCTGCATCAAGTAACTTGTTGATCGTAGATTCTAGAATCGCCAGCTTTGTTTCTGGGCTTGGTAACGTTTCTTCCTGAATGTGGCGCTGTGGACGGAAACGGTCTGGAAGGTGCGCATAGTTAAATACTGAAAGACGATCAGGATTCATCTCGATGACAGTATCTAGGGTTGCGTTAAAACCTTCGAGCGTTTGGTAAGGAAGTCCGTAGATCAAATCTAGGTTTAGCGATCGGAAACCTAGTCTGCGTGCTTCTTCCAGAATTGCTGCTGTTTGTTCTACTGACTGAACACGGTTAACCGCTTCCTGAACTTTTGGATCGATATCCTGTAGACCTAGACTGATACGGTTAAAACCGATCTCACGTAGGACTTTGATTGTTTCTAGGCTTGCTTCACGAGGATCAATTTCGATGGAGTAATCACCGCTATCGTCATCAAGAAGGTTAAAGTTTTTGCGCATTTCAGCCATTAGCTCGACCATCTGCTCGTGGCTAATGAATGTCGGTGTACCGCCACCCCAATGTAGCTGAGTTACTTTGCGGTCATTACTGTACCACTTGGATAGCTGAGCCATTTCTTTATAAAGTGTATCAAGATAAGGCTGTGCTTTTTTGCGATTGCGCGTGATCACTTTATTACATGCGCAGTAGTAGCAAACATGTGCACAAAATGGGATGTGGACATACAGAGAAAGCGGATCATTGATGTCCGCAGAGTTTTGACCGGTTGCTACTAGATCACTAGGAGACAACTCTGGGTCAAACTGAACAGCAGTAGGGTAGGATGTATAACGAGGACCCGATAGGTCGTATCGTTTGATCAAGTCCAGATCCCATTTAATCAGATTGTTATCCACGTTTGTGTTCCTCTGTAATCAGTTTCTTGCGAAAAATGTGTTCAGTTATTGTTGGAATATTCCCAGCCATGGGATGCTGTATAAGCCCATTCCAATAATGATTGCGCCCGAAATATGTTGAGTCAGGCGTTTCTGTAGGATTTGTTTAACTTGTTGGGCCAGTACACCGGTTAACAGCATGGCAGGCAAAGTACCTACGCCAAATGCCGCCATCAATTGTGCGCTGGTCAGCCAGTCGGATGCTGCTGAAGCCCAAATTAACGTGCTATAAACCAAGCCGCATGGGAGCCAACCCCAAAGTCCACCTAGCATGATTGCTTGTCCGATATTTCTAACCGGTAGAAGCTTACTAGCAGCAGGACTTATCTGCTTCCACAGTACTCCGCCTGCGCTTTCTAGGTGGGTTAAACCTTTCCACCACTGGGCAATATAGAGACCCATGAATATCAGCATCAATCCGGCAAAGCTGCGAAGTACGAGTTGCAGTACAGGATCGGTTAACAACCAACTCAGGCTACCTAAAATTGCGCCTGCAGTTGCATAGCTAATAATACGCCCAGAGTTATAGCCGAGTAGAAGTAGGAAACCTTGACCTCCCTTAGGGGAGCTGAGGGAGACGGTGGCAGCTATGCCACCGCACATACCCAAACAATGCGTACCGCCAAGCAAACCTAATAAGAATGCTGTAGGTATGACAAGTGCTTCAGTCATTGCCTTTGTCAGTCGGTTTTACTTTAGCATCATCCGGAATCAGATCTTCGTCATCATCATAGAGAATGCTATGTGCAGGGCTGTCTAGATCGTCGTACTGGCCGTTGTTAACGTTCCAGAAAAAAGCCCAGATAGCAAAGCCAATTAACAAGATGGCAATGGGGATCAGCAGGAAAATTATATCCATTGAAACTACATAACCCTATTTTTCAAATGTGCTTATTCTACCTGATTTTGCATAACCACGTCAGGCTTAGCCGACTGAGTACCCTGATCTCTGTCATGGGAATGGACAGAACCTCGGGTTAATTTGTTCAGGCGCATCGCATTACCAACTACAACCAATGAACTTGCCGACATACCGATCGCTGCCATATAGGGTGCAATGAAGCCAAAGGCAGCCAATGGTAGAGCGCTTAGGTTATAGCAAAGTGACCAAGCTAAGTTCTGCTTAATGATTCTTTGAGTCTTTCTCGCGAGCAAAATACCATCCGCTAGGCGTAATAGATCGTGGCTGATCAGTACGCCATCAGCATTAGTTTTTGCAAGGTCAGAAGCACCGCCCATAGCGATAGATGTCTGCGCACCTGCAAGTACAGGGATGTCGTTGATACCGTCACCCACCATGATTACATGAGCACCTTCTTCTTGCAGCTTATTAACATGAGCAAGCTTTTCAGCAGGAGATACGCCAGAGATGGCGGTATCTATGCCCAGTTGACTTGCAACTTCTGCTACGGCTGAAGAGTTATCGCCCGTCAGCATTTCGCAACGTAGACCCATCGAGTGAAGAATCTCTATCGTCTGTTTAGCTTCGCGGCGAATCTGGTCATTAAGGCGGAACCAAGCTAGCGCTTGAGTCTCATTACATAGAAGCAACCACTGCCCACTTGTTTCAGGTAGTGATGGCTGACTTTGCGTTAGAATCTCGCTAGCGTAATCAGGTTTACCAATACGGTATCGCTGATTATCGATCACACCTTCGATGCCTTGACCTAGTGTCGCTTTGATCTCGGTTGCTACGAGATCACCGTGCTGATCATGGAACGCTTGGGCAATTGGATGTTCACTGTGTTTTTCAAGCGCAGCAGCAAACTTAGTACAGGCATCTTGATCATGATCTGCTAGAGGAACTACTTCCTGGAGACTTAGATTACCCTCGGTGAGCGTACCTGTTTTATCGAAAACAACATGAGTTGCCGTCGAAAGACTTTCCAGAACATGGCCTCGGGTGATTAATAAGCCGTTTTGACGCAGTGTGCCTGTGGCAGCAGTGAGAGCTGTCGGAGTGGCCAATGAAAGCGCACAAGGACAAGTCACTACCAGTACCGATAGGGTGATCCAGAATGCATGAGCAGGCTCAACGAAATACCAACCAGTCGCTACAACGGTTGCGGTGACTAAAACAGCCGCTACAAAGTAGCTAGCCACTTTATCGGCAATCTGAGCAACTTTAGGTTTATCTTCTTGAGCACGATCTAGCAGCCGAACAATGGCTGATAGCTTGGTCTCGTCACCTACCTGAGTGATTTTAATCGTGATCGGGTTTTCGACGTTAATCGTGCCGCCAACAACCTTGTCATCGATATCTTTACGAATAGGCAGGTATTCACCTGTTAGCGCTGCTTCATCTACCGAGCTGCTACCGGCAATGATGATGCCATCAGCAGGAATCGTATGGCCGGGTTTGACCAAAACAATATCATCTAGCTTCAGTTCTTGGGCGGGTACTAATTGCTCTTCACCATCGACTAGTTTGATAGCACTAGCCGGTAGTAAGTTGAGGAGCGCGTTACCTGCTTTACCTGTCCTATGGCGGGCCTGCATTTCAAGATAACGGCCTATCAACAGGAAGAAGGTGAACATAGTAACGGAGTCGTAATAGACCTCACCACTATTAGTGATGGTTGCCCAGACACTGGCTAAATAAGCTCCACCGATTGCGATAGAGACAGGGAAGTCCATGGTTAAGTGTCGAGTTTTAAGATCCCTTAACGCAGCGATAAAGAAAGGACGTGCAGAATAAAGGATTACTGGGGTTGCAATGACTAAGCTAGCCCAGCGGATAAAGCTGACGTACTTATCTTCCATGCCCTGAAGAGCACCGCCATAAAGCGCGATAGCAAACATCATTGTCTGCATCATGCCGATGCCGGCAACACCTAGACGGCGAGTTGCACGTTTACGTTCCTGCTCTAAGAGCTGTTCTTCTTTATCGGGGTGGTAAGGGTGTGCTTGATAACCAATTCGGTAGATCTCAGCCATGATTTTGCTGAGTTTTGCTTGGGATTTATCCCAAGTAATACGAGCGCGGTGATTGGTCAGGTTGACCTTTGCTTTACTTACGCCTTCGATATTACTGATGTGGTGATCAAGTAACCATACGCAAGCAGCACAGGTAATACCTTCGATAACTAGCGTAGCTTCAGCACTGGATTCGTTGGCTTTGACGAAATTGCTTTGCACATTTTCGTCATCGTAAAGCTCAAGCTCTAGAAGCAATGTTTCCGGAAGGTCCTTAGTGTTCAGTTCCGGCGAGTAGGCTGCTTCAGTACGATGTTTGTAATAATTGTCCAAGCCACTATCTACAATAGTTTGTGCGACTGCTTGGCAGCCTGGACAACACATATCTCTACTTTCACCGTTAATTACAGCGCTATAGTTACTACCCGGGGGGATAGTAAGGCCGCAGTGGTAACAGTCAGCAGACTTTACTGAGTTAAGGTTGCTGCTCATTGTTCGTGGGCAGGTTTAAACTCAATTGTATTCTGATCGTAAGGTGGATGTGCCTCTGCACGGAGATTCCAGTTGCGGGCTTCATCCTTCAGGATCAGATAACGCTTACCTTGTAGCAGGCTCTTCAAGCTGCCTGTATAGGCTTCAGTGCCAGGAACTTGCTTAAGCAGAATACTCTGATCGTATTGCTGGTGAGTAGGGTGAATGATACTGAGGTTTAGGAACTCTGGAAGGTAGTCACCTTTACTTTTGAATTTCAGCATTAGGTCGCCAGTTGTATTATCGAGATTTAACTGACCGCTAACGCCAAGGTCGATCGCTTCTTGAGACTGACTTTTATCTACAAAATGGCCACGGGCTACTTTGTAGTAGTCATCTTTTACCAAACCGTCATGTGTAACGATGGATAGGTAAAGGTAAAAAGTTCCGTAAAAAACTACGGCAATAATCGGTGATAAAATAAACCAAAGCCAAGGCTGTTTGTACCATGGGCCGGGGATGTTGTTGTCGCTGTCACTCATGTATCAATACCCAAAAAAAAACTGTCGTATCCAAAACTGGAACACCCAGTTTCAGACCGACAGCTATTCTACCTTATTTCTAAAAGAAGGGGCCTAGAATTTATTCTAATCGACCCTTCTTTTGACCTAGCGCTTAGGTGCAGGGCCAATAAAACGGTTTTCCTCTTCTATAACGATGTCGGAATTGTCCGTTGCCATCACTTTGAAGGTGATATTGTTATTGGCTTTGCTTAGGTATTTTTTCTTAATGTTCAATCTAATTGGTAGATCGATCAGCTCACCAGCTTTTATAGTGACTTCTGACTTGCCAATATATTCCAGGCCTTCAAGACCTGTGACTGAAATCTTGTAGCTGTGATCGACTTGCTCTTTATTAGCAAGTTTTAGGGTATATACGTTCTCGATGACGCCTGAAGTGACTTCGTTATATAGCTGTCCACGGTCGCGTAATATATCAACTTCGAGCGGGATACGGCTGTAGACGGTGTAGGCAAAAACGACGCACATCACACATAGGACGACAAAGTAACCGATCAGTTTAGGGCGCATAATATGCGTTTTATTGCCTTCTAGCTGATGTTCAGTTGTGTAGCGTACAAGGCCTTTTTCGTAACCGACACGTTCCATAATATCGTCGCAGGCATCTACACACGCTCCACAAGCGACACACTCATACTGCAGGCCATCGCGGATATCGATTCCCACCGGGCAAACATATACACAGTTGTAGCAATCAATACAGTCGCCTAAGCCTTCGGCTTTATAGTCAGAGCCTTTTTTACGTTTTCCTCGGCTTTCACCGCGTTTTTCATCGTAAGAAATAATCAGTGTGTCTTGGTCGAACATAACTGATTGGAAACGAGCGTAAGGGCACATGTAGATACATACCTGCTCACGTAACCAGCCCGCGTTGCCATAAGTTGCTACGGCAAGGAAGCCTAACCACCACATCTCCCAAGGGCCTAGCTCGAAGTTAAGAATGCTTGGGATAAGTTCCCGAATAGGGGTGAAATAGCCAACGAAAGCGACTGCAGAGATAATAGAGAAAATGATCCAAAGAAAATGTTTTGTGCTTTTTCTAAGTATTTTCTCTTTACTCCAGCCTTTTGATTTATCGAGTTTCATCCGTTGGTTACGGTCACCTTCGGCGAATTTTTCAATCCATATATAGATCCATGTCCATACAAATTGCGGGCAGGCATAGCCACACCACAATCGACCAGCAAACACAGTAAAGAAGAACAGGGCAAAGGCAAGAATGATTAGCAGCCAAGACAATAAGATGAAATCTTGGGGCCAGAAGGTGCTGCCGAAAACATGGAATTGTCGATTAGGAAGGTCAAATAGAATAGCTTGCCTACCATCCCAGGTAATCCAAGAGAAGCCAAAAAACATCGCTAGCATTATGACACTTGCGGCTTCACGAAGTTTTTTAAAAATACCTTTATAGTGCTTTACGTATATATGCTCACGTTTAGCGTATAGGTCGTAATCTTGGGATTTTTTCTTGCTCTTGGGGGTGACATCTTGAACCGGGATCTGATTCATCTTGTTGCTCACATACTCACCAGTGAAAGTTAAACTCAGCAGAACTAATACGCTCACCATGTATTAGCAAAGTTGAATATTATAATAGATCCTCAAAAAAAAAGGCGACATGATCTATATCATATCGCCTTTATTTTAGTTCAACTACCTAATTACTTTTTAGATAGGCTGTAAACATATGCAGTGATCAAGTGAATCTTCTCATCGCTTAGTAGGTCTTTATGCGCTGGCATTACACCATTACGACCAACACGGATAGAGTGAGCCACTTTTTCGAAGCTACCACCGTACAACCAGATGTCATCAGTTAGGTTTGGTGCACCTAGGATAGGTAGACCTTTACCGTCAGTACCGTGACAAGCAGTACATAGTGCTTGGAATTGACCTTTACCGCGAGCTGCGCCTTCAGCGTCAGCTTCTGCACCGCTTAGAGATAGTACGTAGTTAGTTACGTCACGTACGCCTTCTTCGCCTAGTACAGCACCCCAAGGTGGCATGCCGCCGTTACGACCATTAGCAATAGATGTCTTGATAGTCTTCTCATCACCACCGTACAACCAATCGTTGTCCGTTAGGTTAGGGAAGCCGTGTGCACCTGTTGCTGCTGTACCGTGACATAGAGAACAGTTGTTCGCAAACATACGCTGACCCATTTTTAGGCCTAGTGCGTTGTCTGGGTGCTGTAGCTCTTCTGCAGACATAGCTGCGTATTTTGCGAAGATTGGCTTGTACGTCTCTTCAGCGTGAGCCATTTCTTCTTCCCACTGGCCAGTAGAAGTCCAGTTCAATAGACCTGGGAAGCTACCTAAACCTGGGTAAAGAATAAGATAAACAATGCCGAAAACAACGGTGCCCATAAACATCTGGAACCACCATTTTGGCAGAGGGTTATCGTATTCAGCAATGCCATCAAATTCATGGCCTAATGTTTCTTCAGTTGTATCTTGGTGCGGCTGACTTTTGCGAGTAGCAATCAATAGCCAAGCACAACCAAGAATTACAGCTAGGGTAATCACTGCTACCCATGCGCTCCAAAAAGCACTCATTTTTCAATTCTCCCGTCACTGGCCTCAGTATCGTCCGGTTTCATCTCGTCTGTCTCGTCAGGTTCGTTCAGAGGCATGTTGGCTGCATCGTCGTACTTGTCTTTATTCTTTGGGTTAAGCACCCAAACAAATAGCGCCAAGAACGTAATCAGCATGATTACCGGTATATAAGGGCCATAAACTTCGTAACTCACGCGTTACTACCGCTTGTTAGTGTATTCAGAATGCATTTTACCCAGTGCTTGTAGGTAAGCTACAACAGCATCGATCTCGTATTTGCCCTGAACTTCTTTCTGGGCATTAGCGATCTGCTCGTCAGTGAAAGGAACACCAACAGCGCGTTGTGCTTCAAGCTTCTTAGCAGTGTCTGCACCGGTTAGTTTGTTTTCAAACAACCATGGGTAAGAAGGCATCTTAGACTCAGGTACAACGTCACGAGGGTTGTACAAGTGAGCGCGGTGCCAATCATCAGAGTAACGACCACCTACACGAGCTAGGTCTGGACCTGTACGCTTAGAACCCCATAGGAATGGGTGTTCCCAAACGTGCTCATTCGCAGTTGAGAAGTGACCGTAACGTTCCGTTTCAGCACGGAAAGGACGGATCATCTGACTGTGACAAGTGTTACAACCTTCACGGATGTAGATGTCACGGCCTTCAAACTCAAGCGGAGTGTAAGTACGTAAGCCTTCAATTGGCTTAGTAGTAGAAGTTTGGAAGAACAGAGGAACGATCTCTGCTAGGCCACCACCGCTGATTACGATGATGATAAGCAGAATCATCAGGCCAATGTTCTTTTCTATCGTTTCGTGTTTGATCATTTCTATCTGCTCCTATGACCTTAAGCTGCCTGTGCAGAAGCTTGAGCTTCTGGTGCAGTGCTGCCTTTACGAACAGTCTGCCAAGTGTTGTAGGCCATCAGAATCATACCAGTCAGGAAGAACATACCGCCCAACCAACGAACAAAGTAACCAGGGTGAGAAGCTTCTAGTGCTTCTACGAAGCTGTAAGTCAAAGTACCGTCAGCGTTAACTGCACGCCACATTAGACCTTGTAGGATACCGTTAACCCACATCGCGCAGATGTATAGAACCGTACCTACTGTCGCTAGCCAGAAGTGAGTGTTGATTAGACCAACGCTGTACATCTGAGCTTTACCGAATAGGCGAGGGATCATGTGGTAAACCGCACCGATAGAGATCATTGCAACCCAACCCAATGCACCAGCGTGTACGTGGCCAACAGTCCAGTCAGTGTAGTGAGACAGCGCGTTTACTGTCTTAATAGACATCATTGGACCTTCGAACGTAGACATACCGTAGAAGGAAAGAGATACAACAAGGAAACGAAGAACTGGATCCGTGCGAAGCTTATGCCAAGCACCAGATAGAGTCATCATACCGTTGATCATACCACCCCAAGATGGAGCAAGAAGGATCAGAGACATAACCATCGCTACAGACTGAGTCCAGTCAGGAAGCGCTGTGTAGTGAAGGTGGTGACCACCAGCCCAGATGTATGTCGCGATCAACGCCCAGAAGTGAACGATAGATAGACGGTAAGAGTAGATTGGACGTTCAGCTTGTTTTGGTACGAAGTAGTACATCATACCTAGGAAGCCAGCTGTTAGGAAGAAACCTACAGCGTTATGACCGTACCACCACTGGATCATCGCATCTACAGTACCGGAGTAGATGGAGTAAGACTTCCACATAGAAACAGGGATAGCCATGCTGTTAACGATGTGTAGAACAGCTACAGTGATGATGAATGCCATGTAGAACCAGTTACCTACGTAGATGTGAGATGTCTTACGCATCTTCACAGTACCTAGGAATACAATAGCGTATGCAACCCACACGATAGTGATTAGCAGGTCGATTGGCCATTCTAGCTCAGCATATTCTTTGGAAGAAGTTAGACCTAGCGGCAGAGTAATTGCTGCTGCAAGGATAACTGCTTGCCAGCCCCAGAATGTAAACGCTGCAAGGCCATCAGAGATCAGGCGGCGTTGGCTGGTGCGTTGAACTACATAGTAAGACGTTGCAAACAGGGCACAGCCGCCGAATGCAAAGATAACTGCGTTAGTGTGCAGTGGACGTAGACGACCGTAAGTCAGCCACGCTGTATCAAAGTTTAGTGCTGGCCAAACCAACTGTGCAGCAATTAGGACACCGACGGTCATACCGACGATACCCCAAATTACTGTCATGATGGCGAACTGGCGCACCACTTTATAATTGTAGGTGGGGTGTTCAGTTGCTGTGCTCATGTCAGGCTCTCATCAACAAGCTATTTATGGAAATTTTGAGTTTCGCAGGCAATTATCTTGGAATAGGGCCTTATTTTCAATGTGTTTAGGTCATTCAATGAGGCATTTTGTCGCAGTTGCGAAATTTCTACCTAGGTATTGTTTGCTTGATACTTTTAGGTTGGGGTGTTTTTTAACTTAATGAAATATAAGGAATATTTTTTATAGGTTGTAATCCTTTGTTTTAAAAAGAGATATGATTTTGGCGTTTTTTGTCGTAAAAAACGTCGCATTTTGTGCTGCACAGTAAGGCTTTTCTCAGCGTTTGTTGATTCAAGTCAACTTTGAAACAGCGGTAAAACTCATTTTTTGACTGATTAAGGGGCTGTTTATGTTAATTGATGGTGATTTGAAAGCGGGGAAAGTGCTATTTGCACATGGTGCGGGTGCGCCAATGGACAGTGGGTTTATGGAACAGATGGCGGAGCGCTTAGCTAAACTTGGGTTGCAGGTTGTTCGTTTTGAATTTCCATATATGCAGACCATCAGAGAAACTGGCAAGCGATGTCCCCCAGATAGAATGCCTAAATTGCTGGATTACTTTACACAAATGATTGAAGAGCAAGTAGTGGATGGTAAGCCCCTGTATTTGGCGGGAAAATCGATGGGTGGTCGTGCTGCTTCAATGCTACTTAATCATCCAGCTGTAAGTGCCGGATTTGTATTCGGTTATCCTTTTCATCCGCGTGGAAAGCCAGAATCGTTGCGCGTTGATCATTTAAAGGATCTATCGAAGCCTTTGTATATTTTTCAAGGCGAAAGAGATCCAATGGGTTCACTTCCTGAAGTTACAGAGTACAATTTGCCGGCATCTGTCCATGTGCATTGGTTTGAGGATGGTGATCATGACATCAAACCACGTAAGGCTTCAGGTTTTACGCAAATTCAGCATATGGACCATATCGCTCAGATTATCGGGAAACAGCTAAGTTGACATATTTTAATCGATTAGTCCTACAGTGCCGCTCAGGCTTCGAGAAAGAGGTCGCAGGGGAGATTACTGATCAGTGCTCTACTATCGGCCTATACGGATACTGCACCTTAGAGTCTGGTCAGGGTTATGTTGAGTTCCATTTGCAAACTCCAGGTGATGCAGAGAGGGCTATTGGTGAAATTGATTTTAATAGTTTGATTTTTGTAAGGCAGTGGATGGTTTGCGGCGATTGCCAGCAATTAGAACGGGACGACCGCATTTCGCAGTTACAACAGATTCTTAATGATTTTCCTGATTGTACTGATCTTTGGGCAGAATACCCTGATACTACAGATGGTCGCGAGCTGGCTACCTTTTCCAAGAAGTTCAGCTCAGCTTTGGCACAAAAACTACGTAAAAGTGGACGTTTGAAGAAAAAAGCGAATAGTAAAGGTAATCGTTTGTTGCTGTTCGTTTTGTCTGGCAGTGAAATGTTTGTGGGTTATGCGCCTGTGAACAACTCTGCGCCTTGGTCGCTAGGTGTACCCCGTCTTAAGTTCCCCAAACAAGCGCCAAGTCGTTCAACGTTGAAATTGGAAGAGGCGTGGCATTGGTTTATTCCGCGTGACGATTGGGATCAACGAATCCCTCATGGTTCTACAGCAGTCGATCTAGGTGCGGCGCCGGGTGGGTGGACCTGGCAGTTGGTTCAACGCAGTATGTTTGTTACTGCAGTAGACAACGGACCCATGCAGGATCAGTTGATTGAATCTGGGCAGGTGACCCATATTCAAGAAGATGCTTATAAATTTATACCTGTGCAGCCTGTCAATATGATGGTGTGTGATGTTGTAGATAAACCGATTAAAACGGCCGGGATGGCGGCTGATTGGGTGATCAATGGTTGGTGCGATGAGGCTATCTTCAATCTGAAACTGCCAATGAAGCAGCGCTATCAAGAGGTTGTATCTTGTTTAAATCTAATCGCTGAAAGGTTTATGCAGGAAGGCTTAGCGTATGAGTTATCGGCTAAACACCTTTACCATGATCGAGAGGAGATAACCTGCCACCTTAGAGTGCTATAAAAATACAGCGATAAGATGGCAGTTTCAGATATTAGTGTTCAAAAACGGTGACTTTTTCCTCGGTTTCTAGCATTGGGTTAAGAGTCGCCATCATATCTTGGCGCTCTGAGGATTGTGCCCAGCGTTGCCAATCTTGAAGAGTTCTGTAGGTTGCAATAACCATCCTGTGGTTTGGATCACTGGCATTTTTAAGAGCTTCGCCAGAAATGAAGCCGTGTGCTTGCATCGCTAATTGTAGCGTTTCACGGGCAGCTTTTTCATAGTGCTCGCCTAAGTCATCGGCAATATGTCGTTCGATAAGTACTCGAATCATATGATCTCTCCATCTAAAACTACGTTCCACACATATAGAATGGATTATTTTTATTTTAAAAGCGACTTTAGTTGCTTAATTACTGATTAAATGACTTTTGCTGTCATGGGTAATTTGAGACAATATGCATCTTTCTGCAAGAGATAAAACATGACGGACATCAAAGCCGACCATATTCTTGATGCAAAGGGCCTATACTGCCCTGAGCCTGTTATGATGTTGCATAATCATGTTAGGGATATGCTGGCAGGGGAAGTGCTGCATATTTTGGCAACTGATCCTTCTACTCAGCGTGACATTCCTAAGTTCTGTACGTTTTTAGGGCATGAGTTGGTTGAGCAGTATGTAGAAGACGACCTTTACGGGTATTACATTCGTAAGGGTGAATGATGTCTGTGGATGTTGAGCAGATAAGTACTAAAACTAGGCAATTAATTGATCAATTGGAAAATTTGCTAGATTCTGCGGAGGCGAATCTGACTCAGTCAAAGCAAGTTTTCCAATCAGAGGCTAATCAGGTGAATGACGTAGTAAACAAAACGCCAAAGGCGAAATCCAAAAACCGTGCTGCAAATATGGCTGCTCTGCAGCAGTTGATGGAAGCGTATCCGAAAACCTTTGATCGTAAAAACGTTAGGCCTCTAAAAATAGGCATTCAAGAAGATCTTGTTGCTGACGAAAAAGTCGCTAAAAACAAAATCAAACGTGCCCTTGCGAGTTATGTTCGTTCGCTGAACTACTACCGTTCCTTGCGTGAAGGCGCTGAGCGTATAGATATTAACGGTGAGCCTGCTGGTGTTGTGACTAAAGAAGAGTCAGATCACGCGAAAGGTAAGTTGAAAGAGATCAACAAAGTACGTCAAGAGAAGCGCAAAGAGCAAGAGCGTGAAGAGCGTATGAGCAAAAAGCTTGAGATGCTAGTTGGTCGGAAGTAAGTTCTACAGCATATACAAAAAAACGGCGGTTATACCGCCGTTTTTTTATGCCTGTAAAGCTGTTACAAAACCCTTAAGCTTTGCTTAAGGGTTTTGGTGTGCCGTGAAGGTAGCCTTGGCTACCGTCTATATTCAGTCCTTCAAGGATTTGTAGCTGACTTTCTCTCTCTACGTGTTCTGCGTAGGCTTCGATTTCAAGGCTATGAGCTACGCTGATAAGGCTGCTTACAAAGAAGCGGTCTTGATCATTCTGATCGATATTACGGATCAGAGAGCCATCAATCTTAATGTAATCAGGCTGTATTGAGTACAGGTAAGAGAAGCCGCTAGGATGAATGCCGAAATGGTCGACACCAAACTCTGCACCAATGGATTTTAGAGCCTTACGGAACTCTAGAATACCTTCAATATTGTTCAGTACACTGGTTTCATCCAACTCGAACAGTACTTTAACGCCAGGGCTGATAGTCTTTAGCTTATCCAGTAGCCATGTTCTAAAGTTTTCACTGCTTACGGCTTCATGACTCAAGTTAATGGTCAGCGGGCAGGCTATATTATCATGTTGTTCTAGTGCTAGTTCGATTACGGCTCTATCCATCTCGGGCATTAGGCCAAGTTCTTTTGCAACGCTAATGAACTCACCGGCAGAGGCGGGTTGGTTATTCTGGTTAAGAATACGCGCAAAGATCTCATTCTGAATAGGCATTGATCCAGGTTTTTTGCTGAATACGCTTTGAATCTGTAAAAATATTTGGCGTTGATTAATCGCGTTAGCAACATGCTGTTTCCAGTCAGATTGCTGTGGTTGAGTTGTAGTTTTTTCTGAAGAGTTGAATTGTTTCCACAGTACTCTGGATTTTTCTGCTTCGTTACTCGCTATTCGGGCTTCAGATAGTAATTGGCTACTGTTGCTCTCATCGTTACATTCGCAACTGCCGACGCTGATTATTGAGCTTGTAATATCTTGACCAGTGAATTGAGCTAGATACTTACGAGTTTCTTGATCTAACTGTTCCAGTTTAAGCTTCAGCAGGTCAGTATCAGTCGTATTAACCAACAGGATAAAGTCTGCCCCGGTTACACGACCGAGTATGCTTTGATCTGATGTGCGTGCGAAATCTTCTAGATGGCTGGCTAGGTGTTTTAGCAAATTATTAGTCTTATCCATCCCTATCTGCTTATTAGTTTCTTGCAGATTGCATAAGTGGATATTAAATAGGGTGCCTTTACCAAAGTCTTTACGGTAATCAAGGCGTTCGGCGAGCTGGGCTTCAGTTGCGCGTTGGTTGGATAAGCCTGTTAGGCTGTCTTGATAAGCGTTTCTACGTAACTCTTCAATATTCCTAGCTTGCTCATCAAACATCACCTGTACTTGTTTAACCATACGGTTCATTGCTTGCACTACGCGTTTTAACTCACGTGTACTCGGTAATTTGTCTTGCTCTAAATAACGCTTTTCCGAAAGAGCGATCGCTTGCTGTTCTACTGTGTGCAGGGGTTTAAGTAGGTATCTAATAAGTGAGCTGATGGCTAACAGGCATAAAATGGACAGGCATATAAAGAGGATTATGCTATCTTGTGCACCTTTCCAGAGTTTATCATAAGCATAACCAGCGCTGCTTTGTACGTAGATTTTCCCTACTTGTTGCCATTGGTAAGCTACCTCCCTGAACATAGATGGTGGAGTGATTTGTACCATTGATTTAAACCACTCAGGTACCTCTTTACTGGTGGTTTCAGGGGTCTTTTTCTCGAACAGAATCTCTTCATCCGCATTAGTCACAATTATGCGCTGGTAGAATCCGCTGTCGAAAATAGCGTTTACGGCAGTTTCAATAGTTGCACTGTCGTTGTCAGCCATATAAGGGGCAAGGTAAAGGCCTAAATGGGTGGCAGAATCTTGCGCGTGAGATTCTAATTGGTCTTGGAGAATGGAACGCGAGCTTTCTGACATTATGTAAAGGGTGCCAGAAACCAAACCTATGAGTACCGCAAAGATTGCGGCGATAAGTTGGTTAACCAGTGACATAATAGATACTCCTCATCATTAAACCTACCTTAGGTTAAGATCCTTGTTTTCAATACGAGATTGTAGTTTTACCCAAGGCTTTAATCTGTCTGATGTTCCTACTAGTGTAGTTCTACGTCCCATTTTTGAGAGCCATAGTTTATCACCATTAAAACTATAAACGTGCAATAGGTCTGTGCGCTTTGATGCAGGCAGAATTTCGCCATTAATATTATCCAGCACCAATGGTGTTGCACGCGGTTTGGGGTAGTACGTTAAAACCATGTGGGCTTGGTTATACTCTAAGGCTTTAACATAGGCTAAATTCATTTTTTCTACGGGTACGCCTAGTTCTTTGAGTGTGTAGTACTTAGCTATGCTGAAATCTTCGCAGTCACCGCCGTTGGTGATAAGAAATTCTACGGGTGTGGCCCAGTAATCTTTCTTTTTCCAGTGTTTGATATCATCGATAAAGCGCACTTGGTTAAAAAAGTTATTTACGCGTTCTAGCTTATTACTTTCACTCTCATTGGCTAATTCGGTTAATAGGCTCTGCCAAGTTTCGAGTCGAAGTTTAGCTTTGGATCCGTATTTATTCCCCAATTTTTCAATATCAGCTTTGCTCAGGCGAATGCTTTCAGCATCTACTTGGGTAAGTAGAAGAGCTGAAGCTAGTAGTAGCAATACAAAAAACGCAGTATTGAACGTTAAGTTGTTGCTGTGCTGTTTTGATTTAAAGGCTGGGTTCAATGTCCAATCCGTAGCTCAAAAGCGGTTAATCTTTTTGTGTCGGCATCATGCCACAAATTTTTAAAGTTTTTTGCCAAGCTTTTGTATGTTTGTCCCTAGCACGTTGGTAATTCAACCAAAGGCTTTGAGGTGCTGTTTTGGACAGTATAGTTGTTGAATAAGTTTCCATTGATTGTGGAATGGATACTGATAGTGCTATGTGATTTTGCAGCAATTGCAGATTAAGGTCGAGCCATTGAGAGGCATATCGGTCAGTTTGCGCTAAATAAGGTAAAACTTCACCGATATAAAACTTATAAAAAACATTTTCTAGAATGCGTGCTGTTTTATTTGGACTTTCGTTTCTACATAGAGGGTTTTTAGGTGAATTACGTTGTTCTAATAAGTGAGCGGCTTGATCAAGGTGGTAGGTCAATATTTCAAGTGAGCTGATAATTGCTGGGCCAGATCGATTACTGTGTAAGACTTTGAATGCTTGGTTTAAACGTTCTTTATTAGGCTTTGTCGTTCCCAATTGATCAAGGTTGTTAGCGGTTAAATTCACTAATGTTTGCAGGGCTTCGATACTTTGTTGGCTGCTGCTGTTATCAGTAATCGGAAGGGGCGCTTGTGATCGACTGAAATTTGCTTCTACCTCTGGAGCAGTAAATATTCCATTCCATAATTCAGCTGGTAGATTTTCGCGTTTGACGCGATAGATTTCGTTAACTCTTCTGAGCAATTCAGTATCAATTGCGATGTCATTTCCCAAGGATTGTCTGCACTGATTCAATAAATAATAGAAATTAAGCTCATATTGTAATTTCGTTGATGGCTTGGCTACCTTGCCAAGAGAGCTATTTCGCTCTGCGATTAGAGGTAGCAGATCACAACGTTTTAACTTCAAAACGTCTAAAAGACCTTCTCGGATCTCTGTGGTTTTGAGTATTCGATCGCGTTTAAGCGGGAATTGCACTCTTGTCACAGGGATGTATGACTGAGGTTGATTTAGATCTAGGGTGTTACTTAGACGGTAAAGGTAATTATCCAAGATTAGTTCAGGTGTATCTCGGCTACATCCGCTAAGGGAGATTAGTAGGATGATAAAAATTGAGAACCGTATTAGCATAACTAGGTTAATGATATTGGGCTTGGCTGAGCACTTGGTTGCTTTTCCAGTGTAATCGAGTAATTAACAGTATAGCGCCAATGGTTAAGCCAATAAGTAAACCAATCCAGAATCCTTTTGGGCCCATAGCTGGAGTAATCAACTCTGTTTTACCTAAGATATAACCAGAAGGAAGACCAATGAGCCAATAGGCGATAAACACTAGCATAAGTGGAGCAACGGTGTCTTTGTAGCCCCTAAGTGCGCCTGAGCAAGTTATCTGGATGGCGTCTGAGAACTGGAAAAGGGCTGCAATAATGATCAATGTACTGGCGATCTCAATAATCTGAACTTCTTGGGTATAAAGCTCGGCAATTGGCGTTGCAAATATTGCCATCAGTGAAGAGCTGAAGATTGCCAAGGTTAAAGTGATAATCAAACCTGTAACAGCACTGAATTTTGCTGCTTCAGGTTTTTGCGCTCCGAGTTGATGACCAACGCGTATGGTGAGTGCCAGGGATATACTTAAAGGCAGCATAAAGATCAGGCCGGTAAAGCTGATCGTGATCTGGTGAGAGGCGATCATTACCTCACCAAAATCTGCCAAAAGTAGGGCAATTACCGAAAACATGCTGACTTCAATTAAAAGGGCGATGCCGATGGGCAGTCCGAGCTTTAAAAAGTTTTTAAGTGCTGATGGTTCAGGTAGAGACCAACCAGAAAAAGGTTTGATCGTTACAAAGGTGGGTGACTTAGCTAGATAGATAAACGCGCTAAAGAACATAATCCACATAACAATCGCTGTTGCCCAGCCGCAACCTACGCCTCCTAGTTCTGGAAAACCAAACTCGCCATAGATAAGTGCATAGTTAAGTGGGATGTTACATAACAGTCCAAGGATGGAAATTTTCATCGCGGGCTGCGTTTTACCAAAACCTTCAATATAGCTGCGGATAAGTTGATAAAGCAGAAGGGCAGGGAATCCCCAGCTTATAGCCGCTAGGTATTGTGTGGTTAAGCTTGCTAGCTCCTCCTCTACGCCCATGAAGGCAAGAACTGGATCGCAGTTATGCAGGGCATAGATCGCAAGTAAGCTTAAAATGGCGACTATGATCACGCCCTGATGCAGTGTCTCCGAGCTAGCATTTTCTTTATTGGCACCTACAAGATGCGCAACCATAGGCGTGGTGGCCATTAAGATGCCTTGGCTAGCAATAAAAATGGGTAGCCAGATACTTGACCCTAATGCCACAGCGGCTAGATCTGTTGCGCTGTAACGTCCGGCCATCAGCGTATCGACAAAACCCATAGAGGTTTGTGCGACTTGAGCGATCGCTATAGGGAAGCCAAGTGCAAGAATTATTTTGATTTCTTCTAGACGTTTCAGGGGATGATCCTTAGATACAACTGAAAGAGGCAGAGTTAAGTTGTTATAGCTTTTCTCGAACCTGTGTTGGTTTTAAGTATACCGCGATGAAGCGAAGTTGGATTAAATCTTATGATAAAAATTAAGGGCTCAATCACGCTAATAAATTGTTTTGCTAGCGGATATGGCAATCAAACACTTACCGATTAGTCGAGTATTAGACTATTGTAGAATCCTTTTTGGTTAAAAAAACATCAAAAAACGCACGAATGGAATTGAATTAACACAAAGCAGCGCTATGATCAGATGATCGGAAAAGACATGGCTGCTTTAACGTTGCGGCAAGGAAACTCTTAGCCTAACTCTTTCAATGCTGTCTGTTTTTTCTATTTAACAGCTTTAAGCAGGAAATCTTTCGTTGCTTCGGCTGATTTTAATTATCCAAAATAGGGTTTTGAAAGATGGCAACAACTGGAACAGTTAAGTGGTTTAACGACGAAAAAGGCTTTGGTTTTATTGAGCAGGAAGGCGGTCCGGACGTATTTGCACATTTCAGTGCAATTCAGGGCGAAGGCTTCAAAAGCTTAGCTGAAGGCCAAAAAGTAGAGTTTACTGTGACTCAAGGTCAAAAAGGCCCGCAAGCTGAAAACATCGTTAAAGTTTAAGCTGTTGCTACGGGGTTAAAGTCCCGTCCTGCACATGATAGAAAGGCAAGCCTAGGGCTTGCTTTTTTATTGCATAAAAGCTGTATCGATTAATGAGTACTACTTTCCAGAAGGGTTAAGATCTGTAGTGCTTCTTCTCTGCTTTGACCGCAAAATTCTTCTTCAGGTGCAAAGTCAGCACAAGCTTTTGGTCTTTGATCTGTACCAAAGATATTGCATCTATTTTGCTGGTCTAAATGTTTGCAACGTTCGCCCGCAGGTTTGTTTAGGCTGGTGATGCTCGGTGCAATACAGCAAGCACCGCAGTTTTCTCGACATTGCATAGTAATAACGATAGGGAAAGTTAAAAGGTTATTGTAGCGAAAAGGGTAGAGAAATAAAAAAGCCGGTCAGAAGACCGGCTTTGGAATTGGCTCTATATCATTGTAGTTATATTCGACTAGGCTGCTGTGCCTTGATCTTGCAGGCTGCTATCAGCCTGCAGTTCAGTCTTTTTTATAGTATCAAGCCCCAGCGTAGATAAAGTGCGTTTACGCACGCTATTTAGTAACGCTGCATCTTGAGTCAGATCCTGACCGTAAGATGGGATCATCGCATGAATCTTGTCTTGCCACTCTTGTGTAGCAAGTTTTTCTGCGAAGCATGTTTCCACAATGTTGATCATCGTCTGGACTGCAGTTGATGCGCCTGGTGAAGCACCTAGAAGAGCAGCAAGCGTACCGTCTTCAGCCGAGATTACTTCGGTACCGAATTCCAGCTTGCCTTTACCATTCTCATCTTCTTTGATGATCTGTACGCGTTGGCCTGCGTAGGACAGTTCCCAGTCTTCATCTTTTGCATCAGGGAAGAAGTTCCTTAGTGCGTCTACACGAGAACTGTGAGACTGCATAACTTCGCTGATTAGGTACTTAGTAAGGTCCATGTTATTCATGCCTACAGAAAGCATCGGCTTGATGTTGCCAAGGTTGATGCTGAGTGGCATGTCGAAGATAGAGCCTTTCTTCAAGAACTTAGTTGTAAATCCAGCAAATGGACCAAACAGTAGTGCTTGTTCACCGCCGATGACACGAGTGTCTAAGTGAGGTACAGACATCGGTGGGGCGCCGATAGGCGCTGTGCCATAAACTTTAGCCAAGTGCTTTTTAACGATTTCTGGTTTGCGGCAAACTAGCCACTGACCACTTACAGGGAAGCCGCCATAACCTTTACCCTCGGAAATGCCTGCTTTTTGTAGAAGTGGTAGTGCACCACCACCTGCCCCAAGGAATACAAACTTAGCGTTGATAACTTCTTTATCGCCAGTTTGGTCATTCTTTAGGGTGACCGTCCAATTCTTATCTTGGTCTTGCTTCAGGTCTTTTACTGTACGGCTTAGTAGAAGCTCGAAATCATCCTGAGCTTCTAGGAAGTTCACCATGTTGCGTGCAAGCGAACCAAAGTTTACGTCGGAGCCGTAAGCAACGCGAGTGGCTGCAACTTTCTCACTTGGATCACGGTTTTCCATGACCAGTGGCATCCACTCTTTCAATACTGAGTGATCTTCGCTGTATTCCATATCTGCAAACTGGTGCGTAGTACTCAATGTTTCATAACGATTGCGAAGGAATTCTACGTTCTTCTCACCCCATACAAAGCTTTGGTGTGGTACAGGGTTAATAAATTGAGAAGGTTCAGGAAGAGCATTTTGTTCTACGAGGTATGACCAGAATTGCAAGCTAACTTCGAAAGAGGCATTAATCGCGAAAGCTTTAGTGGCATTGATCGTGCCGTCTGGCATTTGTGGCGTGTAGTTCAATTCACAATATGCCGCGTGGCCCGTACCGGCATTGTTCATGCCATCTGTACTTTCATGGGCGACATGATCTAGGCGCTCGATCATGCTGATTTTCAGGGAAGGATCTAGCTGCTTGAGCATGACGCCAAGGGTCGTACTCATAGCTCCCGCGCCGACTAGCAATACGTCTACTGATTTTGTGGTCATAGGAACTTCGCCATTTTAATAATAATAATGGTTTGTGAAGTAGCTGCGGGGATGGGGGCTTGTGGCCGCAACAGTCATGACTTTGGTGAGTCAGCTGTTATCACCCGAGACTTCTTTGTTCTGCAACACCTAGAACATAATTTTATGACATTTTCAGGAGGTTGCAGGATGTTTGGCGCGAATTATACGGATTCTGTCGGCAATGTCTTGGGAAATAAGGCCAAAGGAGTTAACAATTCGGATTAGATTAATTCTAAAGTATTACATATTTTGGCGTGAGTGCTGTCGTATGAAGTAATGTTTGCGGTCTTTGTGTATATAGCTATTCTCTAAAGTTATTAAAGGTGGATATAACTGATCTCTTTTATTTACTTCTCCGGTCTGCTCGACTAGTCTGCTGCGAATCTGAAAAGCCTAAAACAGGAGCGCTTATATGGAAGATATTATTGAGTTACTACAAGAGCGTAATGTCGAAGTTCCTGTACCTTTAGATCTACCTGATGAAGACGATCTTGTTGAGATCGAAGAGCAGATTCTGATTTCACTCCCGGATGAGTATAAGCATTTCCTGCTTGAAGTAAGTGATATCGTTTGTGGTTCTATTGAGCCGGCGACTGTGGCTGATCCCAGTTCGCACACTTTTTTACCTGAATTAGCTGCTACAGCTTGGGATATAGGTATGCCTCGAGAGTATATCCCGATCTGTGAGCATGCGAATGGCTATTACTGTATTACGCAAGATGCGGCCATCCTGCTTTGGCAACACGGTGATACGATTGAAGACGAGTGGCCATCTATTTGGAACTGGGCCAAAGACGTATGGTTGGAGAGTTAATTAATGAACAGACAAATATTTCAGCAGATTGAAGCTTTTGCTGAGTCGATGATGAAAGCGGCTGAGACGGATAACGAAAAAGAGTTTTATTCGGTTTATGCTGAACTGGAAACTTTAGCTGAACAGTATAAAGGCAAGAAGAGTGATCACCCTGTGTTTTGGGAGACACTGGCTGACTTTACAGAAGAAAACCAAGATGCGATTGAACTCTATCAGCAAGCTTATCAGTTGGCTGAGAGCTTAAAAGAGACTGAGTATAAAGCGTCGATTCAATATTCTTTAGCTCAGCGTCTATTTGAAGAAGGTCAAACAGAGGATGCGCTTGAAGCTTTGGCTAAAGCGGAGAAATTTGCGGGATTCACTGAAGATCAGGAACTTCAAGCAGATATTCAGAAGTTACGATCTGAGATTGAATAATCGATACTGTCTAAAATATAAAACGGACTAAAACAAAAAAAACGGAGCAGATGCTCCGTTTTTTGTTGCTAATTAACTTAGTCGATACGTACTGCTACATAACGACCTGGTGCTGCTTCGATAACGCTGTGCTCATCGTTACCTGGTGCGGTTGGGGCCGCAACTTTCTTACCAGCACGACGCTTCAGCCACTCAGCCCAGTGAGGCCACCATGAACCTTCCTGACGCTCAGCCGATTCTAACCAGCTATCTGCACCGTTACCTAGTTCACCGTTGATCCAGTAGTTGCGACGGTTCTTAGAAGCTGGGTTGATAACACCTGCAACGTGACCGCTTGCGCCTAGAACGAACTCGTTTTTGCCTTTCAGTAGTTCGGTACCTTCGAAAGTACCTTTCCAAGGAGCAATGTGATCTTCGATTGTAGATAGGAAGTAGCAAGGGATCTTGATCTTACCAAGATCGATCTTCTCACCGCAGATAGTTAACTGGTCTTTCTTAGTTAGACCGTTTTCCATGTACATGTTGTTGATGTAGTACGTGTACATGCCTGCTGGTAGGTTAGTCGAGTCACTGTTCCAGTACAGGATATCGAACGGAGGAGGCGTCTGACCTTTAAGGTAGTTGTTAACAACGTAAGACCAGATTAGATCGTTTGAACGTAGCATGTTGAAAGACGTAGCAAGCTCACGACCACTTAGGTAGCCCTGATTATTCACTTTGTCTTCAAGTTTCTTAATCTGCTGTTCGTCAATGAATACACATAGATCACCCGGGTCAGTGAAGTCTAGAAGTGTCGTGAAGAACGTTGCAGAAGCGATAGACGTATCTTTACGTGCTGCCATTACCGCTAGAGCAGTTGTTAGTAGAGTACCGCCTACACACCATGCTACAGCGTTAACTTTATCGCTCTTAGTAATGTCTTGAACTACTTGGGTCGCTTTTAGGATGCCTTTTTCTACGTAGTCATCCCAAGTGATATGACCCTGTTCAATTGTTGGGTTCAACCAAGAAATAACGAAGGTTGTTTGGCCTTGGTCTACGCAGTA
The DNA here is from genome assembly GCF_047778085.1 of Neptuniibacter sp. QD37_6. GTDB lineage: Bacteria > Pseudomonadota > Gammaproteobacteria > Pseudomonadales > Balneatricaceae > Neptuniibacter. The sequence goes on from NZ_CP180550.1 coordinate 1,323,334, forward strand.
TTTTACATAAGAGTTGTTTTCTTGCAGGTCAAGGATGTAGAACTTGTTGATACAAGGAGGCACGATCATTGTTGGGCGAGCGTAAGTCTCTTCAGTCGTTGGTTTGTACTGAATAAGCTGGAACATCTCGTTTTCAAATACAACAGAACCTTCAGTCGTTGCAATGTTCTCACCCAGAACAAATGCAGACTCGTCAGTCATAGAGATGCGGCCTTTTTCAGCATCACCTAGTAGGTTCTTAAGGCCATCAACTAAGCTCTGACCTTTAGTTTCCAACGCTTGTTGAAGCACTTCAGGGTTAGTGATTGCAAAGTTGGTTGGAGACATGGCATCGATATATTGCTGCGTGTAGAACTCAAGTTTCTTCTGTTCTTGGTCAGAAAGATTCGCATTTGCCGCCATTTCCTGAAGAAGTTTGGAACTTAGTAGGTAAGACTGCTTGATGTAATCGAAAACTGGGTTTTGAGACCATTCTTCTGCTTGGAAACGACGGTCGCCACGCGCTGGCTCTGCAACAGATTCGCTACTTTTACCTGTTAGCAGGTTGGTCCACAGGCTCATTTGACTCTGCTGATAGTCAGTAATTGCACGGATCCAAACGGTAGGGTCTTCCCAAGAGCGGTTAGCTAACTCTGTCCAGGATTGCGTGAACTTAGTGAAAATATCATCACAGCCAGAAGCTGAGAACATCTCCAATACTTTCTGGGTTTCGGTGTTCAGGTAGTCAATAAACTCCTGAGGGTTGGAAAGTAGGTTGCTATTGTTGTCCATTGGGTCGCCTTTCTTTGTCATATCCGTCCTTCCATCTTGCCTGCTTCACATATTCTTAACGAGTATGGAATAGTGGAAATACAAGTTTTACGGTTTAGCTCACAATATCGCAACTTTTAATTGCGTTTTCGTGAATATATATGTCCAGCATATTCTTGTGCGGTGCAATGTATCAAGGTATTCCTTGGTCGATCACACTAAGGTGTTACGGCCTTGGTTCAATAAATGTCATACTGATTGTAGGTAAAACGCTCGTTTTATGTGGTGATTTTAATTGCTCGTCAGGTTTCGTTCGTCAATCATATCCTCTATATGTTGCAGAATTTTATAACTCTATTCTTCTGTATTTCGCATCTGCTTTATGGTCTCTTTATGGATTGTTTTGTCTTTCTTTAAATCCGGGCTTTGGTACTAAAGCGCTTTTAAAACAGAATGATGCACTGCTGCATAGGGAGTATTTATTAACTTTTAACCTTGAATATGTTTCAAGGGTTTAAGACCTGCACCTTTCAAGTACCACTTGCCTAATCAGCAATCTGTAGGACTGAAACTCACAGAATTTAACTCTTCTGTGCGATCTTTGATGTCATCTAACTCAATATAGACATTTTGTTTAAAAAGGGCGTGGTCGGCTTTCCTAGGAGCCAAAAGACCAGCCTTCGGCGTATGTTATATAACGTTGAGAGTCTTAAGTGGATAAGCCTATTTGGGCAAATTGCTCTATGGCTTACTTAACTTGACCATGATTAATCCATCAGTGTTGGTTTTTTTGCATGATCAATTCATCATTGTTTAAACGTACGTCGTTGTTTTTCGGTATTATCTGGTTTTCTTCGCTATATACATTGACTGTGGACTATAGCATGCGGGTTGTAGGCATTCTGTGATTTAGCTAAGGTCTCCGGTCAAACGGTCTGAAATAAAAAAGTTAGCAAGGGTAAATAGAGTGAGAGAACTGGAATTGATGGGAACGGTAGGTTGTCATCTTTGTGAAGTGGCAGAGCAGCTGATAGCATCTTCTGTGGATATGCAGGCGTATACTATTTATCAGGTCGACATTGCAGACGACGATGATTTGGTTGAACGTTATGGTGTTAAAATTCCAGTGTTGTTGGATTTAGAGAGTAAAGAGGAACTGGAGTGGCCTTTTGATCAATCCAAACTCCTAGAATTTCTTCAGCGTGTGTCTAATTGAGTCCAAAGAATTCGCATGTAGTTTGATAAACATCTTGCTGTAGTTGATCTAACTCTACGTCTCTTAGTTCAGCAACTTTTGTCGCTATGTGCGGCAGATAGATTGGAAGGTTGCGGCGAGATTTTGGTTTCGGTTTTATATCTCGTGGAAGAAGGTAAGGAGCATCCGTTTCAAGCATCAAACGATTGGAAGGAATGTCTTTGACCAGCTTTTGTAGATCTAATCCACGTCTTTCATCACAGATCCAACCTGTAATGCCAATGTGCATATCCAGATCAAGGTAGTTATAAAGCTCTACCTTAGTGCCCGTAAAGCAGTGTGCTACAGCATGGGGAATATGATCTCTATAGCTGTATAGCATCTCTAGTTGTTTTTTATGGGCGTCTCGCTCATGTAAAAACAGAGGCTGTCGGTGTGTACATGCGATTTCAAGTTGCTTTTCAAAAGCATTGATTTGCTGTTCCGGTGTAGAAAAATTTCGATTGAAGTCTAACCCCATCTCGCCCGCTGCGACGACACAGTCTTCTTTTAATAACGCGTTGAACTCTTGCAGTTGATTAGCTGTGTGATCTTTTGAGTAGTGGGGATGTACTCCAGCGGTGCAGTAGAGATGCTCAGGATGTTTTTGGCATAGCTCGATAGCTTGTAAGCTCTCTTCGAGCGTTGTGCCGGTAATGATTAAACGTTCAACACCCTGTTCTAATGCTTGCTGGATTACATCTCCCCTATCTTTATCAAAACTACTATCAGTAAGGTTAACGCCAATATCAATCCAGCAAGGATTAGTCATACAGATTTCTTCTTTAACTTTTGGTTATAAAGCGGTTTTCTTGCTTTGGTTAACGGCTAACAAGGCTATTTGCTTTTCGGTAAGTAAGCTGGCTTGTCGACCTTCTAAACGGTCATAAATCACCCGGAATGCTAATACATTTTGAACATATTTGCGTGTTTCTTTAAATGGAATAGTTTCAATCCAAATGTCTAAAGGAAGATCGCCGCGTTGTTTAAGCCACTTAGTTACACGGTGAGGGCCTGCATTATAGGCCGCTGCTGCATGGGCAGGGTTGTTATCGAATTTTTTCAGCATATCACCTAAGTAAGCAGAACCAAGAGTTATATTAATATCAGGTTTATCTAACTCTGCATTTTTCTTATACGGAACTTTATGCTTTTTGGCTGTAAGTTTGGCCGTTTGGGGCATTAACTGCATTAAGCCACGAGCGCCGACACGGGACGTGGCGTTATACAGGAATGCGCTTTCCTGGCGAGCTATAGCAACAGGGAAACTTAGATCGAGGTCGTTCTTAACCGCATGCTCTTTAAATAGTTTCGCATGAGGGTAAGGGAAGCGAAGATCTATATGATCCCAACGCTCAGTTTTCGCTGCATTGATAATCGCTTGTAGGTGCCAACCCCAAGAATTTGCTAGATACCCAGCAAGGTTCTTTTGCTGATCATCCATCTGAGAAAGGGCGAGATTCCATTCTCGATTGGCTTCGGTTAAACGGCCTAGTTTAAACAACTCACCAGCACGAGCCGCAGCGGGTAACTCGGCTAATTTATCTAATTGCTCTTGGGTCACGGCATCTGATTTAGCATTAAGCTGGAAAGAGCTTTGATTTAACTCTGCTGCCAAGAAACCGTAAAAGCTTCGGTCTTTTGCAACTTCGGCGATTTTATCTTTCTGATCAGTCTCGGGCTTTAGATGCCTTTCAGCAATGAGAGACCAGTATTGCCATTTAGAATCTTTTTTCTCTTCTTCATTTAGATGGCTAATTGCTTCGACTACGGTGTTCCAATCTTGCTTAGCCAGAGCATTTCGAATGCGTCGCTCGGTCAGTTCTTCGATGCGGAATTCAGGGTCGAGCAGCTTACTTAATTTGATCGCTTGGCTATGGTATTTCCAATTAAGGCGCTCACCCATGTACAGGCTAACTTTATCTTGATCAATCTGCGACATCAGTCTATCGCGCTTATTAATCCATGTTTCTGTAGCGGTAATCGGTTGCTTTCGATACCAGCGTTTATAGACGATAGCTGCGGCAATAGGGCGTTGTGCTTTATTAATTTTGTTTAAAGATGAACCACTAACGAGTTCTGGAGAGTTGTACAGTTTCCAGAAAAGCTCAGCTTGTTGTTTCTGTTTTTTATCTTTGATCTTTTTGGTTAGGTAGCGAGCGAGTTTGATCTCATTTTGCTCGACACTCATCCAGAAGCGTTGGAACGCTTCGTTGGATGTTGGGCGGCCTGTTGCCATCCAAGCTTTAAATAAAGGATCACACGCTTTGGGTTGTGATTTACCTATCATCCAGAGTGCACGGGCTTTCTTGAGAGCCACCTTTTTCTGTTTGGAATTACCATTTAGCAGCGCTGTGTGTTGGTGGCACTGATAGCGAACGCTGGATACAGGATGATTACTAAAATGCTTGCGGTAGGTAGACCATTTATTATTTTTTGCGAGATGATTTAGCCAAGTACGATTGAGCCGGTTGGCAATTGGTAACTCTGGGTATTTGTCGATAAACGCTGATATGTTTCCAGAATTGGACTTATAAAGTCTCTTTAGTTCGTACTGATAATCCAAATAAGGTGCTAAAGGGTAATCATTAAGTGCTTTTCGGGCCTTCTTAAAGGATTGCGTTTTGTTCTGTTTTATATAGGTTTCTGCTTGCAGAAATTGTTCGCGTTGTTGCTCGATAGAAGCATTTGAAAACGGTGCTGTAATGAGTAGCGATGTTAAAGTGAACACACCGGTTGTTGTTTGCCAAAAAGGTTTCATTTCCAAGCCCTATGAATAATCCATTATCAATTTATATGATAGTTTAGCGGCTTAATTAAATAATAATTTACCTGAATGCAGCATTTTCATGCATATCTGTCGAAAATGAGTAGAATAGCGGCCTCAATGAACAAAAGCTGACCTATCATGCCTCTGATTCGACTCGATAAAATATCCATGGCCTTTGGCGCCAAACCTTTACTAGATAACGTTGATTTCCAAATTGATCCCGGTGAAAGGGTTGCTTTGGTCGGTATGAATGGTGCTGGTAAATCAACACTGTTAAAGCTGGTTGCAGGTCACCACAAAGCTGATGGTGGTGAGTTTTGGGTTTCGCCAACGTGTCGAATCGCAGAATTACCTCAGGCTATGCCAGCGGCAGATGAGCGTTTAGTACGTGATGTAGTTACAGCAGGTTTGGGTGATATCCAAAAGCTACGTCAAGATTATGATGAGCTTGCTGCATCTGAAAATGCAGACATGAAGGTGCTGGATAAGCTTCAGCATCAGATTGAAGCGGTTGATGGTTGGCATTTAGAGCAGCGTGTTCAGCGCGTGATTGAGCAGTTGGATCTGCCTGGCGACAAATTAATGTCTGAGTTGTCAGGAGGTTGGCGACGTCGCACCGCCTTAGGTGCCGCGTTAGTTCAGAATCCTGATCTTTTATTACTCGATGAGCCTACCAACCATTTAGATATCGAGACTATCGAATGGCTAGAGCAGCAGCTGCTTGAATTTAAAGGTGGCTTGTTGATTATCTCTCACGATAGGGCGTTGGTAGATCGCTTGGCGACTCGTATAGTAGAGCTTGATCGTGGTGTGCTGTCATCGTTCCCTGGTAGCTATTCTGCTTATATGGATCTAAAGCAGAAAATGCTTGAGGACGAAGAGAAGCAGAATGCGCTATTCGATAAGCGTCTGGCTCAAGAAGAAACTTGGATTCGTCAAGGCATTAAAGCACGTCGAACCCGTAATGAAGGACGTGTTCGTGCCCTTAAAAAGATGCGTAACGAACGAGCTGATCGACGTGAACGCGGTGGCAAGGCTAAGTTCTCCCTAGAGGAGGCAGCTCGCAGTGGCAAGTTGGTTGCAGAGCTTAAAGATGTGTCATTAGGTTATGCTGGCAAACCATTGTTTAGTAATTTTGATTTTGTCTTGCAGCGCGGTGATCGCATCGGTCTTATCGGGCCAAATGGTGCCGGCAAGAGTAGTTTGTTGAGCGTGCTTCTTGGTAAGCAGTCTCCTGATCAAGGTGAAGTGAAGCTCGGTACGAATTTGAAAATTGCTTACTTTGACCAGTTACGTGCTCAAGTTGATCCAGAAAAAACAGTGATGGATAACATCGCTGAAGGTCGAGAGGGTATCAGTATCAATGGCCGAGACCGTCATCTGATAAGCTACTTGAATGACTTTATGTTTGCGCCTGAAAGAGCGCGAACGCCTGTAAAAGCGTTATCTGGTGGTGAGACAAACAGGGTTTTGTTAGCTAAGCTCTTTAGTCAGCCTGCAAACCTGTTAGTGCTGGATGAGCCGACCAACGATCTGGATATTGAAACACTCGAATTACTTGAAGAGATCATTCTAGATTTTGATGGCACAATTCTCCTTGTAAGCCATGACCGTTCATTCTTGGATAATGTGGTAACAAGTACCTTGGTGTTTGAAGGTAATGGCCAATTGAATGAATATGTAGGTGGCTATCAAGATTGGTTAAGGCAGCGCCCAGAGCCTGCCAAAGAAGAGTCTAAGCAACCTAAAGCTGAAAAGCCTCAAGCTAAAGAGGCGGCGTCTTCTCAGCCAGCGAAAAAGAAAAAGCTAAGTTATAAGTTGCAGCGTGAATTAGATGAACTCCCTGCTCAATTAGAGCAAGCTGAAACTACGTTGGAAGTGTTGCAAACAGAAACAGCTGCGCCAGATTTTTATCAGCAGGATCATGAATTCGTTAGTCAGAAATTAAGTGAGTTACAGGAACAGGAATCATTTGTGGAGCAGCTGATGGATCGTTGGGTTGAGCTGGAAGCGATGCAGGAAGGGGAGTAACCCCTTCCTAGTCTTGGTCCTGAATTCTTACTGCTAACACATCACACTTAGCGCCATGTAGTACGCCGTTTGCGGTTGAGCCGAGTAGAAGGGCAATGCCGTGGCGGCCGTGGCTGCCTACAATAACCAGATCTATCTCATAATCGTCGGCAAGTCTGTGGATTTCTGATTCTGTTTGACCTGTTACCACTAACTGTTCTGTAATTGGATAATCTAAAGAATCACAATAGCGCTTAAGTTTCTGATGAGCGTGTTTATCTAGTTGTTCCTGGATTGACGTTAGATCCATCGGAACATCGCCACCATAGGCAAAGCTTAGAGGCTCTATAACGTGAACGGCATAGAGTTGTGCGCCGTTCGCTTTTGCAAGTTCATAGGCTTTACTTTTTAGCTGCTCAGATTCGTTTGAGAGGTCTAATGCTAAAAGTATCTTGGAATAAGTTCCCATAACTGCATCTCCACTAGCAAAATGTTTAAGGCTGTTGAGAGTGACTTACAAACTCTTTTAACAGATTAGCATAGAGCGTTGTAGTGCGTACTCTGGTAAAATCGCGCCAACTGTTTTCTATCAATAATTTAATAGGTTGTGCGCATTCTTTGAGTTTTGTGCTGGTGGTGTACGATCTATTATTTAATGTTTCCGCGCGTACGGTAATTGGGCTGAGGGTTTAGTAATGGAATGGATGATAATCGTCCTGATAATGATGTCTTTGTTAGGCTCGATGATGTGGGTTATGCCCACTAAAAAGCAAAAATACCAAGCATCTCTTAGGCTTAAAGCAAAAGCGTTAGGCTTCCAAATCCAACTCGAAAAGATGAAACCACCTAGAGCGCAGGGCGAAATGGAACCAGACGAGCGCAATATGACGGCTTATCGGGTTTTGCGCGAAGGCTTGAGCCGTGAACAGAAGAATAGCTTCAATACCTGGCAAGTATTCCGAGTCGAGTCCATTGCTAATATTGGTTTGAATACTGGTTGGTGTTGGGCCCAAGGGGAACGCACTTTATCAGAGCCGCAATTAGATAAGTTAAATGCACTTTTGGAAGAGCTGCCAAAGGGGGTTTTCTCTTTAGAGTCTACGCCAGCTTATGTCGGTGTTCATTGGGATGAGGCAGGAAATAGTGATAACGGCGAAGAGATCATGGAATCCCTTTATCATCAGCTTAAAGAATTTAGTAAAGGGGGATTTTAATGTTACCACCAGTTGATGTTCCTACGGGCCGTTATCAGCACTATAAAGGACCTGAATATGTCGTTTTAGGTGTAGCGCGACATTCTGAAACGGAAGAGTGGCTGGTGGTCTACAAGCTTGGTTACGGCGATGAATCAACGTGGGTTCGCCCGTTAGATATGTTTGTTGAAACGGTCACTCTAGAAGATGGTTCTGTCGTCCCTCGTTTTAAAAAGATCGATTAAAGAAGGCGATCTAGGGAGTCAGCCAAGGTTCCTTTGGAGCGTGGTTTTCTTGGTTGGATCTCATTAATCAATTTATCTACGGTGTCCAAACGTGGTTTTTTAACCGTATGCGGGATATTAGCTCGTACTAGTAGAGCTTTTGCATGACGGTAATGAGAAATGGCAGTCATGGAATCTTCGTTATGTAAAAAACGATTACCTTGGCTTACATGGGCGTCAGCAACCACCGTGATGCGTAACCAATATAGTTCTTGTTTATAGCCTTGGGCTAGGGTGAGAGTAATCTTGCCGCCTCGTGCTAATTGAACTACCAGCTTCTCCGCAAAGTTGATATAGATCTGTGCGCGTTTTAAAGCTTTATCACTATCGAATACGTCAGGAGATGCAAACGCTTTATCCGCAGTATCTTTTTGCTGAGTTAGGGAGTTAAATAGTTCTGAGTCTGGTGCCAACATAGCAACTTCCTCAAGAAGAGAGGTTGCATGTTCATTAATCTTTTGAACAATTTCCGGTTTGCAGTCTGCTTCGCGTAGCACAGCAATGGCCTGCAGAATGTGCTCTGCCTGTCCTTTAAGCCAAGTAAGACGCTGATCTTTAGCGTCTTCCTGCTGCTCTCGAGTCGTAATTACAAAATTCACAGTAATGGCGACTAGGCCCACCACTGCAATAAGAATTACAAATAAAAGATTATCGTTAAGCATCAGTATTTTCTGGACGATTAAATTATTGTTAATTATGGTGAATATTGTGGCTTGTAAGTGCTGATAGGTAAAGTTCTTGTTGATCCATTGGTCTACTTTTATCGCAATTGCTGCTTGACCACAGCATTCTCAACACTTATATATGCTCCCAAATATTATTGTTAGTTAAGCGCTAAACTCAAATGTGAGCAGTTTTTGCACAGTAATACCGTGACAAGTTGCAAAAATAGATAGTTCGTCAGCGTTTAACCATGTAGCCCGAGGAAAGAAGGACGCTATGGGAAAATCCCTGGTAATCGTGGAATCACCCGCGAAAGCGAAGACCATTAACAAATATCTGGGTAATCAGTACGTTGTAAAATCCAGTGTGGGTCATATTCGCGACCTGCCAACTAGTGGCAGTACTAAAAAGAGCGATCCGAAAGAACGGGCTCGCCAAGCGGCTCTGACGCGTAAAATGTCGCCTGAACAAAAGGTTATACATAAAAAGAAGAAGGCGCGTGAGCAGCTTATTGGGCGTATGGGGATCGATCCTGATAAAGGGTGGGATCCGCATTACGAGATCCTTCCGGGTAAAGAGAAGGTTGTTGATGAACTTAAACGTCTAGCTAAGAATGCTGACGAAATCTATCTTGCAACCGATTTGGACCGCGAAGGGGAAGCGATTGCATGGCACTTGCGTGAAGCGATTGGCGGTGATGATACGCGTTACCGTCGTGTTGTCTTCAACGAGATTACGAAAAAAGCGATCTCTGAAGCATTTGAGCAGCCCTCTGCACTGGATATGGACCGAGTCAATGCTCAGCAGGCGCGCCGATTCCTTGATCGCGTCGTAGGCTATATGGTTTCTCCGTTACTTTGGGAAAAAGTGGCACGTGGTTTATCAGCCGGTCGAGTTCAGTCGGTGGCCGTTAAGTTGGTCGTAGAGCGCGAAAAAGAGATTCGAGCATTCATTCCTGAAGAATTTTGGGAAGTGCAGGCTGATACGCTCACGAAGGATAAGGTTGCACTGAAACTACAGGTACATCGAATAAACGGCGAAACTTTCCGTCCAGGTTCAGAAGAAGAAACTAAAGCGCACCTAGAACAGCTGCGTTCGGCTTCATTTGAAGTGATCAGCCGTAAAGATAGGCCAACCAGCAGTAAGCCTTCAGCTCCATTTATCACATCAACATTGCAGCAGGCTGCGAGTACACGCCTTGGTTTTGGTGTTAAGAAAACCATGATGATGGCGCAGCGTTTGTACGAAGCGGGTTATATCACCTATATGCGTACAGACTCGACAAACCTAAGTGCGGAAGCAGTTGGGAACTGTCGTGAGTACATAGGTGATCATTTCGGTACTAAATACCTACCTGAAACACCTAACAGCTTTAGCAGTAAAGAGGGCGCTCAAGAGGCCCATGAAGCGATTCGTCCATCTGATGTTAATGTGGAAGCCACTGCGCTTAAAAACATGGACAGAGACGCTGAGCGCTTATACGAGCTTATTCGTCGTCAGTTCTTGGCTTGTCAGATGACTCCTGCGAAATTCCTAAGCACGCGTGTAACTGTGTCTGCCGGTGACTTTGAATTAGTTACCAAAGGTCGAATCTTACAGTTTGATGGTTACACACGTGTTATGCCAGCTAAGGGCAAAGGTGAAGAAGATATTATCCTGCCAGATGTTCAAGCTGGCGATAATCTAAATTTAGTTGATCTGTTGCCGAAGCAGCATTTTACGAAACCGGCTCCTCGTTTCACTGAAGCAAGCCTTGTTAAAGAGCTTGAAAAGCGAGGAATTGGTCGTCCGTCGACCTATGCGGCAATTATTTCTACGATCCAAGATCGTGGCTATGTAGAAGTTCAGAATCGACGTTTCTATGCTCAAAAAATGGGCGATATTGTTACAGAGCGTCTAGGTGAGAACTTCTCTGACCTGATGGATTACAGCTTTACAGCTCGTATGGAAGAAAGTCTTGATGATGTGGCTGAAGGCAGTGCTGATTGGAAGGCGTTGTTAGATCAGTTTTATGCTGATTTCTCCTTGAAGCTGGAAGAGGCACAGGATGCAGAGAACGGTATGCGTCCTAATGCTCCTACAGAGACGGATATCTCTTGTCCTGATTGCGGCCGGGATATGATGATCCGTACGGGTAGTACTGGTGTATTCCTGGGCTGTTCTGGCTATAGCTTGCCTCCAAAAGAGCGTTGTAAGTGTACGATCAACCTAGTGTCTGGTGACGAAGTTGTTAGCGCTGATGGCGATGATGAAGAAGAGTCTCGCATTCTACGCAAGAAACATCGTTGTAACCTATGTGGTTCTGCAATGGATTCTTATCTTATCGATGAAAATCGTAAGTTGCATGTATGTGGTAATAACCCTGATTGTTCCGGTTTTGAAGTTGAGAAGGGTGAATACCGCATCAAAGGCTATGATGGTCCTGTTCTAGAATGTGATAAGTGCTCAGCTGAAATGCAGCTTAAGACCGGTCGTTTTGGTAAATACTTCGGCTGTACTGAGTGTAAAAATACCCGTAAGTTGTTGAAAAATGGTGAGCCTGCGCCACCTAAGATGGATCCTGTTCCAATGCCTGAGCTTCAGTGCGAAAAGGTTGAGGATACTTACATCCTGCGTGATGGTGCGTCTGGTTTGTTCTTGGCAGCAAGCCAGTTCCCGAGAAACAGAGAAACACGTGCTCCGAAGATTGTGGAAATACTGCCACATCGGGCTGAGATTGATCCTAAATATGAGTTTTTATTCAGTGCGCCTAAAAATGACTCTGAAGGCAATCTGAGTGTGATTCGCTATAGCAGAAAGACTAAAGAGCAGTACGTTATGACTGAGGTCAATGGTAAAGCGACTGGTTGGCGTGCATTCTATCGCGATGGTAAATGGGTCGAAGAAGAGACCCGTAAAAAAGCGAAGAAGAAATAGTCGGGGATTTATGAGCGGTATATATCAGGGACGCACGAATCAAAAGTTGAGCTTTACACGACTTCATCTAGAGCAGCTTAAAAAAGCGCAAGATGACACCAGTTGGAGTAAGCATGCATTGATAGAGTCTTATAACGAATCAGTGTTATTCCACCTGACGTCAGCCTACGATGCATTTTTACGCGAAATTGCTGAATGGTATAAAGTCGATACGGAAACCTTTCGAGGTTATCGTGCGTTAGCTGCTGAAATGGGTAAGACTGGCGTCGAAAGCCCTGAATTGAGACAGTTAAGCAACCTAGAGTCCGATGATTCATCTTGGTTGCATAAAATGATGTCTGCTTATGAAGCATGCTGGCATGGTTCTGATGCTAAACAGACTGTGACTGAAACTAGCAGTGTTTCTGAAATACATGTGTTGCAGATCAATCCTGATCATGCAGAGGATGGTGAAATCATTACTGAGTATCAAACTTGGTTTGATTCACTGTCTGAATTAGTTAATCGCCTTAGAGAAGGCATGCAAGAGTGGTAAATTAAGTGTCAGGACTAACACCCGAGACTGTACTTGAAATAATCGAACTTGATGAAGGCGGCTTAGCAATCCGAAATATGGATAGCGATGAAGAGCCGATTATTAAAGTTAATTTTTCTGATGCGCTTAAAGAACAATTAAGTGATCAATATTTAGATGTCGCTCGCGTTATGTTAACTGCAGGCATTCAGATGATGGCAGAATCTGGGGTGGGCTTAGAAAAAGAGCCTGAAGAAGAAATTCCACCAACTATCCATTAATTAAGCTCCGATAATGAGCTCCTCTAGGGTAAAGCTCATTATTGGGGTGATATTACTTCGGTTAGGCGCCTTAACCAGCTAGAGAAATACCCTTAGCTATGTTGACGGCGTCTAATAATAATTCCATGACTTTGACCTTTCTTAGCGGCGCTTTCTAAGTCGTTAAACTCTTCATCGTTTAAGTATCCAGGCCATGAAATGACAGCGTGGCTAGTGCCAGTGCTTAGGGCCTGTTTAGCAAGCTCAAAGGTGCTATGTTTGTTATCTGGGTTTAGCAGAATGACTTTATTAAGATCAATGCCAGCTTCAATCAGAAGGTTTTTCGGTAACAGAACTGGCGGAGCAATCCACACAAACCAGCGATCATCCTGACTTAGTTGTGCAAGCAATGGCATCAACATTGGGATGTTAGAAAAATTTTCATCTTGGACAACGATTTCAGTCATCGTGCCTGCTAACTGATTAGTTGGCTTCTGCTTAGCGAAAAATTTTTCATTTGCAGATGTGTTCTGCATGATTGGTGCTGTTTGGCTTGCGTGAAATGCCATCATGGTTAGTTACCTCTACGAATAACGCCTACGCTTAAACCTTCTATTGCCAGTGGTTGTTCGTTTAAATCCACTACAATCGGTTCAAACTCTTCATTTTCAGCATTTAGATAAACGATGTTACCTTCACGCTTGAAGCGTTTTACGGTGACTTCATCTTCTATTCGAGCGACTACAATCTGCCCATCCTTTGCTGTTTGGCATTGGTGTACTGCTAGTAGATCACCGTCCATGATGCCTACATCTTTCATACTGCTGCCTTTCACCCTTAAGAGATAATCCGCCTTAGGGTGGAAGAAGTCAGAGGAAATTGTGCAGTGATCTTCAACATGCTCTTGAGCAAGTATTGGCGATCCTGCTGCTACCTGACCAACAATAGGTAGGCCGCTATTTTCCTCTTCTAATTCAGGTACTCTGATGCCGCGAGAGGTACCCGGAATGATTTCGATAGCGCCTTTTTTGGCAAGCGCTTTTAAGTGTTCTTCAGCTGCATTGGCTGATTTAAACCCTAAATCGCGTGCAATATCTGCGCGAGTAGGTGGGTAGCCGGTATCGCCAATATGACGCTTTATGCAATCCAGAACTTCCGTTTGTCGTTTAGTCAGCTTCATGATCATGTCTGTTTGTTTATACAGTATGTGTATTTTTATACAGTATTTTTGGTTTGTAAAGCAACTTATGTTTTTTTATACAGTATTTTTGTTATTAAACAGCCAGAACTGGTAGAATCTCGACTAGATTTTTGATGGATTACGGTTTTGTTAGATAAGCAACTCAAGCAAACAATACAGCAGGCCTACAGTACTTTTCTCAATAACAGAGGATTGAAGTCTCGCTATGGCCAGAAGTTGATGATTGCGGAGGTTGCGAAAACACTAGGTGCTATTACTGCCAATTCCGAGGGCGAAAGAACGGGTGGTCAGCATATCTGTGTTACTGAGGCAGGTACTGGTACGGGTAAGACAATGGCCTACCTTTTGGCTTCAGTTCCTATCGCCCAGCAACGCAAAAAGAAAGTCGTTGTTTCTACAGCAACAGTTGCTCTTCAAGAACAGCTTATTCTTAAAGACCTCCCTCAGCTGATTAGTGATGCCGGTATTAATCTGACTTATGGTTTAGCTAAAGGCCGAGGACGTTATTTTTGTATTTCCAATGCAGAGAAAGTACTGGAGCAACAGAATGAGTTAGGTCAAATTGCATTGTATGAAGATGAAGTTGCTCAAAAACTTCAGGCCTCAGATATTGACGAGGTTAAATCTCTACTCAGTCACTATGCCTCGGGTGAGTGGGATGGCGATAGGGATTCTTTAAAGAATACAGTGCCTGATGCTGTTTGGCGGTTGTCTACTAGTGACCATATGCAGTGTACAAATCGTCGTTGCAGCAACTTTTCAATCTGTCCATTCTTTAAGGCGAGACAAGAATTGGATAAATGGGATCTGATAGTTGCCAACCACGATCTTGTTTTAGCTGATCTCTCTCTTGGTGGCGGAGCTATTCTTTCACCGCCGGAAGATACCATCTATGTCTTTGATGAAGGCCACCATTTAGGCACTAAAACCACGGGGCATTTCTCTTATAGCTTACGTGTCAAATCTAGTATTCGTTGGATGAGTAAAGCGACGCGCAGTCTCAATAAATTATTGAATGATGCGTCTGATCATATAGTACTTCGAAATTATATCGAGAAGTTGGCTAATCCTTTTGCAGATATGGAAATTGCCTTGAAGGAAGTCCAGCTGCTTCTAAATCAAATACTAGAAGACAAACTTCAGGGACCTAGTGACCGCTATCGTTTTGCGCAAGGGATGATTCCTGAACCATTACAGTTGTCCTTTCATAATTTTGCTCAGGCTGCAGAGCGAGTCGTTTTAAAATTTGAGCAGATTGTTGATCTGCTTAAAGAAGGGATGGATGGTGAGCTAGCTGATCTGCCCCTAGCTATCTGTGAAACTTGGTATCCGCAGATGGGAGTGCTTTTATCCCGTATGCAATCGATGTATTGGTTAGCTAAGTCTTACGCTGCATCCGATTCGACTGCAGGGTTGCCTACGGCACGCTGGATAGCGAAAGTAGACGGTATTGATGGAATCGATATTGAGTGTTGCAGTAGCCCGGTGTCAGCAGCTGAAACTTTGCAAGAGCATCTCTGGAAAAATTGTTATGGTGCTGTTATCACTTCGGCTACGTTAACCGCGCTAGGACGTTTTGACCGGCTGTATGCTGATCTTGGGATACCAACCGATAGTCCTTGTAATATCTTTATGAGTCCATTTGATTTCCAAAATGCGGCCGAATTGCATGTTCCTGCAATGAAGACTGATCCAGGAAATCCTGATGATCACAATGAAGAGATATCGGCAATGATATTGCCTATCTTGCAGGAGGGTAGTGCATCGTTGGTGTTATTTAGCTCCTGGCGTCAGATGCGGTATGTTCTTGAGCGTATGCCTGCTAGTATAACAGCAGATATTCTTGTGCAAGGTGAACTTGCAAAGCATGAAATCTTGCGACAACACCGAGAGCGTATCGATGCTAGCAGACCAAGTATTATTTTTGGTTTAGCTTCTTTTGCTGAAGGTGTAGATTTACCTGGTGATTACCTTAAGCATGTAATTATCACTAAGTTGCCATTTGGGGTCCCGGATGATCCAGTTGAGGCAACTTATGGTGAATGGTTAGAATCTCAAGGGCGTAACCCTTTTCAAGAATGGGTTATCCCGATGGCTTCAATGCGTCTCACTCAGGCTACAGGGCGTTTACTACGAACTGAGAGTGATAGCGGCAAAATAACATTGCTTGATCGACGGTTTATTACCCGTCGTTATGGAAAGCAGCTCTTAGCCGCTTTACCGCCTTATCGGCGAAATTTTTCTTAGGAATTGTTGAATTGAGTACAGAAAATAA
This sequence comes from Neptuniibacter sp. QD37_6, assembly GCF_047778085.1. Taxonomy (GTDB): domain Bacteria; phylum Pseudomonadota; class Gammaproteobacteria; order Pseudomonadales; family Balneatricaceae; genus Neptuniibacter. The sequence goes on from NZ_CP180550.1 coordinate 1,339,404, forward strand.
ATCAGTTGAGCAGACTGAAAGTGCAAACAAAAAAAGAAATTCATCTGCACGTAAGCCTCAACGACGTCGTCGTTACAACAACCGCTCTAAAGCTACGTCTTGGAACCCAGAACAATTCGTCGTGCCTGAAGTAGAAGGTAAAAAACGTTTCTTAGATTTTAATCTGCCGGATGATGTCCTTCATGCAGTTCATGATCTTAAATTTGAATACTGTACAGGGATTCAAGCTGAAACTATTCCTGCTGCACTTGCTGGCAAAGATATCATTGGCAAAGCACAGACAGGTACAGGCAAAACTGCAGCATTTCTTCTAGGTATCGTTACAGATTTGATTGACTACCCGTTAGACGAGAAACCGCGTTTAGCAGAACCTCGTGCTTTGGTCGTTGCGCCTACACGCGAGCTAGCACTGCAAATTGCTGAAGACGCTAAAGGCCTAGCTAAGTACACAGGTTTACATATTGTTAGCCTTGTTGGCGGTATGGATTATGAAAAGCAGCGCCAAAACCTTAAACGTAAGCCAGTTGATATCTTAGTAGCTACACCTGGACGATTAATTGATTTCATCAATCGTAAGGATGTCGACCTATGGAATGTTGAGGTGCTTGTTCTCGATGAAGCGGATCGCATGCTGAGCATGGGCTTTATCCCAGATGTAAGAACTATTGTTCGTAACACGCCGCGTAAAGGTAGTGATCGACAGACACTACTTTACAGTGCAACGTTTACGGATGAAGTACTTAACCTTGCAGAACAGTGGACTTTGGATGCGGTTAAAATCGAGATCGCACCAGAAATCAAAACAACGGACAATGTTAGCCAGACCGTTTATTTAGTCTCTGGCGAGCAAAAGTATCGTTTGCTTCGTAATTACATGGATAAGGATCACGCGGAGAAGGTTATCGTTTTTGGTAACCGCCGTGATGAGACGCGTAAGCTAGCAGACCGTCTATGTAAAGATGGAATCAAAGCAGCGCTTATGTCTGGTGAAATCCCTCAGCAAAAACGCGTTAGAACCTTAGAAGATTTCCGCAGTGGTCAAATTCAGGTGCTAGTTGCGACCGATGTCGCAGGTCGTGGTATCCACATTGATGGTGTTACTCACGTATTTAACTATCAGCTGCCAGAAGACCCTGATGACTATGTTCACCGTATCGGTCGTACAGGTCGTGCCGGTGCCACAGGCGCATCTATCTGCTTCGCATGTGAAGATGATTCCTTCCTGATCCCAGAGATTGAAGCTGAAACAGGCGTTAAACTGGAATGTGTTCACCCTGAAGCAGAGCTTTTAGCTGAGCCAAAGTCTGCTGTTTCTGAACCTGCAATGGAAGAAGCACCTGAAACTACTGCTGAAGCTCCTGTTACAGAAACAGAGGGCGAAGAATCAACCGTTGAACAATCACCGGTTGACGAAGCAGAGCTTGAAGAGAAAAAGGTTGAAGAAACTGGCGAAGATAAAACGGCTGAAGTAACGCCTGAAGCTGTTCAGGAACCAAAGGCTGACCTAGTGGAAGAAAAAACAAACGAAGACGTAGCTGATGAAAGTGCGGTTGAGCCTTTTGCAGCTGAAGAATCTTCGGTTGAGACAGTAATTAACCCTGAAAGTGATGTTGAAAGTGACAGATCAGGACAAACACAAAACTAATCGTATCGCCTCTATTGCTGCAGTTGTTTTCAGCGCAGTCATTGCAGCTTTAGGTGTGGCAGGTTATCAGCGGACGGAAGACCCATTGCAGCTTATGCTTTTTTTAGGCTTGGCTGCTTTGGGCTATCTAATCGTGATTTACCTGTTTAAAGGTGTCAATAAAGTCCTAGATAGTATGGACGATTCGGAAAAATAGTTGATAGAAGCGAAATTTATCTATGTCTGATATTCGTAAGGTTGCAGTGCTAGGTGCAGGTAGCTTTGGCACGGTGATAGCGAACATTGTCGCTGATAATGGTCATAAAGTTAGTTTGTGGTTACGTGATCAGGAAAGAGCTGATCATATCAACGAGTATCATGAGAACCCTCGTTACCTCCCAGGCTATCAACTTTCTAAAAATATCTCTGCATCTAGTTCCTTGGAAGATGTTCTACTTGATGCTGATCTAGTTTTTGTTTCTATTCCGAGTCAGTCCTTTAGGCAAGTTATTGAGCAGGCTAAGTCTTGGTTGAAGCCGCAGCAGATGCTGGTAAGTACAACCAAGGGGATTGAAGCTAAGACATTTAGCTTGATGAGCGAGATCCTGACAGAAGAGGTACCTGATGCTCGTATTGGTGTCTTAAGTGGACCTAATCTGGCAAAAGAGGTGGCTGCTAAGCAGTTAACTGCAACGGTAATCGCCAGTGATTCTGAGGATTTACGAACTTTGGTTCAGAATATCCTGCATAGTGCTTACTTCCGTGTTTATGCTAGCTCAGATACCTATGGTGTTGAACTTGGCGGTACACTAAAGAACATTTACGCAATAGCTGCGGGTTTGAGTGCGGCACTTGGTATGGGCGAAAACACCAAGAGTATGTTAATGACACGTAGCTTGGCTGAGATGAGTCGTTTTGCTGTGTGTATGGGGGCAAACCCTATGACATTTATCGGCCTCGCAGGTGTAGGTGATTTGATTGTAACCTGTATGTCGCCTTTAAGTCGTAATTACCGTGTTGGCTATGCGTTAGGTGAGGGTAAAACCTTAGATGAAGCCGTTGAAGCATTAGGGCAAGTTGCCGAAGGTGTAAACACGATCAAGCATGTCAAAGAAAAAGCTGCTGCAATGGGTGTGTATATGCCACTTGTTGCAGGTTTATATGAGGTTGTTTTCAATCATGCTCCGGTTGCTCAGGTTGTTAAGATGCTGATGATGAGTGAACAAAGTACAGATGTTGAATTTGTTCTACCTCGAGAGGGTGCATGAAGTTCTTTCTGATGCGCCATGGTGAAGCAGAATTTTTTGCTGAATTTGATGCTCAGCGCAAATTAACTTCTGAGGGTGTTAACAGGCTTACATCAAGATTGGAGGTAGCTACACCTTATCTTGAAGATGTGGATTGTGTTATCCATAGTCCCTATGTGAGAGCCTGCCAGACTGCAGAAATAGTTAATCAGCAGTTAGGTGAGGTGGAGCAGTTTATTTCGGAGTTTTGGACGCCAGAATCTGATCCTGCGACTGCTTTAGCCTTTCTAGAAAACTTTGCAAGTCGTTGTCCACTCGTGGTTACGCATATGCCCTTAATCTCTTATGTAGAAGCAATCTGCTGTGAAGGGAGTTCAAATAATCCTGCGGCATTCAGTTGTGGTGAAATAACCCAGCTGGAAGCTGATTGGCCAGCAGCTGGGCTTGGCCGCCTAGTTCGACGTATCTAACTGTTTGATCACGTCACTACTTTTCTTATCTTCAAGGTCTTTTTGCATAAACTGCTGGTTAAGCTGCTGCAGATCTAAATTATTCAGATAAGTACTCATCGCAATCTTCATTATCTTATCCCGCTCAACATTACGATTTGTATAGTCATAGGCGATAGCTAAGTTTCTGTAGTAATGCAATGCAGGGTTAACTTTAATCTTTTCTTCTGTCCATTGAGCATACAATTTGGCAGGATCAGGATTATTTTGACTAATCCCTATAAACATATTCCTTCGTAGCAGTAAGAAGGTGGCGTATTCTTCAAAGTACTGTGATTTAAGTGAAGACTGCAGATAAGTAGGAGCTTTTTGGCCTGAATGAAAATAATTAATTAATCCTGCATTCCCGACTTGGGCTTGTACTAGAGTATTTGTAGTAACTAATGTAATAACAGTCGTGATTAGAGGGATAGTAGTGCTTGCGGATTTTGATAATATGGAGGTCGTATAGGTCCTTTTACCTGATTGGTGAACTAAAAATAAAATTGTCACTAATAAGAACCAAGGAGTATTTGAAATATAAAAGGGAAGCTCTACCTGGGTATGTAAAGTAATGGGAATGAGCAAAGCCGCGTAACCAAATCCTCTTTGCCATCCAAGTTTAGTTAATTGGATGAGTGTATAAAGTGCTGCTGTTAATATACCAAAAATAGCAAAGGTACCACCTTCAATTAGCCAAAATATGAACTCATTGTGAGGGTGAGTGAACTTAGGAGATTTACCTAGGCTATTTTTCCCTTCTGATTGGACTTCCACCCGCTTATCCTGAAAAACCTTTTGAAAGCTACCAAGCCCGTGACCAAAAACTGGAGCTTCGGTATATAGTTCCCACGATATTTCATAAATGCTCCAGCGGATATCTTGCTTCATAATACGATCAAATTTATTTTTTGTTTCTCCGATACCCTGACTGCCCGCTAAGCCTCCGGTAAGTGAGGCAATTAATACAAGGGTCAAGATGACCTTTGATTTTGCATATATTTTCCAGCGGCCTATGAATAATAAAGTTAATGCTAATGTAATTCCGAGAGTTCCTACTCTAGAACCACTGTAGGCGATGTTATAGCTAGCAGCCATGGCAGTAATTATTAAGGCAACTATGATGATAGGGTTTTTATTTTTGCTTAAAGGGCGCCCAACTAAGTAAAAAACGAGGGTTAAAACCGTTGCCATTACACTTGCTTGGATATTGACCTGTTGAAACGTGCCTATCGGAATCAGTTTAGGGCTGTGAGGAATAAGGCCTGGCAGTATTGGGGGAGTTTTAGTTTGTATAACGCCATAAGTAGCAGCAATTAACCCCATTGATAAAAGGATATATAGAGTTCTTTCTATCTGTCTTGAAGTTAATTCGAATTGATAAAGAGCTATAAAAAAAAGATATCCTCCGCATATAACAGAAAGCCTTACTAACCACTCTGCAGGATTATTATTATTTGCAATGTAACTTGTAACAATGGCGCATAACGGCAGTAGAGCCAACGCTAGCCAGTACCTGGGTAAAATGATTTGTTCATTTTTATAAATTAGAATGCCGGCAGCAGCAATGACCCAGCTAGCGACAATCCATAAGCTACTGTTATGAGGGATACTTAACCCTTCACCTCCCAAGTTATGTTGGTAATAAAAAGGGGCGACAAGGAACATTATTCCAAACAGTACAAAAAAGACTTTTTGTGGCTTTTTCAGGGAAGGATCCTTTTCCAGTTCAAGTCGTAGAGTCATGCTTTGTAAGTTCCAATTACTTTCTTTAACTGGGATCTTATCGTAATTTCGGTTTATAGTACCTAACTGATTATCGTCAATAGGGTTTTTTCTACCTATGCTCCAAAAAGTTAGTTTTGATATACATATTCCTGGTTACACCATCGCAGCTATTGAATATGGAGATCCTGATGGAACTCCAGCGGTTGCGTTACATGGTTGGCTGGATAATGCAGCTAGCTTTTATTGCTTAGCACAAAGTCTCAAAGGAATAAGATTAATCGCAATAGATTTAGTTGGTCATGGACGATCAGACCACCGGCCAGATGTAATGCCTTATTACATTTGGGATAACGTTACGGATCTTCACTCTGTTTTAGACGCGCTTTCTCTTAATAAAGTAAGCCTTATTGGACATTCTATGGGGGCGAGTATTGCGATGCTGTTTGCTAGTGCCTTTCCTGAAAGGGTCGAACGATTAATGTTGATAGAAGGGTTGGCGCCTCTTTTTTATGAAGAGGAGCAATTACCTCAGTTATTTTCAGATGCTGTTATTAAGCGTAGCAAGATGGTTTCGAAAACCTTACGCCCTTATTTAACCTACGAGGATGCTATTCAGGCTCGTATGAATGGTCGTTGGCCCGTTTCTCGAGAAGCGGCAGAAGCTCTCCTAGATCGTGGACTATCAAGAACGGAAAGAGGCTATATTTGGAGCAATGATCCAAAACTGATGATGCCTTCTTTGGTTCGATTTAGTTTTTCTCAGATCTCTTCTTTTGTTAAATCCGTAAGATCAGAAGCTATAGTTATAAGAGGGTCGAATGGTGCAGCAGATAGCATCATTAATCCTTGGTTGAGAGACTTTTATCATGCCGAAGTGATTGATATGGAAGGAGGGCATCATTTGCACTTAGAGCCTAAACCTGCAGCTTTGTTGGCTGAACGTATAAATCAATGGGCATGAAGCACCATTATCAGTGTTACGTTTTCAGGAGTATGGAATGCGTTTATTAGTACCTTGGTTGTTTTTTGTTTTTTCTATGAATGTTCAGTCTGCTTCCGATGTTAGAGGCAGCGGCGACTATGGCTCATTTGAGCGTTTTCCTCGATCAACTATTGTTCAATATAAAGTGATAGAAAACGCCGATTACCGTTTCGTTTTGGGTGGGTTGGAGAAAATTAATGGCGTTATTGCCCCTGAAAAAGAAGAGCGCTTAAACGGTAAATTGTTTCAACTGACCTACCGCATTCCTCAAAATCATTCCTCCGATGAAGCATTCCAATTTTTCTCAGCGCAGTTAGAGGAGCAGGGAGCAGTCGAGCAATTTAATTGTGAGGGGCGGGCATGCGGTAGCAGTAATCAATGGGCGAATACCATTTTTAAGTATTCGAGATTATACGGTATTGATACCACTCAACGAGTAGCTAGCTTCAAGCTTAATCAACGTTACTTCGCTTTGTATTCAGTCCAGAGAGGCAACAAAAAAGTTTATTTACGATTAGATGTTTTGGAAATGGCTTCTGATCGTTCTGTTTCAGATAAGAGTGAGTTGGTTCAAGAGTATGTTGATACTGAAGAAGGCTTCCAAAAACTTTTAGCCTTCATTCAAAATACTCCTAAGCAACAAATTTGGATTGTTTCTGCCGATTTTACAGCTGGTTCCTATCAGGAAAAACTTAATAGTGCGCTGGAGCATGGTAATCAGTTAAAAACAAAGTTAATCACTAATGGCGTTTTGGCTGAGCAAGTGAATGTACACCCCGTTGGAGCTTTTGGAACAAAGTCAAAAACGGGTGATGTAACAATCATGATTTATAAAGAAGAGCTTTAATAAGCTCAAAGGAGATCGAACGCTAACTTAATTTTTCCTAGCTTTAAGTGCTTAGGAGGTCATTATGGCAACAGTTTCATTAGTTCTTGGTAGTGGTGGAGCGAGAGGATATGCCCATATCGGAGCGATTGAAGAGATAGAGCGTCGAGGATATGAGATCGTATCCATCTCAGGAAGCTCAATGGGTGCCTTAGTGGGAGGAATGCACGCTGCCGGGAAATTAAACGAATATAAAGAGTGGGTAACCAGCCTCAACTGGATGAGAGTGGTTAGGTTATTAGATTTTACCCTGTCACGAGGGGCTATTCGTGGCGACAAAATATTTGTGCAGTTGGCTGAAATTTTAGGTTCGCCTAATATCGAAAATTTTGAGATTGATTTTACAGCTGTGGCTGCTGATATAGCTCATCAAAAAGAGGTTTGGTACCAAAAAGGCCCTCTACTTGACGCCATTCGTGCGTCCGTTGCTGTTCCAGGTTTATTTACTCCCGTCGTCAAAGAGGGGAGAGTGCTGGTTGATGGTGGCATACTAAACCCTCTTCCAATCATCCCCGTTGTTGCTGCTCAAGCTGATCTTATTATTGCGGTAGATTTGAATACGGGTGATTCCAGCCATAGTCATCTGAAGTTACCCAGTAATCAGTACTTAAAACGCAGCGGTATGAGTGATGAATGGCATATGCCAGATGTGAATGCTGCTGAAGGCAGTGAAGATGTTACTGCCGATCAGCCGACAGAGATCGGAGGGCGTATGGATGTCCTACTTAACTCTGTGGAGGTGATGCAGGCGAGTTTAGCTGAATATAAAATTGCCGGTTACCCGCCTGATTTACTTGTACGTATTCCTAAAGACCTATGTAGCTTTTATGAATTTCATCGTGCAACAGAGGCCATTGAGTATGGGCGGCTTGCAACGCGAGATAGGTTGGAAGCGTTAGAAAACGGTGATCCAATCAATTAGCTATTTATCTCGTTTAAGCAAAACGTAAAGGGCTCCAGCGCCACCATCTTTGGCCTGTGCGGAACAGAATGCGAGTACTCCGTTTAGGCGTTTTAACCACTCGTTGACGTAAGATTTAATCATTGCTTGCTGGCTTTCTGATGAATGCGCTTTGCCATGTACGACAATGACGCATCTCGCCTTGTTTCTTCTCGCTTCAAAAATAAATTTACTAAGCTGATCGCGGGCTTGATCAACTGTGTATCCGTGAAGATCTAAACCCTGTTCCCAAGGGATATGCCCTTGTTTAAGGCGTTTTAGAACACGAAGTTGTACCCCGGGGTTCGCAAATAAAAGTTCTTCGCTAGATTCCACCAACTCTACCGCTTCATCGGATAAACCATCGATAACCTTATCTTCCTGCTGAGTAGCAGCTTGGCGACGGTATTGCTTGTTATGAAGATCACTCTTTGATGTCTTTATCTGGGTATCAGCTTTGTCATGCTTATGGCGGGTTACGCCTTCCATTGCCGACATAAAGTCGATGTCTTCATTCTCACGGGGGTCTTTCATGGTGTTCCTGTGCGAGTTTTATTAATATTGCCCTTTAAATTTAACAAAATATCGGTCCAGACTGAATGAGCGAGCAAGCTTTAACTTCAAACTCTATAACTAATCAGTTACACGGCGTACGTGATTACATCCGTTATGCGATGAGTCAATTTGCGCAACATAAGGTTTATTTTGGTCATGGTACTGACAATGCGTGGGATGAAGCTACTCAGCTAGTATTAGGGGCAGTTTATCTTCCATGGGATGTGAACCCTGCAGTTTTGGATGGTCGCCTTACAGAGGAAGAAAAAGAGCGGGTGATCTCTTTTATCCATCAGCGTGCGGTAGAACGTAGACCTCTGCCATACATTATTGGTGAATCTTGGTTCTGCTCATTGCCTTTCTTTGTTGATGAAAGAGTGCTGATTCCACGATCACCTATTGCTGAGTTGATTGAAAGTCAATTTAGCCCATGGCTGCGAGAAGGTCCGGTTGAACGTATTTTGGACCTGTGTACGGGTAGTGGTTGTATTGGTTTAGCCTGCGCTTATGCCTTCGAAGAAGCGGAAGTCGATTTGGCCGATATCTCTTCTGATGCTATCGATGTTTCTAACATCAATATTGCTAAGCATGAGATGGGTGATCGTGTTCAAGCTATTGAAAGTGATCTGTTTTCTAACTTACAGGGTAAGAAGTATGATCTGATTGTTAGTAATCCTCCTTACGTGGACGAAAGCGATTTGGCTTCAATGCCGGAGGAATACGATCATGAGCCAGAACTCGCATTAGGTTCTGGTCCTGATGGTTTGGATATTACCCGTCAGATTCTTGCACAAGCGAATGATTATCTAACTGAAGATGGCCTTTTGGTGGTTGAAGTGGGTAATAGTGAAGTGCACATGATGGAGAAATACCCACAGATTCCTGTAATCTGGTTAGAGTTTGAACGCGGTGGTAATGGTGTGTTTGCGATTACTGCTAAGGAACTGCGCCAACATCGGGATTGTTTGGTATAATCCCGCCCCTGAATTTTTAAGAACGTTTTGGATGGAATACTGCGATGTCAGGAAATAGTTACGGTAAGCTGTTTACAGTCACTACATTTGGTGAGAGCCACGGTAAGGCTCTTGGCTGTATTGTTGATGGTTGCCCTCCAGGCATCGAGCTTTCTGAAGCTGATCTGCAGTTAGATTTAGATCGCCGTAAGCCGGGTACATCTCGTCATACAACTCAGCGTCGTGAAGCTGATGAAGTAGAGATTTTATCGGGTGTCTTCGAAGGAAAAACTACAGGTACTCCAATTGGCTTGTTGATCAAAAATACCGATCAACGTTCTAAAGATTACTCCAATATAGAAGAGACGTTCCGTCCAGCTCACGCTGACTACGTTTACACGCATAAATATGGTTTCCGTGATTACCGTGGTGGCGGCCGTTCATCTGCGCGTGAGACTGCGATGCGCGTTGCAGCAGGTGCTATTGCGAAAAAGTATTTAGCGTCTAAAGGTATCGAAGTTAAAGGTTACCTATCTCAATTAGGTCCTATTGCCATTAACGAAGCTAACTTTGATTGGAACGAAGTACCGAACAACCCATTCTTCTCGCCAGATGCTGAAGCCGTTTCTGAGATGGAAACTTACATGGATGCGCTTAGAAAAGAGGGTAACTCTGTAGGTGCGAAAATCTCTGTAGTGGCTTCAGGCGCTCCAGTTGGTTTAGGTGAGCCGATTTTCGATCGACTTGATGCAGATCTTGCTCATGCTTTGATGAGCATCAACGCTGTAAAAGGTGTTGAGATTGGTGATGGCTTTGATTGTGTTGCCCAAAAAGGCACAGAGCACAGGGATGAGATGACACCGGAAGGTTTCTTATCGAACCATTCGGGTGGTATTTTAGGTGGCCTATCAACAGGTCAAGATATCGTTGCGCATATTGCGTTGAAACCGACTTCTAGCTTACGTTTGCCGGGACGCAGTATTAACAGCCGTGGTGAAGAGATTGAAGTTGTGACTAAAGGTCGTCACGACCCTTGCGTAGGTATTCGAGCGACACCAATCGCCGAAGCGATGATGGCAATTGTGTTGATGGATCACTTACTACGTGATCGAGCACAAAACGCAGATGTTAAATCTGAGATACCTGTTATCACCTGATATTAAAATTCGCCAATCGAATCTAGGAAAGGATAAATTAGCGATAATTTATCCTTTTTTGTTTTAGGGCTATAGAGGATTCAAAGCCGTTATGTCGTTTGATCTGCTTGATCACTACTCATTAGATAAACAGCCCAACTTTCCGCCAAGAACCTTGCCGGTGGGTTTTATGCTGCGTTTAGCTAAAGCGCTACATACCTATGGAATGACCGCTTATGAGCTAGAAAATACGATGAAACGTGTGGGTGAGACTCTTGGTTTTGGGGTGCAGTGTTTAGCACAGCCTACTAACCTCATAATGAGCTTCTCACACCCAGAAGAGCCTGAACCTAAAACCTATGTTTTCCGTGTTGATCAAGGCGAGGTAAACCTTGAGAGGCAGATACAAGTAAACACGGTGGTTCGGAATGTCATGTCTGAATCTATCACGGTGTCAGAGGGGGCTCACCAACTTAAAGCTATCGCTAACTCAGGTGCGAGGTTTGGTGTTAAAGGCCAGATGGCCGGGTTTGCTCTTTTATCAGCGGGTATTGCTCACCTTTTAGGTGGTGCCGTAGCTGAGATGCTGGTGGCTTTTTTTATCGGCATGCTTACTGCCTTGATCGCGGTTAAATTTCTAAGAACCGATTCGCTGAAATACCTATTTCCGACTTTATCGGCAATTTTATCGGCATTAGTGGCCAATTTTGTCGCCAGTTTGGGGTGGTTGTCATCGCCTTATATAGCCACGGTTGCAGGGGTAATTGTGTTAGTCCCTGGTTTGCCGTTGACCACTGCAGTAGCCGAACTTGCTCGGCAAAATATGGTTTCGGGAACAGCACGATTGGTTTATGCCGGTACTATCTTCTTACAGATAGGCTTTGGCGTAGCCATTGGAAACGCTATTGGAACAGGCTTATTTCCAGCACAACCAGTGACCTTTGAATGGTATCTGCCTGACTGGAGTCTATGGCTATCAATCGCCTATGCAGGCATCGGGCTATGCTTTCTTTTCCAGAGCCGTCCAGTTGATATGCATTGGGTAGTCCTAGGTGGCTGCATCGCTTTTGCAGCAACATGGTATGGAGCTCAGCTTTTCGGTCAGGTATTAGGTGCTTTTATTGGTGCATTTATTACTGGCTTAGTGGCTAATTTATTTGAGCGTATTTCAGGGATTACCCGAGCTGTCATGTTGATGCCGGGTATTATCTTACTGGTACCTGGAAGTGTTGGTTTTCAGAGCCTCTCACTTATGGTTGAGAAGAATGTGCTTGAAGGGATCGATACGGCTTTTAGCATGAGTTTTGTTGCTATTGCACTTGTAACGGGGTTGCTGTTTTCCTCATTAATTCTTCCCCCTAAAGAGCTGTGATGGGGAAGGGTTAACCTCCGAGATTAATAGCTGCTAAACTGCTGTTTATGAAAATATGGAAAGCTATTGCTTCAACCGCGGTCCTAACGATAATTGGTGTTTTTGTTTCGCTAACACCAATAAATCTTATTGCGGGTGAAATTCGGAAAATAGTACACCCAGATGGACGGGTCGAATATACCAACCTCAGCGATAAGCAGAGGAAGGTTAACTACACCAATAAAAATTCTTCTTCACTCAAAAAAGTTTATAAGTATCGTAATGACGACGGGGTATTGTCATTCTCAGATCAAATACCGTTGAATATAGGATTTGAAGTTCTGAGGTTTGATTGTTTTGCATGCAGTGTCGCTTCAACTGTAAATTGGCATACCACACCATTAAATGTAAAAGCGCATAGTGATCAAGTAAAAGCGATGGCAAAAAAGTACGCTGTGGATGAAGCCTTAGTCCGCGCCGTCATACATGCTGAATCGGCTTTTCGGGTTAATGCCGTCTCTAGAGCAGGTGCGCAAGGTCTGATGCAGTTAATGCCTGCAACAGCGAAAGATCTTGGTGTTAAAAATAGCATGGATGCTAATCAAAATATCGAGGGTGGGACTAAGTACTTAGCCCAGCTCTTACAAAATTTCTCTGGTGACCTAACCCTTAGTACTGCTGCATATAATGCAGGCCCAGGTGCTGTGACGCGCTATAATGGCGTGCCTCCTTATGCTGAAACCCAAGCCTATGTTGAGCGCGTCGCTATCCTAAAAGAGCGCTACGCTAAAGCGTTGTAGTTTTCTCGCTCTGTTCTAATAAGATTGTACTCAATTCAGTCGCTACAGCTGAGCCGAACATAGGGTGTGGCCTAGGTGCAATCGCGAGGACGATATCGACAGAGGGTAGAGGGGGTAAACGTTTCTCATCAATAATTACTAAATCTTTACTGATGCTTGAAGTCGCCATAGCACTGATACCTAGACCTTCTCTTAATAAGCCTTTTAGTGCTGTTGAGCTAGAAGAAGCACAAACTAAACGATAATTGAGCCCTTGCTTTTCCAAGCCATCAACCGCTGTGGTACGAAATTTACAATCTGGTTCGAATAGCACCAAAGGCAGTGGTGATTGCTCTAGCAGTTCTGGATAACCTCCATGTACCCAAACACCGACATCGTGTTTAAGTACAAAGCCTTCATCGCCATCTGGAGCGCGAGTGAGAATGGCGATATCTAATTCACCCGAATCCAGCATTGAACGTAGTTTGCCACTGCAATTGCATTCGATATTTAAGTTTAAATTTGGAAGTTTCTTATTGATGAGCTGGCATAGTTCTGGGAGCACAGATTCCGCATAATCATCAGGGCATCCTATTCTTAATGGCCTCTGAGCTTGAGTATGTGAAAAGTGTCCAATGGCTTCGTCATGCAGTGCGATAAGTCTTCTAGCATAACTGACCAGTTCTTGGCCTTGGTTGGTTAAAGAAAGGTTACGCCCTTCTTTGGTAAATAGGCTATGGCCTGTTTCCTCTTCTAATTTTTTCATCTGCATGCTGATTGCGCTTTGCGTACGAAAGGTCTGTTTCGCCGCGCGAGTGAAACTTCCAGTATCCACAAAAGCGATAAAGCTACGAAGTGCATCTATATCCATACAGGGAATATCCATCAATATTTCGAATAGGAGCTATCAAAACTATTCGTTAGTCAGATAGAAAGCAAGTTGCCACAATCTTGGGCCTAGATACGGAGGATGTTATGCAGTTAATCATTGGCAATAAAAACTACTCGTCTTGGTCATTAAGAGCTTGGTTGATGCTCAAAGCTTTTCAGGTCGAATTTGATGAACTCAAAATAAACCTATTTACTGAAGAGTTTTATGAAACGTTAAAACAGCATACGCCCGTAGCTAAAGTGCCTGTATTGCTCGATGGTGAATTGAATGTTTGGGACTCTCTCGCTATTTGCGAGTATGTTAATGAGCGTTATCTAGATGGTGCTGCATGGCCGAGTGATATGTCTGAACGGGCCAAAGCACGAGCTATCGTCAGTGAAATGCACTCTGGCTTTAATGCGTTACGTAACGAGATGCCGATGAACTGCCGAGCTAAGCGAAAGTTAGAACTGAGTGAAGCAGCAATTCAAGATGTAAAAAGAATGGATGCTATTTGGGCAGAATTGAGAACTACACATAAACAAACAGGGCCTTGGTTATTTGGTAGTTTTACTATTGTTGATGTGTTTTTCGCTCCAGCTGTTTTGAGGTTTTTGACTTATGGTATTGAGCTATCACCTCAATCATTTGATTATGTTCAGACAGTCTTTCAACATCCAGCTCTTCAGGCTTGGGTAAATGATGCCCTGCAGGAAACCGAAGTGGTTGACGAAGATGAAGCAGGGGAGCCACTAGAGTAAGTTTTTAAAAAAAGCCGCTTAGCTGTAATACAGGTAAGCGGCTTTGCTTTCGCTGGAAAGTTGGTTTGTATTAGTGATCCAATATCTGGCTTAAGAATAGCTGTAAACGATCTGTTTGCGGATTGTGGAAAATCTCCTCTGGAGTGTTTTGTTCCACAATTTCCCCAGCATCCATAAAGATCACTCGGTCAGCGACTTTCTTTGCGAAGCCCATCTCGTGGGTTACGCAAAGCATGGTCATGCCTTCTTCGGCTAGCTCGATCATTACGTCCAATACTTCTTTGATCATTTCAGGATCAAGTGCAGATGTTGGCTCATCGAAAAGCATAATTTCAGGGTTCATACACAGGGATCGAGCGATAGCTACACGCTGTTGCTGACCACCTGATAACTGGCCTGGAAATTTGTTCGCTTGGTCAGGAATTTTAACCCTTTCCAAATACTTCATTGCGATTGCTTCGGCTTCCTTCTTAGGTTTCTTCTGAACCCAGATAGGGCCTAACGTTAGGTTTTCTAGAATAGTCAGATGAGGAAATAGGTTGAAGTGCTGAAATACCATACCCACCTCACGACGGATAGCTTCGATATTCTTCACGTCTTCTATCATCTCTACGCCGTTAACGGTAAGAGAGCCGCGTTGAAACTCTTCCAGTCGGTTGATACAGCGAGTCATGGTTGATTTACCTGAGCCTGAAGGGCCACAGATAACGATACGCTCGCCTTTTTTAACGCGTAGATTGATATCTTTTAATACGTGGAACTCGCCATACCATTTGTTGAGGTCCTTGATAACGATGATATCGTCGTTGTTTTCGATATTTTGTTCGTGTTCTATGCTCACAAGGAAAACCTCTTAGTTCTTATGGCTTGTGTCGAGTTTACGTTCAATTGATGCGCTGATCATGGACATGCTGAAACAGCAGATCCAGAAGACTACGGCTACAAAAAGGTAACCTTCAGTAGAATGACCGCCTAACCAACTTGAATTTGCCAGTGCTGTTTGAGTCGTACTCAACATTTCAAAGATACCGATGATCAATAAGAACGTCGTATTTTTGAAGAGCATGATAAATGTTGCCAGAATGTTTGGCATAGAGATCTTGATGACCTGAGGTAGGATGATCAGCAAGGTTTTTTGCCAAAAACCTAGACCCAGTGAATCCGCCGCCTCGTACTGCCCGTTAGGTACAGCCTGAAAACCGCCTCGGAATACCTCAGCCATATAACCAGACATAAAGAGCGTTAGTACAATCCATACTCGCACGAGTTTGTCGACGTTTGTTCCCTCAGGGAAAAACAGTGGCAACATTACTGAACCCATAAAGAACAGGGCCAGAACGGGTACGCCACGGAAGAACTCAATCAGTACAATGCTCACACTTTTTATAAAGGGCATATCAGAACGACGCCCCAAAGCCCATAAAAAGCTTAATGGGAAGGCAACGATAATACTCGCAGCCGCCAGTAAAACGTTCAGTGAGAAACCGCCCCAGTAATCAGTGGAAACATATTCCAAACCAATCCAGCTACCATCCAAAATCAAAATAGATAGGAAAGGTAGTGCTAAGAAAAGAGGAATAGCGACCTTGTTGCGCAGTTCCTTACTCAGCATATTAGATGCGGTTATTATTCCGACTAGTGCTATTAAACAGACATTGATACGCCAAATTTCTTCTGCAGGGTAGCTACCATAGAAGAACTGTTTGGACCAAGCTTTAACAAACACCCAACAAGCACCATCTTTAGTGCAAGCGTCTTGAGTAGCGCCCGCCCAATTGGCAGAGATAAATAGCCAATCGACCAGAGGTGGAATAACTGTCACCAAGCCAGCAAGGATAAGTAGTGTCGCAATTGAATTGGATATTGAGTCAAAGAAATTATCTCTGATCCAATGAATTAGACCTACGGTATCACGCGGTGCTGGTTGATCGGGTAGTGGTTTAAATTCTTTCATTTCAATCACTCCCGATTAACGTTCAGCTAGAGAAACGCTTGCATTGAAGCGGTTCATCACAAAAGAAATGGACATGTTTACGACAAAATAGACAGCCATTGTCATAAATACGATCTCGATCGCTTGACCTGTTTGGTTAAGCGTCGTGCCAACAAACACGGTGAATAGGTCGGGGTAACCTATCGCAGTTGCCAGAGTCGAGTTTTTTACCAAACTCTGATACTCACTGTTAAGGAGCGGCACAATAACGCGCATCGCTTGAGGAACAACGATCAATTTCATGATCTTGCTCTCTTTCAATCCGATACTACGCGCTGCTTCAGTTTGACCGTGGGGTACGGCTTGAACACCTGCCCTTACTGCTTCCGCAATAAATGCTCCTGTATATACGGTTAGCGCTAAAGCCAGAGCCATAAGTTCGGGGATAACGGTTACACCGCCGCGGAAGTTGAAACCTTTAAGCTCGGGGAAATCCCAAGTGAAAGGCACACCTGCTGCAAACAGTGCTACAAGCGGCAAAATAAACAGAATTGCTAGGCTGGCTTTTAAAACCGGGAATTGCTGACCCGTATCATCCTGACGCTTCTTAGCCCAGCGTTTGAGCACAAAGATAGAGGCAATGGCAGCAGCAATCGCAGCATAAACAATGCTTGCACCACTTTCTGCATTAAGTCCTGGGAAGTAGAGTCCACGAACGTTTAAGAAGATTACTTCCCCAAGGCTCAAACTTTGCCGAGCACTCGGTAGCGCTGCCAACACTGCGAAATACCAGAAGAAAATCTGAAGTAGTAGTGGAATATTTCGGAAGGTCTCAACATAAGCAACGGCAATTTTGCGGATGAGCAAGTTATGGGAGAAGTGCGCAACGCCCATAATAAAGCCTACGATTGTCGAGAGAATGATCCCGATTGTCGAAACAAGAATGGTATTTAATAAACCGACAATAAATGTACGACCATATGTATGCGTAGCATCATAGGGCACCAATGACATCAGAATATCGAAACCAGCGGTCGTAAATAGGAAGTCATAACCGCTTTTGATACCGCGGGCTTCCAAGTTAGCCAGCGTGTTAGAAATAATACCGTAAAAGAAATATCCCAAGCCTGCTAGTAACAACAGCTGGTAAATAATCGAACGGTTTCTAGGGTTGTTGAAGAAGGAGGGTGAAGACTTCACCTGTGGCTTTTCAGACATAATTAAGCACTTATCTTCAGAAGGTTATTAGTAAACATAGCAGAGGGGCAAAAAATTGCCCCTCTTTTGATCCTTCCTTAGCGTACTGGTGAAGAGTACATGATACCGCCTTGGTTCCACTGGGCGTTTAGACCACGGGAAATTTTAAGCGGAGAACCCTGGCCTACGTTGCGCTCAAAGCTTTCAGCGTAGTTACCAACTTGCTTCACAATGTTATATGCCCAATCAGCCGGGATACCTAGTTTCTGACCTGCATCGCCTTCAGAACCCATCAAACGTTTCTGAGAAGGGTTGCCTTCAGTTTTTGCTTTATCAGCAGAAGCACTGTCTATTTTTAGGAATTCAGCTTCTACCATCGCCATTAGAGACCAACGAACTACGTTAAACCATGCGTCGTCACCTTGACGAACAACAGGGCCTAGAGGCTCTTTAGAGATAACTTCTGGCAGTACCATCGCTGCGGAAGGGTCTTTTAGGCCTATACGTAGAGCATATAGTTGAGATTGGTCTGATGTTAGGACGTCACAACGACCGCTTTCGAAACCAGAGCGTGTTTGGTCAGAGGTATCGAAAGTGATTGCCTTGTAACTGATACCGTTAGCACGGAAGTAATCAGCAAGGTTAAGCTCTGTTGTTGTACCTGCTTGGATACATACAGCAGCACCATCTAGTTCTAGCGCACTTTTTACGCCTAGGTCTTTAGAAACCATGAAACCTTGACCGTCGTAGTAGTTAACGCCAGCAAAGTTAAGACCTAGAGAAGTATCACGCGTATGCGTCCAAGTAGTGTTACGAGAAAGAATATCGATTTCACCAGACTGAAGTGCAGTGAAACGCTCTTTAGCTGTAAGAGGCTTGTATTGAACTTTGCTTGCGTCACCTAGAACAGCAGCAGCAACAGAACGACATACGTCTACATCAAGACCGCTCCAAGTACCGTTCTCATCTTTCTGAGAAAAACCTGCAAGGCCAGTACTTACCCCGCAAGATACGCTGCCTCTTTTTTGAACATCTTCTAGGGTGCCTGCCTGAGCACCAAACGCTAAACCAAGTGCCATACCTGTAGCAACAACCGAGGTAAGTAATTTCATTATGTTTCTCCATCCTTTCTGAGGCTATATACGCCGCAAAACTGTCTTGTTTTTGTTATCTGTAGTAGTAAGCGTAGGTAAAAATTCCAGTTCCTAACAAACTTAGAAGAATACATCGAAAATGGTAGTAAAATTAGACTTTGGTTGTAGTTTGGCGCTAGGCCTTTGGTTGTAGGGGCTGGAGCGTGATTCGGTAGATTCTAATGTTGTAAAAAAAAGTTCATAAAATGGATAAAGGAGCAAATAATAAATTTATTTCTAATTGCTTGATCAAAAATGTTATTAGGGTTGAATGAAAATGTTAGTCCGATAGATGGGTTGAATTCCACGAAATAGCGGTGTTGAATGATGTAGAATTTTTGTGCTCTAGATGGTGTGGAAATGCTTTGTTTTTTACCTTTTTCGGGGTATAAATGCGGCCAAAATTTAAGGCCTGCGAAGTTAGGTTTATACTCTAAATTAATGTAGTGCGTTTAGCAGTGCTACCCCTTTTTTCGTTAGTTAGCGAGTAAAGCAAGTGACAACGTCATTAAAAGAAAATTTATACAAAGAAACACTCCATAAAGGCTACGGTCAGGAATTTGATGTAGAGGAAGTGTTGTTCGAGCAACAAACGGATTCTTGGCATCTGATTATTTTCCGTAATCCCGTTTATGGCACTGTGATGGCGTTGGACGGGATTATTCAAACTACGGAAAGAGATGAGTTTGTGTACCATGAAATGTTAACGCACGTGCCTATCTTGGCTCATGGGAATGCAAAAAGAGTTTTGATTATCGGCGGAGGTGATGGGGGTATTCTGCGTGAAGTTTGCCGTCACCAATCGGTTGAGCATGTTACTCAAGTAGAGATCGATCAAGCAGTAATCGATATGTGTAAAACATATCTGCCAAATCACTCAGCAGGTGCTTTTGAAGATCCGCGTGCCAATATTGTTATTGCTGATGGTGTTGAGTACGTTAATCAAACAGCTGAAAAATTCGACGTTATCATTTCTGACTGTACAGACCCTGTAGGCCCCGGTGAGGTTCTGTTCTCAAGCCGTTTTTACGAAGGGTGTAAGAATTTACTGACAGAGGGTGGAGTTTTTGTGGCACAAAATGGCGTGCCTTTCCTGCAACAAGATGAAGTGATTACGACGCGTCGTCGCCTTAGCCCATACTTTAAAGATCAATCATTCTACACAGCCGCTGTACCTACTTATATCGGTGGTGTGATGACCTTGGCGTGGGGTTCTGATAATGAATCATTACGAAATATTGATCTTGCAGAGTTACAGAAACGCTATGACAACAGCGGCATAGAAACACGTTACTATAACCCGCAGATGCACTTAGGTTGCTTTGGCCTACCTCAGTATTTATTAAATGCATTAAAAGATGCATGATGGCTAAAAGCACATCTAGTTAACTTGTTTTTTCGATAGCCGGTTGCCGTTAGGTGAACCGGCTTTTTATTTCTTACTAACCCTAGAAAGGAACAGATCAGCTTATGTCGCAGTTCGATCAGTATATTCGCCTTTCTGGGTTCTATTTCTTCTATTTCGCTTTACTAGGCGCTTTGGTTCCATATTGGAGCCTTTACCTTAAATCATTTCAATTTGATGCACAGACCATTGGTTCGCTGATGGCTTTGCTGCAATTATCCCGAATAGTAGCGCCTAATTTATGGGGCTGGATGGCTGACAGAAGCGGCAAGCGTGTCGAGATAGTCCGATTTGGCGCGTTAATGACCTGCATTATGTTTATCGGTATTTTCTGGCAAACAACCGCCTTAGGCATAGGGCTGGTAATGTTAGGTTTTAGTTTTTTCTGGAATGCGGTGCTTCCTCAATTTGAGGTAATTACCTTAAGCCAGCTTGGTAAAGAAAAAGCGCGATATAGTCGCATCAGACTATGGGGTTCCATTGGGTTTATAGTAACAGTCGCAGGCCTTGGCGCTTTGCTGGATTATATTGATATCCGTTGGTTACCTTGGATTTTGTTCGGGTTAATGATCTTGATCTGGGTGAATACTCTCTTTATCCCTATCTCGACCTCGCAATCGGATACTCTTCATTTATCTACAGATCAGCGTAGCTTCATGCAATTGTTGTTACGCCCGCAGGTCATTGTCTTCTTTATTATCTGCTTTCTCGTTCAATTCGGACACGGGGCCTACTACACCTTTTATAGCGTATTGATGGTTGATGTTGGATTTAGTCGATCAGAGGTCGGGTTACTTTGGGCGGTAGGGGTTATCGCGGAAGTGATCATCTTTATCTATATGCACTGGATGATCCAGCGATGGGGTATACGAAATATCATGTTAGTCAGCTTGTTATTGTGTGTGGTGCGCTGGTGGGTGATCGGTTTAATCCCTGAAAACCTATGGATAATGCTATTTGCCCAAACCCTACATGCCGCAACTTTTGGAACTCTACATGCAGTTGGAATAGCTCTAGTGCATCAGTATTTCACCGAGAAAACCCATGGACAGGGCCAAGCCTTATTTTCCAGCGTAGGTTTCGGAGTGGGTGGTGCTCTGGGGGCTTATGTAAGTGGCTTGTTATGGGATGACTTTGGGCCTTTAACTACTTTCTCTGTATCAGCTCTAGCAAGTCTGTTTGCGGTCATTCTGGCGTTTATTTGGATATTCCCGCAACGATCTGAAGCTTGAATTTGGTCGTTGTGGTTACGGGGGAAACTAGGCTCAGGATGTAATTGAGCCTAGATATTCATTCATATTCATTATGAGAGTAATCTGCTGTTAGGGTTTAGCTTGTTGCTTTCTACAAGAAAGCATCAGTGCCCAAAACTCAGAAAAGTCATTAACTACTACATCGGGTTTGTAAGGGTAGCGTTCATTCCCTGGGAATATCTTATTTAGCCAAGGCTGATCCCACTGAGCTCCGTTAAAGAATACACTGGTGATTCCTGCAGACTTTGCTGCGATCACATCGGTGGTACTATCGCCGACATACCAGATGTCCATACCGAGATCACAATTAAGATTGTCAGCAGCTTTTAGAATTTGATCGGTATGTGGTTTTCGTTGAACGGTATCATCGCCGCAGATCTCTGTATCAAATAGATGTGCCCAGCCATCATCGACGGTATTGAGTTCGTGAATAAAGAATTCGCGATCACGATTAGTAATCACGCCAACGGTTAATCCTAATTTTCTTAAGCCCTCAAGCATATTGCGAACTTTTGGCTCAAAGGGGAGGGCAGTTCCGTAGTATTTACGGTAGTGTTCCGTAAAACCTTTATGGGCCAGTTTCTTAGCTACTTCATTATCTGCAAAAAGAATCTCAAAGATATCTGTTCTGGATATCTTACGATCGAGCTTTATTTTGGGGTGTAAGCTTAAATTTTCGCGGACATAATCAACTAATCGTTGGTCATCGGGAGATTTGCATTTTGCAGAATCAACTAACTGTTCCAAAAGCCCCATATTACGGAGATCTTTAAGCATATCGTCTACCGCGTGATACATTGCATCAAGGGTATCAACGAGAGTTGCATGCCAATCGAATAAAACGACTTTGGGGTAGGTAAGGTTTACAACCGCAGGGTGCCAATCAGGTTCTTGTCTTTGTGGTTGAGGTTTTCGAGGTGGAAGGCGAGGAGGTCGCTGCTGAATTAAGTCGGGAGAAGTTACACCATTTCTACTTTCAAGGACTAGATCTAGCAGTTCATCAAAGTCATCAATGATTACATCTGGATCATATTGATGATGAGCACTTTCGGCGAAGACTTGTTCAAACCAGTGAGGGCTCCACAGCGCGCCATTATAAAAGACTCGTGTCACGCCAGCTTTGGTTGCAGTCATCATATCAGTTACACTATCGCCTACATACCAAAGGTGCTGATCAGCCAGCTCATCGACCGATTTACTTGCCTGAATCATCGAGCTAGGGGCCGGCTTGTAGTGCAACATTTCATCACCACAAAGTGTGACATCAAATAACTCTTTCCAACGACCATTTTCTACAGCTGCTAATTCGGGTTCTAGAAATTCACGGCTACGGTTGGTAACAACACCGATCTTAATACCTAACTTTTTCAGATAAGTGAGGTACTCATACATACCTGCTTGGAAAGGCTTTACACTGCCGTAGTGGTTTCTATAGCAGTTATTGTAAGCTTTGTGAGCAATAGCATTAGCCTGGTCGTTATCGCCAAACAAAACCTCAAATACATCGGTTCTGGATATACGTTGTTCTGCTAAAACTCGTGGATGCAGATGTCGATAGATACGGATATAGCGAATGAGCTTTTCGTCATCTTCGGTTTTAGCTTTTTCTTCAGGGAGAATGTGTCGGGTGAGATTTAGCTCGTCTAATTGAGCAAGCATATCTTCGATGGCTTGATACATTGCGCCGTGGGTATCGACAAGAGTGCCATGCCAGTCAAACAGCATGAGCTTAGGGTAGGGGAGTACAACGGTATCCATATCTGATCTCCTCAGCCAAAATTGAGAGTGGCATAGAAATCAGTATAGACAGGATATTGATTAATAAAGAAAAAGCCCTTAACAGTTTTATGCTGTTAAGGGCTTTATTATCTAGTGATAGAAACGTTTATACCGCTGACAGTAACTTCTCTAGCTTGATCTGATCGGCTGCGAAGCTGCGGATACCTTGAGCCAGCTTTTCTGTAGCCATGACATCTTCGTTCATCATCCAGCGGAATTCAGCTTCACTCAAAGAAAGTTTACCTTGCTCAGAAGCTGCGGATTTAGGTGAAAGTTTAGTTGGCAGCTCATCAGTGCTGTCTTCTAATTCTTGCATTAGGGCTGGAGCGATTGTTAAGCGATCACAACCTGCTAGCTCTTGGATCTCGCCAATGTTACGGAAGCTCGCACCCATCACGATGGTGTTATAACCATTCGCTTTGTAATAGTTGTAGATGCCCGTTACTGATTGAACGCCTGGGTCGTTCGCGCCGGTAAAGTCGCCTTCTTCGTTCGCTTTAAACCAATCAAGAATACGGCCAACGAAAGGAGAGATCAGGTAAACGCCAGCATCTGCGCATGCTGCCGCTTGGGCAAAGCTAAATAGCAGAGTTAGGTTACAGTTAATACCTTCTTGCTCGAGCTGACGTGCTGCTTGAATACCTTCCCAAGTAGAAGCAATTTTTATCAGGATTCGATCTTTAGAGATACCGGCTTCTTCATAAAGGCCGATCAGCTTACGTGCACGTTCCAATGTTGCTTGCGTATCAAACGATAAACGGGCATCGACTTCTGTTGAGATGCGACCTGGGATGATATTTAGAATTTCACGACCGATCTCTACCGCAAGGCGATCAGTCATGTTGTCCAATACTTCTTGTTCACTACCGGCTTTTTCAGTCGCCCAGCGCTTAGCTGTTTCTAATAGAGCGCTGTATTGTGGAAGCTCAGCGGCTTTTAGCAGTAGTGATGGGTTAGTGGTCGCATCAACAGGTTTAAAGCGAGCAATAGCTTCGATATCACCGGTATCAGCAACAACAGTAGTAATTTCTTTTAGCTTTTCTAACTGACTTGTCATCTTTCTAGTAGTCCATTCTAATCTGGTACACGTTCCAGTGCTTCAAAGAGTACATCAATTGAAGCGCCAGGTTTATGCGCATTTTCGCTAATAAAGCGGCGGAACTGTTTACCACCGCGTTGCGCGTGAAATAGCCCAAGCATATGCCGCGTGATGTGGTGTAGCGAAACACCTTCTGCTAACTGTTCTTGAATATACGGCACCATTGCTAGTGCAGCCCCTTTACGGCTGATTTTCTCATCAGGACAGGCGTATAACTCGTTATCTACATCAGCCAAAAGATAAGGGTTTTGGTAGGCTTCGCGGCCTAGCATTACACCATCAATATGTTGCAAATGTGTGTGACACTCTTCGAGAGTCTTGATGCCGCCATTAATGTGAACTTCTAAATCAGGGAATTCCTGCTTTATTTGGTAAACCCAGTCATATTTCAATGGCGGAATATCGCGGTTTTCTTTGGGGCTTAGGCCCTGAAGAATCGCTTTGCGCGCATGGATAATAAAAACATTACAACCACTGCTGCGTACAGTCTCAACAAAGCTGACTAGCTCTTCATAGCTGTCCATATCGTCGATACCAAGACGGTGTTTTACCGTAACAGGTATCTTTACTGCAGCTTGCATCGTTTCTAAACATTCAGCGACTAACTGCGGATGAGCCATTAGGCAGGCACCGATCATATTGTTTTGAACGCGATCGCTAGGGCAGCCGACGTTAAGATTCACCTCATTGTAACCATAATCCTCAGCCATCTTGGTACATTGAGCTAAATCGGCTGGGTTGCTGCCACCTAACTGCAACGCAACAGGTTGTTCCTGTGTGTTATAACGCAGAAAACGATCTGCTTCGGCATGGATCAAAGCACCGGTAGTTACCATCTCGGTATATAAAACCGCTTGGCGACTCAAAATACGGTGAAAATAGCGGCAGTGACGGTCCGTCCAGTCCATCATTGGTGCAACGGTAAAGCGACGGTTTAGGTTATCTGTTGTAGAGGTCATTAAATGTGTAGATACAATCAAAATCGAAGAACAGAGGCGATTATATACTGTCTACCGATTTTGCGCTGCACATAGGTGGATTTTGTCTAACTATTTGTACGGAACCCAATGTAGAAGTGATAGCCTTTGCTTCTAGTGCTAGGCGATAAATTTAGGGAAATGACTTTACCATGAGCGATAAACCACAGGGTGGGGCTGCCAAGAATACGGGTCTAAAGCGTTTTTATTATGCTTCAATTTATTCATGGCAGGGCCTGAAAGCTGCTTATGTTCAAGAGCCTGCTTTTCGCTATGAGGTATGGGGGAGTGCGGTGCTTATTCCTCTATCTTTTTTTGTGGCGCAAAGCCCTATGCAATTGGCTGCTTTAATCTGCACTTGCTTATTGGTGTTAGCTTTTGAGCTGGTTAACAGCGCCATTGAAGCGGTAGTCGATCGCGCGGGCACTGAGTTCCATGAGTTAGCAGGGCTTGCCAAAGATTTAGGCTCAGCCGTCGTGATGGTCGCACTGATTATGGGTGGCTTGATCTGGGGTGCTGTACTTTGGGAAAACTATTTATAGTTTCTCTCCCATTATCTATCGCCTAATTGATTTCTTAGTGGCCCGAAAAGGGCCGCTAAGTATATAATTGCCGCTATTCATTTTTATCAGATTTCCAAGGACACCAATGACGACCGTTCGTACCCGTGTTGCACCTTCTCCAACAGGTGACCCTCATGTAGGCACAGCCTATATCGCATTGTTCAATCTAGCCTTTGCTCGTCAGCATGGCGGTCAGTTTATCTTGCGTATAGAAGATACAGACCAAACGCGTAGTACGGATGAATCTGAACAGAAGATTCTGGACTCGCTACGTTGGTTAGGTTTGGAATGGGATGAAGGTCCAGACGTAGGTGGCCCTTACGGTCCTTACCGTCAAAGCGAACGTAAAGCTGACTATGCAAAATACGCGATGCAGTTGGTCGAAGAAGGCAAAGCGTTCCTTTGCTACCGCACATCTGAAGAGTTGGATGAGTTACGTACTGCTCGTCGCGCCGCTGGTGGTCACACTGCACTTAAGCAAAGCGATCTTGCCCTTCCTGAAGAGGAAGTAGAAAAGCGTAAAGCAGCGGGCGCGCCTTATGTTGTGCGTATGGCTGTACCTGAAGGTGAAGGTGCCTGTGAAGTTGACGATATGCTTCGCGGTACTATTGAGCTGGAGTGGGGCATGGTTGATGCTCAGATTCTGCTTAAATCCGATGGTATGCCGACTTATCACTTGGCAAACGTCGTAGATGATCACCTAATGGAGATCACGCACGTTATCCGTGGTGAAGAGTGGATTAACTCAGCACCTAAGCATAAGTTACTATATGAATACTTTGGTTGGGATATGCCGAAGCTATGTCATATGCCGCTTCTTCGTAACCCGGACAAATCTAAGCTATCTAAGCGTAAGAACCCTACGAGTATTCTGTACTATCAGCGTATGGGCTTCTTGCCAGAAGCATTGTTGAACTACCTTGCTCGCATGGGTTGGTCTATGCCGGATGAGAGCGAGAAATTCACACGTCAACAGATGTTCGATAACTTCGATATTCAGCGTGTATCTCTTGGTGGTCCAATCTTCGATCAGGAAAAACTAAGCTGGTTGAATGGCCTATGGTTGCGTGAAGACTTAGATCCTGCGCAATTTGCAGCTAAGTATCAGGAGTGGGCGTTAAACCCTGAATACCTGATGCAGATCGTTCCATTGATTCAACAGCGTGTTGAAAAACTGTCTGATGTAGCTCCACTTGCGAGCTTCTTCCTATCCGGCATGCTGGATATCACAGAAG
Source organism: Neptuniibacter sp. QD37_6 (assembly GCF_047778085.1). Classification (GTDB taxonomy): domain Bacteria; phylum Pseudomonadota; class Gammaproteobacteria; order Pseudomonadales; family Balneatricaceae; genus Neptuniibacter. The sequence goes on from NZ_CP180550.1 coordinate 1,366,279, forward strand.
AAGATTTTGCGCATAAATCATTGGAACTTGATGATATCCGCAAAATGCTGCAGTACTCAGTATGGTTGCTAGATACTGAAACCCAGTGGAATAAAGATCGTCTATTCGGTCAGCTTAAACAGCTTGCTGAAGCGATGGATTACAAAATCCGTGACTTCCTATTCCCATTGTTTATTGCGGTAGCCGGTACTAACCAGACTGTTTCTGTGATGGATTCTATGGCGATCCTAGGTCCAGATATGACACGTGCGCGTTTACGCCATGCGGTCAATGTTCTTGGCGGTCCTTCTAAGAAAGAAGCGAAACGTTGGGAAAAAGAATACCGAGCACTAAGTGCGCAGATTGAAGGGTAATAGGCTTACTCTGTAAGCGAAGAAGTCGGCGAAACCAGTTAGGTTCAGCCGACTTCAGTTATCGTCACGCTTTTTACTGATTTTTCCTGCACTTAGCTGACTTCGATAACTTTCAATCTTTCTTGACACTGTTTTTACGGCTAATTACTATAGCCAACACTTCATATATGGGGCCTTAGCTCAGCTGGGAGAGCGGTTCGCTGGCAGCGAACAGGTCAGCGGTTCGATCCCGCTAGGCTCCACCAATTCTAAGTACTGATGAGTACTTAAAGTCTTCTAAACCAGCGTAATTGCTGGTTTTTTTGTATATGCTCTTCATCGATGCGTACTCATGCGCACACATAGATACCCCCGAATTGGGGGTGTATTTGGGGGTATATTTCCAAAATCTGAGTTTTATACCCCTAGGTACCCCCAATGTCTTATCTTGGACCTTGAGGTAGTAATGAAACTCACTGATACAAAAATCAGACAGGCCAAACCTAGGGATAAGGATTACAAGCTCAGCGATGGACGAGGTCTGTTTCTTTTAATTAAGAAAAACGGCAGTAAATACTGGCGATTGAAGTACCGCTTTGCCGGTAAAGAGAAACTTCTTTCAATAGGCGTATACCCCGAAATCACCCTGAAAAAAGCGCGTAAGGCGACTGACGAAGCCAGAGAGCTACTTGAACAGGGGATTGACCCATCACAACACAAACAGGCTGTGCAAGCGCAACGAGTTGAAGCGCATCAGAACAATTTTGAGATGGTTGCCAGAGAGTGGCATCAGCAGCAGAAGATCAAATGGTCTGAAGGTTATGCTGATAAGGTGCTCAGGGCTATTGAGCGTGACCTGTTTCCGTTCATTGGCAGTCTTTCATTCGATGATATCCAACCTCCTTTACTCTTAAGGGCGTTCCGCAAGGTCGAAGGCCGTGGGGCTCTGGATACCGCTCACAGAGTTAAGCAGTTAACGGGACAGATCTACCGATATGCGGTAGCAACCGGTCGTGCTGATCGAGATATCACGCAGGATCTTACAGGTGCTCTTGCTCCCTTCAAACGTCAGCACTTTCCCGCAATTACAGAACCGGAAGAGGTGGCCAAGCTCCTTCGTATGATCGACAGTTATGAGGGGACTATCACTGTCAGGGCTGCATTGCAGCTCGCACCGCTGGTCTTCGTTCGACCATCTGAATTGCGCAAGGCTGAATGGTCTGAGATCGACTTTGATTCTGCTGAGTGGCGTATTCCGGGCGAGAAAATGAAAATGGGGGTAGATCACATTATTCCCCTTAGCACGCAAGCTATCGAGATCCTTAAAGAGCAGCAGTTGTTCTCGGGAAATTGGCAATATGTGTTTCCTTCCGCCAGAAGTCCGCGCCGCCCAATGAGCGATAACGCTATCCTTTCAGCGTTCCGAAATATGGGTATCCCAAAAGAAAAAATGACCGCGCATGGCTTCCGGGCAATGGCGCGAACCATTCTGGATGAAGTGCTTGGGGAGAGGGTAGAGCTAATTGAGCACCAGCTAGCGCATGCGGTTAAGGATACGTTGGGTCGGGCATACAACCGGACCACTCACTTACCGCAGAGGCGAGAAATGATGCAGCGTTGGGCTGATTATCTTTACGAGCTGAAAGACTAATTTGTTAAAGGGTACCGTCATGTCAGACAAACCATTAGATTATCTGAATTCATGGGAACACGTTGAAGAGCTGCGTGAAACTCTTACAACAAGAGTAAATGGTAGGATTCACTCGCTAAATGACGTGTGGGAGCGCTCCTATAACAAAGCAGTGCCAGAGCGCGTAATAGATAAAGACGCCTATGCCAATCCCCATGAGGCTTTCATGGTGATGATTGAAAAGGGTATATATCCGCCACCAGAAATCATGATTGCTATTCATTCTTGTTTTAAAGCTTACGCTATGACAGGCAACCAAGCGGAGTTAGAACATTACTTCTTTGGTCCCAAGCGAAAGAGCGTTGGTAATCATGCAGCTTCTGTCATGCATGACTTCAATATCGAGGACTTCCATCTTTGGCTTGCGGGCGAGGGGGACCTTCAGGAAATTAAACGGGATGGCCTGGTTCAGAAAAAAATTGAGGAATACCTTGATATGCGCGGGCTCTACGATACCGATGTTAAAACGTTTTTGACCGCTTGTCGTAGGTGGCGGAAAAGAACCGGAAGGTATTCCGTACTAAATTCAGACCAAGGCGACAACTAAACGCTTTAGTTGTCCTCGGCTTTAGGATTTTCATGTAGATAATTCCGTATCAGTTCTCACAAAGAGCTACTGATACGGATTGGCCTTATCAGAGCTCACTACTGATATAGGTGATTACCATGAAAAGCACGATTGTGAAATCCTGCACTAAAGCCTCTTCTGTGAAGCGCGAGTTTCACAACTCTCCATTAGCTGATCCATATGCGGTAGTTCCTGCTACCGGCTTTGTTCGTATTGATCAGATCCTGAAGTTAATCCCTGTTAGCAAGAACACATGGTGGACTGGTGTCCGCGAAGGTATCTATCCAACAGGCATCAAGTGGGGCCATCGTACGACCGTTTGGAAAGCTGAAGATATCCACCAGCTTATCTCTGAATTATCGGAGGTGAAGTAATGAATAATCAGCGTCATTTATTCCTGCATGCAATTTTGGCAGGTGATTTCCGTGCAGCCCTCGTCATAGCTACTTTGTTCTGTCTGGCTACCGGCATTTTTGGCTCGGTATTTCATATTATCTATACAATCTATACAGCAGTATTACTTAACGGTCTGTTGGTTAGTGCAATCAATATGGTTGTGCTGTTGGAGGTGCCCAATGAATAAGATCAATAAGGGAGTGCCAATTATGATTAACGGGGTTGAGTATCATCTACCTGACAGCAAGGCTGGTAAGGGGCATTATGCTGGTGCTTTGGACACTATCCAGGGGCAGTTCGACGCTATGTTGAGCTACCACTGTAAAATGCTGGTGGTTAGGGTGGATCTGAAGATGAAGTACTTTACAGAGAGTAATAAAATGCTCAGTGATTTTTGGGATGCGTTGAAACGCCCATTTGCTAGTCGCTTGAATCAGAATCGCTTCGGTTATATCTGGTGTCGTGAGATGGGTGAAAGTGGAGGGCATCACTATCATGTTGTACTGCTGCTAGACGGTAATAAACATCAGACCTCTTATAAGATTATCGAGATTGTAGAAGAAATCTGGATGCGTTGGGGTCAACCTAAGCCGTACACCCCAAAGAACTGCTATTACATGGTACAGCGTGGTGATACAGAGGCTTATTTGGATGCATTTAATCGAGCTTCTTATCTTGCTAAGGTCGCAACTAAGGAAGGCCTTCCTCCGCGTAAAAATAAGTATAACGGCAGCAGACTTAAGCCCAAGGTTGACTTGGGTGTAGCTGCCTAATGATTTGGGTTTAAAGGAGATACTAATGGGATCTGGTCGCGGAAAGTATTATCGGTTTACTCGATCTGTCACAACCGATCAGGTCCCTAGCGTTGATCTGCGTTACCTGAAGAAAGAGGGGGTATTTGATGCTGGTGGTAAAGGAATCTTGAGCTGGAGCCTAGCAGGAGCTGATGTAGGGCAGGTTGCATACCATTGTGATTTGTCAGGCATCACCCTTCGTTATGGTGATCAAAGCGATGTGAAGGAGCAGAGACTGTCTTTTGATCACACGCCCTGCCACTATGGTGGCTACCGCAAGTGGTTTCTTTGCCCAGGCTGTCACAGCCGCTCTCTTGTGATGTACCTCAAAGATGGCTGCTTTGCTTGTCGAAGCTGTCATCACCTTTCATATAGATCCAGCAATGAAACCAAGTACGGAAGACTCTTACTCAAGAAGCATCGATTGGGCCGTTTGTTGTTCGATGATTATGAGTCAGGCTTCGGGTTCACCAAAACCAAGAATATGCACTGGTCAACTTTTGAGCGATTGTTACCTGAATATCAGGCATTGTGTGATCAATTGGGCTAGATCATAGATCCTAGTTAGTAACCCTTGCCTTTTCTATTAAACAGTTACATATTAGGTACTTAAGGAGTTTTCTGTGCAGATAAGTATGCGCAGTTAGTCATCAAAATGCGCATGCTCGTTTTTATCGGAGGAAAATGGCAGTGCTGTCTATAAGCTATTTAGGATCATTTTATCAAGGTCGTTCTGGCTTCCCGTGTAGTCAGAAATCACGTGAGCTCTTAATTAAAATGTTATAAGTACAAATCAACCAAAGGAAATGGTTATGACCAAAGTAGTCAAATTCAAGTGTGACGAATGTCAAACTGTCGGTACAGTAGATTTCTCAGATGTAGAGTACGAACAGGAAGCAAGCGAAGGCGGTATGGGCGCTCGCATCGAATATTGGGGCAGTTTTGAGGATTCATGTGAAAAGTGCTCAAACAGTATAAAGATTGTAGATAACTACACTGAATATCCTGCAGATAACTTTGAACCGGGAGAAACTAGCTTGACAGGAGCGTCACTGATCTGACTTGTATTAAAGGACATGCTACGAAAGCAGACTAGCGGGCTGGACCCGCTCCGCTCGCCCGTGCGCTGAGCGTTAGCTGTTTAATCGGAGAAAGGAATGAATCCTCCAGATTATAAAAACTATTCAATTAGGGAATTACTAGAGGCGCTGGACGGTGTTGATAGTGAAGAATATCCCGATCGGGCAGAATCCATTAAGAGAGAGCTTCAATACCGCCAGAAAGCAGGTTATTCCATCACGGCCTCTTCGCCAAGGGAGAATTTCTTTTCTTCGGAATTATCGTTTTATCATATAGCGCTTCCTATATGGTGGCAGTGCACTTGGCGCTACTTTGTGGGTGCTGGTTTAATCTCCCTTGTTACATATTTTCTAATTTCCATGGTCGTTGGAATGTTAGGCTTATCATTCATTGTTCTTGCGGTATCGCTTGCTGCAGTTAATTTAGCAATAACGGTGTATGTGGGTATTTTTATTACTAGGCAGGCACTTACTGCAAAGTATAAAAATTTCCATATTCAAATTGTGCCAAAACAAAGCAGCTAACAAGGCGTTTTGTATTAATGGACTAAGGATATCCAGTGAGTAAAAGAGAGTTTTTGATCGAATTGAAAGGAAATCAGCAAGCAGGGAATGGACGTTGGTGGGAGTTTTATTTTGTAAGGTACTTTGTTGGTACTGTTCTAGGCGTAGCGGTCGTATCATTCTTAAATTTTGATAAAGACTCTCCACTAAATGGAAAAATACTGCCTAATTTAACCAATATAACAGAGTTAGACTTTGCTCATTCCATAGTGCTCGGTGCAGTAGGCTTAGCATTCTGTTACATCTCTAGTGCGCCAGTACTTGTACTGCATGCTCTCCGAGGGATATTTTCTTCTAAATATAGTGATTCAATAAGATATTTTGGTCAGCTTAATTATGGTGCAGCGCAAGTTATAATATGTGTTCTCATAGCTTTGAGCTTGACCTTTTTGTCCTATGTAAGCTTTGATGAATTATTTCCTACTAAAGGCGTTCAGCTATTTACGGTTTTTTCTATATCTGCCTTTATGTTAGTTATTGGGCTACAAGTTTTTATGTATGCCTGCTCTTTGATAACCTCAAAAAAGTATGTTTTTAATTATTATAAGGTGGTGTCAAGTGAACGATCGAAGCGGCAAGAAGGCACTACAATTCATGATGAATATGTCGAGTCATATAAACATTTACGTGAGCATGGGAACGCATTCTTTATCTTGTTAATGGAGCTTGTATTTACTCTCATCCTATACTCGGTAGAGAGGCCAGAGCATTCTTTATTTATGATGTTGGTGTGGGTTACTCCTGCATGCTTTGTATGGTTTCTTGGAACATATTTAGAGTTATCGATAAAACACCTCGAGGAAAATACATAACAAGCGGCTGTTGGCGCCATTTTATGGCTAGGGCTTCTTTCCGCTGCTTCGGATCTACAAGCCAGCCCAAAGCCGGGCGTAATACTTCGTACTGGTAACTATCTGAGAATTAAGATGGAATTTAATGAAATAGATTTTAATAATGGTGTTCCCCAAGAGACAGTTGAAGATTTACTTTTTCTGTCCTTGTTGCCATTAGCTTCTGAATACGATGAAGAAAGGATTCAGGTTTTCTTCTCCGAATGTTTAGCAGCGCTTGAATTAGGTATAGGGAAACTATATGTGCTTTCTGAAAGAAACAAGCATATCGCATATAGTTTTATCTTTGATGGAGACGATTCAGAAGAAGGAGCTCCCCATATCCATATAGTGACTGTTCATAAATCAAAACAACGTTCAGGTTATGGAGGGACTTTGATGAGAGAGCTAATAAGGTCAAGAGGTAAAGAGGGGTTCACTTTAGAGTGTAAAGAGAGAACTATCCCTTTTTTTGAGAGTAATGGTTTTTCTCTTAGCCAAGTGGAGCTAGATAATATTCATTTTGCAATGACTTATGGTCTAGGATCATCACGGCCGCGTTTTAAACGTCCAAGCTTAGATGATAGTGCGTACAATCGCTACTCTATTTTTTATAAAAGGACTGCTCATAGGCTCCAAGAAAAGGGATTTATCCGTCTTGGTTCTGTATAAAAATATCAAAGAGAGCCCTTCGGGCTTGGATCGCCTCTATTTTCCGGTCCTTTATATTGGGCGTTATGCAAAGATAGAGCAATCTTTTAACCAATCAAGCATTATGAATGACATAAGAAAAGAGTTTATAGATGAGCTTATTGGGACTTCCCCAGACCTCGTAGCATCAATGTGGATTCTAAATAGGGTTCCGTATCCTTTTAATGGAGATCCAAGAGCTTTTGAAAATTGGCGACATAAACTTGCAGCTTTAGTTGAAGTTGATGCTTCTGAAATTGTTATAACTGGAAGTGGAGCCTTTGGTATTAGTTTAAACCCCAATAAAAACTATAAAGATTTTGATGATGGCTCTGATATAGATGTAGCCATCATCTCTGAGTATTTTTTCAATACATCATGGCGATTTTTGAGAAATTTAGGGTCGGATATACATAAACTTCCCCAACCTGCAAAGCAATCCGTACGCGACCATGTTCAAAAATACATATATTGGGGAACTATAGCCACGGACAAAATTTTGCCGTATTTACCTTTTGGCAAAAAATGGGCCGATGCACTCGATAAAATGGCTCAAGAACATCCAACTCAAGGTAGAAATATAAAAGCAAGAATTTATAAAGATTTTGAAAGCCTTAGAGCTTATCAGGTAAATAACCTCAAAAACCTGCGCACTCAAGAATTAGAGAAGGGAATTTGATATGTCCAAATTTTTAAATACAACGAACCGAACAGTAGTTTGGTTTAAAAAGGCTAATGACTCTGGTGATCTTCAGATGAAGCCGCCTTTTCAAAGAAATCCTGTTTGGACTTGGCCTCAAAAAAGCTACCTAATTGATAGTATTCTAAATGGCTATCCGGTACCTGAAATATATATGCAGGAATTTGTTGGTGAAGATGGAAGTGAGCAACATATTGTTATCGATGGACAACAAAGAACCAGAGCCTGTCTAGACTTTATTGAAGGAAAGTTTGTTATTAAAGATGATGAATCCCCGACTTGGGGGGGGATGAGATTTGATGATTTATCAGGAGATGATAAGAAAAAGATTTTTGGCTATACGTTTATAGTAAGACTTCTTCCAGAAATGTCTGATGATTCTATACGAGCAATATTTCAGAGGTTAAATAAAAATGTCGTTGCTCTTAATAAACAAGAGTTGAGACAGGCTACTTATTGGGGGGGCTTTATTCAGACCATGCAAGATATCTCTAATTTTAATTATTGGAGTACAACGGGTATTTTTACGCCTCTTAATATACGCAGAATGTTGGATATCGAATATATTTCTGAATTGTCTATTGCTTTATTACATGGACATCAAAACAAAAAGGAAACAATTGACAAGTATTATCAAGAGTATGAGGAGGAATTTGAACAACGAGATGATCTTATATCTACTTTTAAATCGGTTGTTTATGAACTTGAGCAAATATTCCCTGATATTAAAACCACTAGGTGGAAGAAGAAAACAGATTTCTACTCATTATTCCTATATTTTGCTTCACATGAAAGAAATCTTCCTTTATCGGAAGAATGCCGTAAGTTGGTTAGAGAGAAGCTTGATGATTTTTCTTTACAAGTAAATCAATATTTAAGCTCTGATAGGGAAAGTGATGATTTTAGTAAGCAGGTAAATGATTACGGAAAATCTATAAGAGCATCATCTGATCTTGGAAATAGAAAACGACGCCACATAGCATTATCGGAAATACTAGACGAAGTGGTAGGCGTAGTTTCATCAGTGCTACCTATATCGCAAATGACCCCGCTGCAGGACGGATTGTTTGATAGTGCAATAGATGACGAAGATGCCTAACAAAAGATGCACCGGAAAAACTATGCAAAGCGTCGTTTTTTCAGTGTTGTAAGCATTAAATCAAAAATGACTAACCAAATCAGCGAAACCCTAATAATAGGCGCTCAAGATCTGCGGATGCAATCAGCCCCGGATCTTCCTCCAATGGATCATCTACTAGAGCGGGATAATTGGCCACCATCGCAGTTCGATCCGAATAATCCTGACTGCCTCACTTACGGTACATGTTGCTGGCGGGGGTATATCGGATCATGGGAGGTAATAGGTTCTAAGCTATTTCTCAGGGAAGTCCGGGGAAAGTATAAGCTTAAGCAGGATAAGCCATTACTTGCGGTCTGGATAACAGATAACCTTGTCTACGAAACGGAGCAGGGCATTCTGATGGAACTGGTCATTGAAAAAGGTGATGTGATAGCCCAGCAGCCTTATATTGATAAGACAGAAGAATTGCATGAAGCTGGCACGAGCGGCTTTATCAGTGGCATATTGAGTATGATCTCTAGGCTATTCCGAGCTTCCTAAGCTGATTCTCACCCCTGGCCCTTCAAATTAATTTGGGGGTATATTTGGGGGTTCTTTCCTTAGGGTTTAAGGCGATATCCATTTTAATTCAAATGCTTATATGTGGTATTTGATTGAGCTAGGCGCTCTTATACTAACTAGGTATGAGTTCAGCAGGTGAGAGCATACCTGCTTGAATAGCGGTATGAATCAATTCAATATCAGTTTTCACTTCTAATTTACTTTTGATGATGTAGTAACTGTTCGCAACAGTTTTAGCGCTTATGCAAAGCGTCTCAGCTACTTCATCTTTTGTTTTTCCAGCAATCATCATTCGCAGAATTTCAAACTCTCGAGTTGATAGTTTGCTAAGGATAGCGGCTTCACCTTGCAAGCTTTCCAGAGCTAATGCCCGTGAGACATCATCACTGATAGCTAATTTCCCGTTGATAATATCTTTTACTGCTTGAATGAGTATGTCAGGGTCGCTACTTTTGGTTATGTAGCCACCGGCCCCCGCATCAACCGCTTTTTTTGCCATCGCCGGGTTTTGATGCATGCTGAAGATCAGAACTTGGGCTTTAGGGTCGTACTGGCGGATTTGTAAAAGGGTCGCTAAACCACCTTTCCCTGGTAACGACAGATCTAAAAGAACGAGGTCAGGTGAATGTTGTTGATAGAGGGAATATGCCTCTTCACCAGATTCCGCTTCAGCGATAATGTTGAAATTAGGTTCGCGATTTAGAAGTGCTCTGTAACCTTCGCGGACAATAGCATGGTCATCTACTAGAAGAATATTAACTGTGCTCATTTGATTCCTTAATTTCGCAGACAGGAATACTCGCTGCTATTTTGAGTCCGCCTAATGGTGATTTACTCAGCTCTAATTCACCATTAAGCGCATTAATCCGCTCTTTGATACCTAATAAACCATTTCCCGGTTTAATTAGAGGCTCAGGCTGAGTCATATTGCCATTATCTTGGATCGTTAACATTAGATATTTATGATCTGTTGGGTAGTAAGTTAGATGTACTTCAGCTGCACTGGCAGAGGCGTGTTTAACAATATTTGTTAAACACTCTTGGATGGTTCTTAAAATGTTTACAGCTATTGCGGCTGGAATACTGTCAATATCGCCTGCTAAAGTGATAGAACAGTTTTTATCGAAGTGCTTAGTATTCCAATCTTGAATCATCGATTTTAAGTTTTCACAGATACCTAGCTCATCTAAGTCTGCAGGTCGTAAACGAAATAGTAAGTCTTTCACCAAATCCATCATTTCTTCAGAGATCGTGTTTACCTGCTTTACTTTGGGTGATAGTTCTGGGCATTGACTATCGACTTCTAGTTGCAGGAAATGGGAGATAGCTCTTAGCCCTGTTAGGTATTGCCCCATATCGTCATGCAGCTCTCGACAGAGATAGCGTCTCTCGTTCTCTTGGATGTTTAGGAGCTTGTATGAGAGTTCTTTACGGTCATCTAAGGTTTCTTTAAGGCTGGCTGCTAAGTTATTTATCGCGGTAGCCGTTTCTTGCCACTCTTTGATATGTGAGTGAGGAATTTGGGCGCTTAGATTGCCTTTTTGCATCTCATTTAATACTCGGTGAGTTTTTTTGAGAGGCTTTAAAATCAAGCGCAGGAACAGGTATAGAAGTAAGCTTAAAATTGTGACTACAATGATGGAAAATTTCATCAAAGTGATTATGTTTTGCCACGCATTATCTAATAAAACAGGTTTGCTTGGAGAAACAACGATGTCGCCATTAATACCAATTGTAGAGGTGATCTTTGCGCGGGTTTCCTCTGCTGAAGTGAACAGTGCGAGATAAAATTTTTCAAACCATAAAGGCCATGCTTCCTCTGTGTGTTCTCCTGTACAGAGACTGCGTGTGATATCTCCTGTATCTGTTTCAAAGGAAACACAGAACCCAGTGAAGCCCGCAGAGTGCTTCCAAAGAAAAAAGTCTGGGAAGTACTCTGGCGCCATTACATCGTTTTGAACTTTTAAAACCTGAAATTCGAGTTGTTGCTTTACGATAGCGGAGATCTCTAGCGCATGTTTCCGTGAGTCCGCATCTGTCTTATATAAAGCTATAAATGCAGAGATAAGTAGTGCCGCCATTCCCGAAATAGCCACAAGAGAAATGAGCAGAAAGTTGAGTTTTATTGACTTCATCAGTAAACAGAATCTTTGTCTTTGGAATCTATGCCTTAAAAGAATGTTTCATATTGTAGGTAGATAACGTGTTTGTGTATCGGGCAATAAACCCGCTTTTTGTGGTCAAGTTCACTCTGTTGATTTTTAAAAGGAAAAGTTAGTTTAGTTCTATGCTTAAGTAATCAAAGTCGATCTTACTTTGATCGATTTATACGACATTATAGGTATTAAGGAATCACTTATGCGAGTGTCAAACCAGCTTTTAGGATTAATGCTTGGGAGTATCTTATCCCAAGTTGTGTTTGCCGATGATTGGGCGACCTATGGTAATGGTTTGGACAATCAGCGCTTTAGTTCTCTTAAAGAAGTAAACCGAACCAATGTAGAAAAACTTCAGTTGGCATGGAAGTTCGATAGCGGTATGAAAGCGAGTTTTCAAACGAGCCCTATAAAAGTCGGTGATTATCTTTATATATCGACTCCTTTCAATCATGTCGTCGCGCTGGATGCAGGAACTGGCGAACAAGTGTGGCGTTATGAGCATCCAAAACCGAAAAAGAAAAGTTGTTGCGGTCCAGCAAATAGAGGTGTAGCTGTAGCGAAAGGCAAGGTTTTTCAGGCAACTATAGATGGACAGCTGATCGCATTAGATCAAACCACGGGCGAACTGGTTTGGCAGAACAAAGTCGAAGATTTAGAACTTTCAGTTCAGGAAAGCATCGATGGATTGTTACAGGGAATGGATCTTGGTGAAGATGCAAAGATTACCGGTGGCACAAGCCATAGTTTCAATATGGCCCCTCAGGTTTACAAGGATATGGTAATCGTCGGTAGTACTGGGGCTGGGTATGGTTTACATCTTGATACTGAAAAAGGGCTAAGGGTTGTTGGTATTGGCGATGGCCGGACGGGATTGCGTGGTTTTCTATCTGCCTTTGATATGGAGACCGGTAAGGAGTTGTGGCGTTGGTACAGTGTTGATGGTGAGCACTGGGTGGGCGATTGGCAAGAAACCACAACAAGTGGCTTAACGCTTAATCGTGATATTCCAGCGGAAAAAACGGCTGCTCAAAGGTTTAAACATAGTTGGAAACTCGGCGGTGGGTCTATATGGACCACGCCAGCCATAGATGAAGAAACCGGTTGGTTGTTCGCCGGCACAGGAAACCCCGCGCCTAATATGGACAGTTCCACTCGACCGGGTGATAACTTGCATACCTCGAGTATTGTGGCGATTGATAGCAAAAATGGAGAGCTGAAATGGTCCTTCCAGCAAGTGCCACATGACCGTTGGGGATACGATGTTTCAAGTCCTCCAGTGTTATTTGAAACTGTTGTGGCTGACAAAACTGTAAAAGCAGTAGGACAAGCGGGAAAAACCGGGTGGTTCTATGTACTTAACAGAGAAACCGGAGAGTTGCTGTTTAAATCCGATCCTTTTGTGCCTCAAAATAATTTATTTGCTGATCCAACTGAGGAGGGGGTAACTATTGCTCCGGGTATCGCAGGTGGTAGCAATTGGTCTCCAGTATCACTCAATCCAGATAAGCAGCAAGTCTATATTGCAGGTATTCATATGCCAGCAACCTATTACCGCAAGCCTTTAAAACTTAATGCTGAATTACCTTGGCAAACTTATAGCTATTTTGAATTCGATGAAACTCAGCGTTATGGAACCCTAACAGCGATTAACTTAAATACAGGTCAAGTGAATTGGCAGAAAAAAACGCGCTTACCCATGCTAGGCGGAACCTTAGCAACCGCAGGCGGTTTGGTTTTCAGTGGCGAGGGTGATGGTGAATTTTTTGCCGTAGATGAGACCAATGGCGAAAAGTTATGGTCCTATAAACAGTCCTATGGTGTTAATGCGCCAGCGGTCAGTTATAGCCACAATGGTCGTCAATACATTGCCGTTGCCGCTGGTGGAAATAAGATTGCTGGCTACCCCACAGGGGATAGTTTGTTGGTATTTAGTTTGCCTCGATCAGCTAAATAAATTAGTAGTATTAGATATCGCTCATAATTGAATGTGTAAGGATGCTTGGTATGTACAATCCTGTGCAATATAAAGTTCTGCTCTACTGGGCTTTATTATTTGGTGTGATTCTTTTTGGCTTCTATGTCGGTTGGGATCAAGGAGTGCTGTTGGAGATCATTCAGCAAGATCAAACCCGCGTCTGCATATTTATCTTAGTATTGCTTGTAGGTATGAGCTGCCATTGTGCTTATCGCAGCTTTTATCTCTCCAAACAGTTCTCGATGTTGGATCATTACTATATCCGCCGCCAAGATACGGGGTTAACCCCCGAGGAAAAAGCTTTTCCAGACGGTCTCTCTCTTTCACAGGATTACCTGTTCAATGTGTCTGATGAAGAGTTACATGACCAAAACGCTGATAAAGGGCTATTAGCGGAGTTACTTGTTGAAGGGGCTCGAGGCTCTCATCAGGTTGGCTGGTTTGTCGTAGGTGTCATGGTCAAGTTGGGGCTCTTAGGTACGGTGATTGGTTTTATCATCATGCTGAGCTCTGTTTCTGGCTTGGAGAATCTAACGATTGATGATGTTAAAACCTTAATGCAGCAGATGACCGATGGTATGGGCATCGCCATGAGCACCACCTTGATTGGTTTAACCTGCAGCATGTTATTAAGTGTTCAATATCTTTTGCTTGATCGTATGGCTGATCGTTTTGTGGCTTTAAGCATCACCTTAGGTCAGCAAAAAAATAGTGCTGCAGAAAGCGAGCCTGCGTCATGAAACTTTTTGGTCAGCGATCTAACTTCGAAATAGATCCGTTTACCGATCTGCTTTTCAACGCATTGCTGACTTTTACCTTTTTGTTTTTGGTTGCACTGTTACTGCTCAATCCGCCGGCCAAGTCGGGGATTATTGATCCCAAAGCTGAGTTTATTATTACGGTGAGCTGGCCGGATGGAAGCCCTAACGATATTGACGTTTGGGCTTTAGGTCCCAAAGGTGAAAAGGTTTACTACAAGCGGACACAACAAGGTCTGATGCATTTGGATCGAGATGATCGCGGCAACGCCAATGATACTCAGGTGATTGATGGAAAAACGATTACGAATCCAATCAATCAGGAGGTACTGACGATACGAGGTCGGCCTCCAGGTGAGTATGTGATCAACTTACATTACTTCAAAAGTGAAAATGACGAGCCTGTGCCGGTGACCGTCTATCTGGCAGAGGTGAATCCAGTACTTAAGGTTATAAGTTACACCACTGAAACCTTGGCAGCTGAAAATGATGAGCTGACAGCCTTGCGTTTTACCCTGAATACGCAAGGTAAAGTAACCAATATTAACAAACTGCAAAAAAGCATTATTAAGGCGAATCAGAAATGAATGAAGAACTCCTAGTGCTGACATTGGCTTATGTGTTTTTAACGGCACTGTTATTGTTGGCGGTGATCAGTGGGCGATTAAAGTGGCCGGTTAAAGCGGGTCTCGTTGTCATTGCATTGTTTTTCTATGGTTGTAGCTATGTGGGTTGGAAACAAAGTCAGGGCTGGCCTAGCCCAACAGCTTTACCTGATAAGTTCCTATTTCACTATGCGGTGATTGAAGAGCCAGATAAGCAAGCCAATCGCGACGGTGATATTTACATTTGGCTTACCGATCTGAAAAATGATGAGCTGGACGAAAAGCCTAGAGCCTTCCGAATCGATTATGATCAAGCGACCCATGGTGCTGTTGAAGAAGCGTTAAAGAAAACTAAAAGTGGACAGCCTCAGCTAGGGCAGCCTTCAAAACGTTTTACTAAACCTTCAGATGCAAAACGTAAGGATGCTTTGGGGCAAAAGTCTCCGCTGCTTAATTTTACTCAAGTCCCTGATCCCGCTCTACCGGAGAAATAAACTGTGATTATGCGAATTACTTTTTTTCTGGCGAGCTTGATATTAGCGGGTTGTAGCGCTGATATTCCTGACACAGATTATTTCCCTTTGCAGAAAGGTGTTGTTTGGGAATATCAGGTTAACGAGTTATTTGGCTCTCGACAGAGCCAGCGTGAGTTTACAATCGAGAATCTCGGAGAAACCCAATTTAAAGATGGAGAGGTTTTTGCTGAAGATACGATAAGTGTGCGTCATACCAGTGACGGCACCGATTACTATATTCTCAAAGATGATACAGGGGTTTATCGAGCTGGACGTCGTACATTGATTGAATACCAACCAAGGTTTGAAAAGTCTCTCGTTAGAATCTTACCCAATAATAAAGATCTTGAAGTAGGTCGTAGTTGGACGGTACCTACCAAGCCTTATGCTTTACATGCGACTGCTTCCTTCGCAGTACCTGATCCACGTAAACGTGATATTAATTTACAGTTTGAAATTAAGTCAGTTACAGATACCGTTGAAGTTCCTGCAGGAACTTTTGAGCGTTGCATCAGGGTTGAAGGTACGACAGTGTTAACACTCTATGTTGACCCTAAACTAGGGTATCAGGATATCCTGATTACCCAGACTGAATGGTATGCCCCGGGCGTTGGTTTGGTGAAACTTGTACGAGAAGAACCCTTAAGTATGGAGTTATTTAAGGGTGGAGTGATCAGTTACGAATTATCTCGTTTTGATCCATAAAACAGTTTTCTTCCGAAACCTGGCTAATATGTTATGGTGGATAACATATTGAAACAGAAGGAAGTAAACCGTGGATATGGATCTAACTTCACTACAGACTCGAGTTATTGGTTGTTTGTTGGAAAAAGAGATAACGACACCCGATCAATATCCTCTGTCACTTAATGGCCTAACAACCGCTTGTAATCAGAAAAGTAATCGAGAGCCTGTTCTATCACTTGATGAGAGCGAGGTTCAAAACCTACTTGATGAGCTTAAAGAGAAACGCTTCGTGCGTGATGAGAGCGGTTTTGGCAGCCGAGTATCTAAGTTTAAGCATCGTTTCTGCAACACCGAGTTCAGCGACCTTCAATTTACTTCACAACAACTTGCAGTTATTTGTGTGCTTTTCCTTCGTGGCCCGCAAACACCAGGTGAATTAAGAACTAGAACAAGTCGCTTATGCGAATTTAAAGACGTATCTGAAGTGGAAGATACGTTGACTAGTTTAGCGGATCACCCTATGGGTTCTTTGGTTCAGCGTTTAGCACGTGAACCGGGCAAGCGGGAATCACGTTATGCCCATCTTTTCAGTGGTGCAGTTGAAAATGCTGATGTTGATATGGCCGCAACGGATACTGACGATCACAATCTTACTTTGCAGCAAAGAATTGCAAGGCTAGAGCAAGAGGTCGCTGATCTCAAACAAGAGATTATCACGTTAAAAAATTCATCAGATATTGATTAAGTCTAAGCGACCACCGCTAACTCCCTTCAGGCTACCTTTATGATTTTAGGTATGTTCATTTTGTTTGCTTTCCTCATCTTGGGGGAAGCAATCAGCTATCTGCTGCAGTTGCCTGTTCATGGTGCTGCAATCGGTATGTTACTCATCACGCTATGGTTAATGATCAGAGGCTCCGTAAGTGACGAACTTGCAAAAGCAAGTCAGCAATTGATTTCCTCTCTGGTTCTTTTTGTCGTTCCTGGTGTTGTTGGTGTGTTCTTTTTAGGAGAGCAATTTAAAGGTGAATGGTTAAATCTTGGTTTGGCGTTAGGTGTGGGGACCTTACTGAGTGTTTTGACATCTTTACTATTAGTGAAATTTGGTCGATTGGAGCAAAGCCAAGATGACTGAAAATTCACTATCAAGCCTGATACCGCACTTCCTTGAAACGCCTTTATTTGTAATCGGACTTACGTTGTTTTCCTTTGTTTTAGGCGGATATTTCTTCAATAAAGTGGGAAAGCCCGTTTGGTGTCCGGCAATGTTATTAGCGGCTTCATTCTTGGCACTGTTTCTATTTGGATTATCGATTAGTTACGAAGAGTACTACTCAGGGGCAAAATGGTTATCTGTACTTATTGCACCAACTACGGTCGCTTTAGGCGTGCCCCTGTATCAACAGAGCCATCATATCCGAGCTGCATGGCGACAAATTTTGTTAACGGTACCTATATCCGCAAGCTTAGCTGTTGTTTATGCCGTCTTGATCGCTTTCAGCTTAGGTTCTAGTGATCAGGTGCTGGCTTCAATTGCACCAAAATCAGTTACGGCGCCAATAGCTATAGGTTTAACGGAACAGCTGGGTGGTTCTGTAGCATTAATGATGGGGGGGTTATTAGCGACAGGCGTGTTTGCTGTGTTTTTCGTTGATCTATTAGCTTCAAGATTAAACGTCACCGATGAGCGTTTAGTTGGCTTAGTGTTAGGCATTAACGGTCATGCCGTTGGCACTATCAGGGCTTTTGAAATCAGCCCTGTTGCCGGAGCATTCTCATCTCTGGGTATGGGATTAACCGGTATTTTTACCGCAATATTTTTGCCTTTTGTCTGGCCCTACTAATTTTAAAATAACGAATCTTTCTTAAACCGGCACTTGCCGGTTTTTTTTATGTTGTAGGCAGTTTTAGACGATTTTATAAAGATTTTTAAAGGTATAACTTTATGATTTTATTGTAAAAATTGTGACTATAATCAAAAGGTTCTATTTCCTTAACAAATCTGCCGGTTTTTTAAGTTTGATTTAAGAAAGCTTGTTTATACTTCCAATAAAACTAGCGTAGATTTTGATCGGACCGACTTAATGTTGATACGAATTATTTTATTACTGTCCGTGCTGTTAGCACCTTTAGCACAAGCTCAAGAGCTAAGTGCGGATGAAGTATTAAAGCTAGTCAAAGATGGCAAAGTAATGCCTCTTGAAGAGATCTTATCGCTCCATCCAGAGATTAGTGACGCAAGATTATTGGATCTATCCCTCAGCCGCGAAGGTGAGGACAGTTATGTGTATTCGGTGGAAGTTATCAATAAAAGTAACTCTGTAGTGGAGTTTGAGATTGATGCAGTAACCGGTTTGTTCCTCCAAGAGCAGTTTGAAGAGTAGGGCTATGAAGATTTTATTAGTTGAAGATGAAATCGCACAAGTTGAAGCCTTAAAGCCGGTTTTAAAACGAAGTGGTTATGCGGTTGAAGAATCTTATGACGGTGAAGATGCGTTGTTTCGAATTAAAGAGGAATCATTCGATGCGATTGTTTTGGATCTTGGTTTGCCCAAGTGTTCGGGCTTAGAGGTACTTCAACAGATGCGTGCTCTAGGTGATATGACACCGGTTTTAGTATTAACCGCTCGTGATAGCTGGCAGGAGCGTGTTGATGGTCTTAAAGCAGGCGCAGATGATTATTTAGGTAAGCCGTATCACGCTGAAGAATTGTTAGCGCGTTTAGAGGCGTTGATTCGACGCTATTTCGGCAGAGCATCTCAAGTTATTTCGGTGTGCGGTTTGTCCTTGGATCCAGATACACAGCAAGTGCAGGATAAGGATGGAAATTCCATTCAGCTTACGGGTATAGAGTTTCGGCTACTTAGATATCTCATGTTGAATCCTGGAAAGGTATTTTCAAAAGCTCACCTTAGCGAGCATGTCTACGAAGAAGAGCAAATGCGAGACAGTAACGTTATCGAGGTTTATGTTAATAGACTCAGACAGCGTTTTGGCAAAGGGATTATCGAGACCCTTCGTGGTCAGGGGTACAGGTTAAAGGGCTAAGCCATGACTCGAGTGACCTCATTAGAGCAGCGCATCCGAAACCGATTATTACTGGTGGTCTTGCCACTATTAATGGTCTTGGTTTTTATTATTGATCGCAGTGTTCACATTCTTGTAGATGATTTGGTGGTCAGTCGTCTTAAGCAGGATGCTGAAAGCTTGATTACATCTATTGATAAAAAAGACTCTGCTTGGCAGGTCGATGAGAAATATTTACCGACTGTTTACCAGCGTGTCCGCTCAGGCCATTACTTCATTTTAAGCTGGAACAAAGAGCAAATCCGCTCTCGATCTTTGTGGGATACCGTAATTGATGTTTCGGTTTTTTCTTCCGGTGACACAGAAGAATATCAATATTTCGAGAATGCGGGTGAAAGGTGGTTGGTCTATCAAGAAGCGTTCACCAAAAAAGGCCAAAAATTTAGTTTGTGGGTGGCTGAAGATATCACCTTGATTGAACAGAAGCAGCGATTCTATGAGTGGATTTTAGTTGCGGTCGCCGGAATATCTATCTTTGGCTTTATTCTATGGCAACGCTATGTCATTCGGACGGGTTTTAATCGCCTAGTTCCCGTTCAGGAGGCGATTGAAAACAATAAAAATACCGGTGAATTGAGCTTCCCTGAAGATGTCCCGCAAGAGATATCAGGGTTGGTTGAGTCTATTCGAAAATTGGTGTCAGGTTCAGAAGAACAGTTGTCTCGTTCACGAATGGCGTTGGGTAATTTAGCGCACGAACTTAAGAAGCCTCTACAAGAATTAAAGATACATGCATCAATGTTGACTGATACTGCGCAGCGACAAGCCATAGATAAGAGCATTGAACAATTACATCGCCGAATTGATTCCGAATTGAGGCGCGCAAGGATCTCCGGTGCACCGATGCCGGGTTACTTGTTTTCGTTCGCTGAAGAGTTGCCTCACTTAGAGATCCTATTGAACCAGATTCATGACAGGGCTCTGTCGCTAGACGTAGATACTGAGTATGACAAACTGCCTTTTGACAGAGACGACATGTTGGAGCTGTTAGGAAATCTGCTGGATAACGCATGGAAGTATGCGCAGTCAGAAGTACGAATTACGGTAGAAGCGGTTGGTAGTCATTGGTTCATTTATATAGACGATGATGGTACAGGGATCTGTGAAAGTAAGATCGAACAGGCGAATAAGCGAGGTATCAGGGTTGATGAAAATGAACATTTGCCTGGTCACGGCCTAGGGTTGTCTATCTGTGAGTCAATCGCACGAGTTTATGAAGGAAGTCTAACTCTATCAGCCAGTGAGTTAGGTGGTTTACGAGTAAAAGTTGAGCTAGTTAAGAAGCTTTGATAAGGGGTTAAGGGTGATGAAACGAGCATTGATGGCAATGTTTTTTGTAGGGTATGCCGGAACCATCGCTGCCAGTAATGATATTGGCACTGTGGCTATCTACAGTGATGGCAAAGTAGAGAAGCTTATAGAAAAAGGCACTGGTTGGGAGGTTTGGGAAGACCAGAGAAAGCGATTATATAAACGATCAATTCACCCTGTTGTACCTGTTTTGAGTTATCAAAAGTATCCGGATCGCACTCAAGGCTATTCGCACACATTGAAGTTCGGATCGCCTGAAACTTTGATCCCGTTTGGAAAGGATGATGCAGCTCAGTTTGAAATGAATCGTCAAAGCTCTAAATCAGGCAACTCCATTCGTCATTGGCATTGTACTTATCAAGGTGAAGGTCTCTTCAAGCTGAAAAAGAAAAAGTACAAAACCAACAAGTATAACTGTGCTCGCTCGGTTTTTTGGAAAGAGGTGATCGCCAAGGTCAGGGAAACTCATGATATTGAATACGCTCCTGAATTAGGTCTGGTTGTAGAGCGTAAAGTGAGAGGCCGTTCTGGAAAACCGAAGCGAGTGGAATTGGAAGCCCTGTTAACACCAGAAAGAGCGACAGCAAAGAGAATATCCCGAATTGTTTACAAATTACGTAAACAAAAGTGAGGTGAAAAATGATTGATCTGAATCGTGTCAAAAGAAGCTATATCACGCGTAACGTTAACTTTGATGATGTTACTGACGTTGCGGAATTGTTGCCTGAGACAGGAGATCTCTTATTAGCGAGAGTGGATCGTATTCGTCAGCA
The DNA here is from genome assembly GCF_047778085.1 of Neptuniibacter sp. QD37_6. Taxonomy (GTDB): domain Bacteria; phylum Pseudomonadota; class Gammaproteobacteria; order Pseudomonadales; family Balneatricaceae; genus Neptuniibacter. Next base: position 1,387,434 of record NZ_CP180550.1, read on the forward strand.
CACCCGGATTGAGAACCCTTATGGACGCCGTGAGCACCTTTTTGTGGATGATCTTATTATTGTCGCTGCGGGTGATCGTTATGCCACGGATCAGTTTTATGCCAAGTCCCCGGAACAGCTAGGTAAAACTCAACTCGTTGCTGCCGGTGGTATTGCCGGAGATGTAATTAGTAAAAGCACTCAGGTGAAAGCCGCGACTGAAATTACCGTTTTAGGGGTGTTAGTTAATAGCCAAGGGCAGAAAATTAACTTAGAGAACTACAGTACGCTTAAAGATGCTTATCTGCATCCATCGGCTAATGAAATGCCTGTTTTGTTGGTGGTCGGCAGTGATATGAACAGTGGTAAAACCTCGATGGTGTCTTCGTTAATTAATGGCTTTAGCAAAGCCGGTTTTAAGGCTGCAGCTGCAAAATTAACAGGTACAGGGTCAGGGCCTGACTATTGGAAGATGGTTGATGCTGGGGCTTTTCAAGTGAAAGATTTCCTTGATGCGGGTTACCCAACCACAGTTAATCTAAGTGAAATAAAGTTAGTTCAGTTGCTTCAAAGATTAAAAATGGATGCGGTTCAAGCTGATGCGGATCTATTGGTTGTTGAATTAGCAGATGGGGTTTTACAGCCACAAAACAAAGCTCTCATAGCGAACGGCCGTTTGCTTAAGGAAGTAAGCGCATCGATGATCGCTGCAGATAGCTCAACCGCCGCCGCATTTTGTGCTGAAAAGATGATTGAAGCTGGATTTCCTATTTATGGCTTAGGTGGTTTATTCACACGTGCAGAATTATGTGTGGATGAAGTACAAGATAGCCTTGGTTTACCTATTTATAGCTTGGATACTTTGCGTAAAGTGAGCACAGCGAAGGCATTGATGGCTAGTTTGGAGAGGGATCATAGTTATGTTACCTCCTATGCTATCTAAACAACGTTGGAAGGGAATAGGTGGCTTGATCCTAATTGGATTGATACAGACTGCCTGTTTCCTAGGCTTAATGACCTTAGCTAAGGATCAGTTGGGACACGAGCAGTTTTCTTTAGATCTGGGTATTACATCAATTGTGTTAGCTGCAATTTTCGGATTAGCAGCGGCCAGATATTGTGAACGTTATTTCGCTGAACGTATGGCTCAAGCTTATATCTGTGAGTTACGAAATACAGTTTATAAACACACTTTGGCACTACCCGTGAGTGATGAAGCTCTTAACAGGGGTGGTACTTTATTGCGGTTGACTGGGGATATGACGCCTATTCGCAATTGGATGGTGCAAGGTATTGCTCCATTGCTTGTATTGGGAATTTGGTTATTAGCTGCATTTATCGCGCTCAGTCAGATTCATTGGACTTTGTTAGTAACAGCTTTTATACCGTTGGCTTTTGCTGTCTTAGGGAATTTTTATTTAGGTAAGGGCTTATATTATTCGACGGTGAGTGTAAGGCGTGAAAGAGGGCGTTTAATAAATGCGACTAATGAGCGATTAGCCCTCTTTAAATTAATCAGGTTATTTAACCAATCAGGAAAAGAACAGCGTAAGTTTTCTCGTAGTGCTGATCGATTAAAAACACGTCAGATGCGTAAAGCACATGCGTCTTCTCTTATCAGAGGCTTTAACGAAGCAATTCTACTTATATCTGTGCTTGTTATCGTAATGCAGGGGTTAAATCTTAGTCAGGCAGGGCTTATTGCAGAAACTTATATTCCTGTGTTGCTAGTAGCGTCTTTGTATTTAGTTAATCAGCTTAGAAGGCTTAGCCGCTTGTATGAGCTGTGGACCTTAAAAAAGGTGTCCGAAGATAAGTTAGGTGCGTTTTTGCAGCGCGATATCGTAGGTCAGCAGAGTAAACGTCGATTGCCAAAAAAGGCTTTTAAAGTTGAGTCAAAAGGCATGGCCGTTAAGCAGCGTTTCAGCCCAATCTCTTTTGTAATTAGTGAACAAGACCGCTTGTTGTTACGAGGTGATCAAGGAGTAGGCAAGAGCTCATGCATGGAGGCTTTAGCAGGATTAGTTCCTATTACGAATGGGAAACTCAGATTTTGTGGCCGAAGAAGTTCAGCGATTCATCCATCGATCTGGGCTCAAACGGTCTCACTTGTAAGTCCAGAGCTTCCTCTACTGAAAGGAACGCTAAGTAGTAATCTTTTCTATGGTGCAAGGAAAAGGTCAGAAGAGTTTACACAGCAGGTTCTTGCAACAACCGGTTTACAGGCATATTGCTCTGATGAAGGAAACGAATTAAAAATCGGTGAGAGGGGGGCAAATCTGCCCAGCAATTTGAGGTTTAGGGTTCAGCTCGCAAGAGCTTTGCTAAGGCGCCCAAAACTATTGCTTATCGATTCTGATGTTGCGTTAAAAAGCCCTGATATTAGAAACATGTTGGTAGATGTGTTCAATCGCTTTGATGGAGCTATTGTTATTGCCGAGGAGCTGGAGGAGTTAATAGCTCTGACTAATGGTGAGATTAAAGTTTCAGCAAGTGACGATGCTAAACCTAGCAATGTTGTTGAATTTCCAAGAGGGATGAATCATGAGCTTGCTTGAAATACCTGCTCCAGGCTCTGCTGTTCGTTGTATTTACCCGTCGGTTAAATCATTACCTGCGCGGCTATACCGTCCAAAACAGCTGAAGGATGATACTCAGGTCATTGTTGCGGTGCATGGAATTTCCCGGCAGTACGATGATCAGTTGGAAGCTTTTAGAATCCTTGCTGATAAATTTGGCTGTTGGTTGGTCGTGCCCGAGTTTGAAAAAGCAATCTTTCCACAATATCAGAAGTTATCTAAAGGCCCTTTTATGCCACGTGCTGATATTGCGTTGAATACGCTTCTGATCGCATTTAGAAAACATGTGGGGTTGCCGGAATTTAAAATTAAATTGTGTGGATATTCGGGTGGCGCACAGTTTGCGCACCGATATGCCCTTTTCCACCCAAACAAAATAGCCTCGCTGGTGATATGTAGTGCAGGTTGGTACACCATTCCTAATCATGAAGATACCTACCCTTATGGGTTAAGAGACATACCTAAATGGATGGGGAAAGCGCAATTAGACCGAATGCTAACACTACCTTTAATGGTGGCCGTAGGGGAGCAGGATACGGTGCGTGATAAAAGTTTAAGGACTGGGGCACGCGTAGATAAAGCACAAGGAATGAATCGGCTTGAACGTGCCCATACTTGGTTTAAAGAATTGACTGAATTGAAAGGCCAATTATTAGATGTAACTAACTCACGTCTTTGTGTCTTACCCGAGCAGGGGCATGACTTTGCGGGTAGTTTTTTTGCTAGTGGATTAAAGACTTGTATTGACCAGTTTTGGTCAGAATGTAATCGGAGATAAAGATGACAACTTTGAAAACAATACTTGGGATGAGTGCAATAGTTATGCTGGTGGGTTGTCAGGTTAAGCCTAGCGATGGTCCTTTAACTCGCTTGAGTGGATCAGAAATAAAGGCATTGTTTGTAGGAAAGACTGTTGAATCCTTCAATGTTATATCTGGTAGTAGCAGTTTCACGTACTACGCTGCAAATGGGCAGATTCAGCAAGAGCGATACTGGGAAGAAAGAAAGGGCATCTGGAAAGTAAATAACAAAGATGAAATCTGTTTAAGCATGGAAGGAAAAGAGTTTCGTTGCCGAGGCATCTATCGAGAAGGGGATAAGATCTATAAATATAGATTGAGCGATACAGGGCAGTTAGAGAAGGTTATTCGGTATAGACAGTTTATCGATGGAAATACGCTGTAATAAAAAAAAACCCGGCTTGCCGGGGATTTTTTTGTGCTTAGCCGCGCTTCTGAAGCGCTTCAATTCGCTTATCAAGCGGAGGGTGGCTAGACATCAATTCCATCAGGCCAGACTTCATATGGCTGCTAATACCAAAGGCAGTTAGCTGGCCAGGCATCTGATCTGGCATTTCATATTCAGCTTTCAAACGTTGCAGTGCACCGATCATCGCATGGTTACTAGATAGATCAGCGCCTGCTTCATCTGCTCTGAACTCGCGGTAACGAGAGAACCAAGAAACAATAAACGAAGCCAAAATTCCAAAAATGATTTCGAAGACAATTACTGTAATGAAGTAACCAATACCAGTACCTGGCTGGCTTTCTTCATCGTTACTTTTTAGGAAGCTATCTACTGCATAACCAGCAATTCGCGCAAAGAACATTACAAAAGTATTTATAACGCCTTGAACTAAGCTCATTGTAACCATATCACCGTTAGCTACGTGGCCAATTTCATGCGCCATTACTGCTTTTACTTCCTCTTTCTGGAAGCGCTGCAACAGACCTAAGCTCACAGCAACTAATGCGTCATTCTTGTTCCAGCCCGTTGCAAATGCGTTTGCTTGTTGAGCAGGGAAAATACCGACTTCCGGCATTTTAATACCCGCTTTTTCTGAAAGCTCAGCAACAGTATCTAAAAGCCATTGTTCATCAGAGTTACGTGCTTGGGTAATGATCTCTGTACCTGTTGTCATTTTCGCCATTTTCTTAGATAGGAATAGCGAGATAAATGAACCTGCAAAACCGAAGACTGCACAGAAGATCAGCAAACTGGTCATATTAAGGCCAGCACCGGAAACATAGTGGTCAACACCCAGTAGATTAAGGGTAATGCTGGCAACGATTAGCACAGCGATGTTAGTTAATAGAAATAAGCCGATACGCATCATAAGTGAAAGATTTCCTATTGTTTAAGCTCATTGCTTAGATAGGGGTGAATGATAAAAGTTTCAAGTCTATTTGTCCTGTTATTGCTGGTGTCCATTTACGCCCGAGCCTATAATTTAGCCCCTTTTTATGACCCTTTGGATACAGGATCTCAGATGCAGCAAATCTTAACAGTCGTAAAGCAGCAAATACCATTAGCAATGGGTGAATCGCGCCGGATTTTTCATGGTCGTGGGCACTGTTTTCCGGGGTTTGAACATCTGGTAATTGACTGGTTTCCTCCTTATGCCGTAGCTAGGTTGTATAAAGAAGTTGAACCTGAGTGGGTTACTGAATTAAGCGACACTTTAAAGAGTGTAGATGAAATCGAAGGCTTGGTGATTCAGCAGCGCTCTCGAGGTAAAGAAGCGCAGCAAAATGTTGCTTGGGGCTCAGTGCCTGAGCAGATGAATACGATGGAACTTGGCCTGTTTTATCAGGTCAAACCTCAACGCAATCAAAATAGTGGTTTGTTTTTGGATATGCGTGAGGGGCGTAAATGGGTGATGCACAATGCGGGCGGTAAACGCGTGCTAAACTTATTCTCATATACTTGCGCTTTCTCGGTTGCAGCCCTTGCTGGTGGTGCTGATCAGGTAGTGAATGTAGATATGTCCAGGGGCGCTATCAATACCGGTCGGGAAAACCACCTTTTAAATGGTATAGAAGGAGACCGAGTTAAATTTTTGGCGTACGATCTCTTTAGGTCTTGGAAGCGAGTACGGCAGTACGGTCCTTACGATTTGATTGTAATAGACCCGCCAAGTTTCCAGCCGGGAAGTTTTGTTGCTGAAAAAGATTATCGTAAAGTTATTCGTCGTTTGAATGAATTAACTAAAGAGGGTGGGCAGGTTTTGGCTTGTCATAACGACCCGAAAAATGGCACTGAGTTTTTAAAGAACTTGATGTTAGAAGAGTGCCCAGATTTTAAGTTTGTAGAACGTTTAAAAAATCCGGAAGATTTTCCAGAAGCTGAACCCGAAAAAAGCCTTAAAGTGTTGTTATATGTAAGGGAGAACTGAGTGGAGTTAATTTGTATTGATTTGGAAGCAAGTGGGTTAGGCGCTGAGTCTTATCCTATCGAAATCGCTTGGATTAATGATGAGACAGGCGAACAAGATAACTTTCTGATTAATCCAGATTCTGCAGCCGGATGGCAATATTGGGATGAATATGCTGAAGAGATGCACGGCATAGAGCGAGAAGAAGCGGTAAGCAAAGGTCTTGATATTAAGCAGGCTTGTTCACGTTTAAATCAAAAGCTTAAAGGTAAAACGCTGATTAGCGATGCATTTGAATTTGATCTATTTTGGTTAACTCGTTTATTTGAAGCGACGGGCATTCAGCCGAGTTTCCGGATGGCGGGGTTAGATCGAATATTGAGTAAAGAACAGCTTATTCAGTTTGGCTTTTTGGCCAAAGCTCAATTTCGTCGTCATCGTGCGTTGCAAGACGTAAGAGATATTATCTCTTGCATTAAAGCTGTTACAGCAACGGGTACTGAACCGGTTTAATTGCTAAATAAACAAAAAGGCAGCCTAGTCTGCCTTTTTTAATTATGAAGTAAACGTTAGTCTGCTAAACCGTCCAAGCCTGATTCAAGATTCAGCGCTTCATCTAGGTTATCTGCTGTATCTGCTGAAATACCCGCTAGCGTAGCTACATCTTGAGGGAAACTACCCTGTAGAGTTTCTAAGTTGTCTTGGTTGCGGATAGCTGAATTCACAACGCAAGCTAGATTGACCACTGCAGCCAGTGCTGATGGCTCTTCGAAAGAGGTTGCTTGTTTGTGTTGGCGAACAGCAATGCCTAGCTCTTTCGGAAAGCTCCACATATCTAATAAAGCTTGTCCTGCTTCAGGCGCTGTGAAGCCTAAGTGCTCGATTTCTGCGTCACAGCGGCTGCAACTTGAATTATCTATTGTTGCTTGAATTTCCTGTGCTCGCGTTGGTTGAGATAGGTGTAATAGAAGACGACCAATGTTATGAATTAAGCCAGCGGTAAAGGCAATGTCAGGATCAACTTCTGTATCTCGTTCAGCAAACCATTTTGATAGAGCTGCCACGCGGAATGATTCGCTCCAGAATTTCTTCAGGTCTAACCCTTCCACTTCCTTAACAGAGCCAGCAATACCCGAAGCGATAACAAGCGTTTTAAGTCGCACCATGCCAAGCATTACGACTGCTTCATCAATAGATGAAACTTTGCGTCTTAGACCGAAATGGGCAGAGTTTACGAGGCGCAGAATTTTTAAAGACAGTGTCTGATCTTGTGCAACTTTTTCAGCAATTTCGCCATAATCTGCAGCAGGGTTGTTTAATTGCTGAATTAACTGTCTTACGACTTCAGGAACGTTGGGCAGTTTGTCTGTTTGCTCAAGTAGTTCGCGAATCTCCATGTATACTCCTTAGAGATAAGATTCATATGATTGAGCTTATTTAACACCCATACCTGTATCAACATAAAGCTCTAATTAGATAATTAGAGATCTATGTGATTTTTTGCAAGAAGTTTTTGATTTTTAGGCAAAAATAAAGCGGCTGGTGGCCGCTTTTTAATCAATTAGTCCTCATTTAGGACCAAGTCTTCTATCTGAGATCGAATGCCTTCGTACTGTCCCATTTCTTCTGGCATAAAGTAAAGTTTGTAGTAACAACGGTCCACTAAACGGCCTTTTTTGTCGTTAACCGTTTCTTTGTAGGAGCCATATAGGTAGTTCATTTGTACGTGAATAACACGGGTATGAGGAGGTATGGTTACCTCATGATGTTCGAGGTCGTAACGGATCTTAGACTCTTTAATCGTATAGAAAGAGACTTCTGCGACGTGATTTAGGTTGATCAGAAAGTTTGATGTAACAGGAACAAGGTGGCGCTGTTCTAAGCCATTGTGTTCCATATAGATACCGCAGTTTTTTCTTACCTTTATAAACATTGATTATCCTATTTACTCTAAAGGCGAATACACAATATAGAGCTTAGTCTAGGATGGTCTTATTACAATGGGGTTACAAAAAAAACGGCCATCGAAGATGGCCGTTCTGCTTATTGCTCGTAGGTTTTGAGGAAGGTGCCTATCCTTTCGATAGCGTCCTGAAGCTCATCCTTACGAGGTAAGAATACCAAACGGAAATGTTGAGTATCCGGCATGTTAAAGCCGCTGCCTTGCACAATAAGAACTTTCTGCTGCAAGAGTAGATCCAAAGCCATCTTCTCGTCATTTTTGATTGGATAGACTTCTGGATCCAATTTCGCGAACAGATAGAGAGCACCTTCTGGTTTTGTGCAGCTTACGCCCGGGATCTCGTTAAGCATCTTCCAAGCTAGATTACGCTGCTCGTAAAGTCGGCCGCCTGATACAATTAATTCATTGACGCTTTGGTATCCACCTAGAGCCGTTTGAATGGCATGTTGGGTTGGTACGTTTGAGCAAAGGCGCATGCTAGAAAGCATCTCCAAGCCTTCGATATAATCACGGGCATTGTGCTTAGGGCCGCTAACAATCATCCAGCCAGAACGGAAACCCGCTGCTCTATACGATTTAGATAGGCCGTTGAAGGAGATACACAGAACGTCATCAGCAAGTGAGGCTAGTGGAGTATGTACCGCTTCATCGTATAAGATCTTGTCATAAATCTCGTCTGCGAAGATGATCAGATTATGTTCGCGGGCAAGTTCTATGATCTGCTCAAGTACGGCCTTTGGATATACAGCGCCCGTTGGGTTATTTGGGTTAATAACCACGATACCTTTTGTGCGATCAGTAATTTTACTGCGCATATCTTCAATGTCAGGTGCCCAATCTTTTTCTTCATCACAACGATAATGGATTGGGTTGCCGCCGCTCAGACTTACAGCTGCTGTCCAAAGTGGGTAGTCAGGAGCAGGAATTAGCATCTCATCGGTATCGTTTAACAAGCCTTGCATTGCCATAACGATAAGTTCTGAAACACCATTACCAATGTAGATATCTTCAATGCCTACATTCTTAATTCCGTTTTTCTGACACTCTTGCATCACCGCTTTACGGGCGGAAAACAAGCCTTTTGAATCACAGTAGCCTTGGGAGGCGGGTAGATTCAAAATAACGTCCTGTACGATCTCTTCAGGCGCGTCGAAACCCCATGGGGCGGGATTACCAATGTTTAATTTAAGGATTCGTTGTCCTTCCTCTTCAAGACGTTTAGCTTCTTGAAGTACTGGACCGCGAATGTCGTAACACACATTGATCAGCTTGTTTGATTTACGGATTACTGGCATTTTATTGTCCTGCAAACCTAGCCGGGAATCTCTGCGGCTAGATGTTGTCCTATGCATAGAGACCTAGGTTGTATGGTATAAGCCTCAGAAAAAAAGAGACTAATCATACGCCTTTTATTTGTTGAAACCTAGGGAAATGGCGTACTGCAGGCTTTTTTATTATCAGGGAGATTGTATGGCTGAAAAAAACCAAAAGGTCGTTTATTCAGAGCAAGAGTGGCAAGATCGTTTGAGCCCAGAGCAATATCGTATATGTCGTCAAAAAGGTACAGAGCGAGCTTTCACTGGTGAGTATTATAATAACCAACAAAGTGGGGAGTATCGTTGTATCTGTTGTGGCACCCCATTGTTTGCATCAGAGCAAAAATACGATTCTGGTAGTGGCTGGCCGAGTTTTTGGCAGCCGGTCGAAGATGGCGCGCTAGAAGAGCACAGTGATACAACTCACGGGATGGTGCGTGTAGAGATCACTTGCGCAACGTGTGATTCGCATTTGGGGCACGTATTTACGGATGGGCCACAACCTACCGGTCTTAGATATTGCGTGAATTCTGCTTCCTTAGATTTTGTGAAAAAGTGAAATAGTAGATGAAATCCTTCCAGTGGATTTACGAGCATGTTCAGGCTCATTACCCTGATCAAGATATAGAAGCACTCTTACCTTTAGCTAAAAGTGAATCTGCGTTAGCACAAGTACCTGATGATCGATTGTTCAGTGACATGATGCGTAGGGTGTTTCGCGCTGGTTTGAGGCACTCTTTAGTTGATTCTAAATGGCCGGCGTTTGAACAAGCATTTTTTGGATTTGATCCAGAAAAAGTCAGTTTATTGAGCGACGAACAGCTAGAAAACCTAATGCAGAATGATCTGTTGATCAGACATTGGGGTAAGATAAAAGCCACCCGTGTCAATGCGTTGATGGTTACAGACCTTGCTAGTAAGCATGGTAGTTTTGCGCAGTTGGTCGCTCATTGGCCGGTCGAAGATATTATTGGTTTATGGGATTTGCTCAAAAAACAAGGTCAGCAATTGGGTGGAAATTCAGGAAGCTATTTTTTGAGAATGATCGGCAAAGATACCTTTATTTTGACCGATGATGTTGTTGCTGGACTGAAAGCTCAAGGCATTATTGAGAAAAAGCCAACAGCGAAAAGGGATTTGAAGCTCGTTCAAGGGTGTTTTAATCAATGGCGAGAAGAGTCTGGTAGGCCTATGTGTCAGATAAGCCGTTTAATCTCTCATACCGTTGGTTGGTAGAAAATAAAAAGCCTGCGTCTAGGTAGATAGCAGGCTTTTATAGTGTTGTTTCTCACGATTAGTTAAACTGAATGAAGTCTATTAGTTGCTGATCATTCATCGCTAGGTTCATCACGCTGGAAAATAGATCATTTACCAACTTCTCGTTTTCCTCTTCTGAAGCTACGCCCACAAAAGTCTGCTGTTTATCTGCTGTATAAGTACCGGTGTAACTCTTGTTATCTTTGCTTACCGTTACCTTTAACTTGGTATCTAAGTTTACTGTCTGTTTTATTTTTGATTCAGACGCGCGGTAATTAAGTTCAATAAGGCTGATGGTTAGATTAAATTCACCACCGTAGAAGCGAACGATTCCCATATCTTCCAATGCGTGTTCAGTCGTATGCTGTAGAAGATGAAGGCTATCTTTTAAAACAATTGATGGCGCATCTGCTTCACCTGTATAGCGATAGCCTATAACGGAATCTGCTCTTAAGTCTTTCGGGATAATTTCTACACGTTTTTCTTTGCTTAGTACTCTAGAGACTTGGATCTGCGGGTGCAGATCTAGCGTTTGTGAATTAAATGTAATGCAACCGGTTAAGGTGCTAGTGGCTAATATGGTTAGTAATCCGGTTACTAATAAACGTATCTGTTTCAACTTAACTTACTCCGTATCAGGAATTAGACGGGGGGTTAATGAATTGAGAAAGTCGGCTAAGTTGTCAGCCAGTTTTCTGATTGGTGGTTTGCCTGGGCGCTCTAACCAGATCTCTCCACTAAAATTATCGACACTGATAAAAAAGTCTTCATCTGGTTCTGGGCAGGCAATAAAAAAGGTTAGAGGTCTTTTTTGCTGGCGTTTAGAAAGTGCGTGACCAATTAGATTACTGCGTAGACGTTCCATGTCTTCATTATTCCAAACTTGTATCAGGCTGAGATCGCCATCACTACAGCTAGCTGGTAGTGGATCTGACCAGTAGCGACAGTAGTAATCGATGATGTCTGGATGAATGGATTCTTCTAGAGCCTCCTCTAAACGAGTAAACATATCGCTTGGAGTCGCCTGTAGTGTTGGCCACCAAGATACAGTAACTCCATCTTTAGCTTGGGTAGCGTAGCACTCTGAAGGCCAATCAGAATTATATCGAATCAGAGGGTGTTGCGCCTGCAGGGCGTCGAGCTTCTCTATAAAAAGATCTAAAGCTGAGATGGTAGGGGAGGCAGACATAGAACTTTCTCTATATTAAGTAATTTGGTCAGCGATTGATTCTAACTTAAATTAAGGACGTGGAAATATATATCAGTAATAGAATTGTATTTGTTGGGAAAGCGATTGGTTGTTAAGTTGTTGGTAGCAGGATGATTTTTGAACAGTTTGATGGAACATACTGTTTTACTTTGATTTATTCTAACTTACTGATTTTGTACAAAGAATGTGCAATTAAAAAGAATAAATTTTTTTTTGTTTAAACGTTTGACATGGAGGACAAAACCCGTAAAATTCGCACTCCGTTTGGGGCGGTAAGTAACAGTCTTAGACGAGCAATGTGGAGCGGTAGTTCAGTTGGTTAGAATACCTGCCTGTCACGCAGGGGGTCGCGGGTTCGAGTCCCGTCCGTTCCGCCAGCTTCTCTTTCGAAGTGCTGAAAGAGTCGTAAATAGGCCATCTGCTTAGTGGGCGTGTAGCTCAGTTGGGAGAGCGTCGCCCTTACAAGGCGAATGTCGGGAGTTCGAGCCTCTCCACGCCCACCACTAAGCACTACAAAGTGGAGCGGTAGTTCAGTTGGTTAGAATACCTGCCTGTCACGCAGGGGGTCGCGGGTTCGAGTCCCGTCCGTTCCGCCAACTTCTTTCTCGAAGTGCTGAGAGAGTCGTAATAAGCCATATGCTTAGTGGGCGTGTAGCTCAGTTGGGAGAGCGTCGCCCTTACAAGGCGAATGTCGGGAGTTCGAGCCTCTCCACGCCCACCACTAAGCACTACATGTGGAGCGGTAGTTCAGTTGGTTAGAATACCTGCCTGTCACGCAGGGGGTCGCGGGTTCGAGTCCCGTCCGTTCCGCCAACTTCTTTCTCGAAGTGCTGAGAGAGTCGTAATAAGCCATCTGCTTAGTGGGCGTGTAGCTCAGTTGGGAGAGCGTCGCCCTTACAAGGCGAATGTCGGGAGTTCGAGCCTCTCCACGCCCACCACTAAGCACTACAATGTGGAGCGGTAGTTCAGTTGGTTAGAATACCTGCCTGTCACGCAGGGGGTCGCGGGTTCGAGTCCCGTCCGTTCCGCCAACTTCTTTCTCGAAGTGCTGAGAGAGTCGTAATAAGCCATCTGCTTAGTGGGCGTGTAGCTCAGTTGGGAGAGCGTCGCCCTTACAAGGCGAATGTCGGGAGTTCGAGCCTCTCCACGCCCACCACTAAGCACTACAATGTGGAGCGGTAGTTCAGTTGGTTAGAATACCTGCCTGTCACGCAGGGGGTCGCGGGTTCGAGTCCCGTCCGTTCCGCCAACTTCTTTCTCGAAGTGCTGAGAGAGTCGTAAACAAGCCATCTGCTTAGTGGGCGTGTAGCTCAGTTGGGAGAGCGTCGCCCTTACAAGGCGAATGTCGGGAGTTCGAGCCTCTCCACGCCCACCACTAAGTACGTTTCTTACCTGTATATATTTCCTTTTTGTTAAATTCATATATTAAAACTTCTGAGTTGTTTACTTAAAGACTGTATCTGTTACTCTCTTTTTGTTGTGTGCTCTTTGGCATAAAGGAGTGTTAACAATTAGTTTCCTGAAATAAAAATAAAAGAGATGGGAATACCTCTGTGAATTATGTGGATGAAGCCGTGCTTGTATCACTCTGTCCTGATCCGGTTATAGGTGTAGATGGTTTAGGGGTTGTTCAGTTGTTTAATGCGGCAGCTGAGAAACTTTTGGGTTATTCGGCTGATGAAGTTATAGGGAAAGTTAGTATCGCTTCAATCTATCCGAGTTTAGAGGAGGCAAAAGAGATTAAGAAACTTTTGCTTTCTGACTCTTATGGTAAGCCTGGAAGTATTGAAGGTTATGAGGCTCAGCTTGCTTGTAAGGATGGGGCGGTCGTTCCGATTCGTTTATCAGCAGCAATTGTTGATCAAAATGAAGGCAGCAGTATTGGTTTCTTTCATGATCTTACTGAGAGGCAGAGTTTAGAGCAGCAGCTACATAAGCTTTCTGTCACTGATGAGTTAACCGGGTTATTTAACCAGCGCCACTTTTATACTGTAATGGCGCAAGAGTTAGATCGTGCCAAGCGCTATAACCATCCGCTGAGCTTAATCTGTTTTGATTTAGATAACTTTAAGAAAGTTAATGATTCTCTTGGTCATCTGGAGGGAGATCGTGTTTTAAGGCTTATTGGCGAAATCCTTCGAGAGGCATTGCGTACAACTGATGTTGCTGTTCGTTATGGCGGCGATGAATTTATGGTGCTCTTACCTGAGACAGATATTGATGCGGCAGCCAAAACTTCTGAGCGGATTAGATTAATGTTCAATTCTAAGTGTTCATTTAGTGTTGATCACGATTCTGATTCTCTGATCAAGGTTTCGGTGAGTCTTGGTGTAACTGAGACGAATGGTATGGAAAATCCTGATCAAATTGTGCAGAGAGCGGATCTTGCGATGTATGAGTCTAAAAGCTCAGGCGGGAATAGTTCTTTCGTGATTAAGCAGCGTATTGGTAATTTAGTTCAGACCAATAGTGCTTAAAATCATTAGTCTGGATGATGCTGCTATTGTTCTTCAGCATCATCTAGACATTCATCGTCTTCATATTCATCAATATTAAGTAGCAGTAATTCTTCGATATAGTCTTCCACGTTTTTCTTCCTCTGTTATTTAACTTTCCTTTAAAGTACTTCATTTATATTTCAATAATGTTGCAGTGCTAATTAATTAAAATGCTACTTCAAAATCCCGTGTTACCCGTACAGCTTTTAGAAACCGATGAGACTATTCAGGCGGGGGTTAAGCTTTACCTGCTTCGTTTAGATCTGACTGATGAAATAGTCAGCGGTAACAAGTGGTTTAAATTGAAGTATAACCTTCAGCATGCGCTTGAAAATGGTTACTTATCAGTCCTCAGTTTTGGTGGGGCGTATTCTAATCATATTCACGCCTTTGCTAAGGCTGGATCTTTGTTTGGGATAAAAACTATTGGTGTTATTCGGGGTGAGCCAGAGTATGCGGATAATCCAACCTTAAGGGATGCGCAAGCATGGGGGATGGAGCTGCTCTTTGTTAATCGTCAGGAATATCGTCAGCGGCATGATCCAATCTATCTTGAAGCTGTAAAGGAACGCTTTTCCAATCCTTTAATTGTGCCGGAAGGTGGAAGTAATAAATTTGCCGTGCAGGGCGCGCGAGAGATTATCACACCTGAGATCTTGGCTGAGGTAGATCCTGATCAAATCGTTTTGCCCTGTGGAACAGGTGGAACCTTAGCTGGTGTGGCCTTGTCTGTTCCTGATATTCCGGTTTTAGGTATACCGGTGCTGAAAAAGGCGGATTTTCTGTTTTCTGATATTGAAAATCTTATGGCTGTATCGGGTGTTGATCCTACTGATAACTGGGACTTGGATTTGGAAGGGCATGGTGGTGGCTATGCTAAAGTGTCTAATGATCTTCTGGCTTTCATGGATTTCATGCTAAAAGAGCATCAGCTCCCCCTAGACCAGATTTATACTGCAAAAATGCTTAGTCACCTGTTGAAGAGAATTGAGCGTGGTGATTACGCAGAGGGAAGTACTATTTTGGCTATTCATACAGGTGGTCTGCAAGGAGCCCGAAGTCTAGCTTAAGCTTGATTAGCGCCAAATTGCGGTTTTGGTCATAAAGAATCATTGAAAAGAATCTGAAAAATCAGTTAGATAGAATCTGGTTTTTCATACAAACGTTAATCCGGAGAGATAATGGATTACTTTCGTAATATTGGTCTTATTGGGCGTTTAGGTAGTAAATCAGTCATCGATACACTCAAGCACCTTATTCGCTTTTTAGGTGATCGTGGTCTGAATACTATTATCGATGAGCGTATTGCTGAAGTTATGCCGGGTCATGGCCAACAAACCAGTACACAGAAAATGATGGGCGAAATATGTGACCTCGTTATTGTGGTTGGTGGGGACGGAAGTCTTTTGGGCGCGGCTCGTTCTTTAGCTCAGTACCATGTTCCAGTTCTTGGTGTGAATAGGGGTAATCTAGGTTTCCTAACTGATATCTCTCCAAATGAAATTGAAGAAAAAGTAGGCGAAGTACTGGAAGGTAAGTACACCGTTGATAGTCGCTTCCTGCTTGATGTTATTGTTAAGCGTGAAGGGGTACCTATTGGCGAAGCCACTGCGCTTAATGACTGTGTGCTGCACCCAGGTAAAGCCGCACGAATGATTGAATTTGAACTGTATATTGAAGGGCAGTTTGTATACACGCAAAAATCCGATGGTTTGATTATCTCTACACCAACAGGTTCTACAGCTTACTCTTTATCTGGCGGTGGCCCTATTATGCATCCGAAGTTAGATGCTTTGGTGCTTGTACCCATGTTCCCGCATACGCTTTCTAGCCGACCTATTGTGGTTAACGGTAATAGCGAACTTAAGTTGGTGATTAGTCCTAATAATGGTGCCTACCCAACTGTATCTTGTGATGGTCAAAAAGATATTAGTTGTGCGCCAGGAGATACGATTACGGTTCATAAGAAACCCCATAAACTGAAATTGTTACATCCACTCAATTATGATTTCTATAGTACCTGCCGAGAGAAACTTGGTTGGGGTACTAAACTCGGAGATTGATGTGACTGATCAGTTTAAAGGCTACGATCTGGTTGGTGATGTCCACGGCTGCGGCCTTAGCTTAGAGCTTTTGTTAAGCAAGTTAGGTTACAGCAAGAAGGATGGAGTTTACTGCCACCCAGAGCGCCAAATGATCTTTTTAGGCGACATCGTCGATCGCGGTCCTAGAATCCGTGAATCCCTACATATCGTTTATGACATGGTGCAATCGGGTGCTGCTCAGATTGTCATGGGAAATCATGAATTTAACTTTCTGAGTTACTGTACCGAAGGGCATGAGGGAAGTGGTCTTAGCTACCTACGTGAGCATAGTCCACGTCACCACCGTATTCTTGCTGAAACCCTGGAGCAGTTTGCTGATTACCCAGAAGAGCAAGAGATGTTCTTACAGTGGATTCGGCAAATGCCGATTTATCTAGAGTTCGAGCATTTTCGTGTTGTGCATGCTTGTTGGCATCAAAAGTTAATTGATCGGTTCGAGGGCGAATACCCAAATCATATTATCGATGACCGTTTTCTACATCGTTCCTCTAAACGCGGTACCTTTGAATGGGCACTGACTGATCGGTTGTTGCGCGGGACGCACTTAAGCTTGCCTGATGGCGAGGTGATGGTGAGCAAAGACGGTTATCGTAGGCGTTTCTTCAGAACCAAGTTTTGGTCTGCTGAACCTGAATATTATGCGGATGTTGTGTTCCAGCCGGACCCATTGCCAGAGCATATTGCTCGTTTGAAATTAACTAAGCAGGATCATAATGATCTTCTTTATTACGGCCCAGAAGAGAAGATGTTATTTATTGGTCACTACTGGCGTGAAGGGGTTCCTGAACCTATAACATCTAATATCGCATGTTTAGATTACAGTGCGGTTAAATACGGTAAGTTGGTTGCTTATCGATTAGATGATGAGAAAAGTATTCAGCCTGACAAGTTTGTATGGGTTGATGTAAGAACCGAAATAGCTGATGAGCTAGGTCTCTAATGATTAAGGTACTTTCTGTACCCTTAGGTGAAGATCTAACAGAGTTTACCCAAATTCTGTGGAGATATGAGGTTCCGCATCGGGTCGTTGAGCTTGAGCATTCTCAAGAGATTTGGGTTGCGGCTGGCGTTGAGCCTGCTCAAATTGTGACTTTATATGAGAAATGTCGTCGAGGTGAGAGTCTTGAGGGCTTTGTTTTAGCGATCCCAAGAGCGGTAGGTCAGGCTAATCTTCTATCTCAAGTTAAGCAGGCTTGGATGAGCGGTTTGTTGATCGCGAGCAGTGTATTGCTAACCTTCTTAATCTCTTTTGGTGACAATTTGGAATGGCTGCGGTTATTTACGATTGCAGATATTGTTCAAAAAGATGGCGGTCTCTACAGTTCTGGTTTGGAAGGGACTCTGCAGTCATTCGAAATCTGGCGTTTAATTACGCCTATTTTTCTGCATTTTAGTGAACTTCATATTGCTTTTAACGCCCTTTGGATTTGGATTGTGGGTAGCCGGATTGAGATCTATCAAGGTCGTGTGACGTTATGTTTATTGATACTTTTCTCAGGAGTTATCTCTAACATCGCTCAATATCACGATGCGGGGCCAATGTTTGGTGGTTTGTCAGGTGTAGTTTTTGCCTTCTTAGGTTATGCGTGGCTATGGGATAAAACTCAGTCGGCTCATCGAATCGGCTTGCCGCAGAGCATCATGGGCTTCTTAATCTTCTGGCTAGTGCTTGGCTATGCTGGTGTTCTAGAAGCACTGCAATTAGGCGCTATAGCGAATACCGCTCACTTAGTGGGTTTGTTGGCTGGCTTAGCTTTTATCCCGTTTGGAAAGCTTTTGGTTACTAGGAGATAA
Source organism: Neptuniibacter sp. QD37_6 (assembly GCF_047778085.1). Classification (GTDB taxonomy): domain Bacteria; phylum Pseudomonadota; class Gammaproteobacteria; order Pseudomonadales; family Balneatricaceae; genus Neptuniibacter. Next base: position 1,405,289 of record NZ_CP180550.1, read on the forward strand.
CAAGTGGATCCAGTATCACTGTCATTAGATCTAAATCATCGTTATCAAGGGCAGTGTGATCGACTTAATCAATTGCCAGATTGTAATGTCACTGGTCGATATCAATCGACTTCCTTAGGCCCTATCTGGGTGATGGAGGCTGGGCCTGAGGATGCACCGCCATTAATTGCGTTGCATGGCTTACATACACCAGCACCGTTTAACCTCGAACTGTTATGGCCTTTAACTAAACATTTTCGAGTAATTTCGCCTGATATTCCTGGACAAGCAGGGAAAACCCCAGGTATTGCGCCAGTGCCTTCCAATAGTGCCTATGCAATGTGGCTTGATCAGCTGTTGGATGCATTGGGTGTTGAGCAAGCCCCCATGGTAGGGCTCTCCTTCGGTGGAGCGGTTTTACTTGATCTAGCTGCTTACAAGCCTGAGCGTATATCTGCAGCGTCGCTGATTGTACCTGCGGGATTCTCTCGGCCATTGTGGCGGCCACTAAAAAAACTGATTCTGCCTTTTATTGGCTTTAAAATACACACCGATCAGCCGCATTTTGATCAGCTAATGACGCCATTGATGGAAGATAACTGGCCAGAATTGGAACAGTATTATTATTCGACGTTTCAAGCGGGTATCCCTATGACGTTGATACCGCCAGGGCCATTTTCCAAAGCAGAGCTGTCCAGATTTAATGCCCCAGTACAGCTTTTTACTGCCAGTGAAGATATCTATTTTGATCCGGATCAGTTAGCCGAGCAAGCAAGAGCAGCTCTGGCAAATCTAAAACAGTTAAAAAAACTCGAAGATCTACATATCCCTTGTGAAGAGAATAGACGTTTGATTCAAGAACAGGTGGTCACATTTATGCGGAATGAAATAGGGATGTGATAAACTTTGTAGATCCAAAATCAGGTGGTGAGACCTGATAAAAAGTAAGAGATTGATGATGACATACGAACAACTAATTCAAGCAATGACCCCTGATATGCATAAATCCCTTAAGCGTGCAGTGGAGCTGGGGAAATGGCCTGATGGACGTAAGTTAACGCCAGAACAACGTGATATCTGCATGCGCGCCGTTGTTGCTTATGATTTAGAGCACAAGCCAGAAGAAGAACGAGTGGGATATATTGATCGTACAAAACAAGACGGTTCTCAGCATGGTAAAGATCCATTGGCTGCCGATACGATTAAAATTCTGACTGACGATAAAAATTAATGCAGATTCTAGCGCAGGGTGCGCTACAAAAAATGCGCACCGAACTAACACCTGAAGGCGTTGTTTATAAATTACCTGTAGGTGATCAGGAAGTGCCAATGAATGAGCTCATTGGTAAGTCTATTTCACTAGAGTACCAAGCTGCGATTAATTGCACTCATTGTGGACGTAAAACCAACAAGAGCTTTAATCAAGGCTTCTGTTATCCTTGCTTTAAAAGTCTCCCTCAATGTGATCAATGCATAGTTAAACCTGAACTTTGTCATTTCCATGAAGGCACTTGTCGTGATGCCGGTTGGGGTGAGCAGTTTTGCTTCCAAGATCATTACGTTTATCTAGCTAACTCATCGGGTGTAAAAGTTGGTATTACCCGCGGCACTCAAATTCCAACACGTTGGATGGACCAAGGTGCTATTCAAGCGTTGCCGATTCTGAAAGTAGCGACACGTTTGCAGTCAGGCAAAGTTGAGCGTCTACTTGGTGAACATGTAGCGGATAAAACTAACTGGCGAAAAATGCTTAAGAATGAAGTTGAGCCTTTAACGCTTACTGAAATTCGTGATCAGCTTTTTGAAAAATGTAGTGAAGGTTTAGCGGAACTCGAACAGACTTTTGGTATCCAAGCTATTCAGCGTTTGCCAGATGCTGAGCAAATAGAGATCAACTACCCTGTGTTGAATTACCCGACAAAAGTAACATCGTTTAATTTTGATAAAACGGCCGAAGTATCTGGCGTTTTGCAGGGGATAAAAGGGCAGTACCTGATCTTAGATACTGGCGTTATCAATATGCGTAAATTCACAGCGTATCAGGTTGCTGTATCTGCCTGATCACTGACTAGGTGAAATCATGTCTCAAGAACCCAATGTTATTTACCTTAAAGACTATAAAGTTCCATCTTATCTGATAGAAACCACCGACCTGCGTTTTCAGTTGTTTGAGCAGGAAACTCTAGTTACAGCAGAATTAAAAATTAGCCGAAACCCCAAGTGTGACGATTTAGCTCCGAAGCTAGTGTTATTCGGGCACCCAGAGCTAGAGTTATTGAATCTTTCGATCGATGGCGTTGAATACGTTGGTTATCAGCGAGAAGGTGAAGAGTTGCTGCTTTCTGATCTGCCAGACAGCTTCACCTTAAAAACGCTGACAAAAATCCACCCAGAAACGAATACTGCGTTAGAAGGTTTGTACAAATCGGACGGCATGTTCTGTACACAATGTGAGGCTGAAGGCTTCCGCCGTATTACATTCTACCCAGATCGCCCGGACGTGATGTCTGTTTTCAGTACGACTATAGAGGCTGATAAGCAGGCTTATCCAGTGTTACTTTCCAATGGCAACTTGGTTGATAACGGTGAGCTTGGTGATGATCGTCATTGGGTAAAATGGGAAGACCCTTTCAGTAAGCCAGCTTATCTTTTTGCCTTAGTGGCGGGTGATCTTCAGCATATCAAAGATACCTTTACGACCTCATCTGGACGTGAAGTTGATCTGCTTATTTATGCTGAGCAGAAAGACCTGAATAAATTAGATTATGCTATGCAGTCCTTGAAAAAGTCGATGGCTTGGGACGAGCAAGTATACGGTCGTGAGTATGATCTAGATATATATATGATCGTCGCGGTCGACTTCTTCAATATGGGAGCAATGGAGAATAAGGGTTTAAATATCTTTAATACTTCTTGTGTGCTTGCTCATCCTGCTACGACCACTGATATGGGTTTCCAGAGGGTTGAAGGGGTTGTGGCACATGAATACTTCCATAACTGGTCGGGTAACCGTGTCACTTGTCGTGATTGGTTCCAGCTGAGTTTGAAAGAAGGCTTCACCGTGTTCCGTGATGCAGAGTTTTCTGCTGATATGAACTCTCGCACAGTGAAGCGCGTAGAAGATGTTGGTGTATTGCGCACGGCTCAGTTTGCTGAAGATGCAGGCCCAATGGCGCATCCAATCAGACCTGCTTCATTTATTGAAATTTCTAACTTCTACACCCTGACTATCTATGAAAAGGGCGCAGAAGTCGTGAGAATGATTCATACCTTATTAGGTCCGGAATTATTCAGAAAAGGCTCCGATCTATATTTCGAACGTCACGATGGCCAAGCGGTGACAACAGAAGAGTTTGTCTCTGCGATGGAAGATGCATCTGGAAAAGATCTATCTCAGTTCCGCAATTGGTACTCTCAAGCAGGTACGCCTGAATTGCATGTTGCTGATAACTTTGATGCATCCACAGGCGATTATCAGCTTCATGTTGAGCAGCGTTGTCCAGCAACTCCGGGTCAGGAGGAGAAGCTACCATTCCATATCCCATTAGCCCTTGGCTTGCTTGATGAGAATGGTAAGGACCTTTTGTTGGTTAATGGTCAAACTACCGAAGTGCTCAATATCACAGAGGCTAAGCAAACCTTTAGCTTTAAAGGCTTAGCAGCGAAACCAGTACCTTCGTTACTGCGCGGATTCTCCGCACCTGTGAAACTGTTTTATCCGTACCAGCGTGATGAATTGATGTTCCTGATGGCAAATGACAGTGATGGCTTCAGCCGTTGGGACGCGGCACAAAAGCTTGCAGTGGATATCATGCAAGGGTTAATTGCTGACTATCGTGATGATAAGTTGCTGCAGTTGGATGAGCGTTTAGTGTCTGCGTATAAAGCTATTCTGGAAACAGAAGGTTTAGACAAAGCGATGGTCAGTAAGGTGCTAACGCTTCCTTCTGAGGCTTACCTATCTGAGCTTGCTGATGAGATCGATGTTGATGCTATCTACAGTGTTCGTAAGTTTGTACGTCAAACATTAGCGACAGAGCTAGAGGCTACATTGTTGCAGTGTTATCAAGCTAACGACCTTGATCTGCAATATTCGCCAGATTCAGATTCCATTGCTCGTCGAAGCTTGAAGAATCTTTGTCTATCTTATCTAACTTCTTTAGATAAGCCAGAGTATCTCGAACTTGCTCAAGCTCAATATGCTAAGTCAGATAACATGACTGATATGCAGGCTGCATTGGTGCAAGTTGCACATTCTGAAAATGAAGAAGCAGCGCAAAGCTTATTGGATGATTTCTATGGCCGTTGGAAGGATGAGAGTTTAGTAGTCAATATTTGGTTGTCTATCCAGGCTTCTAACCCCAAAGAAAAAGCAATTGATCGTGTTAAAGTACTGATGGAGCATCCAGCATTTGATGCAAAAAACCCGAATAAGTTGCGCTCTCTGATCTCCGTATTCTGCGCTCAAAACCCAGTTAATTTCCATGCAAAAGATGGTTCGGGTTACCAGTTCTTGGCTGATCGAATTATTGAGTTAAATGCTCAAAATCCGCAAGTAGCATCCAGAATGGTTACGCCATTGAGCCGTTGGAAGAAATATGACAAAGTGCGTCAAACGCTTATGCTTAAAGAGCTAGAGCGCATTCGAGACAGTGGAAATCTATCAAAAGATGTCTTCGAAGTGGTGAGCAAAAGCTTGGCGTAAAAAAAAATGCAATATACGCCTTTAGCCGGGGGGACGGATGCGTTTGCCTCGGCTATACTCGCTTAGGAATAAAAGCTAAACATGCGTTATATTGTTTAGCGCTATAACAAATAATAAAGATACGTTTTACCAAGGAAGCAACATGTCTAAATTACTATCTACTGAAGATAAATTCGACATCCAACAAAATTTCCGTCGCTACATGCGTTTGAAAGATAGTCATGAATCATCTACTGATGCCTATAAAAATGCCAAAGCTAACCGCATTTGGATTGCCGGTATTCTTTTAATGTTGTTTGCGCTAGCGTCTGAATTTTTCCTCGGTGCTGCAGCAGGTCTGTTTGGTGTTTATTTTTACAATGTAATCACTAGTTGGTTAGACGCAAATGCAAGCGATGAAAGCTTGGAAGAGCTTGATCGTTGGTTCTCTACTAAGAGCCTTAAGTTTGAAGGACGTATTCTTTACTTCAAACACGATGATCTATTAGAAAACCCACTAGATCCATTTAACGAAGCTTGCTACGCAGTTGCTGAGTAAAATCTGATCTAGACTTTATTGTGAGTCGTAGAGTGCCGAAAAGTGAGAGCTTTTCGGCATTTTTATTTGTGAGGAAGTAATGTTTGATCTAAGAGAGAAGCGTGCTTGGATATTTGATCTTGATGGCACCTTAACTCAACCGGTTCATGATTTTGCACTGATTCGCCAAAAGCTAGGTATAGATCCTAGTGATGATATTCTTGACTGCATAAAGCGTCAGTCTCCTGAACGCCAGCACTGGATGAATGTACAGCTGGATCTGCTTGAAAGAGCGTATGCGTCCCAAGCAGCTCCTGCTGAGGGCGTGCTTGATTGCCTAGAAGCACTAGCAGCTGCGGGTTGCCAGATGGGTATTCTAACCCGTAACACCCAGGAATTAGCATTATTATCTTTAAAGGCGATTGGTGCGGATACATTCTTCGAAAAGGCACATGTTCTGGGTCGTGAAGACAGTCAGCCCAAGCCATCCCCTGAAGGTATTCATATTCTTTTAAAACTGTGGGCATTGCCAAACCATTCAGGCGTAATGGTGGGGGATTTTCATCTGGATCTGTTGTCAGGGCGTGCAGCCGGTGTAAGTACTGTACATGTTGATCTGAAAGATCGTCACTGGCCGGAAGATACAGATATCAGAGTTAAAAACCTGCCTGAGTTAACATCTTTACTGACATTTGTTTGAGTTTTCGTCCTGTTAATTTTTCTTTTAGGCAATGGATTTTTATCTGATGCTATCCCTTTGAAGCTGAAGGTAAAAATTTCAGTTCAAAAAATAAGTACGTTACCCTCCCGATTTAATTCCAGATTTGCTTGATCTTTGTCAAAGGCCTTTTCCCTTGATTGTCTATATTGGGTTATTGGACCAACCTTTTGAGGTGTAAGTATGACGATATTAGCCGAGCTACATCAGGATCATGTAAATCTTAATAAGCTATTAGTAATCTTGCGTCAGAAAGTGAATCAGCTTAAAGCAGGACAGCAGCCTAATTTCAGTCTTATGGCTGATCTGATTGACTATATCTCTAATTATGCGGACGGCCACCATCATCCCCGCGAAGATAAAATGTACAAATGTTTGGCCGATCGGAATCCCGAATTGGATAAGCATCTATTTAACTGTGCTAAAGATCATGAAGCCTTAAAAAGCTCCAGCCTTCAATTGAAAGAGGCTGTAGATGGTATTTTGCATGACTCAGTGATGCCAATGGATGAATTTGCTGGCCTGTTAGATGATTTTGTCTCGCTACAAATGGCTCATCTCAACTTTGAAGAAGGTGAGCTGTTCCCATTGATCGAAGAATCGGTGAGCGATAAAGAACTAGTGATGATTGAAAAGCAGTTGCCGAAGCAAGAAGATCCGCTTTTTGGGGAAGTTCAAGCTCGCGAATATACAGCGCTATATAAAGAGCTTATGTTGGAAATGAACGAGGCATGCTAATCCGTACCGGCTGGACTCAGGGAGGGGCTTTGGTTTCTCTCTGATTACGGAGGTATTCTATGGAATTAGTTAAGTGCTTGGCTTATATCAATCTGTGGCTCTTGAAACTGAGTAAAAGAGACTTGGTCACGGCCACTATGTTTGGATTCATAGACCGCCTTATCCGCTGATTGAATCAGTTGATAGGCAATAGTATTCAGGCTTTCTTTGGGATAGTTAGCCGGCGTGCAGAGAGATACGCCGACAGATGTTGTCATCCTAAATGGCTTGGCATTTTCATCGCGGAAAATAAGACGAGAAAGTTTCTGTCTCAATGTATCTGCTATTTCCATCGCCCGCGCTTTATCACAATTTGGTAGTAGTACAGCGAACTCTTCCCCCCCATAGCGCGCAATAATATCCGTTTTACGCAGCTGTTTACCTAAGAATAAACCTACCGTTCTTAATACTCTGTCGCCGGTTTGATGGCCGTAGGTGTCGTTAACCACTTTAAAGTGGTCTAGATCCATAAATAGACAGGCTAAAGAGTGGTTGGCACGGCTTGCACGGGATAGCTCTCGAACTATTTCCTGATCAAACGAGCGACGATTATGCACTTTTGTAAGCATATCGATGCTGCTTAATCGATGCAGGTTTTCTTGGTTAATGCAGTTTTCGATACAAACAGAAATTACAGAAGCTAAATGCTGAATGTAGTCGTAGCGAACGTGCTGTGTGTAGCGGCTAGCATCAGCACTGCCTAAATGCAGGCTGCCGATAAGGCAGTTTTGGCGAATCAGTGGCAACAGTGCGCAGGACTCGATCGGGTTATCTGCTACAGGGAAAGCTTCTCTGCGCACAGCTTCGCTAGGAACCCCCACGATGAGTTTATTATTGGGGTAAAGTGATTTGAGTAAGCGCTGGCTCTGTACAAACCGTAATGTATTGCCAGGAGGTGGCGGTACATAATCGTCTAGTAGGGTGCGAGCAGCATGTTCCGGATCGAATAGGATGAGATTTACATTACTCAGTTTAAAGAGTTCTTTAAACTCAATTAGCATTAGATCGAGCAATTCTGATAAACGAGCGCATGAGAGAAGACATATCTCCACATCAAAAAAGCTATTCAGGATACTCTCATTACGCTCAGCCTTGCTTAATATTAAGCGAAGAGTGCGTTTGAGCTCCTGATTTTCCTTTTCTAGCTCGTTTAAACTCATAGTTCGCCTTTAATAGGATCCGTTAAAGGGTTATCGGCACTTAACTTAAACTATAAAGTTTTTTTTAACATTTTTGTTGAGAAATATTAATGACAATTTTATTTATTTTTTAATAAGTTATGGCTGTTCATATATTGTTCGACTGTTTCCACGACCGCTTGTGTATGGGCATCAATTTCCATATTAACCTTGCAGCCTTCGCCTAAGTCTCCAAAGGTTGTTACAGCTAAGGTTTCTGGGATGAGGTAAACGTTGAACAGATTATCCTGTTTTTCACCAATGGTTAGGCTGCAGCCGTTAAGTCCGATAAAACCTTTGGCAAATATATAGCGTTGAAATTCTGGGGCCGCTTCAAACCATACAATCCAGTTGTTTTCTGGCTTTTCGATTTTGGCAATTTTTACTTGCTGGTGAATGTGACCTGAAAGTAGGTGGCCACCGATTTCATCACCAAATTTAGCGGCACGTTCAAAGTTAACCTGATCACCTGGAGCGAGGTCGCCTAGATTGGTTAATTTAAGTGTTTCCATAATCAGGTCGAAGCTGATTAAGTTATTCTCAAATGCGACAACGGTTAGGCAGGTACCGTTTAAAGCGATGCTGGCGCCAATTTGCAGATTGTCACAATGCTCTAAAGGAAGCTCTACTTGCAGCCGCATAAAATCGGCTTTAGTTTCAACAGCTTTGATTGTCGCTTTACCTTGAACAATTCCAGTAAACATCGGTGCACTCTTATAAATTTGCTAATCTAAATACTGCAATGCATCGTAACAACAATAGAGTTCTACTGCAGCGACTAAATGACTTTTCGCTGTAATTGTTATAAGCATCGAATAACAGATAGATGATTGGTCCAATCCTTAAGGAAAAAGGTATGAAAATTTTAGTGACGGGTGGAACAGGTTTTATCGGTAAACATCTTATCGAAGCTCGATTAGAAGAAGGAGACGAGGTGGTATGCTGGAGTCGGAACCCTTCTAAAGTCACCGAATTGTTTCAAGGAAGAGTTGAAGCGCTGCGAGATCTACCTCCTCAAGATGAATTAATTGTAGATGCTGTAATTAACTTGGCTGGAGAGCCGATTGCCGATCAGCGTTGGACTGATGAGCGTAAGCAACTACTTCATTCTAGTCGAATAGATCTGACCTTTGAGCTGGTCGAGTGGATCAAAGCTCAAAAAGCAAAACCAAAAGTGCTTATTAGTGGATCAGCCATAGGCTTCTACGGCAGCCATGATGGTGATTCAAAGCTCGGAGAGGGAAGCCAGCCTAACAGTGGATTTACCCATAAACTTTGTGCCGATTGGGAAGCAGAAGCATTAAAGGCTGAAGCTTTTGGAGTCAGGGTATGCCTGATCCGAACAGGTGTGGTATTGGGTGACGGCGGAGCATTAAGCAAGATGTTACTACCATTTAAACTCGGGCTAGGTGGTCCGATTGCCAGTGGTAAACAATGGATGTCATGGATACACATTGATGATGAAATTGAAATCATCTCTATGCTATTAACCCACGATCAGCTCTCAGGTCCATTTAATTTAACATCACCAAATGCTGCAACAAATGCAGAGTTTTCCAAAACCTTAGGTAAGGCCTTGGGACGTCCTGCATTTATGCCAATGCCTAGCTTTGTTATCAATCTGATGTTGGGTGAGGGCGCTGAGTTGTTGGTGGAAGGTCAGCGAGTTTACCCCGAAAAGCTAGAAGAGATAGGCTATAAGTTTCACTACCCTGAGCTTTCCGGAGCGATGTATTCAGCCGTGAACTTCTAACGAGTGGTACTAGTTTCCCCTGCCTTCGGGGAATTGTGTTAAATCATCTGTGATTTCGTACCAATCAGCTTTATAGCTGCAATAGATATGACTATCTGGTTTAACGGTAACTTCGCTATCCAGCGTGCCTAAGGTGAACTCAACATTAGTGCCACTATCATTGATAGGCGCAAAGGTTAAGCTAGAACCGCATTCGGAACAGAATTGTCTTTTAGTGCCATTAGGTGCAGTATAAGTTTTAAGCAACTCTTCACCTTGCAGCCACTTAAAGTTCTCTACCTTAGCGACCCCGTAAGTACCGAATGCCGCGCCGTGGAATTTACGACACATACTGCAATGGCAGTGCGCCATCTTCGGTTGTAAGTCAGTGACCTCATATTTGATACCACCGCATAAACACTGACCAGTGAGTTTTGTTTTATCTGGGGTAGTTGACATAAATTGATACCCATTAACTAATGTGGGACAAAGGTAGTTCGGTACGGCTAACTATTTGGCGCATAACAAAGCTCGTTCTAATACTGCTTACACCTTCTATCTGATTAAGTTCTTTCAGAAGGAACTTTTCATAATAGGACATATCTGGCATGAGCACTTTTAAGATGTAATCAGCTGCGCTACCTGTAATCAATGCGCACTCTACGACCTCTTCATAGCTGGCAATAATACGCTCGAAATTGTCTAAAATTTCGGGCTTCTGTTTATCTAGACACACATGAATGTAAACGCTCATAGGCAGCCCCACAGCATTCTTATTCAGCAACGTCACTTGTTTTTCAATAATACCGGCGTCTTCTAGTTGTTTAACTCTGCGTGCACAAGGTGAAGGGGATAGGTTGACCTTTTCAGCTAGTTCTAAATTGCTGATATCTCCATTCTTTTGAATCTCTTCCAAAATTTGCTGGTCGATTCGGTCTAGTTTTTTGCTTGGCATAATTTCCTACGGCTATTTTAGAAACTAGTGATGCTTGCTAATGATTGAATGAATTTCGCATTTAAATAGCAATGATCAGAGGTATTTTAACAATCCTAACGATTCTGATTGAGCCTTTCTAGCGATGATTCTTAAACGCAAATGTTCGCCCTTTAAGATGCAGACTCCTGCACATGGTTTGTTTGCTTCCTTTATCGGTATGAAAAGCGCTTAACTAATATATTAAGTTCGTTGTTGGCTATTTGTGCCAATTTATTCTCGTTTATTGGCTTTTGTCTCTAGGAATTGAGTTAAATCGTGATTTTTTTGAGAACTTTCACTAAGGGCTTGCTGCTAATTTATTTACACCAAACTTGCTTGGGAAATTCATCCCCTGAGCCAGAGTTCAATTCACAAGATTGATGCAGCTTGTCCTAATCCGGGACGTTTGGGATTCCATAAGAATCCCCTTTTTATAGATTCTTAGTCCTTGGAAATTCCTATGAACAATTTAAATAAAGCTATTGAAGCCTTAGGTGAAGATGAGCGAAATCAAGAAAACAGAGAGTGGATTGATGCGCTTGACGATGTGATGGCAGAACAGGGTTCGCAGCGTGGCCGTGACATCATTCGTCTCTTACAAAATTCGTTGTTTAAACAGGGTGTTCACACAACGGAAGCCACGTTGAATACCCCTTATCGGAATACGATTCCTGTTAATGAGCAACGCAGCTACCCCGGAAATAGAGAGTTAGAACAGAAGCTTGAAAACATTATTCGTTGGAATGCTCTCGCGATGGTGGTTAAGGCGAATGATCAAGGTACAGGTGTTGGTGGGCATATTGCGACCTATCAATCCGCAGCCACTATGTTGGAAGTGGGTTTAAACCACTTTTTTAAACAGCACACAGATAAGTATGGTGGTGATCAGCTATTAGTCCAAGCGCATGCTGCTCCAGGTATATATGCGAGAGCGTACCTTGAAGGCCGCCTAACTGACGAGCAGATGGCGAATTTCCGTCGAGAACTTCAACAAGGGGGAGGATTAAGCTCTTATCCTCATCCGAGACGTATGCCTGATTTTTGGCAGGGACCGACCGCATCGATGGGGCTTTCTACGCCTTCGGCAATCTACCAAGCACGATTTATGAGGTATCTAGAAAATCGTGGTTTGAAAGAGCCAAACGGTGGAAAAATCTGGTGCTTCATTGGTGATGGAGAATCGGATGAGCCCGAAGTGTTAGGGACAATCAACATGGCCAGCCGAGATAACTTAGATAACTTGGTGATGGTGATCAATTGTAATCTGCAGCGTTTAGATGGCCCTGTGAGAGGCAATGGCAAAATTATTCAGGAGCTAGAACGAAGCTATCGTGGTGCTGGTTGGAATGTCATAAAAGTGATCTGGGGCAGTGAATGGGATGAACTGTTCTTAAGGGACCGTGAAGGTATTCTGCAAGATCGAATGGATCAGGCTGTGGATGGCGATTATCAATATTATACGGTTTCTGACGGTCAGAGTGTGCGCGATCACTGGACGCAAAATGATCCTCGTTTAGAGGAGTTGATGAAGACGCTGAGTGACGAGCAGATCCGTTGTATTAAACGTGGTGGCCAAGATCGACAGAAGATCTTTAGTGCGTTTGATAAAGCCATGGAAAATACAGGTAAGCCAACGGTTATTCTAATGAAAACTGTTAAAGGTGATGGCATGGGAGCGAGTGCTGAAGGGCAAAATACAAGTCATCAGAAAAAGCAGCTAACGGCTGAAGAGCGAATTGAAATTGGTCGTCGTTTTGAAATTCCATTGAGTGATGAAGAGCTGGCTGCGGCAAGCTTGTATCAGCCAGATCCAGATAGCCCAGAAATTCAGTACCTACATAAACAGAGACTAGCATTAGGGGGCTATCTACCGTCCAGAAATGCGAACTTCGATAAACTAGCGCTCCCTCCTTTAACCCTGTTTAAAGAGGCGATATCTGGTACGAAACGCGAGCAATCCACAACCATGGCTTTTGTTCGGATGTTGTCTCATTTATTAAAAGATCCAGAGATAGGCAAATACATTGTGCCAATCGTGCCGGATGAAGCACGAACCTTTGGTATGGAGTCTCTGTTTAAACAGTTTGGTATCTATTCTTCTGAAGGTCAGAAATATAACCCAGTGGATTCAAGTAGTTTGCTTCCATATAAAGAAGCTAAAGATGGGCAGCTGTTGCAAGAGGGGATCTGTGAGACAGGTGCAATGGCGTCTTTCTTAGCGGCTGGGACCTCCTATGCAAACTACGGAGTGCCGACCATCCCGTTTTATGTATTTTATTCGATCTTCGGTTTCCAACGTGTTGGAGACATGATTTGGGCTTGTGCCGATAGTATGGCGAAAGGTTTCCTTTTAGGTGGTACTGCAGGCAGAACAACCCTAAATGGTGAAGGTCTTCAGCATCAAGATGGTCACTCCCAAGCTGTCGCTGCCACCGTTCCTAATATGCTCAGCTACGATCCCGCTTTTGCCTACGAATTAGCGGTTGTAATCAAAGATGGTATCGAGCGGATGTATATCAATGATGAAAATATTTTTTATTACATCACGCTATACAACGAAAACTACTTAATGCCAGAAATGCCCGAGGGATGTGAGAAGGAGATTTTAAAAGGGATGTACCGCTTCGCTAAAAATGAAAACTCTGGGCATAAAGTGCATCTGTTTGGTAGTGGCAGTTTAATGCAGGAGGTTTTAAAAGCCGCTGAGATCTTAGAAGAGTTTGGTTGTAGTACCGATATTTGGAGTGTGACCAGCTATAACCAGTTGGTTAGAGATGCATTGGCTGTCGAGCGGGAGAATCTACTGAATCCCGATGCTATTGCTGAGAGTTATCTTCAAATTGCTCTGAAACACGAACAGGGTGTTTTTGTAGCTGTCAGTGATTTTGTGAAATCTTTACCCAACGGAATTGCTCGATGGTTCCCAGAAGATCCCGTTGTATTAGGCACGGATGGTTTCGGATTAAGTGAAAGTCGTCCAACCCTCAGAGATCATTTTGAAGTAGATGCCCGTTTTATCGCTTGGGCAGCCTTATCTCGCCTATATAGCAAAGGTGCGCTTAGTCGTGAAATGCTAAATAGCGCAAGAGATACGCTCAAAATTCCTTATGAAAAAGCAGATCCTGCTTATTTTTAATTTTCTAAGAAATAAAACGTCTTGCGGTTGTCGAGACAAAAAAGCGGTAATAAAGATGGGTTCAGAAATTATATCTATGCCAGATATTGATGGGTCTGGCGAAGTAGTTGAGTTGTGCGCTGAATTGGGTGCAGAGATCAAAATTGGTCAATCACTGTTAGTGATTGAGTCAGATAAAGCGTCGATGGAAGTTCCTTCTACTGTAGAGGGTGTTTTGGAGGAATGGTTAGTTGACGTGGGTTCAACTGTTGAAAGTGGAACTTTGCTTTCAGCTGTAGTGAAAGAAGGTGTTACTGATAAAAGTGATTATCAAGAAATTCCGGGAGTAGAAAAAGAAAAGGTTTTTCCAGAGAAAGCGCAGCCTGATGTAAGTAATAAAAAGGCTACAAAAATTAGCGGTGATACGACAAAGGCAGTGTACATCGACCAAAGCACATCACGTACAACGTCTAGTCAGGTTTATTCAGGACCTGCAGCACGTAAACTGTCCAGAGAGCTCGGTGTAAATTTAGAGGATGTTTCGGGAACAGGTCCGCGAGGGCGAATTTTAAAAGAAGACATTAAGGCATTCATTAAACGAGAGCGGGTTCATAGAACTGCGATGCCTCAATCTTCAGGAATCCCTCAGATACCTGAGCAGGAATTTAGCCGCTTTGGTGAAATTAATGCTAAGGATATGTCGAATATTGCTAGGGCAACTTCCGAGCATATGACGCGATGTTGGTTGAATATCCCCCATGCCACCCTATTTGATGAAGTTGATATCACCGAGTTAGAGTCTTTTAGAAAAGGGTTGAAGCCTACATCTCTCAACTTGGATAGGGCGCCAACTGTATTGCCATTCATCGTTAAGGTTATCGCAAAAGCATTACGTAAATACTCATTGTTTAATAGTTCGTTAAGCTCTGATGGTAAGCAGGTTATCTATAAAAATTACGTCAATATAGGCGTTGCTGTAGACACACCTGCGGGATTGGTTGTACCAGTGATAAAAGGGGCAGATAGCAAAAGTATCTCTGAGTTGTCTATTGAGATAAATGACTTGGCTGGTAAAGCGCGTGGAAGGCAATTGAAACCAGCGGATATGCAGGGCGGCTGTTTCACTATATCGAGCTTGGGGCCTACGGGCGGCACAGGCTTTACACCGATTGTTAATGCTCCAGAAGTCGCGATTTTAGGCGTTGCTAAGGCGAGTATAAAACCAGTTTGGGATGGACGTGATTTTCAGCCGAGAAAGCAGTTACCGCTCAGTTTGTCCTTTGATCATCGGGTGATTAATGGAGGTGATGCAGGACGTTTTATGGCCTATATCAATACTGCCTTAACCGATATTAGACAGCTGCTGTTTTAAGACAGTGACTTAATCCGAGAACTTTAAGCGATAAGGGGTTAGAAAAAACCTAACTTCCTAAGGGTTTCTTAGGAGTTAGGTTTTTTGTCATTGGATGACTGATTTTGTTGCTCGGTGAGTTTATTTAACGCATCGAGGGTTTTATCTAGCTGGTTTTCAATCCTTTCCAGTTTTCTTTCTAAGCCTTCGATACGCTCAATATTGCGCTCTTCTTTCTGAGTTAATTCTCTTTCATCTTGCTCAATAAAGAACACAGAGAAACTAGCGGTTAACATGGAGAACATTGCTAATCCCATCAGGATGAGAAGCGAACCAAATATCCTACCTTCCGTTGTGGCGGGCACAAGATCACCATAACCTACAGTCGTAACAGTAACCCAAGCCCACCATAGACCATCCATTGGTGTTTCAAAGGCAGGATCGATACCTGAAATTAGCAGTCCGGAAATCACCAAGATGATAAAGCAGATAAAGAGTGTGATGCCTAAGTTATGCCGAGATAAGAGATCACGGGTATCTTTGGAAACTCGTAGGAATATACCGATGGTGAGCGCAAGTCTTAGGGTTCGGATTATCCCAGCATAGAATGTATCGACCCCCCAAAGAACTGGCAGACCACCAAGTACGATAAGTGGGCTCATCCAATTGTGTTTGATATATTTAATGCGATCATCAACAAGCCAGAGCATTACGAAGAGTTCTGACATAAACAGTAGCCAGATTAGCCAGTCAGACGCGAAAGACGTGTAAGCATTTGAGACGCCTTTAGATTGTAGATACCAGTCAATAAGAATCCATATGGCTGCTAATACCATTGGCCCTTCAAAGCGGCGTCCCCAGAGTTTGGCTCGTTCGTTTTCTTCAGAGGCGACCCCGCCTAGTCCAACCATACGCATTAGAGCCGTATGTCGAGTGTATTCCATTTATCGCTCCATTCTACTGGGTCTGCATTTGTTAGTGGCTGTAGTCCAAACGCTGTTGTCCGACTGTCAGATCCAAGCGTTGGCGAAGCTGTCGGGCCCTCACTTTGGAAATGGCATCTAATATGAGGTCTCCTTGCCAATATTCATCCTGCTGGCCATATAGATGTTGCTGTAGATCCATCACTAACAAATTTATTGTTTGGTTATTGGCGTATTCACATACAGATTCTAGAGACTGTATGTCAGGTGCAGCCCAAAAGCTTTGAGCCCACTCAACTAAACGTAATTGTGCGACATTAGGGTTGTTTTGATTGCAGGCGATAGAGAATGCTTGAAAGGTATTCTTTTCGGTTATCTCAAACGCAACTCGTTTTTGTTCCTCTTCGAATAAAGACTCATCAGGTTCTTCTTCAGATTGCTTTTTGATATTGCGTAGATGGTTAAACGTATAGATAAAGGCCAAAGTTGCCGCAACACTGATCCCCGTTAAAATCCAAATTAACACTGTGATCGAACCTGAGGACTCTTCTTTATCTGATTGAGGGTTGTTGGTTGGAATAACTGCAGGTGTAACTTCAATTTTTCTCTGAGTGATAGAGGCTGTCTGCCCTTTGTCGGCAGCTGTATTCCACCAAGGAAGGTCGATAGATGGCAGGATGATCTCTTTAGTATTCCGAGGCGTAATTTCTAATTCTTCTACTCGTTGACTGATTACACCCTGTTCCGTCATACGTTCTTCTAAAATGACATTAAGCAGCGTAATTGTTGCATTAGAGTGCTGTAGTGATGCTAAGGAAGGTAGCGACGAAGAAGGGAGGCCTTCAGCTTCTAATTTTATGATTCGGGTAAGCTTGCCTGTTTGAGTTACCTGATTTAATTCATCTAAGTTGTCTTCAATATAAATCGATGTTGCCGGAAGCCATAACTTGTGTGTGTTTTGATTGGCGGGTGGTAGTACTGAAAGTAGTAGCGGCTCACTATTTAGTTCTATGACCGTATTGTTGGAGAGAGTGGTTGAGAAAAACACGGGGCTGATTTCCACTTCGCCTTCTTGAAGTGGAAACAGAGTGTAGCTTGTTTCGGTAACATTATAGTTTTGGCCACGTACGACACTGGTATATTGCTTTTGCTCTTCCAGCGGCTTGATGATCGCATCAGGGGATTCTGGTGCGGTTAAATTTGTATCTAAGGGGAGCGGAGCAAGATGGAAAATCTTCGCGCGTAAAATTGCTTGCCCATTTACATAGAGCTCATCTTTATCAAGGCTAGATTCTAGAAAGATTGCTCGACCCGAACCTTCAGCGAGTTCCGGATTATCATTGGCTGGGAGTACAGAAATAGGAAGTTCTTGACTAGCTTGCTGCCCAACAAAGATTGCAGGAATGACTTGTTCCCCATCTTTTCTCGGTTTTAGTTGTAGTACCCAGCGAGTTCTGGTCGTTACAGAGCCTGTGGTATGGCTCGAAACAGTAACTTTACGTGTTCCAACAATATTAAAGTCTTTTTGTAATTGCCTTAGGTTTGGTCGAGCGACATCTTGCTGGTCAGTTTCTAAGGTCAGCGTAATCTTTTGACCTAAATAGAGGATGCTTGTATCTAAGGAAGAAGAGACCTTTGCTTGAGCTTGAAAAGCAATGAAAGCCAGAAGAAAGAAAAAGTGAGAATAAATTAATCGCAATGTAATCCTCGCACCAACATCGCCGGCTAAGACTCACCGATAGTTAGGTCTGTGAGCAAGAAACTGTGTTTTTTGTTTTATTATGAGTAATCCTGAAGGGTGAATCAACGTATTCCTGTTTAATAATCGTTTGATTAATTTAGCTCAGGTGAGTTTCGTTTCTCTCTGGTTTCTCTTGCCTTAAGCTGTTAAAAATTTGTTTGTATCACTTGTCGATGTACTTAAACGGTTGTTGGCTACATTTTGTCTATACTTTTGATTATTTGAGAAAAATTGAGGGTTGCAGATGGAATATCTAGGGCAGGACGAAAAAGCGAATCTGTTAACAACGCTTTGCCAAGAGTTACAAAATCGATTACCGAAAGAAAGATCTGAAGCCTTGATTGAGTTTGCAACTCTATACTATTCATCTGCTTCGCTTGCTGATCTTCTAGAGTGGAAATTAGAAGATCTATATGGCTCAACGTTGGCCTGTTGGCAGTTTCTCCAAGAGCGTAAAGAGGGACAGGTTAAGGTCAGGGTGTTTAATCCTGATTACGAACTGCATGGTTGGCAATCAACCCATACTGTGATTGAAGTACTGCAGAAGGATATTCCTTTTCTCGTTGACTCTCTTCGAATGGAACTCAATCGACGTAACTTAACTATCCACGCTATACATAATGCGGTAGTGACCCTGAAAAGGGATGACAAAGGGGGATTAACGTCTTTACTCAAAAAGGATAGCAGAGCGAAAAACTCTCAAAGGGAATCCTTAGTTTCGATTGAGGTTGATCGACATTCGGATACTGCAGATCTTAAAGACCTAGAGCAAGCACTAAGGAATGTCCTTGAAGACGTAACCATGGTGGTAGAAGACTTTGAGCCTATGGTTGAGCGATGCAATGATCAAGCAGAAGTATTCTCAAAAGCGGTCAAAGGCTTTGAAACTGAGATTACCTCGGAGGTGCATGATTTTATTAAATGGTTGAAGGATCACTTTACCTTCTTAGGCTACGATGAATACCAGTTGGTGGATAAGAAGGGAAAGAAAACCCTAGAAGCCGTACCGGGCAGCCAGCTTGGACTTCTAAAATTTTGTGATGAGCATTGCCGATCTGCCTTAGTTAACGAGAATGATCGCGATGCGGAAGGCTTTGTCCTGATCCCCGATATTTTATCCTTCACTAAGTCTAATAGGGCCTCCAGTGTCCATCGTCCGACGTACCCCGATTACATCAGTATAAAAAAATACAATAAGAAGGGGGACGTTGTAGGTGAATGTCGTTTCTTAGGCTTGTATACCTCCAGTGTTTATATTCAGAGCTCGCGCCAGATTCCTATTGTGCGCCGTAAGGTGGATGCGATTATGGAAAAATCTGGCTTGCATCGCCATGGGCATGATTGGAAAGAGCTGCTGCAGATCTTAGAAATTCACCCTCGAGATGATCTATTTCAAGTATCCGTAGATGATCTTTATCGGACCGTTATTGGCGTCCTACAAATTCATGAAAGGCGGCAGATACGTTTGTTTGTTCGTCGAGACTATTTTGGCCAGTTTTATTCCTGTCTGGTCTATTCACCAAGGGATATTTATAGCACTGACTTCAGGCACAAAATTCAGTCGTTATTGATGGCGCAGTTGAACTGCACCCATGCAGATTTTACGACCTATTTTTCTGAATCCATTCTGACGCGTACGCAGTTTATTCTTCGTGGGGACAACATCGTAGAGGATTTTGATTCCGATAAATTAGAGCGGGTGGTGAGATTAGCCGCCCGTAGTTGGTGTGATGATCTTCGAGATGTCTTGGTTGAAACACTTGGTGAGGAATCAGGTATTCGAGTTTACAACCAGTTTGGTAGTGGTTTTCCTGCTAGTTACAGCGCGGACTTTTCCGCTAGAACAGCGGTAGTGGATCTACAACATATAGAAAAACTATCCGATAAAGCGCCATTGCAGCTTAGTTTTTATCAAGCATTGGAGCAGGAAAAGAATTGTCTTAACTTTAAATTGTTTAGTTTAGGCGCATCCTTACCTTTATCGGATGTTATCCCAGTACTCGAAAACTTAGGGTTAAGGGTCATAGACGAACACCCTTATAAAATAGAAAGCAAACGAGCTTTGGTGTGGATTCACGATTTTAATTTGCATTACACGGGAGCTGGCTCAGTATCACTTTCAACACTCAAAGAAGTGTTTGAAGAGGCCTTCCTCAAAATCTGGCAAAGTGACGCGGCGAATGATGAGTTTAACCGCCTCGTGTTAGCAGGCAATGTTGGTTGGCGAGAGGTGGCCATGCTTCGAGCTTATGCCGCTTATATGAAGCAGATTAGTTTTCCAATTAGCCCTGAAGCAATTAGCACGACGCTAAACGCTTATGTCGATATAGCGGCTAAGATTGTTCAGTTCTTTAAAGCGCGATTTGAATCAGGTAATTCCGCGGAACAAGAGGCAATAGAGTCGACCATTATTGATGCTTTAGAAGATGTGGGTAGCTTGAATGATGACCGAGTGATTCGACAGTATTTATTACTAATCAAGGCAACGCTGCGAACAAATTTCTATCAAAAAGATAGGCAAAATTTTAAAAGCTATTTCTCTTTTAAATTGTCCCCTGATGAAATCCAAGATATGCCATTACCGCGGCCCAAATATGAGATTTTCGTCTACTCGCCTAAGGTTGAGGGTGTTCATCTTCGTGGTGGTAAGGTGGCTCGCGGTGGACTGCGTTGGTCTGATCGAATGGAAGATTACCGCACAGAAGTCTTAGGCCTAGTTAAAGCTCAGCAGGTTAAGAATGCGGTAATTGTTCCTGTTGGGGCAAAAGGTGGATTTGTCGCTAAATCATTACATGACAGTATGAGTCGCGAAGAGTGGTTTGAAGAAGGTGTAAATTGCTATAAAACCTTCATCAGTGGGCTATTGGATATCACAGATAACCTAATTGAAGGTGAGGTCTGCCCACCAGCGGATGTGGTTCGTCACGATGAAGACGATACCTATTTGGTGGTGGCGGCAGATAAAGGTACGGCGACTTTCTCTGACATTGCAAACGAATTGGCACAATCCTATGGATTCTGGTTGGGTGATGCCTTTGCTTCTGGTGGTAGTCAGGGCTACGACCATAAGAAGATGGGCATTACAGCGAGAGGCGCATGGGTATCTGTTGAACGGCATTTCCGCGAGATGGGTGTGAATACCGATAAGGATGATTTTACGGTCATTGGTATAGGAGATATGTCAGGTGATGTATTTGGCAATGGTATGCTGCTCTCTAAGCATATCCGTCTAGTCGCTGCCTTTAACCATTTGCATATCTTTATCGATCCAAATCCTGATGCTGCAAAAAGTTGGAAAGAGCGAGATCGTTTATTCAAACTGCCTCGTTCTGCATGGACTGATTATGATAAAAAATTGATCTCTGAAGGGGGCGGTGTATTTGACCGTTCTGCCAAATCGATCACCCTGTCTCCACAAATACAGGCGCTTATTGGTGAAAAGATAGCGACTGTTACCCCGAATGATCTTCTGAATAAACTGCTAAAAGCGCCAGTAGATCTGGTTTGGAATGGTGGTATTGGTACTTATGTTAAGGCAAGTACCGAGACTGATGCGGATATCGGCGATAAAGCCAATGATGCCTTACGTATAGACGGCCAAGAGCTAGCCTGTAAAGTGGTTGGTGAGGGCGGTAATTTGGGTATGAGCCAGCTTGCCCGAATGGAATATTCTTTGGCTGGTGGCCGGATGAATACTGACTTTATTGATAATGCTGCAGGTGTCGACTGCTCAGACCATGAAGTAAATATCAAAATCCTTCTAAACCAGGTAGTTGCCAATGGCGACATGACAGAGAAACAACGTAATTCCCTGCTTGAGGAGATGACCGATGAGGTTGCTTCATTAGTATTGAAAAATAACTATCGACAGGTGCAAGCGATCTCTATGGCAGAGTCTCGTTCATTTGAGGGGATGGCTGAGTATCAGCGTTACATTACCAATATGGAATCTGCAGGGAAATTGGATAGAGCGCTAGAGTTCTTACCTGCTGATGATGTGTTAAATGAACGACGAGCGTTGAAAAAAGGTTTAAGTCGTCCAGAGCTCTCCGTGCTTATCTCTTATAGCAAAGCAGAGCTGAAAGAATTGCTAAGTCTTTCATTCATACCAGATGATGAGTACCTTTCTCAGGAACTGTTTACTGCCTTCCCAGAGAAATTGGTGTCAGAGTTTGGTGGGCAGCTAAAAGTGCATCGTCTGAGTCGAGAAATTATCAGCACTCAAATCGCAAACCACATGGTTAACATGATGGGTATTAACTTTGTTGATCGTTTACGTATATCAACAGGGGCTGATGAAGCTGCTATAGCTAGGGCTTATGTGCTGGCTCGTGATGTGTTTGGGGTTGAGAATTTATGGCAGCAAATCGAAAAACTCGATCATAAAGTTAGCAGCGATATTCAATTAGAGATGATGCATGAATTACAACATTTAATGCGTCGAGCAACGCGATGGTTTGTAAGGAATCGCCGGGCAGAAGTGGACTGTGAAAAAGAGGTAGATAGTTTTAGAGCTCAGTTAGGCAAAATTGTACCTAAGCAGGAAAAATTGCTTACAGGAGAACCTTTAACGCGTTGGGAAAGTGCACTTAGTCGCTATCACGAAGCGGGAGTTCCTAGTAAATTGGCTAAATTTGTATCTGGTGCACGTTGTTTGTATGCCTCATTAGGTGTGATCGAGGTTGCAGATGAAGCGGATGTTCCGCCAGATCAAGTGGCTCAAGTGTACTTTGGGCTAGGGCAGCGGTTAGAGCTTGATTGGTTGTCTAGAAAGCTCAGCAAATTGAGTGTCGATAACTATTGGCAAGCATTGGCTCGCGAAGCGTTTAGGGATGATTTGGATTGGCAGCAGCGTGCCTTGGTGGCGACAGCTATTAAAGGGCGGGTCAAAGGGTCTACAGTAGAACAGGTGATCGATAAGTGGTGTACTGAAAATGAATGGCTACTTGATCGTTGGCAAAATGTTCTCAATGAAGTTAAAAGTGCTAAAAAACAAGAGTATGCAATGTATACTGTCGCGTTAAGAGAGTTGTTTGATTTGGCGAAAACAAGCCAGTTTAATACCTGAACGTGTATATGAGGGTCATTCCTCTAAATAGTATTGTATGAAAGCAATTTTGGTTGATATTCGGATTAGTTCTGAAAAATTTTTAATGTTGTATCAAGGGGTCGCGGAAACTGTTTATACCCGATCCCTTGATGGTCGTAGCGTACAGTTCCCCGCTAGAATCTTAAAACCATTTCTACTACGTGATGGTATTAATGGTCGGTTTAAAATCTTGTTTGATGATCAAGGCAAATATCAGGGAATAGAGAAACTGAGTTAGTGTAATAAATGCACCAATTTTATGATTCTTTATAACTTTTGGGAGTTAACATTGTCACTCTTAGTGCTCAATGCTGTTATTCCATCCTCGCCTCGCCTATAATCGGGCCAAAATTTTTACTAGGACCTGATTATGTTGTATTCACTGACTCGATCTTTGATGTTTCAGCTTGATCCCGAACTTTCTCACAACGTAGCGCTTCATTCGATGAATCTTGCGTCTTCTTTGGGAGTAAATAAGCTTCTGGGCGCTGAAGTACTATCTGATCCTGTTCAGGTGATGGGAATTGATTTTCCAAACCGCGTAGGTTTAGCAGCAGGTCTAGATAAAAACGGCATTGCGGTAGATGGTATGGCTGCAATGGGCTTCGGCTTTGTTGAAGTGGGTACTGTTACTCCACGTCCACAAGATGGTAATCCTAAGCCACGTATTTTCCGTTTGCCTGAACAGCAAGCGATCATCAACCGTATGGGGTTTAATAACGGTGGTGTAGATAAGCTGCTCTCTAATCTGGATAAGAGCGTTTATAAAGGTGTTCTGGGTATCAATATTGGTAAAAACAAAGATACTCCAAACGAGAAGGCGAATGACGATTACCTATACTGTCTTCGAAAGGTATACGGACGCGCGTCTTACATTACGGTTAACGTATCTTCTCCAAACACACCAGGCCTTCGTACTCTTCAGTACGGCGAGTCGTTAAACAGCTTATTGGACGCGCTTAAATCCGAACAAGCTAAGTTAGCTAAGTTCCATGACCGCTATGTTCCAATTGCGGTAAAAATTGCACCGGATATGACTGATGAAGAACTTGCACTTGTTGCTGCTTCTCTAAAGTCTTATGAAATGGATGGTGTGATTGCGACCAATACAACCCTATCTCGTGACGGTGTTGAAGGGCTAGAGTTTGCAGATGAAGCAGGTGGTTTATCAGGCGCTCCAGTACGCAATAAATCAACTAAAGTGATTAGAACTCTGGCGCAAGAGCTTGATGGTGCGTTACCAATTATTGGTGTGGGCGGGATCACTGAAGGTTTTGATGCGGCAGAAAAGATCGAAGCTGGTGCAAGTTTGGTACAAATTTATTCTGGGTTTATCTACCGTGGACCTTCATTGGTTGCGGATTCTGTGAAAGCAATTAAGCAGCTTTCAGAATAAGAGCAGGTAATAAAAAGGCTCCCTTAGGGGAGCCTGAAAATTCTGTTTAGTGTAGAGCTGGGTCGGATTGAATTGCTGATACTCCTTCCATACCGCTCCAGTGAGCTTCGCGTCCTTGGCGCCATCCGCTCATCCAATGGCTTCTGAGATCTGATGTGTTCACGGGACAGTTATCCCGGGACTTACCGCTTAATCCTGCTTGAAAACCTCGATTAAAAAGTGTGCTGGTACGATCACGCTTTTGTCTCTTCATACAATTGAGCCTCTCTTCGTGTTTTAGTTTTTTGAGAGCAGCGGTTCCTTGAGACATGGTATCCGCTTAAAATCTGTCTGCGAGTTTTTAAGTTTTGCAGCCAGACTTCTATAAATATCGGAAAATAGATCATAGTGCGATTGAATATGACTATCATGATATTAATGCTTAATAAAAATAATTAGTGTGTGGGTGCAAAAAAACGATTGCATTCATAAAGTTAGTCAAAAAATTGGTTTTTGAACAACAGAGTGAATTTTTTTCATGCCTGTTGTTAATTAAGTGAAATATTTGCTGAGTAAAGATGCGTATGAAACTGTTTCTGACATGCCCTAAGGGTCTTGAGTTACTTCTTGAAGAGGAGTTGCAGCAACTGGGCGTTACCGAAACAAAACAAACAGTGGCAGGGGTTCAATGCCAAGGTGAGCTGGAAGATGCTTACCGTATCTGTTTATGGTCTCGTTTAGCGAACAGAGTTCTTATGCCCCTTTATGAAGGTGAAGCAGAAACAGCAGATGACCTTTACAAGGCTGTTCAGCAAATTGACTGGCTGGATCATATGCGTAGCGAAGGTACGTTGTTAATTGATTTTAGTGGTCAAACTCGTGGTATCAACAATACCCATTTTGGTGCGTTAAAAGTTAAGGATGCCATTGTCGATCAAATTCGGGATAAAACTGGTGCTCGTCCGAGTATCGATAAAGTTGCGCCTGATCTACGTATTAATGTGCGTATGCACCGCGGCAAAATTACCGTTGCTTTAGATATGTCGGGTGATAGTTTGCACCGACGTGCTTATCGTCTGAAAGCCGGTGAAGCGCCAATGAAGGAAAATCTGGCGGCTGCTATTTTGATTCGCAGTGGTTGGCCGGAGCGTTCATCTGAATACGGTTTGGTTTTCGATCCTATGTGTGGTTCAGGCACATTGCTAATTGAGGCTGCTTTGATGGCGGCTGACATTGCGCCAGGTTTGCAGCGTAAGCGTTTCGGATTCTCCCGCTGGACAGGTCATAAACGTGATATTTGGGAAGATCTTGTTGCTGAGGCTCAAGCGCGCAAAGTAAAAGGTTTGCTGTCATTGGAAGCGAACCTTATTGGTAGCGATCAAGATGGCAAGGTGTTGCGCGCAGCTCGTCAGAATGCAGAAAGGGCAGGTGTGGCAGACTTTATTGAATTTACAACATGCCGCCTAGAAGATTTGGATCGCAACACCCTACCTGAAGGTAAAGGTTTACTGATTACTAACCCCCCTTATGGTGAGCGTTTAGGTGAGACTCAGCAGTTGATGTTCTTGTATCGACATCTTGGCGATAAGCTGAAAGAGCAATTTGCGGGTTGGACGGCTTCTATTTTTACCTCTAACCCAGATCTTTGTAAGGTCACAGGTCTACGCGCAGATAAGCAATATAAGCTGTTTAACGGTGCGCTTGAAAGTCGTTTGTTTATCTACCCTGTGTCTGAGCAGAGAGCTGAGAAGCAAGAGGGTCAAGAGGGTGAGCCAGCTCCTTTGAGTGAAGGGGCTCAGATGTTTGCTAATCGTTTGAAGAAAAATCGTAAACAGCTGGCTAAGTGGGTAAAACGCGACAATATAGAGAGCTACCGTCTCTACGATGCGGATATCCCTGAGTACTCTGTTGCAGTGGATATCTACAAAGACGAAGTGCATGTCCAAGAATATGCCGCACCTAAGAAGATTGATCCGGTAAAAACATTTGCTCGCTTACAAGATGTGATGAATGCGTTACCGGTAACCTTAGAGGTATCTCCAGAAAAGGTAATTCTAAAGCAGCGAAAAAAACAGCAGGGCGTTAATCAGTATGAAAAGCACTCTGAAACTCACCGCTTTAAAGAGATTAACGAACACGGCTGTCGTTTGCTGGTCAACTTGCACGACTATCTTGATACCGGTTTGTTTTTGGATCATCGAGCAATTCGTTATCAGATTCAGAAAGAAGCGGCTGGTAAGGATTTCTTAAACCTGTTCTGTTACACAGGCACTGCTTCTGTGCATGCTGCCAAGGGTGGCGCTAAATCCACAACCAGTGTTGATATGTCGGCTACTTATCTTAACTGGGCTAAGCGAAATTTAGATCTAAATGGCCTCGATACAAAAGAGCATCAGCAAGTTCAAGCGGACTGCTTGAAGTGGTTGCGGATGCAAAGAGGGCCAGCATACGATCTGATTTTTATGGACCCTCCAACGTTTTCTAACTCTAAGCGAATGGCTGGAGTGCTTGATGTGCAGCGCGACCACGTAGACCTTATAGAAGGGGCTATGCGCTGTTTACGTGCAGATGGGGTGTTGTACTTCTCCAATAACTACCGCCGCTTTAAGTTGGACTACGATGCGTTGTCAGAATTCGAGATTGAGGAGATTACGCAATCTACTCTGGATCCGGATTTTAAGCGTAATTCTAAAATTCATTCTTGTTTCCGTATTCGTCATAAGTGATTGTGCTCGCAAATTGTGCGCTTTAATAAATCTGGCACATATAGTGCTTACTATTAAGGCATAAAAAATTTGTTACTAGCACTATTTTGGTGAATTGCAGTTTAAGGCGCTATGTTTCGGGGCTTTTAAGCCTAGTTGGCATAGTGGCAGCAATATCACAGAATAATATGCACTATAATAGTGCACCAAAATGAAGCGCAGTTTTAGGTTGTGGTTCTAATATGGTGCAAAAAAGAAACGGGAGACACCAAGTGGAAAACGTCAACAGCGCAGTTGAGACGCTTATTCAGAGTTCTAATACTCTATTCATTCTGATGGGGGCGATCATGGTCTTTGCCATGCATGCCGGCTTTGCTTTTCTTGAAGTTGGTACGGTTCGCCACAAAAACCAAGTGAATGCGTTAGTTAAAATTCTGACCGATTTTGGTTTTTCTGCCATGGCTTACTTCTTTGTAGGTTATTGGGTTGCTTACGGCGTCACTTTCTTCTCTCCTGCTGCTGAATTAGCCGCAAACAACGGTTATGAGCTGGTTAAGTTCTTCTTCTTAATGACGTTTGCGGCTGCGATTCCTGCGATCGTATCGGGTGGTATTGCTGAGCGTGCTAAGTTCTGGCCGTTCTTGATTGCCTCATCTCTTATTGTGGCGTTTGTATATCCGTTCTTCGAAGGCATTATCTGGAATGGTAACTTTGGTTTCCAAGATTGGTTAGAAGCTAATTTTGGTGCTGCATTCCATGATTTTGCGGGTTCTGTTGTAGTGCACGGCGTCGGTGGCTGGTTGGCGCTAGTTGCAGTGATCATGCTGGGAATTCGAAATGGTCGCTATAAAGGTGGTCGTCTTGTTGCTTTCCCTCCATCTAATATTCCTTTCTTGGCATTAGGTGCATGGATTCTGTGTATTGGTTGGTTCGGTTTTAACGTAATGTCCGCTCAAACAATGGATGGTATCTCTGGTCTAGTAGCTGTTAATACGCTAATGGCGATGGTTGGCGGTATTATTACTGCGCTGATCTTTGGTAAAAATGACCCTGGCTTTATCCATAACGGTCCTTTGGCTGGTTTGGTTGCTGTATGTGCTGGTTCTGACGTAATGCACCCTATGGGTTCTCTAGTTGTAGGTGCTGTTGCCGGTGCAATTTTTGTCTTCTTGTTCACTATTCAGCAGAACAAATGGAAGATCGATGATGTGTTGGGTGTATGGCCGCTACATGGTGTTTGTGGTGTTTGGGGTGCTATTGCTTGCGGTATTTTCGGTACTGAAGCGCTTGGCGGTCTGGGTGGCGTTAGCCTTATGTCACAAATAATCGGTTCGCTAGCGGGTATTGCTGTAGCAGTCATTGGCGGTGTAATTGTTTACGGTGGTGTGCGTGCAGTTTCTGGTCTGCGTTTGACTCAAGAGGAAGAGTATAACGGTGCTGACCTATCTATCCATAAGATTGAATCTACTAGCGATAACTAATCTGTCACTTTAGGTCTATTGAACAAGCCGGGCATTGCCCGGCTTTTTTGTTGGTAGTGATTAGTTAAATATCGCTTGTCTGAATTTTTGTAGCTTAGAAAAAATAAAATCAGAACGTTCTTTTTTCCCTTTCTCTGTGTAGTACTGCATATCTATTACGCCTGATTCTGTTCTTTTTAGCATTCGTGCTTGCTGACTTAAGCCGTCATAGCCCCAGTCTGTTGTTGGTACTTCATCTAAAACTACGTAACTGGTAGGTGTTAGAGGCCCAATTTCGTTGTCTAAAAGTTTGTTAAATGCACTAAGTGCATCGGACTTTTCCTTTTCGGTATTAGTGTCTTTGCTGATTTTGGCATCCACGTATGCAGATACCGAATTAGTGGCTAATTTATTGCCGATAAACCAATGCTCTTTATCCATTTTTGTAATACTTACGGCGGTTAATTCTGCTTTTTTATGAAGAATATTGGCCATGATATTTGTTGTACCTTCGACTAGGCTTTTGATCTGTAATTCGGTTAAGTCGCTGGATACATGTATTGATATGTAAGGCATAACGCTCTCCTTGTCTGTTTAAATCCGGCTTACGCGCTCATTTGCATTACTAATAACGATTAATTTCGTTTATATTAATCAGTTAATACGATCAAAGAGGGGTGGGCATGGCGCAGCCTAATATAAGCACTGAATTGTTGAGAACTTTCCTTGCTGTAGTTGAAAGGGATGGTTTTATTCGGGCAGCAGAGTCCCTGCATAAGACGCAATCCACGGTGAGTCAGCAGATAAAAAAATTGGAGCTGGAGTTGGGTGTTGTGTTGTTTCGCCCTAATGGCCGTAAACGGCTGTTGACACATGAAGGGGAGATGTTAGTTGGTTACGCAAGAAAGATGCTGGCGTTGCAGGACGATGCGATAGCGAGCTTGGCGAGTAGTGGTGAGCTGGGGGAGATAAAGGTGGGTGTCTCTCAGGGTGTTGCGGAAACCGTATTGCCAGAGCTCTTGGCTGGCTTTTCTCGGAAGAACCCTGCTGTAAGGCTGTTTGTGGAAACGGGTTATAGCGATGAGCTGGAGTTAGGGTATGAGCGGGGGGATTATGATCTTATCGTCACGTTATCGTTAAGTAGCTCAGGGAAGGGGGAGGTGTTAGGTGGTGAGCCGTTAGCGTGGATTGGCCCTGTGGGCTTTTCTTGGTCTCCAGGAAGGGAGTTGCCGATGGCGTCATATTCCAAGGCTTGCCAGTTTAGGCGGGTTTCTATTGAGTCTCTCGATCAATCAGGCATTCCGTGGCGGCTGGTTTATACTTCATCAAGCTATCAAGGGCTTATGGCGGCTGTTAAGTGTGGCTTAGGCGTTACTGTGAGGCCTAGGAGTGCGGTGCTGCCAGGGGTTGAGTTGATAGGGGGGCGTCTTGGTTTGCCTGAGTTGCCAATGATTTATACATCGTTGCGCTATAGGCGAGATATCAATGTTGCGAATGAGTTGGCAGAAACGTTTAGATTAGCGTCGCTTGGGGTTCGGTAAATTGAAGAATATAGACAATAAAAAAGCCGCATAAAGCGGCTTTTTTGGGTAATTGGTGCGTCTTACTTAGGGTATGAGCGCTGAGTCGGACCAGTGTAAAGCTGGCGTGGACGACCAATTTTGTTAGGGCTGCTGTGGAACTCACTCCAGTGGGAGATCCAGCCAATTGTACGAGACAATGCAAAGATCACGGTAAACATGTTGGTTGGGATACCAATTGCTTTCAGGATGATACCGGAATAGAAGTCTACGTTCGGGTATAGTTTGCGTGCAGCAAAATATTCGTCTTCGATAGCGATTGTTTCTAGGCGTTTCGCGATCTTAAGAAGAGGATCATTTTCCAAACCAAGTTCGGCTAGTACTTCGTCACAAGACTTCTTCATTACGCGTGCGCGTGGGTCGAAGTTGCGATATACACGGTGACCGAAGCCCATTAGGCGGAATGGGTCGTTTGGATCTTTTGCTTTAGCAACGAATTCATCAATGCGTGACTCATCGCCGATCTCTTCAAGCATGTTTAGTACAGCTTCGTTAGCACCACCGTGAGCTGGGCCCCAAAGTGCAGCGATACCAGAAGCGATACATGCGAATGGGTTAGCACCAGAAGAGCCCGCAAGACGTACTGTAGAAGTAGAAGCGTTCTGTTCGTGGTCAGCGTGAAGTACGAAGATGCGGTCCATTGCTTTCTCAAGTACAGGGTTAACCTGGTACTCTTCGCAAGGTGTACCGAACATCATCTGCAGGAAGTTGCCTGCATAGCTCAGCTCGTTGCGCGGGTACATAAACGGCTGGCCGTTTGAGTACTTGAAGCACATCGCTGCGATAGTAGGCATTTTCGCGATTAGGCGGTATGCGCAAACTTCACGGTGATGTTCGTTATCGATGTCTAGAGAGTCATGGTAGAACGAAGAAAGAGCACCAACTACGCCGCACATGATCGCCATTGGGTGAGCGTCACGACGGAAGCCGTTATAGAAGTGGTTTAGTTGCTCATGAACCATCGTGTGGTTCTTCACAGTGTCTACGAATTTAGCCTTTTGCTCTGCGCTAGGCAGTTCGCCGTTCAATAGTAGGTAGCACACTTCCATGTAGTCTGATTTTTCTGCTAGCTCGTCGATTGGGTAACCGCCGTGCAGTAGCACGCCTTTGCCGCCATCGATGAAAGTGATGCTAGAGTCACACGCAGCTGTGGAAACAAAACCAGGATCGTACGTGAACAGGCCTTTGCCAGTCAGTGGGCGCACATCAATTACGTCTGGACCTAGAGTGCCTGAATACACCGGCAGCTCAATAGCTTCATCCAGACCGTCGACTGTTAAACGTGCTTTCTTATCAGCCATTAAAAGGCTCCTATCATTATGTTTTAGTTCTGTTTTGACTTTCTTATTAGTCAGATCTAAGAGTCTTGGCCCGATAAATTGGACCCACACAATATAGAGACTGAAAAAAGTTTGTCAATCCGACTAAATGGGTTAGTTACCGCAACGCAGCAAAAACGACTGAATTTTTGCAGGATTGGTACTAAGGCTGAATAGTCATTTGGTTGTACGACTTTTGATATGCCGTAAAGTCCTAGACAAAAGGCGAACAGCGCTGTGTTTGCGTTGTATTGTCAAAGTGAAATGCTTATACTCTCGCCCCGAAGTTTATCCCTAGTTTATGTCCTATTATATTAGTTCATATATTATGGATATGCTTGAGGAGCGAGGTACTTATCTTCAACACTTCCGAGCAACCGAGCCCTGCAAAGGGGCCGTAAAAAGTGTGAACAAGAGCCGTGAATAAGAAAAGACCTGTAAATTTAGATCTTCAAACTATCAAAATGCCGCTACCGGCGATTACATCCATCCTGCATCGTGTGACAGGCGTGGCGCTATTTTTTGGTGCTGTGTTTGCAATGTATGCTTTGGGTTTGTCTCTGGAATCAGAAGCGGGCTTCAATGAAGCTGTTGATATGTTTGAGAATGGCTTCTTCGCGAAGCTTATAGCGTGGGGAAGCGTATCAGCATTGCTATACCACTTCTTCGCGGGCATCAAACACCTGGTAATGGATTTTGGCCACTGTGAAGAACTTGAAAGTGGTCAAATGGCAGCGAAAGTGACCTTGGGTCTAGCTGTTGCAGCAATCCTCATTTCGGGAGTATGGATATGGTAACTAGTATTACTAGCTTTGGCCGTAGTGGCCTGTATGACTGGATGATTCAGCGTGTAAGCGCGGTAATCCTAGCCGTATACACAATCTTTATGATTGGTTATCTAGCATTTGGCGCAGAACTAACTTACGAAATGTGGGTTGGTTTGTTCGAAGGAACAGCAATGCGCATCTTTACAATGCTAGCGCTACTATCCTTTGCTGCACACGTATGGATTGGTATGTGGTCTGTTTCTACTGACTATATTAAGCCAACGGGTATCCGTTTCGTGTTTCAATCTGCATGTGGTCTCCTGACGTTTATCTACGTTGTGTGGGGCATTCAGATTTTATGGGGTGTTTAAAAGATGTCTAAACTACGCACGCTTACTTTCGACGCGATTGTTGTCGGTGGCGGTGGTGCAGGCATGCGTGCTGCACTTCAGCTTGCACAAAGTGGTCTAAACACTGCTTGTGTAACAAAAGTATTCCCAACTCGATCTCACACGGTATCCGCTCAAGGCGGTATCACTTGTGCGATCGCAAGTGCTGATCCAAACGACGACTGGCGTTGGCACATGTACGATACAGTTAAAGGTTCTGATTACATCGGTGACCAAGACGCTATCGAATACATGTGTTCTGTAGGTCCTCAGGCGGTATTCGAACTAGACCACATGGGTCTTCCGTTCTCCCGTACTGAAACAGGCCGTATCTACCAGCGTCCTTTCGGTGGTCAGTCTAAGAATTTTGGTGAAGGTGGTCAGGCTGCGCGTACATGTGCTGCGGCAGACCGTACTGGTCACGCACTGCTTCACGCTCTATATCAGGGCAACATGAAAGCAGGTACTACCTTCCTTAATGAGTGGTACGCAGTAGACCTAGTTAAGAATGATGATGGCGCAGTTGTTGGCTGTATCGCTATCTGCATCGAAACAGGTGAGACTGTATATATCAAGGCTAAAGCGACTGTTCTTGCAACAGGCGGTGCTGGCCGTATCTACTCTTCTACTACTAACGCTCTTATCAATACTGGTGACGGTATGGGTATGTCTCTGCGTGCAGGTGTTCCGGCGCAGGATATGGAGATGTGGCAGTTCCATCCAACCGGTATTGCAGGTGCAGGTGTACTTGTAACTGAAGGTTGTCGTGGTGAGGGTGGTTACCTAATCAACAAAGACGGCGAGCGCTTCATGGAGCGTTACGCGCCAAACGCTAAAGACCTTGCAGGTCGTGACGTTGTGGCACGTTCTATGATCCTTGAGATCCTAGAGGGTCGTGGTTGTGGTGAAGATGGTGATCACGTTTACTTGAAGATGGATCACTTGGGTGAAGAGGTTCTTCATTCACGTCTACCTGGTATCTGTGAGCTGTCTAAAACGTTCGCGGCAACTGACCCAGTTGTTAAGCCGATTCCAGTTGTTCCAACTTGTCACTACCAGATGGGTGGTGTTGCAACTAACATCGGTGGTCAGGCTATCGCACCAGATAAAGACGGTAACGATTCTATCGTTGACGGTCTATATGCTTGTGGTGAAGTTGCATGTGTATCTGTACATGGTGCTAACCGTCTAGGTGGTAACTCACTTCTTGACCTTGTTGTATTTGGTCGTGCTGCTGGTATGCAGATCGAACAGCAGATGCGTGAAGGTTACGAAGTTAAAGATGCAACTGAAGCTAACATTGAAACTGCAATGGCGCGTCTAAACCGTCTAAACAACTCTACTGGCGGTGAAAGCGTTTCTGAAGTTCGTAAAGAACTACAGAGCACAATGCAGCTGTACTTCGGTGTATTCCGTGACGGCGAAAGCATGCAGACAGGTCTTGAATTGCTTAAAGGCATTCGTGAGAAGATCAATAACCTGCATCTTGAAGATAAGAGTCAGGCATTCAACACTGCGCGTATCGAAGCGCTTGAGCTTGAAAACTTGTTCGAAGTTGCTGAAGCAACTGCTATCGCAGCTGAGGTTCGTAAAGAGTCTCGTGGTGCACATGCTCGTAATGACTTTACTGAGCGTGATGATGAGAACTGGTTGTGCCACTCTGTTTACTTCCCTGAAGACAAAACTATCGGTAAGCGTGCTGTAAACTTCGCACCTAAAACCGTAGATGCCTTCCCACCTAAAGTTCGTACTTACTAAGGAGCTTCTATCATGTTGGTTAGTGTATATCGCTACAATCCTGAAACTGACGATGCTCCTTACATGCAGGATATCCATATTGATATCCCTGGTGGTAAGGACATCATGGTGTTGGATCTGCTTCAGCTTCTTAAGGACAAAGATCCGTCTATGGCGTATCGTCGTTCTTGCCGTGAAGGTGTATGTGGTTCAGATGGTATGAACATGAATGGCCTTAACGGTCTTGCATGTATCACTCCGTTATCTGCTGTAGTTAAAGACGACAAGCTTGTGCTGCGTCCACT
The DNA here is from genome assembly GCF_047778085.1 of Neptuniibacter sp. QD37_6. GTDB lineage: Bacteria > Pseudomonadota > Gammaproteobacteria > Pseudomonadales > Balneatricaceae > Neptuniibacter. Next base: position 1,439,727 of record NZ_CP180550.1, read on the forward strand.
GCCGGGTCTGCCGGTTATCCGTGACCTTGTTGTAGATATGACTCAGTTCTACAAAGCTTACGAGAAGATCAAGCCGTTCTTGATCAACGATACTCCGCCGCCTGCGATCGAACGTCTGCAGTCTCCGGAGGATCGTGCTGAGTTGGATGGTCTGTACGAATGTATTCTTTGTGCATGCTGCTCAACTTCTTGTCCGTCTTTCTGGTGGAACCCAGACAAGTTCATCGGTCCTTCTGGCCTGCTTCAAGCGTACCGCTTCTTGGCAGACAGTCGTGATACGGCGACTCGTGAGCGTCTGGCAGATTTGGATGACCCATTCAGTGTCTTCCGTTGCCACGGCATCATGAACTGCGTAAACGTTTGCCCTAAAGGATTGAATCCTACTAAGGCGATCGGCAAGATTCGCAATATGCTGCTAGCGCAAGCAACCTGATCTACCTTAAAAAGCGGTGCCATTGGCACCGCTTTTTTTGTGTTACAAAAAGAAAAAAGAATTTTTTGTAAAAAAATTACCATATTCGCATAAAGAATGATTAAAGCTTGCTTCCAAAAGCTTTAATATAAGAATCCCGAGACAGTTAAAGCTGTTTGATCGGGGGATTGAAGGTAACTCAAAGAGGAGCGATGTCTATCGGAAGATCCCGATAGAATCAGAAAGCTCCCAGAGCCAGGGTGATCAAGAATGCAAGAAAGCATCATGGATCTCATGTGGAAGAATGCTCACCTTTACGGTGGCAACCTTTCATACGTTGAAGAACTGTACGAAACTTACCTGATGGATCCAAATGCGATTCCTCAGGAATGGCGAGAAGAATTCGACCGACTACCTAAAGTTGGCGAAAATCTGACACAGGATGTGCCGCATTCTGCTATCAGAGAACATTTTCTCTATCTATCTAAAAACCAAAAACGCGCTGCGCCAACTGCTGTAAGTTCGGTTAGTTCCGAACATGAGAAAAAGCAGGTTCGTGTATTGCGTATGATCAACGCTTACCGTGTACGTGGTCATCAGGTTGCCAACATCGATCCATTAGGTTTGATGCAACGTGAAGATGTGCCGGATCTTGATCTACGTTTCCATGAGCTGTCTGAAGCTGATTACGATACCGTATTCCAGCTAGGTTCTCTGTTCTTCGGTCCTGAAGAAGCTCCGCTGCGTGATATCGTTGCTGATCTGAAGAAAACGTATTGTACAACGGTCGGTGCAGAGTACATGCACATCGTTGATACACAAGAAAAGCGTTGGATCCAGTCTCGTCTAGAGCCTGTTCGCTCACATCCAGAAGCTGAAGTTAACAAGAAAAAGATGATTCTTGAGCGCCTAACAGCTGCTGAAGGTCTAGAGAAATACTTGGGCTCTCGTTATGCCGGTGCTAAGCGCTTCGGTCTGGAAGGTGGCGAGTCAATGATCGTATCCCTAAACACGCTAATTCAGCGTGCTGGTAAGCAGGGTGCGAAAGAAGTTGTTATCGGCATGGCTCACCGTGGCCGTCTAAATACGCTTGTTAATATCTTTGGTAAAAACCCGGCTGATTTGTTTGACGAATTTGAAGGGAAGCGTGTTGTAGATACATCTGGTGACGTTAAGTACCACCAAGGTTTCTCATCTAACGTAGAAACTGAAGGCGGTGAAGTTCACATCGCTATGGCATTTAACCCATCTCACCTAGAGATTGCTGCTCCGGTAGTAGAGGGTTCTGTACGCGCGCGTCAGGATCGTCGTGAGGATGCTGATGGTGCTTCTGTTGTTCCTGTAAATATTCACGGTGATCAAGCTTTCTGTGGTCAGGGTGTAGTAATGGAGACATTCCAGATGTCTCAGACCCGTGCATATAAAACAGGCGGCACAATTCATATTGTAGTTAACAACCAAGTTGGTTTTACAACATCTAAGCAAGAAGACTCACGTTCAACTGAGTACTCTACCGATGTTGCGAAAATGATTCAGGCGCCTATCTTCCACGTAAATGGCGATGACCCTGAAGCAGTTCGTTTTGTTACACAGCTGGCTGTTGATTACCGTAACGAATTTAAGAAAGACGTTGTAATTGACTTGTTCTGTTACCGTCGTCGCGGTCACAACGAAGCTGATGAACCATCTGGTACACAGCCGTTGATGTACGCTCAGATCAAAAAGCAGAAAACTACGCGTGATCTTTACGCTCAGCAATTGATTTCTGAAGGTGTTGTTACACTTGAAGAAAGCAAGGCGATGGAGAAAGAGTACCGTAAGCTGCTAGAGAATGGCGAGCATGTTGTTAAGTCACTTGTACATGAGCCAAACTCTGAGCTGTTTGTAGATTGGAAGCCTTACCTAGGTCATGAGTGGTCATTCGACTGCCCAGAAACCAAAGTTGATCTTAAGTTGCTGCAAGAGCTAGGTAATAAGATTTGTGAAACGCCAGAAGGTTTCGCAGTTCAGCGCCAAGTTCAAAAAATCATTGATGACCGTAAGCGTATGGCTCATGGTGCAATGGAATTGAACTGGGGTATGGCTGAATCTCTTGCTTATGCAACTATCCTTGCTGAAGGTCATCCAATTCGTATCACAGGTCAGGATGTGGGACGTGGTACGTTCTCTCACCGTCACGCGGTACTACATGATCAGAAGACAGCTGAAACTTACCTGCCATTAGATAATCTTTCCGATGAGCAGCCTCGTCTAACATTGCATGACTCTTTCCTATCGGAAGAAGCGGTACTTGCGTTTGAGTACGGTTATGCGACTACGATGCCAAATGCGCTAGTTATTTGGGAAGCTCAGTTCGGTGATTTCGCCAACGGTGCACAGGTAGTAATTGACCAGTTCATCACTTCTGGTGAACATAAATGGCAGCGCCTATGTGGTCTGACAATGTTGTTGCCTCACGGCTTCGAAGGTCAGGGCCCAGAGCACTCTTCAGCACGTCTAGAGCGTTACTTACAATTGTGTGCAGAGCACAACATTCAGGTTGTTACACCAACTACGCCAGCACAGATTTTCCACTTGCTGCGTCGTCAGGTTGTACGTCCGCTACGTAAGCCTCTAGTTGTAATGTCTCCGAAGAGTTTGTTGCGTCATAAGCAAGCGGTTTCTACTCTTGAAGATCTAGCAGAAGGTTCATTCCAGCCAGTTATTGGTGAAGTGGATCAGTTAGAGCCTAAGAAGGTGAAACGTCTTGTGCTGTGTGGTGGTAAGGTTTACTACGACCTTTACAACCGTCGTGCTGAATTGGAAAAAGATGATGTTGCTATCGTTCGTATCGAGCAGTTATATCCATTCCCAGAAGCACAATTGGCAGAAGCAATCTCTGAGTATACAAACTTAGAATCTGTAGTTTGGTGTCAAGAAGAACCAATGAACCAGGGCGCATGGTACTCAATGCAGCACCATATGCGTCACGTTCTACAAAAACATGACAGCAAGTTACATTTGGAAGGGGTAGCCCGTCCAGCATCTGCGGCTCCAGCAGTAGGGTACATTTCTGTACACGCTGAGCAGCAGGAAAAACTAGTTAATGATGCACTTAACGGTTGATCAGGCGATTAACCACAATTACTAATCGCCTGACGGTGATAACGATAAAGGAAAAAACATGTCCATCGAAATCAAAGCGCCGACGTTCCCAGAATCTGTAGCAGACGGCACAATCGCAACTTGGCACAAACAGCCAGGTGAAGCATGCTCAGCTGACGAGCTTATTGTTGATATCGAAACTGATAAAGTTGTACTAGAAGTTGTAGCACCAGAAGACGGTGTTATTGCTGAAGTACTAAAAGGCGAAGGCGACACAGTTCTAAGTGATGAAGTGATCGCTAAGTTTGAAGCGGGTGCTGCAGGTTCTGCTGCACCAGCTGCTGCCGAAGAAGCTGCGGCGCCTGCAGGTGATGCTGATAAAGTTGGTCCTGCTGCACGTAAACTGATCGAAGAAAACGGCCTGGATGCATCTCAAATTACTGGTACCGGCAAAAATGGCGGTATCACTAAAGAAGACGTTCAGAACTTCATCAAAAACGGTGCACAAGCGCCTGCAGCAGCACCTGCTCCTGCGGCAGCCGCTGCTCCAGCACAAGCTGCTGCGCCAGTTAACGTTCCAGCAGGTGAGCGTGTAGAGAAGCGAGTTCCAATGACTCGTCTACGTGCAACAATTGCTAAGCGTCTAGTTGAAGCGCAGCAGAATGCTGCAATGCTTACAACTTATAATGAAGTAAACATGAAGCCGGTTATGGAACTGCGTAAGCAGTACAAAGACCTGTTCGAGAAAACACATAACGGTACTCGTCTAGGTTTCATGTCTTTCTTCGTTAAAGCTGCGACTGAAGCGCTGAAGAAATTCCCAGCAGTTAACGCATCTATCGATGGTAATGACATGGTTTATCATGGTTACCAAGATATCGGCGTAGCTGTTTCTACTGACCGTGGTTTGATGGTTCCAGTACTACGCGATACGGATGCAATGACGCTAGCTGATGTTGAATCAACTATCGCAGACTTTGGTGCGCGTGGTCGTGAAGGTAAGCTTGGCATGGATGATATGCAGGGCGGTACTTTTACAATTACAAACGGTGGTGTATTCGGTTCCTTGATGTCTACTCCAATCTTGAACCCACCACAAACTGCTATTCTAGGTATGCACAAAATTCAGGAACGTCCGATGGCTGTTAATGGCCAAGTTGAGATCCTGCCAATGATGTACCTCGCTCTGTCATACGATCACCGTATGATTGATGGTAAGGAAGCTGTACAATTCCTAGTGACAATTAAGAACCTTCTAGAAGATCCTGCACGTATGCTTCTAGAGGTTTAAGGTTAGTCCTGATAAGAACAGAGTGAAGATAGGATAAAACATGTCTGATAAATTTGACGTTATTGTTGTTGGTGCGGGTCCTGGCGGTTATGTAGCAGCGATCCGTGCAGCACAGCTTGGTCTGAAAACTGCGTGTGTTGAAAAATGGGTTGATGACAAAGGTGGTGCAGTTCTAGGTGGTACATGCCTAAACGTAGGTTGTATTCCTTCAAAAGCTCTACTGGAATCTACTCACCAATTCCACAATGCTCAGCATGCTGACGTGCACGGTATCCAAACGGGTGGCGATGTCACTATGGATGTTAAAGCGATGGTTGCTCGTAAAGACAAGATCGTAGGCAACCTAACTGGCGGTATTGCGGGTCTGTTTAAAGCAAACGGTGTAACTTTGCTTCAGGGTATGGGCAAATTACACGGTGGTAAGAAAGTAGAAGTGACTGCAGCTGACGGTTCTTCTACTACTTATGATGCTGAAAACGTGATTCTAGCGTCTGGTTCTGTACCAGTTGAAATCCCACCGGCACCGCTTACTGAAGGTTTGATCCTTGATAATGCTGGTGCACTAGATATCGATGAAACGCCTAAGCGTTTGGGTGTTATCGGTGCGGGTGTTATCGGTCTAGAAATGGGTTCAGTTTGGGCGCGTTTAGGAACAGAAGTTACTGTACTTGAAGCAATGGACGATTTCCTTGCGCTAGCAGATAAAGATGTAGCTAAAGAAGCTGCAAAACTCTTCAAGAAACAGAAGCTAGACATCAAGCTTGGTGCTCGTTGCACAGGCACTGAAATCATCGACGGCAAAGAAGTGAAAGTTAAATACACTGATGCCAACGGTGAGCAGGAAATGGTTGTTGATAAGTTGATCGTTGCTGTAGGCCGTAAGCCACAGACTCAAGGTCTACTTGCTGATGACTCTGGTGTTTCTCTAGATGAGCGTGGCTTCATCTTCGTTGACGAGAAATGTCAGACTGGTGTTCCTGGTGTATATGCGATTGGTGATTCTGTTCGTGGCCCAATGCTTGCGCATAAGGCTTCTGAAGAAGGCATCATGGTTGCTGACATCATTGCTGGTCACCATGCACAGCTTAACTATGACGTTATTCCAAACATCATCTACACGCATCCTGAACTAGCTTGGGTTGGTAAAACTGAGCAAGAGCTTAAGGCTGAAGGCGTTAAAGTTAAAGTGGGTAAATTCCCATTTGCTGCTTCCGGTCGTGCAATGGCTGCTAACGATACCGAAGGTTTCGTTAAGATGATCGCTTGCGAAGAAACTGATCGTATTCTGGGTGTTCACATGGTTGGTGGTATTGCTTCCGAGCTTATCGGTCAAGCTGCTATCGCTATGGAATTCTGCTCAAGTGCAGAAGACCTTCAGATGACAGTATTTGCCCATCCGACTGTAAGTGAGGCTGTACATGAAGCAGCACTAGCAGTTGATGGACACGCGATTCATATGGCGAATCGTAAAAAACGCTAAGTAATTAGCACAGAGAGATCCGGCTTACTCTTACAAGGAGTAAGCCGTATATAAAACTTGTTGCTAGAACCAACAGGGCTGTTACAGGGGCGTATTTAGATCCCTGATACAGAAAAAATCATATAGTGATAACACAACGGGTTAGAGCATGAATCTTCATGAGTACCAGGGTAAACAGCTGTTTGCCGAATATGGTCTGCCGGTATCCAAAGGATACGCAGTAGATACTCCAGAAGCAGCGGCTGAAGCTGCTGAAAAAATTGGTGGTGATAAGTGGGTTGTTAAAACTCAGGTGCACGCTGGCGGCCGTGGTAAGGCTGGCGGTGTTAAGTTGGTTGACTCTCCTGCAGAAGCGCAAGAGTTCGCAGCTAACTGGCTGGGCAAAAACCTAGTTACATTCCAGACTGACGAAAATGGTCAGCCTGTTTCTAAAATTTTGGTTGAAGACTGCACAGATATTGCAAACGAGCTATATCTTGGTGCTGTTGTAGACCGTTCTACTCGCCGTATCGTTTTCATGGCATCTACTGAAGGTGGTGTTGAAATCGAGACAGTTGCAGAAGAAACTCCAGAAAAGATTCTTAAAGCTGAAGTTGATCCGCTAACGGGTGCTCAGCCTTACCAGGGTCGCGATCTTGCGTTCAAACTGGGCCTAGAAGGCGACCAGATTAAGCAGTTCGTTAAAATCTTCTTGGGTCTGGCTCAGATGTTCCAAGAAAAAGATCTGGCTCTTCTAGAGATTAACCCTCTAGTTATTACTGATGAAGGTAACTTGCACTGCCTAGACGCTAAAGTAGCGATCGATGGCAACGCTGTTTACCGTCACAAAGATCTTCAAGCTATGCACGATCCATCTCAGGAAGATGAGCGTGAGGCACACGCTGCTGAGTGGGATCTAAACTACGTTGCTCTAGACGGTACTATCGGCTGCATGGTAAACGGTGCAGGTCTTGCGATGGGTACTATGGACATCGTTGCTCTACACGGTGGTTTCCCTGCTAACTTCCTTGACGTTGGTGGCGGCGCGACTAAAGAGCGTGTTACTGAAGCGTTCAAACTAATTCTTGCTGACGAAAAAGTTAAAACTGTATTGGTTAACATCTTCGGCGGTATCGTACGTTGTGACCTAATTGCTGAAGGTATCATCGGCGCGGTTAAAGAAGTAGGTGTAAACGTACCAGTTGTTGTACGTCTGGAAGGTAACAATGCTGATCTAGGTTCTAAGCTTCTTGCTGAATCTGGTCTAGACATCATCGCAGCTACTAGCTTGACTGATGCAGCTCAGCAAGCAGTAAACGCAGCGGAGGGTAAATAATGTCCGTTTTGATTAATAAAGACACCAAAGTAATCTGCCAAGGTTTCACTGGTGGTCAAGGTACCTTCCACTCTGAGCAAGCTATCGCGTACGGTACGCAGATGGTTGGCGGTGTAACTCCAGGTAAAGGTGGTACAACTCACCTAGGTCTACCTGTATTCAACACTGTTGCAGAAGCTGTTGAAGCAACTGGCGCAGATGCATCTGTAATCTACGTTCCTGCTCCATTCTGTAAAGATTCTATCCTAGAAGCTGCAAACGGTGGCGTTAAGCTAATCGTTTGTATCACTGAGCACATTCCAGTTATGGATATGCTTGAGTGTAAAGTTAAGTGTGACGAGCTAGGTGTACGCCTAATCGGCCCTAACTGCCCAGGTGTTATCACTCCAGGTGAATGTAAGATTGGTATTATGCCAGGTCACATTCATCTACCAGGTAAAGTAGGTATCGTTTCCCGTTCTGGTACTCTTACTTATGAAGCTGTTAAACAGACTACAGATGCTGGTTTCGGTCAGTCTACTTGCGTAGGTATTGGTGGTGACCCAATCCCTGGTTCTAACTTCATCGATATTCTGGAAATGTTCCAGAACGATCCACAGACTGAAGCGATTGTAATGATCGGTGAGATCGGTGGTACTGCAGAAGAAGAAGCGGCTGCTTACATCAAAGCAAACGTTACTAAGCCTGTTGTTTCTTACATTGCTGGTGTTACTGCACCTGCTGGTAAGCGTATGGGTCACGCTGGTGCGATCATCTCTGGTGGTAAAGGTACTGCTGATGAGAAATTCGCAGCACTTGAAGATGCAGGTGTTAAGACTGTACGTTCACTTGCTCAGATCGGCGACGCACTAAAAGAAGTTACTGGCTGGTAAGCTAGAATCTCTCTAAAAAAGGCAGCTGAGGCTGCCTTTTTTATTGCCTGAACAAATAGGTGTTGAAACATCATCTGTTTAATGTGATTGTTAAATAACATTATTTTAAGTGCAGATCGTTTATGAAAAACCTTATCGTGATAGGCGTTACTTCAGTTGTTGGTTTGGCTGTTGTAAGTGGTGCTGGTTTCTTCGGTTATAAAATGTATTCAGAGTTAGCTGAATATAAAGCCTTAGGCCCGATTAAGGATATGCAAACGTATAGCAAAGAGAATTTCGATCTTAAAAAAGAAAATAAGCTGTTATTGAAAAAGTCTGAGGAAATGCAGCGACAATTTCTAATCCATCGTAAAGTTACAGTAGATCAAGCTGTTAAAAGATCAGATAGAAAAGTCGCAACTTCTATCGCTGCTTTTACCCCTATCTCAGGTGCTTATGTGCTTGCTGCTATGTCTGCGCAAGAGCAATTGGAGCTCTGTCAGGATGTGCAGGCTTTATTAAAACTAGAATCTCAATTGTTTGATTCTTCTGACCCTGCTGTAGTGCTGCAACAAGAAAAGATTTGTGGAACTTATATCGAACGTAAATTAACGCCGTTATTTAAGTACCAGATGCTTCGTGTTCGTGCGTCTATGACTGGTTCTCTTGGTCATCTTAGAGTGGATGCTGAGGAAAAGTTTGCCAAGGCGCGTAAGCTTCTTGAAAAGTGGGAAGTTCCAGTTGAACGTGAATTGGATTCTTATACGCGTTTTGATCGTTAGATCTATTTAATTCGATTCACCTGTCAATAAAGCTAGTTGTTCTTAATAACTCTGTCTTTTATTTAGCTGCTACAATTTTATTTACTCATCATAGTATTATGCGTTTTAATAATAACCATTCTTTTCGTATGGTTAATTTGGTTGAGGGCGATAATCTTTGAGCAGTACTAAGATTGCAATGAATGCCTTAGCCGAGCGTATGCCCGGTGCCTTTTATCGACGCTCTGTTCAGGGTGATCGAGCTTTGCTATTGATTACTTCAGGTTGTAAAGAGTTAACAGGCTACTCTGTAGATGAGTGGTTAGAGGGAGATATTAGCTTTAAGCAACTCATACACCCTGAATGTCACTCTCGTTATCGAGATGTTGTTGATCGGGCTCTAGTTGAAGGGAAGCCCTACAGTGTTGAATATAAGATTACACAAAAGGGTGGAAATGTCCTGTGGGTATGGGAGCAGGGGCATGGTGTAACTGAAGACGGAAGTCTTTTTGCTATAGAGGGGTATATTACCGATATTACATTGCAAAAAGACCATGAGGCTGGCTTACAGCAAGCCTTGAGTGCGAAGCAGCAGTTACTCGAAGAATATAAAGGTGTTGTTGATTGCAGTGCTATTGTCTCTAAGACAGACCCAAATGGCGTTATCACTTATGTGAATGATCATTTCTGTAAGGTTTCAGGTTATAGCTCTGAAGAGCTAGTAGGATCAACTCACGCCATTGTTCGGCACCCCCAAACCCAGACTGATATTTTTAAAGACCTATGGAATACTATTCTTTCAGGTGAAACTTGGAAAGGTACGCTGAGAAACAGAGCAAAGAATGGACAAGATTATTATGTAAATACGGCAATCTCTCCAATTATGGATTCAGACGGTAAGATTATTGAATTCATTTCGGTTCGTTTTGATGTGACATCTCTCACCGAGAAAGAGAAACGCATTAGAAGGCAGATTACTGACCAGCTTACCGGTTTGCCAAATAGGCAGAGTTTGTTGGAGGATTTGACTTCAGTTGAGTCTGGTTCATTGGCCATACTGAATATCAACGACTTTAAGTTGGTTAATGAATATTATGGCTTCGCTGTTGGTGATCAATTACTGCGTGATATGGCAATCTTACTTTCTCAAGTTGCTGAACTCCATGATTTAGATCTCTATCGTCTGTCAGGTGATGAGTTTGCACTCTTCTGCAAAGATCATTTGCGAGATATCGGTTTTGATGCGTTGTGTGACTCTATTGTCGCGCGTGTAGCGGAAAAGGTTATTACCGTGATAGGCATCGAGTTTGCTTTAGCTGTGACTATCGGGGCTTCTAGTGGCTGTACGAAGGATCTCCTTCTGCATGCAGATATTGCCCTTCATAGTGCTAAAGAACAGCATTTATCAGTTCAAATATATGACATCTATTCGCCTCTAAAGCGTCAAATTGATAACAACATTACTTGGCTTAAAAGAATTCGTGAAGCTATTCATGAAGATCGAATAGAAGTTTTTGCTCAACCAATTTTGGATGTTAATTCGTCTGATATTAATCGTTATGAGTGTTTAATGAGGCTAAGAGAGGGTGATAATTACATTTCGCCCTATCTATTCTTGCAAGCAGCTAAGCATGGTCGGCTTTATGGTGATCTAACCCGTATTGTATTTTCCAAAGCCTGTGAGTTTTTTGCAAAAAGAAGCGACAATTTTTCTATTAATATCACAGCCTCGGATATCCTGAACCCGAATACTTCTAATTACATTATTAGAACGATTAAGCGCTACGGGGTAGGGAATCGGCTTGTTTTCGAATTAGTTGAAAGTGAAGGAATTGAGGATTCTGAGCTCATTATTCAATTTTTTGATCAAGTGAAAGCGATAGGATGTTGCTTAGCTATTGATGACTTTGGTACAGGTTATTCCAATTTTGAATACCTACTAAAGCTTGATATTGATTATATAAAGATTGATGGGTCTTTAATTCGTTATATCGATAAGGATGACAATGCGCGTATAGTGGCTGAAACGGTTGTCGACTTTGCGAGGCGCTTGAATGTAAAGACAGTTGCAGAGTTTGTGCATAATCGAGAAGTTGAGCAATGCGCACGTGACATCGGTGTTGATTTTCTACAGGGCTTCCTGTTGGGTGAGCCAGCTCCTTTAGACTCTCTCTAAGTTTGTTGTTTTGGTCTATTTATTGCTGTTCTAAGCGAGGGGCGGCAGATCTGTTGTGTTTGTCGCTGTAAAAGCTGTAAAGCCAAGGGAGTGTTGCATTCTTTTATCTTCATTATTCTATTTATAGTGCGTTGAGAACTATTTTTGTGCGGCGTTAATTTGATTTGGCACTTGTTTGGTGCGATCGATAGAATTGGAGATGAAAAAAATACTCTTGGCTGTAATATAAGTCTTCTGCCTTACAGGATATGTTATTTTTTGTAGTCCGGTTTGATTGTGAAGCATGTGTTGGGTGTTGTTTGTATCTATACCTTTAAATGCCAAAAATTTATCAGAGTAGTCCATTATGAGTCTTAAGCTTTTTCCATACTTCCAACCTATCGTTGAAACCGCAACTGGTCGCATAGCTGGGTACGAAGCACTGGCAAGGATGAAAGATGAGAACGGCGATACGGTTTCTGCGGGTAGAATTTTTTCAGATAAGGACCTCTCTGTTAAAGAGCGGATTGAGCTTGATCGAGATGTGAGGCTTCAGGCGCTTCAGCAGATCCAATCACTGCCTGAAGATACTTTTATTAGTATCAATATATCCCCTGAGTGGCTGCAATACCTTGAGTCCCTGGATAACATTCCTACCTTGGAAATGATTAAGCAGCTCGCAGTTGATCCATCAAGAGTTGTTATAGAGATTACTGAACTTGATGGTGACTTGGATGTAATTCAAAGGTTAGTTGAGCGATATCGTGAGGAGGGGTTCTGTATTGCTATCGATGATTTCGGTACGGGCTTTTCGCAGTTAGATCGAATTGCCTTGTTAAAGCCGGATATCATTAAGCTAGATATGACTTTGCTGAAAAGTGGTTCGACTGACAGTCGCCGAGCTTCAATGGTGCAAATGTTGGGTGAGCTTGCTTCCAAGCTCGGCAGTAAGGTGCTGTGTGAGGGCGTTGAAACTGATGATGAATATTATTTGGCACTGAGCTGTAATGCAGTATATGTTCAGGGTTTTCTTTTCTCTGAGGCGCAGTCTGAGATGTTGCTGCCAGATTCGACCACTAAACAAGTGAAGGATCTATTAAGTCATTATCGTGATATGGCGATTAATGCCACGTCCCGAAGTCACTGGCGTGCGGAAAAGGTTAAAGCAGAATTGCTCTCGTTAAGAGAGGTCTTAAAGGCTGCAAGTAGTGATGAAGATCTGCAGCACTTTGTCGCGACAGAGCATTTAATGCGTTTCTATATCTGTGATCGCTTAGGTAATCAGATTTCTCCAAACTTTGAAAATAGTGATAAAGGCTGGATCCTTAATGAAAAACATAGAGGGTTTAACTGGAGTTGGAGGCCTTATTTCTTTGAGCTTCTAGGATCCGCTGATACGAAAAATCGTTTGGTCTTCTCAGAACCATACCAAGATATTCATACAGGGCAGCGAGCGCAAACGGCTGTTTTGTTTATCGATGACTCCCGTATCCTGCTTGCGGATTTGCTGGATGAGGGGCAGGAGAGTGATCTGTTTAATGGTTTTAGCGCAATGCCAGCAAGTTGGATTCCAGAAATAGGTTAACCTTTGTTGTCTAATCTAAGGGTTAAGCTTGGTAAGTTTAACCCTTATTTTTTCAGCTCTTTTAGAAGAAGTGTGTAGGCTTTATTTTTCTTTTCGATCTGGTGTAGTTTGATAATCTGATGATTTAGTTCGGGTGCAAACCAGATAAAAGTCTGCCGTGTGCTACCGTCTTTACGCACGCGTTTTACACGAATTGCTTCGTACTCACCGATAGGAGCTTTGATGCTCTCTTTGCCATCGACGATGAAGTTATATTCTTTTAGCTTTCCACCATCTGCTACAGAGTATTGAAACTCTTTATCGCCTTTAGCGACTGCTTGTTGTAACAGTAATTGATAGCTGATTTTATCTTGTACACCTTCTGTAATTGGCATTTTCCAAGGCTTGTTTTCAACCTTGTTTGTTACTAATTGGTTTTGCCAATCAAAATGAACCTCAGCCTTACGCTTTTTGCCAAGTACGCTACGTTTGAACGAATAGTTGAGTGGCTTTAGCTTTGCATTTTCTAGCGTGAATTTACTGGATTCATAGATGCTAGCAAACATTGCGGAGGCTTTTGATTCAAACAGCCATTCGCCAGATTCGGACTTTTGCAGTTTGCGTGTCGTGCTACCGCTGAGGGAAATACTGCCATCCCAATCAATCTCGTAGCTTGCGGTAAAAGGAGTAAAAGCCGTTGCGGTGTCTGCAGCTAGAGGAGTAGCCCAGAGGATTGTGGACGCGAAAAGGGAGTTTATTAACGTCTTATTTGCTCTGAGCATACTGGCTACCTCATTAAATTTGATCGTGCTGAAAGCCCTGAGTAGGTGCTGCTTTACCGTCCAAGGTAACGCCAGCGTCAGACCAGATCAGTCTGCCGGAACAAAATAAGCTTACCGCTTGAGGGTAGATAATATGTTCCACTTTGTGGACTTTCTGTTGCAAGCTCTCACTCGTATCTTCCAGATCTATACTTACTTTACCCTGAATGGCCAGTGGGCCACCATCTAGCTCTTCAGATACAAAGTGCACGGTACAGCCGTGTTCTTTATCACCGGCATCAATTGCACGCTGATGGGTATGAAGGCCTTTGTATTTAGGGAGTAACGACGGGTGAATGTTAAACATTCTGCCGTTGTAGTGCCGAACAAATTCAGCAGTAAGGATGCGCATAAACCCTGCAAGAACAATCAAGTCAGGCTGATAAGTATCAATCTGTTTGATCATCGCTTGGTCGAAACTTTCCCGGCTATCGAAGTCGGTATGTTTTAAAACAAGTGTAGGGATATCGGAGTTGCGGGCACGCTCCAAGCCATAAGCCTCAGCTTTGTTACTGAGGACTGCTTCGATGCGGCCATCAATTTGACCGGCATCGATTGCATCCATTATAGCCTGGAGGTTGGAACCACTTCCTGAGATCAGGACAACGATTCGTTTAGTCATCGGGCGAATTACGCCTCCAGACCAGCTAGTTCAACTTGCTCTTCACCTGCTTGCGCAGCAGCAATTGAACCAATAACCCAAGCATCTTCGCCAGCTTCGTTTAGTAGCTGAAGTGCTTCGTCTTGCTTGTCAGCAGGTACGCAGATAACCATGCCAACACCGCAGTTGAATGTGCGGTACATCTCAGTTGCATCAACGTTACCTTGCTCTTGTAGCCAGTTGAATACTGCTGGCATAGTCCAAGAGTTAACATCGATTACAGCTTTAGCATTCTCTGGAAGAACACGTGGGATGTTCTCAAGCAGGCCGCCACCTGTAATGTGAGACAGAGCGTTTACTTGAGATTCTTTGATCAGTTTTAGAAGAGACTTAACGTAGATACGTGTTGGCGCCATCAATGCATCAGCTAGTGGCTTGCCATCAAGATCTGCAGTCAGCTCTGTGCCGCTTACTTCTAGAATCTTACGGATTAGAGAGTAACCGTTTGAGTGTGGACCAGATGACGCTAGGCCGATCAACGTGTCACCAACTTTTACATTAGTACCATCGATGATCTCGTCTTCTTCTACAATCCCTGTACAGAAGCCAGCTAGATCGTAATCTTCGCCTTCGTACATGCCAGGCATTTCAGCTGTTTCGCCACCAACAAGTGCAGCACCTGCTAGAGAACAACCTTCGCCAATACCTTTTACTACATCTGCAGCAGTATCAACGTTAAGTTTACCTGTTGCGTAGTAATCCAAGAAAAGTAGAGGTTCTGCGCCAGCAACGATTAGATCGTTAACACACATCGCAACTAGGTCGATACCGATGGTGTCATGCTTTCCTAGATCCATAGCTAGGCGTAATTTTGTACCTACACCGTCAGTACCAGAAACAAGTACAGGCTTACGGTAGCCTTCAGGAATACGGCATAGTGCGCCGAAACCACCTAGGCCGCCCATAACTTCAGGGCGAGTTGTGCTTTTAGCAACGCCTTTAATTCGATCAACTAGGGCGTTACCAGCGTCGATATCAACGCCAGCGTCTTTATAGCTCAGTGAGCTGTTATCAGAACCAGTAGACATGGATCAGTTAACCTTTCGTGTGCAAGGAAAGAGGAAGAAAAATATTGCCGCATATTCTACCGTTTTATCACGCTTGAATACACTCATCTGGGCAACGAATATGAAATAATTATGTGGGATGGTAAAGTGAGGAACCTGAGAACAAGTCTAATACGTACTCAGTGGGCTATAAAATGACCAGATACGAGAAAGCCAGCGCAGCGAAATGTCTAGACCTTTTTAAGCTGGCTGACAAAGTAGATGGTCGCTTTAGAGCCCACCCTACGGGGCTTGCAGAGCAACTGAACCACTTTGTTAATTGTTTTCGCCAGGCAACCAGCATGCCTGTAATCATTGCCTCGTGCTTCAATTGCTCTGGAAGCCTGAGTTGTTTCAGGCTTGTTCGTAGGTTCCTTAGTTCATAATTTTAGAATTATTGCAGGCGGTTTAATGGATTTGATGCGAAGCTTAATAGCCGTGCTTTTGCTAACAGTGTCTCAATTTGTTATTGCAAGTACGGTGACTGATCTTTATCGGGTGACGCTCCCTATTGGAGAGCAAAGGCTTGCGCCTAGCGATCTTCAGGTTAGCTCTGGACTAGTAAAAGTACTGGTTAAAGTATCTGGAAATTCCAGTATTGCCGATGATTCTCAGATCCAGTCTCAACTCAAAGCACCAGCTAGAACGTTAAAGCAATTTAGCTACATCACTGAAGAGGGCGGGGGATATTTAGTTTTAGATTTTCACCCAGAAGTTATCGATAGTTTAGTTACCCGCACAGGTTTTAAGCCGTTAGGTGAGCAAAGAGCGACTGTCTTGCTGTGGTTTGCATCGAATGCATCGGGTGAAAAAGACCATCTCAAATCTAATGATTCTTTTTATAAGGCTTTGCAGTTTGCTGCAAAATCACGTGGTTTGCCGCTGCAATTCCCAATATTGGACTTAACTGACCAAATAGCGCTTCCACCTACTGATATTTGGATATTAAAAGATCGGCAAATTTTGCACGCTTCAACTCGCTATAAGCCTGATGCTGTGATTGCTGGTCGATTGACTAAATCTGAATCAGAAGGTGTATCTGTTACAGGCTTATTTATTAACGATGGTATCAATCAGCCATTAGCTGAATCAGGCAATATTGATCAGGTCGCTAATGCCGTCATTAATCGAGTGGCTGATACTCTTTTTAAACCGATCGTGAGTTATAAGCTTAGTCATTTTCAGACTGGCGTTGCTATTCAAGTAGAAAATATTTCTAACCTATCGGATTACGTACAATTGATTGATTTTCTAAAGCGTTTATCTGTTGTCCGTCAGGTGAAAATTGAACGTGCAATAGGTAATCAAATTACAGTTAGACTTGACTTAGATGGTAGTGAAGAGCAGCTACGTCAAGCGATCTCACTAGAACCGCAATTGCAACTGCTTGATAGTCTTCGTAATCAAGATGGTTCTGCGGTAATGATCTACCGTTGGCAAGGATAGCAGGAACGATAAATGACTGAATCTCAACGTTGGTTTTTCTTAATACTTGCCGTCGTATTGGGCGGCTTGGTGTATCTACTTTCTCCAATACTTTCGCCGTTTCTGGTTGGGGCGCTCTTTGCTTATTTGTCAGACCCTATTGCTGATCGATTGGAAGATTTAGGGATGTCTAGAACAGGCTCCGTCATCATTGTTTTTATCGGGATGACAGCCTTGGTTGCTATGATGTTCCTTTTATTGCTTCCTCAACTCGGCCATCAAATTCAGACGTTGTTGGCCCGTATACCGCAAGCCATACAGCTCTTTGAAGAACAGATTTTTCCGTGGATATTAGCAACGTTCAGTCTGGAGCCTACTACGTTTGGTTTTGCCAATGTTAAAGATGTTTTGATTGGTGATTTACAAAAAACCGGCGATATCATGGGGCAGTTACTGGGAGGTATTACGCGATCGGGTCTAGCGATCGTGGCATGGGTGGCTAATTTAGTGCTAATTCCTGTAGTTACTTTCTACTTGTTGCGTGATTGGGATGTGATGATTGCTAAGGTTAAACGCCTTTTACCACGTAATGTCGAACCTAAAGTTTCTCTATGGGCCAGTGAGTGTGACGAGGTACTTGGTGCGTTTATGAAAGGCCAGCTACTAGTGATGGTCGCTCTGGGAATTGTTTATGCAGTAGGTTTATGGATCGTAGGGCTTGATCTAGCGCTATTGGTTGGTATGATCGCGGGCCTTGCTAGTATTGTTCCTTATATGGGATTTATCATTGGTATTGCGGTGGCAGGAATCGCTGCTTTTATGCAATTCCAGGACCCAATGGTGCTAGGCTACGTCGGCGTGGTCTTTATTATTGGGCAGATGCTTGAAGGAATGTTACTTACGCCATTATTAGTAGGTGACCGTATTGGATTACACCCTGTTGCGGTAATATTTGCTATTATGGCGGGCGGGCAGCTGTTCGGATTTGTTGGGGTTCTCTTAGCTCTACCTGTTGCAGCTGTTATTATGGTGCTATTACGTCACCTGCATGAAGGTTACAAAGGCAGTACATTGTACGGCTCAGAAGAAGATAAAGCGTTAGAACAAGTCGAACCAGTAGTTAATGACAACTAAACAACCATTACAACCTTTCCAAATACCTCTATCGGTTAGTCTCCGAGATGATGCTCGTTTTGAGAATTATTATGCTCAAGGCAATGAGCTGGTTTGCGCGAGTTTAAAAGCGGCCGCGAGTGGTGATGGTGAGCAGTTTACTTACATTTGGGGTAGTGAAGGTGTTGGTTGTACTCATTTACTCCAAGCGGTATGTCATGAAGCCGATCCTGTAGGTCGCAGTGCGGCTTATCTCCCTCTGGATGAATTGAAACAGATGGGTGGTGGCATTCTGGAAGGGATGGAGTTTCTCGATCTGGTTTGTATCGATGGCATAGAGTCCGTTGCTGGTAATAAAGCTTGGGAAGAAGCGTTGTTCCACTTCTTTAACCGAATCCGTGAGCAGGGCAATACTCTTATCATTGCTTCAACTGCTGCGCCGCGTCATCTTGGAATTAACCTACCTGATTTAGCATCCCGACTAAGTTGGGGAATGGTGTTTCAGGTTCAAGCGCTTAATGATGAAGTTAAGTTAAAAGCAATAAAGGCGAAAGCAAGTGCCCGTGGGTTACAGTTTTCAGATGAAGTCGCACGCTTTCTGCTTCATCATGCCAGTCGCAATATGAACGATTTAGCCTGTTTGTTAGATACGTTGGACCGTGCCTCACTAAGTGCACAACGTAAAATAACCATTCCTTTTGTTAAAGAAGTGACTGGGCTTTAGTCTTCGAACGCTTGTAATCTAACTATTCATATCTATATTGATAAAGTTAATAAGCTACTCAAACACATAGATAAGCTATAAGTAAGAGTCGATTTTTTACTTCCGGGGTGGGATGTTCTTTTCCTCCCCTTGAAATATCTCTATAACTCCCGCATGATCGCGATTTTTTGGCGGGAAATTCTGTGTTTCAGATAATTGATCAAACCAGTGATTTTGTTGTGGTGGTTAAACCAGCAGGAATCAGTGTGCATAAAGATCAAGAGGAAGCAGGATTTACCATGATGTTGCAGCAACAGTTAGATTTAGATCAGATCTATCTGGTGCACCGTTTAGATAAAATTACATCAGGTCTTATGGTATTTGCCAAGAGTGCTGAAGCTGCCAAAATACTCGCTGATCAGTTCAAAAGCCGTGAGGTTTCGAAATACTATTTAGCTATCTCTACTAATAAGCCAAAGCGTAAGCAAGGGCTTATTATGGGGGATATGGAGAAGGCTAGACGCGGTAGTTGGAAGCTTGTAAAAAGCCGACAAAACCCAGCCGTGACACAGTTTTTTAGTTGCTCACTGAAGTCAGGTTTTAGACTGTTTTTACTTAAACCGACGACGGGGAAAACTCACCAAATTAGGGTTGCGCTTAAAAGTGAAGGTGCGCCAATTTTGGGGGATAATACCTACGGTGGTGAAACATCAGACCGTACCTATCTGCACGCATACTCTTTAGCATTTAGTTGTGGTGGTGAGCGATATACTTACAAGAGCTATCCAGAGCAGGGCGATCAATTTGATCAAGAGGCATTGGATATCATTAAAGAACATTTTGATCGGCCAGAGAGTTTGTCTTGGCCGAAGTTACCTGAAAAAGATAAGGCACAAAAATGAGCGAAGGTGAACGTATAGAACGTGATTTTGAATCACGTGATGCAGATGAGAAGAAGGCCTTTCTAGAGCAAACATGGTGTGACAACTGCCAAGAAGTTAATCTTGGAATGGTTGAACCTGAAGAATATGAATTAAACGACATCATATTTATCGAAGGTAAATGTGCTAAGTGCGGTCACGTGATTTTGACCGAAATTACTGAAGACGAATTTTAATTTCGTTTTAAAGCGATAGAGGTAGGTTACGTTGTCCTCAGGTTTTGAAAATCGTTTTGGTGGAACACGCCGTCTATATGGTACGGATGTGGTTGATATGTTCCGCCAATCTCATATTTGTGTGATTGGTATTGGTGGCGTTGGCTCTTGGGTGGCTGAAGCTTTAGCCAGAACGGCAATTGGTAAGATCACACTGATTGATCTAGATGATATCTGCATTACCAACACCAACCGTCAGATTCATGCGGTAGACGGTAATGTGGGTCGCTCGAAAACCGAAGCGATGGCAGAGCGTATCAAACTGATCAATCCAGAATGTGAAGTAAATGAGATCGAAGATTTTATTACACGGGAAAACATTCCAGAACTGATTACCAATGAGTTTGACTATGTAATTGATGCGATCGATAGCGTTAAAGAAAAAGCCGCGCTGATTGCCCATTGCAGCTATCGCAAGATTCCGATTATCACCGTGGGCGGTGCTGGTGGTCAGACAGATCCAACTAAAATTGATATTTGTGATTTAGCCAAAACCAATCACGACCCGCTCGCGGCTAAAGTGCGTTCTTTCCTACGTAGACACTATCGATTCAGTAAAAGTGGCAGACGATTCTCTGTCGATTGTGTTTATTCCACTGAGCAGTTGGTTTATCCGCAACCTGATGGTTCGGTCTGTGCGCAGAAGAGTATTACCGATGGCAATACCCGACTAGATTGTGCGGGAGGCTTTGGTGCATCGACCTGTGTAACAGCAAGTTTCGGCTTTGCAGCCGTAGCGCGTGTATTAGAAAAAATGCGTTTACGCTGGGAAAGGCAGGGGCAAGGTGAATAGCCCAGCAAGATTAAAAACTAATAAAAAAGGGAGCATTTAGCTCCCTTTTTTATTGGCCTTATTTTGTGTTTTGGTTATTTATAGCCAGGGCGTGAAATTAGGATAGAAATAATCGCAGCTAAGCCTAAGAACCAGCAGTATTGGATTGAGGTTACCAATTCTAGTGGAGAAACTTTTGCGATAGAGGAGGCTAATAATATCTGAGCACCCCAAGGGATAATGCCTTGTACCACACAGGACGCAATATCCATTAGGCTGGCAGAGCGTTTAGCATTTACGCCATAGCGTTGTGCGATATCTTTCGCCAACGAGCCGGCAATAACGATAGATACCGTATTGTTAGCCGTACATAGGTTTGTCGCCGCGACGCTGGCTGTGATACTGAATTCGCCCGCTTTTTTACCGCCGCTTTTTCCGGTCAGTTTTTCAATTGCTGAAGCTATAAAGTTTAATCCACCTTGATGCTTAATCAGCGCACCTAGCCCGCCAATCAGCATTGATAGGATCATTATCTCCTGCATGCCGGTGTAACCGTCATAGATCTGTTTTGACAGCATCGCAATGTTGTAATCTGGCGCAGTGATAAAGCCAACGGCTCCAGCTAAAACAATACCCACCAATAACACCAGCATTACATTCAAGCCTGCAATGGCTAGGATAAGAACCGTTAGGTAGGGTGCAACTTTGATCAGTTCGTAACTTTGTTCAGATACGCCTGCTGTAGAGCTTTGAAGCGCAAGAACGACCATAGTAATGATAGCGGCCGGGAGTGCAATCAGTAAGTTAAGGCGGAACTTATCTTTCATTTCACAGCCCTGAGTTCGAGTGGCTGCGATTGTCGTATCCGAAATAATCGATAGGTTATCACCAAACATGGCACCACCAACAACGGCACCTACGGTTAGAAGCAGGGGTAGATCGCTAGCTTCAGTAATACCCACCGCGACAGGTGCTACAGCGGCAATAGTGCCCATTGAAGTACCCATTGAGGTGGCTATAAATGCGGCAATGGCAAAAATACCAGGGAGCAATAGCCACTCAGGTATATAGTTCAGGCCCAGATTAACCGTCGCATCAACGCCTCCAATAGCCTTCACTACAGAAGCAAATGCTCCAGCCAAAAGGAAGACGATGACCATAGTGATGATGGTTTGATCACCAATGCCCTTGATAAAGATTTCAAGTCGTTCGTTGAGTGTGCCTTTAGTTAAAAAAAGTGACAGGACAACCGCGGGGATAATCGCAACGGGGGCAGATATTTGGTAGAAGGCGAATTCTGTACCTTGAGCTTGGTAGTAAATTCCACTGCCGATAAACAGAGCTAAAAAAAGCCCTAATGGCAGTAACGCAACAGGGGAGGAGTTATTCATTAACAGTATCCTATTAGAGACCATGGGTAATGGTTTCAATATTGGAGAAGACAAACGGCCGGGATCTGACCAGCTGTTCGAATAAGGCGCGAAATATACTACTTAAGTAGGTGTAAATGAAATGAATAAAACTGCAGTTAACTTACCTTTAAGTTATATCAGTTGAATGTCATGCGCTTAAAACAGCTCAATATCACCCTCGTGTTCACTGGGTGGATTGAGGTATCCATTACTCTGTAGTGTTTCATAACAATGAACCTGATCACGGCCATGTTTTTTTGCGAAGTAAAGCGCTTGATCAGCTCGGTCTATTAATGCTGGCAGTGAAAGCCCTTTCGTTATCTCTGTGATCCCGATACTCAATGTCACTTGGCCTATTTGGGGGAAATTGGTTTGTGCTACTTGAGTGCGGAATCGTTCGAGTACATTCAATGCAGATTCTAAAGATATCTCTTTGAGCACAAGGGCAAACTCTTCGCCTCCGTAGCGAAACATTAAGTCTTCATCTCGAAATGTTTTTTGCATCTGCTGTGAAAGAATCAACAGCACCTCATCACCAAAAAGGTGTCCAAAGTTATCATTGACCTGTTTAAAGTGATCAATATCTAGGAGAGCAAAGCAATGTGGTTCAGATGACTTGTCATTTTTACGCCGCTGGGATTGCTGCTTTAAAAGAAGCGTATCCATTTGCTGATCAAATGCTTGGCGGTTGTAGAGTCCAGTCAGGGCATCATTCATCGCAGAGAACATAAAAAAGCGTTGGTTGGCATAAACTGAGACTAGTTTGGTAATCACATCATGCATCAAGTCCGAGGTATCGGGTAAGTTGGTAATTAGGACACCGTTTTGAGAATGAATAATTTTAAAGCTGTAATACCTATAACCCTCTTCACGAATAAAGCGAGCAGGCTCGTGTGCTTCAATATGCTGAATATATTCAGGGATTTCTAGCATTGATGTGAATACATCAGAGCTTTCGCTGCTGGCTATAAGTTTTTCAGTGGACTGGTCAAAGTTTGCGTAGTTATAAAGCCAGAAATGATGCAGAGGAAACAGATCGATACAGGTTTCAATCAGCAGTTGATTCAGCGCTTTTTGATCGCGTTGTTCCGTCAGGGCTAAAAAAACGTCACAGTAATCTGAGACTTTAGCTGTCGGTTGCATTCGCGTAGCCCCCGCATGGCATATGCTGAAAAATCTATGTTTAACTGGTTTTCTAAGTTTAGCTGTTTAAATCAGAGGCGCTGTTGAAAACTGTGATTTATCTGAGAGGCATTGAGGAATTCAAGCTGAAACAGATACCCCTTTCGGTAGCCATAAAGAGATAATTGCAGTTATTAGTAACATCAATGAGGAGAAGTACAAGCAGGCCTCAAGCCCCCAGATTTGGAATACTGCACCTGAAAGAATTGTCCCGATCAATCGACCCATCGCATTTGCCATATAGTAAAAGCCGACATCTAGAGAAGTACCATCTTTACGTGCATAGCTAACGATTAAGTAGCTGTGAAGCGAACTATTCAGAGCGAAGACAGCACCAAAGATGGCTAAACCTACGAGTAGAATCCAAACTTCATTACTACCTAAACTCAATGCGAACAACGCGGGTATAAAGCAGAGTATCCCAGCCCAAAGCGCAGCACTATGCCCGCTAGGTGGTGTTTTTGATCTTTTTCCAGTAATGCTGGGGGCAATGGACTGAATAAAGCCATACATAATGACCCAGCTAGCCATGACGCTGCCGACGATCCAAAAATCCCAGCCTATGGTTTCACTTAGGTAAACCGGTAAGGCGACCACAAACCAAATATCGCGAGATGCGAAGAGAAACATACGCGCTGCAGAGAGAATATTGATTGCTCTATTTTTAGAAAAAACTTCTGTGAACTTCGGTTTTGATTTGGAAACCCCGAGGCTCTTTTTAAGCAAAATCAGGCTGCAGCTTAATATGATGATCAGGCCGATCAGCATGATCCACATAGCACCTTGGAAACCGACAAAGTGAAGCAAAGCCCCGCCTAAGAAGAAACCAACGCCTTTCAGTGCATTCTTCGAGCCAGTGAGGATTGCTACCCATTTAAACAGCGTACTTTGGGCACTCTCTGCTACGAGCGATTTAATCGCGCTCTTCGCACTCATCTTATTCAGATCTTTGGCGATACCCGAGAGGGCTTGGGCGGCCATCACCCAAGGTATGCTTAAGTAATCTGTTGGGAGTGTCAGCATGAGTAGGGCGATGATCTGGAAAGATAGCCCTATATTCATGGTCTTATTTAAACCAATTCTAGCGCCTAACCATCCACCAAATAGGTTGGTGACAACGCCAAAGAATTCATAAAACAAAAACAGCAGTGCAATGCTGAGAGCACCGTAACCGAGCTGGTGAAAATGCAGTACAACTAACATGCGCAACGCGCCATCCGTTAAGGTAAAGGCCCAGTAATTACCTGTAACGACCATGTATTGCCGGATGGCACTGTTGGCAAGATTACTCATTTTTAACAATCAATCGCGATGTATTTAGCTAGTTCGGCAGTACGGTTTACGTAGCCCCATTCGTTGTCGTACCAAGCATACAATTTCAATTGTGTGCCATTTACCACCATGGTGGATAGAGCATCGATGATGGAAGAACGAGGGTCGGTACGGTAGTCGATTGAAACTAGCGGACGTTCTTCGTAACCCAAAATACCTTTTAAGGAGTTTTCAGCAGCTTCAGCAAACAATGCGTTTACTTCTTCTTCAGTTGTTTCACGCTCTAGCTCAAAAACCATGTCGGTTAACGAAGCATTCGCTAGCGGTACACGAACTGCATGGCCATTTAGTTTACCGGTTAGCTCAGGGAAGATCTGAGTAATCGCTTTGGCAGATCCCGTTGTTGTGGGGATAAGGCTCATACCGCAAGCACGTGCACGTCTAAGATCTTTATGTGGCGCATCCAAGATCGTTTGCGTGTTTGTGATGTCATGAATCGTGGTCATTGAGCCGTGCTTGATGCCAAGTTTTTCGTGTACAACTTTAATTACTGGAGCTAGGCAGTTTGTTGTGCAAGAAGCCGCTGTAACGATTGGGAAATCACCCGGCGTATACAGCTGGTGGTTGATACCCATCACGAGGTTGAGCACGCCTTCCTCTTTTACCGGCGCTGTCACAACAACATGCTTAACACCCTGTTCTGTGTATTTATCTAAAAGAGCCTTAGTTTTCATGACACCGCTGGCTTCAAAGACAAGATCGCACCCAGACCAATCGGTATCTTCGATACGACTGTTGTGAGTAACACTAATCTGTTGATCATTAATGACCATGCCAGTATCAGTTGCTGCAGCTTCGTATTTCCATGTGCCGTGAACAGAATCAAAGTTCATCAGGTGGGCTAGTGTAGCGGCATCGCCCATTGGATCGTTAATCTGAATAAATTTAAATTCTGGCCATTCCCAAGCCGCACGCATTACCAAACGGCCCATTCGGCCGAAACCATTAATACCAATTTTGATAGTCATCTTTTATTACTCACAGCAGCTTTCTGAGGTTAAACTTTTCTTTAGCAGTTCTGCTAGCTCTGTTTGGCTAGCTTGATAAGTCTCGTTTATGACACGCTGGCACCAATCCGGAAGTTGGTTATTTAGGCTGTAATAAACCCAGCGACCTTTGCGGCTATCACTCACGATTCCGTGTTCTCTCAGCTGAGCCAGGTGGCGTGAGATCTTAGGTTGGCTCAACTCAAGTAAGGTTGTGAAATCACAGACACAGAGTGTTTTGTGGTGATGTATCAGCATTATCAGTTCAAACCTTGTGGTGTCTGATAAGCACTTAAATAAAGTAGTGGCTTGCATAGCTAATCGATACATATATGTTTTTCCGTATATGATGGCAAAAATTTTTAGGGCTAGCAATAGCGACTTAGCGTGAGTGAGTTAAATTTTGAGGGGGAACTGAGATAACAATTTTCTGTAGGCATAAAAAAACCCCTCTAAAAGAGGGGCAAAAAATGCGTTAACTCATGGCGAGGCCAGAGTTGAAGATGGGATGCAGATGGGCTCGAAAGCTATCACATGTCCTTGATAGCTAAGCCGCAAGTGCATGTGTAGTATGTTGATTTTTTGTGCAGTGCAAAATTGGACTTTGGTGCAGAAAGTAATCACCTAATTGATACTTACGTTTAGTTTAGCTAAGTATCAATTAGGTTTGTGCGGTTTAACCGTTTATCAGGCTATTTACTCAATGATCTGATCGTCTTCCAAACGGAAGTGATGTAGTGGGTAAGTGCCCATAATTCGCACATCTTTGGCAAAGAAGTCTAATTCTTGTAGCGCATATTTCATCGCTTTTTGGTCTGGGTGGCCTTCGACATCAAGGTGGAAGCTCGTCGCCGTCATAGTATCAGACGCCATGTAGCTCTCTAGTTTCAACATGTTTACGCCATTGGTAGAGAATCCACCCAGCGCTTTATAGAGCGCAGCTGGAATGTTACGTACCGTAAACATGATCGATGTCATAAAGCGTGAACCGTTGGTTAGTGCAGGAATATGACTGTCACGCGCAAGAATCAAGAAGCGGGTTGTATTCCCAGTTTTGTCTTGGAAGTTCTCACGGATAATTTCTAGGTCGTAAAGCTCAGCCGCTAGGCTGGAGGCAATTGCCGCATGGCCTGGCGTCTGCTTTTCACTTAGTTCGGCAGCTGCACCCGCCGTATCAAGGCTTGCAACCGGTTTAATGCCAAGTTCATTAATATGACCATCGCATTGCGCAAGTGCTTGCGGGTGAGATGCCACCGTAGTGATATCTTCCAGTTTTGTGCCTTTTGGTGCAAGCAAGCAGTGATTAACCGGTTCAAAGTGTTCACCGACAATATGTAGCTCCGTTTTAGGCATTAAACGGTAGATCTCTTCTACACGACCTGCTGTTGAGTTTTCGAGCGGGATCATCGCTAAACGTGCCTGACCGCGCTCCACCATAAACATCGCATCCGAAAAAGTTGCACAGGCGTTAGCTTCTAATTCTGGATGAGCTTTGCGGCATGAAAGGTGTGAATAAGCACCCGGTACGCCTTGATAAGCAATAATGGCAGGCAGGTTGGTCATGGTCTTTATCTGTTTAACGAAAATTGAGGCGCGTATTATTACACAGAGATAAAAACTCTGTTACTGTTCGCGCAGTTAAATTACCTGCAATTATAGTTTTATGACGCCAGAACGTACTGAAAAACTGCTAAGTGTGCTTAAACGCCGCCAGCCTGATCTAAGTTTGATTGCTGATCAAGTGAATAAACCTCGAAATTTATCTGCTTTGATTCGTAATTGTGATGCCGTTGGTATTCATAGTGTTCATTCTGTTGTGCCTAAAGAGGGTTACCGTACTTACCGTGGTACGGCTAAGGGTAGTGATTTCTACGTTAAAAACAGGCAGCACGAATCAGTCGAATCGGCGATCGAAACGGTTAAATCTCAGGGCATGAAAGTGGTAGCTGCACATTTTACCGATCAAGCAATAGATTACCGTGAGTTTAATTACACGCAGCCATGTGCGTTGCTGATGGGCGCAGAAAAGCAGGGTGTGAGCGATGTTGCGGCAGAGATGGCTGATCAGCATATCATTATCCCGATGATGGGGATGGTAAGTTCGCTTAATGTATCCACAGCTGCAGGGATAATTCTGGTAGAAGCTCAGCGTCAACGCATGTTGGCTGGTTTGTATGAACAGCAGCACCTCAGTGATGAAGAGATCTCTCGCACCCTTTTTGAGTGGGGTAATCGTGATCTGGCGAAGTTCTGCAGAGAAAAAGGTTTAGCTTATCCTCCGCTTGATGATATTGGCGATGTAATTGATGCACCAGGTTGGCATCAGCGCGTACAGGCAGGACAGGCAGATAAATATGATTGGAGCGGCATTGCTGTTTGATTCAATCC
This sequence comes from Neptuniibacter sp. QD37_6, assembly GCF_047778085.1. GTDB lineage: Bacteria > Pseudomonadota > Gammaproteobacteria > Pseudomonadales > Balneatricaceae > Neptuniibacter. The sequence goes on from NZ_CP180550.1 coordinate 1,467,637, forward strand.
CTGAACCCCTGCTAATCTGAGTTTTTGGGTTTCGAATTAATCACTAATGGTCAGACGACTGCTTGTCACGCTTCTCTTCCTATTACTAACGCTTGTTTGTACATGGCAGGTTGTTACCTTTGCGCGTGATTGGACCCTGCAAAACCTTCACCAGCAGGGCTCTGATGAGCTTTTAAAGGTTATCACTCAGTTAAGATCGGCATTAGATGAGTATCGTTATTTGCCGTTTTTGATCTCTCAAGATACCGATGTTAAAGCGCTTTTGGTCGATCCCTCTCCGAGCATAGCTAGAGAAGTTAGTCTTTATTTAGAACAGATTAACCTTGTTGCGGGTTCATCCTCTCTATTTGTTTTGAACTCAGAGGGTAATACGGCAGCCTACAGCCATTGGCGGGACGAACAGGAATTCATTCAACGATCACATCGAAGACAAGATTACTATAAACAAGCGTTGGCGGGTCACCGAGGTGGCCAATTTAGTTTGAATGAACATAATCAATCACCCGCTTACTTTTTGTCTTCACCTGTCTATAACGGCACACAATTTTCGGGCGCTGCAGTGGTCCGGGTTGAGCTAGAAGCGATGGTTAAAAAGCTACGCTCCACCGGTGAAGTGATTTTAAGGGATCAAACAGGCACTATTTTCTATACCACTGCACCTTTTAATCGTTTCAAAAGCATCAAAGAACAGGTTGATGTTGAAGTAACCTTGTTAACAAGTGGGGTTGTTACACGGCTTTGGAAGCGAGGTTCAGATCAATGGCTGTCACGCTCAGTAGCGCTGGATGACTTAAGTTGGCAGGTTTCGGTCCTCACTGATACTGAAGTGGTCAAACGGAATGTCAGGAATGCGGCGTTGTTCTCGTTTGGTGGTTGTATCGCGCTTGGTCTGTTTGCTCTGTGGTTCCGAGAACGGCAGTTAAAGCTCCGTTCACAAAATGTCACCCGTGAGACTCTAGCGAAAAGTGAAGCGCAACAAAAAGCGATTATTAATAACGCACAGGTTGGCTTACTGCTTATCGATGAAAGAGGTCATATCACTTTTGCTAACGATATGGCGCTGCAGCAGTTTGCTGTGTCTATGCCATTGATCCTTGCTAAACCTTTGTTGGAATTGCTGGCTTCTGATGGGATTACCCCAATTGCGAGGGTGTTGCATCGATTAGGTGAAAAGGGGTTTTCCCCGCTGGTGGGTTATGAGGCGGTAGGTTCTAGAAGTGATGGTACCGAGTTCCCTCTATTGATCTCTATCCGAAAAATGCAGGGGTATGAGGCAAAGCAGTTTTTGGTAACGGTTATCGATATCTCCAGACGTAAAGGTCTGGAGATCCAATTGCAGAGAGCCAATGAGTCTCTAGAACACAAAGTTGAAGAGCGGACATTGGCTTTAAGAGAAGCACAAGAAGAGTTAGTTCAGGCCGGTAAAATGGCGGTACTTGGTCGTATGTCCACCGCAATTGTGCACGAATTGAATCAGCCCCTAACAGCGATTAGGAATTACGTGGCGATCTGCCGACAGGTGATGACTCAGCCTGAAATGCTAGAAGAAAGCTTGCTAGAAGTAGATGGGCTTACACAACGCATGGCGCAAATTACTGCTCAGCTCAAAACCTACGCTTACAAAAAGCCAGAACAAAAGCAGCCGGTCTCGATACAGATGGTGCTCGAAAACTCTCTGCAGATGTTCAAGCAGCGTATCGCTGATGAAGATGTGCGGCTTAAGTTAGAACTACCTGAGAAAACACTTTATGTTCTAGGTGATAATGCACGTTTAGAACAGGTTGTGGTTAACCTTGTTAAAAATGCTATTGATGCTATGCAGGGTAGGGCAGATAAAGAGCTTCAGATTGAATTGCTAGAAGATAGCAATTCTCAGCAGTTACAACTGCAGGTTATAGATAACGGGGTAGGTATCGATCCTGCGTTATTGGCTAATCTATTTGATCCATTTATCACCTCGAAACCTATGGGTGATGGCCTAGGCTTAGGTTTAGCGATTGTTAAATCCATCATGCGTGATTTAAATGGTGATATCAGTGCAGGGAATACCGAGCAGGGCGGGGCTGTGTTTACCTTGCAATTACCTATTTGTGAAACTAATTAGAGAAGGTCGTAATGACAGATAAGCAATCACCAAATCAGTCATCCAGAGGTACTGTTTTATTGGTAGATGATGAAGCCATGGTGCGGAAATCTACCGAAAAATGGTTACAAATGGCCGGTTTTGATGTGATTGGCTGTGATAGCGGCCAGCAAGCCCTAAGCCATATTCAAATTGATTTTCCAGGTATCGTTGTCAGCGATGTCAAAATGCCAGAGATGACCGGCTTAGAGTTGATGGACAAAATATTGGAGACCGTACCCGGCTTTCCTGTGGTTCTCGTGACTGGTCATGGCGATGTTGATATGGCCATTGGTGCTATGAGAAAGGGTGCTTACGATTTTATCGAAAAGCCTTTTAACCCTGAGCGACTTGTAGAGACAATCCAACGTGCCTGCGAAAAGCGCCGCCTGATGTTGGATAACCTTCGTCTACAACAGAATTTAGCTTCATCCAGCGGCATCGATCAGCGCTTAATTGGTATTTCACCAGCGATCAGGCGCTTAAAGCAAGAGATCCTCACGCTGGCTGATCTAGATACTAATGTCATCATTTACGGCGAAACAGGCACCGGTAAAGAGCTAGTGGCGCAATCACTACACGAATTTAGTCATCGTAAAGACAAGCACTTTGTACCGATCAACTGCGGTGCGATTCCAGAATCTCTAATTGAGAGTGAACTCTTTGGTCACGAAGCAGGTGCCTTTACTGGTGCCGCTAAACGCCGAATCGGTAAGTTCGAGTATGCCAGTGGTGGCACTCTGTTTCTTGATGAGATTGAGAGCATGCCGCTACACCTGCAGATCAAACTGCTGCGTGCACTTCAGGAAGGTGTTATTGAACGTCTAGGTGGTAATTCACCGATTAAAGTCGATCTACGTGTTATTGCCGCTGCTAAAACCGATCTGCGAGAAGAGGATGATTTCCGCGAAGATCTTTTCTATCGCCTAAACGTATCGCAGCTGCATATCCCGCCGTTAAGGGATCGTCTAGAAGATACACCACTACTGTTTGAACACTATGTACGCATGACATCGGAGTCACACGACAAAGAACAACGATCGCTGCCCGAACAAGATTTCCGCACTCTGCAAAGTTACCAATGGCCGGGTAATGTTCGTGAGCTAAAAAATATCGCAATGCGATATGCTTTGGATAAGCGCGTGTCGGTCAGTGATATCCTCTTCCCAGATAACAGCACTCTTCAGGCTTCACACCTTGAAGGGGATATCAGCCAACCTTTAGCTGTACAAGTTGCAGGTTTTGAAGCCGAAGTAATCAAACGCTCTTTGCAACAGCATCAAGGCAATATCAAAGCGGTGATGGATGCCTTAGACCTGCCAAGACGTACGCTAAACCAGAAGATGGCGAAGTACGGGATAAATAGGGCTGATTACACTTAAATTGAGTTAGTAAAAACTCTGTACTTTCGACATCAAAAAACTGTTGATTTGGACAGTATATCTCTAACTGTGCAGCGTTTATGAATCTTTTTGTTAATTTTTGCTAAGCCGTATTGCTTGTATTGAGCCTTAAGCTAGGTTAAAAAGTTAACTAAATCAGACAGATGGATGTCTAGCGTGGGTAGATACACGGACCCCCGTATATCAATTGATATAGCGCATGCGTGGTTTGTCACGGAAGAATCTTTGTATTTTCTAGTTTATTCCTTCCTTTTCAATTCCTTACATCTGTTTTCAATAAATACTGTTAGGGTAGATATACGGACCCCCGTATATACAAATGTTATGAGTTCAGGTAACCAACCATGCTCAAAAATGTGATTATTGCACTGCTTATGGTTACTCTTTCCGCTGTGCTTTATCTTCAGTGGTACAAGGAGGGCTTTGTGTTCTCTGGAGTCGGTGATTATCGTCAATTTGATCAAGAGAATTATTGGTTAGTAGCTCACAAAGACAAGCCAGGGTTTGCCTTTTTCTCTAGTAAGTCGAAGCTCGTGGCTCAGCTAAGTGATTCGGATGGAGATGGTGTTGTTGATTTGCTTATATATTCCACTCTTGATGAAGAGCGTAGGCAAAGAATTGAGTATGAAGATTATGGTATGGATGGGGAAATGGATTTAAGAACCATCTATCCAGAGGGCAGAACTGGTAATTCTTGGTATGAATTAGCTTACTTAGGTACTTGGTATAAGTTGGAAGGAAAAGGACCGAATTTGCACATTAAGGTTGGGAACCAATCAATACCTGTCGTTAAAGAGGAAGGTTTCCTATCAGTTAAAACTCATAACAAGGCGCTTAAGTAATGACGCGCTTTGCGCGCCACTTAGCTGAGCGTTATGTATTAGAGAGAGTTAGATGTTTAAAACTTTTATAAAAGGAATTGTTTTTGGTAGTGGATTTTTCCTTGCCATTTTGTTTTTTGGATATCTTTCATATAGCTATTTTGAAAAGCAACCAATAACAGAGCGAACATACACTCCTGCAGACCTTAAGACTTGGAATGAGATGGATGATGTGCAGCAAATAAAAAGCGCTTCTGCAATAGCAGTAATTCAGTATAAAGACGGCCAAAATGGGTTGAAGGAAGCGTATATTGAAGCAATTTATACAAAAAAAGACGTGATCATTCAGTATTCCGTAGGTGATAGATACCCAAGAGGTGATCATCAATCTCAAGCTGGGTATGGCGTACCGTCAGGAGCAGTGGCATTCTTCATAGGTTCGCCTGCTGACAATGTGTCGTTATCTTATTTGTATAATGGAAAGGCTAGTGGTTTAGGGAATATACCGTTGAAGGCAGTTATCGAATTATTTAAAGAAAATGCATAACAAGGGTGGGCACATCCGCCAGCAAAGCTGGCTAGGACAACCGCTGCGCGGTTGCCTGTGCCACAAGCGTTAATAGTCATTATGGCTCGTAGAAAAGAATTAACAGGCATAGCTCACGGTATAGCTCAGTCATTTAATAGTAGAAACAATGATGTAGATGGCTATTGGGGAATAGGTAAGCTTTATAAATTTGTTGAGCATCGTGCTGACAAATATGTAGTGCTGGATCTCATAAACCTACTGACTGAACCAAAAACAAATGAGTTTGATTCTTTAATTCTCTTCTATCGGAATATGCTTTTAGAGCATCTTTCAAAAAGAGATGTACGTAGAGAGTGGGTCATCTCAGTTGATGTAAGTGTTTCTTTCGACGTTGAAGCTTCGAAAAAACATCACCAATGGCGTTCAAGTCTTGGCAATCCATGTGTTGTAGAGTGTGTAATTCAAGATGACATGGGCCGTAAGCATATTGCCCAAGCCTACAATAATTGCTTTCCTCATAATCCTAAGAGGGAACGAAGGAGTACACGTGCAAGTGACTATTAACAAAAACATCAAAAGTCGCCCTTCGGGCTTGGACCGCAGCTGCGCTGCGGCCCTTTATGTTGGGCGTTATATGTAAGGCGAATGAGGTCAAAGTGCGAATAGTAATGAGGTTTCTAGGATTAGTGATAGGACTCGTATTTATCCTATTCTCAACTTTTCTGCTTCTAGCTGGAGTCACTCCTGAATTAAGTAGTTTGACCGGATTGATTCTCGGGGTTGTTTTCCTAACCTTTGGCCTTACAGGTGAAACTAGCTTAATAAAAGGACTTAAGGCTATAGGAAACAGATTTGATAAACGTTAGAACATATAACAAGTTTGTTAATAATCGCCCTTCGGGCTGGACCGCAAACTGCGCTGCTTCGCAGCAATGCGGCCCATTACAAAAGCGTTATACCTATCGGAGAAAATGTGGACCTATCTACTCTTGAACATCATAAATATATAAAACTGATTGAGTTTGCTCTGTCACAGAAGAATTTCTCTAAAGTTCAGGCATGCGAAGCTGCAGGGTTAACTAGACAGGAATTCGATTTTGTTAGGCATGAAATATTTATATTAAGTGGTGCTCAAACTGAGTATGTAAATGATCATGAAGAATATGAGTGGAAATTATCAACTCAAGCTTTCTTCAATTACTTACAGTTCTCTGAATTTAAGTTTGCAGTTTCTGCTGCTAAAAAGGCACAACTTACGGCTATGGCAGCCATCGTTATATCTGGCATTTTGGCTATTGGATCAATAGTTGTGACAGTTTTAAATTAGGTATAACAAGTTTGTTAATAATCGCCCTTCGGGCTGGACCGCAAACTGCGCTGCTTCGCAGCAATGCGGCCCATTACAAAAGCGTTATGCATCAATCTAACATCGAGAAAGTTTATGAAAATAAATAGTGTAACTGTAGGGATACCTGTTCCTAACTTAGAAAAGTCAATCGAGTGGTACCGCAAACTTTTAGGTGATATTGAATCATTTAGTCCTGCTGAAGGTATATGGGAAATATGCGTGACACCATCCTTCACATTGCAGCTTTTCGAACTCGAAGCTGAGGAATCTAGTATGAAAAATATTGGTTTCGAGTCAACTGATATTGAAGAAAGTCATAAGTTGGTGACTGCCCTTGGTGTCACAGCGTCTGAAATAGAAATTGTGCCAGATACAGTGAGCTATTTTGAGTTTAGTGACCCGTTTGGCAATCTACTTTCCTTTTATCAGGTTTTAGCAGTCAATGCATAACAAGACGCAGCTGCGGAAAAACTACTGCTACGTTCGTTCCTCTCTTCGCAGCATTTTCCCGCTGTGCTAAGCGTTAAGAAGCACATAAATATGGCCTTAAATGGTTCAAAGCCCTTTAATTCTATTAATTATGTTTTTCACATAATTTTATTTACTTGGCACTGTGTTTAAAGGTTATTTATCATTGCCTGCGCATTACTGATTATTTTTTCTTCATCTCTGCCAATACCGCAGCTGTCGATGATGATGACGTCTCTAATGCCGATAAAGGCAAGGATGTGCTGAATGTAGTCAGACACAAAATCAATGTCGGTACCGAGCTGCGTTCCACCCGAGTTTAAGATGACATAGGCTTTTTTATTTTTTAGTAAACCTTCCGGGCCTTTCTCTCCATAACGAAATGTTACTTTGGCTCTGGCTATCTGATCTATCCAGGCTTTAAATGCCGCAGGTACATGGAAATTATAGATTGGCAGGCCAATCACTAAATTGTCTGCTTCCTTAAGTTCACTGATTAAAGCGTCTGAACAGGATAGTACGGATCGTTGTTCAGCAGTGCGCTCGTCAATGTCGGTGAGGTTTGCTTTTATCCAAGCCTCAGTGATAAGAGGAATACCGTTGGCCAAATCACGCGTTTTAACCGTCGTATGAGTCTTATTTTTTAATGTTTCAATGAGATGGTCACTTAGTGTACGGCTGTAAGAGCCCTTTTTTCGCATGCTGGCATCTATACGTAAAATCTTATTAATCATATTCTTCTCAATATTATGAGTGTCTGGCTGCAACAACGTTGCAACCATTTTGGGTTGTATGAAAGTGATTAAGCGCCAAAGCCGCCGTCAATTGTATGTTGGGCACCGGTAATAAAACTTGCCTCATCGCTTGTGAGGTATGCCACCATGCCGGCAATTTCGCTAGCTTGAGCGTGACGTTTAATTGCCATGAAAGAGTGCATGGTTTCTTTCATTGGCCCATCTTTCGGATTCATTTCGGTATCTACGGGGCCTGGTTGAATATTATTTACGGTAATGTTCCTGTCGCCTAAATCTCTTGCCAAACCACGAACTAACCCCTGCATAGCCGACTTTGTAAGAGCATAAGCAGTCCCACCTGCCATTGGCATTCGATCCGCATTGACTGATCCAATTACAATAATTCTGCCGCCTTGATTCATGCTTTTGGCAGCTTCTATACTTGCGTGATAAGGACTACGTACATTTATATCCAGCATGTGATCTATAGCCTCAGGGCTTTGCGTTAATGGGTCGCCCATGATCAATACGCCCGCAGCGATAATTAGGATGTCCAATGCGTCTTGATCTTGAATCACCGCGGCCAAGGCTTCGCGATTACTACTATCTACTTTAATAGGCTTAGCGCCTGTATTGGCTGCTACTTCTGTTGCTGCATCATCTGAGTTTGCATAGGTGAAGCTAGTTGCTGCTCCTTCTTGCTGTAAACGTGCTACCACCGCCGCACCAATGCCTCTGCTACCACCTAATACCAGCGCTTTTTTGTTCGTTAAGGTTGCCATATCTCTGTCTTTTCCTTTCGGTCTTCAAATTGCTATTGGGTATGCCATCAGGACACATGGCTTACTATAATTGTTGCTTTAATAAGTAAAAATATTGGTTCGGGTAAAAGACTTTTGCGTTTTTCAGAAATATAATGAAAATATGAATGAATTTAGCCAAATAAAAACCTTTGTGGCTTTAGTTGAGAGCGGTTCCATCAGTAAGGCTGCAGAGAAAATGGATGTTGCGGTTTCTGCTGTAAGTCGTCGATTAAAAGAACTGGAATCTAGTTTGGGTGTCCAGTTAATACAGCGTACGACGAGAAAAATGCATTTAACTGAAGTTGGCGAAAGGTTTTATCAACGTTGCGGCAAACTGTTGGATGACTTTGAGGAGGCCAAGCAAGAGGCTAGTAATGCAGCTACTTCTCTTAGCGGCACCTTAAAAATAGCTACGCCATTGAGCTTTGGTGTGGCACATCTTTCACCAGCGATTGCTGCCTTTATGCATTTACATCCAGAGGTCAAGATAGATCTGGATATGAGTGACAGGCGTGTCGATTTAGTTGAAGAGGGGATCGATCTGGCGATTCGCATCGGCACGTTGGAAGACTCTTCTCTCATGGCACGAAAGTTGGCTTTGGTGCGTCATGTGGTTTGTGCATCACCTGAGTTCTTAACCCAATACGGTACGCCGAACAAACCGGAAGATTTGGCCCGGATGCCTGCGCTTTGCTACGGAAATTTAAGTCAGCCTGATATTTGGTATTTCCGTGATCAAGAAAATAACACTGGCAGTATTAAGGTGCCTTTGCGCATGCGCTCTACAAATGGCGATGCACTGGTGGAGGCTGCTGTAGCTGGTCTAGGTATTCTTTGCGAGCCTAGTTTTATTGTCCATGGCGCAGTGAAAAGAGGGGTGTTAACCCCAGTTCTGACCGACTATCAGTGGTATGCAATGAATATTTATGCTGTGTATCCGCATACTAAACATGTGCCGGCACGTGTCAGAGCTTTTATCGATTTTCTAGCTTCGTACTTTGGGGATGAACCTTACTGGGAGCAATTCTTGGAGAAAGGTACAGTTAATTAATCGTTTTTTGCTTGGAGGCGAATTAAAGAGGGAAAAATCTAAACAGAACGGCAGTTCACTCCTCAATCCGTGCTAGCGCATCTTTTAAAGCTTGCTCCTTATCCGTGCGAATGGCATTAGCCCATGCAGATAGTGACGGATTATGCTCACCATTGTCTGCTCCCCAGATAATCATCTCAAGCAGTACAGGAATAAGTGACTTGCCTTTGTCGGTTAGCCCATAGCGAATAATTCGACCATTATCAGGACACTTATGCTTTGTCAGTAAACCTGACTCCAATAGGTGTGTTAATCGCTTGGCTAATATATTGGTTGAGATGCCTTCTGCAGAATTTAGAAAGTCGCCATAAGTGCTTTTTTGATTAAACACTATGTCGCGAATGATCATCAGGCTCCATTGATCACCAAATATTTCAAGGCCAAAGTTTATCGGGCAGGATGAGCGTAATGTCTTTTTCATGAAGATAATATAACTACATTACTTGCAAAACGAAAGTTGTTGGATTAGCTTTGTATTACTTTCGTTTTGCAAGTGGTTTGTCTGCAAAGTCTTTAAAGGAATTAAAGGAATTAAAGGAAACGTTCTATGAAGCTGTATTTAATTAATGGTTCGCCTAATGGCAGAAAAGTGCTTTCCGTTGTTCGTCATTTGGGATTGACGCCTGAATTGATTTGGCTGGATATCTTTGCAGGTGATACGCAAACTGAGGAATACCTGAAGCTGAACCCAAACGGCCTATCACCCACTCTAGTGGATAACGAGGTTGTTCTTTGGGAGTCTAATGCAATTAATACTTACTTATGCGAAACCACGACTAATCAGAGTCTGTTGCCTGTGCATGCTGCAGGAAAGGCGGAGGTATTAAAATGGCTGTGCTGGGAGCTCGCTCATTTTAACAAAGCGCTAGGTGTTATTGCTTTTCAAACCGTGGCTAAGCCTTCTTTTGGGCTAGGTGAGACTAATCAGGCAATCGTTGATTTTTATACAGAAGAATTTAATCGCTATGGTCCCGTGCTTGAAAAGCACTTAGAAGATCGTGAGTTTATTGTAGGTGATGACTGGACACTTGCGGACTATGCACTAGGTCATGTTGAAATGTTTCAACCAGCAATGCCTATTGAATGGGAGCGCTTTCCGAATATTGTTCATTTTTATGATCGTATAAGAGGAAATGCTCATTGGGCTTTGACTCAGGCAGCGCCTGATGAAATAGGTAGGAAGCCAGCAGATTAAATATGAATTTAAGGAAGCCATAGATTAAAGTGGGCCAGATTAAAGAAGTCAAAGCCCTTTAATTCACTTCGCACCGCTACGTTAAGCGCTAGGAATAGTCGAATATGGAAGAATTAGTAGCAATAGCAGCAATATTCGTGATTCTTGTACTTTTTGTGAATATCAAGGTTACTCGGGTTATTGCGCGATCAGTAGGCTCAACGAAGAACGAGAGAGTATTATCTTATCTAGTTGTTTGGTTCATTCCTTTAGTAGGGGTGCTACTAGTGCCTAAAAAGATTTTGCCAAGTTTGCATACTAAGGCTGATAGCACTTGTTCCTCGGGTGGTTCAGATGGAGGCTGTTCTGGAGGGGATTGTGGATAAACCGGTCATTACCTGTTAAATCGCATACCAAACATGAGTATTTTCTTCCTTTATTATCAAGCTATCCATTAATTGGATAGTTTGAGCGACGTTATAGAGCAATAAGGTTATTCGTACGTAGTTCAATCTCGTCTATTGGAAGGATTGTTCAATAATATTCTATTGGTTAAATACTATTACGGTATTAACGGACTAGATGGTTTAGAGCTTTCTACTTTTAGATCTCGCAGCCAGGCTTTTATTTCCCAAAGCGTTATATACATCCAAACTTCGTCTATTTCTTCTGGATGCATATCAGGTTGGGGGGAGGCAAGTTTAGGGTCGCAGCTATATTCATTTGCGCGACCTCCGTTGTAACAGTACATGTTTTCATAACTTCGAGTTTTGGTTATCTCATTTGCTTTTCCTGAGCATCCAATCAATGAAATCAACAGAAATGGAAGGTAGAACCACTGCCCCATACGGTTATTCATGCGCACTCATCCTGTGATAGCTTTATGCGCGGACTACATACTCGCTTGAAGTCAGTATAGTTATTGAACGATGAATTAGAAAAACAATTGAACGATCAAAGCTCTTTTCTTACCTAACCGCCTAAACTACCTATTGAAGATAGGGAGGGTTCGATATGAGTGTTGATCAGATTACGGCGTTCTTTGGCTGGGGTTCAATTTTAAGTATTGCTGTTCTCCTTTTTACTACGCTGGCTTTGATGCTCATGCGCTCGTTGGTTATCCCTCTGCATTCAAAGTTGCTGGGCGTTAGTGAGGAGCACTTGCCTGCTTTGTACTTTAAATACTTAGCCAATTTTAAATTGCTGTCGTTATGCCTGTTTATTATTCCTTACCTGTCGTTAAAGCTGATGGGCTATTGAAGCAAGACTCTCACTGTCGAAATAAATACAACAATTGAAAAATTGACAATGACAGCCACATCCGTGACGATGGTTTTATGAGCATCAAACAAGATCATTACGTAGAACGAATTATCATCATTCCTTAGGAATGGTGGGATGCTTAATACGCTAAATTTATTAAACCCACCCATAGAGGTGGGTTTTTTGTTTCTACCTCTTGGGAATATTAAATAGGGAGTACCCATGAGGAAGGTCGCAGTTTTTGGTAAGCCCGGAAGTGGCAAATCTACCTTGAGTAAAACCTTGGCAAAGGTAACGGGTTTGCCACTTCATCAACTCGATTCACTGTTCTATCAGAAAAGTGGCGAGCCCGTCGCACGTGAATTCTTCGATAAGGTTCATGAAGATATATTGGTCTCTGATAGTTGGATCATCGATGGTTTAGGCCCTTTGGGTGCTTTTAAGAAGCGTTTAGATACGGCAGATACATTGGTGTATATCGATCTTCCTTATCCCACGAGTTATTGGTTTGTTACTAAGCGGCTGCTTAAAGGGTTGTTTATAAAGCCTGAAGGGTGGCCAGAGGGTAGTTCAGTGCTGAAAGGTACTCTCCAGAGTTTTAAAATGCTGCGCTTATCACCTTCGTTTTGGAACGATGATTTTCGTGCGGAGATAGCAGATAAAGCGAAGCATAAGTCTGTTGTTGTGATCCGAAGTGTTGCAGAATTAAACGCGTATATGGAGGTGCATGCGAGATGAGATGATTAAATGGCCAGCCATTATTAAGTATCACGGCGACAACGAACTTTCTTATATTTCCAGCAGAGCTGAATGGGAGATTGATCAAGGCCTTTCTACCGCTTGTTATGATGCTGACGACCGCTTGATTGATTCGGATGGTGTGGTGTTTTCTATAGCAAGTAGGGCAGGTAGCATCACTGTTCCAACAGCAATTGAAGAACGTTTGGAGCTAGGAGATATGGAGGATTTAGTCAGAGTACATTTCTCTTCTGTTGGGGAATGCTGCGTGTCTAAGTTTTCTATTAGCTCAATTGCCGAAGGAATTACTACTGTCGGCCAGTTTGAAGAGAGCTGACATCTAGGAATAATCGAGTCAGGATAGAATTATTCTGTTTGTTGCTTATTTGAGACGAAAAGTAAGTAGCAAACCCAAAATTATAAAAACGGTTAGGAAAGACAATGATCAAAAGAATCACAGGTGCAGTCTCTCTTTGTGCAGCGATGATGCTGAGTACCTCAGTTTTTGCAGTTGAGCCAATTCAGCTGAACGGTAAATCTTACGCTTATAACAGCAGCGAAGAGTTCACTCACTCTTACTTCAATAATTCTGAACAAGATAAAGAGAACTGGAACGAAAAGGTTTCTGTGATTTTCTCATCTAGCACACGCAGTGAAGATGACCTTGAAGAATTAGCTAACGATTTACGTGATGGCTACTCTCAGAACGGCCGCTTGGTAAAAGCGATTAAAATAGAGGCTAAAGATGGTGCTTCAACTAAGTTCGTTGTGGTTGGTGTAATGTCTGGTGAAGATGTAGCTGAAGGGATAATGGCCCGTGCCAGCCTTGTTGATGGTCACAGTGTTGTTTTGATGTATTCGCATAGGTTTTACAACGAAAATCGCGAGAAAGGCTTAATCGAGTGGTTTGAAGCGAACGGCTACACTATGGAAAAAGAGCTGATCGATTTTGCTGAAATTCCTGATAGAGCTGAATTTGCTGCAAAATAGACAACCATCTATTTTTTAAAGCTAGTTAATACCTATCTAGTTCAAAAAAGCGGGCGACCTGTGTTGAGCAGGGGCCCGTTTTTTTGTAACAGTGATAGTTTAGGGTTTTGCTCGGTTGCGAGTTCGTCTGAACCAAGGGGGGCAAGACGGGAGATTTACGAAAGGCAAAGCTACTGCATAAGTTTAATCTTACCCGTTCAAATCAATATGCTTGGTTAAGTAATCAATAAAACAGCGAACCCTGGCACTTACTGCTTTGTCGGCGTAAAAAACCAGATGAATTGGAATGGGGGTGTCTATTAGCTCGTTTTCTAATAAGGAGATTAACCTTCCTGCTTTAAGATCTTCCTTAACTGTGAAACCTGAAAGGCAGGCAATACCACTGTTTTGAAGTGCTAATTGCCTCAGCGTCTCGCCGCTATCAGCAAGTACTGATGGCTCGATTAAGAAGGGTTCATGATTTGATCCCTTAATCGGCCAAGAGTTTAGCTTTTTCGCTTTTGAAAAGCCTAAACATGAGTGCTTGTACAGGTCTTTTGCCGTTCTAGGTAAACCGTGTTTTTGAAGGTATTCAGGTGAAGCGTAAATACCGCGCGTTGTTGTTCCTAACTTTTTAGCTTTCAAACTGGAGTCATCTAACTCTCCAATGCGAAGTGCAAGATCTACCTTTCTCTCAATCAAATTAATATTGGACTCATTTGATTCAAGTTCCACCGTTACTTCTGGATACAGTTGGTTGAACCTAGGGATCAGAGGGGCAATTGCATGTAAGGTAAATGGCGTAGCAGCATCGATTCTTACTACCCCACTAGGTTGTTGCCCTTCTTCTATAAAGTAGCGTTCTATATCGGCTAGACGTGCGCGAATCTCTGATGTGTGCTGGAAAAGCCACTCACCTTCCGACGTTACTTCGACGTTGCGTGTGGTTCTATGAAATAAGCTGCATTGCAGTTTTGATTCGAGTTTTTTTATACCCCGGCTGATGGCCGGTGCTGCTTGGTTGAGGTGCTCAGCCGCTAGCGTAAAACTCTTATGTTCAGCGACCGCTGAAAACATAACTAATTCTTCCAAAGATAATTTCATCAGTACTTAGATCGTCGAGATTCTATTGATAACAATTATGTTAATAGAGTTGTTGCTTTGTAAACATTTAAGTAAATGGAGAAAGAAATAAAATTCAAAGGGAAATCTGATCGATTAATCAGATCTACTTAGAATTGGAGAAGTGAATGAAAAGGGTCGATGTTCAGAAAGTACAACCAGAAGCTTATCGCAGTATGTTTGGAGTAGAGAGCTACCTGGCTGGTTCAAGTTTATCACTTAAGTTACAAGCGTTAGTCCGTCTGCGAGTTTCTCAGATTAATCGTTGTTCATATTGCCAAGCCTTACATTCGCAAGAGGCGCAAAACAATGGAGTAACAGATTTAGAACTTACTGCTTTGGCATATTGGAAAGGCACTGAACTATTTGACCCTAAGGAGCGAGCGGTATTAGCGATGGCTGAAGCAATGACGAAACTTACTGAAGAGGGGGTTTCTAACGAAATTTATAACGATGTCGCAAGCGTTCTGTTAGATGAAGAAATTGCGCAATTAATCGTCCTAGTTGCAACTATAAATGCTTGGAACCGCATAGGAATAGCTACAGCGATTCGTCATTAAAGCTTTTCGTTACCTGTAAAGCCTATTCGAAATAATAAAGGATGCTTTATGAAAAATAAGAAATCTATTTACGATGCGATCATTCTAGTGCTGGTAATACTGTTTGCGCCAAAAGTAGCGATAGCGCATCAGGTAGATGGTGAAATTGAGCGGCAGCTATTAAGTTCATCTGCTTTACCAAATCTGCCAGGTCATAAATTAACCTCTATGATTGTTGAATTTGGGCCTGGAAGTTCAGCACCAGCACATCGTCATGATGCTTTTTTGTTTGTCTATGTATTGAGTGGGTCTGTGTTATCTCAGCTTAATCAGGATGAAGCAATTGTGTACCACGCAGGTGATAGTTGGGTTGAATCTCCGACAGATATACATACACAAACAACAAATATGAGTGAGACTGAAACAACAAAATTATTAGTCGTTTTTATAGCAGAGGAGCGAGCTAAATTATCGAGTTCAAGGCTTAAAACCCGTTCAGAACTCTGACGTAATCGTTTAATTGTGATCGCGATAGGTTTTCTGGTTGTAGCTTGTCAGCGATACCCAAAACCATTTGAAGCTGGGATAGATGGTCTCTATCTTCTTCCTTGAGTGTTTTAGCGTCATCAGAGTTAAGGTATTGGCCGATGCTGCCTGTGGTCAGGGTCATCAGTAAAGCCTTGGCGTTTAGTTAGGTAGTGTATTACTGAGATCATTTTCCCTGATAAGTTCCGTTATCTCTATGGGAAATATGACCTTTTTCTTCACCAAATATTCCTTTCAATATGGTTGCTTAGCTGGATAAGCAATTTTTTGCCTATTTTGCGAATGCAGATTCCAGCCTATAGATCCTTATTAGCCTTTAGTATTGCTTAGGTGTTAAGAAATGCTCTGTAACGCTTAATCATTCTTTATGTCGTGGGATTAGCGTACTGAGATCTGAATTCTCTTTGATAATTGCAGTTTAAAGCGAAATTTTGAGCGTAATTTTGCTTATTACTCGAATTCGGATAAGCAATATTTTGCCTGCTCATAATAGTGGTCGTGTTATGGTTTTTTTAACTGTTTGTTTTTAAATGATTAAATTTGTTTTTGGCTTTCTGGCATATCCATTGCTATACAGAATGGGTGTAACTCAAACTTTATAAAAAACCTCAAACTGGAGAAGGGTAAGAGGATGACAATAACAAAACGCACTTTTATTAAAGGTATGGGCGTAGCCCTAGCAATGAGTACAGCTATGGGCGCTGCAGGTCTGGCACAGGCTGATGACAAGCGCTCTTACATTTTGGCTACAGCGTCTACTGGCGGTACTTACTACCCAGTAGGTGTAGCGTTGGCGACACTAACTAAAGTTAAGCTAGAGCCAAAACATAAAATTTCTATGTCTGCGATTAACTCAGCAGGTTCGGGTGAGAACGTTAAACTGTTGGGCGAAAACGAAGCTCAGTTCGCGATTCTACAAGGTCTTTACGGCGCGTGGGCTTGGAATGGTGAAGGGCGTTTAAAAGAGACTGGCGCTAATAAAAACCTTCGTTCTGTAACTATGCTATGGCAGAACGTTGAGCAGTTTGTGGTTAAAAGTGACCTAGCTAAGACGGGCACAATTTCTGACATTACCGCTTTTGAAGGTAAAAAATTCTCAATTGGTAAAAAGAACTCTGGTACAGAAGGTTCTGGCCGCACAATCCTTGGCAACCTAGATGTTAACGTTGATGGCTTTAATCTAGCGCACATGGGGTACGGTGCATCTGCTGATGCTCTTCAGAACGGTACAATCGAAGGCATGAACATCCCATCAGGTGTTCCAACATCTGCGATTACTCGTGCGTATGCTGCACTAGGTAGCGATATTACTGTTCTTAACTTTACTGACGAGCAGATCAAACAAGCGAACGGTGGTTACCAGCTTTGGACTCGTTATGAGATCCCAGCGAACACTTATCCAGGTCAAACTAAAGCGATCAACACAATGGCGCAGCCTAACTTCCTAGCGGTACGTGACGATGTATCCGACGAAGATGTTTACCTGCTGACTAAAACTGTTTACGAAAACCTACCGTTCCTAAATGGTATCCATAAAGCGACTAAGGCGATGGCTCTAGAAAAAGCGATCGCAGGTCTTCCTGTACCATTACACCCAGGTGCAGCGCGTTACTACAAAGAGAAAGGTATCAACATACCTGCGCACCTAATGGCGAAATAAGCTGAAGAGAGTATTCTTCAGAGGAACTAAATGTTGGTGGCGTGGTCATTTAGTTTAGTTCCCAGCTTTTAGGTTCGACCCGGTGCAGACTCAGTTACCAGCGAGACTGAGATCTGCACCACCCTATTTCCTATATTACGATCATGGTCATCCGAGCTCGGAAGGGGAGCGGCTGGCTGTAATATCAGCGTGAGCGATCAGAAAGCATGGCTACAGAAACTTCTGTTACCGACCAGGAAGTCAGTGAAAAATTAAAAGGGCTAGAGTTAGCAAAGCGTCCAGAACAGTCGCTAACAGGGCGAGCGGTTTATTGGATTGGCGTAATGTTCGCCATAGCTCATATCTATTTCAATACTCTGGGTACTTGGTCAGAGCTTTATGTCTCTGCCATCCACTTTGGCGGTTTTGCGCTGATGTGTGGTTTGATGGTGCCGATGTTCAAAGGCGGTAGTGAAGCTAAGCAGAAGCTTGGTTTAGTGTTGGATGTGTTGTTGGGCATCGCCGCAATTGTCTGTGCGCTTTATCTTATCGGTTTTGAAGATGCGCTTTATGATCGAGGTGTGAAGTTTGCTCAGTGGGATTGGGTATTCTCTGTTTGTGCAATCTTTATCGCCTTAGAAATGGCGCGTAGAACAACAGGGTGGTTTATCCCTTGTTTGATTTTGGCTGCGCTGACTTATGTATTTTGGTGGGGTAAGTATATCGATGGCATCTTCGGCTTTGCCGGATTAAGCCTTGAGACTCTGCTATATCGATCTTATTTCTCTTCAGAAGGTATGTTCGGTCAGATCGCGCGTATCTCCTGGACCTATGTCTTTATGTTTATCTTGTTCGGTGCTTTTCTAGTTAAGTCCGGTGCAGGTGATTTTATTATTGATCTATCCCGCTGTGCAGCTGGCCGTTTTGTTGGCGGTCCTGGTTTTGTAGCAGTATTGGGTTCTGGTCTAATGGGATCGGTATCAGGTTCTTCTGTAGCAAATACGGTTTCTACTGGTGTAATCACTATCCCACTGATGAGAAAGGCGGGTTTCCCAGCAAGGTTCTCTGCAGGGGTTGAGGCAGCAGCATCGACAGGTGGGCAGTTAATGCCACCGGTTATGGGTGCAGGTGCGTTTATTATGGCGTCTTACACTCAGATCTCTTATTTGGATATCATTGCCATTGCTGCACTTCCTGCGTTGTTGTATTTCTTATCTGTAGGCTTCTTTGTTCGTGTTGAAGCGAAACGTAGTCATGCTCATGCGGTTGAGTTGGATACACGCCCGATTAGTGAAGTATTTAAAGAGGGCTGGCACTTCCTGCTCCCATTGGTTGTTCTAGTCGCACTGCTTATATATGGCTTCACACCTACCTATGCAGCAGGCCTATCAATTATCTCGGTAATCGTTTCATCTTGGTTATCTAAGAACCCAATGGGGCCTAAAGCAATTTTGGATGCTTTAGCGCAAGGCTCTAAAAACATGGCGACCACTGCAATGCTACTGATCTCAGTTGGATTGGTTGTAAACGTTGTTGCTATGACCGGTATCGGTAATACCTTCTCTCTAATGGTGACGGATTGGGCGAGCGGCAGCTTGTTCATTACCTTGGTATTGGTTGCTTTAGCATCGCTTATCTTAGGTATGGGCTTACCTGTTACGGCGGCTTATATAGTCTTGGCAACGCTTTCTGCGCCAGCACTTTACGGTTTGATGGCTGAAAGCCGACTGTTAGATATGATTGTTGAAGGTACATTGCCAGAAGCAGCTAAAACCATATTTATGCTGGTGGATATGGAGAAGGTAGCTCTGTTAGCTGCCCCTATGGCGGAAGCCGATGCCAAAGCGCTACTTGATCTAGTACCTGCGGACTTTAAAGGGCAGCTTCTAGAGCAGGCGATGGCGCCGGAAGTGTTGGCGATGATTCTACTGTCTGCGCACATGATTATCTTCTGGTTGTCGCAAGACTCTAACGTTACGCCACCGGTTTGCTTAACCGCGTTTGCTGCAGCTGCAATTGCAAAAACACCGCCAATGGCGACAGGCTTCACTGCTTGGAAGGTCGCGAAAGGTTTGTATATCGTGCCGCTTCTATTTGCTTACACCAACTTTATTGGTGGTACAGCGATGGAGGTGTTCAGCATCTTTATCTTTGCTGTCTTTGGTTTGTATGCCTTTGTTGGTTTTATGGAAGGCTATTTAGAAGGGAAGTTGAATATTGTTCTGCGTATAATCTGTGGCGCTCTGGCAGTTGCTTTGCTTTGGCCACATGGTGAAGTGCTGATCAATTTGGTTGCTGCGGCACTGTTCGCTGTGATCTTTATGTATAGCCGTCGTTTTGCTGATTCAGAAGGTAGTGCTGCATAGCACTACCTTCGAGTACTGACTTAAGGATATTAGGTGTGAGCCTGACTTCAGATAAAAAAATATATGATTTCATTGTCATTGGTGGCGGTATTCTAGGGATGTCGACGGCGTGGCAATTACAGAAAAAGTATCCGGGCAAATCGGTCTTGGTGATAGAAAAAGAGTCCAGCGCGGCTCAGCATCAAACGGGTCATAACTCGGGTGTGATTCACGCCGGTGTTTATTACAAACCGGGCAGTTTGAAAGCACGTTTCTGTAAAGAGGGTAACGTAGCTACTAAAGCTTTTTGCCGTGAACACGATATTCCGTTTGATGAGTGCGGCAAGCTGTTGGTTGCGACCAACCAGAAAGAACTTGAGCGCATGCAGGCACTTGTTGGTCGCTGTGCTGAAAATGGCATCGAAATAGAAGTGCTGGATCAAGCACAACTGCGTGAGCGTGAACCTAATATTACCGGCGTAGGTGCGATTTTTGTGCCTTCTACAGGTATTGTTTGCTACACGCAGATCTCCAGCAAGATGGGGGAATTGGTAGAGCAAGCCGGTGGTGAAGTTCGCTTTAATACTCGCGTTACAGGTATTGAAGAGTTCGCGGATCGCGTGACTGTTTTTGCTGAAAATGAACGTTTCCAAGGACGCTTTTTAGTGAGTTGTTCAGGGCTGCAGTCAGATCGTATTGTTGAGATGATGGGGTTAGAACCTGACTTCCGAATCATTCCATTCCGTGGTGAATACTATCTGTTAGATGAGCAACACAATCAGATTGTGAATCATCTAATCTACCCGATCCCAGATCCTGACCTTCCTTTCTTGGGCGTGCATTTAACTCGTATGATCGATGGTACGGTAACCGTCGGTCCTAACGCCGTATTAGCGTTCAAACGTGAAGGTTACAAAAAGACCGACATCAGTTTGAAAGATAGTTTCCAGATGCTGACCTATCCGGGAATGATCAAGCTGCTGTTCAAGCATTTCAAAGCGAGTATGACTGAGTTGAAAAACTCAATTTCGAAACCGGGCTATCTAAAGCTGGTTCAGAAATACTGCCCGTCTTTGACATTAGACGATATGAAGGAGTATCCAGCGGGTATTCGTGCTCAAGCTGTTTCTAAAAACGGGGATGTTATCGATGACTTCTTATTTATGAATACGAGTAGGGCATTAGCGGTATGTAATGCTCCATCCCCAGCTGCAACTTCTGCTATCCCGATTGGTCAGCATATTGTTGAGCAGGTGAGTGTGTTAGTAGAGAAGTAAAGCTCTTATTGCCTACAACGGGCTTTATACGTCAAAGCGTGTGAAGCCCGCAGTTTTTTGATGGCGTTGGCCAAAGTGTTCTGCTTGGTTGTCGCACTCTTGACGGAGTTGATAGTTAGCCATCATCAGCTCCTTACAAATCTTGCACCACGCTTTTGCTTCTGGTTTCCCTAATTTTTGTAGTTGCTCTTTACTAGGGTTGCCATCCGTAGCGATCATAACTTCGGTGCATTCCTTACAATATTCCATTACTTTTCCCACCATCTAATTTAATTTTTTGTATTTGTAATCACGTTGCAGCTTAGTCGCCAACTCTAGATTTTGTTATTAGAAAATTTCTTAATTTGATGATCTTTCGACTTTTTGATGAGTCATCGTGCTAGTGTTTCAGTTAACTACATTTTTCCCATAAATGAATAAATAAGGGTATATAATGAGCTTTATAGCGTTATCGTTTATCTCTGTTTTTCTCTTTATTTTGTTTTGGCAACTGCGACAGCGAAAGGTTAAAAAGAAGCGTAGTGAACTTATCGAAAGTTACGTTTTTCCTGAACGATTGACAGTAGAGCTTCGAAAGCGTTATCCACATCTGTCTGATACGGATTGTGACAAGGTGATGGAAGGGTTAAGGGAATTCTTTCTAATCAGTCTGGCGGCAAAAAACAGAGTCATAGCCATGCCATCGCAAGCGGTGGATGTGGTATGGCATGAGTTTATTTTGTTTACTCGTGATTATGAGTTGTTCTGTTCTAGAGCGCTTGGACGATTTCTGCATCACATCCCAGCAGAAGCGATGACAAAACCAACCCAAGCCCACGAGGGGATTAAACGAGTTTGGAAATATTCATGTTTACGGGAGGGGATAGATCCTAAGGCTCCGACACGTTTACCTCTTTTGTTCGCGATTGATTCTGAACTAAAAATTGAGGATGGCTTCACCTACCAGTTAAATTGCAAAGGTCGTGAAAACGATGGTTACTGTGCCAGTCACATCGGCTGCGGAGGTGGAGGGTGCAGTTCTAGTGACGACTCTGGGTGCGGGGGAGGTTGTGGCGGTGGAGATTAACCGCTACCACACTCCAATGCCTTTAGGTCTCCGCGCTGTCCAATAGTGTTTTTGCCAATAGGAGTTATCTAATCGACTAATGATCACCCCTTTACTGGTAGAGGCGTGTAGGAACTGGCCTTCCTGAATATAAATGCCTACATGTCTTTGTTTATAGCCTGTTTGAAAGAAGACTAAATCACCAGCCTTTAACTGGCTTTTAGGAATGTTGTAACCACTGCCCAGTTGATCGCGCGTCGTACGTGGAATATCTACACCAAACTGATCTCGGAACGTGACCTGGGTAAATGCGGAGCAATCGATACCTGATCTATTGTTCCCACCAAGACGATAGGGTGTTCCTGCCCAACTACTATATTGATCAAGTAAAGCTTGGCTCACAGGTGATTGTGCCTGCATAGATACAGTTGGAGCAGACGACTGTTTTGACGTACTTGAGCAACCGCTTAAAACAACACCGGTTAGTATAAGAACGATAGGAGTATAAAATTTCATCAAATTTCACCTTCTTTTCGTATAGATCAGGGTTGCGAACAGTATAACGCCAACTAAAATTTACAAAAGCTTAAAACCGTTTGGCTTTCGGGCTGTAACTGCCTATTATGCCCAGCTATTTTTCCAGCCCTTAGTAAGCGAAGAGTTCATGACAGAAGATTTTCAGGTCGGCCAACGTTGGTACAGCTACACAGAAGCTGAGTTAGGTTTAGGTGTAGTCACTGAATTGGTTAATCGCAGTGTAACAATTTTTTTCCCGGCGATCGGTGAAGAGCGTACTTACGCGCAAAGCAATGCTCCTTTGAGTCGTATTGTGTATCCGATTGGCGATCAGATCTCCGATGATGATGGTCTGTCTATCACTGTTACTGAACATCAAGAAAGTAAAGGCTGTGTTATCTATTTTGGTGATGATGCCGAAGGTGACGAACAGATTATTCATGAAGCGTCTTTAGAAAGTGCGGTTCATTTTAGTAAGCCTTATGAGCGTTTATTTGCAGGGCAGATCGACAAACTTCGTCACTACGAACTTCGTCAAGAAACACTTAAACTGCAACATAAGCATCATAATTCCGCTGCTTATGGTTTGATCGGTCCTCGCGTTCAATATTTACCACACCAGTTTTATATTGCGTCTGAAGTCGGTAAGCGTACAGCCCCACGTGTATTGCTAGCCGATGAAGTAGGTTTGGGTAAAACCATCGAAGCCGGTTTAATTCTTCATCAACAGCTTGTGTCTGGTTTAGCGAGCCGAGTTTTAGTTGTTGTTCCTGATAGTTTGATTCACCAGTGGCTGGTGGAGATGTTGCGTCGCTTTAACCTGCATTTCTCTATTTTGGATGAAGGTCGTTGCGCTGAGAGTGAAGGCAACCCATTTGAGTCAGCACAATTGGTATTAAGCCCATTGTCACTGTTCACTCAGCATGAGAAACATCTTGAACAAGCGGTAGAAGCAGGTTGGGATCTGATGGTGGTGGATGAAGCTCATCATCTAGGTTGGAGTGAAGAGGGCGCCAGCCATGCTTATACCTGTATTGAAAGCCTAGCACAGCACGTAAAAGGTCTGTTGTTGTTGACTGCAACGCCTGAGCAGTTGGGCATTGAAAGTCACTTTGCTCGCTTACGCTTGTTAGATCCAGATCGCTACTACGATCTGCAAAAGTTCATTGAAGAAGAGCAAACATTCAAATGTGTAAACCAGCTAATTGAAACGCTACAAAACCCAGAAGGTTGGGATAAAGCTTTACAAGATGAAGAGTTTACTGCGCTCTTGCACCAGTATCTGGGCGATGAGATGGCTGATCATCTGGAAGTTCATAAAGATGATGATTCTGAAGAGCGCGAACAGTTAATTGAGAAAACAGTACGTACCTTGTTAGATCAGCACGGTACAGGCCGAGTGCTTTTCCGTAACACACGTGAAAGTGTTCAAGGCTTCCCTGAACGTAAACTTCATAGCTATGAGCTACCACTGCCTGATGCATATAAGGAAGTGATTGCAGATGCGCCAATGGAGCGTCAGCTGCACCCTGAATCTTTGATCGGTAATGGTGAAGGTTCTGCTTGGTTATTAGAAGATAACCGTGCCGATTGGTTGATTAAATGGCTGGAAGATTTCAAAGGTGAGAAGGTTCTAGTGATTTGTGCTCACGCGCAAACGGCAATTACATTGGAAAAACAGCTACGCCTATTTGAAGGTAAGCGGACTGCATTGTTCCATGAAGGCATGAGCCTTGTTGAGCGTGACCGTGCAGCGGCTTACTTCGCTGATTCTGAGCAGGGGGCTCAGCTTCTGATCTGTTCTGAGATTGGTAGTGAAGGTCGTAATTTCCAGTTTGCGCATCACATGGTGATGTTCGATTTGCCTATGAACCCGGATCTACTGGAGCAGCGTATTGGTCGCCTTGACCGTATTGGTCAACTTCAAGATGTAAATATCCATGTACCTTACTTTGCTGACAGTGCGCAATCTGTGTTGCTGCGTTGGTACGCAGAGGGTTTAGGTGCGTTCGAACAGGTATGCCCAACGGGGCAATCACTGTTGCAGCAATATGCCGCTCAGTTACATGAGTGCATGGAAAACCCGCTTGATCAGACTGCAGTTGATTCACTAATCGACGAAACGGCTCAGACGCAAGCAGCGTTGCTGGCTGAGTTGCAGGAAGGTCGTGATCGTTTGCTCGAGCTGAACTCCTGTAATGCTGGTATGGCTGAAGAGCTGTTAGATGCGGTTGAAGAAGATAGTCAGCCGGGCAAGTTAGCCTCCTTTATGGGCCGTATCTTTGATCACTTTGGTGTTGAACAAGAAACTACAGGCATTAATGGTGTGATCCTCCATCCGGGTGATCATATGCTGAATAGTCATTTCCCTGGCTTACCAAGTGACGGTATGACTGCTACTTTCCAGCGTAACGAAGCACTGTCTCGTGAAGATATGCATTTCCTAAGCTGGGAGCACCCAATGGTCTCTGGCGGGATGGAGATGATGCTTGAGGGCAGCTACGGTAGCTCAACCCTTTGCACAATGAAGCTTCTACCACTGAAAGCGGGTAGCTTGCTGATTGAAGCTGTTTTCAGAATACATTCCATTTCTGATCGTTCTCTGCAGTTGCAACGTTATCTGCCAGATGCGTGTGTTCGTCGTGTAATTGACAGTAACGGAAATGATCTGACCGGTGTTATTACCGAACAGCACTTCGCTACATTGGGTAAGCGTGTAGGTAAGAATGTTGCTTATAACTTGGTAAAACATACCCGCGATGAGATTACCGAGCTGGTTGCTAAGCTGGAAGAGCAGGTTGAACAAACTGAAGCGGACCTGTTGGTGCAAGCAAAAGAATCCATTGCTGAGCAGATGGAAACAGAGCTAGATCGATTAAAGGCGCTGGCTAAGGTAAATCCAAATATCCGTGATGAAGAGCTAGAGGCTCTAACTATTCGCGAAGAAGATCTTTTAGCTGCTGTTGATGGTGCGTCATTGAAGATGGATTCCATTCGTATCGCAGTGGTAACGCACGAGTAATTAATAAAGCTTGGCTCGATAGTGATGTTAGAAAGCCCTAAAGTAGAGATGTTTTGGGGCTTTTTTATATCATCACCACCCGTTCCCACAATTACTTGATCTTGAACAAGTAAATACCGTATACCTTTGCATACAATTGCTCAACGAAACTAGGGCGGGAGTTCGGTTTGCCTCGTTGCTTAGTTATTAATTATTTTTCTTAAGTTTATTTCTCCACTAGCCAAGGAGGGGTCATGTTCCGGTCTCTAGCTAATTTAATAGATACAGTTTTAAGAACTTGCGGTTTTAAAACGCTTAATAGTCAATTCACCTTGTCATACGCGTTGGTATTTATACTAGCAGCGTCTTCAGGGATCAGTCTTTACTTCAGCATGTCGATCAATCCTCAGACCATTGATATGGCGGGTCGTCAGCGTATGTTGAGTCAAAAAATTGCAAAAGAAGCTCTGTTGGTTGCTGCTAATGTTGAGCAGCAAACCACGCTGCGTAAAACCATGGAACTGTTCGAGTCTTCTCATAAAACGATCATGATGGGTGACGCAGCATTGGGTATGAACCCAATTACAGATCCAACTATCGTGAAGCAGATGCAGCACGTTGATCAGTTGTGGGGTAGTTATAAAACTTTGATTAACAACCATGTTGATCAACCAAGTGATACCACGCTTGCCGAAATCAAAAAGCAATCACCGGTCATCCTTAAGGAGATGAACAAAGCAGTTGGAATGCTAACGAAACAAGCAAGTGCGACCAGTATGAATCAACTATTGATCGCGTTTTTCTGTGTAGTGGGTATTTTACTGTTAGTTGTGTTTGGCCGAGTATTTGGTTTAAGCATGCTAATGAATAACATCAAGCGTTTAAACGCACGTATGGTGGAAGTAGGTCAGGGCAACTTCTCGCATCGTTTTGATATTACCCATACTGATAATGAAATTGGACAGATGTTCAATGCCTACAACAACATGCTGAACCATGTTGGTGATCTTCTGAGGACTGTACAGACAGTAGCGCGAAATACCGAACGTCATGTAACTAACGTTGTGGATGCTACCTCTGATGCGAGCAATGGTGTAAGCCGACAATACGAGGATATCGAACTGGTTGCTGCAGCGATGACTGAGATGAGCGCTACAGTGCAGGAAGTTGCAAATAATGCCGTTGAAGCTGAACAAGCAGCACAAGAGACCGACATCCATGCTAAGAGTGGTGGTGATGTGGTTGGTCAATCCGGCAACCAAGCACAAGAAATGCTCGAGATGCTGAACAAAACAGCATCGGCTATTAAGGAACTTGAAGCTGAGACGCTTGCGGTTGGTAATGTGACTTCTGTGATAAATGACATCGCAGAGCAGACAAACCTTCTGGCGTTGAACGCGGCAATCGAGGCGGCACGTGCAGGTGATCAGGGCCGAGGCTTCGCAGTTGTTGCGGATGAGGTACGCACCTTGGCACAGCGTACACAGCAATCCACGCAAGAGATTCAGCAGATTATCGAACGTTTACAGAGCAAAGCGGAATCTGCAGTATCTTCAATGGGTGTAAGTACCGATCTTGCGGATCGTAGTAGTGAGCTTGCAAACTCTGCAGCAGCGGTGCTGGAGCAGATTATCTCGTCTGCGAATACGATCTCTTCAATGAACACCATGATCTCTACTGCAGCAGAGGAGCAGTCTTCTGTAGCAGCGGATATTGATCATCGTGTAGTAAATATCTCTGATATTGCGGGCCAAACTAAGCGCGATACTGATCGTGTGGTTGAAGCGACGGATCAAATTCGTAGAGAAGCGCACGAACTTAATCAGTTAGTGATGAAGTTCCAGCTTTGACCTGAATAAGTAAATACTAATCAAAAATGCCACCCTTGAGGTGGCATTTTTTTTGGCGCTTTACAGTTAAAATTCTGAACGCAGGAAAATGCATAAGAACTTAACTTTTCATTTGTCTGGGATCTGTTTTTCCAGTGGTGCTAAAAATTCAATTAAGTGTTTTAACGTTTTATGTAAAAGTCTTTACCACTGAATTATGTTTTCTATCTGTTGTTTCAGTGCCGCAGTTGTAAGGTGTTTCGTGCACAGTGTGGCTAGTACAACATCGTCGAAGAAGTCGATTACAAAGTGATAGTTTTCTTCTGATGCGAGCTCAATGCTAACTAAATGATCGCTTTTATTTTGATCTGCCAAAGTAGAAGGGGTAGAAGTTAAAAATTCTAATAACTCAATAAGAAATTCCGTATCCAGAGTTGAATGGCCTAACTTACCCTCTGGAGTTATCAAAGCAATGCCGACTACACCTTCTAGGAGGGAGATTTTGCTCAGTACCTTATCTGAGAAATCAATTCTATTCTCAGTGTATTGGATAACGTCGTCTAGGTTTAACTCATCTTCAACCACAGAAACGCTATTCATCTCATTTATTACTTGAGCTTGATCGGGGAGTAGTTCCTCTAACAAAAATAGAATGTCTTCTTTTTTGCGGGCATCAATAAAATAAACAGGTGCTTGAATACCAAGCTCGTGTAGCCAGCCTTTATACTGAGAGATTGATGGATTTGCTTCTATATCAGATTTCGTCACCGCAATAATCAAAGGCTTATCGTCAATAAGGTGGCGAAATTTTTTTGTATAGAAGTGAAGATCATGTTGAGGGTACTTGCGGCTGTTATCTAGGAATAAGATCTCACCTGAATAACCAGAAGCTAAGTTGGAAGTTATTATGTCCCACATAAATTGGAAACGTTCTTGCCCAGGCGTTCCATAACAATGAATGCGTTGATTGGTAGATGAGGTAACATAACCGTAGTCCATCGCTACAGTAGTGGTTATTTTTTGTTCTGATGTGCTATCTGATGCATTTGCTTCAGTGTTAAAGCTCTTGCCTTCGCTTATGGTGTTGATTGCAGTTGTTTTGCCGGCACCGACGGCACCGAAAAAAATAATCTTTTTGTCCCTCATATAGGGAACACCCCTTCTTAGGCTGGTACTTATAAGGTCAAGGAACTTGAAAAAGAGTCTAGTCTTATTTACTGAAAATCAGGATGTTGATGATAACAAGCATAGATGGATTTTTCTTGTAAATGCTAACTGAAAGTAAGATTAATCCTGTTTAAGCAAAGGAAGGCTTATTTAGAAATGATCTTAGTTATTATTGTCGGCTTGATATTGCTAAAGCTATACCAGTACCAATGAAGGTACTAGCAATTGTACGTGGAATCCAGTGTGAATCGGAAAGTGACTTAGAGCGCTTTAAAAGCCTTGATCCCCAGTAGCTATAGCTAATAAGGCAAGTAGCTGAACAGCATAAAAATGTACTGACTAATAATGAAAACTGCGGCAGTAGGTCCGCCTCAATCGTAATGAATTGGGGAAACAAAGCAGTAGTAAATACGATTGCTTTAGGGTTGGTTAGTGCGACCAGAACTCCCTGAAGAAAATAGCTGTGCTTTCTAGGCTTAGTGTGCTCAATAAGGTCTGAAGTCTTTAAAGACAGATTTGAACGCCAGATCTTTATGCCGAGGTATACAAGATAGATCGCGCCGAGATATTTGATGACCATAAACGCTGTTGAAGAACTGAGGACTAATGCACTCAGGCCTAAGACAGCACATGATGACATCACAAATAGCCCAGTTATATTCCCTAAAATCGTATATAGGGAAGACTTCCAGCCAGTTTTAAGAGAATGGGACAGCACTAATAAAATTGCAGGCCCAGGGGTGATCGTTGCCACCAGCGCTATCGAGATAAATGCAATCCAAGTACTGATCTCCATAAGGCATCCTCTTCAACTTGTGGTCTAGCGTGTTCTGATAGGTAGGAAGGGTTTAACTGCACTTTAACAATTAATACCAGCTATAAGCTATAGCTATAATTGTCGGAGATTAAGGCTATGATCCCTTTAACCTTGTCCTTGGTAGTACGCGGAAAATTCATCAATGAACAAGTGGACTTTGGCAGTGACGTGCTGCCTACTTGGATAGATGGCTGAAAGCTCCATTGTTGGGGCCAGCCATTCAGGAAGTAGATGTTTAATTGCTCCGGTTTCGATATAGGGCTTAACCACAAAATCGGGACAAAGGCTTATGCCTTGTCCGTTTAAAACCAAAGCGTTAACTGCCTGAGCACTGTTGATATTGAGCCCCGCATTTACCTCTATCGATTGACGTTGCCCATCTTCTTTATGGCTAAACTTCCAAACCTTGCCCGAACGATAATTTGTGTCTGCGATTAACTGATGGTTGTGTAGATCGCTTAATATTTTGATTTCAGAATGCTGTTTTAGGTATTTTGGGCTAGCGCACAAATAACTATGTATAGTGCTGATTGGTTTAGCAATTAGAGAGGAATCTTGAGGTTTACCAATCCGGATGGCTAAGTCGTAGCCTTCATCAATCAAATCCACATAACGATCATTGAGCTGAAGGTCTATCTGTACTTCGGGGTACTTTTCTTTAAAGGTGCTTAACACAGGCGTTAAGTGAATTTCTGCAAAGGTGCTTGGCGCTGAAATTTTCAGCAGCCCTTGAGGTGTTTGATGCAGTTCTTTTACAGAATGGTGGAGGCTGTTAAAGCTTTCTAGCAAATCATTGCAGGGCTCAAGGTATGCAAATCCCGTTGTTGTTAGGCTTATTTGCCGCGTAGTACGGTTTAATAATCTTACACCGAGTTCTGTTTCTAACTGCGCGATATAGTTACTTACTTGTACTTTAGAAATGCCAAGCTTTCGAGCTGCTGCTGAAAAGCCTTTTTCTTTGACCACTACAGTAAATACCTGCATACAGGTAATACGATCCATGAGACTAATCTCGATTGTTAATGAAAGTGAAACAATCTATTAATAACTAAATGTATAGTAAATACATCTTATTGTGGGCATACTTCGATTCAAATAGATGAGCTCTATCGCTTTGTTGTATCTCTTTATTCTGATTAAGAGAGTGAAGGCTGCAGGAATAAAGCAACTCACCGCAGCAAAGGGTGGTTTTAAAGAACGTAAATCTGGTGAATTGGAGGTCGGTTATCCGGTCCTCTTTACTTACTTTTAGAAACGGGAATAAACATGTCCAAAGAGATCCTGATCAATCCTGCACGCTTAAGAGATGCGGAACGTATAGTGCGCATAACCATGGCTATTATCTTGATAACGGCTGGAACCAGTAAATTTTTTAGCGACGGTGGCTTTGTAAATTACTACTCTGGCTTATTCCAAGGGGATCTGCGCATTCAACTGCCTGCAATCCTGATCGATATGTATCTAAGTTGTATTCAGTATATCGAAGTAGGCTTAGGTTTAGCCCTGTTGGTGCCTAGACTCAAAGCTTACACTATGTACGGTTGGTTTGGATTTATGCTGAGCTTGCTGGTAGGGCATTATATTTTGCAAGAATGGTCCGCTGTAAACCAGATGCTGGATTATATCTTCTTAGGAGTGTTGTGCTTTGTATTGCCTATGCATGGTGAATCTGAAGTTACTAATCAGCAATAGACCAAGCTTCTAATCTTAGGTATGTAAGGGGGCATGCTTAAGGTTAGTGAGTTTATGTAATTGAAAAAGGTTAACTATTTATTTTCTCTAGCCACGAAGTGGCGTCCTAAAAGCGTAGCGATCTCTAGCCAAAGGCGTCCTCTAGCGTCAGCGTCCTGAATTCAACCGACAATATCCAATTCTCTCTGCTTAAACTCAGCACCTAATCCTTCAACAATCTCCCGACACTGAGCAATATCAACACCATCTAAACCATTAATTGCGGATACTTGTACATCATCAATTAGCTCGTTGGCACGTTTGATAAAGGCTTGTACTGCTTGGTAAGAGTCGGGCAGGACAGGTTGGCAATGTTGCTGGTAGATCACTTCGTTTTGAGCATTAAGCGAGACGGATAGTGAATCTATGCATTCAGACAGTTCAGGCACTATATCGCGTTTGTGGAAGAGGCTACCAAGTCCGTCGGTGTTGATACGGGTATTGCCGCCGTTTTCTTTTACCCAATTAGCGATTTGTAAAAGGGTTTTTAAGCGTAAGGTGGGTTCGCCATAGCCGCAGAAAACGATCTCATCATAATCGGTCGGGTTGCCGATTAAGGGAATAATGGTGTCTGCTTCTGGGCGTTTGCTTAGATAGAGTTCGTGACCTTTAACTTCGGTTGAGCCGTTATGTTTTGGGCAGAACTGGCAGGCAAGAGTGCAGCGGTCGGTTAAGTTGATGTAGAGGCTATTTCGGATTTGATAAACGTAGCTATCTTGGTGCTCATTTGGGGTAGGGCGTTTTGCTGGGTTGGGGCGTTTATATGTCATAGCTTACGGCTTATCAGCGATATTTAGAGATAGAAATCTACTTTAGCAGGGCTAGTATTATAGGGTGTTGATGCTTATCAAAAGTGACCCGGTTAGGGTGCAAATGCACCCATAAACCGGTATCGAAGGGGAAGGTTTCGCTATGAAATTGGTAAGTACTTAAGCTGCCGCTCGGCGTGCACCGTGCTCAGGGTGAGTCGCTATAAAGTGGTTAAGTACTTTTTGCAGCATTTCTGCATGAGCATAGTTGTGATCGCGCTGGGCTTTTTCTATGTCATCCATAATGATGCGTTGAATCTTCTGTTCGCCATCGTGGGTAATCATGTAATGGCCGAGGGCCATGGCAATCATTGGGTCCATGTGTTCGTGTTCTGCAATGGCATCTACTTCGTCTGCAGTTAGGTCACTTAGTTCCAGACACTCTTCGTAGGTTAACATTTCTCTCTTCCTCTGCCTTTTACAGGTCATTTTTATTGGTGTTGCATTGATACGTGTTTAAGCCTCTTCCGGTCTCTCTCCAAACCGGCAAATTAGAGTTTAGGAGAGGAATCTAAGATTCTCTAATACATTAGGAGGATAAAAATTCACTATGAATATTCATTCAAGTATTGAAATTCATGTTGCAGCTGCGAAAGATGAGTTTGATTCAACTAAGGAGTTGCCATATTTAAAGGGCTAGCAGCGTGGTGCAGAACAGCAGCCCTATTTTGGTGCGTTTGAACCAGAATAGGGAGCTATAAAAATAATTTTTTTAGACGTTTAAAGAATAACTGGAAAGTCGGTCTTTAGACGTTCTAAAAGCGCTTGTTTTCCTTGTGGATTCTTTTGTGTGACATTTTCTCCAACTGTCGGAAAGTGGATGTCACGAAGGCGGGATAACCAGAAGCGTAATGCTGCAGTTTTCATCATTGCCGGTAGCAGATCGATCTCCATCGGATCTAAAGGGCGGATCTCCTGATACATGAGCAGCATTTGCTGCGCTTTTTGGTTATCAAACTGATTATTGGTTTCGTCAAAGCACCACGCATTAAGGGTAACGCTCAGATCGTATAGATAAGGTGTGGAGCAAGCATGGTAGAAATCGATCAGGCCTGATAGCCGATCACCATCAAACATAGCGTTGTCTGGGAAAAGGTCTGCGTGCACAGGTCCTGAGGGTAATGTAGTCCAGTCGATATCACCGGTTTCCATCAAACTGTTTTGTAATAGTGCTTGTTGCTCTTTATCTAGCTTTGGTAACACGCGAGATGCTAGCTCGTTACACCACTGCGGAATATGGCTGTATTCATTGAGCTCTAGTTGTGACGATAGCTGGTGGAACTGAGCGAGGGTACTGCCAATTGTTCTTGCTTGTGAAAGCGTTGGTTGTTCTAGTGGAGCGCCTTCTAAGCAGTTCATTAACACGGCGGGTTTGCCGTTAAGCGTTCCAAATAGATTACCGTTGTTAAGATGGATTGGTTGAGCGCAGGCCAGATCGTTAATCGCGAGATGATCAACAAGACCCAGAATAAAGGACAGTTTCTCTTTATGTACAGATTCAACCAGTGTTAGGACAAAGCGGCCTTGATCGGTATCGACAAAAAAGTTGCTGTTCTCAACGCCTGCACTAATGCCTTTATAGCTTTGTAACTCACCGACAGAGTAGTTCTGAAGGTAGGTTTGAAGTTCTGAAAAGCTAACTGCGGTGTAAACTGACATTATCGGTCTTTGTCCTACAGGTGTATCTGTTAGTGATTTTTTGGTGATTCAGTGTTCTTTTGTAGCCACTGCCATAGGCTTTCTGCACAGCTCTTACGCACTAGAATGTCGTAATCCTTAGTGTCGTGCAGAGACATAATGTTGATGCCTTCAGCTAGCTCAACATCAGTCACGGGTAAGCATGAAAACTGCTGGGTATTAGAGCTGCTTAGCAGGTAATGAATTGCTGCTTTATTTAGATACGCTTTTGAGCCGTCTTCGGAGGTTTCTAGTTTAAGATCTTCGCCAAAGGTTTCGCGAAGTGCTTGAAAAACGGATTCATGTGCACCCGTAGGCGGCAGTACCAACCAACGGTTTTCGTTTATCCAAAGAATCGCTAAGCGGCCCATGCAGGAGATGCGATTAACCGTTAGTGGTTGTGCCACGCCCATCACTTCACCCACGGCAATAAGCAGATCTTGGTCAGGCTCGGCATCCAGTGCAAGATCGCCAATAAAAGGGCGTTCTCTCACAATAATGCTGTTAATCCGGCTGTCGTTGTCTATCGCTGCTTGAATATTCAAGTGAACCAGCGTGCCACCTTGAGGGGCCTTGTTAGTATTGTTTTGCATAGACATTTTTACTCCTTTACAGGGCTTTCGCCTGTAAATCAGCGTGGTAAGAGGAGCGAACCATCGGGCCACTGGCAACATTCTTAAAGCCAAGTTCGTAACCGATCTCTTCGTACTCTTTAAATTCTTCAGGTGTTACATAACGCTCTACAGCTAGGTGATACTTACTTGGCTGTAGGTATTGGCCAATGGTTAACATATCGACATCATTAGCACGAAGATCTTTCATTACTTTGATGATCTCTTCTTTGGTTTCACCCAAACCAACCATCAATCCAGATTTTGTATCGACTTCTGGATTTAAACGCTTAAATTGGTAAAGCAAGTTAAGGGAATTATGGTAATCCGCACCCGGGCGCACCGATGGGTACAAACTAGGCACAGTTTCCATATTGTGATTCAGAA
Source organism: Neptuniibacter sp. QD37_6 (assembly GCF_047778085.1). Lineage (GTDB taxonomy): Bacteria > Pseudomonadota > Gammaproteobacteria > Pseudomonadales > Balneatricaceae > Neptuniibacter. Next base: position 1,502,157 of record NZ_CP180550.1, read on the forward strand.
CATCTGGAACCTGCTGAGATAGGATCTCTAATGCAAGATCAACTTTGCCGCGAAAATCTGGGACTAAAATCTCAACTTTCAGATCTTCACTGACTTTACGTGCTTCATTTACTACTTCAGCGAAATGTGCAGCACCACCATCTCTTAGATCGTCACGATCTACCGAAGTGATAACTACATATTTAAGACCGAGCTTGTCGATTGTGGATGCACAATTCTTTGGTTCTTCTGGATCAAGCGCCATTGGTCGACCATGTGCTACATCACAGAAAGGGCAGCGACGAGTACAAATAGCACCCATTATCATCAATGTTGCTGTTTTGTGACTAAAGCACTCAGCCAAGTTAGGGCATGATGCTTCTTCACAAACCGTATGTAATTTAAGGTCGCGAAGTTGTTTCTTAACCTTTTTTACATTGGCATTTGAGCGGGCATCTATACGAATCCATTCCGGTTTACGTAGGCGTTCTCTTTCTGGGTCTGGTTTGTGACGCAGACGAGACATTTTTGATTCGCCTTTCAGCTCTTGTAGTGGAATCAATTCCATAGTGACACCTCGCGATGTTCAATTAAAAATAGAGGCCAAGCTGATAAGGGTGACAGCCCGGCCTCAAGACTTACAGGGATGGAAACGGATTAACCGCGGTAGTAACGCTGCTCAATAAATGGTGCTTTAGAAACCACCATTGGTAGCTGCTTGCCACGTACTAGAGCGAAAACTTCTGTTTCAAGTGCAGAGTAAGCAGTTTCTACATAACCCATAGCTACTGGCTTGCCTACTGTCGGGCCGAAGCTGCCAGAAGTAACAGTACCGATTTTTTCACCGTCAGCATTAACAAGGTCAGCGCCTTCACGGATCGGAGCTTTACCTGATGCGATAAGGCCAACACGCTTACGGCTGTAGTTTTTGTTAGCGATCTGATCAAGGATCTTGTCAGCACCTGGGAAACCGCCAGCACGTTCGCCATCGGCACGACGGCACTTGCTGATCGCCCAGATAAGGCTGCCTTCGATTGGTGTCGTTGTTGGATCTAGGTCGTGACCGTATAAGCAAAGACCAGATTCCAAACGTAGAGAGTCACGTGCACCAAGACCAATAAACTCAACTTCAGGCTGCTCTAGGAATAGGCGGCATAGGCGATCTGCATCAGCAGAAGGGATAGAGATCTCATAACCATCTTCACCTGTGTAACCAGAACGGCTCACGAAGCAATCAACACCATCGATAGCGATGTGACGAGAGTCCATAAATACAAGTTCGTTTACTTCTGGGCAGATGCGCGATAATGCTTGTGCCGCTTCTGGGCCTTGAAGTGCAACCAATGCACGATCATCTAGAACTTCCAACTCAACGCCTTCACCAAGGTTTGCACGCATGTGAGCGATGTCCTGATCTTTACATGCAGCGTTAACTACAACGTAAAGGTGGTCACCGTAGTTAGTCACCATCAGGTCGTCCATGATGCCGCCTTCATCATTAGTGAAAAGGGCATAACGCTGTTTGCCTGCTGGTAGATCGATAATGTCTACAGGCACTAGTTTCTCTAGTTCAGCTGCAGCATTTTCGCCTGTTAGCTTAACCTGACCCATGTGAGATACATCAAAAAGACCTGCGTGATCACGAGTGTGAACGTGTTCTTTCTTTACACCTAGCGGGTATTGAACCGGCATTTCAAAACCTGCGAAAGGTACCATTTTTCCACCTAGCTCAATGTGCAGGTCATATAGAGGTGTTTTGCTCAGTTCGGACATTGTGTTCTCCATAATGCTTGTTCTGTGCAGCCTTCGTATTTACGAAGCTGCTCGTGTTCTTCAGGTGCAGTGCTTTGACTACAGTTCTTTAAGTGCAATCTGATGGAAAAGCTCTATTGGGGTAAAACTCTTTCAACAGATTGTTCAGGGTTTAAAGGATCGGACCACCGTCGGTGATCCGATCTTTAGCTTGACTGATTAAGCGTTTTTACCGTCAGTTGTATCAACTGGAGCACCGTTACGCGCGAAGTACTCTTTAGTCAGTTTGAAGACAACTGGGCTCAATAGCGCCAGAGCAATCAAGTTAGGCAGAGCCATCATGGCATTTAGCGTATCTGCTACTAGCCAGATGAAATCCAGACTTACGATTGCGCCTACAGGCACCGCAATAATCCAAAGAACACGGTATGGTTTGATCGCTTTAACACCGAATAGGAACTCAACACAGCGTTCGCCGTAGAAGGACCAACCGATGATTGTAGTGAAAGCGAATACCGCTAGAGCGATAGCTACTAGGTAGTTACCAACACCAGGAAGTGCATGAGCGAAAGCTGCAGACGTTAGTGCTGCGCCAGACTCGCCTGATGTCCAAGCACCAGATGTAATGATAACCAGACCAGTAATCGAACAGATGATTAGGGTATCGATAAACGTACCCAGCATCGCGATTAGACCTTGGCGAACAGGATCTTTTGTTTGAGACGCAGCATGGGCAATAGGTGCAGAACCTAGACCCGCTTCGTTAGAGAAAACACCACGTGCTACACCGAAACGGATAGCAGCCCAAACAGCAGCACCCGCAAAGCCACCTTCAGCCGCGGCTGGAGAGAATGCGTGAGTGAATACTAGATCCAATGCTGCTGGGATTGCTTCAGCATTAATAGCTAGTACTACAAGGCCAGCACCTAGGTAAGCAATTGCCATTAGAGGTACTAGAGAACCAGCAACTGCGCCGATACGCTTGATACCACCAATAAGAACAGCACCTACAAGTACCATTAGAATCAAGCCTGTTACCCAAACATCTAGGCCAAAGTTAGACTCTAGAACGTCTGCAACAGAGTTGGACTGTACTGTGTTACCGATACCGAAAGCGGCTACTGCACCAAAGATTGCAAATGCAGTACCTAGCCAAGCCCACTTAGCGCCAAGACCGTTTTTGATGTAGTACATCGGACCACCAACATGGCGGCCTTCTTCGTCTACTTCACGGTACTTCACAGCAAGTACTGCTTCAGAGAACTTAGTTGCCATACCAACTAGTGCGGTACACCACATCCAGAATAGAGCACCAGGTCCGCCTAGGAACACAGCAGTTGCTACACCGGCAATGTTACCAGTACCAACTGTTGCTGATAGCGCAGTCATTAGTGCTTGGAAGGGAGAGATTTCGCCTTCTTTTTCTTCTCCTTTTTTAGTTTTACGGCCTTCGAACAGAAGTTTGAAACCCGTACCTAGTTTAAGAAGAGGCATAAGACGTAGACCCAGCATTAGGAATAAACCAACGCCAAGAATAAGAACAAGCATCATAGGACCCCACACGATCCCATTAATGCTGCTGATGATAGAGGTTAATGTTTCCATGAACCTAGACTCCAATCGGATTGTTATTTTTATTTGAACGCACTTGGATTGTTTAAAACTTCTTAAAGCACTAGGGCAGAGCTTTTAGATTTCCAAACATACTTACTTACAAAAGGTGAAGCTTTCGGCTTCGCTTACTTCGCTTGAATCTGTCACTCAAGAAAAAGAAAGGTTATCTGTGAAATAAGTTTCCAATACGAAACAAAGCTAGCGTAAGGGAAAATTAATTTCAACGAAAATATGTTGAAAAAGATTTGATTAGAGCTATCTAATTTCTTTTTTTTTGAATAAAGCTTAATAAAAACAAGCGGTTGGCGTTACGGGAAAAATTTTCATCTTAGGCGTGTAGGCTAAAAAGCTTATCAGCAGGGCGGTTTACTATGATGAATCTTCGGTCGTAAGCTAGTTTTAGACTGCTTTTTATTCATAGGTGCTGCCACTGTCGACCTAGGTGCGTGTATGAAATTAGGCATAGGCTTTAATGTAGCAAGAAGCGTTTAAGGTGAATTTGAGAGCAATAAAACTGGATTTAAATGAAAAAAGTTTCCAATAGGAAACTTTTTGTTGATTTTGGAAAATCTCACTGCTAGTCTGAAATCAAATCGACGGTATTTGAACAAATAACGATCAATTTGTTCGAAGTTATATAGCTCTTTAATCAGCGGACTATCACCGCAACCGTACATAGAGACGGTTTAAAGAGTAGATAAATAAAATAATAAAAAGAGCGGTTAGACCGCTGTAGTGAGGTCACAGTGCCATTAAGTATTTTTGATCTATATAAAGTAGGGATTGGTCCTTCCAGTTCTCATACGGTAGGCCCGGTTGTTGCGGCTAACCGTTTCTTAGATGAATTGCGTGAGCGTGATCAACTGGATCAAGTTGCCTCAGTACATGTAGGTTTGTTCGGTTCTTTGGCGATGACAGGTAAAGGTCACGCAACGGATGTTGCTGTGATGATCGGTCTAATGGGTGAAAAACCAGACCTAGTCGATCCAGATAAAGTGCCTGTTTACGTTGATCAGATTCGTAACACTAAGCAGATCAATTTAGCAGGCGAGCGCATTATTGCGTTCAACCCTGAAACGGATCTGCCTTTTAACTTTGGTGAGTCTTTACCAAAGCATCCAAACGGCATGCATTTTAAAGCGTACGATGCAGCCGGCATTATTTTACACGACAACATCTTTTACTCCGTAGGCGGTGGCTTTGTACTAAGTGACGCCGAAGCGGGTAAAGATAAAGATGCTGAGCCTGAATTCAAACTTCCTTTCCACTTCGATAATGGCGTTGAGCTATTAGAAGTCTGTGAACGTGAAGGCAAAACCATTGCTGAAATCGTTTTAGCCAATGAGCTGACTTGGGCCGAACAAGACGTGTTAGAAGAGCGCCTGTGGAACCTTTGGCAGGTGATGGATCACTGCATTAAGCGTGGCTGTACAGAAGAGGGTGAGCTACCGGGTGGTTTGAATGTTAAACGCCGTGCCCACGAGCTTTATGAAGAGCTTAAGTCTAACCCAGAAGCAGCACTGAAAGATCAGTTAACTGTAATGGATTGGGTCAATCTATTTGCTATTGCGGTTAACGAAGAGAACGCAGCGGGCGGTCGTGTGGTGACGGCGCCAACAAATGGTGCTGCCGGTGTTATCCCTGCTGTTCTAGCTTACTACGACCGTTTTGTCCCGGGTTCAAATCGACAAGGTATTTTCGATTTCTTAGCGACATCCGCTGCTATTGGCATGCTTTATAAGAAGAACGCTTCTATCTCGGCTGCCGAAGTGGGCTGCCAAGGTGAGATCGGTGTGGCTTGTTCTATGGCTGCTGGTGCACTTTGTGCCGTGATGGGCGGTACTAATCAGCAAATCGAGAACGCTGCAGAAATTGGGATGGAGCATAACTTAGGCCTGACCTGTGACCCGATTGGCGGTCTGGTGCAAGTGCCTTGTATCGAACGTAACACTATGGGGGCGGTTAAGGCGATAAATGCTGCACGCTTAGCCCTACGTGGTGATGGTAAACATCATGTATCTCTAGACTCTGTTATCGAAACGATGCGTCAAACAGGTCTGGATATGCAGGACAAATATAAAGAAACCTCTCAAGGTGGGCTGGCTGTTAACGTGGTTGCCTGCTGAATCTTCGTAATAAAAAATAAGAGAATAAAAAATCATGAGTCACAGTGATCTGTATCGCAACGACGCTGTTTGCGAAGCATTTTTTACCCAAGACTTAGCAGAGCGCGATGCTGATCTGCTGTCTGCAGTAAATGAAGAGTTTGATCGTCAGGAGATGGGGATTGAGCTGATAGCCTCTGAAAATATTGTATCTAAAGCCGTAATGCAGGCGCAGGGTACAGTACTAACAAACAAATACGCAGAAGGTTATCCGGGCCGTCGTTACTACGGTGGTTGTGAGTACGTAGATAAGGCTGAAGGCCTAGCTATCGAGCGTGCAAAAGAGCTATTTAACTGCGAATTCGTAAACGTTCAGCCGCACTCAGGTGCGCAAGCAAACGGCGCGGTTATGTTGGCACTATTGCAGCCGGGCGATACTGTATTGGGCATGTCTCTGGATGCTGGTGGTCACTTGACTCACGGTGCACGTCCAGCCCTTTCCGGTAAATGGTTTAATGCTGTGCAATACGGTGTGTCTCGTGAAGATAGCCGTATTGACTATGATGAAATTGAGAAGCTAGCAGTTGAATGCCAGCCGAAGATGATTATTGCAGGTGGTTCTGCGATTCCTCGTCAGATCGATTTTGCGCGTTTCCGTGAGATCGCTGACAAAGTAGGTGCGTACTTGTTTGTTGATATGGCGCACATCGCCGGTCTAGTGGCTACAGGTGCTCACCCATCACCGCTTCCTCATGCACACGTTGTAACGACAACAACGCACAAAACTCTACGTGGCCCTCGTGGCGGCATGATCCTATCTAACGACCTGGATCTAGGTAAGAAGATCAACTCTGCGGTATTCCCTGGTCTTCAGGGTGGTCCATTGATGCACGTAATCGCAGCGAAAGCAGTTGCTTTCGGTGAAGCGCTACAGCCTGAATTTAAAGTTTACATTGATCGTGTAGTAGAGAATGCCAAAGTACTTGCGGGCGTTATGGTTGAGCGCGGTTGCGACATCGTAACTGGCGGTACAGATACGCACCTGATGTTGGTCGATCTTCGCCCTAAAGGCCTGAAAGGTAATGTCGTAGATGAAGCGCTAGAGCGTGCTGGCATTACTTGTAACAAAAATGGCATCCCATTTGACCCTGAAAAACCAATGGTGACTTCTGGTATTCGTCTAGGTACGCCAGCAGGTACAAGCCGTGGTTTTGGTCCAGAAGAGTTCAAGCTGATTGGTAACCTAATTAGCGATGTATTGGATGGTCTAGTGGCTAACCCAGAAGATAACTCCAAAGTTGAAGCGGAAGTGCGTGCGCAGGTCGAAGAGCTGTGCAAGCAGTTCCCTCTTTACCGTTAATAAACCTGTGTAACGAATGAGCAATAGGAAAACATTATGAGCATTCCATCTAACTACCTTTTCACACCAAGCCATGAGTGGGTTTTGGACAATGGTGACGGCACTATCTCTCTAGGCGTATCTGATCACGCTCAGGAACTTCTAGGAGATGTAGTTTTCGTTGAACTACCAGAGATCGGCCACGCAGTAGAAGCGGGTGAAGAGTTTTCTCTAGTTGAGTCTGTAAAAGCAGCGTCCGACATCTACTCTCCAGTAAGCGGTGAAGTGGTTGAAGTAAACGAAGCTTTGGAAGATGCCCCAGAGACAGTAAACGAAGCACCATACACAGACGGTTGGATCGTGAAAATTAAGCTTTCTGATTCATCTGAATTGGCGAAACTTCTAAACGCAGAAGCGTACGAAGCAACGATTGCAGAAGAAGCTTAATTGGTTGAGTTGCTAGGTATGTTGCAAAGGTCTAATCAGCCTGAGTACCTAGTAACCCTGTCCCCCAATTAGCTTTAGCAAGGCGAAGTGGTAGTGCAGGACCGCTTCGCACCCTTAAATTTATTTGGTTTAAGTGTCTGTTACACGCATTTAAATCGAGCTGTTACCACAGGTTATTGTTATGGCAGTAGAAACTCGTACTTTGAGTGATCTTCAGCAGACGACTGACTTTACTCGTCGTCATATTGGTCCAGATAGTGAGCAGACTCAGGAGATGTTGTCCTTTTTGGGTCTTAACTCAATGGATGAACTGATTGCACAGACAGTTCCAGATTCAATCCGCTTAGATGACGCGTTAGATATGGCGGATAGCAAGACTGAAGCTGATGCGCTTGCATATATCAAAACACTAGCTGATAAAAATAAGGTTAATAAATCTTATATTGGTATGGGCTATAGCAATACTTTGGTTCCAAACGTTATCTTACGTAACGTTATGGAAAACCCAGGTTGGTACACAGCTTATACACCTTACCAACCAGAGATTGCCCAAGGCCGTCTAGAAGCGTTGCTTAACTTCCAGCAGATGGTGATGGACCTAACCGGTATGGAATTGGCGAATGCTTCTCTACTTGATGAAGCAACTGCTGCGGCAGAAGCGATGACGCTGTGCAAGCGTTCTAACCGTAAGAAAACCAATACTTATTTTGTTGCTGATGATGTTCACCCGCAAACGCTGGACGTCATCAAAACACGTGCCGAATACTTTGGTTATGACATCGTAGTGGGTAACCCGCTAACAGATCTAGAAGCTGCAGACCCATTTGGTGTTCAGCTTCAGTACCCAAGTACTTACGGCGATATCACTGATATCAAATCTATCATTGATGCGGCTAAAGGCCAGAAAGCAATGGTTTCAGTTGCTGCTGATATCCTAGCCTTGGTTCTTCTTAAATCACCAGGTGAGCTGGGTGCTGATGTTGTACTAGGTTCCTCTCAGCGCTTTGGTGTACCAATGGGCTTTGGTGGTCCACACGCAGCTTTCTTTGCTGCATCTGAAAAGCTAAAACGTTCTGTGCCTGGTCGTATCATCGGTGTATCTATCGATGTAAACGGTAACCAAGCATTGCGTATGGCGATGCAAACACGTGAGCAGCATATCCGTCGTGAGAAGGCGACTTCTAACATCTGTACAGCTCAAGCGTTGCTTGCCAATATGGCTTCTTTCTACGCTGTATACCACGGCCCAGAAGGCCTTAAGACGATTGCCGAGCGTGTACATCGTTTGACGGCTGTGCTTGCTAATGGTCTTAAGGCGAAAGGTGTTGCGGTTAACGACACGTACTTCGATACGTTGACTGTTTCTCTACCTGAGACTCAAGAGGTTGTTTATCAAAGAGCGATCGATGCGGGTTGTAACTTCCGTAAGGTTGGCTCTGATAAGTTGGGTATCAGCTTGGATGAAACAACTTCTTCTGAAGATGTTGTGCAGTTGCTAGACGTTATCCTTGGTGATGATCACGGTCTAAGCGTTGCTGAGCTTGATGCAGCAATTGTTGCAGGTGAAGTGACGGGTATCTCTGCAGAGATGCGTCGTGAAGACGCAATCCTGACGCACCTAACGTTCAACAGCTACCACAGCGAAACTGACATGCTTCGCTACATGAAGAAGCTAGAGAACAAAGATTACTCTTTGGCGCATGGCATGATCCCACTAGGTTCTTGCACCATGAAGCTAAACGCTACGGCTGAGATGATCCCAGTTACATGGCCTGAGTTTGCAAACATTCACCCGTTTGCACCGGCTGACCAAGTGCAGGGCTATCATCAAATGCTGCATGAATTGGAAGATCAACTAGTAGAGATTACAGGTTACGATAAAGTTTCTTTGCAGCCTAACTCAGGTGCATCTGGTGAATACGCAGGTCTATTAGCGATTCGTAAGTACCAAGAGTCTGTTGGTGAAGGCCATCGTAATGTTTGCTTAATCCCATCGTCTGCGCACGGTACTAACCCTGCTTCTGCAGCGATGATGGATATGAAGATCATTGTGACTAAGTGTGATGACAACGGTAACGTTGATGTTGCTGATCTTCGAGCGCAAGCTGAGCTACACAAAGATGATCTATCTTGCTTGATGATCACTTACCCATCTACACACGGTGTTTATGAGGAAGATATCGTAGAGATCTGCGACATCATTCACAAAAACGGCGGTCAGGTTTATATGGATGGCGCGAACATGAATGCGCAGGTAGGTATCTCTAAGCCGGGCGCAATCGGTTCCGATGTATCTCACCTAAACCTACACAAAACATTTGCTATCCCACACGGTGGTGGTGGCCCAGGTATGGGCCCAATCGGCGTTAAGAGTCACTTGGCACCATTCCTTGCAAGCCACAAAGTAAGCCCAGTTGAAGGTGTAAATCCAGAAAACGGTGCGGTTGCAGCGACGCCTTACGGTTCTGCTTCGATCCTACCAATCACGTGGATGTACAACGTTATGCTAGGTAAGTCTGGCCTTAAAGCATCGACAGAGATGGCGATCCTTAATGCTAACTACATGACTGAGAAATTGGCTGCGCACTATCCGGTACTTTACCGTGGTCGAAACAACAAAGTTGCTCACGAATGTATTGTTGATATTCGCCCAATCAAAGAGGAAAGCGGTGTTACTGAAGAAGATATTGCTAAACGTTTAATGGACTACGGTTTCCACGCGCCAACAATGTCCTTCCCAGTTGCTGGTACTCTGATGATCGAGCCGACTGAATCGGAATCTAAAGCAGAGATTGATCGTTTTATCGATGCCATGGTTCAGATCCGTGAAGAGATCAACAAAGTGCAAAACGGTGAATGGCCAGCGGATAACAACCCGCTATTCAACGCGCCGCACACGCAATCGGACATTATGAGTGCAGCTTGGGAGCGCCCATATAGCCGTGAAGAGGCAGTATTCCCGAATGAAGCGACCCGTCAGAACAAGTTCTGGCCAACAGCTAATCGTATCGACAACGTATACGGTGATAGGAACTTTATCTGTTCTTGTCCGGGTATCGAAGCTTATCAAGACCAGTAATTATCTTTTGTTGCAGGGTTGCTGCTGCAACAAAGTTAAAAAGTCGAACCATTGGTCTTGAGCCAAGTGAACCGGAGATCCACTTGGTTTAATTCAGCGAAAGCCAATCTGTGCCGGCTTGAGCTGAACAACGGGTAAAACGTCAGAATTGCCCGTTACTCCCGCAGTTACCAGGGGGGAATCTGGTAACTGCAACCTTTCTATTTTATAGGTCGTTAGAGTGGATTTGGTGTCTACTCGAAATTGGTGTGCTCCCAGCCTTGTGTTGGAGCTTTTTGCGGGGCTAATTTAGCCCCGTTTTTTTTGATCTTTAAAAATTTGAATAGGATTCACTGAATAACTTTAGAGATTTTCAAGATGCATTGCCGGAGAACCTCTGCGAACTCAACTAAAATAACTGTATGAAAAATGATCTGTTTTTCATTGGGAACGTAATAGCTAGAGGCAACTCAAAGCTAATAACTCGCAAAATAACAAGCCTAAGAGGTGATCATTATGCTGCTGAGTCACATACCCGGAATGTTTACCCACCCTGATGCAGAGTGGGAATTGATCAAAAAAGAGCACAGTAATCCCAGTCGTATCTACATGGCCTATACCTGTCTATTGGCGATAATAGGTCCTGTGTGTGCTTACATTTCTACAACTCAATTTGGTTGGCGTGTCGGTGATGGTGAGTTGATTAAACTCACTGCAGTAAGTGCATTGCAATTGAACGTCTTAACCTATGTAGCAATCCTTGTTGGTGTGTTTGGCTTAGGCTGGATGATTGACTGGATGTCAAAAACTTACGGTAGTGGACATGATGAATATGCTGCAAATGGTATTGCCTTAGCTGCTTATTCTTGTACGCCGCTTTTCTTAGCGGGCTTTATCTCTTTATACCCCGTTCCATGGGCTAACATGTTGGTATATTTAGCGGCTGCAGCTTATACCGGTTATTTGATCTATGACGGTTTGCCACATGTGTTGGGGATCGATAAAGATCAGGCTTTCTTCTTCTGTGGAGCAATTCTGGCGGTAGGGCTTGTCTATTTGGTTATTACTCGCGTAGGTACAGTGATTGTGTGGAACCTTGGGTTCGCACCTGTATTTATCTCTGGGTGATAAGGTTACTGAAATGAAAAAGAGCAGCTTATAAGCTGCTCTTTTTGTTTTTGATGAGTGTTTTAGAAAAGCTCTACGTCATCATCGGGTACTTCAATTCGAGAGCTAACTTCGTTGAAGTGTACAATGAGGTTTCGGCCGTTGTTTTTTGCGTGGTATAGCGCTCGGTCGGCTTGCTCAAAGTGCAGCATTGGAGGTGTAACCGGGTCAATCTCTGTATAGCCAACACTTACTGTTAGTTTGCCTGATGGGAATGTGTAATCCTGAACTGCTTTATGGAAGCGTTCGAGTATTTGTAGGGCTTGATCTTGATCGGCATTGTTGAGAATGACGACAAACTCTTCGCCGCCATAACGGAACAGAAAATCGGTATAACGGAAGGTTTTCTTCATCAATTCTGCGAAATGCAAAAGAACTTCATCGCCGTAAAGATGGCCGAAGGTATCATTAATATTTTTGAAGTGGTCAATATCGAGAACAACCATCCAGGATGAGTTTATGTGGTTATTCTTATGGCCGCGATGAAACGCTACGACCTCGTTAAGGCTCAATTCCATGGTTTGTCTATTAGGTAAGCCCGTTAGCATATCGCGTTCTTTAGCATCTAATAATGCAACCTGCTTTTCATAGATACTGAAGACACCTTCGATCAAAACCATATCCGTTTCAGATACTTTGCCCGTGATCAAAATGATACGTCGAGGAATAACATCTTTAGTAATGTCTAAGAATATATAGTCTTCACCTTTGAACTTCATGCATGCTACACCACCTTTACTTTTTGGCAGCGTTTTAAGCATTAGATCGCTATGTCGATCTTCAAATGATTCATCTAAGGTAATTGGAAAGCGTCTGATGGAAAGGCCGGTATCGGACTTAGCATCACCGAAAATTTCATACGATACCGCATCATCTACACCTTCTAGAGAGCAGAAGTAGTGAAGAACTGCATGGGTCAGCGAATTATAAGATTTATGCGCTAGGAACTTTGCGGATAATTCAAACGCTTGTTTGATGTGAAGATGTTCGCTCATAGATACTACTTAACGCTACAAGGCCCGTAGAAATTAGGTTTCTATAAATTGTAGCAGTCTAAACGATATTACTGAACAACCGCTTGATATAAATTAGTTTTATTTGATTTAATTGTGTTTTATTTTCAGCTAGTTATCTTTTTATAGATAGCACGTCGTTTTTTTTCTGGTTCAATTCCCTATGTTAGAGGAGTTTTACAGCAGAAATGCACATTTTCGGCGTAAGAGTTATTTAATGGCTTGCTCAATAACTGGCTGAGCATTGGTTTTACGGTGTTGTCTCCATGTGTACCAGCCTCCTAACGCTAAAGCTAACCACGCGAGGGTGTCTATAAAAGCAACCCCGTTAATATCAATCCCAGTTTCACGAAATACCCGATCCCAGTGAGATCTACCAGCGCCAGATTTGTAGGCAAAGCGTTTGCCATTTGCATCAATTCCGATGAGTTGGTCGTATTTATACGCGTAGTCATGGATTAAACCGGGTAGAAATAATAGGCCTGTCGGGGAGAGAATTGCCCAAAGGGGGCGGGGGATGGAAGCACCGTCAAATTCGAAACCTTTAGGTATCACAATGGTCGTCCCATCACGCATAGTGTAGGTCCAATCAGAAGTAAGTACCCATTTTCGAACGGCAAAAATCCAACGTAGGATTCGAATAATGAGGGATTCGTTTTTGGTTTTTATAGGTAGTGGACGAATAGTTGGCATATTCACCAGATGACTCCTTGTCTTGTTGGTCAAATCCTTTCTTAATTATAGCGCTTTGTAGGGTAAATACTTTTTCAGTTGCTCGATCTGTTCATCGATCGCAGAGGTCTCTTCATTTATGAATTGTTGTACTGCTTGATTGAATCCGACTTCATTAAGCCAGTGGCCTGAATAAGTAGGTACAGGGGTAAATCCTCGCTGTATTTTATGCTTTCCTTGAGCGCCTGAATCAAATCGTTTTAACCCCAGGCTAATGCAAAATTCAATGCCCTGGTAGTAGCAGGTTTCGAAATGCAGGCTGTCATACTCATCAAAGCATCCCCAGTAGCGCCCGTACAAAGTTGTGGAGTCTTGTAAGGAGAGCGCCCCTGCTACCGCTGTCTCATTTTTATAGGCCATGACCAGCAATAGATTTTCGGGCATGGTCTTTTTTAGCTGGGTGAAAAATGCTTTGCTGAGATAGGCTTCACGTCCGCGTTTTAGATAGGTTAAACGGTAAAAATCGTAGAAAATATCGATCTCACTGTCAGTAATATCTTTACCCTGAATTTGGCGATGAATAATTCCTTGTTCATCAATTTTCTGTCGCTCTTTTTTGAGGCTTTTGCGCTTACGAGAAGTCAGGCTTTGCAGAAAATTATCGTAGGTGGAGTAATCCTGATTAAACCACTGGTACTGACACCCTTTACGAATCATATAGTTTGAGCTGTCCAGTAATTCAGCTTCCTCTTTGGTGGGGAAAAGCAGGTGCCAAGAGTTGGCTTTAAAATGTTGGCAAAGCTGAGGAATAGCTTGGTTTAAACTCTCAAATAAGGGTTCTATGGGTTGTTTTGTTAACAATCTAGGCCCGCCAACGGGAGAGAAGGGGATAGCTGATACGAGTTTTGGGTAGTAATCGATGCCATAGCGCTCATAAGCTTCAGCCCAAGCCCAATCAAATACATACTCGCCGTAGGAGTGATTCTTTAGATAAAGTGGCAGTATTGCCACTGTTATACCATTATCTTGTAGCTCGATATGTAGTGGCTGCCAGCCTGTTTTTGCGCTTACGCTCCCTGACTCCTCTAGGGCATGGAGGAATTCGTATCGACAAAATGGGTAATCAGTAGGCAGGAGGTTATTCCATGTATCGAGACCTATTTCACTGATTTTATGGCTGATTTTTATTTCTAACATATCGCGGCTTCGGTTGAGTGTTGCTAAGCTAAATAGTGTTGGGGCGATTTGTTGCCTATTGGAATAGAGATGGATGTCAGTGTCAAAGTCGTTATTTTGTATTAAGGCCCCAAATAAGAAGTAAAGCTTAGTGATAGGAGTATTGTAATGGATGAATTAGAGCTTGAGTTTGAACTTCACCCGCAGTTAGCCGCTGATTGTATAGTGTTAGGGGATTTTCCGATTAGTCGGCTCTTACTGTTAAACGATGCTAATTATCCTTGGTTTATTTTGGTGCCAAGGCGTGCAGGTGCAACAGAAATCTATCATCTTTCTGATGATGAGCAGTGCGAGTTAATCAAGGAATCATCTTTCTTGGCATCTAACTTGGCAGATAGTTTTGCTGCTAGAAAAATGAATGTAGCGTCTTTGGGGAATATAGTGCCGCAATTACACCTTCATCATATCGTTCGTTATGAGACTGATAAGGCTTGGCCTGGGCCTGTTTGGGGTAAGGTGCCAGCGGAGCCGTATACAGCTGAACAGATTCATGAAATTAGACGAAAACTAGAAGCGTTAATGTCTGGTGAGCTGGAATTTGTACCGGAAGAATAAGCTTCATTTAGCTTCATTGAAAATTAGTCACCTGTATTTTAAATCTTTAGGGCCTCAATCCCATTTGGGGCCTGTTCCCTCTGCTTAAATAAGGTATAATCCGCCGTTTTTAAAATACGCTTCCTGCGTTTAGGAAGTTTCGATCGGGTTTATTTCCAATGCCAATCTTTGATTTTCAGTGTGACAGCTGTGGTCACGAGTTTGAAAAACTTGTTCTTAAAAGTGATGCGCCTGCATGTGTTTCCTGCGCAAGTGAGGAAGTGACCAAAAAAGTATCAGCACCGGGTTTTCGTCTTTCAGGTTCCGGCTGGTACGAGACAGATTTTAAAACCGGCAAGAAGAAAAATCTTGCGGGTGGTTCCGGTGCTTCGTCAGGTACAGACAGCTAACTCCGGATAGATAAAGTATTAATTCATTGACCGTTTGGTGAAAACCAAACCGAGACAGTTAACAGGAACAGTAAATTATGCGCAGTCATTATTGCGGCGATCTCAGAAAAGAGCATATCGGCGAAGACATTACCCTTTGTGGTTGGGTTCATCGTCGTCGTGACCACGGTGGTGTTATCTTCCTAGACGTGCGTGACCGTGAAGGTCTAGCACAGGTTGTATTTGATCCAGATCGTGAAGAGAGCTTCGCGCTAGCAGATAGCTGCCGTAATGAATTCGTAGTTGAGATCAAAGGTACTGTTCGTGGTCGTCCAGAAGGCACGATCAACTCTGAAATGCCTACTGGTGAAATCGAAGTGCTAGGTAAAGAGCTTGTTATTTTGAACAAGTCTGAAACACCTCCGTTCCAGTTGGATGAGCACCAAAACGTTGGTGAAGATGTACGTCTACGTAACCGTTACATCGACCTACGTCGTCCAGAGATGCAGGAAAAGCTACGTTTCCGTTCTAAAGTATCTAATGCGATTCGTAACTACCTAGATGATAACGGCTTCCTGGATATCGAAACGCCGATACTAAACCGTGCTACACCTGAAGGTGCGCGTGACTACCTAGTGCCAAGCCGTGTTCATGAAGGTCAGTTCTTCGCGCTGCCACAGTCTCCGCAGCTATTTAAGCAGTTGTTGATGGTGTCTGGTTTCGACCGTTACTACCAGATCGCTAAATGTTTCCGTGATGAAGATTTGCGTGCTGACCGTCAGCCTGAATTTACTCAGATCGATATCGAAACTTCGTTCATGGACGAAGAAGGCATCATGGGTCTGACTGAAACTATGATCCGCAAGTTGTTCCTAGAGCTTAAAGGTGTAGATCTGGGTGATTTCCCACGCATGCCTTACTCAGAAGCAATGCAGCGTTACGGTTCTGATAAGCCTGATCTTCGTTACCCAATGGAATTGGTTGATGTTGCTGATCTAATGGCGGATATCGAATTTAAAGTATTCGCAGGCCCAGCAAACGATCCTAAGTGCCGCGTAACTGCACTTAAAGTTCCTGGTGGCGCTAAGCTGACTCGTAAAAACATTGATGATTACACTAAATTTGTAAGTATCTATGGCGCTAAAGGTCTTGCTTGGATCAAAGTTAACGAAATCGAAAACGGCGTTAACGGCCTACAGTCTCCAATCATCAAGTTCCTAGGTGATGAAGTGACTATGTCGATCATGGATCGTCTAGGCGTTGAAAACGGTGATATCGTATTCTTCGGTGCAGACAAGGCTAAGGTAGTTTCTGAAGCGCTTGGTGCTCTACGTATCAAAGTGGGTGAAGATCTTGAGATGGCTCAGTGTGAATGGGCGCCTCTATGGGTTGTTGATTTCCCAATGTTCGAAGAAACAGATGGCGGCCTAACAGCACTTCACCACCCATTCACTGCGCCAAGCTGTTCTCCAGAAGAGCTAAAAGCGAACCCGCTAGAAGCGCTATCTCGTGCATACGACATGGTTCTTAACGGCTGTGAGCTAGGCGGTGGTTCTGTTCGTATCCACGATCAGGCAATGCAGGCAACAGTACTGGAGATTCTTGGTATCTCTGATGAAGAAGCTGACGACAAGTTTGGCTTCCTGCTAAACGCGCTGCAGTACGGTGCGCCTCCGCACGGTGGTTTGGCGTTCGGTCTTGATCGTTTGATCATGCTGATGACGGGCACAGATTCAATCCGTGAAGTTATTGCTTTCCCTAAAACGCAAAGTGCATCTTGTATGATGACTGAAGCGCCGGGTGAAGTAAGTGCTGCACAGCTACGTGAATTGAACATTAAGCTGCGTAAAACGCCTTAATAACATCGCGTTGTCCTAGTTCAAGCTAGGGATCGGTTAAAACTAAAAAGCTGCCTTCGGGCGGCTTTTTTTGTTTATATTGGATAAAAATAATATCGAAAGGGAGTAGGGGGTATGGCAGGTCATTCTAAATGGGCCAATATCAAACACCGTAAAGCTGCACAGGATGCAAAGCGCGGCAAGATCTTTACCAAGCTTATTCGAGAACTTGTGGTTGCTGCAAAGGAAGGAGGTGGTAGCCCTGACGATAATCCGCGGTTGCGCGCAGCGGTTGATAAAGCGCTTGGCGCTAATATGAAACGCGACACTATCGATAAAGCAATTCAGCGAGGCGCTGGTGGCGGTGAAGATGAGCATTACGACGAGTTGACCTACGAGGGTTATGGCTCTAACGGTGTCGCAATCCTGGTTGAGTGCATGACAGATAACGTTAATAGGACCGTGGCGGCAGTGCGTGCTGCATTTAATAAGTACAGCGGTAATCTTGGTACGAGTGGTTCAGTTGCCTATCTGTTTAATAAAAAAGGCCAGATCACTTTTGTAGAAATAGATGAAGAAACCATCATGGATGCAGCGCTAGAAGCGGGTGCGGATGATGTTATTGCTAACGACGACGGGTCGATAGATGTTTTCACTGACTGGCATGATTTCTTAGATGTAAAGCAGGGGCTACTAAATGCGGGCTTGGAGCCGGTGCATGCTGAAGTGGCAATGATTCCATCTACAACTGTTGAGCTTGATGTCTATACCGCTCGAAAAGTGATGAAGCTAATTGATGTACTAGATGATCTGGATGACTCGCAGAATGTTTACCACAATGCGATTATTCCTGAAGAGGCGATGGAATTGAGTAGTTAGAGTGTTTTATTAAATTAAGCCGAGATCTATCAGAAATGAGTCTCGGCTTTTTGTTAGTCGCTTTTCTTGAAGACGATTATTTGAAAACTTCTTTTAGCAGATCAGTTGTACGTGCTGCAGGGTTTTCACGAATCTTCTTCTCTTCGGCAGCAAGCATTGTGAACAAGCCGTTTAGCGCTTCTTCAGTTACATAGCTATCTAAATCTACGTTAACTTTATCGCCAATAAACGGAATATCTTTCGCTTCACCTGCAAGGTCATTGTAGTAACGTGTCGCACCAACCTGACTTAGAGACTCTTTTACGCTTGGCTGGAACAACTGGCGCAACTTGTCGCTGGTCTTCTCTTTGAAGTATTGAGTCGCTGCATCGTCAGAGCCTTGGTAGATCTTTTTAGCATCTTCAAAACTCATATCTTTTACCGCACCGACAATCAAATCGGTTGCTTGAGGAGCTGCTTTCTCCGCTGCGCGGTTCATGCTTTCTTCAAACTGATCAACTTGTGTTTCTAGGCCATATTTGCGAAGAAGGGATGTGATTTTATTGATACCATCTGGCAGTGGTATACGGATGTTTTTGTTATCCAAATAGCCGCCTGGTTGACTGATCTCTTCGATTGCACGCTTGCTGCCTACTTCGAGTGCTTCTTTAAGGCCTTTGATTAGTGTTTCCGTGTCTAGATTAGTCACTTCGCTACTGTTTGGGTTGCCTGTTGCGGTGTCTAGCACTTTCTTTTGCAACTCTTCATCTTGAACTGCTTCTTTCAGAGCATCTGCCCAACCAGCATGGGCAGAAATGGAAGCCATTGATGCCGTTAGAATAGAGGCGATCAGATATGATTTTTTCATGAGTAAAAGTTCCCTTTGTGCTATTGGCACTAGCATAGCAAAGAACTACGAACAGAGCCTTAATATGCTCAGTTATCTAGTCTGTACAAACCGTAAACTATTGGGCTACAAAAAAGTGTTTTTTGTGATGAACGACTAAGCTAATATCGGTAGGGTGAGTACTCGTAATTTAGAGGTGGGTATTTGAGTTAAGGATTTACCGTTTGAGGAAAGGATATAGGTGTCTCGGTCTTATCAGGACTTATATGGTTTTTTATCCGCCAGCAGGAGGTTATTCGGTTTCCTCCTGTGTAATCTTCTTTTGATTTTTTTACTCCCCGTCCACGCTGGCCAAAGTATTGAAAACTCATTTGCTGTAGAGCCGTTTAATACCCGATATCTGCAAGAAACTGAAGGGACTCTTCTCCATCCAAATCAAGCACTAAAGGATGTTCGCTCCAAAGGAGCACGCTCTCAATCTGATATCCTAAATTTCGGTTTAGGTGCGCCTCCCGTTTGGGTTCATTTCGAGGTAAGTAATTACAGTGAAACTGAGCAGCTTCGGTATATTCAGCTAGAGAACACATGGTTAGATCATGTCCATCTATACATTTTTAAAGATGGTCAAATGCTACAAAAAGAGATCGCGGGAGACGCAATCCTGTTTGAAAAGAACCGAACCAGCCGATTCTTTTCCTTCCCTTATTATTTCCAGCCGGGCGATACCTCTGTTTTGATTCGGGTCGAAACACCAGAGCCGCAACTGTTGCCTTTGTTCGTGCTAACAGAACAAGATATGCTGGATCGAAAGATCAAGTCAGGCTATGAGTATGGGATCATTTACGGCTTTTTAACCGCATTGCTAATTTATAATGTATTACTGTATTTCAGTCTAAGAAGTCGAAGATACCTATTCTATTCTCTCTACTTAGCCTCTTTTATCATCTTAAATATGGCCTATACCGGTCATGCTTTGAAATGGATATGGCCAAATTGGCCGGAATTCCAGAATCAGATAATCCCACCGATGATGATGCTGTTTGCTTATTTGGGGATATTATTTTGTCGGGAGTTTCTCTCGTTACCCAAGCGGTTTCCACGGATAAATACCAGTTTCAATCTCCTAAGCGCTTTCATGCTTTGCTCGGTGATTTGGTATGTGTTGTCAGGAAATTACCTTGCGATGCTCGTGACAGCTTTTATAAGTGTTATTCCATTTGCTCTATTGATGATTAGTGCTGGTGTAGTTGCCTGTTATGAAGGAGTGAAGGAGGCAAAATACTTTTTAGGAGCTGCGATTTTCGCAATGATCAGTGCAATTGTTACAGCGTTTACTGTGTCTGGGATAGTCGAGTACCAGCCATTTGGTTTTCATGCTGTTGAGTACGGCATTTTGATTGAGGCAGTGTTGTTTGCTTTAGCACTTGCTTACCAATTCCGTATTAGCCAAGCGGAAAAAATAGAGGCCCAACGTTTAGCAGATCGGGATCAGCTAACAGGCTTATATAACCGTCGTGGATTTCAGAAAGTCATTGAGCCTATTTACAGTAATGCTACGCGTAATAACCGCAATATCTGTGTGATGTTGATGGATATTGATCGCTTTAAAGATATAAATGACAACTTTGGTCATAGTTTTGGGGATCTGGTTTTATTGGATCTATCAGGTTTATTAATGCGAGAGCTTCGAGCGGGCGATATTATCGCACGCTGGGGTGGGGAAGAGTTTATTTTGGTACTTCCTGAAACCCAGCATGATGAAGCGATCACGTTGGCTGAACGTTTGATTGGTGTTGTTTCTAATCAGGTGGTTCAGCAGCAACAGACAGAAGTTCAATATACAGTGAGTATTGGGATCAGCGAAATGAAAGACCCAATAGATAGTATTTCGACGCTGATAGATAACGCTGACCATTACCTCTATAAAGCAAAAGCTGCTGGTCGAAATCGTGTTGCTTATCAAGTGGATCAAAATTGTGAATTGGATAGTTAATTTATATCCCTAAGAGAATGGTATGAAAACAATTGGCTTACTGGGTGGAATGAGCTGGGAGAGCACGCAGGGATATTATCGCTCGATCAACGAGGGTGTAAAGTCGCGTTTAGGTGGTCTGCATTCTGCTCATATAGCGATGTATAGCGTTGATTTCGATCCTATTGAAAAACTGCAGCATCAAGGTAATTGGGCAGGAACTGCTGCGATCTTGTCGCAAGCAGCTAAAAACATTCAGGCGGCAGGTGCGGACTTCCTCCTTATTTGTACCAACACTATGCACAAGGTAGCCCCTCAGATTGAAGCGGCGATCAATATCCCTCTGCTACATATTGCCGATGCTACGGCCAAGGAATTGATTAAACAAAATATCAAAACGGTGGGCTTGTTAGGCACTACGTTTACTATGGAACAGGGGTTCTATAAGGATCGATTAACTGAAAAATTTGGTCTATCGGTTGTAGTCCCGAATGAAGCTGATAGAGCCGTTGTTCACGAAGTTATCTACCAAGAGCTATGCCTAGGTCAGATCAATCCTAATTCCAAGGCAGAGTATCTAAGGATTATCCAAACACTAGCAGACCAGGGTGTAGGAGCCGTTATTTTAGGCTGTACCGAATTGGTATGCTGGTGAAACAGAGTGATACGGATGTCCTGTTGATTGATACTAAGGCGATCCATGCGCAAGCGGCAGTGGATTTGGCGCTGGCTTTATAGTTGTTTGGAATTAAGGTTTAGCTAATTAAGAATACTGCTTAACTGTACTCTCTGTACCTATCTCTTTTCTTCTCATCATCCTATCTTTAAGGCCGATAGGGTTTCTTACACTATCTTTTTTACCTCTGGGTGCCGCGGCAGGGAGGCCTTATGAAAATCTCCAGCTCGATGATTGGTTTTAATAGCCAGCACGAAAAACAGATTACCGATTCAGCTCAACAACAGAGCGCTGCGGTCAGTCAGCAAGTAATGCTATCACCGGAAGCGGCTTCTAATTGGAGAGCGGGGACAAGCGTTGATCTCTCTTACGATGCGCGTATGCGTTCCGAAAAAGCTGCAAGTGTTAATAGCGTCAGCAGTGTGCAATCAGCACAAGGTACTAAGCAAATTCAACAAATACACAATGTAAGCTCCCTCGTTGAAACTGTTTTGCATGAAGGGATGCAGCTGGAGCGTTTAGCGATTAATCCACCCATTCCTGTGCAGAATATCCAGCTTGCTTCGTTAGAGACGTTTCAGGAGATAGAAGCCCTTAGCGCGCAAGATATACAAGCTATTAGTGCCGAAGAGTTACAAGCTCGAGCGAGCTTTGAACAGCTCGATATCAATATATCTGATATCACCTTGAATGTAGGTAGACAGGTCGCTGATGATGTCCGTGTCCAGATAGCGAATCAGCGAGTGTATACCGAAGAGGAAAAACTCTCGGTAGGCACTCAAGGTGTCATTACCACTGAAGATGGGCGAGAGATCAACTTCCTGTTAGAACTAGAAATGGAGCGTAGCTTTGTTTTGGAAGAGCGCTTTAGTGAGGAGCGAGTCGACCGTAGCCTGATCGATCCGTTGGTGATCAATCTACATGGTGGTGCCGCTGGTTTAACCAATAGCAGTTTCAGTTTTGACCTCAATGCCGATGGAACTGAAGAAGAGATCTCGTTTATTGCTCAAGGTAGCGGGTTTTTGGCTTTAGACATCAACAATGACGGCCAAATTAATGATGGCTCTGAGCTGTTTGGTACGCAGGGGCAAGATGGTTTCTCTGATCTAGCTAAATATGACTCGGACAATAATCATTGGATTGATGAAAACGATGAGATCTTTAGCAAACTGAAAGTTTGGACACGAGATGAAGAGGGTAATGATCAGCTAACCAGTCTGAAAGATGCTGGTGTTGGTGCGATCTATCTAGGCTCAACCTCATCTTCGTTCGATCTGACCGATGATCAGAACAACCTCTTAGGCCAAGTCAAACGCAGCGGTGTGTTCCTATTTGAAGATGGTACCGTCTCCAGTATTCAAGAGTTGGATATAGCGGTACATGAGGAGAATGATGCTACAGCTGGTGGATTGGCTGAGCAGTATCAAGATGCTATTGATCGTTTTGGTCAAGACCAGACCGTAACTAGGGATCAAGAGGTGTTTGAAGAGCGTCCTACATTCTTAGACCTGCTGTTAGCTCAAGACCAAGCGGAAGCCGAGTTAGCTGAGCGAAGAGGTGAAAGTGAAACACGGCAGAGTGTCCGGGCTGAAAGCTCTGTAGAGCAACGAGAAATCAGTCAGAGCCGAGAAGTATCGCAAACCGAGGGCGAGACCGAGGAAGAGGACGCTAGAGTCTATGTAGAACATGAAAGGCTTTCTGTCTTGCAAAATCTACGAGAGAGAACCGAGATTCAAATCGCGGATGAACAGGATAAGTACGATTACCTTAAGTCCATTATAGAAACGCTAAAACAAGTGCAGGCAAAACAAGCTAACGAAGGGTAATGCTTAGTGGCGGGACGCTAAATAGGCACCCGCTGCAACCATAATGGATCCAGCGCTTCTATTAAGCCTTTTAACACCTTTCTCTGACTGGAAAAAACGCCGTGATTTTGCCGCAAAAATGGCGATCATCATTATACCTATCATCAGGGCGATTAGGGTTAGTACTGAAGCTAAAGCGATATCGGCACCGTTCAAGGCGCTAAGGTCCATAAACGCGGGTAGAAACGCGATATAAAACAGAATAACTTTAGGGTTTGATGCCGAGATCAAAAAGCCCTGAAGAAAAATGAAAGCTGCGCCTTTTCGCGAGAGCTGTTCGGATGGTTCATCTAAATTCAATGGGGTCGTCCACATCTTCCAACCGAGATAGACCAGATAAACAGCACCGACAATTCGAATGATGGTGAACAGTTCGCTCCATTGGTTAGCGATGGCTGCAAGGCCAAAACATGCCGCAATCAGATACAGAATATCGCTGATGGTCATTCCAAGCGCTAAAGGGATACAGGAGCTTGCGCTACTGGTTAAAGCGCGTGCCAGAATCGCAAACACGCCTGGGCCGGGTGTTACGCCGAACACCAGTACAGCAAAGAAAAAAGAAAGCGCGCTTTCCCAAGTCATCGATCGCTTCCAAGACCGCAGTCAGAATGAGGTTTTCGTATTAGCCGTTCAATATGTAATTGATCGGTTAAAAAGGCAAGTGAAATGATTTGGGGACGACGGCAGTTCCTGCTAGCTACAGAAGTCTGGGTGCCTACGGGACTATAGCGATTTATAGCTATTTTTCATGGCCCTGTTTTTCGAGCACGTTCTTAAATTTCCAGATAAGGTCAAAAACAGTAGTCTTAACAGCAATGCTCTTATCTATACGTGTGGTGATCTATCACGGAGGTGGCTATTGTAGGGGCCAAAGGTTTCTGCAATATGACAATGCAGACACATAACTTAAGATCTGCATTAATTAGCTAAATTGATCAGTTAGTAGAGTAATAGGGCATGATACAAGTACATAAGATTGAGCCTGTGGTGCAAGAAGAGGTGACAGGCTGCGGCATCGCCACTGTCGCTAATATCGTGGGTAAAAGTTATGCCGAGATGAAACAGATTGCCAATGCGATGGGGATCTTTGCAGACGACAAATCGCTCTGGTCACAAACCGATTATGTTCGTCGGCTTTTGGCGAGTCAGAATATCTCTGTCTCAAATGAAGAGACGCCGTTTGGCGCTTGGGAAGAGTTGCCCGATTTAGCTCTATTATCGATTAAGCACTATCAAGAAGAGGGTAAAGATTTTTGGCATTGGGTTGTGTTCCAAAGGGTAGAAGGAAAGCCATTTGTGTTGGATTCAGCCAGCTACCTGGACAGCAATATCAGAACCGATTTTGATAAAATGCAGCCAAAGTGGTTTATTGAAGTTGGTTAAGATATGAATAATTCGGAATTTAGGTGAATTAGTCTCTACCTAATCTGACATATCTTCTTGAGAAAGAGAGAGTTACCCGTTTTGATAAAGGTGCTGAAATCTTAAATCAAAACAAAGGTAACTCTCATGTTGCATACTAGCAATCCCATCATTAAACACAAAGCAGGCTTACTCAACCTTGCGGAAGAACTTGGAAACGTCTCAAAAGCCTGCAAAGTAATGGGTGTCTCCCGTGATACGTTTTATCGCTATCAGGAACTTGTTGAGGAAGGCGGTGTTGATTCACTGATCAACCGATCTCGCAGAACGCCCAATGTCAAAAACCGTGTAGATGAGCAGATTGAGAACGCTGTCATTGAACACGCGATAGCTTTCCCCGCTCATGGCCAAGCCCGAACCAGTAACGAACTGCGTAAAGCTGGCGTGTTTGTATCGGGCAGTGGTGTTCGTTCCATCTGGCTACGTCATAACTTAGAAAACTTTAAAAAGCGCCTTTCGGCTCTGGAAGCAAAGGTTGCGAGTGAAGGTATCATTCTGACGGATGACCAAGTGGCTGCGCTTGAGAAGAAGAAACAAGATGACGAAGCCTGCGGTGAAATAGAAACGCATCATCCTGGCTATCTGGGTTCTCAGGACACGTTCTACGTGGGTAATCTAAAAGGGGTTGGCAGGATATATCAGCAAACCTTTGTTGATACGTACAGCAAGGTAGCGTTCGCTAAGCTCTACACGACGAAAACCCCAATTACCTCAGCCGATGTATTGAATGATCGTGTATTACCATTCTTTGAGGCTCAGGAGCTGCCTATGCTGCGTATCCTGACTGATCGAGGCACGGAATACTGTGGCAAGGTTGAGCAGCACGATTACCAGCTATATCTCGCCATCAACGATATTGATCACACGAAAACCAAAGCGAGACACCCACAGACTAACGGTATCTGTGAGCGCTTCCATAAAACGATATTGAACGAGTTTTATCAGGTTACGTTCCGTAAAAAGCTCTATGCTTCACTGGAAGAACTGCAAAAAGATCTGGACGAATGGCTGGATTATTACAACAATGAACGAACTCATCAGGGGAAAATGTGCTGTGGCAGAACGCCACTGGAAACATTGCTTGATGGAAAACAGATTTGGGCTGAAAAGAATTTAGCCCAAATCTAATCTGACAGTAGCACTGGAAAGAACGGGTAACTGTCAGATCAGGTCTGAGCTAGTACAATTTAGGGAAGGCGAGTAAACACTTTACTCATTTATTCGCCTTATTCATTTCTAACGTATTTAACTCTTACCTATTTCGATCTTTAGCTTAGTTTCATGTTTAAAAAGCGGTCTAAATTATCCATGAGGTATTGATTAATTTTGGACTTATTTTGGACAAGATAAGCATCAAAATTATCGGGCTGGTCATTGAGTTTTTGTTGTTTAGCGCTGTATTGCTCTAATGCCAATTGATTGTCTTTCCAGAATTCTTGAATTGCTAGCTCTTGAGGATGAATCGAACCATCTTCGAGTTGTGCTAACGGTTTGTTCTCAAGGTGGTTATCGATCATATCTTGTAAGCTGTAAGCACTATTCCCGCTGCTTTTACCAAACAGGTTAGAAAACTCAGAATACAGATCTTTACTTAAGATTTGCATTTCAGCATAAGTCTGTCGGAGATCATGTTGTAAAAACTCTTTGCCTGCGTATTCGAGCAAATTATCTTTAAAGCCAAAAGATGTGTAATCAATCTGTGCATTTTTAAGAGCTACTTGTTCAAGGCTTTGCAGTAATGAAGAGCCTTTATCCGATTCAGAAATAGCTACTGTGTTCGGTGTTGAGGCACCTTCTTCTATTTGAAGGTCAAAGCTTCGAGCTTGGTAGTTTTTTTCAGGACCCGTAGGTTCTATATTCACCCAGCTATTTTTCAGCCGATCAACAATTTGGAAGACTTCATCGCTGATAGGCTCGTCTTGCTGCTGAAGCCAATTATCAAGGTCTGTTGGAAAATTTTGTAAACGACTCAGGCTATTGTCTAGTTGGTTCAAATTAGCTGTTTGGTCTTGCCAAAACTGCTCTATTTTTTTAACGTCAGACTCGCTCAAGTGCTTAAAGCTGTCAGTCAAAGAGTTTCCTGCCTGCGCGTTGTCTAAGACCTGATGAAAACTAATCTTATCTATGTTTAGTTCATTGAACTCTGTGGCTATTGATGTAACTTGAGTGAGATATTGGCTAGTGATATCTTGTCGCTCAGCAATCATCTGTTTGTGATACTCAGCAGCTTGTAGAGCAGCATCACTGCCTTCTTGGTTATAGGCTTTCCATTGAGCATGACTTTGATTGCTCCAGAAGCTAATAGAACCTGACTGTGCGCCAAAGCCAATCAAACTGTCTTCACCAATAAGGCCTGCTTTTATCAAATCGTTAGCTTCCGCTGCAAAATCAGTAGCAGCCGTTTTAATTTGATTGTTGGTGTTTAAAAAAGATGATCCGTAGGAAACGGAGTATGAATTAATACTAGACATCTAAGGTTCCTTGGCCATTATCTAAATGTATCTTCTTTACATTTTTAAGCATGAATCGTACCAGTAACTGATAGGCCGAAATTGTAGGGTTTAAGTAGGATTCTTTGGTTGGAGGGGAAATGGTCTTCCGCTAGTGTGCGGAATTTTTTTTCCGTTATGTTACTGAATAGAGGCCTATATTTTTGTTGGAGTAAGCTTGTCGGTGAATATATTTGGCATATGAAAATGGATTGTTCTTTAGATAGTAGGCGACAATCATCAGCTTTATTTTGCTTCTCCTTCAACCTTTTTTGTCTATACTGCTCTAGCGGCTTTGGCAAAAAGCTTATAGATTTCAGTGCATAACACTCTCAGACAACGATAAGAATAAGGAAACGAAGTATGTCACGAGAAAAATTTCGGTTGGTAACCCGTAGTGACTTTGATGGTTTAGTATGTGCGGTTTTGCTTAAACATTTAGATCTGATTGATGAT
The DNA here is from genome assembly GCF_047778085.1 of Neptuniibacter sp. QD37_6. GTDB lineage: Bacteria > Pseudomonadota > Gammaproteobacteria > Pseudomonadales > Balneatricaceae > Neptuniibacter. Next base: position 1,529,885 of record NZ_CP180550.1, read on the forward strand.
ATTAAATTTGTGCATCCCAAGGATATGCAGGATGGCACAGTCGAAATAACGTCCAACGATATCACAACAAACCTTCCGTATGTCGAAGCTGCTCATCTGGTATTTGATCACCATCTATCTGAGACCATTCGAAATAAAGGTGAAAGAGAAAATCATATTATTGATCCTGAGGCCCCTTCTGCAGCCAGAGTAGTGTGGCTACATTATGGCGGTATTGATGGTTTCCCTGATGAGTGGACCGATATGATGGAAGCGGTCGATAAGGGCGACTCAGCGCAATATAACCAAGAGGAAGTTCTTAACCCTAAGGGGTGGGAACTGCTCAATTTTTTGATGGATGCGCGTACCGGTCTTGGACGTTTCCGCGAGTTTAGAATCTCCAACTACAACTTGATGATGGATCTGATCGATTATTGTAAAGATCACAATATCGAAGAGATATTAGCGCTGCCAGATGTAAAAGAAAGGGTTGAGCTCTATTTTGAGCAGGAAGCGAAATTCAAAGAGCAGATCAAACGTTGTGCAACTGTGCATGGTAACCTCGTTGTTCTAGATCTGCGCAACGAAGAAACTATTTACGCCGGTAACCGTTTTGTTATTTACGCTTTATTCCCCGAATGTAATATTTCTATTCACGTCTTATGGGGCTTAAAACAGCAAAACACGGTATTTGCCACGGGTAAGTCGATCTTCGATCGTGGCTCTAAAACTAATGTTGGTGAGCTGATGTTGAAATACGGTGGCGGTGGTCACCATGCAGCAGGCACCTGTCAGGTTGAAAATGATGCTGCAGAATCAACCCTAAATGAGTTGATTGGCCAGATTGCTCAAGATGGTTAGTAAATTAAATCGTTTCATTTTAAAACCGAGCTAATTGTTAGCTCGGTTTTTTTTATGTGGAGCTGGAGTACCTATCAGCTTTCTTATAACTACAGCTAGGATCGTCAGCAGCATTGGATCTAAACAGATCCATTTAATAGTGAACGCCTTTTTTATAATCGGGTCATATTCATAGCAAGCCGAAGAATAATATTAATAAAGGTGCATTATTATGAATATTAAATTGAATGCGGTTGTTTTTTCATTGATGTTTACGCCTGGTGCGTTGTTGGCCGCTGATTTTGATGCTTATGATTTGCTTTACGGTGTGAATACCTCGGAGAGCATGACTAGTAGCAAAGTTATGGAATCCAAAACGGAAGAAACAAGTATGGAAAGCATTAACCAAGAGATGGAAGAAAACCCAACTGCTGCTGGTGGAAGTATGGAAAGTGATAAAAGTGATTTTGATTGGCTAGAAAATGTAGGTGATTTGTAAGTAAAGCACTCATTAAATAGCTTTGCTGTACGTAAGGTTTTCAGTATTTTGTTCTTATCCTTTGATGTCAGCAGCTTAGTAACCAAAAGATTGTGATAAAAGAGCCGGACTACTTTAGTTCGGCTTTTTTATTGGAGACATTAGGGCATTAGGCATGGTGGTTAAAGCAAAAAGGGGTATGATCTACTTAATTGCTATTCAGAAAGAGCTATTTCTGCCATTTTCATTGTGCTAGCAAAGGATTCGCAGCCTGCGATAAATAAGCCGTTATGGCAGAACATCGCATCGCTGATACCCGTCTCATCTTGCAATGCTTTACCAGATAATCCAGCCCATGTTTTTGGCAATGATTTTCTATCCTCAAATGAGCCGGGTTTCACCGGTATTGCCTGAATACGCCACTGACCTGTATCAGATGGATAAACGATGTATAAAGCCTCTTTCGATAGAGCGTGTACGGTTCTTTTCCAAGGGGTGTATTGTGCTAATACAATTACGCGAGGGTCTTCAGCATCCTCTATGGCTTTGGCGACGATATCCTTGGCGCTAATACCGCCGTCAGCCGATGCAATAAAGCGGTTTAAAACACGCGATGCAAAATTAACCGCTTCATCAAAGCCCTCATCAAAATGAGTGTCTTCCTGCCAAGTTGGGTTAAACATCGAGATTGTTTGGCTCAGGCTCACCCCTTTAGCAACGCCATCACCATAGCCGCAATCGATCGCATCAATGGCAGAAACCAGATCAGCATCAACCGCTTTAGCGACTTCGGTATTTCCTTGGCAGATATCAACGCCATATTTCTGCCAAATCAATCCGAATGAAGAGTAGGGGATTCCGTTCTCACGTTCACCGGCACCACCTCGTTGATGATGATCAAACCGACCTGTGTCGGGGTCATACTCACCACCGACATCAACCACAATGTCAGCCTGATTGATAAGCTCCTGATCACGCGTACGGATCAGCTTAAAAGAAGGAAAAGCAGCTCTGAGTGCAGCGATACTAAATACATCATCTGCATGAAAATTACCGCTGTGAGTTACTATCGTAATATCAGGCATTTCTATTGCGTCACGTGAAAAGTGGGAAAAGGCGTCAGCCCAATCGTATTAATTGGATGCGCGTCTTGGGAGGGCTCATCGTTTAATTTATGGGACGGATACTATACGAAGGTTATTAAGAAGAATAGGGCGTTTTGTTTGTATTCTATGAACATTGATAGGTGTAAAGAATGTTAAGGGACACAGAGTAATTGAATCGCACAAGCCCGAACTAAGATGTTCGGGTTTGTACTTTTCAACGGTCTTTTTGCTGTTGTTTATAAGCAATTAGGACTTAATAAGCCCCAGCTGCATAATGCAGTTCATAACTATGGCTGTAGATCTCGAGAATATTGCCAAACGGATCTTCCATATAAATCATGCGATAAGGCTTTTCTCCTGGGTAGTAATAGCGTGGTTTCACCATGCGTTTTTTACCGCCAGCTGCAACGATCTTTTCTGCTAGGCCTTCTACATCCGGGTCCTGCACGCAGAAGTGGAAGATGCCAGTTTTCCAGTATTCAAAGTTATTTTTAGGGTTCTCCTGATTCTTAAATTGGAATAGTTCAACACCAATCCGATCGCCTGTTGATAGGTGTGCGATTCTAAAAGAGCCCCAATTAGGGCCAAACACGTCGGTGCACATTTCGCCTATGGCACTGTCATCTTCAGTTATCTCAGTCGGTTCCATAATAAGATACCAACCTAGAACCTCTGTATAGAATTTCACTGCGGCTTCAAGGTCAGGTACAGAAATACCAATATGAGAGAAAGTACGTGGGTAAGGTTGATTCATCGTTATGCTCCAACAAGATTTATTGGAAGCAGTTTATAAAGAGGCTATGCTTATTAAAAATTATGATTTGAAATGAAAATAATAATTTATTGTTATGATTAATCCGCATCATCTCCGAACTTTTATTACCCTTGTTGAAACGCAACATTTCACGAAAACGGCTGAGCTATTACATATGACGCAACCGGGGGTTAGCCAGCATATTAAGAAATTAGAGGCTCATCTGAATTGCCAGATTATCAGTCGCTTTGGTAAAAAGTTTGAACTAACCGAAGCGGGTGAACAGTTATATAAATTCGCGCAAAAACAGTTTCAGGAAGAGTCCGCTCTTTTAGATAGATTAACTGACGTTCAAGCAGAGAACGGGGAAATCAAACTCGCCTGTTCAGGTTCTATGGTGATAAAGCTTTACCCTGATCTTCTGCAATTACAGAAGCGTTATCCAGAGCTATGCGTCAGTATGGAAGCGGCTCCCAATCATGAAATCCTTAAACAGATAAAAGGCAACAGAGTCGATTTGGGTTTAGTTACCCAGCTGATAAATGATGCTGAGTTAGAACAGCATCTACTTGGATACGATCCATTATGCCTCCTAATACCAAAAGGATTTGAGGCCGATTGGAGAGAATTAATGGCGCTAGGCTTTATCAATCACCCTGATGGTCATCATTACGCTGTACAGGTGTTAGAGAGTAATTTCGCCGATCATTTTAGAGGCATGGGGGAGATAAAACAGTCGGGTTACATCAACCAGCTAAGCCAAATCCTTCTGCCGGTAGCGGAAGTTATGGGATTTACCGTTCTACCTGAGTCCTCGATTGTGGGATCTGTATATTATGATGCAATTAAAATCGCAAACTTAGCGCAGGTTGTGAAAGAGCCTGTTTATAGGGTCCAGAAAAAATACCGTCCACTACCTAAGCGTTACAACCTACTTGAAGGTATTCTTCAAAAGCACTTTTCTATGTAAAAGAATTAAGGTTTTAGCCAGCGTTCAAAGATGGCTTGATAGCGGCCATCCTTTTTCATTGCTATTAATCTTGTTTCGAATTCAATAGCTAGTTCTTCCAAATTTGGATAATTTGAATTCTTTATAAATGGCATTGGGTAGCCTTTACTAAAGACTGGCTGGTCATAAGGTATAACTTTTTCAGTGATATCGTTCTGCTTTATCAGGTATAAGCCCACTGATTTGTCTTCAAGGGTAAAAGCTATTCTTTGTTTCTCTACCATTCTAAAGGCCTGAAGAGGAGAAGATACAATGAAAAATTGCTCGTTATAAATCTCTTTATTAATTTTATTGGGGCTATAGCTAGTGCTGCCATCTTTGAAAGGATAATGCTCCCAGAGCGTTTGGTTATATGAGGCTCCTTTCCATAAACCAATTTTTCCGCCAGAGTCAGACACCTCCTTGTAAGTCCCGTTAGGCGCAATATGTTTATTAGCTTCATGTACAAAAAATACGAATTCAGACCGCCACATATCTGTGCTCGGGTAAAATAGATAAGGTTCACGAGGCTTTTTCCTTGACGCGCTAAATGCAGCCTCCCCCTTTCCTGTTTCTATCTTCTTCCAAACTCGAGCCCAGTTCATATCAATAATTTTATATTTGATACCCATTTCGCGAAAAATAGTATCCGCAATATCGACGCATATTCCTACTACGGCTCCGGTATTGTTCTTAAAGTGAAATGGTGGTCTATCATGAGACAGAATTATTAGAGGTCTTTCTTCTGCCATGAGAGGAGAAATAGAGAGTAAGCAAAATAACATGTAAATCAATGATCTCATGATAATTCTCTCTACTATAAAATATTGGAATTCGGAGCTTAAACAATAGTATAGGTCGAAGTGCTTCGTTTTTGAGTTGTGCCGTAGTATTCATCTAAAAAAACCGAACCTAAAAAGGTTCGGTTTTTTCTTCGCTAACAACTAGCAACTGATAAGTGGCGCTCTAAACGCCTCTGGTGTTACCCTTCCTCCGGCTCATAACCCAAGTTAGGTGCTAACCAGCGCTCAGCTTCTGACATTTCCATGCCTTTACGCTTGGCATAGCTTTCTACTTGGTCTTCGCTGATTTTCGCAACACCGAAGTACTGTGATTTAGGGTGGCTGAAGTAGAAGCCGCTTACCGCTGCGGTTGGCAGCATTGCGTAAGAGTCGGTTATGGTCATGCCAGTGTTCTTCTCAACGTCTAGCAGTTCCCAAAGTAGGCCTTTCTCAGTGTGCTCTGGGCATGCAGGGTAACCTGGAGCAGGGCGGATGCCTTTGTATTTCTCGGCAATCAGATCTTCGTTAGATAGCTGCTCGTCAGATGCGTAACCCCAGATCTCTTTACGTACTTTATCGTGCATCATCTCAGCTAGGGCTTCGGCAAAACGGTCTGCCAAGGCTTTAACCATGATGGAGTTATAGTCATCGTGGTCCGCTTCGTATTTCTCTACCAATTCATCACAGCCATGACCTGCAGTGACCGCAAAGGCACCAAGGTAATCTTGCTTGCCGGTTTCTTTTGGCGCTACGAAGTCAGTTAGACACATATTGGCTTTGCCAGCGACTTTTTCAGTTTGCTGACGAAGGTGATGTAGCTGCATTAGTACTTCGCTGCGGCTTTCATCTGTGTATAGCTCGATATCGTCGTGGTTAACGCTGTTCGCTGGGAAGATACCAACAACGGCTTTAGCGGTTAGTAGTTTCTGATCAACCAAGTTTTTTAGCATCGCTTGAGCATCTGCAAATAGGCGAGTCGCTTCTTCACCGATGATCTCGTCATTTAGGATGCGAGGGTAACGACCCGCTAGCTCCCAAGAATGGAAGAATGGCGTCCAGTCGAAGTACTCTTGAATATCGCTTAGGGCGATATCATCAAATACGTGAATGCCCGGTTTTAGCGGTGCTGGTGGAGTGTAATCATCCCACTCGATTTGGTATTTGTTTTCACGCGCAGCTTCAAGTGTGACACGACGCTTATCGTTCATACGTGCAGCGTGACGATCACGTACCGCTTGGTACTCTTCTTGAATCTCTTTTATGTAACCTTCTTTCTTATTACCTAGCAGGCTAGAAGCAACGTTTACTGCACGGGATGCGTTAGTTACGTGTACGACTTGATCACGGTGGAATACAGGATCGATCTTAACCGCTGTGTGGGCTTTCGATGTCGTTGCACCACCGATCAATAGAGGAATATTAAACTCCTGACGTTCCATCTCTTTGGCAACGTGAACCATCTCATCTAGAGATGGTGTGATCAAACCAGACAGACCGATTAGATCAGCGTTTTCTTCGCGGGCAGTACGCAGGATTGTTTCTGCTGGCACCATGACGCCAAGGTCGATGATCTCGTAGTTGTTACACTGCAGTACTACGCCGACGATGTTCTTACCGATATCGTGTACGTCACCTTTAACCGTTGCCAGTACAATCTTACCGTTAGAGCTGCTCGCGCCGTCTTTCTCTTCTTCGATAAACGGCATTAGGTAAGCGACGGCTTTCTTCATTACACGTGCAGATTTTACTACCTGTGGTAGGAACATCTTACCAGCACCGAACAGGTCACCCACCACGCTCATGCCATCCATCAAAGGTCCTTCAATTACATGAAGTGGGCGGTCGTGGTTTTGACGTGCTTCTTCTGTGTCGTCTTCGATAAATTCGGTGATACCTTTAACCAATGCGTGCTCAAGACGTTTGTTAACGTCCCACTCGCGCCACTCTTGCGTTTTAGTATCTTCTTGTTGAGACCCATCGCCGCGGTATTTCTCAGCAATATCCAATAGGCGTTCAGTGCCGTCTTCACGCGTATTCTGGATAACGTCTTCTACCGCTAAACGTAGTTCTTCTGGTAGATCATCGTAGATCGCCAGCTGACCAGCGTTAACGATACCCATATCCATGCCTTGCTGAATTGCATGGTAAAGGAACACACAGTGGATCGCTTCACGTACCGGGTTGTTACCACGGAAGGAGAAGGATACGTTGGATACACCGCCGGAAATCTTCGCGTATGGCAGGTTCTGTTTGATCCAGCCTGTTGCTTGAATAAAGTCGACTGCGTAGTTGTTGTGCTCTTCGATACCGGTTGCTACCGCGAAGATGTTCGGGTCGAAGATGATATCTTCTGGTGGATAGCCCACTTTATCAACAAGGACACGGTAGGAGCGTTCACAGATCTCGATCTTACGCTCGTAAGTATCGGCCTGACCTGTTTCGTCAAAGGCCATAACGACTACAGCGGCACCGTAGCGGCGAAGCTTTTTCGCTTGTTCGATAAAGTTATCTTCGCCTTCTTTAAGGCTGATCGAGTTAACAACACCTTTACCTTGGATGCACTGTAGACCGGCTTCGATAACGTCCCATTTTGAGGAGTCGATCATGATTGGAACGCAAGCGATATCAGGCTCAGATGCGATCAGGTTAAGGAACTTAACCATCGCTGCGTGAGCATCCAACATGCCTTCGTCCATGTTGATATCGATAATCTGGGCACCGTTTTCAACCTGCTGGCGAGCAACATCCAGTGCTGTTTCGTAGTCCTGTTCTTTGATCAAACGTTTGAACATCGCAGAACCGGTAACGTTGGTACGCTCACCAACGTTAACGAACAGGGTGTCTTCGCCAATGTTCATTGGCTCAAGACCAGACAGACGACATTCTACTGGAAAATCTGGAAGCTGCCGCGGTTCAGCTTTTTCGGCTGCTTCACGGATCGCTTTGATGTGTGCTGGGGTCGTGCCACAGCAACCACCGATAATATTTAGGAAGCCAGACTGCGCCCATTCGCCGATCTCTTCGGCCATCTGTTCTGGTGTTTCATCGTAACCACCAAAGGCATTTGGCAGACCAGCATTAGGGTGAGCAGAAACGTGAGTCTCAGAAATACGAGACAGTTCTTCTACATACTGACGCAGCTCATTAGGACCTAGTGCACAGTTAAGGCCTACAGAGATTGGCTTAGCATGGCGAACGGAGTTCCAGAATGCTTCGGTTGTCTGACCTGAAAGCGTACGACCGGATGCATCAGTGATCGTACCGGAGATCATCACTGGCAAACGGATATTGTTTTCTTCGAAGTAGGTTTCTACCGCGTAGATAGCGGCTTTCGCATTTAGGGTGTCGAAGATGGTTTCGATCAGGATGATATCAGAGCCACCCTCTATCAAACCGTCGATAGATTCAGTGTACGCTTCAACTAACTCATTGAAGGAAACGTTACGGTAGGCCGGATCGTTTACATCGGGAGAAATAGAACAAGTACGGTTTGTTGGGCCAAGAACACCTGCTACATAGCGTGGGCGATCAGGTGTTTCGGCTGTAATTTCGTCACAGGCTTCGCGGGCTAGGCGCGCTGCTTCTACGTTGATTTCACGGCTGAGTGATTCCATCTCGTAATCAGCCATGGCGATCTGCGTCGCGTTAAAGGTATTGGTCTCGATGACATCCGCACCGGCCAATAGGTATTCTTTGTGAATCGCTTTGATGATATCTGGCTTAGTTAGCACTAAAAGGTCGTTATTACCTTTAACCTCAATATGCCAGTCAGCGAAACGCTCGCCGCGGTAATCCGCTTCTTCAAGCTTGTAATCCTGAATCATGGTGCCCATGCCACCATCCAGAATCATAATGCGTTTTTTAAGGCTCTCTGAAAGCGTTTCCATCAAAGTTTTATCTGTCACAGTTAAATACCTGAATCAGCGACTACTAGAATAAGGACGCTATTGTAAATCAATTAGTTAAGAAAGGGAGTGAGGAAAGTTAATCTATTGATGAACTACGTTCAATTTCAGCCGTTTTTACGGGGTTGAGAGCACTAGAATCGACTGTCTTTGGTAGCGGGGTCTATTAGAAGGAGGTGTATTAGCTTTGTTTGTCCTAAAGAATGCTCAATAACCCCTTAATATTTTCCCAGATGGTGGTAGAATAGCCGCCCTTTGTGCAGTGCGAATCTATCTAACAGGGCAAAAATGTTAGTCCTTTAGACGTTTTACGTATTATGTGCAGCGCAAAATACTGGTTAAAATGCCGTTTTTTGTGAGCTAGCTGACCTGTCACACTGCTAACAAGGGTAAAACAGGTACAGCGTTGATGTGTTACTCAGATATGTCGGCCAAAAGCTGAATGGGTAGCGAAAGGGGAAAACCAGGTTAAGCCTGGTACAGATGAGCAAACGCAGGATTTAGTCTATGCTGCAGACATTCTTAAAGTGCAAGCTACACCGTGTAACAGTAACTCACGCTGAGCTTCACTACGAAGGTTCATGTGCGATCGATGGTGTGTTGCTTGATAAGTCAGGCATTCGTGAATATGAACTGATTCATATTTACAATATCAACAATGGCGAACGCTTTACTACTTATGCAATCCGTGCAGAAGAGAACAGCGGTATTATCTCTGTAAACGGTGCGGCGGCGCATAAAGCAAGTAAAGGTGATCTACTGATCATCGCTTCTTACGTTCAATTGGACGACAAAGAGGTTGACGACCATCAGCCAACGCTTTGCTATTTTGAAAATGCGAAGTCAGATGGCGGCGTAGGCGCAACTGATGAGGAGCTTCATCAGCGCAACGTGCTAACAGGTATGAAACGCGCAATTCCTGTTCAGCCAAAAGATATCTGATTAAGATTTCTAAAAGCCACTCACATTTGAGTGGCTTTTTTGTATAGAGAACCCGCCTTGTGTGGGTTTTCTTTTGTCTGTTATATAGCCGTTAATCCCACTGGCGTATGAATCTTTAGGCCTAATATCGCCTTGCAAGGTAGGGCTATTGCGGGTAAATTGGCGCCCAGAAAATTGCTTAGGCAAACATAATAAGCACACCAAAAATACTATTTAGGAGTTACACGTGGAACTCGCATGTCTTGACCTTGAAGGGGTATTGATCCCAGAAATCTGGATCGCTTTTGCTGAAGAAACTGGTATTGAAGAATTAAAAGCGACGACTCGTGATATTCCTTGTTACGACGAGCTGATGCAGCAGCGTCTTCGCATTCTTGATGAGCACGGTCTTAAGTTGCCGCAGATTCAAGAAACAATCAGCAAGCTTGAGCCGCTAGAAGGTGCAGTTGAGTTTGTTAACTGGTTGCGTGAGCGTTTTCAGGTTGTGATCCTATCTGATACGTTCTACGAATTCTCTCAGCCACTAATGCGTCAGCTTGGCTTCCCAACACTTCTTTGTCATAAGCTAGAAGTAGACGAAGATGGTCGTATCACTGACTACACTTTGCGTCAGAAAGATCCTAAGCGTCAGTCTGTTCGTGCGTTCCAGTTGTTGAACTACCGTGTTATTTCTGCAGGTGATTCTTACAACGACACGACAATGCTTAAGCAAGCAGAAGCAGGTATCTTATTCCACGCGCCTGATAATGTAATTGCTGAATTCCCTCAGTTCCCAGCAGTACACACGTACGAAGATCTGAAGAAAGAGTTTATCAAGGCAAGTAACCGCGATTTAAGTCTGTAACTTCTCTTCTCACCTAATCTGCCACTCAAATAGTCATTTTGGGTGGTAGTTTGGGCATTCTCCCCAAGCCTTTCTTATTAGTTTTTGTTAATATTATCCTTACATATTCTAGGTTAAGTCTCTTTTACTTCGTTTAGTTAAGGTATTTATTGTATGCCTCATGCAAAAATAATCAGTTTTAATTCTCTACTTACCGACCAATTGGTTGGTGTTTTAGCAGAGGACTATCAACTGGAAATATCCCCTAACTTAAATGAAATGAGTGTTGAGAGTGACTTGGTGCTTTTGGATCATGACCTAATTGATCAGTATGATGAGTCAGAATTGATTGCGGCAATTCAGCAGTATGAGCATCTTCATATTCCTGTGATTTTAGTATGGAATGACTCAGAAGAAGATTACCGTGAATTAGCAATTGAGATTGGTTGTTCTGATTATTTAAGACCGCCTTTCATTCCATCTGTTGTTAACGCCAAGTGTAAAACCTATATCAGTTTGGCCAAGTTAAAGCTTAATTTTACTTCCCGTTCGGTAACTGCAAAATCTGCTGCTTGTGAGGAGCCGAAAGGCCTTATTGATGTTACTGAGCTGTTGGCGGTTCAGGATGCTGCCATTTTGTGTCTAGCGACCATTGCAAGAATTCGCGATCATTCTACAGGTAATCATATCCTTAGAACGCAGCACTATGTTAAAGCGTTAGCTGAGCATCTGTATAAAAACCCTGCCTACCACGATCAGTTGGACGCTGAAACGATCGAATTGTATTACAAAACCTCTGCTTTGCATGATATTGGTAAAGTGGGTATCCCAGATCATATATTACAAAAGCCTGGGGAATTGAGTGCTGAGGAATATCGTGTAATGAAAACCCATACAGTGCTGGGTTATCAAGCGGTGACATCTGCACAACAGTTGCTAGATAATGCTTCGAGCAATAAAGCGGTCAGGTTTCTTGAATTAGCACAGCAAGTGACATTAAGTCATCATGAGCGCTGGGATGGTGAGGGGTATCCGCAGGGCTTGAAAGGCGAAGCTATTCCTTTGATTGCGCGTTTAATGGCAGTTGCTGATGTGTACGATGCAATGATTTCTCGTAGGCCTTACAAAAGCGCGGTAGATCATAAAAGGGTTACTGATGTAATCGTTTCAGGACGTGGAGCTCATTTTGATCCCGCTGTTGTTGATGCATTTTTAGATCTACAAGATATGTTTGAAAGGATATCTTTTAAGCTGGAGGATGTATTCCCATCCAGTGCGGATTTAATGTTGCACTCAATGGGTGATCTTATTGCTGAGAATGATCTTGCTACGGCTGTGGAATCATCGGATAGTTGAAGGCTTCTCTCCGTGTTCTCAGCTGAGAAGGTAACCATTTTTGGTAGGCATCATAGATGGTCGATTTGAGTTCTTCATCATTCTCGATCATTTGATTGAGTGTGTTGATTAAAGCTTTATTCCACTCGCCTTTAGCACACCCTACGTGCCCCATGCTCGTCGCAGATTGTCCCTCTAGTGGTACGAAATATAGGTCTTCCTTAATATTGTGTTGTAATTTACTGAACTGCGCTTCTTCTGGTCGGCCGATCATGGCATCTAGGCGGTGGTTTTCAACCATTTGAATAAGCCGTTCCTGATCCTTCTGGCCAGTTTTTACATGAAAGATGCTATTCGGCTTTGAAATATTGTCTTTTATTACAGCATCGATATATGCGGAGTAGGCTCTTGCATCGTGGATGCTGATTGAGACTGATCTTTTGGTTAGAGCAGTTAGGCTAACCGGATTGATGTTATCTGCGCTGACGCCGAATTTATGTAGAGCTCCTTTGGTAGTGACTAAACCATTTGCGTATAACCGCATTAATGGTCGACTAAAATCCATAAATTTTTGGCGCTCTTTAGAACTAACTAAAGAAACATGGCAAATCATCTGTCCTTCTTTGGCAAGTTGCAGTGCGCGTTTTAAGCTCATGTCTGCGCTGATATGGTGATAATTCTTTAGCTTTCTCTTGAATAGCTTAATCGCTTCATCGCCTATACCTTGATTGCTGTATTTGCCCTTTAAGATAAATACTGGAGCAAAATCGGTCCTAGCCCATACAATACTAAGCTTTTTGTTAGAGTCTGCTTTTATTGGATGCTGATCGGCTACAGAAGCTTTGGGGCTAGCCAGAAAGAGTATTAAAAGTGTGGTTGAGAGTAGCCTTCCGAACTGCATGATCCTTCCTTTTGAGATAGAGCAATTCAATTATAGGCAAAATGATAGGATCTGTTGGCTTAAATACAATTAAGTCTGGCTGAGTGCAAATCGGTTGTTCATCCGGTTTAAGCGTAATGCCATTTTTAAGATTAGCTGATCCTTGAGCTTCTCTCTGGTGTCTATCGGAAGCTTGTCTAGTAATTCCTGATCAATAACCAGCGCTGTACTTTCTCTGTTGGCAATAACGCTAGCGGTACGTGGTTCGTTTGTTAGGAATGATATTTCGCCGATAATTTCGCCAGGGGATAGCTGGGTGATCAGTTGTTGTGATGTGCCTTTAAGTACATTGACACCGCCGCTTAGTAGGATAAAGAAGCGTTTATCTAAAGAGTCTTCGTCGGTTAAGTAGTCGCCGCTATTGTATGCAACAAAGTACCAGTTGAACTGAGCAAGGAGTTGTTTGTCCTTGCGGTTCATATCATCGAATAAGGCCACTTTATCAAGAATTGCTAGGGCACTTTCTTTACTGAGCGTCTTGTTTTTAGCCATGTATATACTCCTTCTAATTAGGAATAGTCGCTTCCAAGCATTGGAGCAAGTTATTCACTTTGTCGAAGGTTTCTTGATACTCCATGGATGAAATAGAGTCTGCGACAATTCCACCGCCAGCCCAACAGAAAATCTGATCGTTCTCGCATAGCAGGGTGCGAATGGTGATGCTGGTATCCATACGGCCACATAGGCTGATGTAACCAATAGAGCCGCAGTAGATAGAACGACGGTGGGGTTCTAGTTCTTCTATAATCTCCATTGCTCTGATCTTTGGTGCGCCGGTGATGGAGCCGCCAGGAAAGCAATGCTTTAGTAGCGCAATCGGTGAGTAATCTGAGCTTAAGTTGCCCGTCACAGTGCTAACTTTGTGATGCACGTTGGCATAGCTCTCAATGTTAAAGAGCTTTGGTACTTTTACGGAGTTATGCTGACATACCTTACTGAGGTCGTTGCGCATAAGATCGACAATCATCAGGTTCTCGGCGCGATCTTTAAGTGAATCGCTTAGCTCCTGTTTCAGACGTTGATCTTCTGTTACATCAGATGAGCGTGGTCGCGTACCCTTAATCGGTTTAGTCGTTACTATCCCATCTTTAGTTTCTAGGAACTGCTCTGGGGAAAGAGACAAAATTTGCTGATCCCCTAGATCGATATAAGCAGAATAAGGTGTTGGAGCATGGGTTCTTAGCTTTTTATAGGCTTCCCAGCTGTCACCTTGATAACTGCTATTAAAGCGTTGAGCAAAGTTGACCTGGTAACAGTCGCCAGCATGGATGTAGTTATCTATCTGTTCAAGCTTCTGCTGGTATTCAGCTTCAGTGATATTGGCGCTAAAGGCTTTATCTAGCTGGAAATCAGAGTTTGTGGTGTTTGTTGCTTGAGTCAGTTGAAGTTCGATCTGGTCGAGTTGCTCTTTAGGTACGCGATGATCGGCTACGAGGTAAGCTTGCTCTTTCTGGTGATCAACCACTAAGCCCCATAGATACATGCCCACTTGCATGTCGGGTAGGGAGGCAAAATCTTCTGCCTTCACCGGCATAGCTTCAACGGATCGGCCCAGATCATAAGCAAAGTGACCGATGATGCCGCCTTGGAATGGCAGATGGGATTGTTCCGCTTGCGGGTTCCGATAGCGGTTGTACAGATCTTGCAGTGCATCAAATGCAGGCTGCTCTGCATTCATGCTTAAAATTTCAACCGGTGCAGCCGCGATGATGTCGAACCGCCCCCATGGACAGTTAGGACGACCACTATCAAGAAATACAGCATTACCTAGAGGGCGAAGGCGCTCAAAGTAAATTTCACTGTTAGCTAAATACGGAACAGAACGTTGGGTGATCAATGAACTGGCTTAATTCTTAGTTATTGAATGAAGTGTGTGAATTGTATGTAACCCCATTGGAACTGTCTATGTGAAAGGCTTGGTCGAAACGAAATAAGTGAAAACAACTGAAAACCTGTAAAAACACTGTTTGTTTTTAGCTCATACCAAAGATTGTCGACAAAATGCTGGTTTGGTTACTCTGTTCAGCTAGAATGAGATTAAATCTATTAAAGCATTAAGAGTATTGTTGCTACATGAAGCATCCTTTTAGTGTTGATAAGCAAAGCCTTACTTTGTCTGATCAGCATATTGTTTATCGAATCTATCGAAATCCTGATATTAAGCCTTCCAGAAGGCTGGTCTTACTGCATGGTGCAGGTGTTGCTGGGGTTGATACTTGGGAGCATATCACTGCATTTTTAACTCAATGGTCTGAGGTCTTGGTGCCTGATCAGAGAGGCATGGGTGATACCTATTTTCCCGATAAGAAAGAACACCCCTTTGCAGCGCAGGAGCTGGTTGCAGACTTAAATGCCTTGGTTGATCACCTCGGCTGGTGGCAGTTTGATTTAGCGGGTTATTCCTTAGGTGGCTTAATCTCACTGCTGTTTAAACAACAGCATTCTGATCGTGTTGGTAAGCAGTATCTATTGGAGTCGGCGGTGTTAGATCGGCCTTGCTGGGAAACCACCGTAGAACTGCGTAACCAGTTCTCGGAAGCGGCACTAAATCTCAGAGGTGCTGTGCAGGTAGAGAAGGGCATTGTTAACTTTTTAGATGCGATTTCGCCTAATCGTAAGGTTTCACCGCAAGTAGAAAAGTTAACTGTCAGCAGATTAGGGGCGCGACCAGAAGGTTTTGCGAATGCTTTGGATTGCGTAACGCAGGCGGTGAAGCAGATAGATAGAGAAGAATTAGTGGCGGCGCAAGGTGATGTAACCAGCTTTATAGGTGGCAACAGTGTGGACCTTATGCACCAGTACCAGCGAGAGCTGGCGGAGCGTCTTCCCAATTGGCACTACTTTTTGATGGCTGGAACTGATCATTCGTTACCGTTTCAAAAGCCGCGCCAAATCGCGCGAGTGATGAATGATGAATTACAGCGTTATATAACTAACAAATAATTACGAAGTGATAAGGTAAAACCCTTAAACTTTTGTATTGTGTTGACAATCTTTTCGCTATTTCGAGTTGACGGCTCAATTTAGCAGGAGTATCTTGGTCTCAGTTCAAGATTGTCGACAATCTTCAATCAAGGGTTGTTATGACTGATAAAACAGACAATAAAGCGTTTCAACAAGAAACGCGCACATTGGCCGATCGCGTTTGCGAACAAATTGTAACTGCGATTGTGGTGGGGGATATTCCTCCCGGTCAGAAGATCAGCGAGCCTGAGCTTGCCAAAACATACGGCATTAGCCGTGGGCCATTGCGAGAAGCGATGCGTCGTTTGGAAGCACTAAGGCTAGTTGAACGTAAGCCTCATGTCGGTGCGCGGGTTGTTAATCTGTCGGCAAAAGAACTCATTGAAATATATCGTGTCCGCGAAGCACTTGAAGGTATGGCTTGCCGCTTAGCAGCAGAGAATATGCCTCAAGACGAAATCGATAGCCTGCGTGCTCTATTAGATGAGCATGAACAGAGTGTCGAACAGCTAGAGGGCCGATCGTATTTCCAAAAAGAGGGTGATCTGGATTTTCACTACCGCATTGTTCACGGCAGCAAAAATGAGAAGCTGCTCGAATTTTTAGGCGGGGATCTATATCACTTAGTACGAATGTACAGATACCAGTTCAGTGTCTCTAGTTCACGACCAAAACGTGCACTTAAAGAGCACCGCCAGATTGTAGACGCGATTGAATCTCGTGATCCGGAATTGGCTGAAATGCTCATGCGCCGACATATAGGTGCAGCACGCCGAAACGTGGAAGAGAAACTGAACGCAGCGACCGAAACCAGAGGGGAAGAACATGTCCAATAACCTGTCTGCCGGTGCACGTTTTCGTAAAGCACTAGCTGAAACAAACCCACTTCAGATTGTAGGTACGACTAACGCATATCACGCCATGATGGCTGAGCGTGTAGGTCATAAAGCAATTTACTTATCTGGTGGTGGTGTCGCTAACCACTCATACGGTTTGCCTGACCTAGGCATGACATCAATGAATGATGTTCTAGCAGATGTAAGCCGTATTACCAGCGCAGTAGAAACTCCGCTGATGGTTGATATTGATACGGGATGGGGTGGTGCTTTTAACATTGCACGCACAGTTAAAGAGATGATCAAAGCAGGTGCAGCTGCAGTTCACATTGAAGATCAGGTAGCACAAAAGCGTTGTGGTCACCGTCCAAACAAAGAGATTGTTACGCTTGAAGAGATGGTTGATCGTGTTAAAGCAGCGGTTGATGCCAAAACTGATGACGACTTCTTTGTTGTAGCGCGTACAGATGCTTTCCAGATGGAAGGTCTGAATGCTGCAGTTGAGCGCGCACAAGCATGTTTAGAAGCAGGTGCAGATGGCATCTTCGCAGAAGCAGTGCACACGCTAGATGATTACAAAGCGTTTTCTGATGGCATCAATGGTGCGCATCTATTGGCTAACATCACTGAGTTTGGTGCTACGCCACTATTCAACAAAGATGAATTGGCTGAACACGGTGCAAGCATGGTGCTATACCCACTGTCTGCATTCCGCGCAGCTAACAAGGCAGCCCTTAATGTATACGAGCACCTTCTAAAAGATGGTGATCAAAAAGCGGTTGTCGACACCATGCAAACACGTATGGAACTTTACGATTTCTTGAATTATCACGACTTCGAGCAGAAGTTGGATGCATTGTTCGCAGAAGGTAAGAACAAGTAAGCGCTATTTTATTTTACGCTTTACTTAATTGATTTTAGCAAGCGGGTCGCAGAACCCGCATAGATAGGAAAACAGGAGCATAATCATGGTCGACAAAAAACTGGGTGGTGCTGGTCTACGTGGTCAGTCTGCAGGTGAAACGGCATTA
This sequence comes from Neptuniibacter sp. QD37_6, assembly GCF_047778085.1. GTDB lineage: Bacteria > Pseudomonadota > Gammaproteobacteria > Pseudomonadales > Balneatricaceae > Neptuniibacter. Next base: position 1,547,588 of record NZ_CP180550.1, read on the forward strand.
TGTACTGTAGGTAAAACAGGTTCCGGTCTGACTTACCGTGGTTACGATATCAAAGAACTATCTGATAAAGCGCAGTTTGAAGAAGTTGCTTATCTTCTACTTTACGGAAAACTGCCAAATCAGGCTGAGCTAGATGCATACAAAGCTAAGTTAAAAGGTATGCGTGCTCTGCCAGAAGCACTAAAAACAGTTCTAGAACAGATTCCTGCTGAAGCGCACCCAATGGACGTGATGCGTACAGGTTGCTCTATGTTGGGTAACTTAGAAGAAGAGAAAGATTTCTCTGAGCAGCACGATCACATCGATCGCATGCTTGCAGTCTTCCCTGGCATGATCAACTACTGGTACAACTTCAGCCACAATGGCGTACGTGTGAACGTTGAAACTGATGCAGATTCTATTGCTGAGCAGTTCCTATGGACACTACACAACGAGAAGCCTGAGCCACTACACGTTGAAGTAATGCACGCGTCTTTGATCCTTTACGCTGAGCACGAATTCAACGCGTCTACATTCACTGCGCGTGTATGTGCATCAACGCTATCTGATATTCATAGCTGTGTGACTGCTGCAATTGGTTCCCTTCGTGGTCCTCTTCATGGCGGTGCTAACGAAGCAGCAATGGATATGGTTGAACAGTGGAAATCTGCGGATGAAGCTGAAGATGCAATCATGGGCATGTTGGCGCGTAAAGATAAGATCATGGGCTTTGGTCACGCGATCTACCGTGAATCTGACCCACGTAACGCGATCATCAAAGAGTGGTCTAAGAAACTATCTGAGCAGGTTGGTGATACTCACCTGTACGCCGTTTCTGAGCGTGTTGAAGCAGTTATGTGGCGCGAGAAGAAGTTGTTCTGTAACGCAGACTTCTTCCACGCATCTGCTTATAACTTCATGGGTATTCCTACGAAGCTGTTTACGCCTATCTTCGTATGCTCTCGTGCGGCAGGTTGGACTGCTCACGTAATGGAGCAGCGCGCTAACAACCGTATCATCCGTCCATCTGCTGACTACACTGGTCCAGAAACGGCAGATTGGGTTGCTATCGAAGATCGTCCATAAGAGACGACAGCAGACAGCGGTTTGAGTTAATAGCCAGATCGCTGTCCTGATTTGAATAATAAAAAGCTGAGAGATTAGCTTTGCTAACCCCTCTTGGCTTGAATGAACCTGACAGGTTGTGCCATGAATACTGAATACCGCAAGCCTCTTCCGGGTACCTCTATAGATTTCTTTGATACCCGCCAAGCGATTGAAGATATCCAGCCAGGTGCTTATGCAAAACTGCCATACACGTCTCGTGTTTTGGCTGAGCAACTGGTACGTCGCTGTGAGCCATCTGTGCTGACCGACTCTCTAAAACAATTGATTGAAACTAAACGTACACTGGACTTCCCTTGGTACCCAGCACGTGTTGTATGTCATGACATCCTTGGTCAGACTGCACTGGTTGACCTAGCAGGTCTGCGTGACGCGATTGCTGATCAAGGTGGTGATCCATCCAAGGTGAACCCAGTTGTACCGACTCAGCTTATTGTTGACCACTCTCTGGCTGTTGAAGCGCCAGGTTTCGATCCGGATGCATTTGAGAAAAACCGTGCGATTGAAGATCGTCGTAACGATGACCGTTTCCACTTTATCGACTGGTGTAAAACTGCGTTTGATAACGTAGATGTAATCCCAGCGGGTAACGGCATCATGCACCAGATCAACTTGGAGAAGATGTCTCCAGTTATCCAAAACCGTGATGGTGTAGCTTACCCAGATACTTGTGTAGGTACTGATTCCCACACGCCACACGTTGATGCACTAGGTGTAATTGCGATTGGTGTCGGTGGTCTAGAAGCAGAAACCGTTATGCTTGGTCTGCCTTCTATGATGCGTCTACCAGACATTGTCGGTGTGAAGATTGTTGGTGAGCGCCAATCTGGCATCACGGCAACAGATATTGCACTCGCGATGACTGAGTTCCTGCGTAATGAGAAAGTTGTTTCTGCTTACCTAGAGTTCTTCGGTCCAGGTGCTGCTACCTTGTCTATCGGTGACCGTGCGACGTTGTCTAACATGACACCTGAATACGGTGCGTCTGCGGGTATGTTCTACATCGATGAGCAGACTATCGATTACTTGAAGCTAACAGGCCGCGAACCAGAGCAAGTAGCACTAGTTGAGCAATATGCGAAACACACAGGTCTATGGGCTGATGATCTGGTTGAAGCACAGTACGAGCGTGTACTTGAGTTTGATTTATCTTCTGTTGGTCGTAACATGGCTGGCCCTTCTAACCCACATCGTCGTCTACCAACGACTGCGCTAAATGAGCGTGGTATTGCTGGCGAAGATATGTTGGCTGCAGCAAAAGCTGAAGAAGCAGAAGGCCTTATGCCAGATGGTGCGGTAATCATTGCTGCTATCACATCTTGTACAAACACATCTAACCCGCGCAACGTTGTTGCTGCAGGTCTAGTTGCTAAAAAGGCAAACGAACTAGGTCTAGTGCGTAAGCCTTGGGTGAAAACTTCTTTTGCACCAGGTTCTAAAGTTGCGAAACTTTACTTGGAAGAAGCAGGTCTATTACCAGAACTTGAGAAACTAGGTTTCGGTATCGTGGCATATGCATGTACTACATGTAACGGTATGTCCGGCGCGCTAGACCCTGTTATCGAGAAAGAAGTCGTTGAACGCGATCTTTATGCAACAGCTGTTCTATCGGGTAACCGTAACTTCGATGGGCGTATCCACCCACACGCCAAGCAAGCCTTCCTAGCGTCGCCACCGCTGGTAGTTGTTTACGCAATCGCAGGTACAGTTCGTTTCGATATCGAGAATGATGTATTGGCTGTTGTTGATGGCAAAGAGATCACACTAAAAGATCTATGGCCATCTGATGAAGAGATCGATGAAATCGTAGCTAAGGCAGTTAAGCCAGAGCAGTTCAACCAGATCTACATCCCAATGTTCGATCTGGGTGACGTTGAGCGTGCTGAAAGCCCGCTTTACGACTGGCGAGAAATGTCTACTTATATCCGCCGCCCTCCATACTGGGAAGGTGCATTGGCAGGCGAACGTACTATGAAAGGTATGCGTCCGCTGGCGGTTCTAGGTGACAACATTACAACTGACCACCTGTCCCCATCCAATGCGATTCAAGCGAGTTCAGCTGCAGGTGAATACTGCGCGAAGATGGGTCTTCCAGAAGAAGACTTTAACTCTTACGCAACTCACCGTGGTGACCACTTAACAGCACAGCGTGCAACGTTCGCTAACCCGAAACTGTTGAACGAAATGTGTCGTGACGAAAACGGTGAGATCAAGCAGGGTTCACTTGCGCGTATTGAGCCAGAAGGTACTGAAAGCCGCATGTGGGAAGCGATTGAAACCTACATGGAGCGTAAGCAGAACCTGATCATCGTTGCAGGTGCTGACTACGGTCAGGGCTCATCCCGAGATTGGGCAGCGAAAGGTGTACGCCTTGCAGGTGTGGAAACGATCGTTGCTGAAGGCTTCGAGCGTATCCACCGTACTAACTTAGTTGGTATGGGTGTACTACCTGTTCAGTTCAAAGAGGGTGATACCCGTAACACTTACGGTATTGATGGTACTGAGACATTCGACATCTTGGGTGATATCTCACCACGTTGTGATCTGACTCTGATCATCAACCGTGCTAACGGCGAGAAGGTAGAAGTACCAGTGACTTGTCGTTTGGATACTGCTGCGGAAGTACATGTGTACAACGCGGGTGGTGTTCTGCAGCGTTTCGCTAAAGATTTCCTAGAAGGAAATTAATAGCTGGCAGTTCCGATAGGCGTTGTTTGCAAATCCTAGCTCTACAGGCTCACGTAGGGCTGGGGTTTCAAAGTCGAGCAAGCAACGCCCATCATTTTGCCGATAACAGAAAGAAGCAAAACTTTTACTAACAATGACTGGCCAGAGTAGAGACTGCATGTGGCCTTGAATACAAGGTCATGTCAGTCATTGTTACTAAGCGTTTTATTCGAATTGATAGAGCAGCTTTCGATAGCTGTGTGAATCAAGTAGGAAAAATTTATGTCACACGTACCACAGATAAAAATCCCAGCGACTTACTATCGCGGTGGAACCAGTAAAGGTGTTTTCTTTCGTCGTCAGGATCTGCCAGAAGTAGCGCAAGAGCCAGGCGAAGCTCGTGACAACATACTAATGCGTGTGATTGGTAGCCCAGACCCTTACGGCCAGCAGATTGATGGCATGGGCGGTGCGACATCCAGTACCAGTAAAACCGTTATTTTAGATAAAAGTTCAGAACCAGATCACGATGTGGATTACCTGTTCGGTCAGGTAGCGATCAACAAACCTTTCGTAGATTGGTCAGGTAACTGCGGTAACTTGACTGCAGCGGTAGGTGCTTTCGCGATCAGTGGCGGTCTAGTTGACCCTGAGCGTATTCCTGAAAACGGTATCTGCACAGTTCGTATCTGGCAAAAGAATATTAAGAAAACCATTATTGCTCACGTGCCAATCACCAATGGTGAAGTGCAGGAAACCGGTGATTTTGAGTTGGACGGTGTAACTTTCCCAGCGGCTGAGGTTGTGATCGAGTTTATGGACCCGGCTGATGGTGAAGGTTCCATGTTCCCAACGGGTAACTTGGTTGATGATATGGAAGTGCCGGGTATTGGTACTTTTAAAGCAACGTTCATCAATGCAGGTATCCCGACTATCTTCGTGAATGCTGAAGATATTGGCTACAAAGGCACCGAGCTACAGAAAGATATTAATGGTAATGCTGATGAGTTGGCGCGTTTCGAAACTATGCGTGCACACGGTGCTGTGCAGATGGGTTTGATCAGCGATATCTCTGAAGCAGTTGCACGTCAGCATACGCCGAAGATTGCGTTTGTTGCGCCTGCGACTGACTACGAAGCATCAAGCGGTAAGCAGATCTCTGCAAATGATATTGATGTCTGTGTACGTGCATTATCTATGGGTAAATTACACCATGCGATGATGGGCACAGCCTCTGTTGCAATTGCGACAGCTGCAGCTGTACCAGGAACCTTAGTTAACCTTGCTGCCGGTGGTGGTGAGCGTGAAGCGGTAACCTTTGGTCACCCATCTGGCACATTGCGTGTCGGTGCTGCGGCTGAAGAGGTTAACGGCGATTGGACTGCTAAGAAAGCGGTAATGAGCCGAAGTGCCCGTGTAATTATGGAAGGCAATCTACGCATTCCAGGCGACAGTTTCTAGTTCTAGAGTAACCCTGAAGGGCTCACTGGGGTTCTATTTTCCTATCAGAGTAGATACTCCAGCTCTTCCTTAATGGCCACGCTTTTTTTGCGTGGTTTTTTTTATCTAGGATATACTGGCCGAACCATTTTTCATGAGTGGGTTTCAGTTTGTTGATTTTAAAGGATTTATTTTAGGGACTGAAAAAAGGGTAAAACCTGTTTAATATGTGGCTGCTCTTTAAAAATCAGTTAGTTACCCTTTTGTGATTCTAGTTCACTGCCGAATAGGCAGCTTAGAAAGGATACCTCGGCATCTCGCGCAATCACTACGCGTTCACTGCCGAATAGGCAGCTTATTTTTTGTTGGATAGGAAAAAAGAGCATACACCAGAAGAAAAGATAATGATGAGCCCAATACCGCTGATCATATCGGGCCATTCATCAAATAAAATAACGCCAAGTGCTGTGGCGATAATGAGTTGAGAATAAACAAACGGTGCAACAATACTAGCTTCTAGGTGTTTGCTGCTTTGCAGGATGATCAGATTTCCAATAGCAGACGCGAGTGAGCTAACTAAGATCAGTGTGACCAGATTGGTATCCAATTCTGCGGGAATGGTTGGTATAGCAATAGGTGCTAGGGCTAAACTGCCTGCTAAGAGAGTGGATACCAGAATGAGTCTTGGTCTAAATTGCCCAGCGAGCCATCGATTGCATACCAGCATACAACCAAAACACGTACCTGCTAGTAGTGCTAAAGGTGTGCCGGTTCCCATATCAAATCCTGGCTTTACTACCATCAGTACAGCGGCAAAGCCTATAAGCAAAGCGATTGAGCGCGCCGGTGTAATTGTCTCTTTAAGAATCAATCCGGCTAGAAAATAAGAAACGATTGGCCCTATAAAGAAGATGCCAAAGACATTGGCGATAGGTTCGGTTTTAAGTGCGGTTAGCATACTGAAGATAGCGCAGCTGAATAAGCCAGCGCGTATTAACAAGCGCCAGTTAAAGAGTTGACCGATCTCTTTAATCGTCAATCCGGAGAAGGGCAGAACAAACGCAAAGCCTACTGCTAGCCTGCTCCACGCAATAAAAAGCGGATCTACCCCCTGTATTCCGAGTAGTTTACCTGCAGAGTCCCCAACAGGGATGAGTGACAAGCCTACTAGCAGGAAAGCTATGAGAAGCGCTTTAGATTTTAACGTCATCCTTAACTCAGTATTAGGTCATGTAGGTGTAAGGACAGTACCCTAAGTCTGTTGTGATTCACAGCATTACGTCATGAAAAATGATTAAAAATTAATACGATAGAACTAAAAATTGATCGGGATATTTTCCCGAATTATTGGATAAAGTATGATCTGCCGCAACAAATGCAGGTAGAGCTTCGTTTTATACTGCAGCAGATATTTTATCTTCTAAGGATTTTTAGATATGAAAAAAATCAATTTTAGCTACATTACTGGCATCTTCCGTAGTTCTTCCGTCAGCTGCTTTTGCTGATAGCCTAGAAAGCTGTGTTGCTGCGATTCAGTCTTCTAAAGAAGGCCAGTTGGTTAAACTTGAAGCGCTAACAACCAATGGTAAAGATGTTTACTCCATTGAGTTGATTGATGGTCAGGAGCAAGAGTGGGAATTCACTTGTGACGTGGCTACAGGCAAAATTATCTACCAAGAAGGTGAAGTTGAATCTCCAGCTGATCCAAAATTCCAGAAGATGGCTAAGTTAGACGAAGCTAAAGCTGTTAGCATCGCTCAGGCTGCTTTCCCAGGTGAAGTAGAAGAAGTTGAGTTCGAGCTAAAGTCCGATGGTCATCCAGTATTTGAAGTAGATATCGAAAGCGAATCAGGTGCTGAAACTAAGGTTGAAGTCAGCGCTGTAGATGGCAAAATCCTAGAATCTTCTACTGAAAAGTGGGAGATCGGTATTGAAGAAGACGAGCGTCGTTAATATCTGCTTATAGATATATCTATCGCTGGACCTGTTCTGACAGCCAGTCAGTTAGCTGTCAGAACAGGACTTTACTCTGTAAGTTCTTTCTCTATCAGTCTTTTGCTGCTTTTAGCCGTTTTCTACCGAACTTGGCCTGTCTATAAACCTAATCCCACCAGAAGTACCAGCAGTCGTGGTTAAGTAGAACTTCTGCAAGCTTTGAAACCGTTTCAACACCTTGATCTACAATATCCGGACAATATAGATATTGCTCCCAAGCCAGTTCCATTGCTTCTTCTGCGGTTTGTGGTGGCTTAGTGATATAAGCTTCAATCACGTCATTGCTGACGCCGACAATCTTAGCGCCATACTTAAGCTGCCAGTGTTTCCACATTGCGCAGTGAACTTCTGGTTCAGGGCAGGCGTTCCATCCACCAAATTTAAAATGAGCAGGGATCTTCCAACTGCTGTCGGTTTTAATTTTAACTCCAAGCAGGCTTTCTACGGCTTCGCCAGTGACAAAGTCTGTCGCAAGATTAAAGCCTTGTTTATCGCTTGATTCAGCTTTCCATTCGCCGGTTATATCTGCGAGGTTTAACTCCTCATCTGATTCTAGCTGTTGGCGTCGTTTGTTGAGCCAGCTGGCTGCTTTGATCTTGGCTGCTGCTCTAATGATGTCTTTTGGAGATTGTGGCGATTCTAGAAGATGTTCTTCGATATAAGATTTATCTTCTTCAGTACCGCATACCACCAGTTTGTTATCTTTGCTGCTTGCCTTGATCGCTTTTGAGAAGGCATCAGTCGGGTCAAGATTGACGAATTTCATTTTCGGCCCTAAAGAATAGTTTCGCGTAATGGTATCAGAAATAGGGTAGTGATTTATAAGCCTGATTAAGCGGGTTAGGCAGTGGCTTTGTTAATCAGTATTTTTTAAGTACGGATCAAGTAGTTGTGTCCAGCTGAAAATAAGTTGCTCATATTCTTCAATACAACGTTCTGTGTGATCTTCTGATAAGTAGCCAACTTCGATGAGATTGTCATATTGGTCGGGTGCGCTACCATAAACATGGCAAAGCGTAGCGAAGAAGCGTTGCTCATCGAGGCTGTGTTCTCCCCAGAAGTCTTCGTCCTCTAATACGTCTCGATCTGTGCTTTCAAGGTCAAATAGATCTGCAGCACTGATAGCGATCTCCTGACCATCTTCAAACAGTTCTATAAGTAAAAATGTAGCGAGGCTGTCTGCAGCGTCTTCCTCTTTGCCGACGACGGGTAGCTCGTAGATATTAATTAAGGCATGGGCTAATTCATGAAAAAGTGTGTGAAGTAGTGCATCTTCAGTAGCTTCATCAATACTTACACCTGATTGCTGGTACTTCGCTTTATCAAATCTGTGTTGTACCTCTGTGATGAAGTCATAAGGAATGTGAATCTGGTTCTCGGTTGGATCGTAGAGAGGGCCGTCTTCGTAGCCAAAACGAACAGTTACATCAGGAGTGGTTTCTAGTAGTTCATTGGTGGCTGATTGAAATAAATCGAATGACCTCTCGACTATCTGTTTGGCCGATGTGTCAGTAACGCTTTCAATCGGTTCGAATGATCCGTTGATCTCTGCTTTTGGAGATGAGTTTGCTAGGATGAGTAGGGTGGCGAAGGTAAATAAATATGTGGCTCTCATCGCTAGGTGCCTCTTATGAATTAATTAAGGTTATTTGATTCTACGCAATATCTAAAGAATGAGCATACAGACATGATGCTTAAATCTTGCTGAATTCTTCTCGTAAGTCGCTGGGCGTTTCCCTATTTGAATTAGTCTCGACCTAATCTGACATATCTTCTTGAGAAAGAGAGAGTTACCCGTTTTGATAAAGGTGCTGAAATCTTAAATCAAAACAAAGGTAACTCTCATGTTGCATACTAGCAATCCCATCATTAAACACAAAGCAGGCTTACTCAACCTTGCGGAAGAACTTGGAAACGTCTCAAAAGCCTGCAAAGTAATGGGTGTCTCCCGTGATACGTTTTATCGCTATCAGGAACTTGTTGAGGAAGGCGGTGTTGATTCACTGATCAACCGATCTCGCAGAACGCCCAATGTCAAAAACCGTGTAGATGAGCAGATTGAGAACGCCGTCATTGAACACGCGATAGCTTTCCCCGCTCATGGCCAAGCCCGAACCAGTAACGAACTGCGTAAAGCTGGCGTGTTTGTATCGGGCAGTGGTGTTCGTTCCATCTGGCTACGTCATAACTTAGAAAACTTTAAAAAGCGCCTTTCGGCTCTGGAAGCAAAGGTTGCGAGTGAAGGTATCATTCTGACGGATGACCAAGTGGCTGCGCTTGAGAAGAAGAAACAAGATGACGAAGCCTGCGGTGAAATAGAAACGCATCATCCTGGCTATCTGGGTTCTCAGGACACGTTCTACGTGGGTAATCTAAAAGGGGTTGGCAGGATATATCAGCAAACCTTTGTTGATACGTACAGCAAGGTAGCGTTCGCTAAGCTCTACACGACGAAAACCCCAATTACCTCAGCCGATGTATTGAATGATCGTGTATTACCATTCTTTGAGGCTCAGGAGCTGCCTATGCTGCGTATCCTGACTGATCGAGGCACGGAATACTGTGGCAAGGTTGAGCAGCACGATTACCAGCTATATCTCGCCATCAACGATATTGATCACACGAAAACCAAAGCGAGACACCCACAGACTAACGGTATCTGTGAGCGCTTCCATAAAACGATATTGAACGAGTTTTATCAGGTTACGTTCCGTAAAAAGCTCTATGCTTCACTGGAAGAACTGCAAAAAGATCTGGACGAATGGCTGGATTATTACAACAATGAACGAACTCATCAGGGGAAAATGTGCTGTGGCAGAACGCCACTGGAAACATTGCTTGATGGAAAACAGATTTGGGCTGAAAAGAATTTAGCCCAAATCTAATCTGACAGTAGCACTGGAAAGAACGGGTAACTGTCAGATCAGGTCTGAGCTAGTACACCCTATTTGATCTATACGGAATATGAATAATACTGTCTTAGTTACTCTATCAATCTGAGGTCGGTTTAATGTGGTTGAACAGATATATTGCAGGGATGCTTTTCGTGTTTATACAATGTTCTTCTACTGTGGTTGCTGATCATGTGCCTGATACTATCTTAGCTAGCACTCTTCATTATCCTCCTTATGAATATCTTGCAGACGGTGAGCCTAAGGGGCTTGCTGTTGATATAGCTAAAGAGGCACTAACTAGAGTCGGCGTAAAGCAAATTGATTTTCAGTTTTTCCCTTGGAAGCGTGCGGTCTATGTGACTGAGCATGGAGAGCGTGATTTGCTGTTTAATGCGGGAAAAAATGAACCTCGCCAGAAATGGGGTTACTACGTTGATAGTGTCTTGATTCAGCAAAGCTATGTGCTGTTTAAGCGCAAATCTGATCAATTTCAGGTTCAGCCTGATTTTTCAAATGTTAAAGATAAAGATATCTCTGTTAGGGCGGGCTATCTATACGGAAGCGGTCTGTTCAGACAGGCGTTAGACAGTGAGAAGTTTCATAAAGTTGAGTTAGCTGATTCAACTGAACAAAGTGTTAACCAGTTGCTGAATGATCGAGTAGATATGTTTGTTGGTGATCTGCTGCCAGTGATGCACTACATCCAAGAGCAAGAGCTGGAAGATCAGATCGATATTGTTCTCTACAACGGTGAGCGAATGGAGGTGCTTTCTTGGTCAACTTATCTGTTGTTTTCTAAGTTGAGAGTGACGCCAAGTTTTGTAGAGAAAGTTCGGTTAGCGATGGAGCAGATGAAGGCAGATGGAACCTTTGCTGCGATCGAAAGCAAATACCAATATTAGGCAAGGCTAGTCATTTGGCAGGGCATTAAACTCTTCGCGCTTTTCGTTCATCCAAGCCTGCATCGCTTCAGGGTCTAACATCATCTGCTGTACTTTCTGCATGGCTGCTAGGTGGTCGGCATCTTGTTGCTGAAACATCTCCATACCATGTTGTTTGGCTAGTTCGGACATCTCTTCAAATGTGTTGGCTTTAAACTCAAGATCGCAACCGCCGCCAAGTTGCCTGCAGGTCATGGTTTTCACGCTATTTCTCCTATAGAAAAAATTCTGTTTAGTTGTTCGCTTCAGGGTAGTCGAAAGGGCTTAATTGGACAAACTTCGTTTAAAGAGTATGTGTGTAAGAAGGAGGGAGTTCATGGCAGAAACAAAAAAGCCCGCTGATTTCTCAGCGGGCTTTTTCAACGAGTTAAGTAATTAGATTACTTAGCTTCGTTTTTAGCTTTTACTTCAGCGATTACTTCGTCAGCAACATTCTGTGGGCATGCTGCATAGCGTTCAAATTCCATAGAGAACTGACCGCGACCAGAAGTAATAGTACGTAGGTGACCGATGTAACCAAACATTTCAGATAGTGGAACGTCTGCTTTGATGCGTACGCCAGTAGCGCCAGCTTCTTGGTCTTTGATCATGCCACGACGACGGTTAAGGTCACCGATTACATCACCAACGTTGTCATCTGGAGTGAATACGTCAACTTTCATGATTGGCTCAAGAAGTTGTGCACCCGCTTTAGGGATAGACTGACGGAAAGCGCCTTTAGCTGCGATTTCGAATGCTACAGCAGAGGAGTCAACCGCGTGGAAGCCACCGTCGTATAGTTCGATTTCAACGTCTAGTACAGGGAAGCCTGCTAGTACACCTTGTTCCATCATGCCAGCGAAGCCTTTTTCGATCGCTGGGAAGAATTCTTTAGGTACGTTACCGCCTACTACTGTAGAAGTGAACGTGAAGCCAGAGTTTGGCTCACCTGGCTTGATGCGGTAATCGATCTTACCGTACTGACCAGAACCACCAGACTGCTTCTTGTGCGTGTAGCTGTCTTCAACAGACTGAGTGATCGTTTCACGGTATGCAACCTGTGGCTTACCTACTTCTAGCTCAACGCCGTAAGTACGCTTAAGGATGTCTACCTTAATGTCTAGGTGAAGTTCACCCATACCTTTAAGGATTGTTTCACCAGAATCTTCGTCAGTTTCAACTACGAAAGATGGGTCTTCTGCAACCATCTTACCGATAGCGATACCCATTTTCTCAGTAGAACCTTTGTCCTTAGGAGTTACAGCAATAGAGATTACTGGCTCAGGGAAGATCATTGGCTCAAGAGTACAAGGGTTCTTCTGATCACATAGAGTGTGACCAGTCTGAACGTTCTTCATACCAACAATTGCGATGATGTCACCAGCTTGAGCAGAATCTAGCTCAGTACGGTCATCAGCGTGCATCTCAACCATACGGCCGATACGCTCAGTTTTGCCAGTGTAAGAGTTAAGGATTGTGTCACCCTTGTTAAGAACACCAGAGTAAACACGTACGAAAGTTAGAGCGCCGAAACGGTCATCCATGATCTTGAATGCAAGTGCACGGAATGGCTCATCTATAGCTACTGTAGCTACTTCGCCAGTTGGCTCACCAGTTTCTTTGTCAGTTAGTGGCTGAGCGTCAACTTCTACTGGGTTCGGTAGGTAGTCAACAACAGCATCTAGAACAAGCTGGATACCTTTGTTCTTGTATGCAGAACCACAGAAAGTTGGGAAGAAGTCTAGTTTACGAGTACCTTCACGGATGCAACGTTGGATCTCTTCTAGAGAAGGCTCAGTTCCTTCTTCTAGGTATTCCATCATTAGGTCTTCGTCTTGCTCTAGAGCAGTTTCGATTAGTTGCTCACGGTACATAGCCGCATCGTCTACTAGGTCAGCAGGGATGTCAGTTACTTCGTAGTTCTCTGGAAGGCCAGAATCGTCCCAGATGTAAGCTTTTTGAGATAGAACGTCTACAACACCTGTGAAGTTGTCTTCACGGCCGATTGGTAGAGTCATAACTAGTGGGTTAGCGCCTAGTACGTTCTTAACCTGATCTACAACGCGGTAGAAGTCAGCACCAAGACGGTCTAGTTTGTTTACGAAGATCAAACGAGCTACTTCAGACTCGTTCGCGTAACGCCAGTTAGTTTCAGACTGAGGTTCTACACCACCGGAACCACAGAATACACCTACACCACCATCAAGTACTTTTAGGGAACGGTATACTTCAACTGTGAAGTCAACGTGGCCCGGAGTATCGATGATGTTCATGCGGTGATCTTTCCAGAAACAAGTCGTCGCTGCAGACTGGATTGTGATACCACGCTCAGCTTCCTGCTCCATGAAGTCAGTAGTAGCTTCGCCATCGTGAACGTCACCCATCTTATGGATCTTACCAGTAAGCTTAAGGATACGTTCTGTTGTTGTGGTTTTACCCGCATCTACGTGCGCGAAAATACCGATGTTTCTGTACTTGGTTAAGTCTGTCATCTCTATACTCGACTAAGTGAGGTCCTAAAATTGCGCGACAGTATACAAGGTTTTTTATGACTTTTCGAAGAAAAATTACAAGGAAATACTTCTTTCTGCTGATATTTATTTAAGAAGGGGGATTAACGCTAGGCTTTTAAAAATTCTGGTAGTTTTTTTAACTGAAAATTAGATTTTAAGTTACTGATATATGAGGGTTATTGATATTTTTCGGAATAAAAAAATAAATTGCACTCCTTTATCGCTTTTATAACTCCCGATAGTGTTTGCTACCAAAAAATGGTCGTGCCCCCAAAAAAGAAACAGATTTAGATTGAATAGGGATTTGAATGATTGCGATGACTGATTATGATCCACTGTAGATAAATATTTTAGGTAGTTATGAGTATGTTAAGTGTTGATGTACTGATCGGATTTATTGTTGCGTCTACGTTAATTTCCTATGCGCCAGGGCCCGATAATATTTTTGTTTTGATACAGTCGATTCTTCATGGTCGTAAAGCCGGTATCGTTGTAACTCTTGGCTTATGTACGGGTCTGCTATTTCACACCGTTGCTGTAACTTTAGGTGTGGCTGCAATTTTTCAGGCTAGTGCTTTGGCGTTTACCCTGCTTAAAGTGGTCGGTGTGGGTTATCTACTTTATTTAGCGTTTATCTCTTTTCGGGCGGCCGCTGCCAAGGTGTCTCTGTCAGATCAGCCACAATTTAGTGCGATGCAACTCTATCGTCGTGGAATTCTGATGAGCTCTACTAATCCAAAATTGGCGATCTTCTTTATGGCCTTCCTGCCTCAGTTTGCCGACCCAGCGGTTGGCTCACTAAGTCAGCAGTTATTTACCTTAAGTATGGTTTTTATCGTTGTAGCTTTCTTTGTTATGAGCTCAGTGGCGCTACTTTCGGGGAGTTTGCGTGGTTGGATTCAAGATTCCGAATTGGGTCAATCGATTATTAATAAAGTCGCTGGCACCGTCTTTGTTGGTTTGGCGCTGAAGCTGGTAACGACTGAAAGATAATGCTGCTTCATCTTGCGTACTACTTAGCTAGATCACGCCAGTGATCGTAATCTTCAGTAATAAAGCCTGCGTGTATATAAGCTTGGCGAATCGCATCTGGTGATTTTTGTCTTTGCTCTTTGATGTAGCTTTGCAGAATATTGAAAAGCTGAGTATCACGCGCTGGCAAAATAAAAGAGCGGGATGCATCAAAACTGACTTTTACGCCCGGTATTCTGATTAATTCGCCGCCGATTCTTGTGACGACCGGCTCTTTAAGGTAGGAGAGGGTAAAGTCTCCACGGCCACTGGAGATGAAATTAGCAATGAGGTTTCTAGTGGGTAGCAGGTTAACTTGCTTAGTCCCGATATCGTTCAGGGCCACTTGGTCAGTTTTCCAGCTTTTAACGGTAACGCCTTTTAATTTGGTGACATCGATATTTTCACCTAACTCCAAAATGTCAGTTCTGTTTTTGGTGGAAAAAATACCAACCTGAAATTCCCCTTTGCGAATAATAGGCGCGGTTATTAAGAGGTTTTTGTCTTCGAGATGATCGCTTTCAAACAGTGATTGACCAACCATATCAATCTTATTGTTAGTGGCTAACTGCAGACCACGAGCAACATTGGGGTATGGCACCAGTCGAATAATATCGACGTAACCCGCTGACTTAACAGCGTTGCAAATGACCATGATATCCATGGTGATTCGTTGAGAGTCTTTAAGTTGTTCGGAGTCTAGTTCTGGGCACTCTTTTACCGGTAATACATTTGAATAGCCGGCTCTACCTGCGGCTAATTTAAAATGCTCATTAACGTAATTAGCATGAACACCAATTGATAGGGTGTCTGCACTAAGTTGGCTTGATACTAATAACAGCAGTGTTAGAAAAGATCGCATTGTACAACTCAACCAAATTGGACCATTTTATTGTAGTAGATCAACCAGTTAAGGAATATAGGACTTCCGAGGTTAAAAAGTCTTATATCAATGGCTATAATGCGCCTCCTTATTACAACGTGTGTTAGGTCAGGTATTAATGGACGCTCTCGACGAGATCAAAGAATTTTTAGCATGTGAAACTCCCGATTCTTGGATACAAGCTGCTTTGCAGAATCAGGATATCCTTCTGATTGATCATGCGCATTGTGAGAAGAAAGCGGCTTCGACAGCAATGACATTGATGTTTCGCTATGTTGATCGTCTTGAGTTGTTAAACAAGATGTCACGTCTAGCACGTGAAGAGCTGATTCACTTTGAGCAAGTGCTGGCGATCATGCAGGATAGAGGTGTGGTTTATGATCACATGTCTTCTGCAAGATATGCAGGTGGTATGCGTACCCATACACGTACATCTGAGCCGGGCCGTTTGATCGATGTTTTAATTATTGGTGCTTATATAGAAGCACGTTCTTGTGAGCGTTTTGCCAAATTGGCGCCGTTCTTAGATGAGGAACTGGCTAAGTTCTATCGCTCCTTGCTGAAATCAGAAGGCCGTCACTACCAAGATTACTTAGGTCTTGCAGCAGACTATGCCGGTGAACCTATTGATGAGCGTGTAGCGTTTTTCCGCGAAGTTGAGCGAGAGCTGATTGAATCTCCGGATGACGAGTTCCGTTTCCATAGCGGTGCTCCAACATTCATCTGAGTGTAAGTGCTTAAAGAAAAAGGCTGCAATTGCGGCCTTTTTTAATGATCTTGTCGTGAGTACTTAATCACTCGATTTCGAAGCTAATGAGATCGTATCCATCTTGATCGACTTTAAGATACCAGCCGAGTGTGTCCCAATCGCCGAGCACAATACGTGTCGCAGACTCGGAAGCTAGCTCCACTTCATGTACAGCAGGTCTATGGGTATGACCATGGATCATCAGTGAAACTTTGTTATCAGCAAAAGATTGTTTAACCGCGTCTGCATTTACATCAGTGATGTAATCAGACTTTTCGGTTGTGCGTTGTTTGCTGGTGTCTCTCAGTTGTCGAGCGATAGCTAAACGCTCTTCTAATGACTTACTTAAGAAATCTTGTTGCCACTGTGGATTGCGAACCAAAGCGCGGAACTGCATGTACTCAGTATCATCTGTACAAAGCTGATCACCATGAAGCACCACGGCATTGCCAATTGGCAGCGGAAGTACAAGTTCTTCAGGTAGCAGTTTGGCACCGATGCTTTGGCAGAACTGTTCGCCTACCAAAAAATCGCGGTTGCCGTGTTGGAAGAAAATTTCACAGCCTTTGTCACTCAATGTTTTGAGTTGCTGTAAAAGATCATCCAAGCCGGGGGTAGGGCAATCGTCGCCAATCCATGCTTCGAAAATATCCCCTAGAAGATACAGCTGTGTCGCATCGGTAGCAGTATGTTCTAGGAAATACGAAAACGCCCGGGTAAGATCCGGGCGTTCGGGTTTCAGATGTATATCTGAGACAAAGTATACGGGCATTATTCTTCTTCTGCGCTTTCTACTTCTTCTGTAACGATTTCAGCTGATTCGATGATGATATCTTCAACCGGTACATCTTGGTGGCCTGCGCGGATAGTAGTCGATGCAGCTTTTAGTTTGTTAACTACATCCATACCGTCAACAACTTTACCAAATACCGCGTAACCCCAGCCTTCAGTTGTCTTAGCTGTGTGGTCAAGGAAAGTGTTGTCAGAAACATTAATAAAGAACTGTGCAGATGCGCTGTGTGGATCCATTGTGCGTGCCATAGCGATAGTGCCTGCCGCATTAGATAGACCGTTGTCTGCTTCGTTTTCAATAGTTTCGCGAGTGGTTTTTTGTACCATACCTGGTTCAAAACCGCCGCCTTGGATCATGAAGCCATTGATTACACGATGGAAAATAACGCCATCGTAGAAGCCTTCCGTGACATATTGCTCGAAGTTTGCTGCTGTTTTCGGAGCTTTTTCGTGGTCTAGCTCTATAGAGATATCACCAAAATTAGTATGGAGGATGATCATTGTTGTAAAGTCCACTTCTTCGCCTTTGACTGGCCCATTATACGCAAGTCTAAGAGAAACGCATCACTGTTTATTCCTAAGTGGCGAATAATTGATTCTAAAGTACCAACCCCAAAGAATTGTAGGCGGCCTTTTTGGTATGCGGGGATTACTTAGAAATTTATTGAAAAAATCTTACTGATATTCACTGCCAATTAGGCGGCGCATCCGTTTATAATGTACAACAATTTATGCCCTATAGATGTGGACGCGTTTCAGGGCAATTCAGAATTCATGCAATGTCGGGATTAAGACGTTTTTATGAGCAATACAGAAAGCAGTAAACCTACTAACTTTATTCATCAGGTGATTGAACAGGATCTGGAAGACGGTAAGAACAACGGAAAAGTTGTTACACGTTTTCCGCCAGAGCCAAATGGTTATCTTCACATTGGCCACGCTAAGTCTATCTGCCTGAACTTTGGCACTGCTGAGAAATATAACGGCGAATGTAATCTACGTTTTGATGACACTAACCCGACCAAAGAAGATCAAGAATACGTTGATGCGATCAAGCAAGACGTTGAATGGTTAGGTTTTAAGTGGGCGGGTGAAGTTCGTTACGCGTCAAACTACTTTGATCAGTTCTACGAGTGGGCGCAGCACCTTGTTCGTGAAGGCAAAGCATACGTTTGTGACCTAAGCCCAGAAGAAGCAAAAGAATACCGTGGTTGGGCTACTGAACCAGGTAAAGACAGCCCATACCGTGAGCGTTCACCTGAAGAGAACCTTGATCTACTCGAGCGCATGCGCAAGGGCGAGTTTGACGAAGGTAGCTGTGTACTGCGCGCTAAGATCGACATGGCTTCTTCTAACATGAACCTGCGTGACCCGATTCTTTACCGAATTCGTAAAGAATCTCACCACCAGACAGGTGACAAGTGGTGCATCTACCCAAGCTACGACTTTGCGCATGGCCAAGAAGATGCGATTGAAGGCGTAACGCACTCAATCTGTACGCTAGAGTTTGCTGATCACCGCCCATTGTACGAGTGGTTCATCGAGAACCTACCTGTACCATCTCAGCCACGTCAGTATGAGTTTGGTCGTCTAAACCTGAACTACACAGTAACCAGTAAGCGTAAGCTGAAGCAGCTTGTTGATGAAAACCATGTAAATGGTTGGGATGACCCGCGTATGCCTACTATCTCTGGCCTACGTCGTCGTGGTTATACGCCAGCTGCTGTACGTAACTTCTGTGACAGCCTAGCGGTTGCTAAAACTGACGGCACAGTTGATATGGCTCAGTTCGAATTCTTCGTGCGTGAAGATCTAGACAAAAATGCACCGCGTGCAATGTGTGTTGTTCAGCCACTGAAAGTCACAATCACTAACTATGATGAAGGTCAGGAAGAGTGGTTCGAGCTGCCTAAGCATCCTAAAGATGAAACGATGGGTGTTCGTAAAGTTCCTTTTACACGTAACATTCTTATCGAACAAGACGACTTTGCTGAAGTACCGCCACGTAAGTGGAAGCGTCTAACGCAAGGTGTTGCTGTTCGTCTACGTGGTTCTTACGTTATTACCTGCCAAGAAGTTATCAAAGATGCGGATGGTAACGTTGTTGAATTGAAATGTACTTACGATCCTGCAACTGCCGGCGCGAATCCAGAAGGCTACAAAGCTAAAGGCGTTGTACACTGGGTATCTGCTGATAACTCTGTACCTTGTGAAGTGCGCGAGTACGATCGTTTGTTCTCCGAAGCAAACCCAACAGGCGATAAGGAAAAAGATTTCCTTGAGTTTATCAACCCAGAATCTCTAGTGGTTAGAACTGACAGCCGTTGTGAAGTAGGTCTAGCTGATGCAGCAGTGGAAAGCGCTTACCAGTTTGAGCGTACCGGTTACTTCTGCGTAGATTCAGACTCTACAGCTGATAAGTTGGTATTTAACCGTACCGCTGGCCTGCGTGATTCGTGGGGGAAATAAATTAAGACCCGCTAGTAGCAGCTAAGGTCAGCTAAAACCGGCTAAGAGCAGAGATGCTTTTAGCCGGTTTTTCGTTTTTGGCTGATTTTATCCGCACCAGGCTGTTTCTTCCTGCCTTTATCCGATTCTTACCCGCCCTTATTAACTCCTTCGCGGCAGGCACTTAATAGCTGTTCTGCAAAATCGTCCTCATTAACCGCTCTGGCAATCGCAACCCCACCAATCATTAGCACTGCTTTCTTAATCGCTTCGCTCTCATCGAGGGCTGGCTGGCCTTCATTTAGCTCATGGATATTATTGATAAAGCCTTTCAGTACGCGGGTATACGTTGTGCGGACCTGATCATCTCGTTGATGAATGTCCGTGGTTAAGAATGCTAAAGGGCAGCAGAACTCACCATTCCGATGTTTGTCGCTCAGGTAAGTTTCAATAATATCCGACAACTGAAAACCAGAGCGTTCAATGGTATGACTTTTAGCTAGGTGAGCAGCGCTCAATATCGCTTCGGCGTAGAGATCGCTCTTAGATTCAAAGTGATTGTAAAACGCCCCTCGGGTTAGACCGGCGTGTTTCATCACATCGTTAATCGCGACTTTATCAAAGCCATCTTTGGTAAAGAGTTCTGCAGCGCTATCAATAATCTTTTTACGACTTTGTTGCTTTTGTTCAGCCGTCCAACCCATAAAACTACTCCTGTACTTGCTTATGGCGGAGTATGGCATAAGTTTAAAATATGTTCTTGAACATATTGTGTCGGTCAATAAAGTGGAGCTCAAGTAGTTAACTGAATGAGTTAACCGAATTAGATAACAGGAGTTTAAGCATGACTGCACCAATCCGAATTTATGGTCCATCTTTCAGTACATTTGTGCGCAGTGTGATGATGGCTTGCGAGCTAAAAGGACTGCCTTACGAGGTAACTACACAAGTGGATGGCGAAGCAGTGGGTTTTCATACCCCAGGCCATAAAGCGATCCACCCATATACCAAATTCCCAGTGCTACTAACTGATAAAGGGCCAATTCCAGAGACCGTTGCGATTCTGCATTACTTAGAAAATGAATACGGTGGCGCAAAACTTTATCCAACCGATCCATATGCTCAAGCCCAAGTGGAAGCGTGGAGTGGTATCAGCGGTATCTATGTCGATTTTGAAATCGTGCGTAAAGTATTGCTTGAGTTCATCTTCCCGAAAGGTGAAAACGGCACAGTACGCATGGATAAAGTTGAAGCTGCTGTTCCAGGTATCGAAAACGCACTATCCGTCGTTGCTGATCAACTAGCTGATTATCCTTTTATCTGCGGTTACGAACTTACAGCTGCAGATCTAATCTTGATCCCAATTATCGATTACATCGAAGGCAATGAAGTAGGTAAGCCGTTGGTGGCTAAGCACGAAAATGTACTGAACTATATCCAGACGATTCGCCAGCAGGATTTTGCTAAGGATGTTCTTAAATAGATTCAGGACGCTACGCTAGAGGACGCTGCTGCGCAGCTAGAGATCGGCTTCGCCTTTTAGGACGCTTTGCTAGAGAAAAAGCAAAAGAGCAATTTAGAAGTTGATTAGAAATAAGGGGGTAATGGGATGACTGTTACACCCTTTTTTTATGGTTTGATTTATATATTAGGCATGACTGATGCTTGCTTTCCATCTAGTGCCAAGTTAAAAATACCTATAAACAGACAGATGGACGTCTGGCATGGGGAGATATACGGAGCTTTTGTTTATAAAGAATGTATATCAATAGATATAGAGCATGCGCGGTTTGTCACGGAAGAATTTTAAATATCCCTAAAATAACCCTTCCTTTTCAATTCGTTACATCTGTTCTTAAACAAATGCAGTTAGGGTAGATATACGGACCCCTGTATATACAAATGTTAGGCAGGGAATAGATCGAGAATATGAATGAAATCATAAATTACTTACAGCTTACTGCCAACGCCTTTGCATTAGGTGTCGCAGGGTGGGTTTATCTAGCTTATATGAAGAACTTAGGTTCCATGCTAAAGCTTAAAGATGAGCAAATTACTACTGTAGAAAAAAGCTTGTCGCATTTAAAAGACAAAGTGGCTGAAATGGAAAAGAGATCTCCAGAAAACATGGAGAAAGTTCTGAATGAACGAATAAAGATCAGAGAAGATGAAATTGGACGATTAGATAGCGATAAGAAAGGACATGAAAAAGAGCTTGAAGTAGCCAACCAACAATTAGCTAGATTAAAAAGTGAGCTAGAAAAAACCAAAGATATTCGAAAAACCATGGAGCTTCTGGATCTTCAATTCGATGAGGAAGATGAAGAGCTTTTCGGTGCTGATGCTGAATACGAAATAGAAGAGATGGGTATGGTTGCAGTTGATAGTGGCCAGTTAATGATTTCAGATCCTTGCTATATTGATTCTGAATGGGAAGATCAGAAATTTGAAGATATTCGTCTGTATAGAGATACCAAGACTGATGAGATTTATCAGTTTAGGAAACATTTCCAACGCTATGACGAGAAAATTGAAGGTTTCACTGAGACGGTAAATGAGTTGAATCAATCAGGCCGGTTTGAGGCTATTGAGATTGATAACACCGATAAAATTTCTTTTTCTTATGCCGGTGCATGCTATGCAACAATGAATGACGATGGTTATGGGTCATTACCATTTCGTTTAGGTCATGAAGGTGCGGGCTTGGCAGTTAGAACAGCTCTTGGAGATGGTATGTATCCTGTGTACGCTGAAAAGTATGGCGGCAAAATTGTCCGAGTTTATTTCAACTTAATATAAATGCCTAACAACCGCCAGTTTTGCAGCGGCTGCGGCAGGCGTTAGGCTTCAGGAGAGATATGGAAAGTAATCCAATACAAAGCGTTGTTAGAGCTCGAGTAGCTGCAATGATGGCAAAATATCAAGAAGCCGAGTCTGTGACTCATATGGGTATGCGTGGTCAATTAAGGGAGAAATACTTAATTGAGTTCTTTCAGGATGTCATCCCGCAATCTTATTCAATAACTTCAGGAATAATTTGCGATGCCTCTGGCTTAAGCAGCATGCAAATGGATTTTATTGTGGCGAATGATGCACTGCTGCCATCACTTGCATTACATGATGACATATCGATAGTTCCTGTTGAAGCATCGTTAATGACGGCAGAGATAAAGTCGACTTTACATAAGCAGGCATTGGATCAGGTTGAAAGTCAGTCAAAATCTATAAGTAAGTTGCGTTATACGAATAGACAAGGACAAGAATCTATTCAGCTTGCTGAACAAAAGGTTTTAGTTCCTTCAATTATTCTTGCTTACGATTGTAAAGTTAGCCTAGATACCTTAAAAGATTTCTTAAGCCGGAACCCTTTCGTTGTAGGTATTTGTGTCGTTGGCCAGTTTTCTCTTTTAAAGCTAAATTCATCAAGCTCAACATTTATTGAGCCAAGTGATGAGCATGGCCAATATTGGGAAACCTTAGTATTTGTAGGGAAGCTATATCATGCTTTACAAGATGTTGCTTTTGGGCGGGCAATAAACCCTAACTGGGATCAATATATGCAAGGGTACAAGTAAAAGGCCTAACAAGTGGCAGCAACTGTCCGCCAAAATTGTCACTTAAATTGCTTGCGCAATTACGCGCCATTTTTGGCGGCGGCTGTGCCAGGCGTTAGCTGCACCTCTAAATCCCAATACCAAGGAAATATCATGAAAGAGATCACCAGAATAAATCATGTAGGGTTGAGAGTTCGGGATATGGATGTCTCTCGTGAATTCTATGAGAAGCTTGGATTTGAATTTATCGTTGGTCCTGTGGGACCAGAGCCTGTTGCTATTATTGAGCATCCATCAGGAATAAATATAAATCTTATTTTGAATGTCTCTAAAGAGGCACCTAAAAAGAATATGTTGATGGAAGCAGACCTGAAATACCCTGGCTATACACATATTGCTCTTGAAATAACCGATTACAATTCCGCAAAAGCTAGCATTCAGGAGCTTGGTTTCCCGATTACTGGAGAAGTTGAATACGAGGGTGCTCAGTTTTTCTTTATTAGAGATCCTGATGACAATGTAATCGAGTTTCATCAACCAGCCAGTAGGGTGTAATAGCAGAGCGTATTACACAAATTCATGATTTTAATGGTGCAATACACTTCGTTATTGCACCCTACGATCCATGCCGCAGCGGCTTTTCCTCTAGCCGCGTAGCGGCGTCCTCTAGCGAAGCGTTCTAAAAGGCGAAGCCGATCTCTAGCTGCGAAGCAGCGTCCTATTTTTTAAAAACCACCGTCCTATTACCATTGAGGAATACTCGTTTCTCAATATGGTACCTCACCGCTCGAGATAGTGTGATGCGCTCAATATCCCTACCTTTAGCGATCAGATCTTCTGGATAGTAGGTATGGTCAACAGGTTCAATTCCTTGGGCAATGATTGGGCCTTCATCGAGATCCGCATTGATATAGTGTGCGGTAGCACCCACCGTTTTCACGCCTTTTTCATAAGCTTGGTGATAGGGTTTTGCACCTTTAAAGCCGGGTAGGAGTGAGTGATGGATATTGATCGCCCAGCCTTCGAGTTTTTGACAGAGTTCATCCGAAAGCACTTGCATATATCGAGCTAAAACAACGAGATCGGCGTTTATGTCTTCAATTAATTTCCAGAGTTGCTGTTCCTGCTGCTGTTTACTTTCTGGAGTAATAGGAAGGTGGTGATAAGGGATCTGATACCAGTCTGCTAGATCTTTCAGATCGGGGTGGTTAGAAATGATAGCGGGTATATCGATGTTTAACTGACCAATCTGCTTTTTGTAGAGCAGGTCATTGAGGCAGTGATCAAATTTCGATACCAGAATAACAACTCTGGGTTTGTAATCACTGGGCTGCAATTCCCATTGCATATCAAATTTGTCAGTTCTGAGGGAAAAGCGTTGGCTGAATGTGCTCTGATCAAAGTGGCTATTGGTTCTAAAGCATGCTCGGATAAAAAAATGCTGACTGCTCTCGTCATCAAAGGAGTGGAGCTCTTCTATATAGTGTTCGTTCTCGTAGAGAAAACCCGTCACCGCATCAACTGTACCCAGTTCGCTGGGGCAGCTAGCCGTGAGTATCCATGAGCTACCAGTCATTTCACTCTCCTTTACCAGATAATAATTAAGTCTAGACGATCTTTTTTGGCTCCATAAATGGTAATGAGGCTGAAGGAAGTTGACAGGAAGGGGGAATCAGCTCCCTTATTCAGTAGCAGGAGCTGATTGGATCTTAGTTTTTTTCACAAAATTATTTCAGCAAAAACTTTCGCAATGTCTTAAAAACAAAATCACGGTTCTTAAGAATAAAGCTGTTTTTGGGTAACCACGGGCTCGAGTGAAGTACTGTTTTTGCTTTCGAAAAAGTTTGGAAGCCTTCGTAACCGTGATAGTGACCCATACCTGAATTACCTACGCCGCCAAAGGGAGCATCATCTGCTGCAGCGTGCATAGCAGTGTCATTAATTGATACGCCGCCGCTATGGGTATTGTTCAACAGGTAATCAATCAAAGTGTTATCCTTGGACATTATATACAACGCAAGTGGCCTTGGGTGTTCATTGATATAACGCGTTACCTCTTCGATTTTGTTGTAGGTCATTACTGGTAGGATTGAACCAAAAATTTCCTCTTTTAGAATACTCATATCCTCAGTGACCTGAGTCACTAACTGAGGATAGACACGTCGTCCTGCATCATTCTCTATTGCTTTGACTGGGTGAAGTTTGCCGCCTTTACTTTTGGTGTCCTCAATAAATGCCATTAAACGATCATATTGTCTTTCGCTAACGATATGAGTTTGGGTGTTCTGGTTATCACCGTTCAAGTGATATTGGGTGTATCGCTCAATAAAAGTAGAGATAAATTCGTTTTCTCTCGCTTCAGGAACAAAAATATAATCTGGGGCTACGCAGATCTGCCCAGAGTTGACCGATTTACCCAAGATCACCGCATCAACGGCAATATCCATACTGATCTGGTCATCAATAATGGTTGGCGACTTTCCGCCAAGCTCTAGCGTAATCGGGGTTAAGTTATCAGCGGCCGATTTGGCGACAAGTTTGCCTACCGCAGATGAGCCGGTAAAAATCAGATGATCAAACGGCAATGTTGAGAACGCTGCACCTACATCGGCTTCGCCTTCAATAATCTGAATATGCTCGGAAAGCTCTTTAACGATTTCGCGCAGCACTTGATTGGCATTAGGCGTGAACTCGCTCATTTTGATCATCACTCTATTACCAGCGGCTAAAGCTTGAATTGCAGGCCCGAGTGCAAGGAATACCGGGAAGTTCCAAGGTGTAATAACACCGACCACACCTAAAGGTTGGTAGTGGACTTTCACCGATGAAGGGAAATGCATCAAACCGGCATGACGTTTAGAAGGTTTCATCCATTTCTTTAGATTTTTTAGCGCGTAGTTAATGCCCGCGACGCTAGGAAGTACATCGGCAATAAGAGTGTCGAACTCACTGCGATAACCGTAATCTTTTTTCAAAGCATCGTAGATCGCTTGCTCATGTTTAATGACAGAGGCCTTAAGAGTTTTAAGTACTACTACACGTTCAGCATAAGAGGGTGCTGGTTGCGAATTGTATGCGGCACGCATCGTCTGAAAGGTGATCTGTAAATTGTCTGGCGAAATGTGGTTCAAATTAGTCATCTTAATTACCCTGGCTAAAGTCATTTAATCGCTTTCCATGCCTCCTATTGCTCAAGCTTTACCGGACTTCTAAGGATTCGCATACCTTGCTTAATCAGATGGAATCGCTCACACACTTGAAAACATATCGATAGAATAGACGCTAGCTGGGTATTAAGGAATTTACAAAAATTACTAAGGGTAATAAAAATTAGGAATAATGTTTTTATTTCAAAGCGCTACCAGTAGCTCTTATTACAGAACGGGGTTATACATCTGAATATTGTTCCAGAATTTCAATGAATTTCTTAACCGCAGGTGCATACTCCGTTTCCTGTCGGGTAATGCAGTAGGATTGCCAAGGTATCTCTTCAGCAATATCTAATTGCACGAGTTCCCCGCAATCTAGCTCTTTAGTAAATAGCTCTCTCGGGCCACCGGTGAAGTAATCGGAAGACATAACGATCGATTTAGCGATCTGGTAATTGTCACAAGTAATCTTAAACGGTAGGTAAACATCGTTTTCTTGTAAGAACTCTGACATGGACTTGTTTACGCTAGGACCTATACCCGGGAAATTATTAAGCTCATCGGTAGGGAGAGTCCCTTTGCTTTCAGTTAATGGGTGGCCGGCTCTAACTACAAAGACAATGCGTGCACTTTGAACCTTTCTGATGACTAATTCGGAAGCGCGCTCTTGAGGTAGTGCAGGGCCAATACCTATATCAATCTCACCGTTAAGCACTAAGCTCGGTATCTTCTGTGGTAGATCCACCTTAAATGAGATCTCTACATTGTTGGACTCTTCGACAAAGTCCATCAGAACTTTTGGGAAAAGCAGTTGCTCGACAATCGGGCTGACCCCGATCTTTAATGTCCCACCTTCAAGGTTGGATAGAAGCTCAACATGACGACATAAAGTATCCAGCTTTGCGCGAAGCTGCTCACCGCTCTCAATCAAGTAACTAGCAATCGCTGTTGGGTTCATTCCTGTGCTTTGTCTATGGAACAGCTCAACCTTTAATACTTTTTCTAAACGTGCAATCTTCTTGCTCAAGGTCGGCTGAGACATATGCAGCTTTTCCGCAGCTTTGCTGATACTACCTTCCTCAGCAACGGTTTTGAGTAGGGTGATATCTGAGACATCGAGCATAAGAGGTACTCATTTGTTTATGTGTATCTGAAGAATATATTCCTTTTTTTAATAGCAAGGAATAAAGAATACAGGACGCTGCTTCGCAGCTAGAGATCGGCTTCGCCTTTTAGGACGCTTCGCTAGAGAAAAAGACTAAAAGTACAGAGACGGTTGCTATTTTTGAAGCTTGCTTTACTGCTGATGCTAAGTTAAATATATTTTTAAAACAGACAGATGGATGTCGGGCAAAGGTAGAGCTACATATAGCCTATTTTATGATGCAAGTATTTAATCTGGTTTAGCACATGCTCGATCTGTCATGGAAGATGCTTTCACTTTTCAGAATTAGTCCTTTCTTTGTCATTCCTTACATATGTTTTAGTTAAATACGGTTTAGATAGATATTCCTCCGTAAGTAAAAAATTTTAGTGCAAGAGATAAAATATGGCAGATGCACACACAGTGAGTAACTTTTATTACAAGATAGCTCTTGAGAATCGCGATCGTTTTGAAGAATATCGAAACCGAGTAGACGTAGTGCTATCCAGTGACAAAGAAGACTGGATGAAGGATATGGAGAGCAGTGATTATTGCTATCAAAGCTTAAAATGTGCAGTCCAAAGTATAGTGTTTTCAGCCATGTGCCTGGAGGCTTTCATTTATGACTATTCGAAAAAGCATCTAGGAAGTAGTTACACGAAGAAACATATTGAAAAAATCAACATAGAATCAAAGTTTATTATTGTGCCTCGCCTAGCTATTGGTAAAGAGCTTGATAAATCTGGCCAAGGCTATGAGAGACTGAAGAAATTAATATCTGACAGAAACAAAATTGTGCACTTTAAATCCATGAGTGATTTCTTAACACAAGAGTCATTTCTACCAGAATCAATGGAAAACGGTTTAGAAGCGGTCGTAGAGTTAATGAATGAGTTTGAATTACTTCACCCAGATGAAAAACTCTATTTCAGCGCTATACCAATGCATGCCGAATGTTTTGCTTAACCAGTCAATTTTCTTAGCATGCTTCGCTATTGCACCCTACATTATGAACTATTAGGCTTTTCCTCTAGCCGCGCAGCGGCGTCCTCTAGCGAAGCGTCCTATAAGGCGAAGCCGATCTCTAGCTGCGAAGCAGTGTCCTGCCCTTAAACCTTAAACTTCCCAAGTTCCGCATCCTGCTTACGCGTTAGGTCTGTCATTTGATGGCAGTTTGATTCCTGTGCTTTGGCGTTATTAGAGACAGATTGGCTTAGGTCGCGGATATTGGTGGTGTTGCGGTTAATCTCTTCTGAAGTGGCGCTTTGTTGTTCTGCTGCAGTCGCTATCTGGACTGTCATTTGGTTAATTTCCTGAATGTTGTCGCGGATAGTGTTGAGAACGGTGTTGGCTTCACTGGCAATGTCTTGGGTTTTAGCTGCTAACTCTCTGCTTTGAGTAATTGTGGTTTCGGCATTTCTTACCCCGGATTGAAGTTGCTGAATCATATCTTTAATCTCTTCAGTCGATTGCTGCGTTCTGGAGGCGAGGGCACGGACTTCGTCGGCAACTACGGCAAAACCTCGGCCTTTATCACCGGCGCGGGCAGCCTCGATTGCTGCGTTTAGGGCGAGCAGGTTGGTTTGATCTGCTATTTCGGTAATTACGGTTAGGATCGATTCAATATTGTTACTGTAATTAGCTAGCTCATTGACGGTATTGACAATATTTTCCATATCATCAGCTAAATGGCGGATTGATTCTGTGGTCTTGGATACTACTGCAACCCCATCACTAGCAGCGGAATCCGCACGTTGGGCTGAGTCAGCGGCGTGTTGCGCATTAGTTGCTACGTCTTGAGCAGTGGCGGACATTTGGTGCATTGCTGTGGCTAATTGATCGAGCTCGTATAGTTGTTTTTCAAGCTCATTAGCCGCTGTAGAGGCTGAATTGAAGGTGTGGTCACTATTTGAGCGTACATCCGTTGAAATCTGTTTTACTCGAGTAATCAGGTCTTGCAGGTAACTAATAAACTGGTTGAAGTCCGTAGATACTTGGCCAAACTCATCTTGAGTTTTAACTTCTAGGCGCTTGGTCAGATCGCCTTCGCCACTGTTTATCTCGACTAATGAGCTACGAAGGTTTTCTAGAGGAAGTAGCTGCTTAGACACGGTCACATATAAAGCACCGCTGCAGATAAGAGCGCTGATAATCGTTGCAATGAGAGCAGTGATACCTATTTGATTAGCATCGGCCATTACAAGGCCTTTATCTAGAACTACACCTATCAGCCATTGGCTACCTTGAAGCCCTTCTAGCTTGCTAAAAGAGACAAAAACGGTATCGTCGTTAACGGATGATTCGGCTAGCTCACGGTTAAAGCTAGGTGCAGTGCCATCGAATAACTCATTGATGGATTTACCATTCATATCTGCGTTGGGATGGCTGATTATGTTGCCGTTTGAGTTGAGCAGGAATGCGTAACCGGTGTTGTTGAAGTTAAGAGTGTTCAGTGCATCGGATACGGTTTTTAAGCTTAGATCGCCACCAAATGCGCCCTTGAACTGACGGTTATCGTAGAAGTTAGCGACGGCTGAGATAAGGATTTCGCCACTGGCTGCATCGGCATAAGGATCGGTTAATACCGCCCTGTCATTTTGTTTTGCATAAGGGTACCAAGGGCGTTTTCGTGCATCCCAACCTGTTGGGTTCCATTCTGGGTCATTGGTTATCTTTTTACCGTCGGTATCTAGGCCACCAAAAATCAAAATAAACTCTTTTTTAAGAATGGGGTTATCAAAGGTGGCTTGTATGGTTTCTTGAGAAAAGTCTGCGTTGATACTTTCCGCCATCATGTCGATAAGTTTTAATTTGGCGTTGAGCCAGTTGGTTATCTGATAGCTCAGGACTAAGGTGGCTTCTTGGGTACTTTGCTCTGTTTTCTCATACAGAGCATCTCTGACGCTGCTGTATTGAATCCATGAATAGATGGCAAAGGTTAGGATGACAACCGTGGAAGCGAGTAGGGCAACCTTGTGTGAAACTTTCATACAGTTAACCTCAAAGACGAGACTTCAAGTTTATCAATAGCGTGACAGGGCATTTCCCTGCGTTGATAACTAGTTATTCTAGACCAGATATTTGGAAGGCAATTTCGGATTATGAAATTGTTGAATGTTTATCGAGGAGAATATGCAAAGTACCTGAGTTAAACGCTTGGTTTTTGTGGTAGTATCTGCGCCCAAGATCTGCTGTTGTGCAGATAAATTGTTGTCGCCTCAGTCAAAACGGCTGGGGCTTTATATTTTGCGTTGGGTTTACGTCCCAATTAGCGGAGTTTGTATGTCAGATTTACCTCTAAATTCTGAAGAGCAGACCGTTGTTTGCGCTCTGTATAAATTCGTCACGCTGGAAAACTTTGAAGCATTAAGAGAGCCGCTTTTCGAGTGTATGCAAAAAGTAGGCGTGCGCGGCACCTTATTGTTAGCCAATGAAGGTATCAACGGCACGATTGCGGGAAGCCGCGAAGGTATTGATACGGTGCTAGCGTGGTTGCAGCAAGATGATCGTTTGAATCCTATCGAATATAAAGAGTCGTTCGATACCAGCAATCCTTTTATGCGTACCAAAGTTAAGCTGAAAAAAGAGATTGTGACTATGGGGGTTGAAGGTATCGACCCTAAAAAGGTGGTGGGTACCTATGTAAAACCAAAAGATTGGAATGCGCTTATTTCTGATCCTGATGTGGTTTTGGTTGATACACGTAATGACTACGAAGTGGCGATCGGTACATTTGAAAATGCGATCGACCCAGAGACTAAGACGTTTCGTGAGTTCCCTCAGTATATTGCTGAAAATCTTGATCCAGAAAAGAACAAGAAAGTGGCTATGTTCTGTACAGGCGGTATTCGTTGTGAAAAATCCACGGCCTATTTGAAAAAGCAGGGCTTTGATGAGGTCTATCACCTAGAAGGCGGTATTCTGAAGTACCTTGAAGAGGTAGATGAAGAAGACTCGATGTGGAAGGGTGACTGCTTTGTCTTTGATGGCCGCGTTTCTGTAAAACATGGCTTGGAAGTAGGTGACTACGATCAATGTCACGCGTGCCGCATGCCAATTACTGAAGAGGAAAAGCAGCTAGATTCTTACGAGAAGGGTGTGAGCTGTGTGCACTGTATCGATAAGATGAGTGATGCTCAAAAGCAGCGTTTCCGTGAGCGTGAACATCAAGTTCAATTGGCGAAAGAGCGTGGTGAATCGCACCTAGGTTCTGATGTGCAAGATGCTGTTCAAGCGCATCGTGATGCCAAAGCCGCTTATCGCGCAGCGCAAAAAGAGCGTTCTAAAGGCTAATCAGCCTTGATCAAAACTAAAAAAACCATGCCAAGGCATGGTTTTTTTATATTTATCTGAAGTTGCTTATTTGCAGCAAGGTTCAGAAATGATCTCAATTTTGTCTTCTTTTACAGCGTGGAAGAAGCAGTTAGAACGTTCGGTATGGCAAGCCGGACCCGACTGATTCACTAGGCACAAAAGCGTATCGCCATCACAATCGATGCGCATCTCAACTAGCTTTTGTACGTGGCCAGAGCTTTCGCCTTTACGCCAGTAGCTTTGGCGTGAACGAGACCAATAACACACTTGGCCAGTTTTTAATGTCTCTTCAATGGAAAGGCGGTTCATCCACGCCATCATTAACACTTCGCCAGTTTCTGCTTGCTGAGCAATCGCAGGAATCAGACCGTCTTCGTTATAGCGAAGGTTATCAAGTGCTGCACTTAGATCTGTTTGACTGCCTTTAACGCCAGACTCTAAGTCGTAGTAAAAACTGTTTTTCATTGTTGCTTCTCTGCTACAAGTAAAATCTGCGGGCATCATACCACAAGGAATTAAATGGGACGGGACAATTAAATTGAATCATTGTCCTCTTTTGTGCTCAAACCAGTAACTGGAATTTTGGGACCGCACTATGTTTTCACGGACAAGCCTTTTAGCCTTCCTTATCGCAATATTCGTAACCTTGGTTTGTTTTAAGTCGTGTTCGGTGTTCGCTGAGCATAATGGGTTTGATCTTTCCGATAGTCTAATCCCTGCCGAAAAAATACTGCCGGGCGGTCCTGCGCGTGATGGCATTCCTTCTATTTATAAGCCTGAATATATAGCGGCTAAGCAAGCGGGCGGTTGGCAGGATGATCAACAGGTGTTGAGCCTAACCTTGGCCGGTATTACGCGTGCATATCCTATTAATATCTTAAACTGGCATGAGATCGTGAATGATGATTTTGGCGGTCAGCCTGTTGTGATCAGTTATTGCCCTCTATGCGGAACAGGCATGGCATTTTCCGCCGATATGAATGGTGAGGCGCTGACCTTTGGTGTCTCTGGCTTGTTATATAACAGTGATGTTCTGCTATATGATCGTCAGTCAGATTCTCTCTGGTCACAGTTAAAAAGTCAGGCCGTGACCGGGAAATTCAAAGGTCAAAAACTCACTCAATTACCATTGAATCAGATGACCTGGAAAGAGTGGAAAGCTCGTTACCCTGATGGTGAAGTGCTCAGTCGAAATACTGGATATTCAAGGGACTATTCTCAAAGCCCTTATGGCAGTTATGACGAAAGCCCTGTGCTGTATTTTCCTGTGGAGTTCAGAAGCCAAGCTTACCATCCCAAAGAAAGAGTTTTGGGTGTGGAGGTTGATGGAACATTTAAGGCGTATCCCTTTGCTGAACTATCCAAAGCATCAAATAATGAGCTGCTAGACGATTTTAATGGCCGGCAGTTTAAACTGCAGTTTAATGCATCGTCTCGTACGGGGGAGGTTGTCGATGCTGAAACAGGTAAACCTTATCCGGCAGTCAACTCGTTTTGGTTTGCTTGGTATACCTTCCACCCCGACACAGATGTTTATAAAGCCAAGTGATTTAGCTGATAAACTATTTATCAAAAGCCTCTAGATAAAGCCCAAAAATGGTATTTGAACCTGCAGTCAAAAGGTCGCTAGACTGTAGGCGAGTTAGGTTTAGTTAGTAAAAGATGGATTCGAATCAACGATGACGAACGCTTTAGGCATATTTGATAAACAGAATGCGTTGTTGCCTTATATTATTGCAGGGCCTTTGCTGCGAAAAGTTACGCCTGACCAAATTGCTTTATGGTTGGTCACCTCTGAGCCCTTAAAAGGCTCTTTCCATTTTTATCAGGAGCAGGAACTAGTTACCCAGATAGATAGTGCCTCGATTAATCAGTCTATTCAGGTGGGTAAATCTGCTTTTATCAATTTAATTGAGTATCGGCCAGAACACTCCCTCTCCACTGATACTTGGTTTTCTTATGATCTTGAGTGTGAAGTTCGGGGTGAAATTCAGAATTTAAAAAGCTTGTTGCCCCATCTGGTCTATCCAGGTGAAGAGAGGCCTAAGTTCGCCCTAAAAACTAAGCTTGATCAGGTGCTGCATGGTTCTTGTCGTAAACCTCATTATGCATCCGAAGATGCATTGCTTCGCGTCGATCAGGTATTAGAAAGTTCAAAAGATGATATTGAATCTCGTCCTGCGCTTTTGATGATGTCGGGTGATCAGATCTATGCGGATGATGTCGCAGGGCCAATGTTATCGGCCATACATCAGACGCTAGATCTACTCGGTTTAGCGCCTGAGCTGATAGAGGGAGCCACGGTAAAGAACAGCGCCGAACTGTATAAAAGTGAGCATTGTTATTACGAACGCGAGGAGCTGCTACCGCAAACACCTGCAGGGCAAGATTTAGCTGATCGTTTTTTTGCCGGAGCAGAGAAACCGATATTTACTGCGGATACGGCACATAATCATCTGATTACATTGGCTGAGATGTTGGCGATGTATTTCTTGGTCTGGTCACCACAGCTTTGGCGTCATATCTCACTAAACGCAGGCGAAGTTTCAGATAAATATATTGATCGCTACTTAGATGAACAGAGAGAGATCGATCTATTTGTTAACGGTTTACCTGACGTTCAGCGCGCGTTGGCTCAAATTCCGGTTTATATGATTTTTGATGATCATGATATTACTGATGATTGGAACCTAACCCGAGGTTGGGAAGAAGCGGCTTATAGTCATCCGTTTTCCAGAAGCATTATCGGTAATGCGCTACTCGGTTATTGGCTCTGTCAGGGCTGGGGCAATGCCCCTGATAAATTCCCTCAGCAATGGATGGATCTTATTCAGCAAGATGCGATTGCAGACAGAGGGGCAGTTAGGAATGATCTGATTACTCAGGTACTTGAATTTGAAGCTTGGAGTTACTGTCTTAACACGTCACCCAAACTGGTGGTTTTGGATACCCGCACTCGTCGCTGGTGGTCGGAAAGTAGTGGGGCTAAACCTTCAGGATTGATGGATTGGGAAGCACTGTCTGAGCTGCAGCAAGAACTGATCGGTGAAGACGCTGTGTTGTTGGTTTCACCCGCACCAATTTTTGGTATGAAGCTCATTGAGACAGTTCAGCGGATCTTTACCTACTTTGGCCATGCGCTGATGGTGGATGCCGAAAACTGGATGGCTCATGCAGGTTCGGCGAATGTGATCCTTAATATCTTCAGGCATCCTAAGACACCGCAGAATTTTGTAATTTTGTCAGGTGATGTGCATTACTCCTTTGCTTATGACATCAAGATTCGTTTCCGGAAAAACAGTCCAGATATCTGGCAAATCACCTGCAGTGGCTTAAAGAATGAGTTCCCACATGCTTTGTTGAATCTCTTCGACAAAATGAACCGATGGCTCTATGGCAGTCGTTCACCGCTTAACTGGTTTACCAAGCGAAGACGGATGCAGATTCGTTCGCGCATCCCAGAAGGTATGCCGGCTAAAAGGGTATTTAATGGCAGTGGCGTCGGACTGGTTAAGTTAAATCAGGTTGGTGAGCCTACTGAAGTGACTGTGCTCAAGGCCCAAGGTGGTGATATAAGTTTTCCTTACAGAAAGCCTAAGTCGCGTTCTTAACGATAACGGGAGCAATGCTTGATAGATTGCTCCCGTTAACTATTTATCTATTCTCCATCTGAGCTTTTTCCATTCTTGTTGCAATCGCAATTCTATTCCATGCGTTGATTGCAGTGATTTGCATGATGATTTCCACAAAACCTTTCTCACCAAATTGCTCTAGTCCTTGCTGGTAAGTTTGATCGCTTAGGTCTTGTGGATTGGTTAAAGTAATCTCTTCGGTAAGGGCAAGAGCAATTCTTTCCTCTTCGTTAAATAGCTTCGATTTTCTCCACGCAGATAGCGCATAAATACGTTGTTCTGATTCGCCTTTTGCTCGTGCTTGGCTTGTATGCATCTCGATGCAGAATGCACATTCGTTTAGCATGGATGCCCGTATTTTGATCAATCCTTTCAACTTATAACCGATGCTTATATCTGAGAGGTAATTCTCCATCTGTAACATAGTGTTAAATGCTGAGGTGTGTGACTTAACAAAGTCTATTCTCTGTAGCATGTTTCAATCCTAATCAATAACGTTGAATGATGTGATTATTTTGGCGCTAAGCATGAATATTTAGAATCTGTTATAAACGCGGGACACTTTTGCGTATTTTGCAAAAGTTATGGCTGGATAATTAAGGTGTGCAGACAGGGTAAGAAAAGATGCTTGAGTTACTACGGATATTTATTCAGGTGGCTAATTTGGGGAGTTTTTCTAAAACAGCCAAAGCGCTGAATATCGCGCCATCCTCGGCTACGAGAAGTATTGATAAATTAGAAGCTGAATTAGGCGTTGCGCTTTTTAAGCGCAGTACTCGATCTTTGTCTCTGACTGAACACGGTCAACAGCTGTTTGAACGTGCTAATTTACTTTTAGCGGATGCCGATGATTTAGTCAGTTCCGTTAAAGATGCAAATGCGGAACCTAAAGGGGAGCTAAAAATCTCTGTTTTTGAGAGTTTTGGCAGGCAAAAGGTTTCGCCAATAATTCCAGCATTTCTCAAGCGATTCCCAGAAGTGAATGTACAGATTGAGCTGGATAACCAACTGGTCGATCTGAAAAGCAGTACGTTCGATATCGGTATTAGAATTGGTAAGCCAGAGGACTCAGATTTACGTGCGCGTAAACTACTAGAGAACCGAATGGTGATATGTGCATCACCTAATTATTTAGATGTATTTGGATCGCCCTCAGAACCGAGTGACCTTTCAGATCATAATTGCTTGTTATTGAATCAAGGTAGGCAGCGCTGTTATTGGCATTTTAATTCTAAACAGAGCTCTTCTCAGAGCTCTCTTCAGAAAAACAAAAAGGTTCTGGTAACCGGTAACTTATCCTCTAAAGGCGGTTCGCCTCTGGTTGAGGCGACTATCGCAGGGACCGGCATTTTATTGATTGCTAGATGGATGGTGGAAGAGCATCTGAGCGATGGGCGCCTGATTGAGTGTATGTCTGAGTGGACGCCATCGCTTTATGAGCAGGGTAGCGGAGATATCTATGCGATCTATCAAGGCAGTCGATATCTCAAGCCGAGTGTCCGTAGTTTTATCGATTTTCTAGTCGAACACATATCAGATTAAGGCGTTTAAGCCTTTTGCGCAGCACGTTTGGTTTTAGCAGTTGCGATCGCTTCTAACGGGTTGTCTGGCCAAGGATGTTTTGGATATCGGCCTTTCATATCTTTCTGCACATCTTTGTAGGCATTGTGCCAGAAGCTTCCTAAGTCCTGAGTGACCTGTAGCGGTCTTCGCGCGGGGGAGAGTAGATGAAGCTGTAGCGCTACATGATTGGCAACTTTAGGTGTTTGGGTACAGCCAAACATCTCTTGCAGTTTTACTGCTAAAACAGGTGGATTTTGGCTGTAATCGATTCTGATCTTTGAGCCTGAAGGTACGGTAAATCGTTCAGGTGCTAACTCATCTAACTTCTGAGGTAGGGGCCAAGGGAGCATCGCTTGTAGCACGCTGCTTAGATTGATTTTCTTCAACTGCTTTAGTTGTGTGATGTTATCCAAATAAGGTGTCAGCCATTCTTCAAGATTGTCGAGCAACCAGTTGTCGCTTAGATCTGGCCATTGATCTTGTGATTGTTTTTGGACTGCTTGGTGCAGAAATATCACGCGCTGACGCCATGCCTGAATATCATCATTCCAAGGTAAAAGGGATAAACCGCGTTTCCTTATTTGATTGATGATCGCTGCTTTTACTGCCTCAGGTGAAGGGCTTTCTAAAGGGGCGGATTCCCAAACGAGCGTGCCGATTCGCTGTTGTTGTTCGGCACAGATTCGATCTTGGGATTTGTCCCATTCGATCACTTCATGCTGTTGAATCAGCTCAGGAATGAATTGTTCAATCCACTCAGAATTCAGAGGCGCAGCCAGTTGGATCTGGTCGTTCGTTTGGTTTTGTTTTCCTTGTAGGGTTACAACGGTTATCCATGGATATTGGCTTAGTCTATCTTGATCGTAGAAGTTAGCCGCACGTCCATTATTGAGCTTATAAATGGTACTGTTCTGGCGTTGCTGTGCGATACGGTCAGGATATGCAAGCGCGAGCAAAACAGCTGCTTGTTCGTGATCTGGAATCTTATTTCCTGAAGCTTCGCTTGGAATATCTAGTTTTGAGAGCATTCGATGGTAATGCTGTTCCTGTTTTTTGATACGATGCCAGATGCCTTTCTGAAAACTCGGTTTGGTTGCTAGCCATTCGAGGCGGCTGTTGATATCTGCACCTTCATTTCTAAAAGGGTCGCGTTCCATTAAGAGCGCTGCGATACGACAGGCTTTGTCGGCTAAGCCCCAAGCTGAACCTTTGATAAGCATATGGCTGAGTCTTGGATGTGCAGGAAACTCAGCCATAAGCTGACCGTGGGCAGTTGTTTGCTTCTGTGAGTTGAGCGCGCCTAATTGAGTAAGTAGGGTTTGAGCTTGTTGGAATGAGCCTGCTGGTGGTTGGTCAAGCCAATTAAGATCGTTTGTATCGGTGGTGCCCCAGCTAGCTAGCTGTAACGCCAGAGCTGTCAGATCGGCTTGTGCTATTTCTGGACTATCGAATGCGCTAAGTTGCTTTTGCTGTCCTTCACTCCACAATCGGTAACATACGCCAGGGGATAATCGACCCGCACGGCCAGCACGTTGCGTGGCAGAGGCTGAGGAAATTCGGCGCGTATGTAGACGCGTCATTGCAGAGTTAGGATCATATTTGGCGACACGTGTTAAACCAGAGTCGATTACGACCTCTACGCCTTGGATGGTTAAGCTGGTCTCAGCAATGTTTGTTGCTAGAACGATTTTGCGTTTACCTTCATCACACGGATTTATGGCCTTACGCTGTTCTTCCAATGTTAGATCGCCATAGAGCGGCGCGATAGCAATAGTGTTTTTCTCTGTTTGTGAGAGCTGCTCGTTAAGTAACTCTTCGACTTTACGAATCTCTCGCATACCGGGTAAGAAGCATAAAATACTGCCGGTTTGCTCGGCTAGCGCTAGGGTGACGGTCTTAACCGCCTTGTGTTCTAGCCATTCACCTTGAGAGGGTTCACCACAATAGAAAGGTTTAACTGGGTAACTACGGCCCGAACTGGTTACAATTGGCGCATCACCCAGCAGCTTGGCGGTTTTTTCGCCATCCAACGTAGCGGACATCACTAAGATCTTCAGCGCAGTTTCTTCACGGAAGTATTCTCTAGCTTCTAGTGTTAGGGCTAAGCCTAAATCTGCATCTAAACTACGTTCATGAAATTCATCGAAAATAACAATGCCGTAGCCCTCAAGACTAGGGTCCGTTTGTAACATGCGGGTTAAGATGCCTTCAGTCACAATTTCTATTCGGGTATGTTCGCTGATACAGGTATCGAGTCTAACTCTATAACCGACGGTCTGACCCGCTTTTTCATTGAGCATCTGTGCCATACGTTCGGCGGCAGCTTTGGCTGCTAAACGCCTTGGTTCTAGCATGAGAATCTTTTGATTACTCAGCCAACTCTCTTTAAGTAATGAGAGGGGGACTTGCGTAGTTTTACCTGCACCAGGAGGTGCTTCCAGAACCGCTTCATTTTGATCGTTAAGCGCTTGAGTTAATTCGGGTAAAACGGAAATGATTGGTAGCAAGGCTTCGACACTCTGAAAAAATAATCAGCATAAAGTTTAACAGTTTTTCTATAAGGGTTTGGCTCTGACAAGTAGTAAAGCTACAATGATGGAGCAATAATTTTTTTGCCGATGTTGTTCTTAGTTGTAAGGAGCCTTAATGGCGGGTAATTTTAAAGGTCGCAGAGGCGGCTACAAAAAAACTCCTAAACTTTCTGGTCGTGGTGTACTGGAAAAGGTTGTCACCGATGGTCCTCATGTTGAGTGGGTTGGCATGCCGCCGTACTACATTCATGTGATCACAGTAGACGGTGAGGAGTACTCTTATATGTCTCCAGATAAAGATCTAGAAATTGAGCTAGGTAAGAAAGTTACCTTCCGTTATAAAGAAACCAGCAAAGGCAATTTTGTTGATAAGCGTTCCTTAGGTGTTGTGATCGATCCAAGTGAACTAGGTTATTAAACCATTCTAAGATTTTTCAAAAGCAGCCAATAGGCTGCTTTTTTTGTTTAAGTCATTTAAATTATTTTGAACGTCTTTTGACCATTGCTGTCTTTAAATGTATATTAAATACATCTATATGAGTCTGGGTTGAGACATGTTGAGTAATAACAGAGTAGAGTTAATCCTCGTAGAAAAGCGTTATCTAACACCTCGCTCGATTGAATTAACTTACAAGGGCGAAGATCCGATTCGTTATATCCCCGGTCAATTCTTTTCGATTGAGTTCACCTACCAAGGGCAGACAAAGGCGAGAAGTTACAGTGTGGCAAATGGGGATTGTCCAACAGCCGATAATCAGTTGCTGACATTTGTTATTACGTTGGTGCCTGATGGTGCTGCTAGTGAATACTTCAAAGCTGATGAGATAGGCAGTAAAGTTGCGGTTAATGGGCCTTTTGGCAACTTGATCTTACCCAAAGCCTCACCTAAAAGATTTATCTTTATTGCCACAGGTGCGGGAGTGACGCCGTTCAGATCTATGTTGCCGGAGCTTCGAAAGCGCATTGCTGAACATCCTGAATTAGAAGTGATTTTCATACAAGGTGTGAGAAATAGAGAAGAATTACTCTATGCAGATGAGTTCTTGGAATTTACGCGGTTAACTACTAATGCTAAGTTTCTAGCCTGCTATAGTCGTGAGGAAAATATTGATTTGTCTGTTAACGAACAGATTGGCTATGTGTCTAATTGTTATGCCGATTTGGATGCTAATCCTGAGAATGATGTGGTTTATCTATGTGGTCACCCGGACATGATTGACCAAGCTGTAAAGCACTTTGATCAGCAGGGATTTAAGCCTGATAACCTTAAGCGTGAGAAGTACCAGTTCTCGCTACTTTGAAGGGCTTTTGCATTGAATAGCTAATGTGCGTCGTCTAGAGCACGGTAAAACGGAAGTTATGTACTATTCTGATTAAAGTGGTAAATCAGAGAGGGATGATCATGCTTCAAGAATTT
This sequence comes from Neptuniibacter sp. QD37_6, assembly GCF_047778085.1. Classification (GTDB taxonomy): domain Bacteria; phylum Pseudomonadota; class Gammaproteobacteria; order Pseudomonadales; family Balneatricaceae; genus Neptuniibacter. The sequence continues at coordinate 1,588,307 of NZ_CP180550.1, forward strand.
CGGCATATTCGTTTACAAACGACGACTGATATTGATTACATTATATCGCCAGAAAAAACAGCCGCTCCTGCGAATTTATATAGTCCAGCATTTGAAGTATTCACCGACTTTACTGAAGTAAAACCTATTACAGTTCCAGAATCTTTGCCAATCCAGGAAGCGCTTGAATACATGAAGAGCCAGCATGTTCGGCTGCTCTTTGTTTTGGATAACCAAGATAATTTTACCGGCATTATTACGGCGTCAGATGCAGCAGGTCGAAAAGTGATGGCTTTCATGCAACGTGATGGGGTCAGTCGAGATCAGGTTCAAGTACGACATATTATGTTGAGTAAACTGAACATGAATGCGCTTACCTACGAGCAACTTAAAGATGCGCGGGTAGGGGACATCATGTTGACCCTTAAAGGTTCGGGAGATCAGCATGTAGTGGTGATTGATGAAAGTTCAGCTGGAGTCCTGAGAATTAGAGGGATAATCTCGGCAAGTGATATCTCAAGGCGCCTGAAAATTGGCTTTGATGTGATGTACGAATCTAAAAGCTTTGCGGAAATAGAACGGGTGATTCGTAGTGGTGAAGGGGCTTAGTTTTAAAGCATAAATCTAATGCTGGACTTGGAATTCTATTACTGACTATACTTCGCGCCTTTACTGTACTAGGCACTGCTAGAGTACTTTGTCTAACCCAATTGTGTGGTGCAATGGCGCATGATTTTACCAAACCAATTTAGTCCCGATGTTCCTAATAAATTAGAAGCATTAACTCAGACTAAACCTACACCTTTTTTAGCTTTAGACCTTTCAGTTATCGAAACTCGTTTTGCTGAATTGAGTAAGGGGTTTCCTAAAGCTGATGTGTATTACGCAGTAAAAGCAAACCCCGCTAATGAGGTGATTGAGCTATTAGTGAAAGAGGGGGCTAGCTTTGATATCGCTTCCCCGCAGGAGTTAGATAAAGTACTGCAATTTGATGTTGCGCCAGAGCGTATAAGCTACGGAAATACGATTAAGAAGTGCTCTGCAATTAAATACTTCTATGATCACGGTGTACGCCTGTTTGCGACCGACTCTGAGGCCGATCTACGCAATATAGCGGAGTATGCGCCAGGTTCAGATATCTATATCCGTGTGCTCACTGATGGCTCAGAAGGTGCTGATTGGCCTTTGTCACGTAAGTTTGGCTGTAACCCAGAAATGGCAATTGAGCTTGCTGTATTGGCTCGAGATTTGGGTTTAAACCCTTATGGGGTTTCCTTCCATGTGGGTTCTCAACAGCGTGATATCGATGTTTGGGATGGTGCGATTGCTAAGGTCAAAGTGATCTTTGAGCGTTTGGTTGAAGAGCATGGCATCCGTTTGCAAATGATTAATATGGGCGGTGGTTTTCCTGCGACCTATTTACAGAAGACCAATGAATTTGAAACCTATGCGGAAGAGATTACGCGCTTTCTAAAAGAAGATTTTGGTGAAGAGCTACCAAGAATTATCCTTGAGCCTGGCCGCTCGTTGGTTGGCGATGCTGGAATCATCGTATCAGAAGTGGTGTTGATCTCTCGAAAATCTTCTACAGCGTTGGAACGTTGGGTCTATACCGATGTAGGGATGTTTAACGGTTTGATTGAAACTTTGGGTGAGGCGATTAAATATCCGCTATCTACTTCAAAGTCAGGGCCTGAAGAGGAGGTGATTCTTGCCGGCCCTACCTGTGATAGTCTAGATATCATGTATGAGCAGCATAAATATGAGTTGCCGCTATCTCTAGAGATCGGTGATCATATCTATTGGTTCTCTACCGGTGCTTACACCACCAGTTATAGCTCGATCGAGTTTAACGGTTTCCCCCCTCTGGATTACTATATTTTGTAATCTTGGTCGCAGTATTTCGGTACTGCGACTAAAAATATCCTTTTTGAATCAAGCTTCTGCGCATAAAAACTTCAAAACAGGTTGTTCATCCTGCCTCAAACAGCTATCTTTTTGGTATGCCAATTTTTATCGTCTGGTTGAGTGGAGAGTAGTGGATGTCGGATAAACAGATTCAAGCTCGCTATGGTGCTGTTCTGGAAGCAACAGCGGATGTAGTGATGGTACTTGAACCAACAGGTTTGATCATGGCGTGTTCTGCAGGTGACGCAGGTTGGTTGGATGCCGATGCGATCATGGGACGTAAACTCGAAGATATTTTCCCTGCTGATATTAGCGGTAATATTACTGCTGCTGGGGTTAAGTCTATTGAGAAGAATACAGCGATTAAGACTTACATTCAGTTAAGACCTGAACACGTACCTGTGTTGAAAGACCAAGGTTTAAGTGAAACAAAATGGATGGAACTTCGGTGTTCGGCTGCTGGTAATGAGGTTGTAGCGGTTTTTCGAGATATCTCTGCTCAGAGAAGGCTTGAGAGGCAAGTTACCAATCAGGCTCAACGTGATCCTTTAACGGGTGCTTATAACCGCCGAGCTCTGAGACCTGTATTAGAGCAGGCTATCGCACAAGCTCAGCGATATGACTGGGTCTGTAGTCTAATGGTTATTGATGTTGATAATTTTAGCGACCTGAACGATAAATATTCTTGGGATTGTGGTGATCAGGTACTTCAACAGTTAGTTACCTCTATTCATGGGATGAAACGTACTTCAGACTTCCTAGCGCGTTATGGTGACGATCAGTTTGTGATGTTTATGCCGGAAACCAACCATGAACAAGGAATGGCAGCAGGTAATCGCGTACGTAAGTTGATGGAAGAGATGGAAATCCCGTACGCAGCTGGTGATGTTAAATTTACAGTAAGTGTTGGTGTTTCTGCACTAGATGGTCTGGAAGATGATCCAGATAACATGCTTAGACGCGCCAACGAGAACCTATTCGTAGCTAAGCAAAGCGGTTGTAACCGTGTTGAAGGTGAAGGATAACCATAGTCCGCTTTCTTTTAAAAAGGGAGCTATTCAGCTCCCTTTTTCTTTTTCTGTGAATCTTAGAAAATTTTGAGTAAACAATGAAATATATTCCGTTGGAAGAGTACACCAAGGCTTGGATCTTTCGTCACAGGGACTTGCCTGTTTCTGAAGAAGATCTTGCGCAGATCAATCCTTTGACGGAAAGTCGTGCGGAGCAGATTTGGTCAGAGCATGTGAGTCGAGGCTGTTCTCATCCAGAACACTTCGGAGAGGGTGATTGGGCAGCCAAAGATAAAAACTGGTCAGAGAAAGATTTTTGGCAGAGTGCATGGGATTCCCAATCTAATGAGATGCCTGAGCTGCTGTCGACTCATCTAGCTGAATGGGATGACAACATCACTGTGTATTTCTGTTATCAAAGTGATCACATCATTGAGACAAAGTGGGGCGTATTCCGTCGGAATTGGAAGAACTTTCTTTTTTTCGACAATGGGCCTGTATTACTGGGCCGAAAACGCAAACAGGTTGCTCAATTCTTCGACAATGGTAGCTATCGCCTAGGTATTCGTACCTAATTCATTTAACTTCGAATATGAGGAGTGCGATCTTTGTGGATCGTGCTTCTAACCCTTCTAATCCAAATAAATTTTTTCGACTGGCCGTGCCTAGAGTATGGTTTTTTTTGTGCGCGTTTATTTGTTATGAGACTAATAAGTAATTATTGCTCACTAGAACTCGTCATTCTGACGCATAATCTAAATGGAAATCAACTGCAATATTGTTTAGTGAATGTTCAGTATCTATAGATAAATATGCAAAATATATTTTAAAAAAAGTCGTATTTTAATTAAAAATCTAAAAGAATGCGATGTAATAAATTTGTAATTTGATTTGGCTTAAGGTTTGTTTGCTTTTACAAATCTTTGTTTGAATTTTATATCTCTATATGTCAAAAATAAGCTCTTTATATGTCTACTTATCACTGCTTTATTCCTTACAAAATGTAAGCAATAAGAGGTCGGTAGTAGTACTAAAGTTCTGATTTTGTAAGATATATCAGACTGATTTAGTACAGTATTAGAGAATTTTAAATCAGCTGAAAGGCAAAGAATTCAATGAGTCTAAGGCTTTAGTCCATGAAAAATTGACCTAAGTGTGAAAAACACCCTAGATACTATATTTTTTGGTACTTCTTCCATTTTGGAATACGCTTATCATTAACATATGGTTTGGGGAATCTATGTTTTTAGGAGTCATAGGTTAGTTTATATTTTTACCCCTTTTGTTTGAATTTATGTAATTTGGTCATACCTTTTGGGTGTTTATCTTTAAAAGAAATTATCTCCCCTAAAGGTATCAGGACTCACTTTTCAACGGAGTGTTTTAGTGCAAGATATGGAAAGCCTGATTCTACAGCTAAAACAACAGCCAGCACTTCAAGAGAAAACAGTGTTAGCTATTGAATGCACATGGGATAGGCTGTTACAGGAACTGGATGAGTTACTATGTCAGCTTGGTTTTACTTCCTTCACGTACTCAGTGCTGACGCGTCAGCATATTGAAGGTTTGTCTGACCATCAGAAGCAGCGGTGGGAAAATGGTTTTGATATTGTCGGTTCCCTGCCGGATGCTGTAGTAAAAGCTTATTATCAGGATATTGCTCAAGCAGATCCTTTATGGAAACAACTTCCGGAAGCACGTTCGCCGCTAGTGGTTAAGAGTACAGATGGTGGTGTTGGCTCGCAGGTCGAATCGTTTTGGAAACAGAATAATATATCGTCTCGTGTTTATGTGCCTATGGCAGGCGTTAGTGATAATTATTGGTTTCATTATTTTGGCCTTTTTCATAGTCTGCCAGCAGATGAGTTCCAAGAGTTTTTCGATTCGGTCAAGGAGTGGTTAGTACCGATTTTGGCTCGATATCATTCATTACTGCAGGTCGTGTGTGAGAAAGAGCAAAACCCTTTCCTTAAGCAGGAACTGTTATCGCATACCTGTCGTCAGATTATTCAGATGACAGCTGAAGGTATGGCCGTAAAAAGAATTGCTGATAAGCTAGCATTAACTGAGGAAGGGATTACATATCATATTACTCGAGCTAAGCGCGTGTTTGGTGCGCGTAATAAAACTCAGCTCGTTGCTATTTTGTATGAAGTAGGGCTTTTGTAACCATAAGCTATCAATCAAGGTTGATAGCTTATGCGTTTACCGAAGCTTGGACTCTCGTTTTCGTATTCTGAGGCTTGATTTTGGCTCTCGACTGCAACCTGATCGGCAGGCTTGCCGCTAAAGTCTCCACCACTGACGATTTCCCACTCGTTGTCATACCTGTGTAAGTAGGCGTAACAGCAACAGCATTTATACAACTCACTACCTTTCAATTCACTAATCTTCTTCAGTGCAGAGTGAGGTTTGTGATGCAATACAAGGCTGTAACATAGCGTACATGCCTTTTCCATTAGCTTGATCCTCCATGATAAGGCTATCAATAGTTACAAATTAGCACAGGGATTTGGATTTGAAGTTAAGAAAAATTCCTATTTTCTAGTCATGATGTAATTTCTTTGCAGGACAGATAGCCAGAACTAGCAGCATTTTGGTGCAATCGGTATGATTGGTTTATCTAAGTGTTTACTTATTGTTGGGCCTTAAGCAAGGTTCCCAAATCCTAATCAGGGTGATGGTTTATTGCAGTATTAAGTTAGTTTGCAGATTAAATACATCCCCTCAAAATAGAGAATTCTCTGTATGCAAATTGCTGAAAATCTAGTTGGCTACATTCACTACACACTGAAAAACGAAGAGGGTAACGTTCTAGACTCTTCGCAAGGCCAAGAGCCATTACCATTCGTTTGTGGTGCAAACAATATTGTTCCAGGTTTGGAAAAAGCGCTAATTGGAAAAACTGTGGGTGATAAGCTTGATGTGGTTGTGTCACCTGAAGAGGGTTATGGTGATGTGCGTGAAGAACTAGTACAGAAAGTTGATCGAGCTAACTTCGAAGGTATTGATGATATTCAAGTTGGTATGCAATTTATGGCAGAAGCGCCTTGGGGGCAGCAGCCAGTAACGGTTATGGCTATTGAGAAAGATGGTGTCATTCTGGATGGTAATCATCCTCTTGCGGGACAAACACTGACTTTTAATGTCGAAGTGACTAATGTTCGTGAAGCGACTGAAGAAGAGCTATCGCATGGTCACGTACACGAAGGTGGTGAAAGCTGCTGTGATAGTGGTGATTCTTGCTGTAACTAATATGTTCGGTCTTTAGGTTCTAAAAGCCCGGTTTATACCGGGCTTTTTTGTGTCTATCTAATTTCTCTAGGCTTCGTAATACCTGATCTTTGACTATTATTAATCTAAATGTTTCGGTGTTACGTACAATGATTAACTGTACTTAAATTATCCGTAAGCATGGTTCTGGAGGTTTTTTATGAACATAGAGCAGATGGGTATGCTAAAGCAGCAGGCACGAATTAAGGGTGTTAATTTTATCGAGTCTGGGTGTGGTCCTATGGTTATCGAGGTGGAATTCGACGATCATGATCATTTACAGAAAGAGTTGATAAAAGATCAGGAAGGAAAAGTTGTTACCTGTCACAATGTAAAAGAAGGTTACGATATCTGCCTTAAAGCAGGTATCCATGAGGCAAACCTTGTGCAGATTGAGACTCATGATGAAGCGTGTCGTTCTGATTTTGCGGATTATCATCAAGATTCAATCCCGCTTAAATTTTAACAGCAAGATAAGATAAGCCCGTGCAGGAGCTAAACCAAACTGGCATAGTAATTACTCAGGGATATGGAGTTAGTTGTTGATGCGCGAAAAGCTAGATCAAATTGTTGAGGCTGTTGGCCAAGTTTTATATGGGAAGGAAGTTCAAATCAGGCAGGCGCTAACCTGTCTGATTACAGGGGGGCATCTGTTAATTGAAGATCTGCCCGGTATGGGAAAAACGACTTTATCCCATGCTTTGGCTAAAGTGCTTGGGCTTGATTACCAAAGAATTCAATTTACTAGTGATATGTTGCCCGCTGATATATTGGGGGCATCAATTTTTGATTCTGCTAATGGTCAGTTTGTTTTCCACAAAGGGCCTGTTTTTTCCCAGCTTTTATTAGCAGATGAGATCAATCGCACAACGCCAAAAACGCAAAGTGCACTGCTGGAGGCAATGGAGGAGAGGCAGGTTACGGTTGAGGGGTATAGTTATGAATTACCGCAACCTTTCTTTGTCATTGCTACCCAAAACCCCATTTCCCAATACGGTACTTTTCCACTTCCTGAATCTCAATTAGATCGTTTTTTAATGCGCATCCATCTTGGCTACCCTTCATTAGAAGCTGAAAGGGAGCTTTTGTTGGGTGGTGATGCTCGTAAGAAGATCCCCGACCTTCAAGAGCAGCTCGAACTTAATGAACTTGATCAGATTCGTGATGAGTGTGCTCAGGTTTCTGTATCAGGTAGTGTGCTGGACTATATACAGAGGCTGGTTAAGTACAGTCGAGAGTCAACAGAGTTTGAATATGGTATATCTCCGCGTGGCAGTTTGGCGTTACTAAATACCGCTAAAACCTGGGCCTATATTAGTGGCAGAGAGTATGTGATTCCTGAAGATATACAATCTTTGCTAGGACCTGTATTTGCGCATCGCTTACGTTCATCAGAAGATTATATGGATCAGAGTGGTGCTGCGCTGGTTCGTAAATTACTGAGTGAGGTTGACGTGGTTGGCTGAGAAATTAGGTGGTCGGTTTCAAGCATGGGTTGATAAAGTTGTCAGTGCAAGGCGGCCTAAAGGTCATTCCATTCTTTTAAATCAAAAACGTATCTATATCTTTCCAACCGCTTCGGGTTGGAGCTTTCTCTTTCTTTGCGTTCTGTTGTTCTTTATTGCTACTAATTATCAGAACAACCTTATCCATGCAGTAGCTTATATGTTGGTAGGACTTGGAGTGCTAACCATACATTTTACTTTTTTAAACCTATCTGGTTTGAGGATTACTGCACTTAAAGGTAAGAACTGCTTTGCTGGTGATTCTACCTACCTTTCGGTGCTTCTTGAATCTGAACAGGAACGGAACTATGAAAGTATACAGCTCAATTGGAAGGAGCAGCCTGAAGAGACTATTCATTTAGAGAAGGAACATGAGTGTGAAGTAGAGCTTAATCTGTCTACTCATACGCGAGGGCGTTTGAAGCCGGGTCCATTAAAGATAGAAACCAACTATCCATTTGGTTTGCTAAGGGCTTGGAGTTGGATTGAGCTAGATTTAGATATTGTTGTTTTCCCAAAACCTCAAAAAGGTCCAAGACCTGACCTGAATAGTGGTGATCAAGACAGCCAATCCGGTGATAAAAGGGCGGGTGATGATTTCTTTGGTTTGGAAGAATATCAGCCCGGACAGTCCACTAAGCATATTGCTTGGAAGCAGTTTGCTCAGGGGCGAGGCTTGTTGGTTAAACGCTATGTTGGCCAGCAAAGCAGACAGGTTTGGTTGAATTGGGAGTCTTGGTCAGATCTGCCTATGGAGCACAGATTGAGTGTGATCTGCTACTGGGCGATCCAATTAGAGCATCAAGGAATCGATTTTGGTTTGATGTTACCCAATAAAAGAATCGAACCGTCATCGGGCCCTGATCATTTAGAGAGGGTGTTAACGTTATTGGCTGTATTTGGAGGGGCGAATGGCGACACTGGCCATGCATAACCAACAGCTGAGCCGTACAGCATTGTTATGGCAACTGATTAGTGTGTTTGTGGTTGTTCTACCGCACATCAGTCACCTACCAGTTTGGGTGCCAGGTATTGTTCTCTTCACTTTAAGCTGGCGAGTTATGGTCTTTGTTGGTCGTTGGTCTTTCCCTGCCAAATGGTTTAAATCTGTTTTGGTCTTTGTTGCAGGTTTATCTGTTCTGCTCAGTTACCAAGAGGGAGGGGGGATTAGCTCTACAGTATCGTTATTAGTTGTTGCCTTCTCATTAAAACTATTGGAAATCTACAAGCGGCGTGACGCTTTGATTGTTCTCTATGTGGCATATCTTATCGCCGCATCTATTTTTCTTTTCACGCAAACGATATGGATGGCAATTTATACATTATTCTGTTTGTTGGTGATAAGTACTGCTTTGCAAGCGATACATATTCATCGTGCGGTGCCATTTTATCTGCCGTTTAAACGAACCTGCTTGATGTTTATACCAGTGTTTCCATTAATGATCGTTTTATTTATGGGTATGCCGAGAATAGATCCACTCTGGCAGATTAGTTTTGATAAAAGTGTGGCTAAAACCGGTTTGTCTGACACTATGGCCCCAGGCAATATCACACGATTGACTCGCTCTGCCGAGGTGGCTTTTAGGGCGGCATTTGAAGGAATAAAACCACCGCAATCAAGCTTATATTGGCGTGCGATTGTTCTTCATGACTTTGATGGTCGTAGTTGGAGTAACCAAGAAAGTAGTTTGGTAAATCGAGATAAAGCGATTGAATCTGAGCGTTCAGGTGCAAAGATAAGTTACGAACTTATACTTGAGCCGACTCAGGCCACTTATGTTCCAGCGCTCGATTATGTTCATGAAAGCCCAAGGGAATTAGAATTTCGTGCTGGTCGAGTATTAGAAACACGTCGCCCATTGATTCAGCGGAAACAATTTTCTTTAGATGCACGGCCTGCTTTGTCTATAGGTTCTGAACGAAGCTATCAGAGCTTTACTCGAGAACTTTATCTGCCAGAAGGCAATTCTGAGACAATGGAATTGGCTCGACAATGGTGGCGAGAAACCGGTACAGAAGAGGCGTTTATTCAGCGAATACTTCAATTTTTCAATAAGAATTTTACCTACACACTCTCTCCGCCACCATTGGGGGTGGATACAGTGGATGATTTTCTTTTCAAAACACAAAGGGGGTTCTGTGGCCATTACTCAACTGCTACGGCATTTATGCTTCGTTCGGTGGGTATTCCAGCAAGGATTGTCACTGGCTATCAAGGCGGAGAGTGGAATCATTATGAAAATTATCTATTAGTAAGGCAGTATGATGCTCATGCTTGGGTGGAAGCATGGCTTCCGAATAAGGGTTGGGTGCGGATTGATCCAACAGCAGCAGTCTCGCCCGATCGAATTGAAGAGGCTTCTAGCGAAGTTTTCTCAAGAGAACCAGAGTTCTTAAATGAGAGCCCTGTGCAAAGCTTAGGAATTAAGGGCGATGGTTTTTTATCAGAATTAAGATTGAGAATTGAAGGGTTTAATTATGCTTGGCAACGTTGGGTTTTACACTACCACCATCGCCAGATAGACCTTCTTCGTGATCTGTTAGGCGAAGTTACGGCATGGCGATTAGTTCTGTTTCTATTGATTCCGTTTGCTGTAGTGATAACAATCACTATGTTTTTTATGGTGCGTTCTAGTGCCGCTCCTCCTAAGGATCCTTTTGACTCGAATATTACTCGTTTATCTAATGGTCTGAAGTCAAATGGGTTGCAGAGATCTAAAGGAGAAACTGTAGGGGATTACTGTGCAAGATTAGCTAACGTACGTCCTGATCTGGAAGATATTTGTCGGCAGATCTCGCTGCAATATGAGTGTGTAAAATATGCAGTTAAAGATGATGGTCCGTCTGTTGCAGAATTTTCAAAATCTGTAGATCAGTGCTTAGTGTCATTCAGATGAATTAAAGATCGATCATCGTTAATCTTTTTCTTAACAGCGGCAGTGTTTCTGTTTCAAACCATGGGTTTTTCTTCAACCAAATCTGATTTCTAGGTGAGGGATGAGGTAAAGGTAATAAATGGGTAGGGGCTTTGTCTGCGTTTTTAACGCGCTCGGTTAGAGTTTTGTAATCTGCTAAGGCTTCAATCTGCTTTAGGTAATAACGCTGAGCATAGTGTCCGATTAAAAGAGTTAATTGGATGGAAGGCATCTCATTCAATAGGAGCTCGTACCAAGTAGGGGCGCATTCGAACCTCGGTGGGTTATCACCTGATTGTCCTTTACCTGGATAGCAAAAACCCATAGACATGATTGCAATTTTGTTAGCATCGTAAAAAGTTTCTTTGTCTAATCTTAGCCATTCTCGTAATCTATCACCGCTGGGGTCGTCCCAAGGGATGCCTGACTGATGAACTTTGCTACCTGGGGCTTGGCCGATAATTAGAAGCTTGGAATCAGCAGAAGCTTGAGCTACTGGGCGAGGCCCTAAAAGGAGTGCTTTTTCACAGAGTCTACAGTTTCTTACCAGATCGAGAAGTTGGATCAATTTTATACCCCAGTTTGCAATAAAGTATTTAGCATCTTTCCTTAACAAACAGTCGTGCCCTAATGAATGAAACTATAGAGCAGTACAAAATAATTAGAAGTGCACGCAGAAAAACTGCAGCTATTCAGGTAGATGAATACGGGGTATCAATTCGTGTTCCGCTATGGGTAACTGATCAGTGGATAGAAGATTGGGTTGCTAAAAAACAGGTTTGGATCTCTCATCAACAGGCAGTTATGTCACAAAACCTAAAGATGTTTTGTTTGAAAACGGAAAAGGGTGCTCCGTTTCCATTCTTAGGTAATGAATATTTTCTTGATTGGTGTGACGGAAAGCGCTGGGATGTAGTATTGGAAGGTGACAAGCTATTAGTGATTGTGGGAAAACGTCGATCTAGTAGGAAGAGTGATTCAGAGCGCGTTGAGACTTATTTAAAAAAATGGTTCAAAGAGCAGGCAGAAAAACTTATTTCTGAGCGAATTTTGTATTGGGCTCAAAAGAAAGGTGTTCAATATAATTCATTGAAATTTAAAGATTTTAAGCGAAGATGGGGCAGCTGCTCTGCACGAGGCGAAATAACCTTTAACTGGCGACTAGTATTTGCAGATAAAAATGTTATAGATTATGTGGTTATTCATGAGTTATCACACCTGACTCATCTAAATCACAGCCCTGAATTTTGGGCGCTAGTTGAGAAGTACTGTCCAGATTGGAAAGTTATGCGTTCCTACCTACAAACCAAAAATGCATGGGTACTTTGGTAGCTGTTTGTTTGAATTGATGGAAGGTTGTGTTATTTTTGAAGCGTTTTCATAGTGTTAACAAATAATGCATAGCTATTTAAATAGTCTAAGCTGTTTGGAAAATGAGTTTTAGCACTATTCGCCAATTGAGATGGCACAGGCAGCTATAAAAATAATGAGAGCAAAAATGAGCCTATACAAGAGTATCGAGAAATCCTTATTCAATACATTAACTAAGAAGATCTTAGGTAATGTTTTATTCTTACTTTTACCCCACATCGTTTTATTGATCATTGGTTATTACCATTTTGAGAAGCTTGAGCACGGTCTCTCAGGAGTTGAGGCTTCTGCTGTGCCTGTAGAGCTAATTCAGTCTCATTTGGACTCTTTTAGCTTTTATGGTGCGCTTACGGTTGGATTTGCTCTTATTACAGGTATTGGCACCATATTCTTTATGCGCCATCTATTCCTGCGTCCAATAAATGAAATGACTGATATTTTGAAGGCAATTAAAGATAAGGATGGGGATATTTCTGCAACTCTACCTGAGTATACTCACGATGAGATCTCTGAGATGGCAGAAAGTTACAATGGTTTCTCATCTAGCCTTAAGGCAATGATTGCTGAAAGTCGTCGTCGTAGTGTGAGCGTTGCGCTTAGCTCGACCCGCTTGCAAAAGGTTCTCATTGAAGCCCAAGGTTCTGCCTCCGAACAAGAGGAACAGGCGCAGAAAGTTTTCCAATCATCTCAAGAAGCAACTCAGGCCATTGATAATATTGCAGGTAGCACCCTTGAGATATCGGAGCGAAATACGCGCAACCTTGAAGAGATTCGTACTTCAAGTAACGAACTAGGGCGTGTACAAAATCAGGTTGAAGCGATTAGGAAGCAGGTGACTGATTTCCAAGAAACAGTTCATCAGCTTGAGATTAATTCCCGTAATATCACAGAGATCCTTGGTATGGTTAAGGATTTCTCAGATCAAACTAACTTATTGGCACTTAACGCGTCGATTGAAGCTGCTCGAGCAGGTGAAGCTGGTCGCGGATTCTCGGTAGTAGCTGATGAAGTACGTAACTTATCTCAGAAAGTAAGTACAGCTACTAGTGAGATTGATCAGAACATAAGTCAGATGTCTTCATTAGTAGGTAGTACGCGAAACAGTGCTTCGACAATTCTGGAGTATGTTGGCTCTACAGAAGAGTTTATTGGTAGCACCAACGATCAGTTCCATGGGCTAGTAAGCGATTTTGAAGAGTTAAACAGTCAGCTAAGTAGTATAAGTGCAGCAATTGATGAGCTGGCTTATACAAACCGTGAATCACACAATCATGTATCCGAAATTACCAATATTTCTACATCGATGCATGGAGAAATAGAGCAATCTCGTCGTTTTTCTGAAGAGCTTGAGCACTCTACTGAAGAAACACAGGAACTGCTGTCTCGCTTTATCATTGGTTACGGTGGTTTTGAGGGTATGATTCAAACCGGTCGCCAGTGGAGCCAGCAGGTTCAAGATGCACTGGAAGAGCTAAGCAATCGCGGTTGTAACATGTTTGATACTAACTACGTGCGCACAAACGATGGCCAGATGCCGGAGAAATACGATACCAGCTATGCTGATCAATATGAGGCGATGATGCGTCCGCTGTTTGATGGCTTTATTAATCAGCGTTCTGAGTTTATCTATGCCATTGCAGTCGATCGTAATGGTTACGCTGCAGCTCACCATACCAAAGTTTCGGAGCGCATTACGGGTAATTTTGAGGTAGATAACTTGAAGAGCCGTAACCGTCGAATCTTTGCAGGTAACCGCGCAGAAGTTCGCCGAGCATCTTCTACAGCTCCATTCCTGCTGCAGACCTTTATCCGTGATACAGGAGAAATCTTGAATGACCTATCGATTCCTCTGTATATCAATGGTCAGCATTGGGGGGCTTTGATAATGGGCTTTGCGCCAGAAAACTTGCTTGATGATAAAGGCTAAGTTATCAGAGACATAAAAAAACGCGGTAAATACCGCGTTTTTTTATGTCTACTTTTGCTTCTTACATGTCGTACTCTGTAACAAGCTGTTCCACGAGCTGTTTTACTGTGTCGTAAGAAAGGGGCTTACTGCAGATAGCAGAAACGCCAGCGCTTTGTACGGCGGCTAATCGACTCTCGTTTTGCTCACTTGTCACCATCAAAATAGGAACCGTTGGTTGTTCGCTATGGCTTCTAATATGCTCTACGAGCTCTTTTCCGTCGACATTTGGCATATTGTAGTCAGTAATGATCAAATCATACCGGCTGCCGTTAGAGATAAACTCAAGAGCTTCAGAGCCATCTTTTGCAGTATCGACTGAATGAATAGATAGAGAATCCAGCATTTGCTTGATGTAGTTGCGGGATAACTTGCTGTCATCAACAATTAATACCCTGAGCGCATCGTATTCTTCTCTATCACTGTCCCCTTCAAAGTCTGTTATGTAATCTAGCGTACTTCTAAGTGCCATTCCCATCTCTTCTCGGCTAAACGGCTTTGGCAGAATAGCAATCGCACCCGCTTGGCGAATAGGTTCGAGATAGCGGTAATGAGTTTCAGAAGAGATTAAGAGGAAGGTGATATGTTCTAAAGCACCTAATCCGCGCATTTGTGTTACAAGGTCTGTACCAGTCATATCTGGTAGATGCATGGACGAAAGAACCAAATCGGGCGGGGAAGAAAGCATGTGCTCAAGGGCCGGTTTGGCTTCGGAAAATTCTTCTACATGGTTTATACCGAAACTGTTTAGATGGCCAATGATAATGTTGCGCTGAACCTTAGATGGCTCAATTACAGTGACATATATACTACTTAATTCCATATCCTAATCCATTGACAGGTAACTTAGCGGACGTCGCTAAGGGAGGGTATTTACCTAAAGTTTAGATCATGACAGAGATAACCCTAACAGAAAAGTGGTGAATAGTTCTTTCTACCATTAAAACTACAAGTTTTTGAATGCTCGATCTTGAAAGGGCGGGCTGTTTATACAAATAACTATTTATTATAAGTAGAATTTTGTTTCTTTGTTTGAATTTTAGTCAACTTGAATGACTGTTAATTAATAATTGAACTTATTAATTTTCTTTATGAATGATTTTGTCACAAAATAGGTAACTTTGATTGTGTTTTGGTTAAATTCTAGGTACATGAGTTTGATGAACTTGGAAGTGTAAAGCTGTGTAGGCTGTTAATGTAACCAGCTGAAATTAAAGGTTAAATATTCTGATATTATCTAAGGTCACGTTCCAGTACTGTTTCAAATCCTCGGAGTATTAAAGGCGAGTTCTTTTTTGCTATTGATTTATCGATATTCGTCCAAAATTGATGTGTGAATGCTGCTTGATCTAAATCAGCAAATGCTTATGTTTTGATGTTGTTTGTATAGGTAGAGGCGTAGCATAGGAAAAGAGAGGTAAACGAAGCTCAGTAGTATCAGTTTTTTATCTCATGTGTTCCAAGCAAAAAAAGGTCAGAATAATGTGCCCAAATGGAAACGCCGATCTAACTAAGAGTTTGATTCTTAATGCTGCAATTCGCATCATCAGTGAAGATGGATTACAAGCGCTAACGGCGGGCAGGTTAATAGCAGAGGCAGGGGTTAGCAAAGGTGGGCTCTATCATCACTTTCGCACAATGGCGGAAGTAGAAATTGAGGTGCTCCAGTTACTTTCCAGTAAGTTGCTCCTATCATTGCAAAGTTACCAAGCTCCGAAAACGAAAGAAGAGTTTTTAGATCGTTTAGAGGCAGAATTTTTTGATTGCTTGATTACCCATGATGAGACAGCGCGAGCGTTGTTCGGATATGTTTCATCGACTACTTTTAATCAGCAGATTCGAGTGTTATTGCGTCAATTGCAAGATGATATTTCTTTGCAGCGGTTACATGTACTTCAGAAATTGTGTAGTGGGTACTCAACAGCATCATTGCAGAATGCAGTTCAGATGATTGCTACCATTCAAGCTGGTTTAATGATGCGCTTTTATGTTTCGGAGGACTTAGTTAGTGTTAGGAATTATTGGCGCACCTGTCGATCCTCACTTGAGGAATTGTTAGAAATTAAAGAACAAACAGATAAACGTTGGGAGGTCGTTCAGGCTCCGCCGACGCCAGTTTCTTCTATCTGTTCCTAGTTAAGAATAGTGACCTTGTAGTGATTTCTACAAGGTCAATTACATCAATTTATTGATTTGAAAGTTGCTCAGTTATTTGCTCTTTCAAAGTTGCAACAAACCTGTCACTGTCTTTAAGCGCTTTGATCTCAATCTTGTCTTCATCAGTTTTAAGGTAAAGAGTGATGATCTGCACCATGTTCTCTTTGTGTTGGTTAATCTCTTCGATCTCGCGAAAAGTTACGCGCTTCTCTGTCTCTTCAGAAGGCACTTTGAACAAAATGGATTTAGGCGCGATCTCTACAGACATATTTTTCATTTGTTCTTTGGTTTGCTCTAGGTGGTGTTTGTACCAGCTAGCTAGGATCAAGCCTATACCGAGTGGAGCAAGAAGATAGATCTTGGAAAGATTCATCATCATTAGCATCAGCGCTGCGCCAACAAACCCTAATTGACAGTTTGTTAGTAGTGATAACTTTTTCTCAAAGAATTCTTTGTCCCAGTGATATATAGAATCAGATTTGTCCACGCTTATACCTCTCAATAATCAGGCATGAGTCTCGCTTTAAAGGTGATTATTTGCAAGCGTGAAAAGCAGGACAAAAGTCGTGTAAGTTGATCGGCATTATCAAATGCTCTGCGGAAATTTGTTCGTAATTCAAACTGCTTATACCAGATGTAATGATTACTGAGTGTCATGATATAAGTTAATAGGCTTCGATGTTTTTATGGTGCATGGCTTAAGTGGATAGTCAGCCTACAAATATCAGCTTTAATTTTAACTCCAGTGCATTTAAACAGATTGAGTTTAGCGTTCTGTAACGACTTGAATACAATCGTATGGCCCTATTCCAAAGCTACCTATAAAATATTAGGACTAATTGTAGAGGCTGTTGAATGAAAAAGTTAATTATTGGTTTCGTTTCCGCTATTTTATGTATGCCTGTTTTCGCAGCGGACCCATATTGGGAAGAGGGAAAAACTGATCAAAGCTATGAAATTGATGTCTACCATAGCCCGACCTGTGGTTGCTGCAAGGGTTGGATTACTCACTTAGAGCAACACAATTTCAAAGTAAATAGCATAGAAATGCATGATGTTTCACCGATCAAACAACGACTGGGTGTGCCTGCTCAAGGTGCGTCTTGTCATACAGGTGTAGTAAATGGCTTGGTGGTTGAAGGTCATGTGCCAGCGCAAGATATTAAAAAGTTATTGGCTGATAATTCCGATAATATCCGTTTGTTGACTGTGCCAGGCATGCCATCAGGTGGCCCGGGTATGGATATGGAAGGTGCTCGAAAGGACGATTTTGAAGTCTATGCAGTTTCAGAGAAAAACGAAGTTAGCGTTTATTCGGAATATGCGGATTACTAAATCCAGTATTGAATATAAAAAGGCGAACCATAGTGTTCGCCTTTTTTGTTTTTAGATGAAATCGAAATTACTTCCGAATACCTTCGATGTGAAGTTCTAGGTATACAGTTTCAGCTGCAGGGCCTAGCTGGTAGTTCATGCCAAAATCTTTAGGTTGGATCTCTGTAGTGCCTTCGAAGCCTGCGCGGTAGTCGCCCCAAGGGTCTTTGCCTTCGCCTACTTTTTTCACGTCTATAAAGATCTCTTTGCTTGTTCCGTAAAGTGTCAGTATGCCTTTCATTACGCCGCTGCCATCTTCATTTGGTGTGTATGAAGAGCTAACAAAAGACGCTTTAGGGTGCTTAGCTACGTCTAGATATTCATCACCACGGATATGCTTATCACGTTCAGCGTGGTTAGAGTCAAACGAATTAACATCAATATCAACATTTACTTTAGATGCAGCTGGGTTAGCAGCATCGTAGCTGAATTCACCCGAGAATGTGTTGAAACGGCCAGTTAACCAGCTAGTACCCAAGTGGCTGATGCGGAATTGGATAGATGCGTGTGCACCTTTTGTATCAATAACGTAATCTGCAGCATAAAGAGGTGACGTAGTGATTAGAGAGGCTAGCGCCAACCCTTTAATAAATTTAGATTTCATCAATGTTCCTCGCGTAGCGCTAGCATGCGCTTTAATGTTAAGTCTTTATCTATGTAATGGTGCTTTATTGCAGCGAAAGCATGTAATGCTGCTAGCACGATAAGTGTTGTTGCTATCAAAAAGTGAATCTCACCTGCAATATCCTCCTGCTGTTCCATTGCGAAGGGTAGTGCTGGAATACTAAACCAGGTAAAAACTTCTATAGCTCGACCGTCAGCGGTAGAAATCAGGTAGCCTGAGAACAAGGTAAGTAGAAGCAAAAATTCGAGCAATACATGTGCAGCTTTTGCTGCAATTGCCATCTTCTTTGGTTGTGGCAGTGCTTTTGGCGAGCGGTTGAATAAACGCCACAAGATGCGTGTAATCAACAAGCCTGCTAGCAGGATGCCGATACTCTTATGCCAGATCGGCACCGTCCGGTATTCGGGATCGTAATAGCTCAAGCTTTCAATATATAAACCGAGGGGATAAAGGCCAATAACCGATAATGCAATGAACCAATGAAGTAGGACTGGGCCCCAGCCATAGCTGTCATTATCATTCAAAATTTTTCGGTTAAATGGCATCTACTTCAGTCCTCAAATTATCTTGGCTATGCAACCACAAATAACATCGTGCTGCAGTGAAGTTTACGAATCTTTACAAGTTGTTAGCGTCACCTTTTGGATTTGCTTTTCAAACTTTAATGGCTAATCATAAATGCGTCTAATGCATATTTTATATTTCGGTTATTCGTTTAATGAATTTACGTTCGGTCGATCTAAATCTCCTCGTTGTGTTACAAGCGTTGTTAGCTGAGCGCCATGTTTCTAAAGCAGCTGAACGCTTGCAGATGAGCCAACCAGCTGTGAGTAGAGCGTTACAGCGATTGCGTCAAACACTTGATGATCCTTTCTTAGTTAGAATTGGAAATGGGTACGACCTTAGTGCGCGTGCTGTTGATCTGGAAAAGCAGTTAAAGCCTCTTTTGCAAGATGTTGCTTCGATTATGCAGCCGGAGGAATTTAATCCAGAGCTAGCCGAGGGTGTGGTTAAGTTAACAGGCTTGGATTTAGAGTTGATTCTACTGATGCCAGATGTGGTAAGAATGCTGCGTGAAAAGGCACCGAAATTACGGGTAGAGATTGTTTCTCAGCAACCAGAGCATTTTGAATATCTCGCAAGAGGGGAAGTGCACTTTACAATCACTGGGCTATCTCCTGATTCTGGGCAGGATCAATTTAGACGCTTTCCGATTGCGCGAACAGGTCATGTTTGTGTGATGGATCAAAGCAACCCTTTAGCGAGCCAAAGATCTATCAGTCTGAATGATTACGCGCAGGCTTCCCATGGGCTTGTTTCGATTACAGGGAAGGGCCCAGGCATGATGGATATCGAATTAGAAAGGTTCGGTTTGGATCGTAGTGTAATGTTAAGGCTTGCAAGCTTTATGTCGGTTGCTGAGTTTGGTCAGGGGTCCGATCTGATTTTTACACTGCCCGAAGTAATGGCCCAGCATTTGGTAAAAAGCAGCAGCTTGGTGATTAAGCCGCTGCCTGTTGAATTTGATCTACCCGAGGTGGTGCTATACCTCTATTGGCATGAACGCTTCCATCAAGATCCAATGTGCCGCTGGGTCAGATCTCAGCTGTTATCAATTTTTCAGCCTGATTTATAAATGAGAGCCTGACATAAGCTGCATAGTCTCGTTACTCCAGCTCAAGGCATCATAATATGCTTCTGAATAAACTTCTTGGATATGCGGTGGAAGTTTAAAGGCGGATTGTCCAATCATGTATAAGTTTACCGCTTGAAGTAATTGTCCTGCTGGGCCTTCGTAACTAGTGACTGCTTCGACGATCTCATCGGATACAGATAGCTGCTCAAGCAATGAATTTTGTTCTATTTCTAGTAGTGCATCCAGCATAGAGATAACGCCGGTTATAAAGGCGAGTTCAGAGTCGATCTCTTCTGTATGATAAGCGACGCATTCGCACATCCTTGCGGTAATCAGGATCTGACGGATCAGTTCACTTGGTTTGTCATCATTACTCGATAGCGCGAGTAGGGTGGCCCACTTGTTAATTTCATTCATGCCTAAGGCAATAATCGCCTGACTTAAACTCTCGATTTTGTTAGGCAGGTTGTATTGTGCCGAATTAACAATGCGTAGTAGTTTAAACGTCAATTGTGGATCACGGGATGAAATATCAGCCAACACTGCAGGAGTAACATCTTGATCTTGAAGAGCTGCTAATAGATGAATAACGATAGCCTGATTTGAAGTTAACTTTTTGCCTTCAACCAGTGTAGGTCTAGAAAGGAATGTGCCTTGGAATAGCCTAAACCCTAAGGCATGGCAGCGCTCATACTCATCATGGGTTTCAACATTCTCAGCTAGAGATACAACTTTGAAAGGGCGCATGCTTTCCAGGTGGGCAACAATAGCTTTATCACTATGTTTACGAATATCTACTCTCACCATATGTGCGAGTTTAAGTAGTTCATCGTAGTCGCTGCTATAAGTGAAATCGTCGAGAACTAGACGGTAGCCGGCATCCACATATTTCTTTAAAGAGCCAATTAGTTCAGGCGTGATATTGGGTTGTTGTCTAACATCCAGTACTAAGTTATGTCGCGATAAGCTTGGTAAGCTTTCTGTACGAATAAAGCCTTCAGTAACATTGAGAAAGGCTGGTAAGGATTTTAATTTCCCCGAATCATAGATGCTGGTGAAATTATTGATTAGGACATTACAGGATTCTTGGTCGCCTTTTAAAAACTTGGCTACAGCTTCTCCATGCTCAGATTGATACAAGAGTTCGTAGGCCACGACGTTGAGTTCGCGGTCAAAAATAGGTTGTCGGGCGAGTCCTAGCTGATTTAAATGTTCTTCCATGTCCATTTATCCTGTTGTTCATTCATACAATAAACTGTGTACCGTTTAACTCTAACAGTAGAGCCACTATAAAAGCCATGGCATTAAGAAGCGCTTAATCAATCAATCAGTGTTTATATCATTTGTCGTTTAAGTATAGGTTAGATCCTGCTTAAGGGGGCTAGGGGTGGAGAGGAATAGCATGAACTTTAACGAAACCTGTTGAGCTTGATCTAGGGGCGAATATGAATTTTATATGGGTATCCAAATTAAGTGGTTGGAACTCTGTTTAGCATTACGCTTCTCTAACTCTAATTATCTGGTTGGAATTAATGATGGGTTCTGAGCACTGACATAGTGGATTTTATTGAATATGCGGGAGGAGTGTTCATATATAATGGATGAACGGGTGATCATCAAGAGGTCAGCTTACGACACAGAGTAGACATTTTTATTTTTCATAACCTGACAATAAAATACAATCATGTTAAGTATTAAGTCTATGGGATATAGCTTGAAGGGATCACATGAAAAGGATTTATCTGGAAGCAAAAAGTTCTGCTTCAAATTGCGATGTAGTTGGCTTTCCTGAAAAAGTAGAAGCCTATAGAGATTCAACTTACTCGCTGACCCTTGAAATAGAAGAAAGTAAGTGCCGTGTAGTTGGAGGGTTCAACATATACATAAACGATAAATTGTTTCCTATGAAAGTCATCGATAACGTGCCGTTTCTAAACCATATTTTAACTATTTGGATAAAACCTAACATCCCATCTCAAGGGTTGGTCATCACAGCAGAAGCCCCTTTCTGCTCAAACTGCACTATACATGGGTATTTTTCTGGCAGAAGAATCTTTGTTGCTAGGGCTAAAGGAATATCATGGAAACGTAAGCTGAATTTCTCAGGAAAGGATGAGATAGATAATCTCTTAGGGAAAAACTTCACATCCTTTCTAGCTCTGTTTTGCTGGTCGCTTATATACAATTAAACTTGACCTGACAGTACTTTGAATGTCCGCTTCTGGCACAAAGCAGAAGCACCACAACCCAGTTCAAAGAAGATCTATACGGCACCTCCATGCGAGGAGTTGGTATGGGGTGGCGAGCATACCAACCAAGTGGAAGACTAATTCACTATTCCCCTAACTGTGACTTCCAACCAGATATTTAGAATACCCTTTTATTTCTATAAAAACAGATAGTTAAATAATTGCATTTGCATCTCAAAAAATCGCTGGTATACTGCGCGCCTGTCTTGAGTTATCTAACTCGGGCAAGGCCCTTCAGGCCCGCAATGGTGGCCCTGCTGGTCCTTCCGCAATGATAAATCGTGAACCTGGTCAGGCCCGGAAGGGAGCAGCCACAGCGGTGGATTCATGTGCCGGAATGTGGCTGGTGGGGTCATCTCCAGTTTTCCTATTCACACTAGTTTTCTCTCTGAAGTGGATTTTCGTCTACTCGACCTATATGCCTAAGAGCATTTTATATTCGCTGAAGCAAGATTAAGCTCTTGAGTCTAATTGAGATTGAATCTGTAATCTTAATATAGCAAGAATGAAAATCATTCGGCTTATTCTTTAATGAGCAATTATGTGTTGAGAAAAGGGCTGTGTGAATAAGTTCGAAACTGAAAGTCCCCTTCCTACACTAAATCAGTACATTGATGCATTTTCTTAAAGTTAGGAAGGGGAGGGCTAGAAGTTAAACTACTTCTTTAAGTTTTGTGATCTTCACAGACGATAAATCAAATTCAACTTCGATTGGCTTATCAGTAGATCTGCGTCCACTAGAGTATGGTGATCTTTTCGATGTAAGTGAATTTCGCATAGTGCCATTTTCGTGTCTTCGATCACATTTTCTTTTTCGGCGTTCAATTCCTTGATGCTGGCTGTTTTTGAAGGAGACTATCCATTCTTTGGCGTGATTTAGAGTTGGTAGATTTGGGCTGATACGTTCATTGAGATCATTTACCCAGTAAAAAGTGAACTGATAGTCCTCAAAGTCTTTAACGAGTTTTGCCATATTTAGATTGAGATATTGCTTATCTGGAGAATTAAAATTGGCGCTATTCTAAAGCAATTCAGGGTTTTTGTTTATAAGAAAAACTCTTATTTTGGTCTTTTTGTTTTGTGCGGCGCAGCAATTGTTGCTGGCAGTGGTTGGAAATTAGCCACTTATATCTTATCTGCCCTGCAGGGCTTATAGTTACAGAGTTTTAAAAAGTGCTGAAATAGATAGCACTGAGTTTTGGCTAAATTTGCATGGTCTAAATTAGGTGGTTGTTATAAATATTGTTGCGGTGCAAAGTATGCGTATTAAACCCAGTTTTTATCTGGAAATAATGGGTTATATTAGAGGGATAAAATAGAGATTGCTAAAACATATTCAGAGTAGATCAAAAGGAAAAGCCAGCACATTAATCCCAATAAATAAGGTCATCAGGAGAATGCTGATATATTATTCTTTGGCTACATTGGTTCTTAATCGGTATAGCACAAAGGAAAGGATACCGAAGGTGATAAGGAAAATATAAGGGCAATAGATTATTCCAGCGAGACCACTGAAACTAGTTACAACGAGTAATAAAATATCTTTTATTTCTTCGATGAGATTAGAACGTCCTTAGTTCTTCCCAAAAAATCCAAACGGTTATTTTTAAATTTTAGCTTAGTATTACCCCTGATAAAAGCGGGGCTATTCTTATGGGCTATGCTTTTACATTGAAAGTCTTAGGTTTTTTAGAATCTAGTGGTTGTTCCCCGATCTGAATTAACGTCAGAATTAATCCTGATCCCACTATCATGACAATGGCAGAAAAATATAAACCTAGATTGTAGTTGCCTAAGTTCTCGGCCAGCAATCCGGTTAAAAATGGCGCTAGTATTTGAGCGCAGCCATAAGCGAGAGTCATCTTACCCATAAATTTCGAAGGGTTGCTAGGGAAGAAGTGACCTGCCATTGTAAGTACTAAGCTTACGCAGGCAACAAAGGTTCCGCCAAACAAGATTGCTGATAATACAATTAATGGAAATGCATCGCTTTGTGTGGGGATCAAGATACCAATGATTTGCAAGCTATAAGCACCCAGAAGAGCTTTTAAATAGCCGTACTTTCGAGCAACTCTATCCCATAAAACTACCGCTGGAATTGCTGCAAGTCCAATCAATACGAAGGATAAGGCGCCTTGACCTTCTAAACCTTCGAGACCTTCAATGATATCGACGATAAAAGTTGCACTAACGACATAACCATAACCTGCACAGAAGTATGCCAGTAAGAATAAGCGAGTAAATTTTTTGCTGGGTGGATTGTCCTTAGGTGCTGCCTGAGCGTGATCAGGATGGTTGTTAGGGTGAGGTATCCATAACCATGCCGGCACTGCGATAATTGCTGCTATGGCGGCAAAAAATAGCCATTGCTGCTGCCAGTTAGCAGAGAATTGTAAAAGGATCTCTACGATGATGGCTGAGACAGCTATGCTCATGCCTATCCCCGAAAAGTGGATGCCGAGCTCACCCCTGTGACCATTGTTGACCAGCCATTTTAAGATTAGCCCTGAGGAGATGATTAACCCACCTGAAGCACAGATCCCCGCCACCAAACGCATAACAGACCAAGTATAAAGGTCGCTAGAGATAACCATTGCTGCACTTGTTACCACGCTGAGTACCAAATATAACTTCTGTAATAGATACTTGTGGTGAAGATTGTTTAGGCTTGCCGCAATCAGAACACCGATCATATAGCCAATGTAGTTAACGGTTGCGAGCCAGCCGCCGCCCGTTTCAGTAAGGCCTGCTTCTGCCTGCATGATTGGCAGTAAAGGTGTGTAGGAAAAGCGAGCGACTCCCACTGTAACAACTAGGCTACAGATACCTGCAAAATAGACCTGACTTTTGGTAAGTGTGTTGTTCATAAATGCTTTTTTGGGTTTTATTGTATTTATGTTCAACAACCATAGCGCTTTCTGATAATCTTAAAAAGTGAATCTTTTAGAATTAAAACTTCAATAAAAGAGAACTATATGGAGATTGTAGCGTTACGCACGTTTAAGGCTGTTGTTGATGAAGAGGGTATTAAAGGTGCCTCTGAAAAGCTTAATACAGTGCAGTCTAATATCACTACGAGAATTCAGAAGTTAGAAGACGAACTTGATTCTAAATTATTTATTCGGGTAGGGCGAAAGCTCGAGCTAACAACGACAGGCCAGCTTTTATATAAATATGCCTCCCAGATTTTGCAGCTGGAGTATCAAGCATCAACCGCTATCTTAAAAAGCAAAGGGAACTACGAACTTCGTATAGGCATGCCTGAAACTTTTGCTGCAGTTCACCTACCCACGACGCTAAAACAGCTCAAACGCAAGCATCCAGAAATCCTTCCTCGAATCTATACAGATACAAGTGACCGATTAGCACTCGCTATTTTGAACGATCAGTTAGATTGCGCATTAGTCGGAAATGCTAAGTCGCATGAGGATCTACGGATCATACCCGTTGTTCATGAGTCGCTTGTGCTTGTAACTCCAGTAGATCAAGAATACGAGCCCGTTCTGTTTGTGAGAGAAGAGGGCTGTGGTTACAGGAAGTGTGCCCTAGCATGGCAAGAATTAGGTGATAGATTTACTGATGAGATGATGGTGATGAGTAGTGCTGATGGCATTCTTGGCTGCATTGCCGCTGGATTGGGATACACCGTTATCGGCGAAAATATGGTGACAGGGAGCCGCTATGAAAATGCACTTAAATCAGTGCCCGTTACCCAAGGACAGCAAAGAATAGAGATCTCGGTTATCTATCGAAAAGGTCATCCCTTAGAACAAGGTATTTTAAACTTTGTCAGCCAATTTCCTGAAAATAAAAAATAAAGTAGCTTGAGCCTTCAGTGTTTGAATTGAAAACATTAAGCATTACTTTCTGGTTGCAACAGTAAAGTCGCTTTAGCGTTATCGTTTGAATTGTTTGTTTATTGTCCAATAAATCCTTCCGTACTGTATAGATCGTAATCAGCCTGAAAATAATCTCGATTTTTGATCGATTATTATTGAAATAGATCTAAATGATAAATACTATCAACTGCTATTGATTATCCTTTGTATTTAATTCTTTAATCCTAATGTAGTAAGTGCAAATACATGAATAAGCTAAACAGATTTAATTTACGTAGTAAGATCGGCTTGAGTTTCGGTTTTATCTTGTTATTGCTGGTAGCGGCATCGTTTACAGGTATTAAAGGCTTACACCACGCGGAAGATGGCTTTGTTCAATACCGTGAGTTGGCGCGCGATAGTAATCTATCAGGGCGCTTACAGGCCAATATGCTGAAAGTGCGTATGTCGGTAAAAAACTTTCTTATCAGTCATGACAAACAATCATTAGAGCAATATGAAGAACGTATGGCGCTAATGAACCAGTTTTTAGAACAATCTAAGCAAGAGATTAACAACCCAGAGCGTAGCCGTTTGATTATGGAAACAGCAACGCTATTAGGCGAGTATAAAACGACTTTTCAGGAGGTGGTTGGATTAGTTAAAACTGAGGACGAGTTGTACTACAACACCTTGGCTCAGCAGGGCCCAGTTATGCGTGACAGTATTACTCAGTTACGAAAGTTAGCTAATAACCGTGGTGAACCTGAATTGGCATTTTTAGCTTCTAATTTGCAGGAAGATCTGCTGTTAGCAAGGCTATATCTTGTTCGTTTTATGGAAAAGAACCATCAAGAAGATTTTCAGATTTCGATCAACAAATTGGATGGTGCTCTAACAAATCATCTAGAAAGCCTTAAAAAGGTGTTCCTGCTCGACAATGAAATACAGCTGTTAGATCGTTTTGCTAAAGCACGAGATAAATATCTGGCTGCAACTTTAGAAATCCATAAGACAATCGATCAGCGCAATAACCTAGTGATTGGGACTCTTGATGTGATCGGTCCCCAAGTTGCGAGTAATGTTGAAAAAGTAAAGCTGTCAGTTATTGCTGATCAAGACTCGCTAGGACCAATGTTACAGTCACACAATCATCAGGGCCTTATTTCTGTGATTGTGATCTCTGTTATTGCGGTCATTTTAGGCGTTTTCTTTGCGCTTTGGATTACTCGAATGATTACTCGTCCTATCCTCGAAGCTGTTAGTTACGCCGATACATTGGCTGAAGGTGATTTGACTCAGGTTCTGGAAACAAGCCGTAAAGATGAAGTGGGGAAATTACAGGGGTCTTTGGGGCATACCACCATTAGATTCCGTGAAATGATCACTGAAATTAACAAGGCAGGTTATAACATGAGTATGTCTGCAGAAGAGTTAGCGGCTCTGACAGAACAGGCTCGTGCGGGAACTATGCAGCAGCAAGAAGAGACTGATCAGGTTGCCTCTGCAGTGACTGAAATGGCGTATACGGCGCAGCATGTTGCGGATAATGCGTCTAGTGCAGCCTCTTCTGCGGATAGTGCTAACCATCAGGTGATGGAAGGCCGTCAAAAAATGCAGATTGCTACAGAGGGTATGAATCGCCTTTCTTTAAGTTTGGATAAAACATCTTCGGAAGTGGAGCATCTGCAGCAAAAAACACGGGATATTAATGCCATTCTCGATGTGATTCGTGAGATTGCAGAACAGACCAATCTTCTCGCTTTGAATGCAGCGATTGAGGCGGCACGAGCGGGTGAGCAGGGGCGAGGTTTTGCTGTTGTTGCTGATGAGGTGCGCTCTCTTGCACAGCGTACGCAGCAATCCACTGAGATGATTCACAATCTGATTGATGATCTACAAGCGCGTGCTAACTTGACTGTAAGCGTTGTTAATCAAGGTACACAAGAAGCAAATCAGTGTATTGAGCTGGTTGATCAGGCGGATTCTGCATTGAATCAGATTAGTATGACGGTTGAGCAGATGAATGAAGTAAATGCTCAGATTGCTAGTTCTGCTGAACAGCAAAGTGTTGTCGCAGATGAAATCAGTCAAAGTTTGAGTAATGTGCGTGTTATTGCTGAACAGAGCCGAGTAGCGGCTGATGAGACGGCCAATTCAAGTATTGCTCTAAGCGATGTGGCGGCACGTATGCAGGAAATGGTGCAGCGCTTCAAAGTAAATTAAATTGTAGGGATAATGATGACAAAGGGGTGATTTATCACCCCTTTTTTGTACCTATTCTACAGCGTCCTTTTAATATGCAGGTTTTTCGCTATTGTTATCAAAGAATGGATTTTTACCCATCTAGAAGGGTATCAGGGAGTTAACAGTGGCCGATCAAGTAAACGTAACAAACACGTCTTCATCTGAGTCTTTAAGTGAGTTGATGTCGTTGCCTGCCTTCAATGAGGCAACAGCAATTGCGCTAAAGCTAGATGGTAAATATTTAGAGAACGTTTTTAACATCTACTGGGAAAGTGCTGAACGGGAGATTAACGAGATTGGTCAGGTGCTTGACGATGCTGATCAAACACAACTAAGAAAAGTTGCTCATTCCCTAAAAGGTTCATCTCGCATGTTAGGGGGCGAAAGATTAGGTGCTTTGGCCGGTTTTGTAGAAGAAAAAGCTAAGCAAAATGTGAGTATTTCAGAGCCTCAACTCTTGGATTGTTTGAACACTAGTTTAGCTGAGTTTAAAAGTGCAGTGCTTCAGTCCAATTTACTCTCTTAACTGCACTTTACGATCCTAGTAGGTTGAGTACGAGCCCTCGATTAGCATTGGCTTGTGCTTGCAGTGCGATACCTACATCTTGTTGGATAAGCGCGCTTGCACGTTCTGATGCCGTTTGAGCAAAGTCTGTGTCACCAATAAAAGAAGCTGCTGAAGCTTCATTGATATTAGTTTCGGTAAGTCTATTTATCGTGCTGTCTAATCTGTTTTGGCTTGCGCCTATTTCACCTGATACCGTCGCTAAAAACGACTGGTTTTGATCGATAATATCCAGAGCACCTACGTCGCTAATATCTAAAGTGAATAGACCACTGTTATCAAACTCATCACTGACATTGAAAGTACTGATGTTTTGAGAATCCTCTGTACCAGGACCTGTTTGCAGGCGTAGCTGACCCTCTTCTGCGAGTAATGATTGGCCGTTAAAAGTACTTTGCCCAAGGGTTTCCTGTATGCCGCTTAATAGTGCATCTGCTTCACCTTGCAAGGCTGCACGGTCACTTTCATTTAGAATCCCATTTTGAGCTTGAATGGACAGTTCGCGAATACGTTGTAGAGAATCATTGACTTGATTAACACCACCATCTGCAATTTGAAGTGCTGATACACCATCAAGACTATTTCGAATGGCTGCGCTATTTCCTCTAATTTGAGTTTGGAAGTCGATGAGCACTTGCAAGCCGGCAGGATCGATTGCTGCATTATTTATTCGCTGGCCGGAAGCGAGCTGTTCTTCCGTTTCATTTATTCGATTCTGAATCTGATTGAATTGAGAGTAGGGGCTGGTGGCAAACCCAGTTGGATTAATAGGCATGAGTGCGCTCCTGATTTAACTATATCAGTATAGTGCGTACATACGGTTTATGAGTTGATTTTTGTTCAGGTGAAATGGATAAAAAAAGGGCGCACAACTGTACGCCCTGAAATCTTGCAATGGAATAAACACGGACGAGTACAAAACCGTTGTACTCATAAACTCTAGGTAAAGAAGCAGCCCTAAAGTAAAACTAATAATAGGTATAAATATTCGTGACGCCAATGGTTCCTTAGTGTCCATTAAATATTCAGGGGTATTTACACCTTTCTGACCCTGTATATTGAGTATTACTTAAGTTTGATTAATCTAAGGGGCTAATAAGATAAAGCTACCTGAAAGGCAGCTTTATCAGAGGTTTTGCAGTAGCTAAGCAGTGTTTTTTAAGGCTCAACAGGCATCTTACAGATATCAGGATGTTGTTCTAAGGTACTGATTAGCAGTTCCATCTCTTCTTGTGTGCCAATCGATATGCGAAGGTAATTATCGATACCTAGTTTGCTGAAGTAGCGTACCAAGACCTTCTTCGTACGAAGGAAACCCATCAATTCAGCGGCCTCAATAAAGCGATGCGTGCTGAATAAGAAGTTAGTTTTAGACGGTAAGCTAATAAAACCTAACTCTTCTAAACGATTAACCGTCCACTCGCGGGTCGAGATAATTTTCTTCGTAGTCGCTTCGAAGTAGTCATTATCTTCAACAGCAGCAACTGCCGATTCAATTGCTAGCATGTCTAGAGGGTAAGAGTTAAAACTATTTTTAACGCGTTCTAAACCTGCAATTAGATCTTCGTGACCAATTGCGAATCCAACACGCATACCCGCTAGAGAACGAGATTTGGAGAAGGTCTGAATAACCAAAACATTGTCATATTTTTGGGTTAATTCAACAGCGCTAGAAGCGCCAAAATCTACATAGGCTTCATCAACCACAATCACGGTTTCAGTATTGCGTTGAGCTAATGCTTCAATTTCACCTAACTCGATTGCACGGCTAGTCGGCGCATTCGGGTTAGCGAAAATAATACCGCCATTTGGCTGGTTATAGTCTTCTAGGTTTAACTCAAAGTTATCGCCTAGGGGTAACAGTTTGAATTCGATATCAAAAAAATTGCAGTAAACCGGATAGAAACTGTATGTGAATTCTGGCATCAGTAGCGGTTGTTCTTGTTGGAAGAACGCTGCAAAGGTATGAGCAAGTACCTCATCAGAACCGTTACCAACAAAGACATTTTTACGCTCAACTTCAAAGTGGTTAGCAAGTGCATCTTTTAACTGAGTGCAATCTGGGTCGGAGTAGAGTCGTAATCTAGCTGTATCAAAGTTATTGATCACCGCTGCCGCCTTCGGCGAAGGAGGGTAAGGGTTTTCGTTGGTGTTTAACTTTGTAATACCGCTTTCTTTAGGCTGCTCACCCGGCACGTAAGGTGTTAGACGCTGAATTGCGTCACTCCAATATTTGCTCATTATTGATCCGTAATACTCAAAGACAGCAATTTGCTGTGTTATTTGGCATGAGTGAATAATTTCGCAGAAGGATAGCAGAATTTGCTTACGCGTTTAACAACAGACTGGATTGTTAATCTATGATAAGAAATTTATACCGTTATCTTGCTCGCATTTCTTTGGAGTACAGTACAAGGTTAACAGCCGAGAGGGGAGGCTCGACTGTTAGTTAAAATTCGGATTATTAGTAGCCGATTCTGGTTAGGCGCAATGTCGGCTGATAAACATGGCTGTCACTGTATCCATGGTATTTATATGATTTACAAACCAAGGAATAACCGTGTTTTTAAGGTAGCTGTTTAATTCTGCGCGGTCATGGTTTGCTTGCCATTGTTGTTGAGTTTTACGCATCTCCTGTAAAACGCGTTCATGCTCACCTTTATGGCATGTATAGGGTGGGAAGTTGATTCGGATCATCTGTTCTTCTTCGCGGGCGAAGTGTTCGGCATTGTGTTGGTAAAAGCTGGATAAAGCACCATCAACTTCACGGTCATTACCTGTTTCTAAAGTGTTGAATAACCGATTAAGAAGGGTGACAGCTTCTGCATGATCATCATTCATAAAATCAACCGCGACTTGTGGGATATCGGTTACATCAACTTGCATAGGTAAGTCCTCTCTATTGGAAACGCAAATCCATCTTATCTCTTCGTCTCTTTTCAGATATTGATATCAGTCAATAAACATATATTTAAAATACATTTAAGTGGCCTTAGACTTTATAGGTGTTAAGGGATTAACCATTTTATCTGGATGACTGGTTAGTCTTTATCCTTCCTTATATACGAATTCTTTTATAAGTGATTGAAATTTAAGGGTAATGTTTTTGGCCCGATCTTTGCCAATAGGATAGCTGAACAAAAAAATAAAAATGTTACACGTAGTTATGCATAGCTAATCAAAGATGAGGGCATAGCTGTGGTGGCTGGCATTGGCGGAGAGACATATGTCACAAATTGAAACCTTCTATGAGGTTATGCGACGTCAGGGTATTACACGTCGTAGCTTCCTGAAATATTGTAGTTTAACGGCAGCAGCCTTAGGTTTAGGGCCAACATTTGCGCCTAGAATTGCGCATGCAATGGAAACCAAAGAGCGTACACCGGTAATCTGGTTGCATGGTTTAGAGTGCACCTGTTGTTCAGAATCGTTTATTCGTTCGGCTCACCCGTTGGTAAAAGATGTTGTTCTATCCATGATCTCTTTGGATTACGACGACACCTTGATGGCATCAGCTGGCCACCAAGCGCAGGAAATCCTTTATGAAACGATGGAAAAATATAAAGGTAAATACATCCTTGCCGTAGAAGGTAACCCACCATTAAATGAAGATGGCATGTTCTGTATCTCCGGTGGTAAACCTTTTGTTGAAAAACTGAAGTATGCAGCCAAGGATGCTGCTGCCATTATTGCATGGGGCTCTTGTGCATCTTGGGGCTGTGTTCAGGCTGCACGTCCAAACCCAACCCAAGCGGTTCCTATCCATAAAGTTATTACTGATAAACCAATTATTAAAGTACCAGGTTGTCCTCCAATCGCTGAGGTAATGACTGGTGTTATTACTTATATGCTGACCTTCGGCAAAATGCCTGAACTAGACCGTCAAGGTCGTCCAAAAATGTTCTACAGCCAGCGTATTCACGATAAGTGTTATCGCCGTCCACACTTTGATGCAGGCCAGTTCGTAGAAGAGTGGGATGATGAAGGTGCGCGTAAAGGTTACTGCCTTTATAAAGTGGGTTGTAAAGGCCCCACTACTTATAACGCATGTTCTACAGTGCGTTGGAATGAGGGCGTCTCTTTCCCAATTCAGGCAGGCCACGGTTGTATTGGTTGTTCTGAAGATGGTTTCTGGGACAAAGGTTCATTCTATAACCGCTTAACCGATATTCATCAGTTTGGTATCGAGAAAAATGCAGATGAGATTGGTATGGCTGTAGCGGGTGGTGTTGGTGCTGCCGTTGCTGCGCATGCGGCGGTAAGTGCGGTTAAGCGTGCTCAGCATAAAGGAGATCAGGAATAATGAATAAGCCATTTAATGCGAGTGATCTAGATAACAGTGGCCGACGCATTGTTGTAGACCCTGTAACCCGAATTGAAGGGCATATGCGTTGTGAGGTGAATGTTGATGAAAACAACATTATCCGTAACGCTGTATCAACAGGCACAATGTGGCGTGGCCTTGAAGTGATTCTTAAAGGCCGTGACCCACGTGATGCTTGGGCCTTTGTAGAGCGAATTTGTGGTGTTTGTACGGGTACTCATGCACTGACATCAGTACGTGCGGTAGAAGATGCTTTAGGTATTCAGGTACCTTTGAATGCACACCTTATCCGTCACATGATGGATAAAACTCTACAGATTCATGATCACATCGTACATTTTTATCATCTGCATGCGTTGGACTGGGTAAATCCGGTTAATGCACTGAAAGCAGACCCTAAGGCTACTTCTGAACTTCAGCAGATGGTCTCTCCGCACCATTCGAAATCTAGCCCAGGTTATTTTAAGGATGTACAAACGCGTCTTAAAAAGTTCGTTGAAAGCGGACAGTTAGGTCTATTTGCTAACGGCTATTGGGACAACCCTGCTTACAAACTTCCTCCAGAAGCGGATTTGATGGCGGTTGCTCACTACCTTGAAGCACTCGATTTCCAAAAAGAAGTGGTAAAAATTCATACCATCTTTGGTGGTAAGAACCCGCACCCTAACTACATGGTAGGTGGTGTGCCATGTGCTATTAACTTGGATGACGTTGGTGCTTCAGGTGCGCCAATCAATATGACTAGTTTGAACTATGTGTTGGAGCGTATTCGTGAAGCACAAGAGTTTACTAAGAACGTATACATCCCAGATGTTATGGCAATTGCTGGCATTTATAAAAATTGGTTGTACGGTGGTGGCTTAGCTTCAGAGAACCTTCTGTCTTACGGTACGTACACTCAAGTGCCATATGACAAATCTACAGATCTGTTACCTGCAGGTGCGATTGTTAATGGTAACTGGGATGAAGTGCATCCAGTTGATGTTCGTGATCCAGAACAGATTAAAGAATTTGTTGATCACTCTTGGTACCGTTATGAAGGCGAGAAGCAGGGCTTGCACCCATGGGAAGGTGAGACAGAGCCTAGCTTCGAGCTTGGCCCTAATACAAAAGGTACTAAAACAGATATTAAAGAACTGGATGAATCTGCGAAGTACAGCTGGATTAAAGCACCTCGCTGGCGTGGTCATGCAATGGAAGTGGGACCTTTAGCGCGCTACATCATTGCTTATGCTTCTGGTACTGAGCATGTTCAGGAGCAGGTTGATCGCTCGTTATCTGAATTTAATCAGTCTACGGGGCTAGATCTCGGCATTAAGCAGTTCTTACCAAGTACATTAGGTCGAACATTGGCGCGTGCACTTGAGTGTCAGCTTTGTGCGGACACTATGTTGGATGATTGGTATCAACTGGTTAACAACATTAAAGCGGGTGATAGCTCGACTGCCAATGTTGAGAAATGGGATCCAAGTAGTTGGCCGAAAGAGGCGATGGGAGTTGGTATTAACGAAGCTCCTCGTGGTGCTTTAGGTCACTGGATCAAGATCAAAGATGGCAAAATCGATAACTATCAAGCGATCGTTCCTACTACTTGGAATGGTTCGCCTCGTGATAGCAAAGGCAATATTGGCGCATTCGAAGCTTCTTTGTTGGATACTCCAATGGAGCGTCCTGATGAGCCGGTTGAAATTCTTCGCACCCTGCATAGTTTTGACCCATGTCTTGCGTGTTCAACACACGTTATGTCTGAAGATGGTCAAGAGCTGACTAAGGTGAAAATTCGATAAGAATAGTGGCGCTGTGCACGCAGCGCCTAAATTCAGGAGGTTATTTATATGACTGCATCGGTTAAACCTGACAAGTCAGATAAAGCTCAAGAGGTCGCTTCAGATCAGGTTGTGGGAGAATCAGTTATTACGCGTAAACAGACTGCTGTTTATGTGTATGAAGCGCCATTACGTTTATGGCACTGGGTAACTGTCTTTTCTATTATCACGCTTTGTGTAACTGGCTATTTTATTGGTGTTCCTTTGCCAACGATGCCGGGTGAAGCAATTGATAACTATCTGATGGGTTATATCCGCTTTGCGCATTTCACGGCAGGTTATATCGTCACCATCGGTTTCTTAGGCCGGATCTACTGGGCGTTTGTGGGCAACCATCATGCACGTGAATTATTTGTGCCGCCGTTCTTTAGCGGTAAATTCTGGAAAGAAGCATGGCATGAGGTACGCTGGTATCTGTTCTTGGAGAAGACACCGAAGAAATATATCGGCCACAACCCATTGGCTCAGGTGGGGATGTTTTTCTTCTTCGTGCTCGGCATGATGTTCATGATCGTCACAGGATTTGCTTTATACGGCGAAGGCCTTGGTCAGGGTAGTTGGGCAGATACTATATTTGGCTGGGTTATCCCACTGATGGGGCAGAGTCAGGATGTACATACTTGGCACCGCCTAGGTATGTGGTATCTGATCACGTTTATCCTGATCCACGTTTACGTGGCGATTCGAGAAGATATTATGTCGCGCCAGAGTCTAATCTCGACCATGATTGGTGGATGGCGAATGTTTAAGGACGACCGTCCAGATTAATATTGGGTCAATGAGCATATCAGAACCGGGCAATAGCCCGGTTTTTTATCTAAAGGTTATTTTCGTACGCACGTTAAAGCGACAAAGTGCCGTTAACGCCAGTGTATCCAGTATGTATATTCAACTCGGTTAGAAATATTAAGCGTCTTTTGGAAACGAGGGCTGGGGGAGTCTGAACACTGAAAACCGGTAAATTCAGGCTCACTCCAGCCAGTCATTCCTCCCATATAATCTCTGCGATAGCCCCAATGGCCACAAGATAAAACAGTATCGAATTGGCTTTCTCTTTCACAGACTGCACAGGTTTCAAACTGAACCTCAATGTCCTTACCTTCAATGCCCCAACTATCGGAAACATAAGGGGTGTCATAAAGAGCAACAGCAGAGTCACGGTACGGCCGACCTTGCCAAGGTTTGTCGGAATCATCTACGGGGGTTTTATGTAGGCCGTAACCGTGCTCAAGAGGGGCACTGTCGTAAAAAGGCGTGCTGAATTCATCAGGTACATCAATCTGAATGTGTTTCTCTCCGGGTAGGAGTTTAGCTGTTGTTCTGCGGACTTGTAATAGTCTGAAGTGATCGCAATCAGCTAGATTTAACCCGTCCACCTTACCACTAAAATTGCTTTTGAGATGAATCTCTATACCTATTCCTGTTGAATTGTCGCTCGCAATGTATTTAGCATTACTACGACTGCTGTGATACCAAGGTTTGGAAAGGATAAGAGAGCCAATTGGTTCGTTTTGGAAGATGACAGGGCAGGTCTGCCCGATAACTAACTCAGCTGCTGCAAGACAGTTAGAAGTCATTAATATGGTAACTGTTGTAATAAATACCTTGTATGTCATTCTTACTCCAATCAGGTCAGGCTGAATTGGTTGCTTTTAACGAAGGTATATACAAAGCATAGACGTTTTCAGGGTTTTGCAAGTTTTCAAATCAAGAGGATATGAAATGAGTTCTGTGCACAATCAAATTAATTACATTGAGTTACCTGCAAATAATTTAGGAAACACTAAGCGCTTTTACTCTGACCTTTTTGACTGGACGTTTACCGACTACGGGCCTGAATATAGCGCTTTTGAAGGCGCAGGATTGGCGGGTGGCTTTTATAAAGCTGATCTGAAATCCAATTCAAGCAATGGTGCAGCATTGGTCGTTTTATATAGTACAAACCTCGAGGCGAGTCAGGCGCTAATCGAATCAGCTGGTGGTGAGATCAAAGTACCAATTTTCAGCTTTCCCGGTGGGCGACGTTTTCATTTTCTTGATCCGAATGGCAATGAATTGGCTGTTTGGTCAGATAAAGAATAAAGCCGTGATATCGATTTAAAGCTGGTTAGCTTTACGATATCGACCTTGGTAATCAAATATTCTTTCTTGCACACGCCAATAGTGCTTTTGGCCGCGGGCGATGACAAAATCTGGCGCTAGCAAAAGCGCTTCATAAGCGATCACATCTTCTATGTTTGAAAAGTTTTGCGGTGCTTGGCTATTCGCAACCCGGCGCCCAAAGATCTCATTAAAGCGTTTTAGCTGGGCAGGCTTAGCAAAATCGAAGCTCTCCTTCAGTTCTTCGCCTTCTTCACCATGATAAATAACCTGAAGCTTAGACTGGTTCTGTATTAATGATAAACCTGCACAGCGGATCACCATGGCATCTTTTAGTTTCAGCGCATCTTTTAATTGATCGTCTGGGTCGATAATCGCTCTATTGCACTTATGGCATTTACGGGCAGCGATATCATTTTCAGCATTACAGTGAGGACATTCTTTAAATCGAAAGCGAAAATCACATTGCTCTGAAGGGGTATCAATATCGTCGCTTTCAAGCAGACCTTTGCAGCGTCGGCCATGATGTTCAATTACCTTGCCATCGCTGTCAGTTTTACCCCAAAAGATATTGGCAAAACCGCAGGAAGGGCAAAATACTTGTACGGGTTCGGAATCAGAGGAAGGGCGTTTTTCACCCACTTCAGGATGGTGCAGATTATAGTTGTTGCCAGCGTAGTCGATGACTAAACAATCTTTCTTTCCAGGTGCGAGCCTTAACCCTCGTCCAACGATTTGTTGATAGAGGCTGACAGATTCAGTGGGCCTTAAAATCGCAATAAGGTCGACATGGGGTGCATCAAATCCTGTAGTAAGAACTGAGACGTTAACCAGATACTTAATTTTCTTAAACTTGAAGTTACTGATCAAGCGGTCTCTATCTTCGCTGGAGGAAGAACCAGTGATCAAAGCTGTTTGCTCTTCGGGAAGGTAAGAGCTGATCTCTTTGGCGTGATCGACTGTCGCAGCAAAGATCATTACGCCTTGGCGGGCTTGAGCGCGTTCGATCACTTGTTCAATGATCGCCCTGGTGACGCGATTGTATTTTGTTAGCAGCTTATTGATATCTTTTTCAGCATAAGTGCCAAATGCAGTTTGATCTAGGGCTGAAAAGTCATATTGCGCGACCGCGGCATCTTCCATTTCTGGAGGGGTTAAATAGTTGTGGCTAATCATGTAACTAAGCGGGAGTTCGTAGATGCAGTTACGAAATGGTTTTTCCTGTTCGCTCCTAACAAAACCGCGATAATGTTGCTGATAGATCCAGCCCATACCCATTCGATAGGGCGTAGCTGTTAACCCGAGTACTTTTAGGTTGGGGTTGATCTCTTGGAGTTTGTTGATGATCCGTCCATATTGGCTATCTTCGTCGTCATTAATACGATGACACTCATCGACGATCAGTAAGGAATATTCGTTATTAAAAAGATCAATATTCGCCGCGACAGATTGGACGCTAGCAAACGTAACCTGCTTTTCGATCTCTTTGCGATTCAAGCCCGCTGCAAAGATGCCGCCTTCCAAACCATAGCTTTCATATTTAGCGTGATTTTGCTCAACCAGCTCTTTGACATGAGCTAGCACCATAATCTTTTTGCGCGCTAAACGAGCAAGCTCCGCTATGACAAGGCTTTTTCCGGCCCCTGTTGGTAGCACAATAACTGCAGGGTCATCAGTTTTGCGAAAGTGCTGTAATGTCGCATCAACGGCTTCTTGCTGGTAGGCGCGTAGGGAAAAGGTTTTGGTCATTGTCGCTAAAGATAAATAATAGAGATGGGGATAATACTCTAAATTTTTAACGCGGAACTACATATAAAAGAAACCGGCCTAAAAAGGCCGGTTTAAAGTATCGCAGCGATTAAGAAGGGGGGTTAATCGTCTGCGTCGTCCTGATCAAACCGGGTCATAAGGTCACGCAATAGACCGAAGTTATCATCCAGTTTGCTCTGGGATTCTTCATCAGCATCTTTATAGCGAATATCTTGATGTATTAAGCTGTCCAACAAGTCGACCCCGAACAATGAACTGTCTTCTAAGAACGCCATAGCTGGGTTAGAAACCAAGCTATCGAAGTTGTTCATCATCTGGCCTAAATGGCGGCCATTATTGCCTAATGGGTTATCTAGTTGTTGAACTTGCTCATAAGCAGCTACCGCTGAGTAACTTGCTGATTGAGTCATAGTTACATTCAAGTTCATCAACTCGGATTTGTCCATTTCAAATTCAGCTGCTTGTTCAAGAGCGTCTTGAACATCACCGCTGAAGAAGTCTTCGGCAATAAGATTGATATCCTGAATTAGAGTTGTTAGCGCGTCTAACTCGTCTTCGTTTAGATCACCTTCAACACTAAAACTGTAGCTGCTGCTGGCGCTACGCTCAAGGCCGAAAGATACAGCGCTACTGTTACCGTCAGAGTAGGCGCCTAAAGAGGCTGTTTGACTTGCTTCGCTGTTGAAACGAATAGAAACTTTGTCTCCTTCCTGTGTCATAACATCAAGGGAGAAGGATTCAGCTTTTGAATAACGTTCAGCAGCAGAGATTGAGGTCTGGCGTGTGGGCGCTGTTTCGTTGGTAGGCGCAAGGCCGGCCAGCGCTTCGAACGTCAGATCTTTGGTTTGCTCGATTGTTGCGGAGATATCAGGGGTTAGCATGTTGAGATCTTCTAGAATCTCAGTTGCTTCTTTGAAGCCTTTCTCTACACCTGAAACTGCCGCTTTATACATACGGTCTAGGTCGGCATCGGACGCACCACGGGCACGGGCTTGTTCAAGGCCTTGTGCTACAAAATCGGAGATGCGCGATGCAACTTTTTCCGGAGAGTAGTCATTTGCATCGAGACTTTTCATCTCTGATGCACTCATACCCGGAATGTTTTCTGCTAGTTTGGCTACTAACTTATCTGCCGCAGATGCAGAACGACCGTTGCTATCTTTACCATCAGCAAACCCACCTGTAACCAGTGTCTCCTGGCGAACCTGAGAGTAGGCTGCTTGGCTGCTTAATAGAACTTGCACGGTGTTTTCCTCCACAGACAAAAAAGGATCAAATGATCCCATTTTTTAGTTGTACTACTAAATATAAAAGGGTTATCGACGATTTGTTTAGAGACTTTAATCAAAAACGAAGCTGATGAAATTGTTTCATCTACTAATCAGAGGCAAACGGTAAAAACTACTTTCCATCTAGGATAATTGACTCAGCTACTGCAATTTTATCATTGGGCCCCTGAAGGATGATGATATCGCCCTGTTGGATATGAGTATCACCGCTAGGGTTATGCTCTGAGTGGTCGCCACGGCGGATCATAGCCACAGACACTTGGTGTTTGGACAGAGGAATATCACGTAAAGATTTACCCGCTGATTTGCAGTTATTTTCAATTTGAACGGGGTGCAATATCTCTTTCATACGGCCTTTACTATCAATTTTTTCGGAATGCTGACCGTGATAGTATCCATGCAGGAGATTGTACCTTTCGGCGCGAACCTGATTAATTTGCTGTTCAATCTGTTGATGGTTGATACCCAGCATCGATAACACATGGGAGACCATCATTAAGCTGCCTTCCAATGCTTCTGGGATAATTTCTGTTGCCCCAGCATTTTGAAATGCTTCGATCTGAGAATCATCACGTGTTCTGACCAATATAGGCAGCGTTACAAAGCGTGTGCGGATATGCTTTAGTGCTTGCATCGCTGTTTCAGCTTCTGGAAAACTAAGAATCAACATTCGAGCACGATCAGCACCAACGGCAGCCATTACATCATCACGCTTCGCATCGCCAAAACAGATGTGTTCTCCAGCGGTAGCAGCTTCCATAACTCGCACAGGATCATTATCCACGACAATGTAAGGAATGTTTGCTTGGTCCAAAAACCGCGCGATAATCTGCCCGACACGGCCGAAACCACAAATGATTACATGTTTATCTAGGTTATGTGGGTTTAATTGGCTTGCATCAGGTAATTTCTGTTGTGGAGATTCAATCGGATCATCTTTGTGCAACCAGCGGCTGAGACTGTAAGTGTGATTCATCAAAATCGGTGTGACGATCATGCTGATGATGATCGTGGACACGACAATGGTATTGATATCAGGTTCAATCAGATTGTTACCTAAGGCTAAGGCCAATAATGCAAAGCCAAATTCGCCGCCTTGGCTAAGGTTTAGACCAGCTCTTAAGGCATTTACCGGGTCTTTATGCAGTAGTGTACCGAGAAGGGTAATAATAAAAGTCTTTAATAGGATTAAGCTAACACTGAACAGGATAATCCAATACCAGCTATCGATTAGAGCAGACAGATCTAATTGCATCCCGACAGAGACAAAGAATAGTCCCAATAGTACATCCCTGAATGGGCGAATATCTGCTTCTAGTTGATATCTATAGCGGCTCTCACCCAGCATCATGCCTGCTAAAAAACCACCGAGCGCCATGGATAGTCCTGCTGCGTGAGTAATCCAAGCAGCCAAAAGGGCAGCAGTTAGTGTAGTCAGTACAAAAACATCACTGGAGCCACTGCGTGCAGATTCATGAAACAGTAGTGGCATCACAATATGACCGACCAGTAATAAGATAATCAGTAGAGTTGACCCTTCCAGAAGCATCAAGGCTACTTCGGCACTGTCTATCTCTGTCGCAGAACTGCTCAGAGTCGGTACGACGATGAGAAAAAATACCGCGGCTAGGTCTTGGAATATTAATGTGCCGACGGAAAGCTGACCGTGAGGGCTATTTAGCTCATCCCGCTGAATCAGTTCGCGGCTAACAATAGCTGTCGACGATAGTGCGAGTGCACCAGCGATAACTAATGATGTTGTTTGCGGAAGACCAAAAAGGTTACAGATAGCCATCAAACAGACAGCAGTGATAATGACCTGCAAACTACCAAGTCCAAATACCGCCTTGCGCATTGCAAACATACGCGAGACTGAGAACTCTAGACCGAGCATAAAGAGTAGGAATACGACCCCAAGCTCGCTGAGAAGCTCTATGCTATGGGTATCTTTGATGACCCCTAAACTATAGGGGCCAACAATAGCGCCCACACTAAGATAAGCTAGGAGAGGAGGGAGCTTGATACGTCGGAACAGGGTTGTGGCAACAACGGCACAACAAAGAATGACCAAGAATTGCTCGAAAAAACCCTGTGACATGCGTATCCCTTACTACATGAAGACACTTTGATGCGCTATTTGATTACCACATCAGGTCGTCTGGAATCTTATAATCCGCGTATGGATCGTCTTCTTCTTCTGGCTCTTCTTCTGGCTGAACGCGGATAACGTAATTTGGAAGACGTTGTTCAATCTTCTCTGCAAATTTATCCGGGATCAGGTAAAACTTCTCATCTAAAGCTGCAATCGCTACTTGGCCGCGGAACAATTGGCCTTGGATTAGCGAAGTAACATACATGGTTTTAACTTTATTATCGTATACAAAGTTATAACTTACTTCGGCATCTTCTGGCAGTTCGATCTGTTGCTGCGTGATCATTTGACGGCATTGCGCTTCAATCTCTTTATTGCGGCGCTCATCGTCCCTTTGACGATTTAGTTCAAGATCATGCTCTTGCTTAGCTTTACGCTGCTCTTCTAGCGCCTGCTTTTTTTCAGCTTGAGTATCAATAACTTGCTGGCCCGATTTACGTGCTTTTTTAGCTTTTTTGTTTTGCTTACGCTTTTCACTATCTGCTTGCTTCGCTTTTTTCTGGTCAACCAGCCCCATATTTAGCAACTGATCTTTAAGTGAACCTGCCATAACTTACTCGTAATGCTCCTGTTGGTTATTATGGGAACTATAACAAAAGTTAACGCTACTATTTAAAAAATAACGGAAAATAGATCAAATCCAGTAGGGATAAGGCTTGTTCGCCTATGGGCTTAAGCGTACCCTGCACCTGCAATCATTTTATAGCTGGATTTTTTATGTCTGAACATGATCTAACACACCCTTTTGAGCGGTTAACGCCCTCATTTTTGATGGATGCAGTTGAGAGCCAAGGGTATTGGTGTGATGGTCGAACATTTCCTCTCAATAGCTACGAGAACCGTGTCTATCAGGTTGGCATAGAAGACCAAGAGCCGATGATTGCGAAGTTCTATCGCCCTCAGCGTTGGAACCGAGAGCAGATTTTAGAAGAGCATGACTTTAGTTTCGATCTAGCTGAGCAGTCCTTACCAGCGGTTACGCCTTGGCGTAATGAAAATGGTGAGACGTTGTTTGAGTATGAAGGGTTCATGTTTTCTCTGTTTCCACGAAGAGGTGGGCATGCGCCTGAGCTAGATAACTTAGATAATCTTTTTACCTTAGGGCGTTTATTGGGCCGGATGCATCTGGTGGGTGCAGCAAAGGGTTTTGTTCATCGCCCGACTTTAACGAGTCAGACATTTGGTCATGAAAGTGTTTCATTTTTAAGTGAAAATTTTATTCCATCAGAGCTAAAGCCTGCTTACGATTCTGTCGCTAGAGATCTCCTACAGGGTGTCGATGAAATCATAAAAGCCTGTGGTGAGATAGATCACCTTCGTGTTCATGGCGATTGTCATTCAGGCAATATGCTATGGCGTAATGATGCACCTCATTTTGTCGATTTCGATGATGCTCGCATGGCACCGGCTATGCAGGATATTTGGATGCTGCTCTCGGGCGATCGTCATGAACAGACACAACAGTTGTCAGAAATAGTTGATGGTTACAACGAGTTTTACGATTTCAAACTCAAAGAGCTACGCTTGATTGAGGTGCTTCGTAGCCTACGGATAATGCACTATAGTGCTTGGCTTGGCCGCCGCTGGGAAGATCCTGCGTTTCCACACAGTTTCGGGTGGTTTAATACTGAACGTTACTGGGGGGAGCATATCCTCCAGCTACGAGAGCAATTAGCTTTATTAGATGAAGACCCATTAAAGCTACTCTAGGTATTTTTACGAATCAGGGTTCTAGTTGCTTAGTGGTTACAACGCGATTTCTTCCACGATCTTTAGCTAAGAACAGGGCTTCGTCTGCGCCACTGACGAGTTGGTCGTAATTGGTGTAGCTAGAATCCAGAGTAACGCAGCCTAAGCTTGCGGAAAGCGTGTGATAAGCACCACGTAAGTTAATTTTTGCATTCAGTGCTTTTCTAATTCTTTCAGCACAAGCTTGAGTGCTAACCTCGTCACTATGAGGTAATAAAATAATAAACTCTTCGCCGCCATAACGCGCTGCTATATCACCTACGCGTAACATAGATTGGATTAATCGTGCGGATTTTTTCAGCACATAATCACCAGCTTGATGTCCATGGTTATCATTAATTTGCTTAAAAAAATCTAAGTCGATCATGATGATGGAGAGAGGAAGTTGATATCTTTGTGCTCTTTGAATTTCTATCTCTGTTATTTCTCTGAAGTGCTGTCGATTAAATAATGATGTTAGAGGGTCAGTGATCGAACGCTGATAGGTTTTGTTCAGGAGGCTGCATGTAAAGCCACTGAGTAAGCCCAGAATTAATGAACCCAGAGCCGCCCAACCCGTTAAGTACGAGGCCGGTATACCATGAACATGGTTATCGATTTTAAGCTGGGCTGATAATTGCCAAAATCCACCAGGTACCTCAATAAAGCTGCTTAGATATTCATCTTCAAAGACCGATGGATAACCGAAAAAGACTTTACCTTGCTTACCTTTAGCATCACTTCCGCGGATGGCATAAGTAGCCAGATCGTCACTTAGAATAAGCCCTGTTTCTTGTAAAATTTTATCTAAGTCTATGATCAGTGTGATAAAACCCCAGAACTGGGTGTCAATTCCTTCACGGTTGTAAAGGGGCTGCCTAGCAATCACTCCTCGACCGCCCTGAATAAGATCTAAAGGGCCTGCCATAATCATCTCTTTAGACTCAATTGAGCGTTCGACGATGTTTTT
The DNA here is from genome assembly GCF_047778085.1 of Neptuniibacter sp. QD37_6. Classification (GTDB taxonomy): domain Bacteria; phylum Pseudomonadota; class Gammaproteobacteria; order Pseudomonadales; family Balneatricaceae; genus Neptuniibacter. The sequence goes on from NZ_CP180550.1 coordinate 1,633,064, forward strand.
TTGTTCTGGAATTTTACGAAGGTCTAAGCCAATTACTTTATTGCCATCAATAACAGGGTAGATATGCTGGATGATGGCATCAGGTGCAAGTTGAGCTTGCCGTATTGTGGCTCGAGTGGATAAAAAGCGCGTAGCCAGTATTTGAAATTCGCTTTCATCGATATTGTTTTTAAGCAGAAGAAGGGATTCAAGTGCTTCAATAATGATGAGGTTATCGGACAATGCCATCTGGATACGAGAGGAGAAGTAGTTGATTCTAGCTTCTACTTGCGCTTTATCTTGTCGGTCGTGGATATTGTGATCTAACTTAACTAGCCACCCAGAAGTAAAAAATGCGCATGCGGTGACGATAAGGCCTACTAACCAAGGTAAACAAAATCGAAGTGTTAATTTCTGCATGCTTTTCACGCACCATTACAAGTTCCGGTGAATATACATAAGCGTAGCTGTTTTTCTGGAATGATAGACACGTTTAGATTACTCTTGAACTGTTTTTATATACAGTATATTGAGCATGCGTTTATTCATAGCCGAAAAACCAAGTTTAGGGCGAGCCATTGCAGATGTTCTTCCTAAGCCATTGAAAAAAGAAGAAGGGTGTATCCGGGCCGCTAACGGTGATGTAGTCAGTTGGTGTTTTGGGCATCTTTTGGAGTTGGCAGAACCGAGTGAGTATGACGCACGCTTTAAACAATGGAATTTAAAGGACCTTCCAATTGTTCCATCTGAATGGAAAATGCAGGCAAAACCTAAAACTCGTAAGCAGGTCGCACTATTAAGAAAGCTCTGTAAAGAGGCGAAGGAGCTTGTTCATGCGGGAGATCCCGACCGTGAAGGGCAGTTACTTGTTGATGAAGTAATCGACTTTCTCAAAATACCTCAATATAAGCGCCAAAGTATGAAACGCTGTCTAATTAGCGATCTAAACCCAAGTGCTGTGAAGAAAGCGATCGCGCAGTTGCGGGATAATCGTGAGTTTATCCCTCTGTCTGTTTCTGCATTGGCCAGAAGTCGCGCCGACTGGTTATATGGTATTAACCTAACGCGTGCTTATACGCTGCAAGGTCAATCTGCTGGTTACCAAGGAGTCTTATCGGTCGGGCGGGTGCAGACACCTGTATTGGGATTGGTTGTAAGACGTGATCAGGCGATCGATGATTTTAAAGCTAAGCCATTTTATGAGGTCTTGGCTCATCTAAAGACTGAAAACGAAGACAGGTTTAAAGCCAAATGGAAGCCAAGTGAAGCATGTCAAAAATGGCAAGATGAAGAGGGGCGAGTTCTATCCAGGCCTTTAGCGGAAAACGTTGCTGGGCGTATTACAGCTAAACTTGGAGAAGTAACTGCTGTAGAGAAAAAGCCTAAAAAGGCTGGGGCTCCTCTCCCTTACAATTTATCTTCGTTGCAGATTGATGCGAATAAACGTTTTGCTTTAAATGCTCAGCAAGTATTGGATACCTGCCAAAGTTTGTATGAAAAACATAAGCTAATTACTTATCCGCGTTCGGACTGCCGCTACTTACCTCAAGGGCATTTTGCTGAGGGTGCTAAAGTATCTTCAGCTGTCTTTAAGCATTGCCCGCAGTTTCAACAGCATCAAAGCCTGATTGACCTAAACAAAAAGGGAAAGGCTTGGAACGATCGTAAAGTTGAAGCCCATCATGCGATTATTCCAACCAGCAAAGCCGTAGACTTTTCTCGTCTTAATAAAACTGAGCAGCAAGTCTATGAGCTGGTGGCTAGACAGTATCTGATCCAGTTTATGCCAGATCATCGCTATTCAGAAACACGAGTCGAGGTGTTGATTGAAGGCGGTAGGTTTACTGCTTCCGCTAAACAAGTGCTCGATGTCGGCTGGAAGGTCCTGTTTGGTAAAAAAGAGGGCGAAGACGATCAAGTACAACTTCCTAATCTCTCTGTTGGACAGACGCTCTATTGTGAGCAAGGAGAGGTCATAGATAAAGAAACCCAGCCACCAAAGTCTTTTACCGATGCAACCCTGTTAGCAGCCATGACAGGTATTGCGCGATTTGTTGAAGATGCAGGTGTTAAAAAGGTTCTTAAAGAAACAGATGGCTTAGGTACCGAAGCGACTAGAGCAGGCATCATTGAATTGTTGTTTAAACGGGGTTTTTTGCAGCGTCAGGGTAAAACCATTCGTAGTACCGAAGCCGGTAGAGCTCTGGTAAACAGCCTGCCAGATAACGCGAGTAAGCCTGATATGACGGCTCGCTGGGAGGCTTCGTTAAATGATATCAGTGAGCAGAAGTTAAACTACCAAACTTTTATGCAGCCTTTAACAGATGAGATTGCTTTAATGATTCAAAAGGCGAGTAGTATGGATGTGCAGCTGCTACGTAATATCAAACAACAGCCGAAACCTGCCTATAAGAAAACACGTAGAAGGAAGGCCAAACCAAAGGCTGAATCCAAAATTTAAGGCTATTAAAACTACTAAATCTATCTAGTCGAGGACTTAATTTATTTAGGGTTTATCTCAATATCTTGTGCTCGATATATCTCATATAATGACGCTTTTAAGTAAGTCATTCACTTCTGATGAACTAAGAATTGGGAGCGCAGGCGCGTTTATGGAACTTATTTCACTCAAGACTTTTAAATACGTAGTTGAATTCGGTGGCGTGCAAGCGGCATCGAAAGAGCTACATACTGTTCAATCCAATGTCACCGCACGCATTAAAAGGTTGGAAGAAGAGATTGGTTCGCCCCTGTTTTATCGTAAAGGACGTAAACTTGAGCTAACGCCTACCGGGTATACCTTGATGGACTATGCCAACCAATTGTTACAGCTAGAACATCAAGCCAGTATCGCGGTTAAGCAAGTGGGAGAAGCCGCAGGAGAGATTCGGATTGGCTCTATGGAATCTTTTGCTGCGGTTCGTATGCCTGGCTTGATTCAATCGTTACGAAAAAAACACCCGCATCTGATACCTCGTGTACAAACTGAAACCAGTGGTCAGTTGATAGAAGGTGTTTTGAACCACAAATTAGATTGCGCTTTTGTCGGCGGTCCAGTTCAGCATAAGGATCTTATTTGCCGTCAGGTGTTGAATGAAGAGTTGGTTTTAGCGTCAGCGAAAGGGGGCGAAGTCCCAGACTCTTTGATCATGTTTAGGCAGGGTTGTGCTTATCGTGAACGCGCTTTGAATTGGTTACGAGATAATGGCCGTCTAGACACAGAAGTTTTGGATATGGGGACTCAGGAGGGAATTTTGGGCTGCGTAGCTGTAGGGCTGGGGTTTACATTGGTACCTAGAAAAGTTGCAGAAGAATCACGTTATGCAAAAGATCTTAATATGGAGGTATTGGACGATAAATACAGTCAGGTGCCAACTATGATGATTACTCATAAAAACGCGATTGAAATGGCTGGTGTAGATACCTTACTAGAGCTGTTTGATGGTAAACCGCCTGAATGGGAATCAGCTGCTTAAGTTGTTATTTAAGCCAAGGATGGGCTTTGAAATTTTCAACAACATGGTCTAGGAATAAACGGACCTTAGGATTTAAGTTTTTGCGGCTAGGGTAGAGCGCGTGGATACCTACCGTCGGTACTCTATAATCGGTCAGCACTTCTTTAATCTCACCAGACTCTATTGCATCAAGGCAGAATGCTTTAGGAAGTCGAGCTATTCCCAAATTACGCTTTAGCATCTCAAGACTGAAACTCAAACTGTTTGCGCGTAAACGAAAGCTGAGTGATACCGGTTTACCTTGATTCCAGTTTTCAAAGGACCATTCATTAGAATTAAGGTGAGTTCCAATACACTGATGCTCCTTTAGATCATCGGGTGTTTTCGGTTCACCATATCGTTCTATATAGGTTTGGCTGGCATATAACTTAGAAGAGGCATTAGCGATCTTTCGACCTACTAGGCTCGAGTCATCTAAATTGCCCACTCGTAGTGCTAGGTCGATACCTTCTTGGACTAAATCTACGACGCGGGGACTGAGTTCGATATCGATCTGAATGAGTGGGTACTTCTCCATAAAGCTAGAAATCAGGTCATTCATAATGAAAATCCCAATTTCAGGAGGCATGGTAATGCGTAAGCGTCCCTTAGGTTCCCCTTGGGTGGAGGTTACGTGGTTTTCGATATCTTCTAGTTCAGAAAATAGGGGAAGGCAGCGTTCGTAAAAATTCTGACCATCAGCAGTCAGATTTAATTTACGGGTCGTGCGTTGTAGCAACCTTAAGCCTAAGTCATCTTCAAGTTGAGTAATGCGACGGCTAATGGTCGATTTTTGTATGCCCAACTTATCTGCAGCAGCGGTAAATCCATTGTGCTCTATTACCTGAATAAACAAACGGACATCGTTAAGATTCATAGATTGCTACAACTACGGAAATATTAAATAAAGTCAGTTTGAAAATTCATTACAGGATTAAGAACAGCTACCTTGGGTCGTTAGCACAATAGAAGGCGTTGTGGTTTTAACACTCTGGAAGCTCATGTCTGACTTATTAATGGTCATACTAGTTTTGTCCATACCGCCCATAACAGGGTCTTTAGCTGTTCTGGTTAACTTGATCTGCTCATCAGACTGTTTAACCGTAAAACCTGAAACGCCATTTACTACAGCTGAGCCATTTTTAATTACGACTGAATAGATGCAACGGCCTTCGGGGCAGTTACGCGTTTTAGGTGCTTTCATAAACGGAGCAGTGTAACTCGCATGAGTGTAAGAGCACGTGTATTGCTTATCTTCAGCAACAGCAGTCAAAGGCGTTGCGATACTTGCAGTAAAAACAACACCGGCGGCAAGTAGACTAATTTTGGTGTTCATAATCCTTCCCCGTAGTTTCCTTTATTAAGTCTAAGGTAAATTTACAATCCCTGAAAGTCTAAGTCTTAGTTTAACCTAGATAGCGGTATGCTTATTTTATTAACGCGCCTAATTTATTGAAGAATTTATTGGTTATTGATGCCAATAATTTTGAGTGATTATCAATAATGGCATACAAATAGGCCAACAAAGGTTGTGCTTGGAGAGGCTTGGGTAAGCACTCAAGCACGCTCTATATCTTCTGGCTTGATATGACCTTGTTTGGCCAATTCAGAATGGTTTGTCGTTCTGGGGGGAACCCGAAAGCACAGCTTGGTATGCAGCCTGTAAAATGTGAGTGATCCGTATTATCTACTATCACTCACTATTTAAGGGCTGTTAAAAACCACAGCCACCACTTGGGCAGCCACCACCGCTCATGCATGGAGGGGCTTCAGGGTTTTTAAGCGTTGAACTTTTAACAACCCCTGCGGTTGATAAAAGTTTTGTAACTTCCGAGTCTTCAGGGATCCCTTGTGGGTCTAGATTAGCGAGAATACATAGCTCACCCCAAGTCTTAGGGGTTAGGGCCATAGTGTGCTTCACTTCAACCACATCGCCTGTCGCTTCAATGCGATAATCGTATGTAGGCATAATTAGTCCAGTTTAGGTTCATGCCAGTTGATAGATTTTAGGAATTTGTGAGCAGGGTAGAATTTACCGTCGCTGCCTTCCTGATCCTTGGAGGATTTGATGTAGGCTTCAGGTAGTTCACCACCTACGTATACATCCAGTTGCTTTTCATTTTGGTAAAAAGCCAATGTTTGATCAACTTCGTCTTGTGTCTTGCACAGCTTAGATAGGTTGCTTGCTTGAACAGCAGCCATATCTTTGTCGGCATCAATACCCATGATGTGAGCCATACCGTAAGTCACAACAAGGATATCTGCTACTGCATCACGAATTTCAGAGGTATCTTTGTTTTCGAGACCTTCAACTAATTCAGCTAGCTCTTCTTTGATTAGGTGTAATTGCTTGCCAGCTTTTTCCCAATTTGGGTTCTCAAGGTTGCCTTGTTCATTACCAAATACAGTGTTTAGGTAAGAAACGTCAGTAAAGTTGCTCATTGTTGCTCCAAAAGGAATTCAGTTGTCTTAGTTTGCTTGTTGGGCAAACTGATAAATTTTGTCGATGACAGCACGCAGTCCGTTACCACGTGATGGGCTTAGATGGCGATCAAGTTCTAGTTGCTTGAATAAAGCGTCGACATCAAAAGCACAGATCTGATCTGCTGTTTTATGGTTGAAAGCGGTTTCAACCAATACTAGTAATCCACGAATAATACGGGCATCTGAGTCAGTAGCAAAGGTTAGCGTGCCGTTGGGCTCTTTGTTGATGACCAGCCAAGTATTACTTTCACAGCCTTTAACGAGGTGTTCGTCTGTTTTTAACTGTTGGGGAAGGCCTTTAGCAGATTTCCCAAGCAGCATTATTTCTCTGTAGCGAGCATTCCAGCCTGAGGTACCTTTAAGCTTATCGATCAACGATTCTGGCGATGAGTTTGATTCAATAAGCACAGATGTAGGGCGAGTAATCGAATCCAGTGCCTGAATGAAATGGTTCACTTCCGCTTCAGTATTATAAAAAGCGAAAGATGCTCGAGTTGTACCCGGTAAACCCAGTCTTTGCATTAGAGGCATTGCGCAATGATGCCCTGTACGGACAGCAATACCTTGTTGATCTAACAGCAAACCAATATCTTGCTGATGTTGATCGGTCAGTGTGAAAGATACCAAACTGACACATTCAGATGCTGAACCAATACGATTGAACCCTTTGATTTGAGAACAGCTATCAATAGCTGTTTTGAGCAAATGTTGCTCGTGTTGCTCCAGCAATGATCGATCAAAACTAGATAACCAGTTCAGAGCGGTTGCTAAACCGATGGTGGCACTGATATTCGGTGTACCTGCTTCAAACTTGAAAGGCAGATCGTTATAAGTCGTTTGATCAAAACTCACGTGTTTGATCATCTCGCCCCCACCTTGCCAAGGGGGCATGGCAGATAACAGTTCTTCCTTGCCGTATAGAACGCCAATACCAGTTGGAGCAAAAACCTTATGCCCCGAAAACAGGTAAAAATCAGCATCGAGATCTTGAAGGTCAACCTGAAGGTGGGGTAGAGCTTGGGCTCCATCGATAAGCACTAGCGCGCCAGCCTGATGAGCTAACTCTACAATGCGCTTCACAGGGTTAATCGTGCCTAAGGCATTAGATGCATGAGTTACTGCAACTAAGCGGGTTTTATTGGAAAGTAATTTTGCAAATTGCTCTAGATCTAACTCGCCATTGTCTAAGAGTGGAATGATTTTTAGGGCAACACCACTTCGCTGAGCAAGCATCTGCCAAGGTACAATATTAGCGTGATGTTCCAGTGTGCTTAGAATGATCTCATCGCCAGCTTTGAGTTGCTGTCCCCAGCTGCTAGCAACAAGATTAATCCCTTCAGTTGTGCCCCGTGTCCAGATGATCTCTTTTTCACTACGGGCATTCAGATAGCGAGCAACGGTGCTGCGAGCAGACTCAAAAAGCAGTGTCGCATCAGCACTAAGTGCATGGCTTGCACGGTGAACATTGGCGTTGCTGTACTGATAATAATCAGAGACAGAATCTATTACACATTGCGGCTTTTGAGTTGTGGCGGCATTGTCTAAATAGATTAAAGAGTTTCCATTAACTTTTTGATCTAAAATGGGAAACTGCTTTCTTATGTCCTGTAATAAGGTCTTAGGATCTCGCATGCTTTGGCTTAGCTATCCTTAGAGGCTTCATCTTTATCTGCAGCTTGTTCAGCCCAGTGAGCCAGCTGTTTGTTATAGCGCGCACGCCAGCGTGTGTACATCATGGCGCTGATGAAAAGCGTGCCTACAAGTAATGAATAGCCAATGCCATAGATAACCGTATTTGGATTAGTCGCAGCTAATACCGCCTGCATAAACAGTAGTAGAAGTACGAAGCAAAGCCATGCGTGTCCACGAGGATTACCTTTAATAATTACCCCTGCAAATGCAAGTAGAGGGGCCATATGAATGAGCCAGATTACCCAAGGTTTACCTGTTGGAACAGGAATAAGGAAAAGGTGCCAAAGCGTAAACCAACCAAGCAAACCTAGGTAGCTTCCTACACAAAGGATACGCCCTAATTTAGCTTTGCTTTGATAATCGTGATCATCAGGAATATATGCTTTCAACTGCTTGTACTCTCGTGGTTTTACTAGGCGTTTATAATTAAACGTTGTTTGCTAATCGGCGGGCCAGTTCACCCAAGCGCTTACCTTGGGCAATACATAAATTCTTTTCGATGGGGTCTAGCTCATCACTATTGTTTGGACCCGCTACGTGTGTCGGCCCATAAGGAGTGCCGCCGCTTTTAGTTTTTAATAACTCAGATTCGGAATAGGGTAAACCAGCAATGACCATGCCGTGATGCAGTAAAGGCATCATCATGGTAAGCAAAGTAGTTTCTTGGCCGCCATGTAAGCTAGAACTAGAGCTAAACACAGCCGCAGGTTTATTAATCAGTGCACCTGACATCCATAAGCTGCTAGTACTATCGATAAAATACTTTAATGGCGATGCCATATTTCCAAAACGAGTCGGGCTCCCTAACGCTAAACCAGTACAGTTGGCTAAATCATGTTCGGTACAGTAAAGCGCACCTTGATCAGGAATTGAAGGTTCCGTTGCTTCAGCAACCGTTGAAACTTCAGGTACTGTACGAAGACGAGCTTCAATTCCAGACTGTTCTATACCACGGGCAATATGTTTTGCCATCGATTGCGTAGCACCGTGGCGGCTGTAGTAGAGAACGAGGACGTAGGGAGCGCTCATATTAGATGATTTCCAGAACCGACTCTGGTGGACGACCGATTCTTGCTTGATCGCCTTTGATAACGATAGGGCGTTCGATTAGTTTTGGCACATTGGTCATGATCTCGATGATCTGATCTTCAGAAAGAGACATATCATCTAGGCCGTTTTCTTTGAATTCAGCTTCTTTTTTGCGAAGTAGATCGCGAGCAGAAATACCTAGCTGGCTTAGCACTACTTTCAGCTCATCAGCAGAGGGTGCTTCATCAAGATATTTACGAACTTGTGGCTCTACACCGTTCTCTTCTAATAGTGCTAGAGTCTGGCGAGACTTAGAACAACGCGGGTTGTGATAGATAGTTACTTCGCTCATTGTGCTATACCGTACTAAGGGATCAAGGTGAAATGATCCGTTCATTGTGTTGGATTATGCGATATTGTATACGCCTGTGTTACAGATTTCATGAAGGAACTGCATTTTAGGCCAGTGCTTAGCTGATTATTATGAGGATGGAAATGGCTTCGCTGTTAAATCACCGCGTTACACTGTTTATTCGATATCTATTTCGACAGTTTCTGCAGAACCAAGGGATTCTTAATGCGGCGGCATTAACTTATACCACGCTGTTTGCTGTAGTCCCATTGATGACTGTTTCTTATGCGATGTTGGCGGCAATTCCCTCTTTTCAAGGAGTGGGACATGAGCTACAAGGGTGGGTGTTTGATAATTTCGTGCCTGCCACCGGCGCCGTAGTACAGGATTACCTCAACGATTTCTCTTCTCAAGCACGTAAATTAACCGCAGTTGGTATCGCATTACTGGCCATCACATCGATTATGATGATGAAAAATATAGAGGCTGCATTTAATCGTATCTGGCGAGTGAATGAGTCTCGTAAAGGGCTTTCCAGTTTCTTGCTTTATTGGGCCATCTTAAGCTTGGGGCCAATTTTGATCGGTTTAGGCTTAGTTTTAACTTCTTATATCGCAAGTTTACCGTTTATCAGTGAGGCGACAGAGGCGGTGGGTCGTGCGCGCTTATTGTCAGCATTACCTACAATCTTGTCGGCTACCGCTTTTACTTTGATGTATGTCGCTGTACCTAACTGTCCTGTGCCCTTTAAAAGCGCGCTATTAGGTGGTGTAGGTGTAGCGCTGTTATTTGAAACAGCGAAAAGAGGCTTTACTGCGTTTGTTACCCAGTTCCCATCTTATGAACTGATCTACGGTGCTTTCGCAGCCGTGCCTCTATTTCTGCTTTGGATCTTTATCAGTTGGGTCATCATATTGATGGGGGCTGAGCTAACGCGCTGTATTACAGTTTATCGGCCTAATGAGCGAGCTAATGATCTTCCACATCTATATTCGGTTGTGGCGGTGTTGCACCGTTTATGGAAGGCTCAACAGCAAGGGGAATCAATCTCGGATCACAAGCTTCTACAAGAGGTGGATGCTTTGGATCAGGGGCGTTGGGATAGCTATCTAAAAATCCTATTAGAGGGAGGTATCGTTAAACGCAGTGACCAAGGTGAATATCTCTTAAGTCGGGATTTAGGATGTTTAACTCTGTATCAACTTAATCAACTACTTCCTTGGCCTACACCTTTACCGGTAAGCACTACCAGTGTAGTGGAGTGGGAGAGGGTGCTTAATGAAAAGTTGATGAAAACTTCAGAGCAGGAACGGCAGGTTTTTTCTCTGACTTTAGAATCATTGTTTTCTGCCAAAGATGAAAACAATATTAACACTACAAAACAATTCAACGGTTAAAGGTCTTAGGTTTAAAAAAGTGGCAGATTTATCCATTCATGCATTTGTCAGTGGTCGCGTCCAAGGTGTTTGGTTTAGACAATCGACTAAGGAGAAAGCGATATCTTTAGGTGTTCGTGGTTGGGTTAGAAACCTAAATGACGGTAGGGTAGAGCTAATGGCAACCGGTGAAGAATTGGCCGTGCAGCAATTAGACGCTTGGTTAAGCCAAGGACCGGAGCTTGCTAATGTTGCTGAAGTCATTAGTGAAAGGGTGGATAACATTGATGCGCCTCAAACCTTCGAAGTGCGTTAATAGCCTAAACTATCTTCAAAGTTTCAACAGTCTTTGGAAGGGACTATGTTTGACAAATTAAAATCTATTGTTGGTTTGGGTAAAGAGCATTCTGCTAAAAAGAGTGTGTTAAAAGCTCAGGCTTCTGACGCAGGATTACAGGAAATTGAAGAAAAAGAAATAGATGCTTCACCTCAAACGATAGAGCATTCCAGAGAATTATCACTCTCCTTTATCAGTAATTTGTTAGGTGTAAGGGCTGTAATTACAGAGGATTCAACCAAACAAGAAGAATTGTTACGAGTTGCTCTAGAGCAAGAATTAAAGAGCTTAAACGAAGAATCTATACCTAAGCTTTCTAAGAATGCACTTTTATTGATGAACGCATTGGTTGATCCAGATTCTCCTCAAGAGCGAATTGTAACAGCTATAAAAGAGGATCCTGCGCTTGCCGGTAAAGTTATTTCCATTGCCAATTCGCCTACTTTTATTGGTTCAGACATGGAGATTAAAGACTTGGAACATGCGTTAAGCATGTTAGGCCAGCAAAGATTAAAGGATGTTGTTTTATCATCCTTGATGGCAGATAAATTTGAGATCGATAGCTTTTATTTCGAAGTCTTTGGCAAAGCGTTATGGGGACATTCTTCTGAGGTGGCCAATAACGCTAAAAAAATATCAGAAGTGATTGGTGGTAATCCAAATCTAGCTTACTTTGTTGGCTTAGTGCACGATATTGGTAAGCTGATTATCTTTAAAAAGCTCATAGAGTTACATGCTGATGGAAAGCAACAGCCACACCCGCAAGTATTTAGTAATTTGTTAACTGATTATTCACATACTTTGACTCGACGTGCATGTGAAGTATGGGAGCTACCAGAGGACTGGTACATACCTATCCTTGAGTTTCAGATGGAAACGCAAGGTGATTGCCGACAGCCTGAATCGGTGGCGTTGTTCTTAGCCAATGCTTTTGCAGAATTGAATACTTTATATAGTGAAGGTGAGATAACAGAGTTTGAGTTGGTATGGCGCCTTCAGCAAGCCGGATCAACTGTAGATGATTTCAGAAAACTGTATCCAGAAGAAGAAAATTAAAAACAATAAAAAAACGGGCGTAAAGCCCGTTTTTTATGAAGTTCTAATCTGAAGAGTGATCTTACAGATTGATACGCTCAGCCAGTAGCGGTAGTACGCCATCAACTGCAACGTCTTGTTTCTCGTCGTCACGACGGCCTTTGTATTCCAAAGTTCCCGCTTCGATACCACGAGGAGAGATAACAACGCGATGCGGGATACCCATAAGATCAGAATCAGCAAATTTAACGCCTGGACTAGTCTTCTTATCACGGTCATCCATGATGACATCGTAACCTGCCTGCTGTAGTTCACGGTACAGCTTGTCAGTTAGTTCGCGCACTTCATCGGACTTATCGTACTGAAGAGGAATAAGCGCAACGTGGAAAGGAGCAATCGCTTCCGGCCAGATAATACCACCATCATCATGGTTCTGCTCAATCGCAGCTGCAATTACACGAGTAACACCGATTCCGTAACAACCCATATCCATGACTACAGACTTACCATTTTGATCCAATACTTCAGCACTTAGGGCTTTTGAATACTTCTGACCTAGCTGGAAAATGTGACCTACTTCGATACCACGTTTGATGACAAGTGTACCTTCACCACATGGGCTCGGATCACCTTCAACAACGTTACGAAGATCAGCGACTTCCGGTAGATCAACGTCGCGATTCCAGTTGATGCCAAACAGGTGTTTACCATCGATATTAGCGCCAGCGCTAAAGTCGGATGTTTTAGCAACTGTGCGGTCAACAATCACTGGGATGTCTAAGCCGACAGGGCCAAGGGAGCCCGGGCCTGCACCGATTAGATCACGGATCTGTTCTTCAGTAGCAAATTCTAGTGGCTCAGCCACTTGTGCAAGTTTCTCTGCCTTGATCTCGTTTAACTCGTGATCACCACGAACCAACAGGGCAACAAAATCTGCATCGCACTCTTCAGATGCTGCAACGATCAATGTTTTAACGGTTTTTTCAATTGGTTGATCAAACTGCTCAACCAATTCATCAATTGTCTTCGCATTTGGTGTATCTACTGTCGTCATCTCAACAGATGGCGCTGCTAGATCGCCTTTAGGAGATAAAGCTTCAGCTAATTCTACGTTTGCTGCGTAATCGCTGACATTAGAGAACGCGATGTCATCTTCACCAGAGTCTGCAAGTACGTGGAATTCGTGAGAGGTAGCACCACCGATTGAACCTGTGTCCGCAAGTACAGGACGGAAATCCAAACCTAGACGGTTAAAGATATTGGTATAAGTTTGGTGCATTACATCGTAAGTCTGTTGAAGAGATTCTTGACCTACGTGGAAAGAGTATGCGTCTTTCATGATAAATTCACGTGAACGCATTACGCCAAAGCGAGGACGAATTTCGTCACGGAATTTAGTTTGGATCTGGTAAAAATTTGCAGGAAGCTGCTTGTAGCTTTTGATCTCACGACGGATAAGGTCAGTGATTACCTCTTCGTGCGTAGGGCCAACACAGAATTCACGATTGTGACGATCGTTAACGCGCAGTAGCTCAGGACCGTAAAGCTCCCAACGACCAGACTCTTCCCAAAGCTCAGCAGGCTGAATTGCTGGCATTAGGACTTCCATCGCGCCGGATTTGTCCATCTCTTCGCGGACGATACGCTCAACCTTGCGAAGCGTGCGAAGGCCAAGCGGCAACCAGTTATAAAGACCTGAAGCAACTTTACGAATAAGGCCTGCTCGAAGCATCAACTGGTGGCTGATGACTTCAGCATCAGATGGCGTTTCCTTAACGGTGGATATGAGATACTGGCTAGTGCGCATACTTTTACTCAATAAATTTTAAATTCGTTTCAAATCGCCACATTGTAGGTGGCTGCAGTGGTGCTGCCAAGGAAAAAACTACTCAGCAGCTGCATTTTTCAATGTAACTTCCCGTTGAGGGAATGGAATTTCTATATCAGCGGTTTGAAGTGCTTTAAATACAGCTAAATTCACTTGATATTGCACTTCAAAATAGCGGTCGGTTGGCACCCAATAACGGTAAGCAATATTGATAGAAGAATCAGCAAATGCTTCGATGCCAACTTGTGGCGGAGATTCTTGAGAGAGTTCATCAAATTGGGCTAAAGATTGTTTGATTACTTGAATCGCGACTTCTGGATCTGCGCTGTAGCTAATACCAACAGAGGCTTCTACAACCTTATTAGCGAAAGAATTGGTAATCACTTCCCCAACAATATGTTTGTTAGGAATCGTAATGATCTCACCGTCTTCTGTGGCCAGTAGGGTGTGTGCGAGCTTAATCTCTGTTACTACACCAGAAATTTCGTTAATCGTAATAGTATTACCGACGACAAAAGGGCGAGTCAGGATAATAGTGAAACCTGCGCCGTAATTGGAGAATACGCCTTGTAAGGCAAGACCAGCACTTAGAGATACTGCACCGATCGCTGCCACGAAAGGCGCAACGCTGATACCAAATTTACCTAAACAAATAACCAGTACCATGGCTATGATTAGCAGCTTTACGGTACTGGCAATAAATAAACTTAGGGTAATGTCTACGCTATTTTTTTCACATAGCTTAAGAGCGAACTTACCTATTGATCGAGCGACAATCAGGCCGATCAGAAATATGATGATCGCGCCGATTACCTGAAAACTGTAATTGACGAAAAAATCTATGACCAAATTTGTTAAACGAGTTATGGTTTCTAGCTCGTTTTGAATCTCTTGCTCCATCAATAGGCCTCTTAACTAATTCGTTTCAGGCCGTCATCCTTTCAGAATCTTCGATAAAAGCAAAGAGTTCAGGCAGTTCTTTTTCACTGAATACAGGGATGCCGTTACGCATTAGTTCAGCTGCAGCTACACCTGAACCTTCAACTAGGTTGCCGGAAAAATTGCCGTCATAGATACGTTTGTTGCCACAAGACGGGCTTTTGGCCTTCATAAGCGCGCAAGCGACACCTTCTCGTTTGGCTATTTCTAAGGTTCTTTCAGCACCAGATAAAAATTCAGGCGTAACGTCGTTGCCATCTTGTGTGGTGATAAGAATAGGGAATTTGCACTGAGTTTCAGCTGGTGGACGTGGTGTGCTTAAACCACCTGCGACTTCAGGGCAGATAGGGACAAAGCGGCCTTCCTTGTGCCAATGCTGCAATGTTGGGTGGTCAATTAAGTGATGGCCGCCATCATAGCGTACGCGATCACCTAGCATGCAGGCACTAATCAAAATCTTCTTCATGGTAGTCCATTTTTGTTGTTATTTTTTTGCTGGCACATTCTACTCATGGGTAGAATGATCGCAATCGACCAAAGTATAGAATTTGATCAAATCTATTGATGAGGATCAGTAAAATTAGGAAGGGGTGATGTACGTGAAGAGAAAAGGTAACGCCAGCGGCGGCTGGCGTTAGGGAAGAGGATGTTATGCTTCTTTCTTATCAACCATAAAGGTTGCTGTACCTGTAGCGACAACTTTCTCGCCTACCGTTACATCTGTTTTACATTTTACGCGACTACGACGTGCATCAATCTCTTCAACTGTAAGCGTTGCTTTAGCTGTGTCACCAATAAATACAGGTGCACGGAACTTGATCTGCTGATCAACATAAATAGCACCAGGTCCTGGCAGCTTAGTGCCAGCAACGGTAGAGATCAGCGCAGCGCTAAACATGCCGTGTACAATACGCTTTTCAAATGGTGTTGTTTTCGCGTAATCATCGTTGATGTGAACTGGGTTTGTATCGCCGGAAATACCCGCAAACATGCACACGTCTGCATCAGTAATGGTTTTGGCAAAGCTGTCGCTCATACCTACTTCTAAATCTTCTAGGTAGTAACCGTGTAGTTCCTGCATGGGGATGTTCCTTTAAATAGAATATGCAATCTGCGCATCATAACCAAAAGAAACCGCCTCTGCCTATGTATTAAATCAGTTAGTAACAATTCGTAAGAATTAATTATCTCGGTAAATTTGGCCTGTGAATTAGGGATGCCGCATGAAACTGTCAACTTGCAATGAATTGCTGTATCTTACAGACCAAATTTTTCTAATGGATTTGAGACCCGTTTAGCCATGATTATCAAACCAAAAATTCGCGGTTTTATTTGTACTACTACTCACCCAACTGGCTGTGCAGCTAATGTGCGTGAGCAAATCGAATACACTCAGAAGAAGGGCGCTATTGTAAATGGCCCTAAGCGTGTTCTAGTAATTGGTGCATCCAGTGGCTACGGTCTATCTTCCCGTATCGCAGCAGCATTTGGTTCGGGCGCAGCGACGATTGGTGTATTTTTCGAAAAGCCAGGTACTGAGCGTAAAACAGGTACTGCAGGCTGGTATAACTCTGCAGCATTTGATGCAGAAGCTAAGGCTGCTGGACTTTACTCTAAAAGCTTGAACGGCGATGCTTTCTCTCACGAAGCAAAAGAGAAAACGATTGCGCTTATTAAAGAAGAGATGAAGCAGGTTGATTTAGTTGTTTACTCTCTAGCTTCCCCTGTTCGGAAAATGCCAGATTCTGGAGAAGTTATCCGTTCTTGCCTTAAACCTATTGGTGAGCCGTACAAATCTACAGCGATTGACACTAACAAAGATGTCATCATCAATGCTGAAGTTGAACCAGCGACTGAAGAAGAGATCGCAGCTACTGTAACAGTAATGGGCGGCGAAGATTGGGAACTATGGATGGACGCGCTTTCTGAAGCAGGCGTGCTAGCTGATGGTTGTAAATCTGTAGCGTACTCTTACATCGGTTCTGATATTACTTGGCCAATCTACTGGGATGGTGCACTAGGTAAAGCTAAGCAGGATCTTGATCGTGCTGCTAAAGAAATCGATAGCAAGCTTAACGCAACAGGCGGCCAAGCGAACATTGGTGTTTTAAAATCTGTTGTGACTCAGGCAAGTTCAGCAATCCCGGTTATGCCTTTGTACTTGGCAATGTGCTTTAAGGTGATGCGTGAGCAGAACCTGCACGAAGGCTGTATGGAACAAGTTCAGCGTTTATTCGATACAGGTTTATACGGTGATACAGCCGAAATGGACGATGTTAACCGTTTCCGTATGGACGACTGGGAGCTTAAAGAAGAAGTTCAGAATGCGTGCCGAGAGATCTGGCCTCAAGTGACTTCTGAGAACCTATTCGATCTTACAGATTATCAGCTTTATAAAGATGAGTTCTTGAAACTATTTGGTTTTGGCATCGACTCCGTAGATTACGAAGCAGATGTTAGCCCTGTAGCTGAGTTTGATGTGAGTGACATCTAATCGTTTATACGTAACAGGAAGCCAATTGGCTTCCTGTTTGCTTTATACCTTGCCTCAATTGAGCATACTGTCAGAGATTGCTCAGTCCTTAAAATCTAACAGCTCTACATCAAATATAAGCACTGACCCAGGTGTAATCACGCCTGCAGATCCATTTCCGTAAGCTAGATTTGATGGAATATAGAAGCGGTATTTGTCGCCCATTGCCATCAATTGTAATCCTTCTGTCCAGCCTTTAATGACTTGATTGAGACCAAATTCAATAGGTTCTCCACGATCGACTGAGCTATCAAACACTGTGCCGTCTATCAGTGTACCGTGGTAATGAACTTTTACTGTGGATGTAGCGCTGGGGTGGGATGTTGCATCAGCCTTTTCGATAACTTTAAACTGCAATCCAGAGCTGGTTTGAGTGACGTCTGGATCGTTTATGTTTTCAGCTAAAAATTCTTGGCCAGCTTTTTTATTGGCTTCTGCGAGTTTTAAATTATTTTGGCGACTAGTGTAGAGAAATAAAACGATGGCCAATATTAAAAGCGGTAGTACATATTCCATAAAGGCTGTGCTCTTGAAGATGTGAAAAAACTCAATCTATAGCACTGGCAATCAACTGACAAGAAAGTGTTTAGGTATCTGCTAAAGTAATGCTTGTAATTGCTCTTTCTCTTCAGCGTTGTAGTTTTGTAGCAGGGACGGTGTTTTAGGCGGTAGCTTATCGGTTTCTTTGGTTATCTGTGCAAGGTTGAAATATAGATAGTCATGCATCCACTGCTGATAACTCTGTAGCCAGCCACACATGAGTTCTTCTGTAGAAGTTTCATCTGGAGTAAAGCCCGCTTGTAAATCTTCTTCGGTGTATAGGTAGCCCAGTTTTAGATCATGATAAGTAGGGTTGTCATTACAAAAATAATCGACAGAAACTCTATCAGAAAATTCCTTATGCAGTATGTAGCTAATACGGCTCACGGATAATGGGCCAGCACTGAGCGAGTTAATATGCTCGGTTGCTTGATGTGAAAAGGACTCAACAGTGGAATCGGCATATAAAACTGCCGCCATAACTTGGTCGATTCTGAAAACGGCGACGATCTCTTTTTTAAGTTGCTTTAGATAGCAAGCTTTCTGATTGGCTGGAAGAAACTGTTCAAGCATGTCTAGGTAAAATTTATCGATGCTGGAAATGCTCGGAGCCTCTTCGAGTGCCTTAACGTGCTTTTGGATCTGTTCATGAACAGGAATCTGTTCTAGTGCGTTTAGGCGCTTTGTCGTATGTGTAACGGCGTACATGATCGACTCCAAATTAGTTTCTGCTAATCGGGTTTTAGCAAAGCTAATGCCAGATTTGATAAACAATTAATTATCAGTGAGTTGGCAAGCTGCTAGCTAAAGAACGAGGTAGGTTGGGGGGGCAAGTTGCCGTTTTAAATTCCTAGTGGCGTGTAGGGAGGCAAAAAATGACCGAGTTATTTTTGGTTGTTGTCGGCATCTGCAAGAATAGTTTAAATAGCGATGGTTTTTTCTATTTGCTTGCATATAAAATTGGTTTATTGCTTATCAAGCTTTCAGATAATTTAAGGAAAAGAGATTGGATCTTAAACGAAAAGTCCCGTTGCATTTGGATGCAGCAATACTGCTTGCGATTGTTTTCGTGTGTTCATTAGGCTTCAACCTTTTTCAGATGTACCAAGTTGTAGAGTTGAATAAAGAGACAAGCCAACAGGGCTTTCAGGCCATGCTTGATCAAATAAATTTGGAGGAAGCTTTGAAAAGGGTGAAGGTCTTAGAGCAGAGTTGTGAGCTTGAGGCTGATGATTCTTAACAAGCTGGATCTATAGATAATAAAAAGGACGCAATCGCGTCCTTTTTATATGTGTGAGGCTAGGGTGATGGGATCACTCGCTTAGCAAATTCACAGAATCTTTATCGATGTCGTAATCGTAATAAGCCATGCCTAGTTTGTTTAGGTAATCCATTCGATCAGCGCTTTTTAGATCAATTTGTGGTGCTTCTAGGCCGCATTCTTCATAGATGCCGGCTAAATGTGCCAAATAAGCTTCGCCTTCTTTTACCATTAATAGACTCGCTGCGCCTACATCAGTTTTTACTCGGCTGTTCAGATCATCTGAAAGCGTCACTTCAAAAACGACAGGTTCTTCATCGCCTTCGATACGTACGGAGCGGTTTCTAACAGTTTGTTCAGCCCAAAAGTAAGCTAGCTCTTTGCTTTGCGTTAGGAATACAGGCTCGATGGTTTCGGTATAGCTATTACCGATTGTAGCCATTGTTTGTTTCGCAGCTTGTTTAAGCGCCTTGTCGCCAGAACGATTTAACCCCTGATCTTTGATTGATTCGACCAGCGCGGAAGATGTGCCATGGTACCAAGTGTTACTAGTGGCAAAACCCTGTTCGGTTAACAGTTCTTTAGCGTCTGTAAGAAAAGTAGGTGTAGTCATAATCTAAATCACTTAATCAGTTTGCAATTGAAAGCAGTAGGGGATTCTATCTTAAAAATAAAAATGAATCCTTTTTAACTTTCTTAGTATTTGTAGCAGGTATAAAAAAGGCGACACCTTAAAAAGGGGCCGCCTTTCTACGCAAGGTAGATGCCCTAGCAAGCTAGAGCATGCGCCTTAGCTAGTATTGCTTAGTTAAACTGGTTAGACGTGTTTTTCGCGCCGCCAGCTTTTAGAGCGTTCTCACCAGCAAAGTATTCTTTGTGGTCGTCGCCGATGTCAGAACCAGACATGTTTTGGTGCTTAACACATGCGATAGTCTGACGGATTTCTTTACGCTGTACGCCTTCAACGTAACCAAGCATAGCCTTCTCACCGAAGTATTCTTTAGCCAAGTTATCAACAGACAGTGCAGTCGTGTGGTAAGTAGGCAGAGTGATTAGGTGGTGGAATACGTTCGCTTCGCGAGCAGTATCAGCCTGGAACGTTTGAACGCGAGCGTCAGCAGCGTCAGACAGCTCAGAACCGTCGTAATCAGCAGACATTAGGTTGTCGCGGTCGTAACCAGAAACGTCTTTACCTTCAGCAGCCCATGCATCGTAAGTCTGCTGACGGAAGTTTAGAGTCCAGTTGAAAGATGGAGAGTTGTTGTAAACTAGTTTCGCATTTGGGTGTACCTTGCGAACGTCGTCCATCATGCCTTTGATTTCGTGAACTGTTGGTACAGCAGTCTCGATCCAAAGAAGGTCAGCACCAGCATTGATAGCTTCGATACAATCGAATACGCAACGCTCGTGGCCAGTACCTGCGCGGAACTGGTATAGACCAGAAGGTAGACGCTTAGGACGAACTAGCTTGCCGTTACGGCTGATTAGTACGTCGCCTTCAGCAGTATCTTCTGGAGCAACTTCTTCAACGTCTAGGTAAGAGTTGTATACGTCGCCTTGATCGCCTGGTTCTTTAACTACAGCGATTTCTTTAGTTAGGCCAGCACCTTCAGAGTCAGTACGAGCAACGATAACACCGTCATCTACACCTAGCTCAAGGAAAGCGTAACGTAGAGCACGTAGTTTAGCGTGGAAGTCAGCGTGAGGAACAGTTACTTTACCGTCCTGGTGACCACACTGCTTCTCGTCAGCAACCTGGTTTTCGATCTGTAGGCAGCACGCACCTGCTTCGATCATCTGCTTAGCCATTAGGTAAGTCGCTTCAGCGTTACCGAAACCAGCATCGATGTCAGCAACGATTGGCACTACGTGAGTTTCGTGGTTGTCGATCTGAGACTGGATGTCAGCTTCTAGAGCAGCATCACCAGCTTCACGTGCTTTGTCTAGTGCACGGAATAGACCGCCTAGTTCACGAGCGTCAGCTTGACGAAGGAATGTGTAAAGTTCGTTAACAAGAGAAGCTACAGAAGTTTTCTCGTGCATAGACTGGTCTGGTAGAGGACCGAAGTCAGAACGTAGAGCAGCAACCATCCAACCAGATAGGTATAGGTAACGACGCTCAGTAGAACCGAAGTGCTTCTTGATAGAGATCAGCTTCTGCTGACCAACAAAACCGTGCCAGCAGCCTAGAGACTGAGTGTACTTAGTTTTGTCTTTGTCGAACTCAGCCATGTCGCGACGCATGATACCAGCAGTGTACTTAGCGATATCTAGGCCAGTTTTGAATTTGTTCTGAGCGCGCATGCGTGCAGCAGATTCTGGGTTGATTGCATCCCAAGGGCTACCAGCTTCAGCTTTAAGACCTGCAATGCTTTCGATGTCTTTGTTCAGTGATGACATGGTCATTCCTTCTATATTAGTTGCTAGCCAGTTTTCGGCTAACTCTTAAAAGTTTCGCAATCGATTCTAGTGCGGTTAACCCTATAATTGAAATAAATGCCTGTTATTTGCAGTATTTATCCTGTGAATAGTTCTATGGTATTATCACTGAAACACGCATGATTACGGCATTGATATGAATCTGGATAAAATCGACCTTAACCTTTTGGTGTATCTTGATATTTTGCTGCGGGAGCGTAATGTGACTCGATCCGCCAGCTTACTTGGGATTACACAGCCTGCTATGAGTAACGGTTTGCGGCGGTTGCGTGAAACTTTTGGTGACCCACTTTTGGTTCGAACCAGTGAAGGAATGGTGCCTACTGAGCGTGCTCAATCATTGCAGCCACTGCTTAGACAGATCCTTGCATCGGTAGAACAGGTTATAGAACCAACAACAGAGTTTGATGCTAAATCCAGTGATCGAGTCTTTCGTATAATGACCAGTGACTATGGTGAGGCAACGCTATTACCCCGATTATTAAAGCGTTTGAACCGTGAAGCGCCAGATGTTGTCCTTGATATCCTAACGCCGAGTGATATGAGCTTTCTTGAAGTGGAGCAGGGCTTGGTTGATCTGGTTATTAACCGTTTCGATACTATGCCGCAATCCTTCCATCAAAAGACCTTATGGAAAGATTCGTTTTCGTGTTTGTTTGCCGTAGATAATCCCATTTCCCATGATTACTGTTTGGAAACTTATATCAGGGCAAATCACGTTTGGGTGAGTAAAACCGGCATGGGAGCTGGTATGGGTATCACGCCTGAGGATACCAAGCGGCTCGGTTGGGTTGACGAGGCATTAGACTCAATTGGCTATAAACGCCATATCTCGGTATTTACTCGACATTATCAATCAGCTGCATTGCTTGCATCTCAGCGTGGGCTTATTGCAACTATTCCGAGTCGTGCTGCTGCTATACAATCAGAAAGCCCAAGATTAGTAGTGAAAAAACCGCCTTTTGATATTCCGGAATTTGAGTTCAAAATGGCGTGGAGCCCATTGCTACAACATAACGCTGCTCACCGTTGGATACGTCAGGTTATCTCTGATGTGGCTTCGGTTTCCTAAATAACGTTAAGTTATAATTTTTAATTAATCTAATAAGGCGGTTTAACCGCCTTATTTTTTGCCTAATGATTCTTCAGGTATTGCGCATTCAATTGTTGGGTGGAGCATGGCTTGCTTGGTCTTCTTTGTTTGCGGTATCGAAATTAGTCCAAAAAACAGCATAAAACCAATGTACCAATTAGCAGTTAGGAAAATCTGTGAATTTGAAAGGTATTGTTCTATGACGTTGCCTTCCATTCTTGGCATATGCAAGTACATCGAATACAGGTACCAGGCTAAAATTTGAATAACGATCAAATGATGGAACCATCTGAACATCGCTTTGAACTGTTCTACCAAGATAAAAGATAAGAGTAGAAAGGCTGCAGGTATGGCGATGGTTATATAATCGCGAAGCCCTAGAGTGTCACTCACAAGGTATATAGCTATGCTGCTCAGCCATACTGTTAAAGTCAGTAGTTTCATCGGAATTCCTTTTCTTTATTACAGCAATTAGGCTTGTATCATCTGTTTCGGTCAACAGGTCAAATGCCCGAGTTAACTATTTGATTTGCTTTGCATAGGCGCTTAGAGATGTAATCAAGCTTTACACCATGCCGAGTTACGAAAGACTCGGCCTCTGTCTGTAGTGATGTCTGAAAAGATTGAGTATCTTCGAGAGTGGGCTTCAACTCGTACAGGTCGTGTGAGTAATATTTTCGTTGTTTATAATTTAAATGATAGAAGGCTCAGCAAATAGATTTGCTGAGCCTGAGTTAATTACAAAATAAATTTCTTAGTCGAAAAGCGTGTGTATTGAAGTGCCTCTGCTACTTCATTAGCTTTAGAGGCCGATGCTAATTTACTCAGAAGCACCAGCGCTGCTTGATAGCTAACTAAGCTGCCATTTGATGTAACCACATTACCATCAACAACTACATTCTGATCGTATTGGACTTTTACATTTGGAAAGGTGCGAGCAAGGTCTTTTTCGCCTCCTGCCCAAGTAGTGGCCTTTAACCCATCCAACAGGCCTGCTTTACCAAGTAAGAAAGAACCGGAGCAGTTACTCGCCATCCATTCAGCGTTGTTAGCTGTGTTTTTAATGAACTGGATTAACTGGATATTTTCGATCAGCGGGTCCATGTCGTAGCTAGAAGGTACGATTAAAACATCCAGTTCGGGAGCATTACCAATCCAATAGGGGCTGTTTAAGCTTAGTCCTTCTTCAGTTGTCACTGAGGGCTTATCTTCGACATTAATAACGATAGGCGTGTAGTCACTAAACCATGTTTTTCTGCTGGCGACGCCAAAAACTTCTAATGGCGCTGTTACATCGGATGTTAGAACACCATCAAAAACAAGGATACCGATCTTCTTACTCTCAGCGAATGATAGTTGGCTTAAGAACAGTAAAACCAGAGTTGCTGTTAGTCGTACAAATTGCTTTCTCATTTTTATCTCCGGAAAGTTAATTGCGACAATTTTAGAATCAAGCTCATAAGTGAAAAATATCTTGATCAGAATTTCATTGGTGAATATTCTTCATGAATGGATAAATTCAATGTATTAAAAACGTTTATTACCGTATGCGAAAAAGGATCATTTGCAGCTGCCGCAGCGTTACTAGGTACGGATGCATCTACAGTAAGCAAGGCGATAAGCCGATTAGAAAAGCAGTTAGCCTATACACTGTTTTATCGTTCTACCCGAAAGCTGACCATTACTGATGCGGGAAAGGAATACCTGGAGACTGTAAGAACGTTACTCATAGATCTAGATGAGTGTGAGCAGCGTCTGAAATCGGGTAATGAGTCTGCAGCGGGTGTTCTAAAGGTAAATTTACCGGTCGCTTACGGGCGTTTATATATTGTTCCATTACTCTCTAAATTTACCGAACAGTACCCAGATATTAGCCTGCAATTGAGTTTCTCCGATGAATATGTCGATATTATCGAACGGGGAATCGACCTTTCGATCCGAACAGGCACGGTATCCGATAGCCGTATGGTGTTGCATAAGTTGAGTCCAATGGACTTTCTAACCTGCGTAACACGAGACTATCTTAAAGCGCATGGGCCAATTGATAGTTTTCAGGATTTTAATAATCACCGATGGATACGTTTTCGCTTTAAGCAGACAGGTAAATTGATGCCTGTTTTAGCTGAAGTGGATGAAACTGTCGAAATGTTGGATCCGAACAGCTTTATAGTGGTTGATGATGGTCAAGCGCTGGTGGATTTATGCCTTGGTAGTGTTGGTGTGATGCAAGGACCACATTTTTTATTCAAAGATGCTTTAGATAGAGGTGATCTAGTTTCATTATTTCCACCAATTGAGCCGAAAGGTTATGGTGTGTATTTACTCTACCCTAAGCGGGATTTTCTACCACGTAAGGTGGCGGTATTTACTGAGTTTTTAAAAGCGGAACTAGATAAGATGAGCGAAGGGTCTAACTATTGTTGGACTAGGGAAGTAGCTTATCAAAATGAGTGGGAATAGTGCGCTGATTTAAGATCAACAATCAGCGTACTATTCCAATCTAGAAACTTAGTGCAGTTTCATCTTCGGTCGTACTACTTTTCCGATCTTCTCAGCAATATAAACGATCATCGCTTTGAAGAAGCCGTGAATGGCAATTTGGTGCATACGATAAAGTGAAACGTACACGATGCGAGCAATTTTCCCTTCAATAAACATCGAGTTCTTTGAAAGGTTGCCCATCAAGCTGCCCACGGTACTGTAACGGCTAAGGTTGACCAGTGAACCGTGGTCCTTGTAGACGAAATTTTTAAGTGGTTTGCCTTTTTCGGTAAGAATAATGTTTTTCTTAACGATTGACGCCATTTGATGTGCTGATTGGGCCCGAGGCGGCACCCAACTACCATCTTCCTGCGCACAAGCACAGCAATCACCAATCACGTAAATGCTATCGTCGATGCTGGATTGAAGCGTTGGTTTAACAAGAATCTGGTTTGTGCGGGTTAACTCAAAGCCATAAAGATCTGCTAGGAAGTCAGGTGCTTTAACACCTGCAGCCCAGATCATCATGTCAGCCTCGATTTCTGAACCGTCAGCTGTTTCGAAGCCATTAGCGTTCGCAGATTTGATCAACGTATCTTCACAAACATCTACACCTAATGCTGCCAGTTCATCGCGTGCACAGGCTGAGATACGAGCAGGTAGGGCAGGTAAAATGCGTGGGCCAGCTTCAATCAGTGTAACCTTCAGTTGCTTAGCAGTCATTTTCGGAAGGCCGTATGACTTAAGCATGTCGGTTACGTTGTAAAGCTCAGCCGCGAGCTCAACACCCGTTGCGCCTGCACCAACAATCGCGATATTTAATACGCCGTTTTCACGTTGGTTTACACGCATGAAATTGTTAATTAGCGCGTTATGGAAACGTTCAGCTTGTTTAGCCGTATCTAGGAAGAAGCAGTGATCTTTAACGCCCGGTGTATTGAAATCATTGCTGACACTGCCGATGGCAAGAATTAACGTGTCATATTGCAGATGTCTTTCTGGCAGAATTTGAATGCCGTCTTCATCCACTGTTTCAGCTAGTGTGATGGTCTTTGTGTCTTTATTTAGACCACAAAAAGTACCTAGTTCGAACTCATAATGGTGTTTGACCGCGTGAGCGTGGTAAACAACACCATCAGTATTTGGATCAAGCGAACCTGTGGCTACCTCATGTAAAAGAGGTTTCCAGATATGGGAACGTTTTTGATCGACTAAGGTTACTTCAACTGAGGGGGTTTTTCGGTAGCGGTGGCCTAGTTGGGTGACGAGCTCAAGGCCGCCAGCGCCCCCGCCAATCACAAGAATCTTGTGCGGCTCCGTTGGGTTTGTCATTGTTTTTATCCTCAAAAAATATGGGATTAGCAGCTGTAGAAACTATTAATCCTATATTTTCTGATAGTTGTACTCTGATCTTGATGCAGACAAAAGTAAATAGAAAGAACTAGAAACGGCGCTAAAGAATTAGCACCGCTTCGTCTTAAAGTGGGAGAGGCATACTCGACTTATTGATTAAATGCGGCTGCCAGTAGCTGTTGTGTGTATTCAGCTTTAGGTGATGCAAAGATTGCTTGGGCATCACCTTGTTCGATGATATCTCCATGGCGCATCACTATTAGCTTGTGACTTAGCGCTTTTACAACGGCTAAATCATGGCTGATAAATAGATAAGTTAAGCCATATTTTTCCTGAAGGTTGCGCAATAGTTCAACAATTTGTTTCTGTACCGTGCGATCTAACGCAGAGGTGGGCTCATCTAATACGATAAGTTCGGGTTTCAGTACCAATGCGCGTGCGATGGCGATACGCTGCCGCTGACCTCCAGAGAACTCATGCGGATAGCGATGCCTAGTTTCAGGATCGATACCAACCTCTTGTAGTACATCGATGATCGCTTGTTCGTGTTCCGCTTTAGATTCTGGCTGGTGAATATCGAGTCCTTCAGCAATGATCTCAGCAATAGACATGCGTGGACTCAAGCTGCCAAAGGGGTCTTGAAAAACTATCTGCATCCGTTTACGTAAAGGTTTAACCGCTTTTTGATCTAAAGGTGCAAGAGCGGTCTGATCAAACGTGATTTCGCCTTCACTGCGTTGCAGTTTCAAAATGGCGAGGCCTAATGTGGTTTTTCCTGAGCCGGATTCTCCCACAATGCCAAGTGTTTCACCGCGGTTAACAGAGAGGTCGATGCTGTTTACCGCTTTAATATGATCAACGGTCTTTTTGAAAAAGCCTTTCGTAATAGGAAACCAAACTTTTAACTTTTCTGTTTCTAGCAAGCGCTCTTGCTCACATTGAACAATAGCAGGATTACCTGATGGTTCCGCATCTAACAGCGTTTGAGTGTAAGGGTGTTGTGGTTGTGCAAACAGTTGAGCCGTTGGAGCCGATTCGACTTGCTCACCTTTATACATAACACAGACATGATGCGCGTAACGACGAACAATATTCAGGTCATGAGTAATCAGCAAAATCGCCATGCCCAGTTTTTCTTGCAGGGACTTAAGCAACTCTAGTATCTGCTCCTGAATTGTTACATCAAGTGCAGTAGTTGGCTCGTCAGCGATAAGCAGTTCAGGATCATTTGCGAGTGCCATCGCGATCATTACTCGTTGACGCTGACCGCCGGAAAGTTCATGAGGGTAGCTATTTAAGCGTTTCTCGGGCTCAGGTATGCCGACTAACTCTAGTAGCTCAAGAATCCGCGAACGAGCTTGTTTACCGGTCATCCCCCTATGAAGTAATAGGGATTCACCAATCTGCTTCTGAATTGTGTGTAGCGGGTTTAGCGAAGTCATTGGTTCCTGAAAGATAACGCTAATCTTATCGCCGCGTAACTGGCGCATCTGATTTTCGTTATAGCTCAGTAGGTCTTGACCATCATAGTGAATTTCACCGCTAGGATGGCTCGCTTTAGGGTAGGGGAGTAGGCGCAGAACGGACATTGCGGATACGGATTTGCCAGAGCCTGATTCTCCTACCAATGCAAGCGTCTCACCTCGAGGTATATCAAAGCTAACTTGTTTCACTGCTTCTACAGTAGCTTCACTACCCTGATCAAAAGTGACGGATAGGTTGCGAACACTTAATAGCGGAGACGTCATGACACTTTCCTTGGGTCGAAGGCGTCACGTACAGCTTCACCTATAAAGATTAGAAGGGTAAGCATCAATGCAAGGCTGCAGAAAGCCGTGATACCTAACCATGGTGCATGAAGGTTTGTTTTTCCTTGTGCAACTAACTCTCCCAGTGATGGGCTGCCAGGAGGGAGGCCAAAGCCCAAGAAATCCAGTGCAGTCAACGTAACAACAGAACCATTAAAGATAAATGGCATAAAGGTCAGCGTCGCCACCATGGCATTAGGAAGAATATGGCGGAACATGATCATGCGGTTATTTAAGCCAAGAGCACGGGCAGCGCGAACATATTCTAGATTACGACCACGTAGAAACTCGGCACGCACGACATCAACCAATTGCATCCAAGAGAAGAGAAGCATAATGCCCAATAGCCACCAAAAATTAGGTTCAACGATACTGGCTAAAATGATCAGCAAGAACAGAACTGGAAGGCCAGACCAAATCTCAATAAAACGTTGGAAAAATAGGTCAACTTTGCCGCCGTAGTAGCCCTGAATAGCACCAGCAACCACACCGATAACAGAGCTCGCTAAAGTAAGTACGACAGCAAACAGAATGGAAATACGGAAACCATAGATAACGCGAGCTAATACGTCACGAGCTTGGTCATCTGTACCTAGCAGATTGTCCATTGTTGGAGGGGATGGAGCAGGTACAGGAAGGTCGTAATTGATCGTACTGTAGTTGTACTTAATCAGCGGCCAGATAATCCAGCCTTGTCCTTGATTATGTATAAGGTCTTGAATGTAAGGATCTTTGAAATCCGCAGGGCTTTCAAATTCACCGCCAAAGGTCAGTTCAGTGTAATTTACAGCGACTGGGAAATATAGATCGCCCTTATATGACACTACCAGCGGATCGTCATTCGCAATAATCTCTGCAAATAACGATAGGACAAATAGCGTGCTAAAGATCCATAGAGACCAATAGCCGCGTTTGTTTTTACGGAAGTTTTCGATCCTGCGCTGATTGAGAGGGCTGAGTTTATTAACTAATACACCCATGATCAAAGCTCCCTGCTTTCAAAGTCTATTCTTGGGTCTACCAGTACATAAGTAATGTCACTGATCAATTTAAGTAATAAACCGATAAGGGTGAAGATATACAGGGTGCCAAAGATAACAGGGTAATCACGGTTGATTACCGCCTCATAACCTAGAAGCCCAATGCCATCAAGGGAGAAGATGACCTCAATCAGCATAGAGCCGGTAAAGAAGATTGAGATAAGCGCTGCAGGCATACCAGCAATGATGATAAGCATGGCGTTACGGAAGACGTGACCATAAAGGACTTTTTTTTCGGAAAGGCCTTTAGCACGTGCCGTAAGCACATATTGCTTGTTGATCTCATCTAAAAATGAATTTTTGGTTAGCATCGTTAATGTCGCAAAACTGCCGATAACAGTTGCGATAACTGGTAGGGTGATGTGCCAGAAGTAATCTTTAATCTGGCCCCACAAACTTAATTCATCAAAGTTAGGTGACGTCAGTCCTCGAAGTGGGAACCAGTCTAACCAAGTGCCGCCTGCGAAGATGACGATCAGTAAAATCGCAAATAGGAAGTTCGGAATGGCGTAGCCAACGATTATTGCGGTACTGGTCCAGACATCAAAAGGGGTGCCGTCTTTAACTGCTTTACGTATACCTAAAGGAATGGAAACAGCGTAAGTAATCAATGTCGCCCAAAGGCCTAAGGAGATAGAGACCGGTAGTTTTTCGATGATTAAATCGACTACCGATTTGTCACTAAATAAGCTATTTCCAAAATCGAAAACGGCGTAGTTTTTTAGCATCTGCCAAAAGCGTTCGTGAGCGGGTTTATCAAAACCGTATAGCGCTTCGATCTCTTTTACCAATTCTGGGTCTAAGCCTCTCGCACCACGATAGCTACTGTCACCACCATTCGCGCTGCTCGCTTCGGTTGTTAGGTCATTTTGTGCGCCACTGACTCGAGCCGTCGCACCGACATTAATGCCTTCCAATTGAGCAATCGTTTGCTCAACGGGGCCGCCAGGGGCTGCTTGAACAATGATAAAGTTGATCGTCAGAATTCCTATCAAGGTAGGAATGATCAGAAGTAAACGCCTTAGGATATACGCAGCCATTATTTAGCGCCCTCGGATGGTTTGATCCACCAAGTATCAAAACCTAGATTGTATTTAGGGCGAGTGCTCGGCATTTCAAATTTATCCCAATAAGCCACTCTATATTTATTAATATGGTATTGAGGGATAACGTAATGATTCCATTGCAGCACGCGATCAAGGGCACGAGTTCGTAAAACCAACTGCTCACGATCAGGGGATTGAATAAGCTGGTCTACTAGGTAATCAACCGCTGGATTTTTGATTCCGATGAGATTACGGCTGCCTTCAACATCAGCACCAGAGGAATGCCAGTAATCACGTTGTTCATTACCCGGTGAGGAGGATTGACCAAATCCGCTTACAACTACGTCAAAATCATACTTACGCAGGCGGCTGATGTATTGTGAAACATCAACTAAACGAATGCTTGAGTGAATACCCAATCGTTCCAAGTTACGAATAAAGGGAGCGACTACTCGTTCGAAAGCAGGTGAATAAAGCAGCATTTCGATTTTAAGTGGTTCGCCAGTCTCTTTGTGGACTAACTTACCTTGTTTAAAGATCCATCCGGCTTGTTGAAGTAGGCGTTTAGCTTGACGCAGCTCGGTATAGATTCGGCCATTACCACTGGTTTCAGGAGCACGGTAAATTTGAGTAAATACCTCGGTAGGGATTTGGTCACGAATAGGCTCAAGTATCTCGATCTCTTTCTCGGTTGGCAGGCTAGTGGCGGCCATCTCCGAGTTGGAGAAAAAGCTATGGGTACGGGTATAGGCGTTGTAAAAGATGTTTCTATTGGTCCATTCGAAATCAAATGCTAGCGCTAGTGCTTGTCTAACACGCGGGTCTTCAAATTGCGGTCGTCGAGTGTTTAGAACGAAGGCTTGCATACCCGTTGGGTTTTCATGACCTAACTCTTTGACAATTATCTTGCCTGAATCTACTGCAGACCCGGTATAGCTAGTAGCCCAGCGCTTTGATGAATTTTCTTGACGGAAATCGTATTCACCAGCTTTAAAAGCTTCCATTGCTACCGTGTTATCCCTGTAGTAATCGTAGGTAAGAAATTTAATATTATGACGACCTATATTAACGGGTAGGTCTTTACCCCAGTAATCAGGGCTTAGCTTATAGGTGATACTACGCCCGGCATCAAAACTATCAATCGTGTATGAACCAGAGGCAACCGGAATATCTAAACTCGGTTTTTGGAAATCTCTATCTTGCCAAAAATGTTTAGGCAAAATTGCAATTTCACCAACGATAAGGGCTAACTCACGGTTAAGGTTGTTGCGGAAATTAAATTTAACTCGGTGAGGATTAAGTGCTTCAACTGATTCTATGTCGGCATAGTATGCTTTGTAGAAAGGTGCGCCTTTAGATCTCAAGGTTTCTAAACTGAAAACTACGTCTTCTGCAGTAATTGAGTGGCCGTCACTAAATTTTGCTTCAGGGCGTATATTAAAAATAATCCAGCTACGATCAGCTGGCACTTCTAGCGATTCAGCAACGAGACCATATAGGGAAAAAGGTTCGTCTTGAGCTTTACCAAGTAAACTATCGTATAGGAGGCCAAGCCCGTCAGCAGGGGTTCCTTTGACGATGAAGTTGTTAAAGCTATCAAATGTTCCCAAAGCAGATTGAATGGCTTTGCCGCCTTTGGGTGCATCAGGGTTCACATAATCAAAGTGCTTAAAGTTGGCAGGGTATTTAAGGTCGCCATGTATTGCAATGCCATGGCTCGATGTAACCACATCTGCCAATAGAGGTGCAGGAGTAAGGAAACTGGAAAGGCACAACCAAATACTTAATTTGCGTAGAGAAGAGCAAGTACGAGGTTTGAGTGTAAGCAATCTAAGGTTCCTTCTTAACGTAAATTATCTTTTATATCAGTGACCTTTGCTGGGTTCCAGTAAAAGCCACTGATAAGACTGTTCCTTAGCTTTTTTGTTCAAATTGTTCGGACAATTCAGTTAGCTGATTATGGAGATGCTTACGCTTAACTTTGGCGTCGACGAGTTGCTGATATTGCAGTTGTAGGAACGTTAGTTTTTCCTCATTGCCATCAGCTAGGCCTTTTATTAGGTCTTGATCCATCCACTTTTGAATGCGTTTATAAAGAATGACTTTAAACGCAATTGCAGTGACTGTCGCAAAAACAATAATAAAAATACTTGTAGCGTCCATGAGTCAGTCGTCCTGAATTAGTGTGCTCGGGTAACATCTACATACAAGGTCAGATGTTGCCCTGGGCGAATATACTTAGCTTTGTTGATCTTGTTCCAACGTAAGATATCTGCCACATTAACATTAAATTTGTTGGCGATAACAGAAAGCGAATCACCTTGGCGTACCTTGTAACCCACTTTGCGGATTACTTGGCGATCGGTTTCGTTTAGCGCGGTTTGTGTTGGTTTGCTCCAAATAACTAGTTTCTTGCCAACTCGTAATGGGTCACCTGGTGCCATGCTGTTCCAACGTGCTAACTGACGTACACCGACGTTGTAACGGTTGGCAATGCTCCAAAAACTATCACCTGACTGGACCGTATGATGCTTTTGTTGGCGATCAGTTGTACGTGAAATCGTCTTCTGTCTATCAGCATGACGTTGTTGCTGACTGAGAACGTACTCTGATGCCTGCTTGCTTGCGGTTGGTATTAGCAGCGTTTTACCTGCACGGATATTGTTACCACTAATTTTGTTGGTCGAACGGATGAGGTTTACTGAAGTTTTATATTTGTTAGCAATGGCAATTAATGAGTCTCCAGACTGAATTTTGTGACGTACCCATTTAACGCGTTGGTTGCTCGGTAGCTCTTTAAGTGCATTGGTAAATTGTTCAGCGTTCTCTACTGGGACTAGTAAACGATGTGGTCCTTCCGGAGCTGTTGCCCAGCGGTTAAATCCTGGATTTAAAAGATACAATTCCTTTGTACTGATATTCGCCATAGTTGCTGCTTGGGCAATATCAATTTGGCTACCTGTTTCTACCACCCTGAAATGAGGTTTGTTTGGAATTGGCTGTAGAGTTAAGCCGTAATACTCTGAGTTTTTAACAACTGCAGCTACAGCCAAAAATCTAGGGACATAAGCCATGGTTTCTTTTGGTAGATTGAGGGACCAGTAGTCGGTTGGTTTATCTTTTTGCTTGTTACGCCTAATTGCTTTAGATACGTTGCCACCGCCTGCGTTATAAGCTGCTAGGGCAAGTAACCAGTCTCCGTCAAAGCGTTTATGTAGCTTTTTTAAGTACGTGTAGGCAGCATCAGTTGAATTCAAAATATCTCGGCGTCCGTCGTACCACCAGTTTTGTTTTAGGCCAAAATACTTACCAGTAGAAGGAATGAATTGCCATGGTCCTGCTGCTCGGCCATGAGAGTAGGCAAATGGATCGTATGCACTCTCAATGATCGGAAGTAGTGCTAATTCAACAGGAATTCCGCGTTCAATCGCGCTGTTTAAAATATGGTGATAATAAGGTGCTGCACGTTTTACGACCCGTTCCATATGGTTCGGGTGTTTTTTGTACCATCTGAGATGGGTTTGAACTCTAGGGTTATCTAGATGCAGTTCCATCTCCATATGATTGCGAGTGACTTCCCATAAATCATTAGGAGTAGGTTCAGCTTCATCATCAAAATGAGAGATGTTTTTTGCCTGAAAAGGCTGACTATCTATGCCGTTATTAGATGGGGTGGTGTTTTTTTCGGTAACGGATTGGCAACCGCTTAATACAACGCCTGCAGCTATAGATAGCAGGACCGATTTAGAAGATGAAAACATGGTGCTCCGATGCTTAGGAGGTAACGGAACCTGCGAACAAACCCTATACGATTCAGGCTTACAGAGCAATTGAAGCACGAGGCAATGATTACAGGCTTGCTGGTTGCCTGTCGAAAATCATTAACAAAGTGATTCGGTTGCTCTGCAAGCCCCGTAGGGTGGACTCTAAAATGACCATCTACTTTGTCAGTCAGCTTGAAAAGGTCTAGACATTTCGCTGTACTGACTTTCGCGGATCTGGTCATTTTATAGCCCACTGAGAACGTATGAGGCTTATTCGCAGGTTCCCAAATCGATCCATTCTATCAGTGGCCCTTGAAGGGTCAAGAGTTCTCTGGAAAAGCTAGAAAATCAACAAATTAAAATTGATTCTTCCATTCTCTGATGGCTGCAAATACGGCTTCTTGATCTAGCTGAGTCTGATGAGTAAATTTCTGAGCAGCGGTAATAACACTTACCTGATCCGAGCGCATAAAGGGGTTAATACGTTTTTCTTGGGCAATAGTTGTTGGTAAGGTCGGGCGATCAGAATTCCGAAGCTTGGAACACAGGTTTATCGCATCTTTGACATCAGTATTTTCAGGTTCAACTGCTTCAGCAAAGGCTAGATTTGCCAGTGAGTATTCATGGGTGCAATAAACTTCGGTGTTGTCAGGCAAAGATTGGAAATGAGTCATTGCCGCTAACATCTGCTTCGGTGTACCTTCAAACAAACGCCCGCATCCAGCTAAGAATAGAGTGTCACCGCAAAATAATTGAGGCTGCTCTCCGTTTATGAAATAACTGATGTGATCGAGTGTATG
Source organism: Neptuniibacter sp. QD37_6 (assembly GCF_047778085.1). Classification (GTDB taxonomy): domain Bacteria; phylum Pseudomonadota; class Gammaproteobacteria; order Pseudomonadales; family Balneatricaceae; genus Neptuniibacter. The sequence continues at coordinate 1,667,767 of NZ_CP180550.1, forward strand.
TCCAGGGATCTCTTTAATGATGAGTTGTTGCCCCCAGATGTCCAATTTTTCACCTTCTTTAAGGAAATGCGTTATGCCTGAAAAAGGAGAGTTGTGAGGCCCATAAACGGGAACTTGATATCTGTCCGTAAGTTCTTTTACGCCGTCAGTGTGATCGTAATGGTGATGTGTAATTAAGATAACGTCTAGTTCAAAGTTATTATCATTTAAGTAGCGAATAACTGGAGCGGCATCGCCTGGATCTACAACAGCGACTTTGCGACTGTTAGGTAGTTTAAGGAGCCAAATATAATTATCTGAAAAAGCAGGAATTGGAGTAACGCTAAACATTTGACAGCTCCTATAACTGAAAGGTAAAACCTTCATTTGCAGTGTTATAAAAGAAATATAATACTGCTTATATTACATCGGACCAGTTCTAATTAGACAAATTTATGGCGAATAATATGAGTCGCTCATTAGACGCTCAGCTTCCACATATCATGGCTTGGTTTGATACCGAACTAGGTCAGGAGCTGCTACAGGATGAAAGAGATACAGTAGAGCGGGTGGTCGGTGCTCTGTTTGGAATGCACTTAGCCCAGCTGTCTGTAGATAGTCGGATAACTTTATTTGAAGGCAGTCCTGTAACCCATTGTTTTTCTATTATTCCTAAACTTAGCTTAGGGGTCAGTGATCACTGTATTGTTGCAGATAATGCAGAGCTACCTTTAGCTCATGAGAGTGTTGACGTAGTCCTTCTTCACCATGCGTTAGATTTCACTGATTCCCCCCATCAAGTTTTAAGGGAGGCCTCCAGAATCCTAAGACCAGGTGGTCATGTTGTTATTGTCGGGTTTAATCCGGTGAGCTCTTGGGGGCTTTATCGACTGACAAAACGGAACCATGATTTACCCCCTTGGAGTGGTCGATTCCTTAGCCATAGAAGGCTATCTGATTGGTTAAAGCTTTTAGAATTAACTGAATTACGTCAACTTTCAGGTTATTATCGCGCTCCTTTCACTAAGGCCAAATGGCGAAGTCGTTTTAGGCTAGTCGAAAGTGTTGCAAGACGTTTACCCGGTCATACGGGGGCGTTTTCTGTTTTGTTGGCGCGTAAAGATATTGCTGGCATGACTCCGCTGCGTTCTGGCTGGGGGTTAAGAAGGCTCATTACTCTGCCAGTCGCGGAACCCACTACCCGAAAATCATTAAGGAAAGTTTGTGAAGATCGTTGAAATATTCACTGATGGTGCTTGTAAAGGAAACCCTGGACCAGGAGGGTGGGGTGCTGTTATGCGTTATGGGGATGCTGAAAAGCAGCTCTGGGGTGGTGAGCATGGTACTACCAACAATCGCATGGAATTAATGGCAGCGATCAAGGCTTTAGAGACTCTTAATCGCCCATGTGAAGTTATCCTAACCACAGACTCTCAATATGTCAGACAAGGCATCACTGAATGGATTGATGGCTGGAAGAAGCGCGGTTGGAAAAACTCACAAAAAAAACCTGTAAAAAATGCTGACCTATGGCAGCGGTTAGATAAAGCTACTGAGGCACATACAATCGATTGGCGTTGGGTTAAAGGGCATAGCGGCCATCCTGAAAATGAATTGGCTGATCAACTGGCAAACCGTGGTGTTGAAGAGTTAAATTAGCATGATTAGCTCTAAAGCTAAGTAAATAGTTTGCTGTCAGTTGATATGCTGAGAATTTTTCGATAAGTGGCCGTAGCCAAAAGTTACGGATTGCTGGTGGTGAATTGTCAGCTCCGACTCAACCTAACAGTGAAGTCGAAGCTGAAAGTAATCAGATAGAAGCGCAGAATAAATCTATTCCTACTCATAAAAGCCCGTAGCGGTATGCTTTATGCTCCCCACTGTCTTACGCGGCCTACATCTAGATGCACAAAATTACTGCGCGTATATAAGCCGACACCTCCAGACTTCATACTCAATGCTGCGCGTTGTAGATCTTTGACATCTACACCCGGGATACGAATATCAATAGCTTTTCCCTGCATGTGTAGGCTCTTTTTAGCTACTTTTCCGCTTTTACTGCTCAACATGGCATTGGTTTTAGGTGAGCGATAAGCAGATATGACGTGAATAGGCTTATGAGCACCGAAGGTTTGTTGCAGATCATGCAGCAGCATAATTAACTGTTGGTTCATTGGGTGAACTTGATCTGTTCGATGATCGCGCAATAGGTGATCAAGTGCGCCAAGACTATCTTCTTGAAAACTACCCTGAGTGAAAAATGTACTATTTAACGTTTCGCCTGTGTGGAGGTTGACCAAGGATAGCGAGTGGTCTTTGGCCTTATGGATATTGCCGAAGGCTGCAGATGGTATGGCGCTTAATGCTGATAATCCACCTAGGGCATTTAAAAATTTACGTCGTGTCGGAGAAGGGATATTAATAGAATCTATCTGATCGGTCATTAGGAGTCTATACATCTGGAAAAGAAATGATTATGCCTGATCAAATATTTGTTTGTATATAAATTAACCAGCTATTTGCATGAATTATTCTTGTGTAGGTTATGAGCAGTTTGCTCAATTTTGACGTGCGTCTGCACTTTGAGTCCCTTCTGTTAGTCTCGTTAAGTCGTACCTATCTCGTTTGTATAGGTCATGCCGGAAGTTTAAATCGCCATCTTTATCGATAAATGCAGTCCAATAGGTCACATGCAACGGGATTGGATCTAATAAGCGAATGTGCTTTGTTTTTTCTTGTGTGAATAGTGGATCTAGTTGGCTGCTGTTCCAACCTTGGGTCATCCGCATTAGTTGATCTGCAAGTTGACGAGGTTGCTCAACACGAATACAGCCTGAACTAAAAGCGCGCTTAGATTCATCGAAAAGACGCTTAGCTGAAGTGTCGTGTAGATATACGGAATAAGGGCCAGAGGTTAGAAATTTCACACTTCCAAGCGTGTTTGATGAGCTTGGTGCTTCCCAAAATCGTTGATAGTTTTCCCCTTTGTAGAGTTTGTCGTACTCTATATTTTCATTAGTGATAATACGTTGATTTTTTCCCCATCCGCTCACAAGCTGAAGTCTGGCTTTTTTTAAAAAGTTTGGATCCCTTTCAAGTTCCGGCAAGATATCTTTATAAGCAATACTCTTAGGTACGTGCCACGAGGGGTTAATCACAATTCGGTTTACTTCGGTTTCGAAGATCGGGGTTTTTCTTTTTTTCTTACCCACGATGGTTTTCATACTCAGGATTGATTTGCCTTGCTCAATCAAATCCAGTTTAAAAGCAGGCACATTGACTCGAATGTAGCGGTCAGTGTTTGGTTGGAACTGCTGCAGCCGAAGAATATTTACGTATAACTGATCCGCTCTTTTATGAAGAGAAACATTTAGAGTACGTCTTGTTTCGGGACCTACAATGCCATCTACTTTAGCACCGTGCCTTTTTTGAAATTTCTTTAAACCTTCGTGTAACTCTATATCGAAGAGTGGATCAGTAATTGAAGAACAATTGGCTAATGAAAGATCGCCAAGTTTTGTTAATTTTTCACGAATCATAGATACGTGTGGGTGGGTATCACCGAATCTTAATAGTGGTCCTCTTGGAATAGTTTTCCACTCCGTTGTGTCTGCCAAAGTGCGGTACTTGTCATATTCTTGCTGTAATAGTTGTATTTGGTTTAAGTCATTAGCAAGGTTCTTCACATCTTCTGTATTTGATAAAGGATCTAATAAGTCAGCAGTAGTATCGGTAAATGTATGTTTGTTAGTGCTTGGTAGTGGGGAGGTCACCGCTAGTTCCATGCTTAGACACAGTGGGACATAGCAGCCGAGAGTAAGCATAACTAAAGCAAGTAAAGACTGCATGATTAGCCTCCTACTTCGATGTCTCATTTGCCATGCCCATTAGCGACAAAATAAAGGGGTTTATTAATTACAGAATTAGATTGGATATTCTTCAAGTTAGATAACGTGAAGGTTTTTCAAGGGAAATATTAAACGGTATAGCCTTAATTAAGGCTGAAGAGCACTCAGGAATAAGTGGGAGTTCCGAGTGCTATAAGTTTCACTACGGATATTACTTCTTTTTGTTTTTTCGTTGCTCTTTTAGAGCTTCGTCGTTTTTGTAGTACTCATCTTCATAATATTGGCCAGTGATGTTTAAGCGCTTTTCAATCCAGCGGTTATATCGGGACCAAATGAAAAAGCCTGGCGTCATCATGATCATGACACCAACCATCATGCCTGCACCAGCATATTTGGGTGGGACTTGCTGAATGGCCCAGTCAAGAAAACCTAGTTTATAGCCTGCGTAATACCACAAAATTAAGCCAGCGAAACCTATACCAGCCGCTAAATGATGGAGTTTAGTGCTTTTGTTCGTTTTTTCTTCTGTCATGTTTTTTTGTAGCGGTGTAAGCGCAAACTCGGCAAATAAGGTTCGGGGTCAATAATTACATCACTCCGAAGCTGCCGTTTGCGTTGATCGGGGGGTGTAAAAGAGGGGGTATTATATTCCGGAAAAGCCTCTTCTGCACCTAAAGGGAAAAATAAAGGAAGCGGACAATTGCGAGCTTTTCTGATTAGTTTGTCTTTATCTTTCCAAACTATATTCGTACGCATTACCGGAACTTGTTTTTGTAACTGTATCAATACTTCATTACTTGGAATTTTACCTAAAGCTTGAAGCTGTAGCTGGATATGTAATTGATTCGTATCCATAGCTAACAGGCGCTGCTCAGCCTCTTTAATCGATACTTTCTTTAGGCTTCTGCCGCTACTGTACCAACTAAATGTCACCTTGTTTGGGCGTTTTTCTAGTAGTGGTATTTGGCGGTAACACTGTTTTAAGTTGACGCGCGCCATGCCTTGCTGTTGAAGAGCTAAATTAAGTTCTTCCGCGCGTTTATAGATAATTTGGTTTGGATTCCCGTGAATTTCACGAAATTTTCTGACGCTAGTTTGAAAATTTTGCTTATGAGTATTGAGCTGGTGGATCAGTGGAATGATATGGGAAGGCACACCAATGAGGCCGTATAGGTTCTGGGTACGCCGACCATCTCCTCCGGCTGAATGCCATATATTGGTGATAGTGTTTATAGCGTCCGTCAATGACGAATCCAGTTGGTTATCACTAAACAGCCAATATCTACAGTCAGTTTGTTGAAGTTGAGTGCTTAGTGACTTTTGTACTTGGTTCAGTCGATCAAAAGCTTGTGTGAGTGCAATGATCCCTTTGGTCATTACTTAAGCTTCTTGTGGTTCTTCAGTTTGCTGTTTGCGTAGTTTAGCTTGGCTTTCGAAAATTTGGCGAGCCAAAATCATGCGGCAATTCTCAGGCATTTTAATAAACTCTACGCTGGTCAGGTGGCTGCCATCGCCCATGGAATCACTTCTCAGGCACTGGGCGTAGAGTAAAAGGCCGATACATGAATCAGGGAACACGAGCTTGATGGACAAGAATGCATCTTCCTCAATGGCTTCATTGTGTCTGAATTGTAAGCCCCCTTCGGATAAATTGACTTCTTGGATTGCGCTTTGACCAACAGTCATTTCTGTTGAAGCTATCGCTTGGGCAATTCGCTCAATCTTGTTATGCATAACCGTTAACAAGGTCGCAATATTGCTATCTTTTTCTGCGACCTTACGTAATAGGTGGCTGCTATCACTATCAAGCGATTGAAGCTGGCTTAATAATAAAAAGTTTGGCGAAACATCGAACTGAGTAGGGTTTGGATGATCAGAAATTTCTGATTCAGAAATGACTTTCAGTTCTAAAGAAACATGTTGGTCAATACGAAAATACTGACGGCGATCTTGTTCCTGCATGCTTTGCCCTCAAATTAATATTGCATAGATAGTTTGGAGTATATGAATAAATGCGTACAAAAGCACCTATGAATGATTTGTTTTACTGGTTTGAAATGTAAAGTTTTTATAGTAACTATTGTTTTAATAACAGTGAGTTAAGACTTGTTGTTATCCCAAAAGTTCAGTCTTTTATCGTTTCACACGCATAATTTTATGTGGTTTAATCGCCACATGTTTAAGCCCTTATCTATATTTATTGGATTGCGTTATACAGCAGCTAAGCGCAATAACCATTTCATCTCCTTTATCTCTTTAGCCTCTATGCTGGGGTTGATGTTAGGTGTTGCTGCTTTAATTATTGTTCTTTCAGTTATGAATGGTTTCGATCGAGAGTTGAAACAGCGCATTCTCGGTATGGTCCCGCATGCATCAATCAGTGGTTATGGAAAATCTATTGAAGAGTGGCCTGTGCTGGTGGAATCGCTGGAGCAAAACCCTCGTGTGATTGCTGCTGCACCCTTCATTCAAGCGCAGGGGATGTTGACCAGTCGCGGTGTTGTTCGTGGAGCGCTTATCAATGGCATTGATCCAGCTGAAGAGGCTGACGTTTCAATTCTTGGCGACCATATCCAATCAGGAACACTTGATGTTTTGAATCAGCAGCGATTTGGGATCGTTTTAGGAAACCTTTTGGCTCGCTACTTAGGCGTTAACGTCGGTGATAAAGTTACCCTGGTTTTGCCGGAAGCGTCTGTCAGTGTTGCGGGCGTAGTTCCGCGATTAAAAAGGTTTACTGTGGTTGGTATTTTTGAAGTGGGTGCTGAGTTAGATGCGAATTTGGCTTATATCCATATTAAAGATGCTGCAAAAATTAAGCGCTTAGGTGATGGCGTAGATGGTATTCGCCTCAAATTTGACGACTTATTTGATGCTCCTAAAGCTGTCAGAGAGATTGCTGCTGGTCTTCAGGGTTACTATCGAACTAGCGATTGGACGCGTACACATGGAAATCTGTTCCAAGCGATTCAGCTAGAGAAGCGGATGATTGGTCTTCTATTATTTCTGATCGTACTTGTGGCTGCTTTCAATATTGTATCCACCTTAGTCATGGTTGTGACAGACAAAAAGGCTGATGTCGCAATTCTTAGAACCTTGGGTGCAACACCAGGCAGAATTATGCGTATCTTTATGGTTCAAGGCACGGTGATCGGTATTTTAGGAACCCTTATGGGTACGGTTTTAGGTGTTACATTAGCGCTGAATGTAGCTGATATCATCGGCTGGGTTGAATCAACTTTTGCGATTCAGTTCTTAGATCCGAATGTCTACTTTATCAGTAAATTTCCGTCTGATTTACAATGGCCTGACGTAGGCATCATTACAGGCACAGCACTCATGATTAGTTTCCTTGCAACGATTTACCCTGCTTGGAGAGCATCCAAAACAGATCCTGCTGAGGCGCTACGATATGAGTAATCAAGAAATTGTATTGCAGGCGGCAGGGGTTTCCAAAAGCTACAGCGATGCTGGCCGAGATGTTGAAGTCCTAAAGGACTTGGACTTTGCTCTCCATAAAGGTGAGCAGCTAGCCATTATCGGCTCATCCGGTTCTGGTAAAAGCACGCTGCTTAATATTCTTGGCGGTTTAGATAAACCTACCAAGGGAAATGTGATCATTAACGGTCATGATCTGCACGCGGGTTCCGAAGCTAAGCGTGCGAAGGTTAGGAATGAAACCTTGGGTTTCGTATATCAGTTTCATCATCTTCTTCCTGAATTTACCGCTTTGGAAAATGCCTCAATGCCTTTGTTGATGAGAGAGCAATCTATTGCTGAGGTCAACGAGCAAGCTAAAGCTGTACTTGAGTCGGTAGGATTGGGTGAGCGCTTAGATCATAAACCTGCTCAACTAAGTGGTGGCGAAAGGCAGCGTGTGGCAATTGCGCGAGCGTTGATTGGAAAACCAGCTGTAGTTTTGATGGATGAACCCACGGGTAATCTAGATCGAACGACAGCTCAAAGTGTTCAGGAGCTAATTGATAATCTTAATCAAGAATATGATATAGCTTTTGCGCTTGTAACTCATGATCCTGAGTTAGCCCATAAAACGGGTAGGGTATTAGAGTTGATTGATGGGAAATTGATTGAAAAAGGGTGACAAATTGTCACCCTTTTAAATTTTTTTATTAGCTTACTTTGTGCGTTTAGCTCTATCTTTCCAGCTTTTGCCGACGTGCCAAGCCCAGAAGCCCTGCACTGTTAGATAGCCGAGAATACCGAAGACTATCCCGCAAATTACAGATCCAAACAGTAGGGGCCACCAAACCAAGGACAAGCTGTTTTGGATGAACTCCATACTCATTTCAAAATCAATTTGCTGATTTGGATCTCCAATCAGGAAGTCTCCGACAAGATATGTGAAATAAAATATAGGCGGCATAGTTAATGGATTGGTGATCCAGACTAAACCTACAGAAATCGGTAGATTGCTTCTGATCATGACTGCAAGAATAGCAGCAACGATCATCTGCATTGGGATAGGCAAAAATGCGCAAAACAAACCCACTAAAAAGGCACGAGAAACAGACTTCCGATTAAGGTGCCAAAGGTTAGGTTCGTGGATATGACTGCCGAGCCAGCTAAGATGTTTGTGCTGTTTCAGCTTGTCTTCGTTGGGCATGTATTTTTTTATAAGTTTGCGCGGCATATTCTTATTTACTTATTATGGGCTTGCAAACGGGTTGAGGGCTTATTATGCCCCTTACGTTCAGTTAAGCCAAGGAAACTAAAGCATGAGATCAAGGATGATCGCGATTGCTGTGGGTTTTGCGGTGGCACTCTTGCAGCCGCAATTACTTCCAGCGACATTTTCTATTGCTATTGTGACAGTTATCGCACCTCTACTGATTTTAGTTCCCCAAACTAGATCATCACACTTGAGCCTCTTTCTAGTTGGCTTTTTATATGTGAATCTCTGGGGAGCAATGCAACTTGATCAGCGCTTATCGGAATCACTAAAACGAACAGACTGGAAAATACAGGGAGTTGTCTCTGATATACCACGGTATCAACATAATGTTGTGAGATTTAAAGTGGATGTTGAGGAGGTTCAGGGGCTAAGCATTAATGATCAAACAAATCTCCAGCGACTGAGTCTCTCTTGGTACGGCCCAGATTCAACTATTGCTCTAGGAGATCGAGTCGATCTTACCGTTCGGCTCAAGCCTCCTCATGGCTTAGTTAACCCAGCGGGTTTTGATTATGAGCGTTGGTTGTTAGCTAAAGGGGTCGATGCAACTGGATATGTGCGCGGTCCGGTAATTGTATTATCAGATACAAATTCGTTCATAAGTCGTGCCCGTATCTGGATTAATCTTACTGTACAAACTCAGTTTGAAAGCCAGCAAACGATCGCTTTATTCCAAGCTTTAACAACGGGCACAAAATCGATGTTGGAAGCCGAAGATTGGGATTTATTAAAGCATAGTGGCGCTGTTCATCTTGCGGTTATCAGTGGCTTACACATTGGTTTTATTGCGCTTTGTGGTTGGTGGATTGGACGGTTGGCTGGATTTTTATTCTATGGTTACAGGTTTCAGCATCAATATCCCTATATTGGTGCAATCTCCTTAACTGCTTTTTACCTTTTGATATCTGGAGTCGGTATACCAGCGCAACGCGCTTTTATCATGCTGGCGGTTTTATTGTTCACCGGTAGTCGAATGTTCTATTTGGATCATTGGACGAGATGGTGGATTGCGATTGTAACTGTTCTTTTTTTTAACCCAATGTCTTTGTTTGAGCCAGGCTTTTGGCTCTCTTTCTCAGCGGTAGCATTACTGATCTGGATCTCTCAATTCTCACGCGGTTGGAGAATGGTTTTGAATTTACAATTGCTATTGATGATCGGTATGTTGCCTCTATATTTGCTCTATTTTTCTGGTGTTTCAGTGATCGCACCTTTTTTTAATTTAATAGCAATTCCATTTTTTTCTGTGCTTGTTCCGATGTTGTTTATCCATTTAGGACTGTCGACTTTAGGTATTGATCTGTTTATTCCTTTGCTTAAAGGTATGTCGGATATCTTTTGGTGGCTGTTGGAGTGGAATCAGGAAATTAAATTCGGTTATTGGCAGCTAGATTCACCAAGCTTTTTAGTTTTGGTATTGGTTGCGTTGACTGTCGCGTGTTTATTATTGGTGCGAATGTCAGTCCCTTTATGGGTGGTTTTAGTGCTGCTTATGCCTGCGATAGTCGGGTCGAGTGTCTTAAACAAAACTAGTTCTGATTTTAAGGCTTGGGTTTACGATGTTGGGCAAGGGTTAGCAGTTAGAGTGCAGGTGGGGGAGTATCAGCTGCTTTACGATACGGGGCCATCTTATCGCTCGGGAGGGACTGCATTTGAAAGGGCTGTGCTTCCTCATTTTCAAAACGAGAATATCGATACAATTGATCACCTTATTTTGAGTCATAGTGATAATGATCATGCGGGTGGTGCTTCAGTAATATTGGATACCATTAAAGTTGGTTCAGTTATCACTTCTTTCGGGTATGCGGGTTCAGAGTTCTGTGTGGCTGATAAAAACTGGGAAATAGATGGGGTTAAGTTTACGTTTCTGGCTGGCTCTAAGGGAGGGAATGCTAATGATCGTTCCTGTGTGTTAATGATTGAATCGCGACATTGTAGTTTATTATTACCAGGGGATATTAGTGCAAAAAAAGAACAAGAACTAATTCCTAAGATTGAATCAAGCATTGATTGGTTGGTCGCTTCACATCATGGAAGTAAGACTTCATCATCTTCTGCGTTTATTAAGTCAATTAAGCCTTCAAATGTAATCTTTAGTGCTGGGTATGCGAATGCGTTTGGGCATCCTCATTCGAAAGTTGTAAAAAGATTTATCGATAAAGGTGTTAACACTTATGAGACAGCAGCAGATGGGGCCATTATGCTAATTGCTGATGCAAAAAAAGGGTGTAAAACAATAACAATGAGAGAGGATGCAAAACGATTCTGGAGATCGTTTTAATCTCTGTGATAGAGTACGCGCAGTCAAAGGAGAAATTACTGTGTTTGAGCTTTTACAATCTGGTGGTTGGATAATGATTCCAATCGTTATCTGCTCGGTTATAGCATTGGCGATCTGTTTAGAGCGCTTTTGGACCCTGCGTTCCGACCGTGTTGCGCCCCCAGGGCTTTTGGCTGAAGTTTGGACCTTAATAAAGCAGCGAAATATCACAGCTGAAAGGTTAAAAGATTTAAAACGCAGTAGTCCTCTCGGTCAGATTTTAGTGGCAGGCTTAAATAATGCGTCTCATGGTCGAGAGATTATGAAAGAGAGTATTCAGGAAGCTGCAGGTCAAGTTGTTCACGATTTAGAACGTTTTTTAAACCCACTTGGTACCATTGCTGCGATCACTCCTTTGTTAGGGTTGTTAGGTACAGTAATAGGCATGATCAAGGTTTTTACTGAGATTATGATCCACGGTACAGGAAATACAAACCTTCTTGCTGGTGGTATATCAGAAGCACTTATCACCACAGCGGCAGGTTTAACGATTGCTATTCCTGCGCTTATATTTCATCGCTATTTCCAACGTCGAATTGACTCTCTAGTAATTACTATGGAGCAGGAAACAGTAAAACTTATTGAAGTGATGCACGGTGAGCGTGACATCGACGTAGAATAGGTGCAGGTAAGCGCATGAAATTCCCCCGCCAACGGGTTGAAGAGGTTAATGTGAATCTAACACCATTAATTGATGTGGTGTTTTTACTCTTAATCTTTTTTATGGTCTCTACTACCTTTACCAAAGAAACGCATCTTGATGTTGATTTACCTGAGGCTTCTGGTAAGCCTGTTGTTAAAGAAATTGAAGTGCTTGAGATCTTGATTACTGATGAAGGTCACTACAGTGTTAATGGAAAGGCCTTAGTAAATACGCAAGCGAAAACACTCCGTCGTGCTTTACAGGAATTAGCCGGTGACGATCGAGAGATGCCATTAGTTATTACTGCGGATGCCAAAACCCCACATCAGGCAGTTGTGACTGCTATGAATGTTTCAGGGCTGCTAGGATTTAGTAAGTTAAGTATTACCACTCAGGAGCCAGGTGCTCAATGAGTTGGTTGGAAAGACGCTGGTATTCTGAAAAGTCCGCGCCTTGTGTCTTAAAGCCCTTCAGCTCCCTTTATGAATTTCTGACCAATAGAAAAAAGAGCGCTGACTTGCAACAAGCATGGTTGGCTCCTGTGCCTGTCATTATTGTTGGCAACATCAGTGTAGGTGGTACAGGTAAGACCCCTTTAACGATCAGTTTGGTCGAGAGATTAAAGCGAGAAGGTTATAAGCCTGGCATCATAAGTCGCGGCTATAAATCCAAAGCGAGTCAATTTCCTTTTAATGTAACTACAACAGATTCACCAGAATTATCAGGTGATGAGCCTTTTATGTTGGCTCAGCGTTGCCAATGCCCCGTTATTATCGATCCTAACCGTCCTAGCGCGGCACAATACCTTCTAGATAATTACGAATGTGATCTCATTATTAGTGATGATGGTTTACAGCATTACCGATTAGATCGAGACATTGAGATTGTTGTTATTGATGGCGAACGTGGCCTTGGGAATAGGGCATTAATGCCTGCAGGTCCGCTAAGAGAGAAGCCTGACCGGCTTTGCAGTGTTGATATGATTGTCAGTAATGGACGATTGAAGAGTAAGATTGCTGAAGCCATAACGATAGAAGAGATGTTCCTTCAACCTACAGCGTTTAAAAACTGCTTAACGGATGAAGAGATACCATTGGCTGCATTAAGTGGTAAACAAGTTCATGCTGTTGCAGGGATTGGTAATCCTCAGCGTTTTTTTAATACGCTTGAGCAAGAACTCAAAGTAACTGTTATTCCTCATGCTAAGCCCGATCATTCGTTTTATACTGTTGAGGATATTCAGTTTGGTGATGACTACCCAGTGATCATGACCGAAAAAGATGCGGTAAAAGTTACTGAGTTCGCTCAGTCGCACTGTTGGTATTTACAAATTAAAGCGCAGTTGCCAGAGAGTTTTTATATGCAACTGCTAGATAAATTAAAGATTGCTATAGCTAATAAAGGTAAAACACAAAATGGATAAGAAGTTGTTGGATATTCTGGTATGCCCAGTAGCCAAAACGCCTTTGGAATACAATGAGAGCACTAATGAGCTTTTCTCTAAAGCGAGTGGGTTAGCTTATCCAATTCGTGACGATATCCCTGTGTTGCTTGAAACTGAAGCGCGTGAGCTAACCGCAGAAGAGCGCGAGCAGGATTAAGTTATGGGCTTTTCTGTCATTATACCGGCCCGATATGCATCGACTCGCTTTCCGGGTAAGCCGTTAGCTGATCTTAACGGCAAGCCAATGGTGCAGCATGTGTATGAACGTGCCTGCGAAAGTGAAGCGGATCGAGTTCTTATTGCCACTGATGATCAGCGAATCGCTGATGTAGCCCAGTCATTTGGTGCTGAAGTTTGTATGACATCACCTGATCATCCTTCTGGCACTGATCGCCTGCAACAGGTTGTTAGTGACTTAGGTTATTACGCTGATGATATTGTCGTAAATGTACAAGGTGATGAGCCGTTAGTACCTGCTCGAATCATTAATCAGGTTGCACATAACCTTCGTGCTGAACCTGAAGCTAGTATTGCTACGCTTAGTGAGCCAATCGCAGATATCGAAAGTTTGCTCAATCCGAATGTTGTGAAAGTGGTTAGTGATGTAAGGGGTATGGCGCTATATTTTAGTCGTGCGCCAATTCCATGGCCTCGGAATAGTTTTGCAGATGAAGCTGGTCGTGATGTTATGCCAGAAGATTTTGCGTGGCAGCGACATATAGGAATTTATGCGTACCGTGTGAAATTACTTAACGATTTTGTTAAGTGGCCGTCTGCTTCTATTGAAGAAACAGAATGTCTTGAGCAGCTTAGAGCTATGTGGAATGGAGCTCGAATTCATGTCGCTGAAGCTGATGAACAACCGCCGGCAGGCGTAGATACACCAGAAGATCTAGAGCGTTTGCGCAAGTTGTTCTAAAGGTAAGTTGTCATGGTAAAAGTGCTATTTGTCTGTTTAGGAAATATTTGTCGCTCACCAACCGCGCATGGTGTTTTTCAGGCAAAAGTTTTAGAACTAGGTTTGGCTGGTGATATTCAGATCGATTCGGCTGGAACGGCTGCTTATCACGTGGGGAATCCACCTGATTCTCGCTCTGCAAAAGCAGCTAGGCGACGTGGTTATGATTTGAGCTCTTTAAGAGCTCGTCAGGCAATTTCAGCTGATTTTGATCAGTTTGATTATATTCTTGCTATGGACACTCAAAACTTGCGGGATCTACAAGCTATATCTCCCATTAACTATCAAGGAAAGCTGTGTTTGTTTTTGGATTATGCGGGTATGAACTCCGCTGATGTTCCAGATCCATACTATGATGGTGAAGCCGGCTTTGAGCATGTTTTGGATCTTGTGGAGTCAGCATCAGACGGTCTTCTACAGCACATTAGGAAGGAATTAAGTTAATGGCTTGGCAGGACGAAGCTGACCTTACGACACATAATAGTTTTGGTTTCAAAGTTATTGCTGAGCATTACACGCAGGTTCAAACCGTTGAAGAATTAGAATCTGCGTTAGGTGACGTTGAAGCTAATAACTGGCCTCTATTGGTTTTAGGCGGTGGAAGTAATCTAGTTTTACGTGATCGAATTCCTGGTGCAGTTATCTCTGTTGGTATAACCGGGGTGAAGGTGCTGGCTGATGATGGTGATCAAACAATAGTCGAAGTCGGTGCTGGTGAGAACTGGCATTCATTTATTGGTCGTCTGTTAGAAATGGGGCTGCATGGCCTAGAAAACTTAGCACTCATTCCAGGTTTGGTTGGTGCGGCACCTGTACAAAATATTGGTGCTTACGGGGTTGAGTTAAAAGACTGCTTCCACAGTCTGACGGCTTATGATCGCAATAATAAAGAGCTGGTTCAGATTAATCGTGAAGAGTGTCAGTTTGGATATAGGGATAGTATCTTTAAATCCTCAGAACATGGTCGCTATATTATTTGGAGTGTTAGATTTTCTTTAACAAGTACTTTTACTCCACAACTAGCATACCGTGGTTTAGCTGATGTCCTTGCTGCTAAGGGTATTAGTCAGCCAACAGCCTTAGATGTGTACACTGCAGTTTGCGAAATTCGTAGTACTAAGCTTCCAGTCCCTTCGGTGATAGGTAATGCCGGTAGTTTCTTCGAAAACCCAGTGATCAGTAATGAGCAATTCGACACACTAAAAGCTAAATTCGCAAATATTATTGGGTATCCTGAGGGAGAAGAACATCATAAAGTTGCTGCAGGCTGGCTGATTGATCAGTTGGGCTGGAAAGGGCATAAAGGTGATGGTGTTGGAGTATACGATAAACAAGCCCTAGTGTTGGTCAATCTAGGGGAAGGTGATGCCGATCGTTTGTTAGGCCTAGCGTCAGATATAAAGGCTTCCGTAAAGCAACGGTATGGTATAGATCTGCATATAGAGCCTCGAATATATCCTTGTTAGTTTGAGTTTTCTTGAATCTCTTAAAAGGCGACCCATTGGGTCGCCTTTTTCTTTGCATACATTTCGATTTAGGTTGCAGGTTTGTATGTGGTTATTATTCTTTAGTTTTAGTGTTAAATAACAAGATTGTCGACAATCCGCCTTGTTTGCCGCGTGTTTACTGATTTCTTTAAGTTTTTATTGATCTGTGTTGTGCTTGTAAATAGGCGTATCAGCCTTTTGTATTAGATTAAACAGAGATATTCTCAGTTAAAGTGTGTCTACACATTCGAGAAAGTGTCTACAATAAATAGTGTTTCGATAAATAATTCCTCATAGAAGGAAGCTAATAACAAGAAACCATAAAAATCGCTTTCAGTGTCTACAATTCGTTAACTTATGGGAAAGAGGCCAGAGTGCATGACTTATAGAGCAGAATATTCTAAGTCTATAGAGGCGCCAGAAGAGTTTTGGAATGAAAAGGCGCAAGATCTGAAATGGTTTAAAGCGCCTGAAAAAATTCTATCTAAAGATGAAAACGGTGTTGATCGTTGGTTTGCTGATGGCGAGATGAATACTGCCTATCTTGCATTGGATTACCATGTGGAAAATGGTCGTGCTGATAATACGGCGATCATCTACGATTCCCCGGTTACAGGTCAGAAGCGTAAGATTAGTTACCTAGAGCTAAGAGATGAGGTGGCTAAATTTGCAGGTGTTCTTAAATCTCAAGGCGTTGAAAAGGGTGATCGTGTAGTTATCTATATGCCGATGATCCCTGAAGCGGTTGTTGCAATGCTTGCAGTGGCACGTTTAGGTGCCATTCATTCTGTTGTATTTGGTGGTTTTGCGCCTCAAGAGCTGGCTGTTCGTATCGATGATGCAGAGCCTAAAGTGATTGTTTCTGCTTCTTGCGGTATTGAGATCGCTAAAGTGATCGAATATAAGCCAATGCTTGATCAGGCTATTGAAAAATCAGCTCACAAGCCAGATGCATGTGTCATTCTTCAGCGCCCGCAGGTTGAGGCTTCTCTAGTCGAGGGGCGTGATCTTGATTGGAATGAAGCGATGGCGTCAGCGGAGCCTGCTGAATGCGTACCAGTAAAAGGTACTGATCCGCTTTACATTCTTTATACCTCGGGTACTACAGGTAAGCCGAAAGGTGTTGTCCGTGATAATGGCGGTCACGCCGTGGCCATGAAATATTCAATGAAGTCTATCTACAATGTAGAAGCTGGAGATGTATTCTGGGCTGCTTCGGATGTGGGTTGGGTAGTAGGGCATTCTTATATTGTTTATGGGCCTCTACTGGCTGGTTGCTCAACGATTGTTTACGAAGGTAAGCCTGTGCGTACACCGGATGCAGGTGCATTCTGGCGAGTATGTGAAGAGTACAAAGCTAAAGTGCTTTTCTCTGCTCCAACTGCATTTCGTGCGATTAAGAAAGAAGATCCAGAAGGTGAGCTGGTTAAAAACTACGACCTTTCAAATCTACAGTCAGTATTTATGGCGGGTGAGCGTCTTGATCCGCCGACTTATCACTGGACTATGGAAACGACAGGTAAGCCAGTTATCGACCATTGGTGGCAGACTGAAACCGGTTGGGCTATCTGTGGCAATATGACAGGTATTGAAACGCTGCCGCCAAAAGCGGGCTCTGCAACAGTGCCAATCTCTGGCTTCAATGTGCAAATTTTAGATGCTGAAGGAAATGAGCTTCCAGCGGGTGAGCAGGGCTCTATTGCTGTTAAGCTTCCATTGCCACCAAGCTGTTTCCCAACTGTTTGGGGTGATTTTGAGCGTTATCGTTCAAGCTACCTATCAGATTACCCGGGTTACTACTGTTCTGGCGATGGCGGCTACAAAGATGAAGATGGTTATGTTTTCATCATGGGTCGTACAGATGATGTAATTAACGTTGCAGGCCATCGTCTGTCTACCGGTGAAATGGAAGAGATTGTAGCGGGCCACCAGGCTGTAGCGGAATGTGCTGTCATTGGTGTAAACGATCCACTGAAAGGTCAGCAGCCAATTGGCTTTGTATTGCTTAAAAACGGCGTAGAAATTGACGAAGCGGATCTTGAAGCTGAGTTGGTTGCGCTAGTGCGTAAAGAGATCGGTGCTGTGGCTTGCTTTAAGCGTGCGGTAGTCGTTGATCGTTTACCAAAAACTCGTTCTGGTAAGATTTTACGTAAATTGATGCGCCAGATTTCTGCTGGTGAAGACTATGCTGTTCCATCGACTATCGACGATCCGACAAGTTTGTCTGTTATGGAAGAGGTAATGGAAAGAAATGGTTTGGTTGGTATCTAAGTAGAATTAGATAGCACCAGAAACTAAAAAAGCCGTCTGATATTCAGACGGCTTTTTTGTTGTTAGAGCGAAGGCTTCGAGGGTCATTGCTTGGTTTCTGACTTAGAAACTTTGTTGAGAATCCAGTCTAGAGCACAGGTTGGTAGCAAGCGTTTAAGAATACCAAAGAGCCATGTGGGTGTAGTTACATAATAGCGAGGTCGTGGCTTAGTATTGGTTAAGGCATGATAGAGTGCTTTGTACACTGCTTCAGGCCCCAAGGTGAAAGGATCCTTGCTGTAATCGTTGTTGGTTTTAGCAAGTCGAGCTTCCACAGCATTATAGGTGTCTCTATGGAAGCTATTTTCTCTGTCTATGTTTTTCTTGAAAGCAGCAAATGCATTCGTTCGAAATTGACTTTCAATTGGGCCGGGCTCAATCAAACTGATATGGATGTTGCTACCATCTAATTCCTGTCTAAGCGTGTCAGTCAGACCTTCTAATGCAAATTTGGAGGCATTGTATGCTCCTCGAAATTGCATTGTGATAATGCCCAGTACCGAGCTATTTTGAATTATGCGTCCATGGTTTTGCTTACGCATGATTTTGAGAACTTTGCAGGTTAGCTCGTGCGTACCAAATAAGTTGGTCTCGAATTGCTCGCGTAAAGTGTCTCTACTTAAGTCTTCAACTGCGCCGGGTTGGCCATAAGCACCGTTATTGAAAAGGGCATCTAGTTTGCCATCTGTTTGGTTTAGAACCCATTCAAGCGCTTCGTCGATAGAATTGCTGTCATTTAGGTCTAACTGTATGCTTCTCAGTCCCTCTGCTGTTAAGCGTTCAACATCTTCTTGTTTACGGGCTGTTGCAAAGACTTTGAAACCGGCTTCGTGTAGCTCTTTAGCGCAGTAGTATCCAATACCAGATGAGCAGCCAGTAATGAGTATGGAATGCATAGATGACTCTTAGGAAGTAGGTAAATTGATTTTTAATCCTAACTTGTTTTTGGGCTTAGCTTCATGATTTTTAATGGTTTTTTATATTAATGGTGAATTTTGCCTGAAAAATACATTTTATCATCTAACCTAAATAAGGTCGGAATTAATTCCAAAGTACCATACATGTCAAAGCGTGACCTACCTATTATCTGACTGTACATACCTTTCAATAACAAAAAACAGAGGAAAAGCATTATGTGGACTAAGCCTGCTTACACTGATTTGCGTATCGGTTTTGAAGTTACTATGTACTTCGCAAACCGTTAATAGCAAAGCTGTTACGTATTTTTAAATTACCCCGGCTATATGTCGGGGTAATTTATCTTGGAAGGACCCAAATCCCATTCGAGGATTTTTCAAAGCAACTTTTCTTATGCGATCCTGCCTTTTTCCTGATATTTTACAGCAGGATGTCGACGGTTATTAAGTAGAAGAATAACAATGAAAGTACAAGTATTAGGCTCTGCCGCTGGTGGCGGTTTCCCACAGTGGAACTGTAACTGTAAAAACTGCGCGGGTGTTCGTGCAGGAACTATTAATGCAAAACCACGCACTCAATCTTCAATTACTGTAAGTGCGGATGGTGAAAACTGGATTCTTTTCAATACATCTCCTGATATTCGTGAGCAGTTGGCTAATTTTGGTCCTATGCAGCCAAATCGCTCAATTCGTGATACAGGTATCTCTGCAATCGTATATATGGATAGCCAAATCGATCACACAACAGGTTTGTTGATGTTGCGTGAGGGTTGTCCTCATAATATCTGGTGTACAGAGATGGTTGAGCAGGATCTAACAACAGGTTTTCCTGTTTTCAACATGCTTAAGCATTGGAATGGTGGTAATAATATCAACCGAATTCCGATTGGCGAAAATGACAATACTTTTGTTATACCTCAAGCGCCCGAGCTTAAGTTAACTGCTGTGCCACTACTGAGTAGTGCGCCTCCATATTCTCCTCATAGAGATGACCCGCACCCTGGTGATAATATCGGTATTCAAATCGAAGACACTCGTACGGGTAAAAAACTGTTCTATGCGCCTGGTCTTGGTCAGATCGAGCCTCATTTGCGCGCTTACATGGAATCTGCAGATGTACTGCTAGTTGACGGTACAATTTGGCAGGAAGATGAGCTTATCGTTACTGGTGTAGGTGATAAGTTAGGTGTTGCAATGGGTCATCTGCCTCAGTCTGGAGAGGGTGGCATGATTGAGTATCTAGATACGTTGGATAACCCGCGTAAGATTCTCATCCACATCAATAATACCAACCCGATTTTAGATGAAGATTCTCCTGAGCGTGCAGAAGTTGAATCTCATGGTATCGAAATTTCTTATGACGGAATGTCGATCGAGCTTTAATTTCGGGAAGTGTGTAGAGGTTAATATAAAAAATGAGTAGTGCAGAAGATAAACAGCCTTTAACGCGTGATGAATTTGAAAAGGCTCTAAGAGCTAAAGGTGATTTTTACCATACGCAGCATCCATACCATATAGCTATGTATGAAGGTAAGTCCACGCCTGAGCAAATTCGTGGTTGGGTGGCTAACCGTTTCTATTATCAGATCAGTATTCCAGTCAAAGATGCTGCGATCATGGCAAATTGCCCGGATCGTGAAGTGCGCCGCCATTGGGTGCAGCGTGTACTTGATCATGATGGTTTTGAAGGTGCTGAAGGTGGAATTGAGGCCTGGTTGCGTTTAGGCGAGGCCGTTGGTCTGACTCGTGAAGAGATTCTATCTGGTGAGCATGTTTTGCCGGGTGTGCGCTTTGCGGTGGATGCTTATATCAATTTTGCTCGTCGTGCGACTTGGCAAGAAGCGGCAAGCTCTTCATTGACTGAGATGTTTGCGCCAACGATCCATCAGAATCGTTTGGATACTTGGCCGGGACATTACCCATGGATTAAGGAAGATGGCTATCAGTATTTCCGTAACCGTCTTACTGAGGCGCGTCGTGATGTGGTTCACGGTCTTGATATTACGCTTGATCACTACAAAACACGTGAGCAGCAAGATCGCATGCTAGAGATCCTGCAGTTCAAGCTTGATGTGCTTTGGACCATGCTGGATGCAATGACTATGGCTTATGAGTATGAGCGTGCACCTTATCACACAGTGACCGATCAGAAGGTTTATCACCGAGGATTGTTTAATGACTGATTCGGTAGTTTTTGTGGCATCGGATGTTCCTGTGCTGAACAATATGTTTCGCTTTCAGTGGGAGAAAGCGCAGGATTGTTATGTTCTGCTTTATCCTGAAGGAATGATTCAGTTAAATGGACCTGCGGGCGAAATTATGGAGCTTGTTGATGGCGAGCGTGATGCTGCACAAATTATCGCGGAATTAGAAGCTAAATTTTCTGATGCTGGCGATCTTTCTGGTGATGTTCTTGAGTTCCTGGCTGAAGCGAAAAAGCAGGGCTGGTTAGCTTAAATCGCTACCTGCTCCTTGGTATGCAAGGGGCGGGTTCCTTTCTTTATTTATCTCTATATATCTTTTACTTAGCTGTTATAGGTCATCTTTTTTGTGTGTTTATTTGGTGCTTTGGTAGTAGTTCATTGCTACCATTTAGGTCTGCACAAAATGGCTGTCGAGAGTGATGATAGCTATAGTTGATAATAATAATTTGCGAAAGATTTTATGACTTCTTCCTCTTGTAACGGCTCGCCTTCACGTCCAAATATTGGTCATCCTGTAGAAAAAACTCACGGTCGCCCTTTGTGGTTGTTAGCAGAGCTAACTTATAAATGTCCGTTGCAGTGCCCTTACTGTTCTAATCCTCTGGATTTTGCTGATTTTGGTGGTGAGTTAACTACACAGCAGTGGCTTGATGTATTTCAGCAGGGAAGGGAGTTGGGGGCTGTTCAGCTTGGTTTTTCTGGCGGTGAGCCATTAGTGCGTCAGGATCTTATTGAATTGATCGGTGGTGCTCATGAAATGGGTTACTACACGAATTTGATTACATCGGGTGTTGGCCTTAATGAGCGTAAAATGGCTGAATTCCATAAGGCTGGATTGGACCATATTCAGGTTAGCTTTCAGGCGAGTGATGAATCTGTAAACAACATGGTTGCGGGTTCTCAAAAAGCTTTCCAGCAAAAACTTAAAATGGCTAGAGAGGTTAAGGCGCAAGGGTACCCTATGGTACTTAACTTCGTAACTCATCGTCATAATATCGATCGTATCGATAAAATTATTGAGCTTTGCGTAGAGTTGGAAGCTGATTATGTTGAGCTTGCAACTTGTCAGTACTACGGTTGGGCTTTTGAGAATGTTGAGCAGTTGCTGCCAACGCAGGCGCAGCTGGAGCGAGCTGAGCGAATTACCAATGAATACCGAGAAAAATTAGCGGCTCAAGGGAATCCTATTAAGCTGATTTTTGTGACGCCGGATTATTATGAAGAGCGTCCAAAAGGCTGTATGAACGGCTGGGGTCAGGTGTTCTTAACAGTTACGCCAGATGGTAAGGCATTACCATGTCATAGTGCACGTATGCTGCCGTTAGATTTTCCGAATGTAAAAGAGATGACTTTGCAGCAAATTTGGGATGATAGTCCTGGGTTTAATTATTTCCGCGGCGACGACTGGATGAAAGAGCCTTGTCGTAGTTGCGATGAAAAGGATAAAGATTTTGGTGGCTGTCATTGTCAGGCTTATATGCTCACAGGTGATATGCATAATGCTGATCCTGTCTGTTCTAAATCTGAGCACCATCATAAGATTGTTGAGGCTAGGCAAAACGCCGAGAACGTTGTGAATAATCCTGATGATTTTGTTTACCGAAATGATCGTAACTCTCGGGTGTTTGCCAAGGGTTAGCCTTAGTCATCATGCCAAATTCAAATTTCCCTGGTTTTTGGTCTTCGTCTCTAACAGAGGCGGATGCTATTAGTGCAGGTGTTGAATATAGTCAGCTACAACTAAGTCAAAGTGGTGATCTGTATTGGGTTGAGCAACGGCCAAGTGAAGGCGGTCGTTGCTGCATCTGCTTTGAATTAGAGTCTCAGCCGGGTGTTCAACATGAATTAACACCATCTGAGTTTAGTGTTCAAAGCAAAGTATATGAGTATGGTGGTCGAGGTTGGTGTTTACTTGATGATGCATTAGTGTTTGTGAATGCCAGTGATCAGCAGATTTATAAGCAGAGTCTTGTTTCTCCTTATGCTGTGGTCCAGCTAACTGATCAGGCAAATACTCGATACATTGAACCTGTTTGGGATAGATCTCGTAATCGTTTAATTGCTGTTGATGAAGTTCATGGTGATGATTGTGTTTTAAATCGAATTGTCGGAATTGATCTATCCGACGGTTCGGTACAGGTGCTGGTCGAAGGGGCAGATTTTTATAGTTATCCAGTGATTAATCACCAAGGTACGATGCTTGCTTTCATTAGCTGGGATCATCCACACCAGCCTTGGACATCAACTCAATTTTCTTATCTAGATTTAACTTCTTCAGAGTTCAATAAGCCTATTTCGATTGCAGGTCGTGAATTTGAGGAGGCGCTTTCCCAGCCTTATTTCTCTCCTCAGGGCGAACTGTATGTTGTTTCTGATCGGTCTGATTGGTGGAATGTCTATAGATGTGATTTAGATAGGGTGGAGCTTATTTCGATTGAGTCACAATCATGTGATGTGATCTCTGCGCCTTGGCAGTGTGGTTTAACTCATTATGCTGATTTATATTCAAAAATTGTGTCAATTCACCATAAACATGAAGGGGCGGAGGTGCTCCTTGGTGGTGTCTCGCTGGCTTCTGAATTTAATTACTTTAAATCGCTAGTTGCGGCAGGTAAATGGGTGGGTGTGGTTGCGTCTGCTGCTAATCGGCTAGTTTCCGTGCTGAAAATTAATACTGTAACTGGACAAGTTAGAGTTGTGGTGGGGGGCGCCTCACCGTTAAGGGCTTTAGATTGCTCTCTGGCTCGACCTCTGGTTTTTTCTAAAGCTGAGTCAACTTGCTACGGGTATTTCTATCCTCCTGCCAATAGTGGTTTTCAATCTGAAGATTCAAAGCCTCCTCTTGTGGTGTTTCTTCATGGGGGACCAACGGCTGCGACTTATCCTTTCTTAAATATGAAAATCCAATATTGGACCCAGCGTGGCTTTTCGGTTTTGGATTTAAATTATCGCGGTAGCAGTAACTATGGTCGTGCTTATCGTAATAGTTTGCAGTACCAATGGGGTGTTGTTGAGATAGAGGATATTCAGTCAGCAATTGATGGGTTGGTTGAATCAGGTCTTATAGATAAACAGGCGATTTTTGTTCGTGGTAATAGTTCGGGGGGATTTTCAGCGCTAAGTGCTGTGTATCAATTGGATTGTTTTGCGGCAGCTGCGAGTTTATATGGTGTGACGGATCCGCTTGTTCTTGATGGTTGTACCCATAAATTTGAATCTAATTATTTGCATTGGTTAATTGGGGATCCAATCTTCGATGAGCAAGTCTATCGTGATCGAGCGCCACTCGATAATGTAGATCAAATTAATTGTCCTGTGATTTTCTTTCAAGGAGAGAGGGATAAGGTGGTTTTGCCTGATCAAACTCGGGCTATGGAAGAGGCTCTGAAAGGTCGAGGGATTAAGGTTGATGCGTATTACTTCCCTGATGAGGCTCACGGCTTTCGCGCTTCAGATACTGCAGAAGTAGTACTTAAAAAAGAATTAGAATTTTATCAAACGGCGATGAAATTGCATTCTAACTAGTGTTATTTCCAGGATTGGGATAGGGCTAGTTCTTAAGTATTACGCTTATATCACTGTTTTATGGGTAGGCAGCATAAAGGTGTTAATGGCATTTCTATGAAAAAATAGCGTGGATAAGAAAAATACATTCACAGGATTCATAGATAATGAGCTTGCAAAAAAAGTATTGGTTTCCTTTATTGGCAGTTGCTGCGTGTAGCACGGGGGTTTCCGCAGAGGATGCAACCCAATTAGAGGGTGTTACAGTTATTGGTAATACACCTATATACGGTGTCGGTATTGAAAAAAATCGTATTGCTGCGGCCGTACAGTCTGCTAATGCTGATGATCTAGAAAAGTCTCAGTCTCTTAATATTGCAGAGCATCTTCGCTATAACTTCAGTAGCGTGACAATTAATGAGGCGGTTAATAACCCGTTCCAGCCTGATGTTCAATATCGCGGCTTTACAGCGTCTCCGTTACTTGGTTTGCCTCAAGGTTTGTCTGTTTACGTTAACGGTATTCGTTTCAATGAGCCGTTTGGCGATACAGTAAACTGGGATCTTCTTCCTGAAGGTGCAATCCAATCTGTAAATCTTTTCGCAGGTTCTAACCCAGTATTTGGTCAAAATACTCTGGGTGGCGCTCTGTCCATTAAGATCAAAAACGGTTTTGATAATGAAGGCAATCAGATCGAAGCTTCTATCGGTAATGACGGCCGAATGAATGTAGAAGTTCAATCTGGTGGAAATGATGGTGAATTTGGTTACTTCGTTATCGGTAACTACTACGAAGAAGATGGTTGGCGAGATCATTCACCTACTGAAGTTCAGCAAGGTTTGGCAACGTTAACTTGGCGTGGTGAAAATGGTAACAATGTTGAGCTAACTGCGGCTGCTAACAATAATAAAATGATTGGTAATGGTGCTGCGCCAATTGGTCTACTTGAAGCTGAAGGTCGTGAAAGTATTTATACTCAGCCAGACCAAACAGAAACCAATCTTGCGCTACTAACTTTAAGTGGTGACACTTGGGTTGATGATACTACGCAGCTAGCGGGTAATGTTTTCTATCGTCGTAACAAGGTTAAAACTTTAAACGGTGACGATAGTGATTACGGATTATGTTACGTAGATGCGAACAATGAAAATCCATTGGCAGCACCTGCTGGCGGTAGTGTAAATGCTACGCTTTGTGAGGCTGAAGATGGTCTAGAAGCAGTAGAATTTAGAGGCTTTGATGATGACGAGCATCTAGGTGATGTGGATGCCGCTCTTCAGGCTGAGCTAATTGCTGATGATGAAGTTTTTGATGGAACGCTAAATACTTCTGAAACCAAAATGGAAAGTTTTGGTTTAGGTTCGCAGTTAACTTTCCTAGATGATTTCAATGGCAAAGAAAATCAATTAACGATTGGCGGTAGTATCGACTATTCGGAGATTGATTTTGAGTCTGATACACAGTTTGCTCGCCTTCGTAACGAAGAGGGTGAAGATCGTGGTGTAACTGGCATTGGTATTTACGATAATGAATCCAGTGTTCGCCTAGAGACAGATGTGACTAATATCGGTCTTTTTGTTACGGATACTTTGGCTCTGAATGAAAAGTTGGATCTAACGCTGTCTGCTCGCTATAACTACACCAATATTGATATGGTTGGTATTGGCGAAGAAAACCTTGATTTAACAGGTAATCACTCCTTCAAGCGCTTGAACCCAGCTGTTGGACTGGCTTATCAAGCAAATGATCATATGAGCTACTATGGCAGCTATAGTGAATCTTCTCGTGCGCCGACTCCAGCTGAGCTGAGCTGTGCTGATCCAGAAGATCCATGTAAGCTTCCAAATGGTTTTGTGTCTGATCCACCACTAGAGCAGGTTGTTGCTAAGTCCTTTGAAGTGGGTGTTCGTGGAAATAGTGCGGGTTATGGTTGGTCTGCTGGCGCATTCCATACTATGAACCACGATGACATTATCTTCCAGAACGCTGGTACTTTGGCATCTGAAGGTTACTTTGCAAACGTTGGTAAGACTCGTCGTATGGGTATCGAGCTAGCGGCTAATAAAAAGTATGACAAT
This sequence comes from Neptuniibacter sp. QD37_6, assembly GCF_047778085.1. Lineage (GTDB taxonomy): Bacteria > Pseudomonadota > Gammaproteobacteria > Pseudomonadales > Balneatricaceae > Neptuniibacter. The sequence goes on from NZ_CP180550.1 coordinate 1,694,152, forward strand.
GTTGCTGTAGGTGTTTCTTACACATGGATGGATGCGACTTTCCAAACGCCGTTCAACTCTGTGAGTACAAACAATCCGCAAGGCGATACTCGTTCTGTAGAGAAAGGTGATGCAATTCCTGGTCTACCAGAGCACAATATTAAAATTGTAGCTGATTGGGCTGTTACGCCTAAGTTCGATTTGGGTGCTGAAGTAAATTATCAAAGTAGCCAGTTCTACCGTGGTGATGAAGCGAATGAAAATGAAAAAATCGATTCATTTGCGGTCGTTAATTTACGTGGTCAATATAAGCTGACAAATAACGTCGAGCTGTTCGGTCGTATCGATAATGTATTCGATAAAGACTATGAAACATTCGGTGTATACGGTGAGTCTGATGAAGTGCTTGAGGATCAAGGTATTGATGATCACCGTTTCGTAGGTCCTGGCAAGCCTCGTTCGGGTGTAGTTGGTATTCGAGCTCGATTCTAATAGGTTGAGTTAGATGTGCTTGATGTATGTCTAATTTAAAGCCTTTTATGAACAAGGCGCTGGCAAATTTGTCAGCGCTTTTTTTTGTGCCTGTAATATGTGATTTGTGTTTTGTCACCAAGCCAAGTGATCGGATTTATAACTAATATAAATATTCAAATGCTGTTGTATTTGTTTGGATATAACGCAAGTTTGTCTAGCCTCTAGCCTCTAGCCTCTAGCCTCTAGCCTCTAGCCTCTAGCCTCTAGCCTCTAGCCTCTAGCCTCTAGCCTCTAGCCTCTAGCTTCTAGCTTCTAGCTTCTGGGAATATTGGTTGAATAGGCGTCTCTTATGGTCTGCGCCTAAAGTATTAGATGATTTCATTCTGTTGCAGAGCAGCAATATTGGGGGGTAGAGAGGATAATGGTTTTATTCAAGAGCAGCTTATGTTCTTACATCCACTCTCTGGCTTTGAGTTTCTATCTAAGAGCTCTAACCGTCGTACTTTGCCTGCTTAGTTAGCAGGCTTTTTTTTGCCTGAAATAAGCTTTTACAATCTACTGAATAGCGAATAGCGAATAGCGAATAGCGAATAGCGAATAGCGAATAGCGAATAGCGTTAGGAGGGGGCTTGTAGAAGGGTGTATATAAAAGAAGGCCGCGGCTCTGGAGAAGGGGGGGACAGAGCAGCGGCCAATGTCTAGCTAATTACTTTAAGTAGTAATTACCAGCTTAGTGCAGCACCGATAGCGAACTGATCAGTTTCTACGCCAGCGCCAGTTTCAGCTTGGTCGTATTCTGCAATCAGTTTTAGGCTGCTGTTTACGTCGTAGAAGTAAGCAATAGTCTGCATTTCTTGAGAGTCAGCACCGTTTACTTCAGTTTCGCCGTGTGACAATACAACGCGGTGGCCGTTTGCAGCGTAAGAAGCCTGAACTAGGTAACCGTCAGAGTCAGTGTTGCTAGCTACTGTGTTGTCCGCTAGAACAGAAGAGATACCTTCCTGATCGAAGCCAGAAGCAGTTAGTTGGAAGCCACCCATAGCTACGCGAGCACCGAAGGCAAGACCTTCTACGCTACCGCCATCTGTGTTGGATTCGCCAGTAGCAGCGCCTAACCATGCGTTGAACTTACCGCCATCAAAATCAGTAGCGTAAGTAAGTTCTGCTTCAAAGCGAGCGTCATCGCCTTGACCTACAGTTTCGCCTGAATCTGGGTCAAGGATACCAACAGCAATTTGGAAGCCGTTGTTAACAGGTGAACGGTAAGTGATCTGAGCGTTAGGAGTAGCGTATGGGTAACCTACAGAGATGTTACCGAAAGTAACGCCGCCAGTATTTGGCATAGGTAGACCAGTACCTAGTAGTAGCTCGTCAGAGAAAATGTTAGTACGAGCATATAGGCCGAAATCTTTACCGAAAAGAACCTGACCGAATTCGCCGTCTACAGTGCCGTAGAATTGACGAACGTCGATAGCAGTGTCAGTTACGTTGTTAGTACCGTCGTTGATAGTTACCCAGAAAGAAGAGCGGCCGCCAACTTTTAGGCCATCAATTTCTTTTGATACGTTGAAACCGATCCAGTTAGGTAGGAAACCCATGCGAACACGTGACTGGTCGCCAGTAGTGTCGTTATCAGTGTGAACGTAGAAAGCGTTGAAGTGACCATCAGCAGAGAAAGTAGTGCCATCCTGGTTATACAGTTCAATCGCAGCGCTTGCGTGTGCGCTCATGCCCATTGCAACTGCTACAGCTAACAGCTTGGCTTTGTTATTTTTCATGTCGCCCCCAATTAAGGAATTTAGTTTGTTTAACGATGGAGGAGATTATCGACAAGTGTTAGCAATGCTTACATGGCTCTATAGTTCTTTTTAGATAGGACAATAGATCCTGTGGTGGTCGGCGCCAAAGTATTGAAATCTAAGGGTGTAAAGGTATTACATCTTAAGGTTTTGAGAGGTATTATATACTTAAGTGCACAAATATTGTGCAGTGCAATATGGCGCTTAACGAGAATGATATCAATTATATGTTTCATTAATATGTTTGTCACTTTGGTCTTATTAATGCCTCATGTAAACTTGATTGCTTCTATCTCAAATAAACAATTACGGTCTATAGAGTGTATTGATGAGTAGGGACATTTCTAATCTTCGAAAGTTCGTTTCCCCAGAAATAATATTTGGTTCGGGGGCAAGATGCTCAGTGGCAAATTATGCCAAAAACTTTGGCGCCAGAAAGGTGTTGGTGGTTTCAGACCAAGGTGTACGAGAGGCTGGTTGGGTTAAAGAGATTTCCGATCTGCTTTTAATTGAAGAGATAGAACATGTTGTTTTTGATGATGTATCGGCTAATCCTCGAGCCGAAGAGGTTATGAAGGGTGCTCAAGTTTACCAAGAGCACAATTGTAACGTTATAGTTGCTGTCGGTGGTGGAAGTCCTATGGATTGCGCTAAAGGCATCGGTATTGTCTGTGCCAATGGTAAGCATATTCTCGATTATGAAGGTATTGATACTATTCACCTTCCTATACCGCCTCTAATTTTTATACCGACTACTGCGGGTACTTCTGCTGATGTCTCTCAGTTTGCAATAATTTCTGATCCTGTTGAGAAAGTTAAAATATCCATTGTTAGCAAGGCTGTAGTGCCGGACGTAGCATTGATTGATCCAGAAACGACCATGACAATGGACCCTTTTCTCAGTGCGTGTACTGGTATTGATGCCTTAGTTCATGCAATAGAGGCATTTGTGTCTACGGGTGCTGGGCCTTTAACTGACATGCATGCGCTTGATGCTATGCGTTTAATTAATGAAAGCATTGTTGCTTTAGTGGAGCAGCCGCAAGATATTTATCTGCGAGAGCAGGTGATGCTTGGCTCTATGAAAGCTGGGTTGGCTTTCTCTAATGCAATTTTAGGTGCGGTGCATGCTATGTCGCATAGTCTGGGTGGATATAAAGATCTGCCTCACGGGCTATGTAATGCAATCTTGTTAGAGCATGTTATTGATTTTAATTATTCTGAGGCAGAAGAGCGTTTTAAAGTTGTAGCTTCAACTATGGGAATTGAAACTAAAGGTCTTAATGCCAGTCAAATTCAGTTGGCTTTAAGGGATAAAGTTGTCCAATTAAAAAGGGATGTGGGCTTGGATCAAAAGCTTAAGGAAAATGGCGTAAACTTAGTGGATATCCCTGTGTTATCTGATCATGCCTTGCGGGATCCGTGTATTCTCACGAACCCCCGTAAATCTAATAAAAGAGATGTAGAAGTGGTTTATGAAGAAGCGCTTTAATGACCAAAATCAAACGGTAGAAAACCTTATTGGTCTTGGAAACCACTCTTCACGAAAGAATTATCACTCCGAACTAGTTACTAAGATAGACGAGCTTGAGCGTGAAAAAAATCGTTATAAATGGTTGTTTGAAAATGCGCTGCACGGGATATTTCAGGCTAAGTTAGATGAAGGGATTGTATCTGCTAATCCAGCGATGGTTAGGCTTTGTGGATATGGTTCTGAAACTCAGTTTATCGAGCGAATAACAAAGTTGGATTCTTTGCTTTTTTGTTGTGCTGACGCCTATTCGGATTTTCGTTATCAGCTTGCGCAATACGGTAGGGTTTTTAACTTTGAGACTCTTTTTTTGAAAGAGGATGGGCAGTGTATCCATGTTTCAGTGAGTGCGTTATCTAAAGATCCTGATGGAAACGGGCCCATTATTGAGGGGTTTGTTAAAGATATAACTGCTCGAATAAAGTCCCAAGACAGATTGAAGCAGTTAAATGAAGAGCTCGAGGATAGAGTGCTTCATCGAACTCAGGAGCTGGTGTCTCTAAATGATAAGCTTATTCAAGAAATTTCTGAGCGTAAACAAATTCAAGAAGAGCTTAAGGTTGCTAAGGATCTAGCGGAAGAGGCTAATAAAAGTAAGGATAAGTACCTTGCTGCTGCGAGTCACGATCTATTGCAGCCTATGAATGCAGCTAGGCTATTAATTGCAGCTTTACGAGATCGTTCGCTTGAAACTCAAGATGCTCACTTGGTTGAGCGTGTCCACTTAGCGCTTGAGAATGCCGAGGATCTTTTAACGGATCTCTTGGATATTTCTAAGCTAGATCAAAATGCGGTACAGCCTGATGTGACTGATTTTCGTATCAATCAGCTATTGCAATCAATGGTAAATGAGTTTCAGACTGTTGCTGAAAATAAGCATATCCAGTTAAAGCTTTCTGAGTGTTCCGCCGCTGTTACCAGTGATTCACGCTTACTTCTAAGAATTATTAGGAATTTCATCAGTAATGCTATTCGTTATACAGAAAAGGGTAGAGTAATTGTGGGTTGTCGCCGCAAGGGGGCAGTACTGAGTATACAGGTTTGGGATACTGGTTTAGGTATCCCTGAAGAAAAGCAGCGGCTGGTTTTTAAAGAGTTTCAGCAGTTAGAAAATAAATCAGCTAAAGATCGTCAGGGTGTAGGCTTAGGGCTTGCAATAGTTGAGCGTATTGCGCAGATGCTTGGGCATAGGTTAGTTGTGAAGTCTGTGCCTGATAAAGGCTCCATGTTTGCTATTGAGGTCCCCTTGGTAGAGCGTCTTTCGATTGAAGCTCCGAAAAAACAGATAAGCCAGTTTGGTGGCGATCAATTATCGAATCTTGTTGTTCTAGTGATAGATAATGAGGAGAGCATTCAGGCCAGCATGGAAGCATTGCTTACTCAGTGGGGTTGTTTCGTTATTATTGCGTCGAGCATGAGTGAGGCCATAGAAAAATGTGCTGATGAGTACATAGTGCCTGAATTGATTCTCGCAGATTATCACTTGGACTTTGACTTATTTGGAACAGATGCGATTGATGGGCTGCGAGAACATTTTGGCTTGGATATTCCGGCGGTTATCTTAACGGCTGATAGAAGTAGTGAGTGTCGTCAGCTTTTTGAGAACAAAGGATTGTCTATGATTAATAAGCCGGTTAAGCCAGGTAAACTAAGGGCTTTAATTACTCATTTGGTTTGTTGAAGAGTCTTGGTCTTGAGTTATATATAAAAAGGGGTCGCAAGTAGTATTTGTCGATTCATCCTCAAGACCTAGAATGAAATGATTAAGCTTTTCCCGAGGATAGACCATTGACTCAGGACCCCGCGTTTCTGCTCGCTGCATCATTTAGTTCTGATCCTATCACTGCTGCACATGATCTCTTGTCGCAGCTTGATTCTCCAGATATCAGTTTTATAACGTTTTTTTGTTCTGCAGAGTATCCGCTCAAAGAGCTTGCTTCAGCACTTAATCAAGCTTTTCCTACAACGGAAATCGTAGGTTGCACCACTGCTGGTGAAATTACTCCTGACGGCTATGGCCAGGGTTGTATCACAGCAATCGGATTTAAACAGTCTGGTTTTGCGGTTGAAGCTGCATCTATCGAGTGTCTTGATGACTTCAGTCTGACTGATGCTCAGATGTTAGTTGATCAGCTGATTTCTGGTTGTCGTCATCATGAGATTGCACCGATCAAAGGTAATACATTTGCTTTGACTTTGCTTGATGGTTTATCCATTCAGGAAGAAAACGTCCTTGTTACCCTAAATTCGGCACTGGGTAGTATTCCAAACTTTGGTGGCTCGGCAGGAGATGATATTCATCTCGCTAAAACCCACGTGTTCTACAATGGTGAATTTCATACCGATGCTGCTGTAGTCATGCTGGTAAATACCATCTACGACTTTGAAGTATTTAGCACTCATCATATGAACCACCGTAACGACAAACTGGTTGTTACAGAAGCGGACGCTGACAGTCGATGTGTATACGAGATAAATGCTGAACCTGCAGCATTGGAATATGCAAGGGCTATTGGGGTTGCGGTCGAAGACTTGAATCATGAGGTTTTCGCGCTAAATCCTATTGCTGTAAAACTTGGCGAAGAGTATTTCGTGCGTTCTATCCAGCAGGTTAACGATGATCTCAGCATGAAATTTTATTGTGCGGTTGAAAATGGCATTGTGTTAACGGTCATGAAACCCGGAGATATGGCTGCTGATCTGATCAGTAAGCTTGAAGTAATTGAAGAAAAAATTGGTGAGCCACAGTTAATCATTGGTTGTGACTGTTTCTTGCGTCGTTTAGAGAGTGAGCTAAGAGGTAACTCTCAACAAATATCTGATTTACTTCGTCAAAATAAAGTTATTGGATTTAATACCTATGGAGAGCAAAAAGAGGGGATGCATATTAATCAGACCTTCACTGCAGTGGCCATCGGGAGAAATCTAAATGTCTGATCAGGCTTTACAAGATCGCATTGCAGAACTCGAAGAAGAAAACCGCAAGCTACGTAAAATAAACTCTGTTTTGGTTCAACGAGTTGAGTCTGGAGGCGGGCAAAGCGCAAATCCTTATTCAGCTTTTGAGCACTCTGTAGTGCTTGCCGAGCAGGTGAGGGAGAGAACAGAGGCGCTAAACCGAGTGCTTTCTGAACTGAAAATAAGTCACAGAGCGCTTAAGTTAGCTAATAATCAAGCGGCATTGGCTAACCAGCGATTGGTTGATGCAATAGAAAGTATTTCAGATGCGTTTGTTCTATTTGATCAAGATAGAAAGATTGTTCTTTTTAACAGTAAGTTTAGTAGTGTTTGGGCATCAACGGGTTTAACCATTCAGACAGGTACCACCATTCAAGATATTGGGCGCCTAGCTCGTGAAAGCGGTCTGATTGATGAAGAATATCCTGATACCAATACGGGCAGTAAGGTCTATCGTTTAAACGATGGTCGCTGGGTTCAGATGTCAGAAAGGCCGACACAGGATGGTGGTCTAGTAATTCTTTATACTGACATCACGGCACTGAAAGAACGAGAAACAGCTGATAAAGAACATGCCTTAGCTCAGAAAACTAAGTTGCTTCAAAATACTGTAGATAACCTTTCACAAGGTGTTGTGCTGGTTACACCGGAAGGTCGTGTTGAACTTTGGAATGATCGATTCCTTGATCTTACGGGCGTGGAGCAAGAGCAGGTACAGACTTATCCTCCATTTGCAGCACTCATGCTTGATAATCATTCGATTCTTCAGCATGCGCTAACAGCTGCTCAGCAAGGTGAAGTGTTAGCATCTGAGCAAAGAGGTGATAAAGGCCAGGTCATTGAGGTCCGAACACACCCAATGCCTCAAGGCGGTTTTGTAAATACATATACAGATATTACTGAGCGTCATCGATATGCTGAGTCTCTTCGTCAAAATGAGCAGTGGATCCGCTTAATTACGGATAACGTCCCGGCGTTGATTGCTTATCTCGACCAGGATTTGAATTACGGTTTTGCAAATAAGGTTTACAGCGAGTGGTTTGGTCGTGCTGATGGTGAATTAAATGGTCAAAGTATTCATGATGTGTATTCACCGGATGAATACGAACGCTTAAATCCATATGTAGAAAAAGCCTTGTCGGGCCGTAATGTAACTTTCGAAACTTGGCAGACGAATTCGCGCGGTGAAGAGCGGTATATGCTGAAATCATATGTCGCCAATATAGATAAAGACGGAAATCCTAATGGTTTCTTCGTCATGATCCGAGATATAACCGAGCGACGTCGATCAGCAGAAGCACTAGAGTTATCGCACCAGTTGCTTGAGCAAAGGGTAGAGGAGCGTACATCTGAGCTAACAGAGCTAAACGAACAGCTACGGTCTGAAATTACTGAACGTGTTCAGGTTGAATCGCGTCTACTAGATGCAAAGATGGAAGCAGAGCAAGCCAATCTTTCTAAAACTAAGTTCTTGGCTGCTGTAAGTCATGATTTGCTTCAGCCGTTGAATGCAGCTCGATTATTCTCAGGAGCTTTGGCTGAAAAAATTGAAGATCCTAAGAACTGTTCTTTGGCGCAATCGGTTTCAAACTCTTTGGATGATGTGGAATCCTTACTTCGTACCTTGGTTGATATTTCTAAGCTTGATGCCGGTGTAGTGAAAGCGGATGTGATTACCTTTAATCTGCAAAGTTTGTTCGATACTTTGGCGCCTGAGTTTCAGCAGTTGGCGAATGCTGAGGGAATAGATTTCCGTTATGTAAAAAGTGGGGTGGTTATTAAGTCGGACTCCCAGCTATTAGCGCGCATTCTGCGTAACTTTCTAACAAATGCTATTCGTTATACCAAAGAGGGTAAGATTCTACTTGGTTGTAGGCATGAAGCTGATTCGGTTTGGATTGAAGTTTACGATACAGGTCCAGGTATACCTTCAAATAAACTTGAAGAGATCTTCCAGGAATTTAAACGGCTTCAGTCCGATCAGCCTGGTCAGGAGAAAGGTTTAGGCTTGGGTCTTGCAATAGTAGATAAAATTTCTCGAGTATTGGGTCATGAGATTCGTGTAGATTCAGTCGAAGGTAAAGGCTCTGTATTTGGAGTTAAAGTGCCTAAGGGTGCTCCTTTGGCGCCTGCTGAAGTGACAGGTCCGCATATTCCAATGATAACAGAACGTCTCTCTGGTGCTTGCATATGGCTGATTGATAACGATGAATCTATCTGTAAGGGCATGGAAATCTTATTATCAGGCTGGGGCTGTCATGTTGTGACTGCTTTGTCATTTGATGATCTTGCTAAGAAGGTCGATTTTGAAGAGGATCCAGTTGATTTGCTAATTGCAGATTACCACCTTGATAATGATGAGACTGGCATTGATGCTGCTAAAACAGTAACAGAGCGGGTTGATAGTGATCTGCCTGTTCTGATGATTACTGCTAACTATAGTAAAGAGCTTAATCAGGAGATTCGTGATCTTGGGTTTATTCTTGTCAATAAGCCAATAAAACCGCTTAAGCTAAAAACTACGCTAATACACCTATTAGAGCAGCAGGTCGCTTAGACCTGCAAGCTTTCCCTCCAAACAAGTCCGGGCTAAATCTCTTTTCTCGATATTCTTAAGCCTTGCTCAATAGTAATTAAAGAAGTGGCTTAGATATGTGTCTTTTTGATGTAGAAACGAAGTGGTAGGGAAAAGAAGGGTGACTGGAGTCAGTCACCCAATAGTTTGGATCTTAGCGCTTAAGGTATTCGTTAAAGTCGATGTTGCCGGCAGATAGTACTGCCTGAATACGGTTGTGAACGCCAAGCTTGCGTAGAATTGCAGACACGTGCGCTTTTACCGTCGTTTCTGCTATGTTTAGGTTGTAAGCGATCTGCTTGTTTGATTCGCCTTTAGACATTCGCTCTAATACAAGTAGCTGGCGACGTGTCAAAGATGAAAGAAGTTCTGGTGGAATTTGATTTTCGTCTTTGCGCTGAGTGCGGCGGCTATCCGGTTGGCTTGCGCGGATGATATCTGAAGGCAGGTATACGTTACCGGCAAGAATCTGCTGAAGTGCTTCAGTCATTTGATCGCGAGGAGAAGACTTAGTGATAAAACCGACAGCACCATAGGTGATGGCTTGAAGTACGATTTGTTTGTCTTCTTCTGCTGATACGATAACCACAGGTACTGTTGGTAGGTCGTTACGCAAAGTGATCAAGCCGTTTAGGCCGTTCATGCCAGGCATGTTTAGGTCTAGCAGGATAAGATCTAGCTCTTCCTCATTTTGAGCGATTGTAAGCGCACTATCCAGATCTTCCGTTTCCAGTGTCTGGCAGCCAGTAAAGCTGTTTTCGATAACATTGATGATAGCTTCACGGAACAGCGGATGATCATCCGCGATCAGGATCTTGTACACGACAATATCTCCAATTTCATTATATTTATTATGAGCTTATATTCTCATCCTGAGCTTGTCTCTATCTTACTCCGTGTAAGACTTTAATGCTTGGTAAAAATTAATGTTTCTTTAGTGTAAAGGGTTCAGGGCTGGCAATACTGGTTTCTAAATCGTGTTCAATCCAGCCATCAGAGCCATTTCTATACCACAGCAGATTAGTGTAACCCAATTCAGAAGCTCGTTTCAGAGCATTCCATGACATCCAGCAATCGGCCCGACAGTATATAATTACTGGGAGGCTTTTGTCGCCGGTTGTTAAGCGCTCTAGATTCGATTGGAAATATTCTGACCAGTCGTCATCTAATTCGCCTAAGCCTACGTTAGGAAGCCATACACTACCAGGTATATGGAGTCTGGGTTCCTTTTGAATGAAAACTCGATTCCAAGGGATGGGTTGCACATCTACTAAAATGGGCTTATTTCCCGTTTCTAGTAGGTGGATTACATCTTCTGTTGAAAGTGTTTTCCCGTGTAGGCTTTTTAATGGTGTAGGGCTGCGATAATGAAACAATCGGTAACCTTCTGCTGAAAACAGCTCAAAATCTGTTGTATCAGCATAATCGCTTTTGTCGTCTGCAAAGCCAGTATTTATGAGTAATAGAGCGCATAAATACATTGCGATTTTAAGGTGCCAGATGGTGCTTTCCTTACTATTTCTCTACATGCCTATTACACCCTGCGAAAGTGTGGGTCTAAATTCTACCATCGAGCAAAAAAACAGGTACGAAAGTACTATGTTTGCTCACAGCATAGAGGCTTATTTTAAGTTTCTCTATTGTCCCGCTAATTTGTTGTATATGGGAGTTTTATGTTTTTTGTTCGTAATATGTTGTTTTTATTGGTTTTAATTCCGTCTTTTGTATGGAGTGGTGCAGAGAAGCCTCAAATTAAAGTGGCTGTTTTAGCTTCAGGCACCGTTAATTGGGAGTTGCAGCACTTAAAGAATCAAAAATTAGATAAGCTTAATAATTTCGATCTTAAAATCATTAAAGTGGCGAGTATGTCCGCTGCAAAAGTTGCGCTGACTAGCGGAAATTCTGATGTGATTGTTACTGATTGGTTATGGGCAGCGGAGAGAAACAGTAAGGGCGAATCTTTTAGATTTATTCCGTTCTCTAAGCAGGTTGGGATGGTTATGAAGCCTGCATCTAGTCAGTTGTCTGATCTTTCGGAGCTTAAAGGTAAAAGAATAGGTGTTGCTGGTGGGCCTTTGAATAAGGGTTGGATTTTACTCAGGGCAGCAGCACAAAAACATGGGCTTAATCTCGAGGCGGATGCACAGGTTCAGTTTGGCTCGCCACCTTTATTAAGTCAGTCACTAAAAAGTGGTCGTCTAGATCTGTTAGTCACGTTTTGGCATTACGGGGCGAGGCTTGAGACTGAAGGCTATAAAACTGTCACAAGTCTGCAAGATATGATGGCAGAATTGGGTATGACTAGTCAGTTGCCTATGCTTGGCTATCTAGTAAAGCAAGATCAAGTGGATAGCAATCCTGAGTTGATAAATAGCTTTGTAGATGCAGTAATGGCAGCTAAGAACCAATTGCTGAATGAGGATGATCATTGGCTAGGTCTTCGTAAACTAATGAGGGCTGAGAATGACCAGGTTTTTAATGCACTTATTACTGGGTATCGCAATGGCATCCCTAGTCCTATAACAGCTGATCAGATCGATGATGCGAAGGTATTCTATAAGTTGATTACTCAATTCAAACCATCGCTTAAAGGTGCTGAGCTGAACGAAGATATGTTTTATAAGGCAGGTCTATGAGTTCAGCGGGTAATATAAGTCGTTTGAGTGACCAGCTGTTAGCTATATTTGTTCTCTTGGCTGTATGGTGGGGCTGTGCGGCGTTCGTTAATAACGTATTGCTTCCTACACCTGGTGAGGTGTTTAGCGCCTTGCAAGTTGAGTGGTCCGAGCAAAGGCTGTTGGATAGTTTGCTGATTACTTTGCAGCGAGTTGCGATTAGTTTCTTCTGCGCCATGTTACTTGGCGGTCTACTCGGTGTTCTGATGGGGAAATTTTCCACAGTAAACAGAATATTAGACCCTCTATTAATTATTCTTCTGAATGTCCCAGCGCTAGTTGTAATTATCTTGCTTTATATCTGGTTCGGTTTGGTTGAGGCAGCAGCAGTCGGTGCGGTAATCATCAATAAATTACCCAATGTCGCTGTAACCTTACGTGAAGGTGGGCGCATGTTTGATGAGCAGCTGGAGGAGATGGCCAGAGCCTATCATTTCTCTTTCAAGCAAAAGCTTACAGAGTTATGGTGGCCTCAACTGTTTCCTTACATCATGGTCGCGACGCGTAGTGGTTTGGCATTGATATGGAAGATCGTTTTAGTCGTAGAATTGTTGGGGCGCTCTGATGGGGTCGGCTTTCAACTTCATATGGCCTTTCAGCTTTTTGATGTAGCAACAATCCTTGCTTACAGTTTTGCCTTTATCTTTATTGTTCAAATGATTGAGTGGTGTATTTTGCAGCCTTTAGATCGGTATGCTCAGCGCTGGCAGCGAGGTTCAGAACGTGTATAAATTTGCATCTGATAAGATTTCCTATGGCGACGAAACCATTCTTCAACCTATAGAGCTTGAATTAAAGGCAGGCTCAACTATTGCCATTTTAGGCGCTTCCGGCTGTGGTAAAACTACATTACTAAACAAGCTAGCCGGCTTGGCTGAAAATGCGATTCATTGCTGGAATAAAGAAAGCATAGATATAGGTTATCTATTTCAAGAGCCAAGGTTGCTTCCTTGGAGAACGATTAATCAGAATTTAGTCCTAATTGAGCCTAATTCTGAAAAGGTCGAAGCGATGCTTCAGGCCGTAAAATTATCTGGATTTGGCGATCACTATCCTTCACAGATATCATTAGGTATGGCGAGGCGCGTGTCTTTAGCGCGTTGCTTATTGCTTGATCCCGAAATGGTGTTGATGGACGAGCCGTTAACCTCGTTAGATATGAGTACGGGAGAGGAAATGAGGGAATTGATCTCCCATTTGGTTTGCGAAAATCCAAAGCGTTGTATGATCTATGTAACGCATGATCTGGATGAAGCGTTAGCTTTGGCTGATGAGGTGGTTGTGTTAAAGGGGCGTCCTGCCACGGTTTATCTTCATAAAAGTACGAGTGAGTTAAATCGAGCAGAACTCGAATCAGCGTTGAAGGCATAAAAAAGCCTCTCTTCATAGAAGAGAGGCTTTTTGCTTTAAACTGTTCGGCTTATTCTAGCGACCGGCTTTCTGAGGTTTAAATCCAGTAACCGCAAAAGCAGTAAAAAACGCTGTAGCAAATGCTGTAATGCCTAGTGCTTCAAGGTTTAGTTGCATGTAAAGTGCATAGCGGACTAGTTCAACTGCATGGGTAAACGGATTTGCCATGCAGATCCAATAGAGCCATTCACTTGATTCCTGCATCTTCCAAAGCGGATAGAGTGCAGAAGAAAGGAAGAACATCGGGAAGATAACGAAGTTCATTACCCCCGCAAAATTCTCAAGCTGTTTGATCTTAGTCGAAAGGAATAATCCAAGAGAGCTTAGTAAAAGTGCAACTAGCAGTAATGCTGGTAAAACTGTTAGGTAGCCCATTAACGGCGGCTCTACCTCAACCAGTAATGCTACTAATAAGAAAGCATAAACTTGCGTAAGCGAGATCAAGGCAGTCGCAACCATTTTACACAGCAGTAAGTATGGGCGTGGAAGGGGGCTCATTAACAGTACTCGCATACTCCCCATTTCGCGGTCATAAACCATGGATAAGCTGCTCTGCATGCCGTTAAACAGCAATATCATGCAGCACAAGCCGGGTGCGATGTAAGTCTCATAGGTGATATAGGTATCGTATGGTTGGATTATCGAGATACCTAATGCCGCTCTGAAGCCAGCAGCAAATACCACTAGCCAAAGTAGTGGTCTAACTAACGAGCTGAGGAATCTAGAGCGCTGTTGTACGAATCGCAGAAATTCACGAACTAGAATGCCATAAAAACAGTTCCAATAACTGGCAAAGCTCATAGAGCCTCCTTAGCAGGCTTTTCAGTTAACTGGTGGAAAGCGTCAGTGAAATTGTCTAAGCCTGATTGATTCAACATCTCAGATGCTTTGTCATTGATCATGATCTGGCCATTGTTGAGCAAGACGATGTGGTCTTGCTCCTTAATCTCTTCCATTAAATGGGTAGCCCAGAGCACAGTCAATTTTTCGTCCGTGCAAAGGTTGCGGACATGGGTGTTAAGTGCTCTACGGGTTTGCGGGTCAAGGCCAACCGTTGGTTCATCGAGTAATAGTATTTCCGGTTGATGAAGCAGTGCTCGAGCAATCTCCACCCTACGTCTGTGTCCGCCGTTGAGGCTTCTTACCTTGTCATTGACCCGATCGGACATCTCCATGCGTTCTAGTTCTAGCTTGATTCTATCGCCTGCTTGGGATTTTGATATGCCATGCAATGCAGCGTGGTATAAAAGGTTTTGCTGAACGGTAAGGTCTAAATCTAGGGTGCTTTGCTGAAAAACAACGCCTAGCTTTTTCATTAGGCTAGAAGGTTGCTTCTTGATGCTAAGTTCGTTGATGCGAATATCGCCAGATTGCATAGCATTTAAGCGAGTAATTAAGGCAAACAGTGTTGATTTGCCTGCACCATTAGGTCCTAAAAGACCATGGAATTCACCTGGCTCTAGTGAAAAGCTAATATTCTTTAGCGCCTGTCTAGGGCCGTAGCTGAAACTTACGGATTCTACATAGATGCTCATTGCTGAATCTCTTTGCTGTATAAACAAAATTGGCCCACAAGAGTGGGCCTTATATGTTTCAAAGGGTAGGTAAGCTTCTATGGCTTAACTTTTACTCCCCATGGGTAGCGGCCTACTTTAATGCTTTTTACAGCTTTCATTTTGCTAATATCAATAACCGATACGTCGCCGCTAATACCGTTGGTTGTTAGAAGCTTGGTTTGATCTGCATTGAAATCCATGTGCCATACACGACGACCTACTAAGATGTAGTCTTCGACTTCATAAGTTTTAGCGTTAACTACTGCAACGTGGTTAGCTGGGCCAAGTGCTACAAAAGCATATTTACCATCATCCGATAAGCGGATACCTACAGGCTGAACTCGGTCAGGATGAACGCCTTTAATTTCAAATGTAAGCTTTTTAAAGATTTTGCGTGTTTCTACATCGATAACAGAAACAGTACCGCCAATCTCGGAACTTGCCCATAGAATCTTGCTGTCTGTACTGAATTCAACATGGCGTGGACGCTGATCAACAAGTGTATTGTCAATAAGCTCGTAAGTGGTGGTATCAATCCAGTGAACCATGTTAGTTGTTTCACTGGTATTAACGGCAATTTTACCATCCGGGCTAACAGCCATGCCTTCAGGTTCTACGCCAACATCGATTTGAGCCAGTACTTCGCTAGTTTGTGTATCAACAATTGTTACTAAGGCGTCATCTTCGTTAGAGATGTATAGGTGGCGGTCGTTAGGGTGAAGTGCAAATTGCTCTGGGTCTTCACCTGAAGGGAGCTCGCCAATAATCTGTTTGGTTGCAAGGTCCATAATCTGCACGGTATCAGAATCAGATGCGCAGATATAAAGTTTTGTGTAGTCCTTTGAGAATAAAATACCGCGAGGGCGCTCGCCTACATTTAGTGTTTCAACAACTTCCAAGCTTTTTAGGTCGATGATAGAGATGGTGTCATCTTTTTCGTTCGATACATAGGCAAGTTCTGCGTGTAGTAGAGGCGAGGCAATCAGCATACCTGCAGCAAGGGGTTTTAATAACTTTTTAAAATTCATGACTACTCCAATTAGTTGCTGCATTTAACTTCGGCTTTATCAAAGCCCAAAGTATCAAGTTCGTTTACAGGGTGAAGGAATCCATCCTGTGGGGATTGTGATACAAGAGAGCGCGGATGGACAAGAGGAATTGGTTGTCTAAGTTGACCATTCCACTCTCTATAGTTAAGTTTTCTGCCTTTAAAGCCTGCTAGTTCGAATTTCTCGGAGCGAATATATTCGTAAGCGACTTTAGGATCGGCTGAGTTTGTCCGAGTTACTGCTTCACCTACGCTTCGTACGGCAGTCCAGGAAGCATAATCTTCATCGGTCATCCAGCGATTAGCTAGCTTGTCAAAACGACTTTGTAGTTGGGCTGCGCCCCATTGTTCTACAACGCGATGCCATGTCACAGGGCTAAGGCCTTGTGTACCAACTACAGGTCTTGGAAGCCAAGTGTTATACAAAACGTATTCGCCAAAATCGCCACGCTCATCTGCTACAAAGACCACGTCGTACTCTTTAGTTTGTGTGAACAGTGGCATTTCACTCTGAGCGGTACGACGTAAATCGGTATCGTAATCCCACTGCTTTTCGGCAACAATCTTTAAGCCAAAGCGCTTAGCGGCACGTTTGAATGCTTGGGTATACGCCTTGTCTTCATCTTTTTGCCCTGAAATAACGAGTACTTTATTTAAGCGCTTCGCTTTCAGCCATTGCGCAAGTGCATCTGTCAGCATTGCTCGGCTAGGTAGGGTATGAAGTAATGAGTTATCGCACTCTTTACTTCTGAGTTGATCAGAAGGTGATCCGGAGTTAAATACTACCGCGTCATCAGGAAGCGCTTTGTCGATAGCTTTGAGGGTCTGGTTTTGGGCGTTGATAACAAAAAACCGAACGCCTTCAGCATAGAAATCAGATGCTTTGCTGATAAGTTCTTCTGGGTTTTCTGAATCGAAGTGTTGTAAAGAATACTTATGCTTTAGGAAGCGGCCAGTTGTGTTGTTGTCGTTGATGCCTAGCTCTGCGCCTTTGAGGCCGGAATCTTCAGGGTCGGGAATAATGTTTGATAAAACCGGGCCATTATCCATCTGCTGCTGAAGATATCCTATGTTAACTTCTAGATTTGCCTGGGCATGTGTTGCGACGGCGAAAAATGTGGCAAGTACCGTCATGCTGGGTGTTAGTTGTTTTAAGTGCATAAGATAAAGTTATCGTTATTATGATTTATGCCCAGCATAAGTGGGATTTCGTGAACTCGGAATATGTAGAAAGTAGAAAACAATTAATACTGAAGTAGGATTCTTTTACCCGGTTCGGCCTTTAGCATTAAGTGCATAAATAATAAGTAATTTAAACCAAGGGTGAATTATGAACTTAATCAAGAATCTTGCTGCTTGTGGCCTTGCTTCAGTAGTAGCTATTACGAGTACGGCGGCTGTCGCTGAAGGTGATTTAACGCGCAGACCTGCAAAGCTTCCTGATCTTGTTCTAGGAACCGAAGATAACCGCTACCACCTGTCTGAGAAGGAATATAACCTTGAAACAGGTAAGTCATATAAATTAAAGATTATCTCTAGCGGTCAAACTGAATACGCGTTGAAAGCTCCAGGTCTTTTTAATTCAATCTTCTTGCGTAAAGTTGAGGCGGGGGATATGGAGATTAAAGCGGCTACGCTTAAAGAGTTGGAATTTGAACAGGAAGGCGAAGCTGAAATCTACTTCGTGCCAATTAAACCAGGTAAATTCGAATTCTTCGCTGAAGGTCTAGAACACAAAGGAATGGAAGGCGTATTTAACGTTAAATAACCAATCCTTATTTAAGCCTGAGTGTTGTTAGTAATACAATGCACAGGCTTTTCCTCTCTTAATCTCTATTCTTTCCTATGATCGTTGCTAAGATGTAAACAATTACTACTTTAGGTGGTAAGATTGTCCTGCAAGTTTATATCTTGGAGTATCGATGAAAATCCTAATTACTGATGATCATTCTGTTGTACGTCAGGGGTACGCTAGTGTTTTACCAACCGTTATTCAGCCTTGTGAAATTATTGAGGCGGCTAGTGGTGAAGAATCAGAGGCTTTGTACTTTGCTGAAAAGCCAGATCTAGTGATTATGGATATCAATCTGCCTGGTATTAGTGGCATAGAAGCAGCCACCCGAATCTTAGATAAAGACCGTGATGCTAAAATCCTATTTTTTAGCATGTACGACGAAGCTTTGATGGTGAAGCAGGCGTTGGATGCTGGTGCAATGGGCTATATAACCAAGTCAGGCTCCCCTAAAACGCTTATCGAAGCTGTAGAAAAGATAAGAGAGGGTGAGGTTTTTATTGAGTATGACTTGATTATGAAACTTGCTCTAAATAACCAAGATGTTACAGAAGGCCGTCTCCGGGATTTGACGCAGAGAGAGTTCGAGGTCTTTGTAATGCTTGCTCGCGGTCAGAGCAATCGAACAATCGCAGATACACTCGGAATTAATGTTAAAACAGTCTCAAATTACGTTACTACGATTAAGAGTAAATTGAAGATTGCATCTACAGCGGAGCTTGTTCATTTAGCAGTTGATGCTGGTGTAATTAAGTTCGCCCCATAATTCATTTTGTTCCCCCTTATGGGTTGAAATGAGTACTTAAGTAGTACTTTGTTTCGGTCCTTGGAGGGATTCTTACCAATAGGGACTCATTAGCATACTTAGAAGGTTCTCTAATTTTGTTAGAGATATCAGTATAGGTGTACATATGAATGCAGTCCTGCGCTTAAATTTACTAGTTTCAGCAGTGTTTGCTGTAGCGCTATCGATCACGATTTATGAAACGCTTCAGCAAGCTACCAAAGATATTGCTCGAGAAGTTACTGCTGGGCTTAGCTTTACTCATCAGTTACTCAGTGTTGCGGTCACTGACAGTGATTTACTTGAAAGTATGCTCGAAGGAGAGACTCGCCACGTAAAGATCATCCTTGTTGATGATTCCTTAAGTGATGGGGAGGTAGGTGCAGATGATGAAGTTCCTGCTTGGTTTATGGATTTAATACCAGGACTTGATCGGCTCACTGAAAAAGAATATTACCGATACCTACCTGACGGTAGAGCGCTAAAGCTGCAAGCAGATCCTACCGATGAGGTTGAGGAAGTTTGGGAATCTGTACAGCACGTATTTGTCCTATTTGTGCTGAGTGCATTACTTTCAAATTTAGCAATCTATGTTGGTGTCCGTCAGGGGATTAAGCCTGTATCAGATTTTCTTGCAGCTTTGAATGAAATTGAAAAGGGCCGTTATGCTGCTCGACTTGAAGAGTATTCTATTAAAGAAATCAATCAGTTAGCTGGTCATTTTAATTCTATGGCTCACTCCCTTCAGGAGGCTCAGAGTGATAACTTAAAGCTGACCCATGAATTAATGCGTTTGCAGGAAACTGAACGTGCTCATCTTGCCAGGGAGCTTCATGATGATCTTGGGCAGTATCTCACGGGTATTAAAGCCCAAGCCTATTTGGTAAAAGAAAACTCGTCTAATACCGATTTGGTTGCTTCGGTGGGTAATCAAATATCGATCAATTGTGATGCGATGCAGACTAGTTTCAGGCAGCTGATCAGAGAGCTGCATCCGGTTATATTGGAGCAGTTGGGTTTGTTAGATGCTATACGTACGCAGGTCGATACTTGGCGTCAATCTCACCAAGTGAAAGTGTCGTTAGATTTACCAGATTTTATTCCTTCGTTAGATGATGAAACTAATACGCATATCTATCGAATACTTCAGGAGTCTTTAAATAATGTGGCTCAGCATGCTCAGGCTGAGCATGTTTTAGTTAGGGTTGTTTTTGATGGCGAAGCCCTTGTTCTGCGGGTGATGGATGATGGTGTTGGGTATGTTGATTCTGGGTCTCAAGGATTGGGGGTTCGATCAATGCAAGAGCGAGCTCGTTGTGTGTCAGGTGAGCTAAAGATTAATAAGTTAGATAAAAAAGGGAGTGAAGTTGTTCTGCAAATCCCTTTAGTACAGGAATTGGTATGAAAATAATAATAGCGGATGATCATGCTGTAGTGCGTCAGGGTTATGCAAGCCTTTTATCGACAATGCTTGCTCCATGTGAAGTGCTTGAAGCTGGGAGTGGTGATCAGGTATATAGTATGTGTCAGTCTGAAACTCCTGATGTTGTCATCATGGATGTAAACATGAATGGTATCAGTGGTATTGAGGCAACTCGTCGAATCTTACAGCGCTGTCCTGATATCAAAATACTTTTCTTCAGTATGTATGATGAGATACCTGTAGTAACTCAGGCTTTGGATGCGGGAGCTAAAGGCTATATTACTAAAAGCTGTACGCCTGAGGTTTTGATTGAGGCGGTGACTAAGGTTGCTGGCGGGCAGCTTTATGTTGAGCATGAGTTAGCTATGCGTTTGGCGGTGTCTCGACCTGAGCAAAAGGATAAGCGCCTCAAGGAGATGACTCAGCGTGAGTTCGAGATCTTTGTCATGTTGGCTCAAGGCAATAATGTCAAAGAGATTTCTGAGCAGCTTTGTATTAGTAGTAAGACGGTTTCTAACTATACCGCAATACTAAAAAGTAAGTTGAATATAGGTTCAACGGCAGAATTAGTGCATCTGGCTATAGAGACCGGTCTAGTGAAAGTTGGAACTAATGTGAGCTAGCATTAGTTTGGTTATAAAAAAGGCGCATGGAACAAAGTTCGATGCGCCTTTTTTTGTTGTTTGGATTTAATTCTTAGACCAACCAAATGGGCAGCCTTTGCAGCCGTCCATATAGGTTGCTTGGAATGTAGCGTAGTGCTTCCTAACACCTGTGAAGTCAGCATTTTCTAAAGACGCGGCATTTAGCTTAGCTTCCTGTAGATTGGCGTTTTTAAGGTTGGCGCCTGTCAAAATAGCTTTTGTCATCCAGGCGATTTCTAGATTTGCAGCCTGAAGGTTGGCTTCTACGAATTTAGCGCTGCTAAGACGAGAGAAATTTAAATTTGCGCCATGTAAATTTGCGCGATAAAAATTTGCGCCCTGCGCGAACAATGCCCAACCGTTGATAGCTTCAAGATTGGCATGGCTTAGGTTTGAGCCTCGAACTGTTGCGTGTCTCATATCCGCGCGAGCAAGATCTGCATTGGATAGATCTGCTTTTTCCATCTTGGTGTTTTTAAGAACTGCGTGACGAAGGATAGTACTGCTTAGGTTTGCGCCAGTTAGATCAGCTCTAGACAGATCTGCATTACTTAGATCGGCACCCGACAAATTAACGCCTGGACATTTAGTATCTGGGGCAATGGTGCAGCCATTAATCACTAGGTCATCTGCAGTAGCAAGTTGGCTGGACAGTAGGAGCGTAAATAATATTGTTTTTTTCATATCTCTATCCTAAAAGCCCGCAAGCATTGGGGAGCTCGCGGGCTTGGGTTACATCAAGTAGTAACTATTAGTTCTTAGGGAGTTTGAATACCCAGAAAGAACCACCCTGTGATACAGGCTTAGTTAGGTCAGCCATGTCGCCACCCCATAGAGGTACCGCGCCACCGTAACCGCTAGCTAGGCCGATGTACTGTTCGCCATCTTCTTCCCAAGTGATAGGGGAGGATACGATGCCGGAGCCAGTCTGGAATTTCCAAAGTTCTTCGCCAGTCTTAGCGTCGAATGCTTTGAAGTAACCATCACCAGTACCTGTGAAAATTAGGTTGCCTTTGGTAGCGAGAACGCCAGACCATAGAGGAAGTTTCTCTTTGTGAGACCATACGATCTTACCAGTCTTAGGGTCTACTGCACGAAGAACACCTACGTGGTCGTCGTACATTTTTCTGATACGGAAGCCTTGGCCTAGGTAAGCAGCACCGCGCTTGTAGTGAACTTCTTCAGTCCAGTAGTCTTCTTTCCAGTGGTTGGCGCCAAGGTAGAATAGGCCTGTGTCTTGGCTGTAAGCCATAGGGTTCCAGTTTTTGCCGCCTAGGAAAGGAGGAGAAACTTCGATGGATTTACCCTTTTTCTTGCCTGGCTCTGGTGGTGGTGGGCGTTGGCCTTCAACCTCAACTGGGCGACCAGTCTTAGGATCGATATGAGTTGCCCAAGTAACGTTGTCTACGAATGGGAAGCCGCGGATGAAGTCACCGTTCTGACGGTCAACAACGTAGAAGAAACCGTTACGGTCAGCGTGAGCTGTCGCTTTGATTGTCTTGCCTTTGTCCTTGTATTCGAACAGAATAAGTTCGTTGTTACCAGAGAAATCCCAAGCATCGTTTGGAGTGTGCTGGTAGAACCACTTCACTTCGCCCGTAGATGGATCTACTGCAACCTGACCGGAAGTGTATAGGCTGTCGTAGTCAGCTGGATTGCCGCCTGGAGAAGTACGAGCCCAACCATTCCATGGTGCAGGGTTACCAGCACCTACGATGATAGTGTTTGTTTCAACGTCGAAGCTAGCGGACTGCCAAGGTGCACCACCACCGTGGCTCCATGCTTCAACTTTACCTGTTGGTGAGTTTGGATCATCAGGCCAAGATGGAGCTTTTGGATCACCTGTAGGTCTGCTCTTCTTGCCGTCTAGGCGACCGTAGTGACCTTCTACGAATGGGCGCATCCAGATCTCTTCACCCGTCTTAGGGTCACGAGCGAATAGTTTGCCTACTACACCAAACTCATCACCAGAAGAGCCGTGGATAAGCATTGCTTTACCCGTTTTCTGATCTTTGATGATCGTAGGTGCACCAGTCATAGTGTAGCCTTCAGTGTGATCAGCAAATTTCTTCTTCCAAACGCGCTTACCAGTTTTTTTATCTAGAGCTACGATAGCTGCATCAAGAGTGCCGAAGTAAACAAGATCTCCGAAAATAGCTGCACCACGGTTAACTACGTCACAGCAAGGGCGGATGTCGTCTGGTAGGCGGTAAGAGTAAGACCAAATTTTCTTACCCGTTTTAGCATCTAGTGCAAACATGCGAGAGTAAGAACCAGTTACATAGATGATGCCGTCATGTACTAGTGCTTGAGTTTCTTGACCGCGTTGTTTTTCATCACCAAAGGAGAAAGACCATGCAGGAGTCAATTTCTTAACGTTTTTATCGTTAATCTCTGTCATGTCGCTCCAGCGCTGTGCTTTAGGTCCGATACCGTAACCTAGAACGTCTTCTGGAGTGTTCGCATCATTTTTGATGTCGTCCCAAGTAACTGGTTTAGCAGTAGCGGCGCCCGCTACTAAGCTAAGACCGATTGCAGCGCAAAGCGGCTTTAAGCCTGTCATGTTTATTTTTTTTGTCATTTTTATAAACCCTAGTGTTATAGGAAAGTTATAACTTGCGATTGAAATTCGCTGATAACCATTCTCGTCTTAAGGGTAGATATGCGACAACGGCAGGATTCCCTGTTAATCAGGGGTTAAGTCCTGTTTGTGCAGGATAAAATCCCGAGAGTCTTAGGGAGAAGTCACGTACTAATAAAGAGGGATTAGTGCTCAGGTATGGATAGATGGCGTACAAAATGCTACTTAGGTTGCAATCTGGGTCGACATTCCTACCAAGGGAGTAGTTTTTGGAACCCAAAGTACAATTCTTGCTGATTTTGCACACGCAATATCATATATGCAAACAGCTGGAGTGGGTGGCTTTGGCTTAATGTAGAGATGATCGTCAGGTATCTGAACACGCAGATATCCCTCAGTCAGTATTTCATTTAACTGGGGAAGGCGAGAGTATAAAAACTAAAGTGGTGAAAAAAAGATGTCTATCAACAAGAAACTTTTGAGCATGACTACAGCGGGTATGTTAGCTGCAGTTATTTCTGGCCAGACAATGGCGCACGGTGATGTAACTCCACAGGCTATCGATGTAACAGGCCTAAAAGTTCTAGGTGAAGAGTGGGAAGAATCTAACCCTTACACTGAAGATTACGAAAACCGTGAACTAGCGGTTAAAATCGGTGAGTCTGCTTACACTCAAAACTGTGCACGTTGCCACGGTCTAGATGCGATTTCTGGTGGTATCGCGCCAGATCTACGTTACCTAGAACCAGGAGTTGATGGTGACGAATGGTATGCTTACCGTGTTGTTAACGGTGCAGTACGTGACGGTCGTGTTTACATGCCAAAAATGGCTGAACACCTAAGCCAAGAAGCTCTTTGGGCTATCCGTGCTTGGTTAGAAACTCGCGCTACGGATGAGTAAGTTAAGCGCTTCTAACGCTATAATTTTCACTTGCGCCAGCCTGCTTAGCAGCCTGGCGCAAGCTCGTTATTACGACGATGTAATTGATAGCGGGTATATCAGGGTTGGTTTTTATCGTGATTTCCCACCATATTCCTATATGGAAAACGGCAAAGCTGTTGGTGTGGATGTCGAAGTCGGTAAGAAAATTGCTGAAAAGCTAGGCGTTGAATTCCGTGAGCATTGGATCACGCCAGATGAAAACCTTGAAGATGATTTAAGAAATAATGTCTGGAAAGGGCATTATCTCGACAAAGATGAAGAAAATGCATTAGCACTGAAAACCATTGCCGATGTCATGATGCGTGTTCCGTACGATCGTGAATACAGCTATATGCAGGATTCGACAGGCGCCGTTATTAATGAAATGGTGGTTATGTTTGGGCCCTATCAGCGTGAAAGCTGGAAAGTTGTTTACGATAGTGAAAAGTTAGATAACGTTTCTACAGTGGCGGTATTCCAATATCACCCAGTAGGGGTGGAAATTGATAGTCTACCGGCGTTTTATCTGACTTCAGCTTTTGGTGGGCGAATGCGTGATAAGACTCACCACTATACGAATGCGCGTGAAGCGTTTAAAGGTATGGAGTCTGGTGAGGTAGATGCCGTTATGGCAATGCGCGCCGAAGTTGATTGGTTAGTCAGTAAGTCGGGCGACAAGAAATTTAAGCTGGGCGTGAATGGTTATCCAAATATGGGTAAGCAGAAATGGGACATAGGGATGGCTGTTAAGCATACCTATAGACAGCTTGGCTATGCTGTAGGTGATGTTGTCGAAGCTATGGTTCGTTCCGGTGAAATGGAACAAGTTTATAGCAAGTACGGTCTCAGTTATGAGATGCCTGCTTTTTACCAGGATGTAAAATAGCTTTATAAAGCAACGCTCGAAAAAATAGCATTCAAATAATAATAAGAGGATGCCATGTTGAAGCGAAATGTTGCAGCACTTTTGTTAAGTGCTGCTTTACCAATTGCTGGTTATTCAGGCCAGCAAGATCCTCTAGAGTCGCCTTTATGGGATCATATGCGTGCCAAGTTTATTGGCGATCAGGAATATGTGTTTGATAGTAATGTCAAAGTCACTGTGCCTGAATTTGCTGAAGATCCTACGCAGGTTCCTATTACTGTTAATGCTGAAGCGTTAGCAGGGAAGATCGATAAGATTGTCGTTTTTGCTGATCTTAATCCAATTCAGCACATCTTTACTTATTATCCCCACAAAGAAATTGTGCCTCACCTTTCTATGCGCATTAAGGTCCAGCAGGGTACTGCTATTAGAGCAGCTGTACTTTCTAAGTCTGGTGTTTGGCATCTAGGTGGTAGCTATCTTGACGCTGCAGGTGGAGGGTGTACCACGCCAAGCGCCGCTGCTGCCAATACCTACTGGCAGGACCATCTCGGTGAAATGAAAAGTAAGTTTTTCCCCAGAGAGCAGGGGGGGCGCTATAAACTTAAAGTCGTTCATCCGATGGACACCGGCTTAGTTAGTTCAATTCCTGAATTCTATATAGAGAATGTAGAGGTGCGTAACTTTGAAGGTGCGCCACTTGCAAAATTAGAGTTGTCTCAGCCTGTCAGTGAAAATCCAGTTTTAACTTTTGATGTCAGAGATGGTTCTCAAGGTCATCGTATCTGGATGCGAGATAATGGTGGTAATGAGTTTGAGAATGCGCTCTAGGAGTTGATTGATGAAAAGATTGTTGTTGGCCCTATCTGCTGCTGCAGTGATTCATTCAGCTTCAGCGGCGCCGCTTTCTTATGATTTAAAACCGCAAAAAATTGCTGATAACACTTGGTTATTGAAGGGGAAGTTGGAAGACTTTTCAAAGAGTAATGGCGGCAATATTGTCAATACTGGCTTTATCGTAACAGAAGATGGGGTTGTTGTTATCGATACTGGGCCATCCCTTAGATATGGTAAAGCGTTAAAGGCGGCAATAGAAAGTGTTACGAATAAACCTATCAAGGTTGTTTTTAATACTCATCACCATCCGGATCACTTTTTAGGAAATCAAGCTTTTGCAGATGCAGAGATACTTTCTCTCCCTGGTACACAGCAGGGAATTGAGCTTCATGGAAATGCTTTTGCTGAAAATATGTATCGACTAGTTGGTGATTGGATGCGGTCGACTGAGGCGATCCCGCCAAGCAAAATACTGGATGTTCAGTTAATGGAGCTTGGCTCACATAGATTGCATTTACTTCCTTTTACGGGTCATACAGGTTCGGATTTGGTTGTCATGGATGAAAAAACCGGCGTTGTGTTTGCCTCAGATATGGTTTTCTATCAGCGAGCGTTAACCACTCCTCATACGCCTGGGATTCATCAGTGGAAAAAAGAGATTCTGAAATTAAAGGATCTTGATTACAAGGTTATGGTGCCTGGTCATGGGCCCGTTGTTACAGACGCTAGAGCATTAGATCAAATGCTTGCCTATCTAGATTGGTTGGATCGGGTTTTAGAGCAAGCGGCAGAAGATGGATTAAGCATGACAGAAGTGATTAAACTGCCGATCCCCAAAGATTTTGATGGTATTGCATTAAGTAAGCGGGAATTTGCCAGAACTGTTGCGCACCTTTATCCCAAATATGAAGAGCAGGCTTTTTGAGTCTGCTCTTTGTTGTAAATATAAAAAATCAAATTAAATTCTCTTTACTTAGGTTTATTCCTTTCTCTGGCTAGTTAAACGGCAATTCCTGTCTATACTCTTGTTTGTGCTTTGACTAATGGTCTATTGAATAGGCTGTTAAGCTGCTGAATTTACTCAAAAATAGCGGTATTACTACCAAGGGACTAGAAAAGTACTTCCGCTGTTTAATTGTTGTATTTGCTGTAAAACAAAACAATTGCCTTCATGATTCGGGAAAATTTCCCGACTCTCTTCTGAACGCCAAAAAAAAAATATCCGTAGAGGAAGCGTACAATGAAAAAATTCGCACTGTCTGCTCTAGTTGCAGCGATGTCTGTGGCAGGCACAGCACAGGCTGGTGTTACTGATAAAGATATCATTAACGACCAGATGACTGTTGAAGATGTTGTAACAAATGGTATGGGCCCACGTGGTCAGCGTTACAGCCCGATGACAAAAATCAACACTAAAACTGTTAAAGACATGCGTCCAGTATGGGCGTTCTCTTTCGGTGGTGAGAAACAGCGTGGTCAGGAATCACAGCCTGTAGTTAAAGATGGTGTGATGTACGTTACAGCTTCTTACTCTCGTGTATTCGCTGTTGATGCAAACACTGGTGAAGAGCTTTGGGAATACAATGCGCGTCTTCCTGATGGCATCATGCCTTGCTGTGACGTAATCAACCGCGGTGTTGCTCTATACGACGACCTAGTAATCTTCGGTACTCTAGACGCTAAACTAGTAGCTCTAAACGCTAAGACTGGTAAGGTTGTTTGGAAGAAGAAAGTAGAAGACTACAAAGCTGGTTACTCAATCACTGCAGCTCCTCTAATTGCTAAAGGCAAAGTAATCACTGGTGTATCTGGTGGTGAATTCGGTATCGTTGGTAAAGTAGAAGCTTACGATGCTAAGACTGGTGAACTTGCTTGGACTCGTCCAACGGTTGAAGGTCACATGGGTTACATCTGGAAAGATGGCAAGAAAATGGAAAACGGTATTTCCGGTGGTGAAGCAGGTAAAACTTGGCCTGGCGACCTTTGGAAATCTGGTGGTGCTGCAACTTGGTTAGGCGGTACTTACGATCCTGAAGTTGACCTTCTATTCTTCGGTACTGGTAACCCAGCACCATGGAACTCTCACCTACGTCCTGGTGACAACCTATTCTCATCTTCTCGTCTAGCTATCGATCCAGATACTGGTAAGATCGCTTGGCACTTCCAGACTACTCCACACGATGGTTGGGATTACGATGGTGTAAACGAGTTGATCTCTTTTGACTATAAAGCTAACGGCAAAACTGTAAAAGCGGCAGCGACTGCTGACCGTAACGGTTTCATGTACGTTCTTAACCGTCAGAACGGTGATTTCATCCGTGGTTTCCCATTCGTAGATAAAATCTCTTGGGCTAAAGGCCTAGACGCTAAGACTGGTCGTCCAATTTATGACGATGCAAACCGTCCAGGTAACCCAGCTGATTCTAAAGATGGTAAGAAAGGTACATCTGTTCTAGCTATTCCTTCTTTCCTAGGTGGTAAAAACTGGATGCCTATGGCATACAGCCAAGACACTGAGTTGTTCTACGTTCCTTCTAATGAATGGGCGATGGACATCTGGAATGAGCCAACTGCATACAAAAAAGGTGCAGCTTACCTAGGTGCTGGTTTCACTATCAAGCCAATGAACGACGAGTACATCGGTGTTCTACGTGCGATGGATCCAAAAACTGGTAAAGAAGTATGGCGTCACAAGAACTACGCTCCACTATGGGGTGGTGTTCTAGCGACTAAAGGTAACCTTGTATTCTTTGGTACTCCTGAAGGCTACCTAAAAGGCCTAAACGCTAAGACTGGTAAGGTTGAATACGAATTCAACACTGGTTCTGGTATCGTAGGTTCTCCAATCACTTGGGAGCAGAACGGCGAGCAGTACCTATCAATCGTATCCGGTTGGGGTGGTGCAGTACCTCTATGGGGTGGTGAAGTAGCTAAACGTGTTAAGCACCTAAACCAGGGCGGCACAGTTTGGACATTCAAACTACCTAAGTAAGTTTTTGACTTACAACTGAGTGATATTTCGATATCACTCAGCCTGTCCCAGCAAAAAAAGTCAGCATTTAGCTGGCTTTTTTTGTGCTTGAAATAAAGCGTGATTAGATCAAATCAACAATGCTGTTGAACGCAATCACGACGCGGTCTTTCTGCCCGAAATAAGGCAGGGCTGAGTGCTTTAGGTAGGACGGGAATATTACAATCTGACCTTCTACAGGTTGGAAGTCCCAGAAGCCCTGTTCGCTTAGATAGGCTGTCCCAGCATCGCCATAATGATCGGCGTTGTTGCGAGGATCATAAAAGCGATTGATGCCGTTGCGAGTACCCAATTCACACTCGCCAACATCTAAATAATAGATTCCACACCAAGAGCAATTAGGGTGCGAGTGGATGTCATGGTAACCGCCATCCTTAGTGACATGGAACCAGGATTCAATGATGGTTGCATCACCTTCAGCGCCTTCTGGCCAGTATGGCGTGTTTACCTGTGTGGCTATGGCAGACAGTAGTTCCTCGAGCATGCGTCTAAGCTCAAGGATCACCGGTTCATCAGATTCCAGAAAGCAGAGCTTGCTCTCATATAGTTTATGTTTTGCACTTACTGCTACTTCGCTGGCAACGGCTTTGGTTTGATTGTGAAGCTTTTGATAGTTGTAGATGTAATTGAGAAGATCTTCTTTTAAGAACTCGTGATCAGGGTTTGTCGTAACAAACAGTGGAGAGGTCCAAGTGTTGATGGATTCAATTTCTGGGCTTTCTGAATACATGATCCGATTCCAAGTTAAGAGATCGGATCATTTTAATCTTGTGGTTGTTATTTAGCTATGTGAGAAGTGCGCTCATTTGTCCTGCATCAGTTGATCGTTTTTAGGATCGGGTGTGCCTACCCAGCTAACCTCAAGTTCATATGAGATGGAACGTGCTAAGCCATCTAGATCAGGGAAAAGGGTGGCGCTACTGATATTCATTCGATAAAGCGCTTCCATTGCTTCTTTTCTGATTTCAGGGCTAAGGACAATCTTAGCGAGAAGTGGCTGATCATATTCGTAATTATTTAATAGCTCTTCAACTGAAACATCGATTCTGCCAGGCAGCATGAAAGTACCTGCTTGGGCAACGATTCTTCGATCCATCGACCATGGTTCACCAGGCCAGACGATCGGGTAGTTATTTGAAAGGTAATATTTGCCAAGGCTGTCAGTCGTACGAGGGTCAATTGCATCTCGTGTGAGCTCGGGTAAGCCCGGTGGTGTTGCTTTGTGCCATAGGGCAGGGGTATTTACTGCATAAACTGCAGCATGCGTTGTGCAGGACTGTAGAGCGAAATAGCTGGCGACGTAGGGTGACTTGGTAAAGTCTAAAAGCCGAGTTGGTGCGCCGTGGTGTTGCATAAGGGCTAAGCAACGAAAATCATCTTTAAGTGCACTGGTATCATTTAGGAAATAGTGAGCTTTACGTTTAAATACACGAATGGCCCTGCTTTCTCGTTCATGCCATTTGCTTTGGGGTACAAACTGCTTGAGTCGTCTAGTGAGCGAACTCTCAAGGCTCCATTCCGCATCCCGTTGTCCACGAAATGCCCAGCCCCGGAGTTCTTCTGACTCGATTAAAGCAAGAAATTCTTGCCAAGTAGATACTTGGTATAGCTTCGTCATAGATCCGGCCTCGTAATTTATTCGCCTTGAAAATCTCTTATAGCATAAGACTATAGCTATTTGATGTTTATTTATATGGGTTGGTAAGCGTAAAAAGACATTTTGTTATCGCTGAATATCTTTGCTAATCAGTAGGTTACTACTTGTTTTTCTGTTTTCTAACAGCTGTTAGGTTGAAAGCCCGTAGGGGTGGGGCCTCGATAACTAGTACTAAATAATTAATTTTTCAATGCCAAGGGATGATACCTGTATTTCTTGCTGGATAGCTAATATTGGTTGGTAAAGTAAATTAACTGTCAGTAGAGACGGCAGTAAGATAAATATAAAGAGGCACTTAGAAGATGATTTACGCTAAGCCGGGTACAGAAGGTTCAGTTGTTTCCTTTAAAGAACGTTATGGCAACTTCATTAACGGTGAGTGGGTAGCTCCTGTTAAAGGTGAATACTTCACCAATAACTCGCCTGTAACTGGTGAACCAATTTGTGAAATTCCACGTTCCACTGCTGAAGATATTGAATTGGCATTGGACGCTGCTCATGCTGCACAGGTAACTTGGGGCAAAACTTCTCCAATCGAACGTCAGAACGTTCTATTGAAGTGTGCTGAGCTAATCGACGCTAACCTAGAGCGTTTGGCTGTATCTGAAACTTGGGACAACGGTAAAGCGGTTCGTGAAACACTAGCTGCAGACGTTCCTCTAATGGCAGATCACTTCCGTTACTTCGCTGGTTGCATCCGTGCACAAGAAGGTTCTATCGGTGAGATCGACGAAACAACTGTTGCTTACCACTTCCACGAGCCACTAGGTGTTGTTGGCCAGATCATCCCTTGGAACTTCCCGCTACTAATGGCTGCATGGAAAATTGCTCCAGCACTAGCAGCAGGTAACTCTATCGTACTGAAGCCAGCTGAAGCGACTCCAGTATCTATCCTTATTCTTCTTGAGTGCATCCAGGAAGCTCTACCAGCAGGCGTACTGAACATTGTAAACGGTTTCGGTGGCGAAGCAGGTCAGGCTCTAGCATCTAGCACACGTATTGCTAAGATCGCATTCACTGGTTCTACTCCAGTTGGTTCTCACATCATGAAATGTGCTGCAGAGAACATCATCCCATCTACTACAGAGCTAGGTGGTAAGTCTCCAAACATCTACTTCAACGACGTTATGGCTCAGGACGATGAGTTCGTAAGCAAAGCTGTTGAAGGTGCGGTACTAGCATTCTTCAACCAGGGTGAAGTATGTACTTGTCCTTCTCGTCTTCTAGTTCAAGAAGATATTGCTGATGAGTTCCTTGCTAAAGTTGTTGAGCGTATGGGTCAGATCAAACGTGGTAACCCACTAGATACTGAAACAATGGTTGGTGCTCAGGCTTCTCAAGAGCAGTTCGACAAGATCCTAGGTTACATCGACATCGGTCGTGACGAAGGTGCTGAAGTGCTAGCGGGCGGCGGTATCGAAAAACTAGAAGGTGATTTCGGTAGTGGTTACTACATCAAGCCAACTCTTCTAAAAGGTACAAACGACATGCGCGTTTTCCAAGAAGAGATCTTCGGCCCAGTAGTTTCTGTAACTACATTTAAAGACGAAGCAGAAGCACTAGCTATCGCGAACGACACTGAGTTCGGTCTAGGTGCAGGTGTATGGTCACGTGACACTAACGTTGCTTACCGCATGGGTCGTGGCATCGAAGCTGGCCGTGTATGGATGAACTGCTACCACCTATACCCAGCACACGCTGCGTTCGGCGGTTACAAGAAGTCTGGTGTAGGTCGTGAAACTCACAAGATGATTCTTGAGCACTACCAGCAAACTAAGAACATGTTGGTTAGCTACAGCGAAAGTCCTCTAGGCTTCTTCTAAGCGGAAGTCCACGAGAGCTGGCATCTGAACATTGCTAGCTCTCAAGTAAGCTATTTCAAGTAGCTTCTTGCGTTTATTGCGGCCCCTCTGAGGGCCGCTTTTTTATGTCTTGATCCTGCCTAGACTTAGGGTGCTGGTACAATTGGTACTTTAGGTCTGTCTCATTTCCCGAAATCCCTGATATTAATTTTTAGATGTTAAGCTTGTTTAACACTCTGATTTAAAGGGAGGTTTTCGTGCGTAATACTTTATCTATCCTTATCTTAAGTTTGGTCTCTGTGAGTGCTTTTGCCTCTGTAAAAGACTATCAAGTAAAGCGGCTCATAATGATGAAGTCTGATTGTGTCGAACAGAGCTTAGCGCGCAATGAAACCGAAAGCGGTGGGCTATTGTTTGTTCCTTAGTCATTACCCTGATGGTGTAAAAGTCCTGTGTGACGATCCAGAGGATGACCGGAGTTGTAAGCTTCAAACTAAAGCTAAGTCTTATGATCATCTTCGCTTACTGCAATCGAATTAGGATTTCTTATTATGTTCGTTAAGAACCGCTCTATATTAGCTCTTATATCCACTGGGTTTCTGGCAGCATCTTTACCTGTATCTGCTGATATTAATGCTGCGTTTGAACAAAGCAGAGCTATAGTGCAGCCTGAAAGGCGTTTGGAGTGTTACGACAATTTAGACTTGAAGGCCTTGAGTGCGAGTAAGCCTAATTTTGCAGGTAAGCGTACAGCTAAAACGGAGATGTTTAAGGTCTCTGAGCCTACTCAATTAAGGTTTCAGAGTGATGGTGCCATCTTTGTATTAGCGTTACATGATAGCGAAGATAATATCGTTCAAAACCTCCACATAGGTGGAGGTGGTGAAGATACTTACTTGATCGAAGAGGCCGGCGAATATTATCTGCGTGTTAATGGATCTACTACATGGCGAATCTGGTTAGAGAAACCATAGTTCCCATTCAGTACCTTATAAACCTTTGCTATTGCCGCCAATACGATAGATTAGTAGGTCTTCATCGTCTAAAACCTTGAAGGCCGCTGTCGTAGCTGCGTTATAGGGAATCTGATATTCATGATCAGAAAGCTTTTCGGCTTTATAAAGCTGTTCTGGAGGGTTTAGCATAAGTTCGACAAACTGTTCTGTTGACCATGTGTATGTTTTGACGGGTAGGCCATATGCTTTGGCGACTGTGAGCTCGTCGGATGAGCTACCAATTAGATCAAGGTAATAACACTCTGTAACATGGCACATCAGCCCCATTCTTGTATCTATTAAGTAGCCATCTGCGGGTAAGGTTCTTGGGATGCTATAGCAACCACCTAAGGCAATTAAACAAAGGCCTGTGATTATCTTTTTCATTAGCCTGTCTCTTTCTGTTTTATCTATTTTACGTATTGCTGAAGAGTTTGGACCCTTTCGGTATAGATAAGCTTAGATAAATTATAGATCGTGTAATATTTGTAGATGTTAGAAACGTAGTGCACTGTTTCCCGTCCAATAATCCTTCCTGCTGCGATCTCAACATTTCCAAACCATACGTTTTGATCTAATCCCATTTTAGTTGTTAGTTTTTGCATTTTACGTAGATTGCCAGGGCCGGCGTTATAGGCGGCTAAGCTTAAGAGAAAGCGATTGATAGGCGTTATCTCTTCAGAGGGTAAATAGTGTCGAGATAGGAAATCCATATACTTTGCACCCGCATGTATATTGTTATCAACCTTGTGTATTTCTTTGATATTCACATTTGGATCGGCTGCAGTTGAAGGCAGTAACTGCATTACTCCGACTGCACCTTTATGGCTTTTTGTGTCCTGTTTGAGTTGGGATTCCTGATAAGCCTGTGCTGCCAATGCAAGAGGGTCTAATTGGTACTTTTCTGCGTATTTTTCAAAATGAGGTAGTAAGCGAATTAAGCGGTCGCGTTCCAAATCGAGTAGGGGATTTGTTATTCGCTTAGTTGAGCCTAGGTAGCGTTTGATTAAGATATTGCCGAGAAGAGAGCCTTTCTGAACGTTCGAATGGATGAATTCATTCAGGCTGTCCTGAAGAAGTGGCGTCTGTTTTCTGACTCCCCAGCCCAGACTGTTCTTTTTACTCAAATTAATTTTTTCAGCAATCTCTAAGTTGGTGAGGGTTTTAAGCCAGAGTATGGCTTTGTAATCATCAATGATGGTGTAGTTATAAATACCCGCATTTACGATTTCTAAAATATCCTCGCTAAGTAAGGTGCTATCAGCCTCAATTATATGGATAGCATTTTCTTTAAATACGGCTTGTTTATTTAATCGATGCAGGTGCTCTGCGTAGCTGCTTCCTTTCAGAACGAGAATAGTCTTTCTTGCAAGGTCTTCTAATGAATCAATTTTTGGTGCGGTTTTGTGCCTGACAATAACTTCGGATACTTCTGAATATTTACTCTTTGTGAAATCTATCAGTTTTTTTCTTTCGTCTGTTGCTGTTAGTAGCGCCGCGCTGATGTCGCCTTTGCCTTCGACAAGAGAGGGGATTAGTTGATCAAAGGTAACCGGAATATAGACAATCTTTGTTTTGTCTATCTCTTTCTTAATCCCTTTATTTATATGGTTTTCGTAGTTTTGTAGCAGTTCGGCTTGTAGTCCTTTGATCTTGCCGTTATGGATGAAAAAGTCGGTCTTACTATACGTGACTAAGGCTCTGATCAGCTTTCGATCTTTCATCTCATCAAGATCGCCCCAGAAAGGCTCTAGCTTGTCAGTAGAAAGGATACCTTTGGGAATCAGCTCTGTTGATGATTGTGCTTCATGGGGAGTAGTAGAATTTGCTGGATGAGCTGTTGTTGTGGTTTGATTTGGGGGAAGGCTTTGATTTTCGGAGCTGTCACAACCAGTCAATAGGTATGAGCATGTGAGTAGAGAGCTGAAGAGGAGTATTTGTTTGATCAAAGCTTTGGCCTCACAGATCAATAACCTTGCCGGGATTCATAATGTTATTTGGATCCAAAGCCCGCTTAACAAGCTTCATGCTATATATCGAAGTTTCATGCTCATCCAGCAGATATTGTTTTTTTCCAAAGCCGATTCCGTGTTCACCTGTACAAGTGCCACCTAGAGCTAAGGCGTTGCTTACGATCTTTTCTGCTAGTGCTTTAGCTGCTTGATGTTGGTTATGATTTTCTGGATCGAAAACAATTAGGACGTGGTAGTTACCGTCACCAACATGGCCAACGATCGGGCAGGGTAAGTTGGTTAACTCGGCATCTGCTTCAGCTTGTAAGATACTTCTAGCTAGGGCTGAAATTGGAACACATACATCGGTTGTAAGTACTTTTCCGTTAGGAATAATCTGATGAGCCGCATTGTAAGCATTGTGTCGTGCTTGCCATAGGCGGTTTCGATCTTCGGTATTTTCAGCCCAAATAAATTCACTACCGCCGAATTCATTGCAGATATCTTTCAGGAGCGTAATGTCTTCTTCAATCTTGGCTTTAGAGCCGTGAAACTCGACAAAAAGGGTTGGTTCAGCAGTTAGTTCGTGTAGCTGAGAAAATTCAATGCAAGCTTGCATTTGGGCTTTGTTAAGCAGTTCTATTCGAGCAAGAGGAATGGACAGCTGCATGGCATTGATAACTGTATCGGTAGCGTCGGCCACAGTTTTAAAGCTGCATACGGCTGCGCGAATGATTTCGGGAATAGGGTGAAGGCGAAGTTGGATCTCTGTGATAACGCCTAAGGTGCCCTCAGAGCCGACCAGCAACTGCGTTAAGTTGTAACCAGCAGAGCTTTTGCGGCTACGTGTACCTGTTTTTATAATGTCGCCTTCAGGTGTTACCACAGTTAAGCCGATAACGGCATCAAGCATGGTGCCATAGCGTACGGCGTTAGTGCCTGAGGCTTGTGTTGCTGCCATACCGCCAATACTCGCATTGGCACCAGGATCAACTGGGAAAAATAAGCCGTCATAGCGCAAGGCTAGATTGAGCGCTTCCCTAGTTACACCTGCTTGAACGCGACAATCCATATCGGCGGCATTGATTTCTATTACCTGATCCATTTCTGATAGATCGATTGATATGCCACCGTTGACGGCGAGTAGATGTCCTTCGACAGAAGAACCAACGCCAAAGGGAATGACGGGAATTTTATATTGATTGCAGAGTTTGACGACTTGAGCGACTTCTTCGTTACTAAAAGGGTAAACAACTGCATCGGGCGCGATACAACCATAGCTATCTTCCCCTTGACCATGCTGCTCACATACAGGTTTGGATAGGTCTATTCGATCACTAAAAGTAGTGGCCAATTCAGTGATGACTTTCTTTAGATTAGCTTGAGAATAATGTTTATGCGCACGCATAGGTCATCAGCTCATTTTTTATTGTTGTTACTACATTAAAGCAATAATTTATTAATAAGAACAAGCTATTAGGATGATAAGTACCTAGGTAAATACAGCAGATACAGAGAGTGGGCTTTCCTTTGCCCGGCAGCTCGTGTCCGTGAACGTTGTCTATTATTGAGTGTGATTGTTAAATTACTGTGACAAGGTCAGTTTTTTTAACTCTTCAATAATCAGCGCTCGGATATAGGCAGTAAATTGTTCAGGTCGCTGAGTATGGTCAAGAAGGTCTATAAGACTGGTTGCGACCTCAGGTTTAAAGCGGCGATCATTTCCAGCCAGTTGGTAAAAGCGATTAACCCAATGTGTTCCAGTTTCGGCATCAACATCTACCATCAGCATCGCTTGGGCAAGCACTCCTTGTTTTACATTTTTGTTGTTAGGCGGTGACAACATAATTTTTTGTGCTGTGCCAGTAATTTTCAGGCCGTCGACATTTAGATTGTAACGGCCATCGCAATAAGAGCCTTCGGTGCTGCCGTAATCTGCCTTGAGTCCGATATTTGATAGTGCGCGTTTAATGGGTTCGCACAAGGCGATATAAACCATATCTAAATCAAAAGCCTGATCCGTTCGCTGCGGAAATATAACGGCTAGATTAAGAATGCCTTGTTGCAGAGGAACTGCAGTACCACCACTGTCACGGACGATAACGGGCCATTGTTCTTGTTCGAGTTGTTGGCAGGCTTGTTCAAAGTTTGGGAATCGAGTTTCCTTCCTAGTGGCAACTAGGCATTGGGTTGTTTCCCAAATGCGTGCGGTTGCTCCCCGTTTAGTTTGTGCGACCTCTTTTAATAAGGCGAAATCTTGTTCAAGAGCTTGTATAGGGTTGCAGCAGATTGGCTCATCGATAATTCGCCATCTTTTTTGTTGGGTGAAAATATCTGTAAAACTGGTTTCAGACATTAAAGCTCCGAATAAACAATTAGGGGTTGTTCATGCATTCGATGATGCTATGATCGCCCTCAAATTTATAGCACGCTGAATAATCTAAATGAACAAAACAATTCCTGCAGCCAACGTAGATAACTTGAGCACTTGGGTAAAGTATAAGAGTAGTCACTGCGATTCTTGCAGAGGCACTTGCTGTAGCTTACCTGTAGAAGTTCGCTTTAGTGATTTAGTAAGAATGGGTGTAGTGGATGAATTTGAGGCAGGTGAGCCTGCGAAGCGTTTAGCTAAGCGTTTGATGAAAGAGGGTGTGGTAGGGCTCTTTAATCATAAATCAGAAATTTACACACTATCGCGCTATGCTAATGATGATTGTATCTATCTAGATCAAAAAACAAGATTGTGTACTATCTATCTGGAACGCCCTGATACTTGTAGAAACCACCCTAAGGTTGGTCCTAAGCCGGGTTTCTGTGCTTATCAGCCAAAATAGAGCAGAGTATGAATCGACCTATCCTGTATTCATTTCGTCGTTGCCCCTATGCAATTAGAGGGCGGTTGGCTATTGCTCAGTCAGGTATCGAGGTAGAGCTCAGAGAGATTGTGCTAAGAGACAAACCAGAGCATATGCTTGAAATCTCACCTAAGGGAACTGTTCCTGTTCTATTGCTTCCTGATGGTACTGTCATAGATGAAAGTTTGGATATTATGCACTGGGCATTGGATCAGAATGATTCAGAGGCTTGGCTTGATGCAGATAGTAATCAGATTGATCAGTTGATCAAAGAAAATGATCATAATTTCAAGAGCTGGTTAGATAAGTACAAATACTCTGATCGTCATCCAGAGCACTCACAGTCCTATTACCGTAATAAATGTGAGCTATGGTTGGTGCAACTAGAAAAGCTGTTACAGCAGCATGGGGGATCTCTGCTGGAGAATGGTAAATCTTTAGCCGACTATGCGCTTTTACCGTTTATCAGGCAGTTTGCACATGTGGATCTCGTTTGGTTTAACTCGACAGATTATCCCTATCTGCAAAAATGGTTAGAAGAGTTTAAAGAATCAGAACTCTTTCTTCGTGTGATGAAGAAATATAAACCTTGGAAAGAATTACAAGAATTGATCGTGTTTCCAGAATAGATACCTTACGAGATGGACAAGGATGCTATGACCCTAAGTTATAAGTTAAAAAACAAATTAAAGCCTGCAAATGCTGCTGAGAGTGAGCATAATCTTGGTGAAGCGGCAGCGACATTATGTGATCCTGACAATAAAGCATGGTGCGATGCATGCAAGGAGCTATTATTGCCAGAATCGATGGTTGAGGGCGAGTGTGCTTTTCGGAAGCAAAATCCGAAAAAATGAACGTTATTTATGTTAATGAAATAAAAGGGGAGCCAAATGGCTCCCCTTGTCGTTATTACTGCTTCTCTTTAATGAGTTGTTTTAGCTCTTCGATCTGTTTCGAAAGGTCTTCGATGGTTAAGTCGCCATCTGCCAGCGCTTTTTCTTTGGCTTCTTCGGCATGCTCATTTTCCATCACATTTACAACGATACCGATCACCATGTTCAGGAATGCAAATGTGGTTAGAAAGATGAAAGTGAGATAGAAAATCCAACTGAATGAATACACGGCCATGGTCTCGTACATAACATCCGTCCAATCTTCGAATGTCATAACCCTAAATAGCGTGAGCATTGAAATTGAGATATCTCCCCAAAGCGTTGGGTTGATATGAGCAAAGAATGAAGCGCCGATTGCTGCATAAATATAGAAGATGATGAACATCAACAGGATAACGTAGCCTAGCTGCGGTAATGCCTTTATCAGTGAGTTAAGCAGTAAGCGCAATTCAGGCACCATAGATACCATTCGTAATACACGGAAGATACGGATCAGTCGGCCGATCAGTGCCATTTCACTGTCTTGGATAGGAATCAAGCTGACTACGACGATGATCGTGTCAAAGACATTCCAGGGGTTCTTAAAGAAGTTCTTTTTATCCGGTTCACCAATAAAACGTACCGTTATCTCAACTAGAAAGAATAGGGTGATACCTGTATCAAGCCAGCTAATAAGCGTTAATACATGATCGGGAATATCGTAGGTCTTTGCGCCAATAACCAAGGCAGAAAAGATAATGACTGCAACAACAAAGAATTCAAAAATGCGATTGTTGCGGAGTTTAAAGAATTTATCCTGAAGGGTTAGCGTGCTCATGGTTACCAAAACTCGAGTAAATAATTCAGCGTGAACTTTACTGTTGTTTGGCAAGGTTGGATAGATCTTTTGGTGAAAAAATACGTCGTTCTTTAGCGAGTCTTTAGCTGATGCTATCCGCTTCATATTTATCAGGCGGTGGGATGATAAACAGCCTTGAAGGAGCGTTTTGAACTCAATTACCATGTAAAATACTTGCGCAAATTTTCAGTATTACACCTTAATAAAGGAGTTAGGTGATGAGAAAGGTTGAGCAAGGATTATGGTCATTAAGATGGATTATGCTTTTGACTGTTTTTTCAGTAATGGCCGGTGCATTATTGCTGGTGGGATTTGTGATTTATGACTTTGTTCACTTAGCGCAAGTAGCGTTCTCAGAAGGTATTGGTTTGAATGCGCGTACCGAGTTGTTGATGATCCTTATCGAAATCATCGATCAGGCATTGATGGCAGGCGTGATGTTGATGTTTGGTTTTGGTATCTACGAAATCTTTATCAGCAAGATGAATGTTGAAGGTGGTAGCAGTCAACGACCGAAGCTGCTTGTCATTGAGAGTATTGATCAGCTCAAAGGTAAGCTGGGTGCTATGGTCATCATGGTAAGACCCCAAAATTCTAGACACTTTCTAGTTTCTAAAAAACTGCCTTTCAGCTTCCGCTGGTGACAGCCCATCATTAGTACCATGATTTCTTCGAGGGTTATAGAAACCTTCTATGTAATCAAATATCTCAGCTCTAGCCTCATCGCGTGTTCTATAAATCTTCCGTTGAACTCGATCCTTTTTGAGTAACGAAAAAAACGACTCCGCAACAGCATTGTCATGGCAATTACCACGACGACTCATACTGGCTTCCAGATTATGATCCTTAAGGAACCTACGCCAGTCACCTGAGGTATATTGAACCCCTTGATCTGAATGAACAAGAACCTTTGTTGTTGGTCTTCGACCCCAAATAGCCATCAGTAACGCATCGATAACGAGGTCTGTTTTGGGTGAGCTTTTCATCGTCCAACCGATGACTTTACGTGAGAACAGATCAATCACTACCGTGAGATATAACCAACCTTCGTAGGTTCTAATGTATGTGAAATCAGTTACCCACACTTGATCAGGCTGAGTGACCTCGAATGCTCGATTAAGGATATTTTCGGCAGCAGGGTGTCGTTTTCCTCCTTTGAAACCAGGGTGACGGCGATAACCACGGACAGCCGACAAACCTTCGCTACGCATAATACGATGCACTCTGTTCTTTCCGCATAGCTCACCATCTCGTTTTAAATCGATAGTGATATTGCGGTAACCATACACACAGCCGCTTTCAAGCCAAAACTGTTTAATCTTTACTGCTAAGCGTTGGTCTTCGCGTGCTCGAGGGCTAAAAGGTTGCTTCAACCATACGTAAAAGCCGCTGCGATGGACAGCCAATACACGACACATGACGGCTACACGAAATTTCTTGAGTCGCGACTTTATGAACGTGTACTTTTCTTTGACTCCCCTGCGAAGTACACCGCGGCTTCCTTTAAAATGTCACGCTCTTCAGTGACGCGGCGTAATTCAGCTTTGAGTTTTTTGATCTCAGCGGACTGGGCATCATCCGCTTGTCGGCAGCTATCGGGCTGGCTGTATTTTTGCACCCAAGCGTAAAGGCTTTTATAAGTTACACCGAGTCGCTCAGCGACATCAGTAATCGTATAGCCCTTATCCGTGACCTGCTTAACCGCTTGGATTTTGAATTCTTCTGGGTAACGTTTTCCGCGCATCGTACACCTCATTATTTTCGTCGATTATATATCTATGAGGTGTCTAGAGAACTGGGGGCTTACCATCATGATGTTGATTGTTAAATTTCTTTCTTTAAGTACAGAGATGGAAATATCAGAACCGTCAGATCTTCTTATGTATGCAGCATCAGTGGCTTTACTCGGTTTAGCTTTGTTCTTAACTAATGCCAAAATGAAAGACAAGCAAGCTAAGTAGAACTAATTCACCAAGGCTAGGAGTTGTCCTAGCCTTGAGTACTCTCTGCTGTTTTAGGCATCAGTGTATCCTGCTTTTTTCGTTGTTGAACGAGCACACCTTCGACACTAAAGATCGCTAAAGCTATCCAGATCATCACGAATGTAATGAGTCGATTTTGATCCATGGGTTCGTTGTAATAAAACACCGCAATAAGAAAAGCGATGCTTGGGCCTATGTATTGGAGTAGGCCAACCATAGTGAGGCTTAATCTTCTAGCACCTGCTGCAAACGCTATCAAAGGCAGGCTAGTCACAAGCCCAGCAGCTAGCAACAGCATTTGTATATCTGTAGAGCCATTTTGCAGTACAAAGTTGTTTTGTGCGCTAAGCCAAATCATATATACCAAGGCCATTGGAAACAGCCATAGAGTCTCAACTAATAGGCCTGTAATTGAGTCTATCGGGATCTTCTTTCGCAATACGCTATAGATAGAAAAGCTGGTGGCTAGTGTGAGTGCAACCCAAGGCAGTTCACCAATTAAAATGATTTGGTAAAGTACTGCTACAGTGGCAATGGCAACAGCGATCCATTGTAAAAAACGAAGTCTTTCTGAAAAAAGAAAGAAGCCAAAAACTATATTTATCAATGGGTTAATAAAATAACCTAGGGTTGCTTCAACTATTCTTTGTTCGGAAACCGCCCATATAAATACTAACCAATTAATAGAAATAACTAATGCTGACAGGCCGAGGCTGAGCAAGATCTTAGGGTTGTTTCTGAGTGTAGTAAGCTCACTCAGCTTTCCTTTAAGAAACAGGAAAAGGACCAGGAAAACCACCGACCAAACTACTCGATGTGCTAAGACTTCAAATGCCGGTACGTCATCGACCGCTTTAAAATAAACCGGTACAAGTCCCCACATAAGAAACGCGGCGACAGCATAGTAAATACCTTTTTGGTGCTCGCTGGCACTCAGATTCTGCATATCAAATTACTGTTTTAGGCTTTGGGTATTAGGGAGTGATACGTCTCTAAACAGAAAACGTTGTTGAAAACTATCGCTGGTTAAAGAGACTAAGCGGGTTAGTAAACTGATGAGTAGAATGCTGAAAAAAAGCCTAGCCCACAGAATCCCAGAAAGATCAGCCCCCATAGTCATAATGAGTAACGTGTCTTCAATTAGGCTGTGGCAAAGGCTAAGTAAGCAAAGTGCTGAAAAGCAGTCTTTAGGGCTAACATTGCCACTTTCTGCTTCACGGATAAGTAGACCGCCGCCAAAGGATAAACCTAAAGTGACACCGACAATCGCCAGAGACGTGGCTTTCTGGCTGATGCCCATAAACCTTAAAAAAGGTTGTAGCAACCAAATCATAAGTCGTTCTATGTGCAACCAACGAAGTAGCTTTAGAAGTGTGAGTAGTACTGTGACTATCACCACGATCATGGCAAGGCTTTGTAGTTGGGTGAGTACCCAGTTAGTCAGGCTTGGGTCGGTAGCTTCAGGTTGCCACAACAGCTCGACAGGTGCGTTAAGCCAGTTTCCTGCAGAATAGGTCAGATTAAGTAAAGCACCTAAAACAAGTGCGCCAACAAAGCGTAAAAGAAAGGCAAATATAAGGCGCGTACCCGCTTTCTGAGTGATTCGTAATTCTAGCGGAAGGCCATGAGCGACAAGCAGCATAGTGCCTAGAACTGTAACTTGGGCAATACTGAGATTCTCTTGAGGCGCTGTTTGAAAGAAAATCACTAAGCCGGCGTAGATATTGGTGAGCATGGTGGTTGCCCAAACGATGCCCATGGACTCGGGTAAGCCTACAAATAGTATTAACGGTTCTAACACAGCGCTGATGTAAGGAATTGCGCCAATCTCTTCTAGGATCTTTACAGCAATGATGATAGGTATGGTTAGCTTGAATAGTAGTAAGCAGACGGCATAGATCTCAAGGCCTAGATCGGGCAGTGTTTTGGTTAAAAGATCATGTGTACTAACTGGCTTAATCATCATCGCAAAGCTTCAGTGGATTGAATTAGCTATTTTAATTAAGCTTGCAAAAATGAAATTCGAAAAACTATGTAAAAAATTAATAAAAATTTTGTTTTTTCGTGGATTTTCTAATTTAATTAAAAAAAATAGTTAATGAGTGGAATCTAATGGATGTTCAATTAGATCGCATTGATCGTCATATCCTTAAATGTCTACAGGTTGATAATCGTATCAGTAACCAAGCTTTAGCCGAGGAGGTAGGCTTATCACCACCTGCCTGTTTGCGACGGGTTAAACAGTTACGTGAGCAGGGCATCATTATGGCTGATGTAGCAATAGTGAACCCGCGAGCTTTGGGTAAAGTGCTGAATATCATCGTAGAGGTTGAGATGATCCGAGACTCTATCGATGTCCATGATATGTTTATGCGCAAAATGCAGGAAGCCGCAGAGGTTACCCAGTGTTATCAGGTAACGGGTGACATAGATTTTGTATTGGTCATTATGGTACCGGATATGGAAGCATACGAGGCTTTTGCTCGACGAGATTTAGCTAGTGATCCTAATCTTAGAAAGTTCCGTTCGTTAATCTCTTTACGTAGAAATAAGTTCACCACAGAGGTAGATGTGGAACATCTTTAAGTGAAGTACTTACAGAAGAGGGCATTCAACTAGAGTTATTACAGACACAAAAAAGCCGGCTTGGGTAAGCCGGCAAAAGAAGCACGTTTGTCAGGGTATGTACAAACGTTATGGTGAAGATAGTGATGTGCCTTTTATTCAGTGCTGTATAACTAAATAAAAGGCACCGGGTTAGAGGTGTTAAACAGACAGGAATTAACTATCCTGTTTGCCTTTAACCTCTTCATACCACAGATCGTGATGTTGTTTAGCCCAGGTTTCATCAACGTAACCTGTCTTCATGCCTTCCAGTGCACCTTCAGTACCTACAGTACCGATATAGATGTGACCAAAAGAGCCAACAATCAGAATCAAAGAGCCAGCAGCATGTAGTAAGTTGGCAATTTGCATAGTTTCACGAACTTGGCCGAAGTTTTGGAAATC
Organism: Neptuniibacter sp. QD37_6; assembly: GCF_047778085.1. GTDB lineage: Bacteria > Pseudomonadota > Gammaproteobacteria > Pseudomonadales > Balneatricaceae > Neptuniibacter. The sequence goes on from NZ_CP180550.1 coordinate 1,739,019, forward strand.
CAAAACCAAGCCGCTACCGCAAACAACGATACCAACGATTGTTAGAAGCCAGAACCATACTTTTTCACCGCCATTCATGTATCCAGCACTTGGATGGGCTTTACCGATAATGCCGCCACCTTTCAGGAACCAGATTAGGTCTGTACGGTTAAAGAAGTTATGTTTGATCCAGCGAACAATCATAAACAATAGGCCAATAACAAAGATCGGACCTAAGTAGTTATGTGCTAGCTTGCAAAGCATAATGTAGCTTGCCCACAACGAATCACCCATCGCTGCTCTTAGGAAAAACTTCCCGTAAAGGATGCTCAAGCCAGAGATTGCAAGGATGATAAACAGGATAGCCACAGTCCAATGGTTTGCTCGATCTAGTCGTTTCCAGCGCTCAATAAGCTGACCAGAACGAGGATGATCAAGTTTTTTCTGACCAATGATTAGGTAGAAAATTGCAAGGACAGCAAGGGTGCCGCCAATAGCGTAAGCACCTGCAGGTGTAACCCATTGGTTACGCCAGTGGCGCCATTCTTCACCTTTCACATTGATCAATTGACCTGCTTCTCGAGCTTGAACTTGAGTGCGACCTTCTTCAGCTTCCTTCACAACCTGCCAATAATCAGTACCAGCGAAACCGGCAACTTTGGCATCTGAAGGTACTGCTTGAGCAAAGCCTGAAAAAAGCAGCGCTATCAGCAAAACAATTCGAGATGGCAATATAAAGCGGAGCATAATGTCCCCTCTAGTCAATGTGCCGGGAGCAGGCTCCCGGCAACCTGTTGGGTTTATCAGACTTTCTGAGTTGCGTCGTAAGACAGATCTTCTTCTGTCATAGACCAAGCGCCGTCGTTGTGACCACGGTAGATCACACGCTCACGGAAGATGTCAGAAACGTCGTTGGCATCACCAGCAAGTAGGGCTTTTGTAGAGCACATCTCTGCACATAGTGGCAGTTTACCCTCAGCGATACGGTTAGCACCGTACTTCGCTTTCTCTTCAGGACTGTTGTCCTCTTCTGGGCCGCCTGCACAGAATGTACATTTGTCCATTTTGCCACGCTCACCGAAAGCAGCGTCACTAGGGAACTGTGGTGCACCAAATGGGCAAGCGTATAAGCAGTAACCACAACCAATACATAGGTCTTTGTTATGCAATACGATGCCGTCGTCTGTCTGATAGAAACAGTCAGTAGGGCAGACCGCCATACATGGAGCATCAGAACAATGCATACATGCTACGGAGATCGAAGTTTCACCCGGCTCACCATCGTTGATTGTTACAACGCGGCGACGGTTGATACCCCATTCCACTTCATTTGCGTTTTTACATGCTGTAACACAGCCGTTGCATTCGATACAACGCTTGGAGTCACAGAGGAATTTCATTCTAGCCATTGTCTGTTACTCCTTACGCAGTAGCTTTCTGAACGCGACACAAGGTAACCTTAGTTTCCTGCATCTGTGTAACTGGGTCATAACCGTAAGTAGTGGCAGTGTTAGCTGCTTCACCAGTTACGTATGGTGCTGCACCTTCTGGGTACTTATCAGTTAGATCTTTACCCTGGAACTTACCACCGAAGTGGAACGGCATGAATGCAACGCCTTGTTCTACACGGCGTGTAACAAGTGCTTTAACAAGAACTTTACCGCCTTCAGCACCTTCTACCCATACATCTTCGCCATCTTTAAAGCCAAGAGTATTTGCATCAGCAGGGTGTACTTCAACGAACATGTCTTGTTGTAGCTCAGCAAGCCATGGGTTAGAACGAGTCTCTTCACCACCACCTTCGTACTCAACCAGACGACCAGAAGTAAGAATGATTGGGTACTCTTTAGAAAGATCTTTGTCCTGAATAGACTTGTACATAGTCGGTAGACGGTACATGGACTCAGAATCATCCCAAGTTGGGTACTTGCTTACCAGATCACGACGATTCGTGTATAGCGGTTCACGGTGTAGAGGTACTTTGTCAGGGAATGTCCAAACAACAGCACGTGCTTTCGCGTTACCGAATGGAGAGCAGCCGTGAGCGATAGCAACACGCTGGATACCACCAGAAAGGTCGGTTTTCCAGTTTTTGCCTTCAGCAAGTTTCTTCTCTTCAGCAGTAAGGTCGTCCCACCAGCCAAGCTTCTTAAGAAGTTTGTCAGTGAATTCTGGGTAACCATCTTTGATGTCAGAGCCTTTACCGAAAGAACCTTCAGCAAGTAGGTTTACGCCGTCACGTTCAACACCGAAGCGTGCACGGAAGGTCAAGCCACCTTCAGCAACTGATTTGCTTGTATCGTACAGAATAGGAGTACCAGGGTGACCCTGTTCAGCTGTACCCCAACACGGCCATGGCATACCGTAGTATTCGCCATTAGCTGGGCCGCCTTCACCTGCAAGCGTGTCGTAGTTAAACGTGTGCCAGTTTTTCTGGTGTAGTTTAAGACGCTCAGGGCTTTGACCTGTGTAACCGATAGTCCACATACCTTTGTTGAATTCACGAGTGATGTCTTCAACTACCGGCTGGCCGTTTTGGATAGCAATGTTTTTGAACAGTTGCTTCTCGAAACCAAACTTCTTAGCGAACAAGTACATGATTTCGTGGTCAGGTTTAGACTCGAATAGAGGCTCGATAACCTGGTCGCGCCACTGTAGAGAACGGTTAGAAGCTGTAACAGAACCGTAAGTTTCGAACTGAGTACATGCTGGGATTAGGTAAACGCCGTCTTTACGATCGGACATTACCGCAGCATGTGTTGGATACGGATCTACGATCACTAGCGTATCTAGTTTTTCGATCGCTTTCTTCATTTCAGGACCACGAGTCTGGGAGTTCACAGCGTGACCCCAAGCAACCATAACGCGAACGTTATCGTTTTGATCCATCAAGTTTTTGTCTTCTAGAACGCCGTCAATCCAACGAGAAACTGGAATACCTTTGTTGTTAATAGGCTTCAGTTTACGATGAACTTTCTGGTCGAAGCGGCTTTGCATCCACTCGAAATCTACGTCCCATACTTTTGACCAGTGCTTCCAAGCACCGTCAGAAAGACCGTAGTAACCAGGTAGGGTGTGAGATAGTACGCCAAGGTCAGTAGCACCCTGTACGTTATCATGGCCACGGAAGATGTTAGTACCGCCACCAGATGTACCCATGTTACCTAGGGCAAGCATCAAGATGCAGTAAGCACGAGTATTATTGTTACCCGTAGTATGCTGAGTACCACCCATACACCAGATAACAGTACCTGGACGGTTTTCAGCTAGCTCTTTAGCTGCGCGGCGCATTTGTGCTTCTTTAACACCAGTAACACTTTCAACTTCTTCTGGTGTCCAGTTTTTCACTTCTGCACGAACTTCGTCCATGCCGTATACGCGCTGTTGGATAAACTGCTTATCTTCCCAACCGTTTTCGAAGATGTGCCACAGCAGACCCCAGATGAACGCAACGTCAGAACCTGGGCGAATGCGGATGTATTCGTTCGCATGAGCTGCTGTACGAGTGAAACGAGGGTCAACACAGATGATGTGCGCCTTGTTACGCTCTTTAGCACGGAAAATGTGCTGTAGAGAAACAGGGTGTGCTTCAGCTGGGTTAGAACCAATTAGCAAAATAGATTTTGCGAAGTGGATATCGTTGAATGAGTTTGTCATCGCACCGTAACCCCAAGTGTTTGCTACACCGGCTACAGTTGTTGAGTGACAGATACGCGCTTGGTGGTCTACGTTGTTAGTACCCCAGAACGCTGCGTATTTACGGAACAGGTAAGCTTGTTCGTTGCTGAATTTAGCAGAACCCAACCAGTAAACTGAATCTGGGCCAGATTCTTTACGAACCTGTAGCATTTTGTCACCAACTTCGTTGATAGCGTCTTCCCAGGATAGTTTCTTCCATTTGCCATCAACAAGCTTCATTGGGTATTTCAAACGACGGTCACCGTGACCGTGCTCACGTAGGGCAGCACCTTTAGCGCAGTGTGCACCTGCGTTGAATGGGTGGTCGAATGCTGGCTCTTGACCAGTCCAAACACCGTTTTGTACTTCAGCATAAACACCGCAACCTACAGAGCAGTGTGAACAGATAGTACGTTTTACTTCTGTAGGTGCACCTGGAGCTACAGTTGCAGCTTCAGCCTGCTTCATCATGCCTGGTGCCATGATGCCTGCAGTCGCAACACCACCCGCTGCTACACCTGAATTCTTCAGGAAGCGACGGCGGCTCAAACCTAGACCGGTTGCCTTCGACGGAGCCGCAGGCTGATCGGATTTTTTCGTTAGTCTCATTTCCTCACCTCTTGCGGCTATCAGTTACGACAAGTTTCGTAAAAGTTACGAACGTGCTCAGTTTCTTTGTAACCGGAACCTTCCTGTTTCTCACCTGATTCAGCAGTAGTAACTTTTGCTTGTGCTGTGCCTGCTACGGCAACTGCACCAGCGGCAGTACCCGCTAATCCAAGTTTCTTCAAGAAGCCGCGGCGGCCTGTGTTAGGCTTTTCTTGCTGGCTCATTTTGTTTCTCCGCATCAACGTCGACAGATTTTGTCTGTCTTTGCCCTGTTTTTATTGTTTTCCGCCCTCACGTGCGGCAGGTGATAACTGCAGGTACCAGTTATCTTCCTGTTGCATAAACGCATGACCTAACAAGCCAACCGCAGTATAAAAAACGGCAGTTTTTGCGCTCTGCAAATCTGTAAAAAACTTTTCTGCCCAGGTTTGGATATGTTTCTGCCAAAACTGGTGTTGTACTTCATAACCACGACCTGTGCGGATCAGCATGCTCATCACTTCACATAGCGCCGCAATGTGGTCTTCTGGTTCTTTCACGTTTTCTTGGCGTTCAAAACCAAGAATTTCGAGATCTTCACGTAGGAAGGCAAGTGGCTTTTCCATTAGGGAGCCGGTTAAGTACCAGCACGCAAATGGCATTAACTCACCACGTCCTACACCGATGAAAAGTTGGGTGTATTCATCTTCTAATTGAGATGGCTCAGAGTGCTTCGCAGCAAGAGCAAGAGCGCTCCATGCACGAGCCATTGGTGTGTCTTCATCTTGATCTGATTCAAGCTCTTTAAGCCAAGCAAGTAGGTCAGCTTCAGGCTGTTTGCGTAGCATTGTTGCTAGTAGTGCGTAAATGTCTGCGCGAAGCTCATCTGTTTCTTGTAGAGCAGGGGCTGCATTAATCATGTTAGTCATTTCCTGCTCCTTACAGTTCTAGTTGCTTTTCAGGGTTAGCGGTCAGATCGGTGTAGATGTCATTTACACGACAGTCTTCACACATCTTTAATCGTTGAATGGCATCGCCTTGGAAGAATCGATGTGAGCTCAATTTCTCGATCATCTTGTCAACAGTGCGTTTAGGCGCAAATGGCTTACCGCAAGAGATGCATTCAAATGCTTCGTCTGTATGGATCTGAACAGGGATTGCGCGTTCAGTTTTTAGGTTTAGCTGTGTAACAAGCTCAATTGCATTTTCAGGACATGCGCTTTCGCACATGCCGCATTGCACGCAGCTTTGTTCACGGAAATTTAGGGCCGGCATTTCTCCGCCATCAGTCAGAGATTGGGTGGGACAGACGGCAACGCAAGACAGGCATAAAGTACAGCTTGAGCTGTTTACGTTGACCTGACCGAAAGGAGCGCCCGCCGGCAAGGCAATATAATCTTGGTTTGCAGTTTCGCCATGCTCAGTTAAATGCTCTAGAGCAACGAACAATGCTTCACGCTTATTTGTCTCAGCCACGACTGCAATAGTCGGGATGTTGCGGTAAGACGAAGCAGATTGGGCGTTAGGCAGATCATCTTGTGTGATTAGTTTAATCTGCTCAGTAGAGTAGCCTAACCCTTCAAGCATAGCGTGGGTTGTTTTTAATTCACGTTTAAGCAGATCGCGAACCATATCAGGGACATTAGGTGTATCTAGCAGTAATACTTGCTGTGCACCAGAGGCTAAACTAACTAACCAGCTTTCCTGTCCTGCTGCTGCCACTTCTTCTAGTGAAACAGGTAGAACATTGTCAGAAAGAAGTTCTGGTTGGTTGGCAATGATCTCAGCGCCAACTTCATGATCATGGATTAGAATCGTTGGTGCTGTGCCGCCGTTATTCTGATAAGTAGAAATCAATCGGTGCAAATAATTATGCAGCATCACCGGTTGAGGTAATGCGTAAGAGATCGCTCCTGTAGGGCAGGCTGTAGCACAACCACCAGCACCATGGCACATATGAGGATTGATCTCGATTAAATCTTTAAAAGAGGTAATCGCATCCGCAGGGCAAACATTCAAACAGCGAGTACAGCCCGTTTGACCGCGATTACTGTGTGCACAGATGTCGTTATTAATTTGGAAGTAACGAGGCTTTTCAAATTCACCAATGTAGTTCGGTAGCTCTTCGATGACTTCAGACAATGTGCTGCTTTCAGGTGAAACGTGGAAGTAGCCTGCAGGCGTTAGATCTGTGGTGAATAAAGACTCTTGGCCTAAATTTAAAATCAGATCAAAGCAGTTTTTATTCTGAGCAATCTTTGCGAAATTTTCGTTATTGCCCTGATGATCGATAGTAACTTGAAACTGACCTAGGAAACCTTTGATCTGGCTAAGCTTCGCAGTGTGAACTTTAAGCTCAGGCGATGCGTCAATTGCGCGTTGTAGGTGATCAGTATCAGTATTGCTAATTGGGTCGGTAGCAAGAAGAGTGATGCTTGCCATGCCGGACAGTTGTGCTGCAGCTAAACGAATAGTGTCCTCGGCACCCGTAATCAATAGGTGACCGTAGGTGCTGTAAGTTACTGTCGCAGGCGCTAGGTTCTGCGGAAAAGATACTTGTTTTATCGCCAAATCACGTGCTTTGGCGTTTACACTCTGCTCTGTCGTCATTCTCTACCTCACTGACTGAAATAGGGTGCATTCTGTCGACGCTTTAGTCTCTATTTCAGGGGCGACTCAAACGTTTAGGTTTTTCGTCACAATTTGTTGTTTATATAAAGCAATCGGAGAACCAGTTTTTGGCTGTAAAAATTCCCCTAAAGCGCATTTAGGTCTGTCGTTTTTGTTTTTCTTAGGTCGGGGTGGGACAAAGTGTCTCTATGAGTCAAAAAGGGTTGAGTCATTCCGACTCTTTGTCCTAACTTGCTGAAAAAATTAGCATTCAAGATCGGCATCGCCTAAGTCATCAGAATCGTCTAGATCACTAAAGTCGTGGCTTTTGACCTTGGTCGTATCGCTGATACTCTCTTGATCTTCTTCTGTCTCGCCGCTAACGCCTTCTTTAAATCCTTCTTCGGCTTCCTCGATTTTTTCATCTGCCCAACTTCGAAGCTTAGAAACGACTTCTTGGGTAAGTGCAGGCATTTTGCTGAAATCCTCGTCGTAATCATTAAGACCATCACGAATGTTGAACTCAGGTAATCTGAATAGTTTTCTTAGGGCGAGATTACGAAGTTCTTCTGATACACCAGGTGAAAAAAACTGCTCGAAATTGGAATCGTCATCTAGTGATTCAATATCAGGCATATCTTCATCGGTTAGAGGTGGTAACTCTTGGGTATCAACTGCTTCCTCTGAAAGAGAGGCTTCTGTTTGAGATTCTTCTATTGGCTCAGATTGCTGCTCAGCTTTACGTTGTGACCAGCGAGAAAAAAATGATTGGTTATCGCTCACTGCTACGTCCCTTGCCTTTTTTCTTCTTTTTACCGCAATCGATTAGTTCACCGTGTATGCCTAGGTAGGTGTCTATCCAGCATTGAACAGCCTGCGGCATCGCGACTTCTAACATCTTATGTTCGCCATCCATAAAAGAAGCAGCGTCGTCTTGGCTAGCTGTTATGTGGATTGGCGTTAATGCGTTGTCCATTTCGTCTTCATTGCATAAGACAAAGAGGTGTGGTTGCTGAGAGTCTAAGTTAAAGCGATAGGCTGTTCGTTCATCTTTGTGAAGATCTAAATCAAGGTGGAAGAAGTCAGGCTTATCGTCTTGATGAGGCTCAATGGCATCTATCTGCCAGCGTTCTGTATCCCAGCCGTTAACTTCAATGCTTTCAACTGAAAGAGAAACTTGAAGTGGCCAGTTATCTGTTGTTTTTGTTGCAGACATTTTTTGTCTTCCGTCGTGGGGAATTCTCCTTTGTAGTTCTGCAAACTACGGGCCATCTCATTATTTAATCGCTGTTGAGCGTGAATAGGTGGGCTTAGAGGTGCTTAATGCGCAAATGCTATGACAATTATTCCCATGTTTCTAAAGAGTTGGGACAAAATGACCCACTAATAATGACCTAGTACTTACTGGAAGCAGAGTTAAATGTATTAATTGGTAGAAAATATAAGGTTATCGCAAGGTAGGAACGTAAATTGCTACTAAGGAGAGAAAGTTACGAAGAAGATGGCGTGACGCTGTATTAATAGAGTTGGAATATGCAAAACGTGTCAGAAATCATAATAAGTAATGCATCTGCGCAGCTTACTCACGAAGTAGAGGCGATCGACGAACAAGGACGTGTTCGACAGGTTCAAATTGCCTGTGAACGCCCATTAACGATTTATCTAAATAAAAGAGAGATTGTTACCTTAATGACTTTGGGTAGTGATCCTGAAGCGTTAGTCCTTGGTTATCTTCGAAATCAGGGCTTTATACATTCTCTATCTGATCTTAAAGCAATACAGGTAGATTGGGATGTTGAAGCAGCCGCTGTTGTAACTCATGGCGAACCTGAAGGCTTGGAGGAAAAGCTTCAGCAGCGCACAGTGACTAGTGGTTGTGGTCAAGGCACGATGTTTGGCAGCGTAATGGAAAAGCTTGAGGAGGTTAGATTACCTGAAGTAACGATTAAGCAAAGTACTGTTTATGCGCTGTTAGATAACCTTAATAAGCATAACGATACTTATAAGAACGCGGGTGCAGTACATGGTTGTGCTATCTGCGAAGCTGACCAAGTGGTTTCTTTTATTGAAGATGTTGGTCGTCACAATGCAGTCGATACACTTGCCGGACGTATGTGGCTTCAAGGAATAGATATTGATAATAAGATTTTCTACACAACGGGTCGCTTAACATCTGAGATGGTTATTAAAGTTGCGCAGATGGGGATTCCTGTATTGCTGTCTCGCTCAGGTGTAACCCAGATGGGTTTAGAGTTGGCCAGAGAACTGGGTATCACGATGTTGGCTCGAGCAAAAGGTAAGCATTTTCTACAGTTTAGTGGTAATGCATCATTGATCAGAGATGTGCAGTTACCGCCTCAGCAAAATTCTGTTAAGCAAGCAAGAACGGAGGCATAAGATGAGTGATATGTCTCAAGCGTTTATGAATGTTAAGCAGCTGGCTGATTATTTGCACCTGAACGAGAAAAAAGTGTATGCAATGGCTGCTGAGGGTGAGATTCCTGCAACTAAACTGACTGGTAAATGGTTGTTCCCCAAGTCACTCGTAGATCGCTGGTTATTGGAGAGCTGCCATAGTGGCATGATGGCCGATCGATTGTTGCTATCTGGTAGTGATGATCCTTTATTACAGGCAGCAGCTAATAGATTGACGCAACATCTCAGAACTAAAGCGTTATTTAGTTATACGGTAACGGGTACAAAGCTTGGTTTAGAGCTTCTTGCCCAGGGGCATGCTGATGCCTGTGCGATTCATTGGGGGCGCGCCGAAGAAAGCGATGTCCGACATCCTGCGCTGTTACAACAGTTCTCGCAATCTAAGCATTGGATTTTGGTTCATTTGTTTAACCGCAGCCAAGGTTTGATTATGCGACCGATGGACCTCGAACGCTTACAAGACCCCAATGAGGCGCTGGATTACAGTACTCGCTGGGTTACACGTCAAGAAGGTGCTGGCTCGCAGCGCTTTTTGAATGAGTGGCTGGCTGGACATGCTTTCCCGCAGGATCAGCTGACTGTAGGCAGTGTTGCATTCTCTGAGCGAGAAGTTGCTTCTTTAATTGCAAAGGGAGAGGCGGATATAGGTCCGGGGACCTTGAGTGCTGCTAGAGAGTTTGGGCTTGGCTTTATCCCAGTGTGCGATGAAAGCTTTGACTTAGTTGTTCCGCGGAATGTCTATTTCCGGAACTTACTGCAAAACTTATTCGAATTCCTTCAGAGTCCAGAGGGTCTATCCTTAGCTCAGCGCCTTCAAGGTTATGATTTAAGTCGATGCGGTCGCCTCATTTGGAGTTCAGATCCAGGCTAAGCGTTCATGGCACGCCTATTGGTTCTTTCTGCGGCTGCAAGGCCATCCAGAATGCCTTCGACACCGCCATCCCCCGTGGGGTTGGCGGTTTTTAGTAGATGGACTTTGAACATGGTTCCAAGCTCTTCTTCTGAGCGGACGGTAATGTCGCCACCATGCCGGCGAATGATGCCGTAACTTACAGATAAACCAAGTCCTGTACCACTTTTTTTAGTCGTAAAGAATGGATCAAATATACGTTCTAGATGTTCTTCGGAAATGCCTTTTCCCTGATCTATAACACTAATGGTTGCGCCTCTAACCTCTCCATCCTCAATCCAATCATCAGTTTGAATAGTTACTACACCTGGGCCTTCTAGTGCGTGGGAGGCGTTGAGTATTAGGTTAACCAGAACTTGCTGTACTTGCTGGCAGTTAACTTCAATAGGACAGGTTGCATGATAATTTCGCTCTACGACCACTTGCTGTTTCTCAAGCGCATGGGAAACTAACTGCAAAGTATCGTCGCTAATACTGTTTAACATTAAATGTTCGTATTGCTCTAAGTACTGACCGGGTCGACTGTACTGCAGTAGGTTGTTAATTAGGGATCTTATCCGATATACCTGCTCAATAACCATGTCTACTTCATCCTGAGCGGGTTTAACGGCATCACCGAGCTCTGCAACCAATAGATCCATATTTCCAAGGATTACCGCTGCTGGGTTATTAATTTCGTGAGCAATACCTGCAGTAAGCTCACCCAATACAGCCAGCTTTTCTTTATCAAGAAGCTGCTTTCGGGTGCTTTTAAGTAGCTTGATATGCTGCTTGAGCGCATCCGTACGGTTTTTTAATGAGCGAGTTCTTTTTTCAACTGTAATCTCTAGCTGATCATTGGCTTGTCTGATCTGTTTCTCGCGCTCTTCAATTAGATCAAGCATGACATCAAACTGTTCGGCTAGCTCAACTAATTCATCGGCTGCTTCAAGTTGCCCGATACGATGGTCGGTTTCGCCGTTACGAATGTCCGTTACCACTTTGTGGATTTTATTAAGTGGGCGGATAATAAGTTGAGTCTTTTTGAAAACAAGGACGGCAGAGACCAGCATGATCAAGGCGATAAGAGAGGCGGATTCGATTAGTGTCTTGTAATAAATCTTGGTAAAGGGGGCCTCTGTAAAACCAGCATAGATCATCCCGATTTTATTGTTGTTGAAATCAAGTAGTGGCTTATAAGCAGAGATGTACCAATCGTTGACTACGAAGGCTCTATTTATCCATGTGTCACCTTTGCGTAAAACTTCTTTCCTAACTTCCGCTGATACCCGTGTTCCGATTGCTCGTTGCTTTAACGTCAGAGGGGTGGAGGATTTGAATGATTCCCTTTCTTGGGGAACATTGGTGCTGATTCGAACGTCATCGAGAAAAAGGGTAACAGTTCCAATTCCGCCTTCTGGTAAGGTGCCTTCTCCGTAAACCAGATCTCGAATGGTATCTACGGCATCAGTGGTATTGTTGAGAATGGTGCCTGAGTCTAATACGCCGATTAGCTGCCCAAAATCATCTGTGATTGGCACGAGAGCGCGAAGTACCATGGAGCGGTCTTCAACTGTTCTGTTGCTTGGGATTGCACGTGGGGTATCTATTAAATTGATATGTCCTTTGTCGCCAAGCCCCATATTAATTTGATCAAGTTCATCTTTATGGATTACTGCCAATCCGGTTAGATTCTCTTTTAATAACAATCTTTTAGAAAGTTCTTGTAATGAGGGTTCTTGAGTTGAGTTTAGCTCTTGCGCATCAATGAATCTCAAGAAATCTAAGGAGCGGCTTTGGCGAATTTCGTGTAACTGGCCTTGCAAAGCGTGACGGTTGTTTTGCTGAAGATTTGTTCTGAATTCGTAACTGTTACCAAGCTGCATCAAAATGTTTTGATGTTCTTGTTGCATATAATTAAGGGTGCCGCTGGCTACAGAAAGGTCTGCGCTAACTTTCATGTAGAGCTGGCGGTCGGTATAGCTGGTCGTCCAATAGGCCGCCATAATGGCAAAGCCTATTGCAGTTAACAGCAAAGGTAGCAGAGTGAGTAATAGAAGTTTGTGTCTTAAGGTGCTGCTGAAATTATACCAACTGGATTTCATGCAGAGATCTCATCAACCGTTTCGTCCTGTTGAGCCCAAGCGGCCAATTTTCGATCTAGAGTTTTTCTGGATACGCCAAGCTCTCGGGCAGTGGAGGACTTGTTGCCAGAATGTTGTTCTAGGGTTAGCAGTATATGGTGCTTTTCAACCTCGTCTAATGACCAGCCTGCAAAACTGCCACAAGCTTTAGGTTCGCTGCTATCTTGCTCTTTGAAGTAATCAGCGGGGAGCTTGCCTAATAAAATGCAGCGTTCAATTAGGTTTTTTAGTTCTCGAATATTGCCTGACCAGTTGTAAGCCTGCATGGCTTTAAGGTCATCATGAGTAAACGGGATAGGTGATAGGCCGAGTTCACGCGACAGCTTTACTGAAAAATGATGGATCAGATCTGGAAGGTCTTCACGGCGATCACGTAACGGTGGCAGGGTGATGCTGAGTACGTTCAAGCGGTAATACAGATCTTCGCGGAAGCGGTTCTCTGCTACTTCTTCTTTTAATTGGCGGTTGGTTGCAGCAATGATGCGTACATCAACGCTTGTTTCTTGCTCGCTCCCTACAGGTCTAACTGCTTTTTGTTCTAAAGCGCGCAAAAGTTTAGCCTGCATAAGTAGCGGGATTTCACCAACTTCGTCAAGAAAGAGAGTGCCGCCGCTAGCAAAATTAAATAGACCTTCACGAGCTTTGTTTGCGCCAGTGAAAGCGCCTTTGGTGTGTCCAAAAAGCTCGGCTTCCAAAAGATCAGGTGCAATAGCGCCACAGTTAACCGGTACGAATGGGCCGCTTCGATTGCTTAGCTGGTGCAGCATGCGTGCTGCTAGTTCTTTACCTGTACCTGTTTCGCCTTCAATAAGTACTGCAGAAGGGGTGTTGGCTACACGGTGGATGACGTCTAGTACTTGCTTAATCGCTGGTCCAGTACCGATCATATCGGTCATAGGGAAGGCGTTATCAACTTCACGACGTAAGACGAAATTTGCTCTTTCCATAGCACGTTTGTCGAGGCAGCGATCAACTGCATTCATCATTTGTTCAAGGCGGAATGGCTTGAGTATAAAATCAGAAGCGCCAGCTCTGAGAGCCTGTATAGCAGTATCCAGATCAGCGTAGGCGGTCATGAATATGATATCACTGCTTCGGTTGGTATCTTCGAAGGCTTCATGCCATTCCATACCAGATCGGCCGGGCAGCTTAATATCAACGATTAAGAGATCAAAGTGGCAGCGTTTTCTGAGTTCTTCAGCTTCTTCAACACTACCTGCGGTTTCTACTAAGGCGAAGCGTTTTGCGAGAGCTTTTTGTAGGAAGCTTCTCATGCCAACTTCGTCATCAACAACCAATACTGATACTGCGGGAGCTTGCGTGCTTTGCAGAGGTGAATTCATTTCAACTCAAATCTCTAAAAATGACCGTGACGGTAATGTCTGGGGAAGGGATCCAATTCTATTGGACAATTTGACCCAGTCAATGTTTTGTGTGGTCATTATGACTCATAAACCTGAAAAGAGTGATAAGACTATTGTTTCATTTTTTCTCAGTTAGCCTAAAAGTTGCTGAATTATTAATCAAAATAACCTATTTTGGTGCGAAAAATAACGTCTTAAAGTCTAAAAGTTAAGCTGCTCTATATCATTGGCATTTAAATTGCTCTCTAGGGTGTCAGGCACGCTAAAACTGCCTGCACAGGGTGTGTGTGGCGCGTGTATTGGATAAATCATAATTATTAAATAAGGAATGAAGAGATGAAAAAGTGGATCGCGGCAGCCCTCTCCACAACTATTTTGGCGGCAACTTCAGTTACAGCGGTTGCTGAAGAACAAATTATCCGTCTTGCAACGACAACGAGTACGTATAATTCTGGTTTGTTAGACAAGTTGTTACCTGTATTCGAAAAGCAGCATGACGCTAAAGTACAAGTAATTGCTGTCGGCACAGGTAAGGCGTTGCGTATGGGTGTGGCAGGTGATGTTGATGTGGTTATGACTCACGCTCCTAAAGCCGAGCAGAAATTCGTAGATGGCGGTTTTGGTGTAAGCCCTAAAAGCGTTATGTATAACGATTTTGTAATCGTTGGCCCAGCAGCTGATCCAGCAAAAATTAAAGATTCTAATAATGTTGCAGATGCTTTAGCGGCCATCGCAAAAGTTAATGCAGATTTTATCTCTCGTGGTGACGACTCAGGTACACACAAAAAAGAGCTTTCTCTATGGGCAGCAACTTCTCAAGGAAAAGAGTTTGCTAACTATAAAGAAGTAGGTCAGGGCATGGGTAAAGTGCTTCAGATCGCTGATGAGCTTAATGGTTATACAATGACTGACCGTGGCACTTGGTTAGCTTATGAAGACCGCCTACAGCTGAAGCTTTTGGTTCAGGGTGACAAGCGTTTATTCAACCCGTACCAGATCATTCAGGTTAACCCAAAACTACACAGTGGGTTAAATGTAAAAGGCGCTGAACAGCTTTCTAACTGGTTCGTATCTTCAGAAGGTCAAAAGATGATCAATGATTTCCGTATCAAAGGTAAAGCTTTGTTTCATGGTTCTGCACAAGCAGAAGTAGCGACTAAGTAAACAATTATTTAGTATGTTGCCTGTGAATGCTAACTGATTGCTTTCACAGGCTCTTTTTCCTGATGTAGTAGTGAATAATGCAAGATAATCTGTTAGATACGTCGATGTTGGCTCTGCAGTTGTTGTTTAGTTTTGATGCAGATCTTTGGAATATTATTGGCGTTTCTTTTCGAGTTTCAATTACAGCAATCGCGATTGCCACTGTGCCCGCTATTTTAGTGGGTTTTTTATTGGCGATGTGTGATTTTAAAGGGCGTTCAATTGTTATTGCTCTATTTAATGCGCTAATGGCAGTTCCTACAGTAGTGGTCGGCTTAACTTTATATCTTATGTTGTCGCGTAGCGGGCCATTTGGGGATCTGCATTTGTTGTTTACGCAACCCGCCATGATTATTGGTCAGGTTATGCTGGCGTTTCCGCTTTTGGTTTGCATGAGTCATTCTGCTTTTCAAGCCGTTGATAGAAGGGCTTGGGAAACTGCGCGAACATTAGGTGCAGGTTACACTTTTTCAATTATCACGATTATGCGGGAAGCAAGATTCGCTTTGCTTGCTGTCGTGGTAGCAGGTTTTGGTCGAATCATCTCAGAAGTTGGTTGTTCGATGATGGTCGGCGGCAACATTATGGGTTATACGCGAAATATTCCGACAGCGATTGCGCTGGAAACGAGTAAGGGGATGTTCGCTCAAGGAGTGGCACTTGGTTTGGTTTTATTGGTGCTTGCTCTATTTTTGAATTTCACCTTGGCGTCAGTACGAGGTAAAGGTCAGGCAGTCTAACGGCTTGATTGTGAGGATGTTATGAGTATCGAATTAAATGCTAGCAATCTGGTAAAGCGTTTTGACCAACGAGAGCTATTTAATATTGATCAATTGACGTTGAAAGAGGGCGAGAGCTTTCACCTGAGTGGTGATAACGGTGCTGGTAAGACAACGCTGATGAAAATTTTGGCAGGCCTAGATAAGCCTTGTGAAGGCTCGGTTACGGTAACGCCAAATAATCGTAGTTTTCTTAACACAAAATTGCACCCTAAGGTCGTTTACCTTCATCAAACACCATACATCTTCGCTGGCACAGTGAAAGATAATATTGCTTATGGTTTACGCCTTCGTGGTGAATCTAGACAAAAAATCAAAACACTAGTAGCTAAAGGGTTGGCTTGGTCTCGCCTAGAGTCTTTGGCTGAACAGCAGGCGCATTCTTTGTCTGGTGGTGAAAAGCAACGTTTGGCGCTTGCTCGCGCGTGGGTTTTGAATCCAGGTCTTCTATTTCTTGATGAGCCAACAGCCAATCTAGATCGTAAATCGGTAGAAACTGTTGCTGAATTAGTTAAAGAGATGGTTGATGGCGGTACCGCAGTCATGGTTTCTAGTCATCAAAGTAATTGTGTGACCGAGCTTTGTCAGCGCAACTTGTTGCTAGAAAATGGTTCTATAAAAGAAACAGCTCAATTAAATGAGGCTAATCAATATGCATAATCCTGATCAAGTGACTGCCGTTATTCTTGCTGGTGGTATGGCTCGCCGAATGGGGGGGGTAGATAAAGGCTGGATGGAGCTAAATGGTAAGCCGCTGATTAAGCATGTTTTAGATGTTGTTCAGCCACAAGTGGCGCGCTGTATGATCAACGCAAATCGTAGTATGGATGCCTATGGTACATTGGGATTGCCGGTTATTTCTGATCTTGAAGGTGATTTTCAAGGGCCATTAATGGGGATTGCTACCGGTCTTCATCATGCTGCTACAGATTGGGTGTTATTTGCACCATGTGATGGGCCGTTTTTACCTCCAGTCTTAGTTCGTCGTATGTTGCTTCAAGCACGTGAACAAAAGGCAGAAATTGCTGTAGCAACTGATGGCAAGCGTATGCAGCCGGTTGTTGCTTTGATTCATCGCGATCTACTAGAAAGTGTCCAGAAAGCGTTGGCTGCTGGTGAACGTAAGATCGACCGTTGGTATGCTCAGCATAACTACACGGAAGTTGATTTCTCTGATTTCCCTGAGGCTTTCACCAATGTGAATCGTCGCGATGATCTCGATGATCTTCAACAGATGCCAAAACTACTTGGCTTTGCAGCTTGGAGTGGTACAGGCAAAACTACATTATTGAAAAAGCTGATCCCAGCTCTAAAAGAAGATGGTATTCGTGTTGGTGTTATTAAGCATGCTCACCATAAATTCGATGTTGATCATCCTGGTAAAGATAGTTACGAGCTTAGAAAAGCAGGTGCTGATCAGATGCTGATTAGCTCAGGTAAGCGTTGGGCGTTAATGGTTGAGCAGGATCAGGGTGATCGTCCATCTCTAAACCATATGTTAAGTCGTATGGATCACTCTCTTTTAGATCTGGTCTTGGTAGAGGGCTTTAAGCAGGAGTCTTTTCCAAAGATCGAGTTGCATCGTAAAGAGATCAATAAAGGCTTAATGTACCTTGAAGATGAAAACATAATTGCGGTGGCTTCTGATGAGCCATTACAATTGCATCGAGAACTACCCTTGTTCAACATTAATGACACAGATGAAATTCTGCGTTTTATTAAAGAGTACATCAGCTAGGTAATTGATTGATGAGCGAAGTGTTAAGTTGTTTTGATCCGGCCGCAAATCCGGGTGGTATGTTACCTGTTCCTGAAAGTATTCAGACCATACTTAATCAAATTGATATTCAAAGCAGCACCGAAACTGTAGCTGTTTCAGAGGCGATTAATCGCATTCTGGCAGTGGATTTGGTTTCTGGCATTAATGTTCCGCAACAACGAAACTCTGCGATGGACGGTTATGCTGTAGCAGCTGATGGTTTATCTGGTGAATCCTTAGACGTTATTGGTCGTGTTTTTGCGGGTGAGGCCTTCTTGGGTCAGCTCGGGCCTAATCAGGCAGTAGAAATCATGACGGGGGCGCCAGTGCCCGAGGGTGCTGATAGCGTCATCATTAAAGAGGCATGTACACGAGATGGTGAGCAATTAACTTTCGTTGGGTCGGTCAAAAAAGGGCAGAATGTCAGAGAGGCGGGTGAGGACATCGCTGAAGGAGAGACGGCGCTTAAAGCGGGATGTCTTTTACGTCCTCAAGAGTTAGGTTTAATCGCTTCACTAGGTCATACTGAGGTGACAGCCTATCGATCTTTAAAGGTCGCCATCTTCTCTACGGGTGATGAAGTTACAGCGCAAGGTCAACCGTTACCTGAAAACTGCATTTACGATACAAATCGTTTTTCTCTTACCGGGCTTTTGCAGCGTTTAGGCTGCGAGGTGATTGATTACGGAATTATCGAAGATTCTCAGCAGGCAATGGAAGAGACCTTACGTAAGGCATCTAATGAAGCCGATATGGTAATCTCCTCTGGTGGCGTATCGATGGGGCAGGCCGATTTTATTAAAGATGCGTTGGCTGCTGTAGGTAAAATCAATTTCTGGCGTATAGCGATGCGTCCAGGTCGTCCGCTAGCCTTCGGCAAGTTGGGCCATACACCGTTTTTCGGACTGCCGGGTAATCCAGTTGCTGTGATGGTGACGTTTACTCAGTTTGTTCAGCCTGCGTTGCGTAAAATGGCGGGGGAGATAAATTGGCAACCAAGACGTATGGTGGCAATTGCTGAGACTTCTCTTCGATCTAGGCCGGGTAGGACTGATTACAGCCGTGGTGTTTATTCAATTAATGACAATGGCGAATTGGTTGTTAGGTCTACAGGCAGTCAAGGCTCTGGCATCTTAACCTCTATGGTTTCTGCCAATTGTTTAATCGAGATCTCTGATGAGTTTGCAGGTATCGATGCAGGGCAAAAGGTCACTATTCAGCCATTCTCAGATCTTGTCTAAAGAGCTTTTCGATTTTTCAAATAAGGGCTGATTAAGGCCCTTTTTTTGTAACTGAATTTGTCATATCGCTTTCATTGTTTGGTCATAAAAATAAGGTTTCATTAACTAACTTAATCAAGCCCGTAACGGGCTGTTAGTAATGAATTAGGACTGATAGATGAGTAGCAAACTTCGATTGGCTAATTTGCCATTAGAGCAGGATGAAATGGAAGAAGACTATATGGATGGTCAATACGCGGATCATCAGCGTAGGAAGGTAGCGAAAGGAAAGCGCAAAAAGCAGGGCTCTGATAATTATATGGAACAGCGCTCTTTAAAGCGTGATTTCGATATGAATATGCCGAATTTCTAAGTCGTTTGCATAAAAAAGGAGCTTATTTAAGCTGTACTAGCTCAGACCTGATCTGACAGTTACCCGTTCTTTCCAGTGCTACTGTCAGATTAGATTTGGGCTAAATTCTTTTCAGCCCAAATCTGTTTTCCATCAAGCAATGTTTCCAGTGGCGTTCTGCCACAGCACATTTTCCCCTGATGAGTTCGTTCATTGTTGTAATAATCCAGCCATTCGTCCAGATCTTTTTGCAGTTCTTCCAGTGAAGCATAGAGCTTTTTACGGAACGTAACCTGATAAAACTCGTTCAATATCGTTTTATGGAAGCGCTCACAGATACCGTTAGTCTGTGGGTGTCTCGCTTTGGTTTTCGTGTGATCAATATCGTTGATGGCGAGATATAGCTGGTAATCGTGCTGCTCAACCTTGCCACAGTATTCCGTGCCTCGATCAGTCAGGATACGCAGCATAGGCAGCTCCTGAGCCTCAAAGAATGGTAATACACGATCATTCAATACATCGGCTGAGGTAATTGGGGTTTTCGTCGTGTAGAGCTTAGCGAACGCTACCTTGCTGTACGTATCAACAAAGGTTTGCTGATATATCCTGCCAACCCCTTTTAGATTACCCACGTAGAACGTGTCCTGAGAACCCAGATAGCCAGGATGATGCGTTTCTATTTCACCGCAGGCTTCGTCATCTTGTTTCTTCTTCTCAAGCGCAGCCACTTGGTCATCCGTCAGAATGATACCTTCACTCGCAACCTTTGCTTCCAGAGCCGAAAGGCGCTTTTTAAAGTTTTCTAAGTTATGACGTAGCCAGATGGAACGAACACCACTGCCCGATACAAACACGCCAGCTTTACGCAGTTCGTTACTGGTTCGGGCTTGGCCATGAGCGGGGAAAGCTATCGCGTGTTCAATGACAGCGTTCTCAATCTGCTCATCTACACGGTTTTTGACATTGGGCGTTCTGCGAGATCGGTTGATCAGTGAATCAACACCGCCTTCCTCAACAAGTTCCTGATAGCGATAAAACGTATCACGGGAGACACCCATTACTTTGCAGGCTTTTGAGACGTTTCCAAGTTCTTCCGCAAGGTTGAGTAAGCCTGCTTTGTGTTTAATGATGGGATTGCTAGTATGCAACATGAGAGTTACCTTTGTTTTGATTTAAGATTTCAGCACCTTTATCAAAACGGGTAACTCTCTCTTTCTCAAGAAGATATGTCAGATTAGGTCGAGACTAATTCATTTAAGCTCCTTTTTTATTGGATTTTGCAGAATTAGCTAGCTCTTTTTCTTTGCAGAAGACTTGCGGCCAATAACTTGGGTGCGCGTTGCTTTATTGTGCTTCTTCTTAGGGCCTTTCTTGTGAATGCGCTTTCTCAGACCTTCTCGACTACCCACCTCGTAGCCTTTGCGGAATATACGTTTGATCGGTGTGCCAATAAGGCGTTCAATGCTATCTAAAGCACTTTCTTCCTCTCGGCTTACAAAAGATATAGCCTTGCCTTGTGTCCCTGCTCGGCCTGTACGGCCCACACGGTGTACATAGTCTTCGGCAAGGTAGGGAAGATTGTAATTTACAACGTGTTCTAATCCTTGAATATCCAATCCACGCGCAGCAACTTCGGTTGCAACCAGTACTTGGATTTTACCCGCTTTAAAATCTGCAACAGCTCGACGGCGCGCGCCTTGGCTTTTATCACCGTGACAAATAACAGCTTCAATGCCGTCTACTTTAAGATCAAGCATAAGCTCGTTAGCTTGAGCTTTTGTGCTGGTGAATACCAATACTTGGAACCAATTTTCTTCCTGTATCAGCTCCGCAAAAAGGTCTGCTTTACGCTTCTCCTCCACCGGGTACACAACATGATCAACTGTGTCTGCAATCGAGTTCTGTCTAGCTGCTTTAATCTGCTCAGGCTTCTTCTGAATTTTTCTGGACAGCTTGTGGACAGCGTCAGATAGAGTGGCAGAGAAGAGTAGGGTTTGCTTTGAAGAAGGTGTAGCTTCCAATATAGTCAGCACATCTGTGACAAAGCCCATATCAAGCATACGATCAGCTTCATCAAGTACGGCAAATTCAGTTTTGCTAAGATCTACATTGCTACCGCTTAAGTGTTCGATTAAGCGGCCTGGTGTGGCAATCAGTAGGTCTGCACCGTGACGTAATTTCTTCTTCTGGGTATCAAGGTTTACGCCACCATAAACGGCCAAGACTCGAAGATTCAGGTGTTTATTGTACCGGCCAATCGTTTCTGCAAGCTGCTGTGCGAGCTCACGAGTAGGCGTTAGGATAATAGAGCGAATCTGACGCTCAGCTAAGTCACGCGGATTATCGGAAATTTTCTGCAGAATTGGGATGGAAAAGGCTGCTGTTTTACCTGTGCCTGTTTGGGCATTGGCAAGCAGATCTTTGCCGCGGCGGCCGGGCACAATTGCTTGCTCTTGAATTGGGGTCATGTCTGTATAGCCGCATTCATCCAGAGCTTGTTGTAACTCAGGTGATAGGTCTAGCGATGAAAATTTCATATTGCCCCTCAAGAGACTTGCAAAAAGCGGCAATTATAAAGCAATTCAATCTAATTAGTCATAGTCGTGTGATTCAGATCATACTATGTTAGGTACTAAAGTAGGCAAACGCTTGTTTGATGATTTATAGTAGACTCACAAACAAGGTAGAGCTTATAACTTATTGAATAGAGAAGAGAAATGACGTTAGCGGATAGTAAGAAACTGACAGTAATCTTCCGTATCGAACCTGGGTGTTTAGGTCCTGAAGGGTTGAGTCATGTTGATAAATTTTGCATTCAAGCAGGTTTAAAATTACAAAGATCCGCGCCAGCTTATATCACATGGCAGGTTGAGCCGCGTCATGATAAAACACTCCCTGAAATTGATTATGCCATACTTGGTAGGGCGTTAAGCCGTGATCATGCTAAGCGTTACTTAAGTCACTTCGATCAACAGATTGATAGTTTCGAAATGGAAGCTTTTGATGAGCTTCCAGATATTATTGATCAGTATTTTGGTCGCTAATACCTAACTTTCCTTTCGCTAATCTTTTAGATCTGCTTGCTATACTTAAGCTCATTAGGGTTCGCCCTTGAAGAGTTTGGGTATATGCATGCGTTCCTATCTTTTTCTTATTTCTTGTCTTCTGTTACCTAATACCAGTTTCGCAGAGAAGCAGGTTATCAATATCGCAGCCATTGATTGGTGCCCGCAGATCTGCCCTGAAGCTGACGACCCCGGCTACATTATCGACTTGGTTAAGCAGATTTACAGTGATACGCAGTATGAATTAGATATTCGTATTTATCCTTGGAGCCGAGCTTTATCTATGACTCAACAGGGGCGAGTTCATGCTGTTCTATCTCCAGCTAAACCTGAAGCGCCCGATCTTCTTTACCCGATAAATGAAGTGGGTACACAGCGTATGTGCTTTTTTACCGATAGAGAAAAGGAGTGGCAGTACGAGAATATTCATAGCCTTAAGAATAAACAGTTTGGCTTATCTACAGATACTTCTATTGAAGAATTAAATGATTACGCATTACTTAATCCTGAGCAGTTTCAATACCTTCCATATAATGAACGCCACATAGTCCAGCAGGCTAAAAAAGTGCTGCGAAATCGAATTCATGCTTTCTTATTTACGTACAACAGTACTGTATATACGTTAAAAAATGCGGGTAAGTGGGATAGGTTTAAAAGTGCAGGTTGTGTACAAGAAGCAAATATCTATATGGCTTTTTCACCGCAAATTAATATGCAAGATGATATTAAGAAAATGATGGAGGTCTTTGATGAAAAGATGGCCATCCTAAAGCGGGGGGATGGTATTGCGCAGGTGATGAGCCATTATGGTTTGGATGACTGGAGAGCTAAATAGTTTAGCTATCGACACTGTGCTTAGTAATCAAAGGGTGAGATTTCACCAGAATAATCGAGCTTATTCCCGCAATGATTGCAGTAAGAGGTGCTAGCTTTTTGGTCGCTGCCGCAAGTTTGGCAAGTGACTTTGATAGAATCCCGTTTCGCTCGTTGGTCTATGATATCCGCCATCTTTTCTTTTAAGTCGGTACTACATTCAAGGTCGCTTTCTTGAATAATGTTCCAAAGAGATTCTGTAATCAGAGACAGTGTTTCTAACTTCAGTTCTAAGGCGTTAATTCGGGCTGAATTGATCTCAGATTCAAGCGTTGGGCTAGATTCGAGTGTTTTTTCGACAGTAGCTTCTTTATCGGTCATCACAATGCCTAGTCGACTGGAGCGTATTTATATTTGAGTGTAATCGCTTGTTTTGATTAGCGACAGGGAAAGATATAGCTCTTTAAACGGCTTTAAAGAGCTATAGATTTGTTTACCTATTCTTCGTCTAGAAAATATACGGAACCTTGAAGCAGGAGTGCCTTCAATAGCTGTAGATTTTCTTCAGTGGGTTCTATCTGTTCGTGATACAGATTGGCGCAAAGGCTTTCGGCTAAAGTTACTTGTCCTTCTGAGCATGCACAGCCTTTGCCATCAACGAACAGGATAAAGTGATCATCCAATCGGTTAAAAGCAAAGCGTGAACCCTCACTGCGACAAAGCGGAATACCGGCTTCTAATAACTCGGTGATCTCTTCCTCGTCCATCTCGCAAACTTGATCAGCCCCGTGCTCCGGATTCTTTGGTTCAGTCATAAACTGGCCAAACCAGTGAGTTAGTAGCTCAGGGCTATCGATGTACTCTTTTAAGGCTGATTTAACGCGCTCTAATGCTTGATCGGTGATCTCGCCTGGGTTTGCCTGTAGAGCAAGATCAGAATCGCTATAGCGGTCTTCTGCTTTAGTAATATCAGACAGATAATCGGTAAAGCCAGACATCATCTCTTGATGAGAAGGTGCTCTGAAGCCTACAGAGTAAGTCATGCAATCATTGCCAATGGCAAAGCCGTTATGACCAACCCGAGGTGGAACATACAGCATATCGCCTGGCTGAAGATCCCATATGTGTTCTGGTTCCCATTCAGGCAAAATCATAACAGGAACGTCTGGGCGACGTGGTGAATCTTCACCATAGATACCGCCAACTTCCCAGCGTCGAGTTCCTGAAGCTTGGATCAGAAAGACATCATAATTATCGTAATGTGGACCTACGCCACCGCCGTCCGCCGCATAGCTGATCATAAGATCATCTAGTCGCCAATTTGGTACAAAACGGAATTGTTCGAGTAGCTCGTTTGCTTCAGGGATCCAGTGATCGACTGATTGCACGAGTAGGGTCCAGTGCGAGTCAGGAAGTTCAGCGAAAGTATCTTCCTTTAGAGGACCGTGTTTTAAAGACCAATCTTTATCGTCCGGTGACTGCATTATCAGGCGCGATTCTACGTCTTCCTCTAATGCCATGCCGGCTAACTCGTCAGCCGTAACAGGTGGCTCAAAATTAGGAAAGGCGTTGCGAATAAGTAAAGGCTTCTTCTGCCAGTATTCAGCTAAAAATGTTTCTATGCTGATGTCACCAAACGGAGATTTCACTTGTCAATTAACTCCATAAGCTGTTCGATTGCTTCTTCCATTTCAGCGTAAACTTTGCGCTTGTCACGATTGGCTAGAGCAGCAAGCTTGTTGTTACCAACTTTCTTGATGCCTTTCTGCAGAGTTGTAGCGCATTCGCGTATGCCAGCAGCGTTATAACCAACTGTTTTGGACTCTTGGTGCATCTTTTCGATGTTGTCGCGAAGCTCGTCAGCCTGTTTCAGTAGTGCTTGTAAATTCTCTTCCATCTTTTGGCCTTGTCGTAGGTTGTATAGTTGTAGTTATTTTTTTAGTTTTGTAACCGTCTCTTCAATTGAGGTCAGGATGCCACGAAGCATATTCAGCTCAGTTTTTTCAGGACGTGAGCGGTTGAAGTAACGGTGTAATTTTTCCAGTACTTTACCCTCATGCTGAGGGATGATGAAATCGGTCAATCGTAGCACTTTCTCTAAGTGCTCGTAGAATAGAGCCATCTCTTTATGGCGAGGGTATTCGCTTTCAATATCGTCATAGCTTTTGTTTTCCGCTGCCATAAATATCTCGTAGCAAAGAAGCTGGATTGCTTGAGATACGTTGAGCACTGGATACTCTGGGTTAGCAGGGATGTAAACATGGTAGTTACATTGCGCTAATTCATGGTTATGAAGGCCCATAGTTTCACGACCAAATACGATAGCCACTTCACCTGATTTAGCTTCAGCCACTACACGTTCCGCGCCTTTGCGTGCATCCAGAAGGGGGCGGTCGAAGGTACGTTTAGTACGCGCACTGGTGCCAATCACTAGCTGGCAATCGCCAATCGCTTCTTCAAGTGTGTTAACAACGATGGCGCTATCTAATAGATCTTTTGCGCCAGCAGCGCGAGAATCAGCTTCTGCGCTTGGGTAATCTTCTGGTTCAACCAGATAGAGTTTGCTTAGCCCCATGTTTTTCATAGCGCGTGCAGCTGCGCCGATATTGCCGGGGTGGAATGTATTGATCAGTACAACTCGAACGTTCGATAACATTTTTAATGGTTCTCACAATGAATCTATAAAACGATTCAGATCATAAATGAATCGCTCTTTATGCCATAAATGCGGAGAGTGGTCCGATTGCTCATAAATATGCAATTCTGAACCCTCGATACTTTTATTAACCCACTGTTGTAGCTCAGCGCTATAGAACTGGCTTTCATCGCCGTAGATCAGCAGGGTAGGTAGTTTAATGCTA
Source organism: Neptuniibacter sp. QD37_6 (assembly GCF_047778085.1). Taxonomy (GTDB): domain Bacteria; phylum Pseudomonadota; class Gammaproteobacteria; order Pseudomonadales; family Balneatricaceae; genus Neptuniibacter. The sequence goes on from NZ_CP180550.1 coordinate 1,764,759, forward strand.
GATACAACGTCACGGTAATCTTGCTGGGTAATGCTATCCCAGCAGCGGGTTAGCAGATCGCCAGGTTGCTTCTGCAGATATTTACGCATCTGCTGGAAGCCACGAGAGTTTTGCTCGTAATTTTCTCTGGAACGTTGATTTTTACCAAAGGCAATCAGCTCAAGTACTGCCTCAGCGAAATTTTCGGTCAGGCGGTGAATGAAGGCGCTGTTGGATGCTTGCGAGAAATCACTGTATACGCCGTGTTGCCATTCATCATCGGTAATTAGCTTTGGTGATTGGTCGACAATGCAAAGCCCGCGGAGGCGCTTATCACCATGTCGACGTAAGTACTCCCAAGAAGTCAGTGCGCCCATAGAGTGTCCAATGAGGACCGCATCTTCTATCTTAAGGTGCTCGAGCATAGCTTCGAGGTCGTCAGCCATCGCAGGTAAGCTAATATCCCTTTCTTTGTGATAAAAGTGAGCACCATGCCCGCGAGCGTCCCAGCTTACCACACGGTGGTTTTCTGCTAGCTCAGAAGCGAAGGGGAGCCATTCCCGAACACTCGCCGTCCAGCCGTGAAGAAAAACTAAGGTGGTTTCACCTTCACCGAGAGATATGTAATGGATCTCAGTGCCGTCTGGTCGTGTGAAGTGTTCCATGGGGTTAATCTGTGCCTTATATAAAAAACGGGGCTATAGCCCCGTTTCATAAAACTGATTAATTAGATCAGCTTAGATCTTTTTAGCTTGATCAACAGCGTTACCGATGTAGCTATGAGGAGTCAGTTCTTTAAGTGACTGCTTAGCTTCTTCTGGCATGTCCAAAGTATCAACAAACGCTAGGATTGTTTCTTTGCTCATGTCCTGGCCACGAGTCAGCGCTTTTAGCTTCTCGTAAGGCTCTTCGATAGCGTAACGACGCATTACTGTTTGGATAGGTTCTGCTAGAACTTCCCAAGCATTTTCTAGATCTTCGTTTAGCTGAGCTGGGTTAAGCTCAAGCTTGCTGATACCTTTCAGGCTAGACTGATAAGCGATCAAGCTGTAACCGAAACCAACGCCCATGTTACGTAGAACAGTAGAGTCAGTTAGGTCGCGCTGCCAGCGAGAAATCGGTAGTTTCTGCGCTAGGTGGCTCATGATTGCGTTCGCAATGCCCAAGTTACCTTCGGAGTTTTCGAAGTCAATTGGGTTAACTTTATGCGGCATAGTAGAGGAGCCAACTTCACCAGCAATAGTTTTCTGCTTGAAGTATGCCTGAGAGATGTAACCCCATACGTCACGATCGAAGTCGATTAGGATCGTGTTGAAACGAGCAACTGCATCGAAAAGCTCAGCAATGTAGTCGTGTGGCTCGATCTGAGTTGTGTATGGGTTAAAAGATAGGCCAAGGCTCTCAACGAAGTCTTTAGCGTCCTGTTCCCAGTCGATGTCAGCGTAAGCAGATAGGTGAGCGTTGTAGTTACCAACCGCACCGTTGATCTTACCTAGAAGCTCAACATTCTGAAGCTGTTTTATCTGACGCTGCATACGGTAAGCAACGTTAGCCATCTCTTTACCAACAGTTGTTGGAGAGGCAGTCTGACCGTGAGTACGTGAAAGCATTGGTTGCTCAGCAAATTCACGACCCATCTTAGCGATTTCGTCAGTTACTTGCTGCATCTGTGGAACTACAACATCAAGACCGTTTTTCAGCATAAGTGCGTGAGAAAGGTTGTTAATGTCTTCAGATGTGCAGGCAAAGTGAACAAATTCATTGATCGCCATTAGCTCAGCGTTATCTTTGAATTTGTCTTTAATGAAGTACTCAACCGCTTTTACATCGTGGTTAGTAGTACGTTCGATCGTTTTAACAGCCTGAGCGTCTTCAGGACCGAAGTTGTCAACGATCGAGTTCAGCAGAGCATCAGCTTCAGAGCTTAACGCTGGAACTTCAGTGATTTGTGGATGCGCAGCTAGTTTTTGTAACCAACGAACTTCAACTTCAACGCGGAAGCGAATCAGGCCATATTCACTAAAAACATCACGCAGGTCAGCTGTTTTGCTGCCATAGCGGCCATCAACCGGAGAAACGGCTGTCAGTGCAGAAAGCTCCATGAATCGATCTCTACCTTTTAGGTTAAAAAGAAGGCGCGCATTATACCTGAGTCGAGTGACTTTTCGTAGGGGTATATGGATAAAGGGCGGCCCAAGTTCTAAGCTTAAACTGTCGCTACACAATATAGCTAAATTTAGCTGAAATTGAGGAGGGTAGTTATATGACTATGTCTGTTACCGGCTCCTTTGGGTCCAGCGACCAAACCAAACTGGTATTTGATGACCTGATGGCTAATGGAGTGCCAAGAGAGCAAGTATTTATAGATAAAAGCTGCAATATGGTCAAAGTATTGATAGCTGACGCTGCTGAGAGTGATATTGAAGCTATGCTTCGTAGTCACGACGCAAATGAGTTATCGGTTCGTCACGCGTAACTTTGTAATCGATACATAAAATAGATGGGTAAATAAAAAAACCGGATGCTTTAACGAGCTATCCGGTTTTTTTATCTAAATATCGTTACCTCTTATGAGGTTCCCATAATCTTTTTAAGGGAAGGGCGTAGGCGAGATTTGAAGAACAATAACTGCCAGCGTTTGCCGCCTTTCTGACGCCATAGCATTGCACTACGAATACCGGCTAAAAGTAGCGCACGTATTTTTGCTGCGTTTTCACTGTTTTGTAGGTGGCGGGGATCGCCCGTCACTTGAATTCGGAAGCTAAAGCTACTGATCGTATCTTGGTAAAGGCTTGCAATATTTGCGATTACATTTGGATGGCAGTAACTGCTCGCAGTTGGCTCACTGTCTGGCTGATCAGAATTAAAGTAGCGAGCTTGCTCAGATACCTGAGCTAAACGTTGCGCTACTTTGTTTAGCATTTCTGGATCGCTGCTAAGCTTGCGCTCAAGGTGCATCATGCTTAGTGCGTAGCGAATCACATCTTTGTTATGTTCAGCTCGCGGTTTATCAATCAGATCTCTTAGGTTTTGCAGGCCTAAGTGTAGATTGAAAGGTAGGTCGTTGGCGCCGCCATAGATCTCTTCTGTCGATGCAGGGTTTAACTGCATAATGCTATAGACCGATGTTTCTAAGCTGTCTTGAGCAACCATGCCTCTCGTTGCAATTTGTTCAACGAGAGCAGCTGCTTGAAATAAACCAGCTAGGCCCAGCGCTTGTTCGTCATGCTGTCGTGACATTGGGGCCTCCTAGTCGTTTTTGCCTGTATGTTCGATAACACCACCACCTAGGCAGATATCTTCTGCGTAGATAACCACTGATTGTCCGGGTGTGATAGCGCGTTGTGGTTCTGCAAAGCGGATTAGATAACCACTGTCACCGTGACGTTCGATCGTGCATGCCTGATCGGTCTGACGGTAACGTACTTTGGCTGTGCAGCTATATGGCAATGCAGGCTCTTCATCATTGATCCAGAAGATTTCATCGGCTGTAAGCCAATCGGTAAATAACAGATCATTCTGTTTGCCTTGAACGGCGATCAAAACGTTACGATCCAGATCTTTACCTGCTACAAACCATGGCTCTTCTGGGTAATCTTTAAGACCGCCGATCTGAAGCCCTTGGCGCTGACCAATGGTGTAGTACATCAAACCAGAGTGTTCACCAATCACATCGCCCTTAGGTGTTTCGATTTTGCCAGGCTGGGCCGGTAAGTACTGCTTGAGGAAGTCGCTAAATCTGCGCTCACCAATAAAGCAGATTCCGGTACTGTCTTTCTTGTTGTGAGTGATTAGGTCATGCTCTTCAGCAAGTTTACGAACTTCGGGTTTTTCCAGTTCGCCAACAGGGAAGAGGGTCTTTTCAATTTCAACCTGACCTACTTGATGCAAGAAGTAGCTCTGGTCTTTATTTTTATCTAGCCCTTTTAACAGACGCGTTTTGCCGTCGCGATCACCGCGGCGAACATAATGGCCGGTTGCGATGTAATCAGCACCAAGTTCGATTGCATACTCAAGGAATGCTTTAAACTTGATTTCACGGTTACACAAAATATCAGGGTTAGGTGTACGGCCTGCTTTGTATTCCTCTAGGAAATGCTCAAATACATTATCCCAGTACTCGGCAGCAAAGTTTGCTGTGTGTAGATGAATGCCAAGCTTGTCACAAACTGCTTGGGCATCAGCTAGATCTTCTTTGGCGGTACAGTATTCAGTGCCATCATCCTCGTCCCAGTTTTTCATGAACAGGCCTTCGACTTGATAGCCTTGTTGCATTAACAGTAATGCTGAAACGGATGAATCTACGCCGCCGGACATGCCGACGATCACTTTGGTATTGCTGTGATCAGTCATGTGTTTATTCAGTTAATTGCTATATTCGTGTATCAGATCTAGAGGGTATTGCTTACCAGCTAGGTAATCATCAATACATTTCAAAACCATTGGGCTACGCAGTTTGTCTGTGTGAGCAACAATCTCATCGCGTGTCATCCAAACAGCGCGAATGATACCTTCATCGAGTTCACGCTCTGGTTCGTGCTTAATCGCTTCGGCATAGAAGCAGGCACGATGATAGGTTGTATTGTTATTACCGGATTTATAGACGTAAAACCCCGTTAAATATTTAGGACTTACGTGCCATGCAGACTCTTCTAATGTTTCTCTGCATGCTGCTTCTATAAAGGTTTCGCCTTCTTCAATATGGCCCGCAGGCTGATTGAAAACTATTTCACCTGAAGATCTTTCTTCTACCAAAAGGAACTTGCCTTCCATTTCTACGATGACAGCAACTGTTGCGTGTGGATGCCAATCCATCATATTCCTCGGTAATTACTCCAATATTTATTGGATAGATGACTCAAAAATTAGTTCGACACAATACCATCAAACCAGTGTTTTTAATAGGTTATAAGCCTATTGAGCATTGCTTCTTTAATAGCTTTTGGTGGTATGATTTGAATATCAATTTAGAGAGGAATTACCATGGCAACAACTCAAGTGATTGTCGCTACAGACAATTTCGATATTGGCGCACTGTCAGAAAGTGTAAGAGCTGATGATGCGACTAGTGGGGCCATAGTCACTTTTACTGGAATCGTTCGCGAATTAGAGATAGCTGATAATCAGCTCGATGCTCTTTTTCTTGAGCATTACCCAGGTATGACCGAGAAAGCGCTTGAGAAGATTGCTACGCAGGCACGTGAACGCTGGGAGCTTGGCAACATCGTAATTTATCATCGTGTTGGACGCTTAGACCTTAACGAGAATATCGTTTTTGTCGGTGTCGGTAGTGCCCATCGCGTAAATGCATTTGAAGCGGCTCAATTCATCATGGATTACCTAAAGAAAGATGCGCCTTTCTGGAAGAAAGAGATCTCCAATGAGGGCGAGCACTGGGTAGAGCAAAAAGAGAGCGATCTAAAAGCCGCTGATTCTTGGTAACTACAGCAAAAAATGGGGATACGTGGATGGTAACTTGTTACTTGCGCTATGTGATCGATCCGGACAAAGTTGCTGAGTTCGAGCACTATGCAAAACTATGGATTCCGCTGGTTGATAAGTTTGGTGGTCAACATCATGGTTATTTCCTACCGTCTGAAGGGGCTAACAACATCGCACTAGCATTGTTCAGCTTTCCTAGTCTCGCAGCTTATGAACAATACCGGATAGATTCCTTTAAAGACTCTGAATGCATGGCTGCATTTGATTATGCAAAGCAGACCAAATGCATTCAGAGTTATGAGCGCAGCTTCTTTAAGCCTGTGTTTGGTGAATAAGGTTTAATCTTTTCACATAGGAAGAAGGTCTTGCTCCGCTTGCTTTCTTAACCTCTGTGTTAATCTTTGAAATAGTCCCGATTTAAGGCTCCAGATATGCCAATAAAGTGGGACTTCGATAAACCTTCCAGGGGTCATATCAACTACTTTCCCTGAAGCCTGTATCTCTGCACTTTGCTGATCGGGCACCATGCCACAAGCGTGGCCGCGAATGATGATATTGAAAAACGATTCAGTAGATGGAATACGGTGTTTCGGATATTCGTTTGGGCCAATCTTAAAATTGTCCTTTAGATATCTGTTCTGAAGCTCATCCTTATTGCTAAATTCAGCAACAGGCGCATTGTAAAAGCCTTCTGTGTTTATACCGTCAGGGAAATATTTATTGATGTAATCGGGGCTAGCAAGACAACGATAAATCATGACACCAAGTGGGATACAGCTGCAGCCTTGCATTGGTTTTGGATTAGAGCTGATGCACCCGATCACTTGACCTGTTTTAAGAAAGTGATGAGTCTGATCTTGATCGTCCAGTTTAAGATCTAGAAGGATTTTTTCGTCATCAAGAAGCGGTTTAACTGCGTCCAAAAACCAAGTAGCCAAGCTATCTGCATTTAATCCAATAGAAATTTTTGTAAAGCTATCTGATTGCTCAAGTGAGATCTGTTCCTGTAGTTCTGCTTGTAGCAGAGATACTTGGTGGTAATGCTTCAGTAACAGCTGCCCAGCCGTTGTCGCTTGTATAGGCGTATTTCTGATAATCAGTGTTTGTCCAACACTGTCCTCTAGCTGTTTTAAGCGCTGAGATACAGCTGATTGAGAGATATTGAGCTTCTCTGCGGCCTTATCAAAATTACCTTCTTCGAGAATTGCTGCAAGTGCTTGGAGCTGTTTGTAATCTATCATTAGAAAAACTTATCAATCATTAGAATTATTAGTTTTACTGGCTAGTGAGATTCTAGCACTATGCCTGCCATTATTCAGGGGGGCAGTATGGTATCCATTTTCACAGGCGCGGCTTTGGCAGCATTGATAAAGGGCTTGGCTACAAGTGCAGGTCTAATTGTTGCGATGGGAAGCCAAAATACCTTTGTCTTTACTCAAGGCTTACGCCGTCAGTTCCACTGGCCGATTGCAGCCTTGTGCGCCTTGATTGATATGATTTTAATTGCTGTTGGCGTGGCAGGTATGGGTATCTTAATCGCGCAATCAGAGAGCTGGATGTTCGCGGCTCGGATCGGCGGGGCAGCATTTCTGTTTGTATATGGCGCTCAGTCCCTGAGCAAAGCTTTAAAGCCACAAGTCATGAAAGAAAATGAAATAGCTTTGAGTGGTTTAGGTAAAGCCTTGATCGTTACTTTGGCGATTACACTGCTCAATCCCCATGTGTATTTGGATACTGTTGTGCTTTTAGGGAGTATAGGTGGGCAATACCCAGAGCCTGAGAGAGTATGGTTTGCTATCGGCGCGATGGGGTTTTCATGCTTTTGGTTTTGGCTGCTGGTCGCTGGAGCGAAGGTATGTCAGCCTATATTCAATAACCCAAGAGCATGGCAGATTATGGATTTGGTCATTTGGGTAACCATGTGGGCCATCGCGGTAACGCTGCTCTGGCCCATCATGTTTAGTCATTCGGGTTAATGCTGAGGGTCTAAATCTTTTGGCTTTTCATTTGGCCAGTGCTGGTGGCGATTAAAGCGTTTTTCCATATAACGGAATAAAAACACCAAAAGGGCACTGATAATTAGATAGATAACACCGGCTGCAAAGAATATTTCGAGCGGCGTATAAGTTCTAGCGATGATTGTGCGAGCCATACCCGTTAGATCGAGTAGTGTAATTGTGCTGGCTAGAGCGCTGCCTTTAAGCATTAGGATTACTTCGTTGCCATAGGCAGGCATCATAATGCCAAATGCGCGAGGTAGGATGATACGACGCAGCATAAGTGGGTAGCTCATACCTAAGGCTTTAGCGGCTTCAATCTCGCCTTTAGGGATAGATTGAATAGCACCGCGGAGTATCTCAGCGATATAAGCCGCAGTATGGAGCGCAAAGGTGATGATGGCACACCAGTACGGTTCTTTAAGAATAGGCCAAAGCGCAGAGTTCTTAATGAATTCAAACTGAGAAGCGCCGTAGTACACCAAGAAGATCTGTATCAACAGTGGCGTGCCACGGAAAAAGAAGATGTAAGCCAGAGGAAAGGCTTGTAGCCAAGGGCGCTTAGAGATACGCATCAATGCCAATGGCACGGCAAGCATTAGACCGATAAATCCAGAAAAGAGGACAAGCTCAAGGGTCAGTAGAGCGCCTTCTAATAGGCGAGGGTAGTTTTCAAAAATGACATCCCATTCCCAACTCATGCGCGTGCTCCTTTATAACCGCGATTAGCTTTTCGCTCTAGGTAATGTAAGCCGATCATTGAGATTGAAGTCATGAGGAGATAAACCACTGCTGCGGCTAAGTAGAAAGTAAAAGGCTCTTTGGTATTTCCAACGGCAACGGTGGTTTGGCGCATAAGTTCGTTAAGACCTATAACAGAAACCAGTGCTGTATCTTTTAAAAGAACTAAGAATAGGTTGCCTAAACCGGGTAAAGCTAAGCGCCAAACTTGTGGCAAGGTGATGCGTCGAAAGGTTTGGAAACCCGTCATACCAAGAGCAATAGCTGCTTCTTTTTGGCCCTTGGGTATTTCTTGAAGTGCACTACGGAAGACTTCAGTGGCATATGCACCAAAGGCGATACTTAGTGCGATTACGCCGGCAACAAATGGACTTAGCTCTATATATTCGTCATAACCAAACAAGCTGGCGATCGCCATCAAAACGGCAGATGAACCAAAATAGATTGTCAGGACGAGTAGTAACTCAGGCATGCCCCGTATAAACAGGGTGTAACCATTACCAATAGCGTTAGCAACTTTGTATTTAGATAGCTTTGCGCTTGCACCTAAAACCCCGAAAACGAGGCCAATGACTAAGCTGCAAATAGCTAATTGAACGGTTATCCAAGCGCCACTGATTAAGAGGTGCCCAAAGCCCTGAAGATCCATATAGATATACCTGATGAAACAGGAAAAGCAGGTTTTATCCTGCTTTTCCCTAGTTTTCAGTGTTTAAGCTTAGTAGATAGAGAATGGGAAGTACTTAGCGTTAATCTTTTCGTAAGTCCCGTTCTCGATAATCGCTTTTAATGCTTGGTTGAACTTCTCTTTCAATTCACCATCGCGTTTACGGACAGCAATAGCGATCTTGTCGTTAACATCGATCTTATCGCCACGAAATTCGAAGTTTTTACCTTCTTCAGTTTGTAACCAATCGTAAGCAGGTAGTTTGTCAGAAAGAATCGCATCCAAACGGCCGCTCGCTAGATCTAGATAAGCGTTACCTTGAGTGTCATATAGTTTGACTGAAGCTTTGTCGGAATAGTTATCTTCGAGGTGCTGGCCTGCAATCGTGGCACGTTGTGCGCCAATGGTTTTGCCTTTTAGGGCGTTTGGATCGAAATCGCCATCTTTACCGCTGACAAAACCAAGAGAGTTTGAGTAGTAGTGATCAGTAAACGCTACAACACGTTGACGCTCTGGTGTGATTGAAAGGCTGGCAATGATTGCATCGTACTTACGTGCTTTTAAGCCAGGAATGATGCCGTCCCAATCTTGAGCTACGATTTTGCAGTCAGCTTTCATCTCTTCACAAAGTGCTTTAGCAATATCTACATCAAAACCTGCTAGTTCGCCATCAGCATTGATTGTGTTGAAGGGCGCGTATGCACCTTCTGTAGCGATACGGATTTTATCGCCAGCAAAGGCAGGAGCTGCCAGAGTAGAGACAACAAGTGCTGTTGTTGTAATTAATTTCTTAAATCCCATCTTATGATCCTCGCGGAATATTTATTGTTAGTTGCAGGCTGGATTAGAAATGACTGCTTAAAAATGCTTTGCAGCGTTCAGATTTAGGATTGGTGAACACCTCATCAGGTGTGCCCATCTCCTCAATTTGGCCTTCGTGTAGAAATACAATTTTGCTGGATACTTCACGGGCAAAACGCATCTCATGGGTGACGATCAACATCGTGCGTCCTTCAGCTGCGAGATCTCGCATAACATTTAGCACTTCTGCGACAAGTTCTGGATCAAGTGCAGAGGTTGGTTCGTCAAAGAGTAAAACTTGGGGTTCCATCGCCAATGCGCGTGCTATAGCGATGCGTTGCTGTTGGCCACCGGATAGCTGGTTAGGGTAGCTATCTCGTTTGTCGTATAAGCCCACTTTTTTAAGATAGGTTTCTGCTTTATCTCTAGCAGTTTGCTTATCTTGTTTAAGGACATGAATTGGGGCTTCCATGATATTTTCGATCACGGTCATATGCGGCCATAGATTGAAGTTTTGAAATACAAAACCAATCGATGTACGGATTCGTTCTAACTGCTTTTGATCCGCTGTTTGCAAGCCTTCATCTTTGGTTTGCTTAAGCTTTAATGGCTCAGATGCAAAACTGATGCTTCCAGCGGAAGGGGATTCAAGTAGGTTAAGGCAACGTAAGAAGGTACTTTTACCTGAGCCGCTAGACCCCAAAATTGAGATCACATCGCCAACTTCAGCTTGTAGTGAGATGCCTTTAATAACCTCCAAAGATCCATAGCTTTTATGAAGGTCTTGTATTTCCAGAGCGAGCTTTGCGTCAGCCATAAAACCGGTACTCCAGTGTACCTTTTTAAACGAAAGCGGCGAATTACAGCAAAATCAGATAGTGTTCGCAATGGCAGATTGATCAAATGATCATGAATAAATTTGTTAATCTATACATGTCTGTAGCCCTTTAAATACGGGGCTTGTGGTGTATTAGTGGATTCTACTGTTTGAGCCGTTTTAACGGGATTCATTGCTGATCAATCTGCCAAAGACAGGTAATTCCACTAAACTAATTTTAGGCAAAAAATTTAAGGAAATTTGATGATTGTGGATATAAATTGTACAGATGTAATCCTGGAGGATGAGGTTGTTGCTCTGTATAAGGCTAATGAGTGGTCGTCTGCAGAAAAGCCAAAAGCGCTTTTAGCAGCACTAAGAAATTCACATAGTTTAATTACTGCTCGGATCGATGGCAGGCTAGTTGGTTTAGCCAATGCAATCTCAGATGGGCATCTCGTCGTTTATTATCCGCACATGCTGGTGGACCCAGATTTCCACCGTTGCGGCATCGGTAGCAAAATTATGCAGGCGATGAAAAAACGTTATAAAGGCTTCCACCAGCAGATGTTAACCGCTGATGGTAATGCGATTAGGTTTTATAAGTCCTTAGGGTTTGAGAAGGCAGGGGAAACGTCATCTATGTGGATCTATGAGGGAAAGGAGCACTAAGCGTCATTCTTAGCCATCATAGCGATAGCCAATACCATGGACGGTAGTGATTATCTGCGGTTGTTTGGGATCTACTTCAATCAGTTTTCTTAGCTTGGAAATGTGTTGGTCTAGCGTCCGGCTGCTTGGAAGGTAGTTTCGGCCCCAGCAGAAATCAAACAGCATATCTCTTGTTACGACCTTGCCTTGTTCTTGATAAAGAAGCTCAAGTATTTTTATATCACGCAGGGTTAGCTCAATCTTATTTCCATCGCGTTCAGCGCGCATTTGCTCAGGGTAAACTACGAGATCAGCCAGCTCGAATTGATTATTCGCGGTTTGGGTTGGCGAACTCTCTTTAGGCGCGCAGCGACGTATCACGGCTCTAATACGCGCGATCACTTCACGAGTGCCAAAGGGCTTTTTGATGTAATCGTCCGCGCCCAGCTCTAAGCCAAGTACTTGATCAATCTCTTCCGATTTTGCGGTAATAAAGATAACGGGAACTTGCTCGTCTATCTGGCGAATTTTTCGGCAGGTGGCATAACCGTCTAATTCCGGCATCATAATATCGAGTAAAACCAGATCAGGGTTTTGTTGAGCGAACAGTACTAGTGCATCGGCCCCATTAGACGCTTCAATACAGGTGTAACCTTCATCTTCTAATAAGTCACAGAGCCCTAGCCTGATATTTAGATCATCTTCAACGATAAGGATTTTCATTGTTTGGACTCCCTGTGATGACTATCAGGTGTATGTAGCTCTAGACGAAAACAGGTTCCTAGTTTGCTAGGAATAATGACCAGATCACCACCGTGTTTTCTAGCCATCTCTCTGGCAATGCTTAGACCAATACCTGTGCCAGATACACCGTCACTTAATTTATTACTGATGCGGTAGAAAGGAGAGAAAACGCTCTCCCAAAGGGATTCAGAGATCCCTTCGCCGGCATCTTCAACCTCTATATAGCTTTGCTGGTTATCGCTGTAGCAGCGGATCAGTATGGCTCCTGTTTGAGGTGCATATTTTTCACAATTGCTTAGTAGGTTATTTAGAATCTGCTCAATACAGTTCTGATCTAACATGACTTGTTTATCACATTGCAGATTTAATTCAACGGACAAGCCATGTTGAGTTAAAGAGGGCATAAACACATCGACTGTATGTTCAACGCACTCTTTTAATGTCCCCGGTTGCAGGTGCAACGGTTTCGGTTCTTTGCCAAGCTTTGAGAAGGTCAGTACGTTTTCTATCAAGCGTGATAGACGCTGACTTTCACTATTAATCACAGATAGGTAGCGCTGAGCTTTGCTATCTTCGTCATCAAGCTTGCGCTCAAGCATCTCCGCATACATCCGAACATTCGTCAGTGGCGTTTTTAGCTCGTGAGATACTTGGTTAACAAAGTTTACTCTTTGTTCAGCTAGGCGCGTTGTTCTGGTGTGTTCTCTATAGATCAACCATGCAAGGATCAATAATCCGGATAGCGTGAGTGAGAGAATAGAGAGTTTCTCTATCCAATTTGAAGTTGGTTTGGCTAGGTTAGGGGAGTAATACTCTAATTTCCAACTACCTAGAGGGTGGCTCAGCGGTAGGCTATCCAATGGATTGAGCTGCTGAGTCTTGATTGTGGAATCGCCCCATTCGTAATGCACTTCACCGCGACTATTGATCAAGGCAATCGCTTGATTGCTGTTATCTTGTCCATTACTGCTAGGTAGTGAATTGATTAGATCTGACAGCAATCGAGCACTGTTTATAGAAAAGCCTAAAAGCGCACCATCCGAATCCTTACGCCAATAGATATGTTGCAGCTGACTGTTATTAAACCAAGCGATCCAACCCGAATCGATAAACGCTATAGAAGGCGCTGAGGCCAAAGGTTCTGCAGAGGCAATAGCAATCTCGGCTACGCTATCTGCTGCTACGTTTGAAGCCAGTTGGCTAGGAGCTGCGAGCTCGATCCGTTTTGATTCTGGGGCGGCTTTAAGTTGTGCGCTATAAGGGCTAGCCGCAAGATTTATCTGCTCAGGTGCTTTGTTTTGAATTTGGAATATGTCGGGTGATGAACGTAGGCGTTTAGTTGATTGTAAAAACGCAATTTCATTTGGGTTCTTGGATGATTCTGATGGAAACAGTGTTGTGCCTTCAGCGGAGATCACAAATACCTGTTCTATATAGGGGCTCGACTGGCTCAGGGTCTTAAGCGTTGTTTCTGGGTATTGGGTATCTTTGCTTTGAAGTAGCAATTGGGATTCAGCATTGAGTGCTTGTTCTAAGCTTTGGAAATGATTCTGGAACTGTTTATCGATCTCTTCGAGTTTTATTTCAACCAGCCCTTCGATTTGATGAGAGAGAAGGGCTTGTTGGTTTGTTTCCAGACGAGCCGCTAACCAACCTAGTATGACGACAGGGATTAAAATTAGGCTGATTAGCAGTAGGATCGTCTTGTTCACAATAGATTCTCAGTTAGCTAAACGGTTAGTAGCTTTGCTGTTTAGCGCGTTTATATTGACGTTCTTTAAGCTCTTTACGTTTTTTACCCCATTCCTGTTCATCATCAAGCTCTTCCGCGTCTTGTAGCGCTTCTGCTTTCTGCTCTAACAGTTTAGGGGAGGCTAGAGAGGTGCCTAAGTTATCTAGGTAATCAGCGCTTTGTTGCAATATAGATTTAGCGCCCTCAATATCACCTTGGTCACGTTTTTGTACTGCTTCACGGTTTAGTTCGTTCGCTACCTGTTCTGCTGCGGCTTCATAAGTACGTGTATCGATCGCATCCTTAGCTTCTTGTTCAGAACGAGTAAAGTTTGCTGCAACTGAGCTAGAAAGAGCTTCTTTTCGTTTGTTTAGAAGATCTAAGTAGTTTACATCGACATCGACTAAGTTGATGCTGCTCTTATCCTGTTGAGACGGTACTTCTACCTCGAGGATAATAAACTTCTCTTGCTCGCTATATAGCTGATTAAGGCGCGTTTTAACCATGTCGCCTTCGATCTCAGCTTCACGGCCGATGATGCGTAAAGGTTTTACACCGTTTAAGCAACGGATCTGGATATCAACACCTTGAGCAACCACCGACAAGACATCACCAAATTCGTATTGGAATACACGTGCTAGGTCATCAGCGTTCTCAACAAAGACGTGGTTACCATCGCTAAAGCCCGCCAACTGAGTCATTAAGTCTTCGTTATAGCCAAGGCCAAGACCTATAGTTGTTACGCTCATGCCTTCTCTAGCTAAAGAAAGCCCTAGCTTACCCAACTCATTCGGTGTGCTTGGGCCTACGTTGGCTAAACCATCGGAAAGTAAAATGACACGGTTAACTTTGTTTAGATCTAGAAACTTGCGGAGTTCTTGTGCGCCTTTGCTGACACCGGCAAATAACGCGGTGTTACCGTGGGCTTGGATCTGATTGATAGCGCGAGCAATACTGTTGCTATCGCTAACCTTTGTAGCCGGTACAACAACATTAACGCGGTTGTCGTAACTCACAACAGAAACAATATCGTTCTGATTTAGGCGATTGATTGCCATGATTGCAGCTTCTTTTGCGCGATACAGTTTTTCGCCCTGCATTGAACCGGACTTATCCAGAACAATCGCAATATTGGCAGCTACACGTTGTTGCTGACTTTCTTGTTTAATCCCTTCTAAAGAGATTTTGATAAATGCGTTGTGGTTTTGTTCAGCCGTCATCACAGGCGTTGCTAGATTGATATTAAGATCAACCTGTTTTGCGGTAGCGGATTGACTGAGTAGGGGGCCAGCAACAGTCAAAAGTGTTGCTAGCAGAATTTTGGGTAGGCGGTGCGCTTTCATGATGTTCGTCCTTATTAACCTTAATCACATGCTGCAAATTTAGGTCAGTTCCGCCTATAGAAAGTCAGATAGATTTATAGAAGTTGTAAAAGATTTGTAAAAACCTCGCAAGCTGTTTGTTACAAACCGTTTAGTCGATATCTGATACAGATCAGTTTCTCCTGTTTATACTTATTACATAATGGAAGTTACGCTGTAAGAAAAATAAATATAAACAGGGGCATCCGATGACGCTCACCAGTGAACTTATTTGGCAAGACCAGCAACACCAAGTCCTGTTCGACTTAATTGACGAAATCAAAGCTGACCAAGTAGATGTATCTACTTTTGCTCGGCTGCATGATTATGCTGACCACCATTTCTGCTTAGAAGAAGCTTATATGGAGGCACTTAATTACCCTGATTTTGGTGCACACCTTCAAGCACATAATAAATTTCGTGCTGAATTAAAAAAGATGTTAGATGATCATCATACTTATGATAGTCAACTAAGAGAGATGCTATCTGATTTTCTAACAGAATGGTTGAAACGCCATATCTTCGGTGTTGATAAAAAACTTGAACTTTACATTATGGAATCTGGTCGGAAATAAGCTTTAATAAATAAGATGTTAAGGTCTTGTGTTAAGTGTTAGCTTGTTTTAAGTTCAGATCTTCACTAATTTCTGTGAGAGTAAGAAATGCCATTAATTTGTATTAAATCTTTACCTTTTGAAGATGAATGCGATATCCCAGATATGATTAAAGGGATAACGTCGGACCTTTCTCGCGCTGCAGAAATCAGTATTGAGCATATAACGGTAACTTGGGAATTCATTCCTTCTCGTCAATATGCAGTTGCTGGTTTGATGCCTGCAAGTCAACCTCAAAGTGGTAGTCACCCGATCCTGGTCGATATACATGCACCTAGCTTTCATAAAATGGAGTGTGTGGAAGCTATGATGGAATCGGTTGCTTTCTCAATCTCAAAACGTAGCGGGGTCTCTTTCAGTAATATTTTCATCAATTACTGTAAGGTTCAGTCAGGTAACGTCTTCGATCATGGAGAGGTGAAGCGCTGGAAGTAATCAGTTAAAAGCCCTATTTAATAAGAACGTAAGTCGTGTTTACGCCGCTATTAAATAGGACTCTCGTCCTTTGTGTTTGTCTTTACGTTTATAAGCACCTTTACCTTTTTTAGCTTTGACTACTTGGGATTTAAAAACCTTTGAAGTGACTAATGCTGCTAAGTGATTTTGTTTAATCTTTCCTCTACCTGTATCCACCACATGGGTTGAGGATACGGTTGTTTTCGTTTTCATACCTGTGTCCTTGTTAATGTAATTCGATGTTCTCCAATTGCAGAAGCTGCATTATACCGCTGATTGGCTATAATGCGCCGCTTATTTGATAAACACTTACTTCATAATCAGCAGGAATTACTGTGCAGCTGTTACGCATCGATTGTCTAGGCAAAATTTTACGTCTTGAGGGCTCAATGTCTGGATGGCAGGCCCTGTATTGGGATAACCAGTTGGTGTCTCAAATACCGGCGAGTGCAGATCCTGCTGAGAGTACAGAGCACCGTTTCGCCCTGATGACTGGATCAGGTGAAGAGATCGAGTGCGTTTTGACTTTGTCACTGACATGGCAACCCTTCAATCTTGAATATGAACTAGCAGTTGAAGATCAGAAGCTTGGAAGTGGTGAGCTAGTCGAGAAAGATATCGAAACCCAAGTGGTTGAGAATGTCGTAAAACAGCCGAATAAGATCAGCATACTGGGTATGGCTTCTTTAGGCCTTAAGCTGTTTAAAAGCGCTAAGGTCATCAAAGTACTGTTTGCTGCAGGAAGTTTGGCAGCGTATAGCTGGTTATTCTCCTTTGAATTCGCGTTAGCACTTATCCTTTGTTTGGTTTTTCATGAATATGGCCATGTGCGTGCTATGAAGCGTTTTGGCTTAAAGACAAAGGGAATTTATCTGGTACCTTTTTTGGGTGGCTTAGCATTATCAGATGATCGTATTAACACTCGCTGGCAAGATGTTTATATATCCATCATGGGGCCGGTATTTGGCTTATTCCTATCTTTAGTTGCTCTGGTTCTATATTGGTTGACGGATATTGAGGTCTTGGCGGGTATTGCTGCCTTCAATGCCTTGCTCAATCTATTTAATTTGTTGCCGGTATTACCGTTAGATGGTGGCCACGTCCTAAAAAGTATCGCTTTTTCGGTTAACTCGGTTTTTGGTCTAGTGATCTGCGTAATCGGTGCTGTAGCGGGTGTCGTGATTAGCTATTACTTTGGCATGGCGCTGCTAGGCTTCTTGCTGGCTGTGGGTAGTATCGAGATTGTGCTCGAATGGAAACACCGTCACAGTAGTCAGTTATTGCCATTGGCTCGCTATGGACAGGTAGTATCAGCCCTATGGTACTTCGCTACTGTGGGTGGTTTATGTTGGGTGATCTGGATCTTAGGTCAACAAGGTAACAGTGCACTTGCTCTGCCATTACAAATTCTTGGAAGTTGATTATGAAGTTTGACACTTTGCCTTTGTGCGACAGTTTAATCGCAGCCATTAATACCGCAGGTTATAGCGAAGCCACCCCTGTTCAAGCTGAAGCGATACCTGTCATTCTGTCTGGTAAAGATCTTCTTGTCGGTGCGCAAACTGGTACCGGTAAGACAGCAGCCTTTGCGTTGCCCATCTTGCAATCCATTCTGACCGACCCTGAATTTAGTAGTGATCAAAATAAAATGCTCAAAGCTTTAGTGCTAGCGCCAACAAGGGAGTTAGCACAGCAGGTAAATAACAGCTTTAAGAAATATGCCAAAGGAACTGGGTTTAGATCAGCTGTAGTTTATGGCGGTGTGGGCATTGGTCCGCAAGTGGATCAAATTAAGAAAGGGATCGATGTGCTGGTGGCTACACCCGGTCGATTATTGGATCTACATAAAAAGAAAGCCGTAAATCTAAGACAAGTCACTCACCTGGTATTTGATGAAGCTGACCGTATGTTAGATATGGGCTTCAAAGATGAGATAAAAGCGGTTTTAAGTAAGTTGCCTAAGCGTGATGTACAGCCGCGGCAGGTACTACTTTTCTCAGCGACCTTAAGTGATTCAATCTATCGTTTTAGTAAAAATTTATTAGTTAAGCCCGAGCGTATCGAAGTAGATCAGCGTAATTCCTCTGCGGCTGATGTCGATCAGATCGTTTATAACTGCGACCCTGATCGTAAATCAGCGATTGTCAGTCACTTAGTCGACAAGCATGATTGGTCACAAGTGATTGTCTTTTGTAATACAAAGCAGGGCGCAGACAAGCTAGTAGAGGTTTTGAAACAAGCCAATATTTCTGCCGATGCCATCCATGCTGATCGATCACAAAAGTTGCGGGAAGAGGCTTTAGAACAGTTCAAGCAGGGGCAGCTTAAAGTGCTTGTTGCGACAGATGTAGCGGCACGAGGCATCGATATCGACAGTCTACCAGCCGTAATCAATTACGAGATGCCATATAAAGCAGCTGATTATATTCACCGTATTGGAAGAACTGGCAGAGCAGGTAACAAGGGCGTTGCTATCTCTTTACTAATAGAAGAGCAGAATCATCTATTGGAAGAGATTGAGGTCTTGTTAGATACCCGTTTGCCACAACAATGGCTACAAGGCTTTGAGCCGGATCTGACTCGCGAAATAGAAATTACTCGGAACAACACTAAGGCAGCACAGAAAAGGCGCGCGAAAAAACGTGCTTTAAAAAAGTGATAAGAAAATAGAAAGCGCACTTTATTTTGACTGTATATAAAAACAGTCTTTTATCCCTTTGCGACTTATGAAAGGATAATACGTCAAATTGGCGCTTTTTCACAAAGGCGCAAACCCTCTAAGCAAGGAAAGCTTATGCAAATCAAGTTATTACAGCCCACTCTTAATATCTTTTCTCGGAGATATATGTCAAATTGACGCGTTTAAACACGTCAATCTGACATATATTTAGCTGTTATGAGTCAATATGAAGAAACTATTAGCCATTTCAATTCTGTGTAGCAGCTCGGCACTTATTGGGTTTACTGTTGCTGCTGGCATGGAATTTTTTAATTACTCATTAGCTGTCGAGGCACATGACAAGTTGGCTAAGGAATGCAAAGCAACTCATGAACATTTAATTGATAGTAATGCATACGATCGGTTAACTGTTTGGGATGCACTTAATGCTGATGATCCCAGAGCGATTCAAATATATAAGGCCTCATTAGAAAAGTTACTTTTTATGGATGCTGAAGCATTCAGAGAAAGCATCAAAGAGTCAAAAGATGGCCCTAATCTAGAGTTCAAAATTCATTTGTTAGAGCAAATTGAAACAAAGTTGGGAGTAACATCTCATAACAAGTAAAGCCATCCGACGCATACTGCGCGGCTGCTTTAGGCGTTATATACCAACTAATTAGGAGTTTTAAAATGATAGGGAAATTTAAACTAATTTCTATCACTACCTTACTTTTACTTTGTACTGCTTGTTCTGCACCGCTTACTAAGACTCAACTTGAGTCTGCAAAAACGGCAGGTGTAGTAAATAATTTTCCAAAAGAACCAACATTCAATGTCATAGGTACAACTGTATTTAACAATGAATACGCTTCTATTACTGACTCTTCTTTCCACAATAAAGTGACTGAAATCGTTACTAAAAGGCTGGAATCTAGAGGCTTCAATGTCACTACATTCGAACAAGATGATGAAGACAATAAATCTAAAGTAGATTTATTGATTAAAATAATCCCTAGAGAGGTTTACCAAATACCGGGAACTTATGGTTTTGGTGTAAACCAAAGGTCTTTTCTGGGTAAAAAGGCTTCACCGATCGTCTACGTAGCTCTAAATATTTCTCCATACCTACACGGGGAAAGCAAAGGAAATGCATTCTACCTTCAGAACTTGGAGCAACTTGCTTTTGATGATCTGGCTGAAAGCTGGGACTCTCTCCCAACTGATAAGAAGGAAGAAATTATCACTACCTTAAACTCTAAAATTGAAAGCACAATCAACGAGTTGCTGAATAATGTTGGTATATAACAAGGGTGGGCACATACGCCAGCAAAGCTGGCTTGGACAACCGCTGCGCGGTTGCCCGTGCCACAAGCGTTAGGTTTAGCATGAGTGCAGATTACAATTGGAAGTGTGCAGTTTGCGATACTGTGAATATTGGTGAATATAATTTTTGTTCTAAATGTTCATCTTCAGCAGAGCTTAATTCAATTGAAATCGCTGAACGGAAAAGAGCTGTTCGAGAAGGGGTGGCATTTGATGATCAGTCAGATGAAGTATTAGCACCCAGAACTAAACAAGGTAAAGCACTTGCTTTGGCAACTGATATTTCCATGGGGGAAAACCCAGAAGCTCGAATGCTGGGTACTATTTTCTTTTACGTTGTAATTCATGTGGCAATCGTTGCAATAGCCATTCGAACTTATCAACTAGGAAGCCTCGATGGAAATTCTTTGGTATCAGCATTTATTGGTATTTTTGCTGCTTTAGAAGTTAAGAGGTTTTGTTTAGGTAAAACCACATATTTAGAAAGTTATATAGCTACAGCTGTCAAAGGTAATACATTCATAAGATGGATAGGTCTAGCTCTAGACATTGTGTTGTTCTATGTGGCCTTAGCAATAATATAAACCTAACAATCAAAGGCATCCGACGCATTCTGCGCGGTAGCTTTAGGCGTTATAAGGCAATAAAGATCTAGCAATGGGACTAATCGAAGCAATCCTATTAGGCATTCAATTCAAAAGGCTACAGAAGCCTTTAGTGTTCTTTTCAATGCTGATAGGTTTCATTCTGTTCAGCATATTTGGTCTTAGTATTGTGTGGGCAGTTGTAAGTGGTTTAGTTTCTACAGAAAAAGAAATTACTTTGCAGCTGCTTGGTGCAAGTGCCGGAATAGCTGCGTTCGCTTTTTTATTTTTCGGTCTTGCATGGGTATGTGGGTATTTTATAAAAAGGTGTTTCCAGTAATGCCCTATAACAAGGCCATCAAAAATCGCCCTACGGGCTGGACGTCGCATGCGCTCCGCCCTTTATGGCGGCGTTATAAATAGGTAAGCATATGGAAGATTTATACATCATTGGAGCAATAATAATCCTTATGTTAATCCTGAGTGCCTTAGAACATTTCAGGATGAAACGGTCATCCATTGAACGTGGGGAAGCGGATATCTGCAAATATGCGAGATCTTTCGACTACAGAAATGTCGATACTAAAATTATGAGGGAAGTTTGGAATGAACTTTATCTCTGGCTTGGCAAATACGACGGTAAGCCTTTCCCCATCGAAACCGAAGATACGTTTGATAGTACCTATAATATGGACCCTGATGATCTTGATGATATTTATTTGGCGGTAGCAGAGCGCTTGGGAATTAATACTGATAGCCCTGAGAAAAATCCATATTTTGACAAAGTTACCTCAGTAAAGAATTTGGTGTTGTTTCTGCATCATCAACCAAGATTCAGAAATACATAATAAAAAAGCCACCCGACGTACTCTTTTAGGCTGCTATGAACAATAAACATAAATGCTAGAAATTTTAGAAGCTGTAATCAAAGGCCTCGGTCTTCTTTTAAAGCTCGCTATAGAGGGCGGGGTACTGTTGGATATGAGCCTGTCAGCTACAGGTCGGTATTCTATAAAAGCAGTGTACCCTCCGCATTGGAATAAGCAGGTTAGCTATGGCGATGTGGTAGAGCGTTTAGTTGGGGCTGTTATATGGTGCATTTCGGCTTACGTTCTTTATTCGCTATAAGGCCTTATAAGGTTTCTAGTTGAAAACTTAAATATCCGTCCCGTAAGCAGATTTATTCTTCGCTTATAATCCGTATGCCAACCGTTAAACATCAACGTTAGTGATTTGGATTTATGTATGCCTCAACATGAACAAGCAACTTGCCCGAAGTGTGGCTCATTGTTTGAGTGCAAGGTCGGCAGCTATTTTATCTGTGATTGCAGTGAGATCTATCTGACAAGGGAGCAGGCGGGTTATTTGGCTGAAAGATGGGATGAGTGTTTGTGTTGTAAATGCCTAAACGAATTTAAAGCAAGTTGGGATAGCATTCCCGATTCTGAAAATAAACAGAGCCCTTCAGATTGATAGGTTTCTTTTAGAAATATTAAGGAAAAAGATGATCATTAGAGAGATGAAAAAGGGCGATATCGAGGGAGTTAGTCAAGTCTGTTTAGACGCTTTCTCTGACTCGGTTGCTGGATCATTGTCTGATGAAGGGATTGCTACTTTTACGGCAATATCCTCTGCAGATGCTTTTGCCGAGAGGATGAAAGCAGATAATCGTATGCTCGTCGCAGAAGGTAAAAACGGTGAAATATTAGGTGTGGTAGAGCTAAAGGAAGGCCATCATATTGCGATGCTATTTGTTACACCTAGTCAGCAAAAAGGCGGGATTGGTCGGGGATTACTTACAGCTGTATTGAAATATGCGAGATCAGAAACCGTAACTGTCAGCGCTTCATTGCCTTCTGTCCCTGCTTATCAGAAATATGGTTTTAAGCTTGCAGGGGATGTGGGAGAGTTGTCAGGTTTGGTTTATCAACCTATGGAAATATTGATTAATCAATAAGTTAGGTCTTGTTTGTAACGCTAATAATCACTTCATAAGCCTCTCTTATCTCATTAAATTTTACCTTGCAGCCACCTTTGTCTGGATGATGTTCTGAAGCTAATTTTCGGTATTGTGTTTTGACCGACTGATAATCGCTGTCTTCAGTTAGACCTAAAACATCAAGAGCATTCTGATAGTGATCTTGATTAAAATAACGAGTCCAAAAACTATCGAGTAGTTTGTTAACCGATTCTTCGTTACTTGATGTGAACTCATCCCAATCCAGATAGTACTCTCTGACTGCTTGATCTGACTCCAGTGACAATTCGTTTTGATTGCTGTTTTCGGTTTTGATAAGGCTGATCTCTAGTGCAGAGATAGTCAGTTTTAAGCCTTGATTCCAAAACTTAGGTTGCAGGGTATAGAGCGCATTCATAATCAGGAAATGCTGTCTAAACAGGGCCAAGTCACTACCTGATGGTGCATCTTCACCGAAATCATCAGCGTTGAGATCTAGAGCTTTTAACAACTCATATACACTTAAGCTGCTTTCGGACTGTCTAAGGATCTCTTCTATAGGAGTTACTAGTGGGTTGCGATGCATAATTCAGTAGTTTTGCTGATGATCCACTCAGCTTATCGGCGTAGGATGAGGATTACCAGTCGAGAATATTTCATGCATTAAAACGCTCGATTGGCTTTTACCCAAGTATTGGTAAGCGTAAAATACTGCCTTGCAGTTTAGTAACCAGGAATAACAAAAATTATGAATCTGGCAGATCAAGTTCAAGCGCTGTACGCAAAGTATGGTGCTTTAAAAGGCATTACTATTGAGATTCATAAGCAGCTCATTGCCATCGCAGTAAAAAACGAAGCGGCTTCGGCCACTATTTTTTTGCAAGGGGCGCAAGTTGCTGAGTACAGCCGAATAGGGGAGCAGCCTGTTTTATGGTTGAGCCAAGAAAACGATTTTAAAGCCGGTAAGTCTCTGCGCGGTGGAGTACCTATCTGCTGGCCATGGTTTGGGGATCTATCCAGAAATCCAGATCAAGTTAAAGCCCAAGTGAACCTCTCAGAGGCACCTGCACATGGATTTGTACGATCTGAGGATTGGGAACTATTGGCTATCGATCTGATCGATAGTGAAACCACACGATTAACGCTACAGCTCGAGGTTTTACCAACAGAACTCTGGCCTTATCCTGCTGTTCTTCGTTTGACGGTTACTGTAGGTGTTGAGTTAGATTTTGAGCTCAAAGTTAAAAACTTAGGTTCGTATGCCTTCAGTTATACCAGTGCTTTACACAGTTACCTTCAGGTTGGTCATGTCAGTGAGACCGCTATCGAAGGATTAGAAGCTGTTGAGTACATAGATACGCTTGAGGATTGGCAGGTTAAGCAATCTAACTCTGCCATTGGTATCTCGGCTGAAACGGACCGTATCTACCCAAATATTCCAGCTCAGGTATCTATTAAAGATAAGCAGATGCGCCGTCAGATCCTTATGAGCGCTGATAACCTCCCTGATATGGTGGTTTGGAACCCTTGGATCGATAAAAGCAAACGCTTAAGCCATTTTGCTGATAATGACTATGAGAATATGGTCTGTTTAGAAAATGCTTCTGTTCTTGATAATGCGGTTGAACTAGCGCCTGGTAGTGATTCAATTAGCAAAGTTTCGATCCGCTCTGTTCGTCTGTAACCCTATAGATTACAGACAAAGAACACACCCATACTCAGTACGGCTGTCATCAAGGTGTTTTTAGTTAAAAGCATCAACACGATGGCAGCTAGTGCGCCGATAATATATGGGCTGCCCAAGCTCGTTGTTAGCTTTCCTTCCTGTAAGAATACTAATGGGCCTATAACGGCTGCTAGTACGGCAGGGGCCGAATAGCTGAGCAGCTCTAGAGCCTTATCGTTTAGCTTGAGTGGTAAGCGGGGTTCTAAAAAGAGATAGCGACTTGCGAATACAATGATCGCCATAAGCCCGAACAGTAGCCAATCATTCATTTTGACCTCCTCGCTGTGCATTTAATGAAATAACCACTTAGCATCCCCAAAATAATTGAGATCAATAAGCCTGCTTGAACCTCATGCGCTTCGCAATACACCGATACCACCAGAGATATACCTACACAGACCAGATATGAAAGGTTTTTAATCATCGGGATGAGTATGGCGATAAAGGTAGCGACAACCGCGAAGTCCAATCCAAGGGTAGTTAGATTGGGCAAAGCAGCGCCAGCGACGATCCCTAGCAGCGTCGCAACATTCCAGGCGATATAGAAACTTAAGCCGCCACCCAATGCATACCAACGATTAAATATACCGTTATCTTGCGTGCCATTTACGAAGAGTTCGTCGGTTAACAGGAAGCCAAGCGAACTGCGCCATTTAAGGGGTAGTGCCTGGATATGCTGTCGCATTGCCATGCTATACAGCAGATGTCGTGAGGTAATCAGCAATGTGGTGATGAGTATGCTGAACATAGAAGCGCCGGCCTGTAGCATACCTATAGCAACCAACTGTGAAGTGCCCGCAAATACAAACAGTGACATGGCCTGAGTTTGCCAAGCGGTTAGACCTGATTCGATCCCGTATGCGCCGACTAATATGCCCCAAGGCAGCACAGCTACAATAAGGGGCAACATCGCAACCGTGCCTTTAAGGAAGGATTGCTTAGGGTTTAATGGAATTTTTACCTGACTATTCACTTTCACGCTCTTTCTTATGTTGAGCGATAAAGATAAATATTCAGTGATTGTGAGTCTTGTACGGGATTGCTACTTGTTTGTGATACTAGCTTCTTATCTGGCGTGCATATTGACCCGGCGTTACACCGATAGTGCGTTTGAAATGACGGTTAAGATGGCTCTGATCGTGAAATCCTGCTTTTAAAGCAGCATCTAATAGTGTGTCGCCTTGAGCAATAAAGCGTTTGCTTAGCCTTACACGGGATTGTATTTGATAAGCATGAGGAGGGAGCCCGTAGAACTTTTGGAACTGCCGCACTAGATGAAAAGCACTGATGCCCGCAAGTTTGGCTAGATCTTCTAAAGACACATCAGCTTGAGGGTGATCATCGAGGTAGTTTTTTACCAAAGCCACACGGGACTTAGCATCGGCCTGTTCAGGTATCTCTGTGCTGCATTTACCATGACGCTGCATCAACTTGAGTAATGCGTTGTATAACAGTGTCTCGCGTAGCAAACGGTTATCAGAGTGTTGTAGGTGATATAGTGCTAGACGAAACAAGCCAGCAAGCTCTGGATCTTTAACGACAGGTTCCGAGAAATAGACGGAGCCGCTGATATTTAGGCCCGCTTCTTTAGCAATGCTGGCTAATTGATCAGGTAGTGGGTAGATCGCTTTATAAGACCAGCCACCTTCAGCTGCGGAGTGTCCATCGTGTACTTCGTCATGATTAACTAGGATGATACTGTCTTGAGGCGCAACGTGGTTGGCACCATTTCTAAGAAAGCGCTGAGCACCTTCCTCAATCACGCCTACCGTATAGCCCTCATGACTATGCCTAGAGAAATTCTGGCGCTCATAGGATGCTTCTAGCATCTCTAATCCGCCGAGTTCATCTTCTATATGGTAGTTAGCGATCTCTTTTTTGCTCATGGCTACATTCTAGCGCAAACCGTATTCTGGTTTTTGTACAAAATTGATTTTTTGCGTTGATAGAGTGGCGATGGAATTGAGAATCTATCGCGTGTTTTCAGATCAATTTGACCATAATATCGTGAAGGACGTTTGCTGCAGCATGTAATCTTCGAGATCCATCCATCAAATGGTGGTAGATCTCTCGCTTACACAGCATCTCGGTGGTGACTTCACCTTGGAAGAGTTCTTTTAAGCTGTGCCTATACAGTCTCTCGATACGTCTATGAGCATGTCGGGCAATTTGTGCATCTTTCTCACTGCCAGCAGGATAGGTAGATAGTCCTCCAAAGCCTCGCTCTAAGGCTTCGCAACCCGTAAGAAGCTCTTCAAGAATTCTCACCATCTGTTCGTCAGGCTCGACGCCTAGATCAAGCATCTCATTTATCGTGCTTTTACAATGTGTGATGATCCAATCCAAAGAGGCAATGGCACGGTAGATATCTTCACGATCTATAGGAGTGGAAAAGGCACGGTTTAGCTGGTGCAAGTTACGAATTTTAAGCGCGTCTGCTTGGTGCTCATCTGCTGCTAATACCTCAGCAAGATAGGGATTAGGGCTTTTCATATATTGATAGAGGTTTCGTATCGTTACCGTTACCAACGTACATTGCTCTGTTAGAAGTAAGAAAAAGTCAGGTGGCGTAGGGACAATCCTATTAAGGAGTTTGCGAAAGAGGTTTTGTTTACTCTGATCGCTCATATCCAATCCTTTTCTATATTAAAGCAAGCTTAGTAAGGCTCAGTACGCCATAACCAATAATGGACACTATGCCAGCACCAGGTATGGTGATTAGCCAAGTGATGCCGATCTCTTTAGCCTTTGTCCATCTTACGGCTTTAGCTCTCTCTGCCGCGCCTATACCCATAATAGATGAGGAAACTACATGGGTGGTCGATACTGGCGCGCCAATCATTGAGGCCAAAAATATAACGCCTGCAGATGAGGCTTGAGAGTTAAAGGCATGTAGGGGCCTAATTTTGCAGATTGAGAAGGCTAGGGTTCTAACGATTCGCCAGCCGCCCAATAGCGTGCCTAATGTAATAGAGATGGCACAAACTAGGATGACCCAAAATGGCACTACAAATTCGCTGATCTCACCGCTCATTAGTAAGCATAGAGTTAATACACCCATACTTTTTTGGGCATCATTTGCGCCGTGAGAGAAGGCTACCCCTGCGGTAGTGAACCATTGTGCGCCCCTTAATTCACGATTGATCAAAGGGCTGGCTGCTCGCAATAGATACAGCGTGATTCGTTGCAGTAAAAAGCCTATCCAAAATCCTGCTAAAGGGGAGAAAAACAGTGCAAGCAGCACCTTAGTAACACCAGTGATCTGCCCTTGAGCCAATTGTGAAAAACCCCAGAGTACATGTTCTGGCCCGGCTGATACAACAACCGCCCCAACTAAGCCACCAACCAATGCGTGTGACGAAGACGAGGGTAGGCCTCTATACCAAGTAAACAGATTCCAAACTGTGGCAGCTAATAAGCCGCAGATCACTAATGAGAGAGATAGATTGCTTGGGAGATCATCTAACGTCACGAATTTACCAATGGTGTTTGCGACTGCCGTACCGCCAAGCATAGGCCCCAAAAAGGTGAATGTGCCTATGACTAAAATAGCTTGTAGAGGTGTCATTGCATGCGAAGCGATCACCGATGCGATCATATTCGATGCGTCGTGAAATCCATTGGTGAAGTCGAAGACTATAACAATGGCTGTCGCAACTATGAGGAATAGCCAAATTTGATCCATCTAATTTGCTGACTCACATTAGCTTTCATTTTTGGAGGCTAACAACTTAATAGTAGTCAGAGAATAGATTTATGGAATTAAAAGAAACTTGAGAATGTACATTTAGATCAGAGAACCCATTCCCAAAAGTATGGGAACGGGTTTATGAGTTGGAAATTAGGTGAGCGCTAGACTTTAACTACCCACTTTAGCTTTTTCTCGATAGCTTGAATCATCAGGCCTGCAACGTCTTTACCAGTTGCGCCTTCGATGCCTTCCAAGCCAGGAGAAGAGTTTACTTCTAACAGTAAAGGACCTTTCGCTGAACGGATGATATCTACGCCAGCTACTTTGAGGCCCATGGCCTTAGCTGCTTTAATAGCGATCTTCTTCTCATCTGATGTTGGAATAATAAGGCTCGCTGTACCACCCTGATGGATATTCGCTCTGAATTCGCCAGGTTCAGCTTCACGCTGAATCGAAGCTACAACTTTGCCATCCACTACAAAGCAGCGAATATCCTTACCGTTGGCTTCTTTTATAAATTCCTGAACGAGTATGTCGGCCTTAAGGCTCTTGAATGCATTAATAACACTCTCTGCCGCTTTCTTGGTTTCAGCGAGTACAACGCCTTTACCTTGAGTACCTTCAAGCAATTTAATGATCAGTGGTGCGCCACCAACCATGTTAATCAGATCATCAGTTTCAAGCGGTGAGTTAGCGAAGCCCGTAATCGGAATATCAATCTTGCTCTCGAAGAGGAGTTGCAGGGAATGCAACTTATCGCGAGACTGAGTAATAGCCCCAGCAGTATTTAGACAATACACACCCATAGATTCAAATTGACGTGTCAATGCACAGCCATAAAAGGTCATGCTTGGACGAATCCGTGGGATAATTGCATCAAGATCGTTTAGTACCTTGCCGCCACGATAATGAACCTCTGGATTTTCAGCATCCATCTTCATGTAGCAGTGTTTGATGTTCAGGAACACCATCTCGTGACCGCGCTCTTCACCTGCTTCCATAATCCTACGATTACTGTAGAGATTTGGGTTGCTGGCTAGTACGCCGATTTTCATGCCTTTTTTAGGTGGTTTTTTGCTTAGATAGAGTTCTTTTAATTCATCATTAGCAATGTCACCTAAACAAAAAGAATCTTCTGGATCTACTATCAACTTACCAGACATCGCTTCACGGCCTAGTAGCATGCGATAGCCCATCGCATCTCTATTGGTCAGGGTAAGTTCAACATCCCAACTTTGATCGCCAATAGCTAAGCTTGTTTTGATTACATAGCGTTTTTCCGATGTGCCGCTAGAGCTTTTAACGCTCCTGCGATCATAAACAGGCGCTTCACAATGAACTACTGTCTTGCGATTGTCCTGCAATGGACATACATCAAACCTAACCCAAGCAACGCCATCTCGTTGAAATTGTTGGATATTTAAAGCATGGATTGCAGATGTTTTAGCACCAGAGTCGACTCTGGCTTTGATTGCAGGAACGGCAAGTTGAGGGAACTTGCACCATTCTTCAGCGCCACAGATGTTCTTTTCGATTGACACTCATTTGATCCTTAGTTAAGGCTAATACCTTTGGTATATGAGTGTAATAGGGCGAATGTTTTAATCAAGAGCAAATCTGTTTTTGTGGGGTTTATATGCAAAATTCAGAAGATATTAGAGTGGATCTGAAAGGACAAAGGCCTAGCGAATACTAGGCCTTAGAGAATTTATTCAGCGGTTAGCTTTTCTAACTGCTTAAACTCTTTGATGCCACTGATCTGGTCTTCCGCGTGGTGGTTTACATATAGAACCGTTGTGTCTCCACTGGCACAGATTTTTTCAATTAACGCCAGTACGAGTTGACGGTTGATATCGTCGAGGCCTAAGCAAGGCTCGTCGAGGATCAACAAAGTAGGGTGCTTAACCATTGCCCGAGCGATCAGCAATAAACGTTGATCACCAAAAGATAACTGGTTGTATGGTTCGTTGGCACGATCTTCCATACCTAGCAGGGCTAGCCACTGGTCTGCGACTTCTTTCTGTTTATCGGTACTCTTTGTGTACATACCGATACTGTCATGGAAGCCTGAGATGATTACGTTTCTAAGGCTGATGCTTACGCGGTATTCCCACTGAAGCGCGGTAGATACATAGCCGATATATTGCTTGATCTGCCAGATGGTTTCACCGTTGCCGCGTTGCATACCGAATACAAAGATATCGTTGGTATAGCATTGTGGGTGGTCGCCGGTAATTAGGTTCAGCAAACAAGTCTTACCGCTGCCATTAGGGCCGCTTAGTTGCCAGTGTTGTCCCGGCTTAATGGTCCAGTTAAGGCCATCAATAACTTTTGAATCTGCGTAGGCAATTTTGATATCGGTTAAACGCACCAGAGGATCTTCTGGATTCAGTGCTGGTGGGCGATCCGATTCATCGGTAGGAGGTACAGATAGATCAGTCGTTTTTAGGTGTAGCAATTGATACAGGTCGTCGTAAGCCTGTTTGTCGTTAATATCAACCGTGTGGTGAAGCTCACCTTTGTCTGTGTAGGCAACATGGGTGATGAAGTCCGGCATTTCATCAAAACGGTTTAATACCAGAATCATGCCCATTGAATCGATCTTGCTTGCTAGCAGGTCGTGTAGCAGCTTCATAGAGTCAGCGTCTAGCCCGTCGAAAGGCTCATCCAGAATGATAAGATCTGGATTATTCGCTAGGGCGCGAATTAGCATGATCTTACGCGTTTCACCTGTTGAGAGCTTTCTGAAACTACGATCGAGCATATGTTCTAGTTTGAACATGCTAACGAGTTGATCGAGTAAGTTAGCATCAAATTCTGGGTAGATCGCTTTACCTTCTTCCAGAATTTCTCTTACCGGTGTGCATTCACTAATAACATCCATGATATCGGCATCGTCTTTCTTTAGCTCTCGGGCGATCAGTTCTGCCTGAGCTTCAAAAGATACAAGTTCGACATGTTTTGGTAGGCCCGAAATAGCACCACTTACTTTTTCGCCAGCACCGGCCAAGATTGCAGAGAGGGCAGACTTACCAGAACCGTTGGTACCAGTAATCACCCAATGCTGGTTGGGTTCTATTGTCCAATTGATGTTGTCGAGCGTGAAAGACTCACCAAATTCTGCCGTGTAATTCTCAATCTTAATGCTGTTCATAGTCTCTAATATGCGGATCTATCGATTGGGTTTTATAGGGATCTGTTACGGTAAAGGCTTAAATTTAGCTAAAAAAAAGCCAAGGCAAAGCCTTGGCTTTAATTTTCTTGCAAAAAGAAAATGTATAAATATCAGATAATTATACGATCTTCTTCATGTCAGCCATGTGGCCACGTAGCACTTTACCGATCGCTTCAACTGGGTGAGAGCGTAGTGCTTCGTTAACTTCGATTAGGCGAGCGTTGTCTACGCCAGTATCAGCAAGGTCTAGACCTTTACCGATAACATCAGTTTTGATGCGTTTCATGAAGTCGCCTAGTAGTGGTAGGCAAGCGTGGTTGTATAGGTAGCAGCCGTACTCTGCAGTATCAGAGATAGTTGCGTTCATTTCGTAAAGCTTCTTACGTGCGATTGTGTTAGCAATCAGCGGAGTTTCGTGTAGAGACTCGTAGTAAGCAGATTCAGCGATGATGCCTGCAGCAGTCATAGTTTCGAATGCTAGTTCAACACCCGCTTTAACCATTGCAACCATTAGGATACCGTTGTCGAAGAACTCTTGCTCAGAGATCTCTACGTCGCCTGCTGGAGTTTTCTCGTAGTTAGTCTCAGCCGTTTCTGCACGCCAGCCTAGTAGGTTCTTGTCGTCGTTCGCCCAGTCTTCCATCATCACGCGAGAGAAAGTACCGTCGATGATGTCATCTTGGTGCTTGTTGTATAGCGGACGCATGATAACTTTTAGCTCTTCAGAAAGATCGAATGCTTTGATCTTAGCTGGGTTAGATAGACGGTCTAGCATGTTAGTTACGCCGCCGTATTTAAGAGCTTCAGTGATTGTTTCCCAACCGTACTGGATAAGCTTAGATGCATAACCAGCGTCGATGCCTTCTTCAACCATTTTGTCGAAGCAAAGGATAGAACCAGTCTGTAGCATACCGCAAAGGATAGTCTGCTCACCCATAAGGTCAGACTTAACTTCAGCGATGAAAGAAGACATTAGAACGCCTGCTTTGTGACCGCCAGTACCTACAGCGTAAGCTTTAGCTAGTGCAAGACCTTCGCCTTTAGGATCGTTGTCTTCGTGTACAGCGATAAGCGTTGGTACACCGAAACCACGAACGTATTCAGCACGTACTTCAGAACCTGGGCACTTAGGAGCAACCATGATTACTGTTAGGTCGTCACGGATCTGCATACCTTCTTCAACGATGTTGAAACCGTGAGAGTATGATAGGCAAGCACCTTCTTTCATTAGAGGCATTACAGCTTCAACAACAGGTGTGTGCTGCTTGTCTGGAGTAAGGTTAAGAACTACGTCAGCAGTTGGGATTAGTTCTTCGTAAGTACCAACAACGAAACCGTTCTCAGTAGCGTTTTTCCAAGACTGACGCTTTTCAGCGATTGCTGCTGGACGTAGAGCATAAGAAACGTCTAGACCACTGTCACGCAGGTTAAGACCCTGGTTTAGGCCCTGTGCACCACAACCGATAACAACCATTTTTTTGCCTTTAAGAGCTTCAACGCCATCGCTGAACTCATCCATAGACATAAAACGACATTTACCCAGCTGTTCTAGCTGCTCACGCAGTGGAAGCGTGTTGAAATAGTTCTTAGACATTTCTACATTCCGTAATAAATAAAAAGTCGGTTAACCGACATGTTTGTTATAGCGTTACTCTAAAAGATAAAGGGTATCGCGTAAAATGATATATATGGTTTGCTCTGTTGCGTTTCTTGCAACGATTAATCCCATACAAAGTGAGGCAATAATAGCGCTTTATTAGCAGGTATCCAGCTTAAATAGATGAAAACTGTGCCTGATTGCCGAATTTGCTCATAACTGTATGTTTAATAAACAAAAAGTGGACTTAATACGATTAATTTTGCATA
This sequence comes from Neptuniibacter sp. QD37_6, assembly GCF_047778085.1. GTDB lineage: Bacteria > Pseudomonadota > Gammaproteobacteria > Pseudomonadales > Balneatricaceae > Neptuniibacter. The sequence continues at coordinate 1,797,745 of NZ_CP180550.1, forward strand.
TGCGTGAAATAGTGCTTGCTAAAGGTGCAGGGGATCTATAATATTCGCCCCACATTGATGCGGGGTGGAGCAGCTTGGTAGCTCGTCGGGCTCATAACCCGAAGGTCGTTGGTTCAAATCCAGCCCCCGCTACCAAACATAGAAAAAGCCGATTTAGTTAATTCTAAGTCGGCTTTTTCGTTTCTAGGGTTTAGTAATTTGAGAGGAGCAGCTTGGTAGCTCGTCGGGCTCAGCTCTTGTAACCCCGGGCGAAGGTCGTTGCTTTAAATCCTGCCTCCGCTACCAAACATAGAGAAAGCCGATTTAGTTAATTCTAAGTCGGCTTTTTCGTTTCTGGGGTATTGTAATTTGCGTGGAGCAGCCTGGTAGCTCCTCGGGCTCAGCTCTTGTAACAACGGGCGAAGGTAGTTGGTTTAGCAATTACGAAGTCATTACCATCTAGCACGCAGAGCGCAGCCTGAAAGGTGGCAATAGCCAATCAATCCGTTCCCCGCTATCAAAATTTGGACGGCAAATTAGTTAAATACTCACCTACTTTTCTTTATTCTGGCTCACCGCATTTCTCTTGTCTAAATTTGCTTCATTCAATAAGGAGTTTATTTATCTTTTCCTGAATATGCTTGTGAATTCGTTATCATTGATGGCGAAATGGCTGCACATCAGAGCCGCTTAATAAACATCTGTCCCAGATGACTTGATCCTAAGGATTTATCGCGCTTACCTATATATTTTCATGAAAAACTCAAACTAGGCACCATTACCCTCATACTCATTAGGCTAGACTAATAATGGTTTAGGTAATAATCAGTGCGTTCCTATGTCATTTAAAACTCAGTTTATAATCTTCGTATTTTCATTGTTTATATTTTTCTGGCGCTACAGCATGTGAATTAATCATGGGGTATCGTACCAGTGAACGCTTGCCTTTAATCAATGCGGCACCAGATAACCGGGGGCTCTATCTTGATTTGTACAGCGAAGCGGCAAAGCGAATAGGCTGTGAACTTAAAGTTAGCCGTTTACCCAAGAAGCGTATCCTGCAGGGAATCCAGACTGGGCAGATAGATTTCTACCCGGGTTTTACTTACAGCCCCTCGCGGGCAAAATATGTGGCTTTCTTCGAAAATGGTCTAGAAACTAGGATTAGCTTTATCTCATCAAGTAAACTTGCCAACGTGACTGATTTACACGAAATGAGTGGCAAACAATTAATCGTCGCGAATGGGGGGGCAACATTCGGCGCTGAAAAATTGGGCGTGCACATTACCTTTATTGAAAATTTAGACCTGAACCGTGCGATTAATATTATCCGTGAAGGCAGGGCTGATTTCTATCTATATCATCGTGATACTTTGCTTTACTATCTGAAAATGAATCCTAGCGTTGGCATGCGCCTTCACAGCTGTTGCGGTACATCTCGACCTATGCATCTGGGTTTTTCGAAAGTATCTAAGCACTTTCAGGCCAAACATAATCCTGATTATGACCCTGGCCAACCTATCTCATCACAAAATGATGATGTATTACCGGCAACTGATAGTGTGGTAGCAAGATTTGTTGAGAGTATCCAGCAGCTAAAGAAAGAGGGTACATTGCTCGGCTTTTTGCATATTATTATGAATAAGCAGTAAAGCTGTGTGCCATATTGTTACATCTGATCTAGTGATAGTTGATTTGAATTTATTTGAGTACCATTTAGTAATCCATCGTTCTTTGAACGCCTTTAAAGCACATCCTTTCTAGAGATTAATTATGGTATTTACTTTACATTGCTGAAGCGTGTACTTAATAGTCATAACTAATATGGAAGGCTTATAACCAACCGATTTTGTTAACGTTAGGTCGGTTTTTTGTTTATCAGCCTTGTATATACTGAGTCATTGTCTTGAAAAACATAATGGCTGCCGATGAGCTCCCCAGTCGCCATGACTATCTTCAAAACGACCGGGTAGTGGTTCACCACAGCCTTTGCAGCATCCTGATTCTAGGTTCCATTCCCCTAATTGATACCAATCACGTTCTATCAAACGTAGTCCGCACTTGTGGCAGTAGGTTGAGCTACCGGCAGTGTCATGCACGTTACCCGTGTAAACATATCTCAAACCGTTTTTTATCGCTATATGTCTCGCGCGCGTTAGGGTTTCTGCTGGGGTGCGAGGTTTATCCAACATTTTCCAATCAGGGTGAAAAGCAGAGAAATGCAATGGGATGCTGGGGCCAAGGTTGTCATAAATCCATTGTGACATCGCCTCGATCTCTTCATCACTGTCATTTTCATCAGGAATAAGCAGTGTAGTGATCTCAAACCAGACAGAGGTTTCATTATGAAGATACAGAAGGGTGTCGAGTACGGGGGCTAGGCTGGCTCCACAAATCTTTTTGTAGAAACGTTCTGAAAATGCTTTTAGATCGATATTTGCGGCGTCCATATATTCAAAAAAACGAGGTCGAGCGATATCAGTGATATAGCCAGCGCTGACAGCAACCGAGTTGATTTGATATTCATGGCAAGCAATCGCAACATCTTCAGCGTATTCGAGAAAGATGACTGGATCATTATAGGTATACGCGATTGAGCGACAATGATGTTCCTGACAGTATTTTGCTAATTGTTCCGGGCTGGCTGCATCGGCAAGCCTATCCATCTCTCGGGCTTTGCTCATATCCCAATTTTGACAAAACTTGCAGGTGAGGTTACAGCCGGCTGTACCGAAAGATAATACTGGAGTTCCCGGTAGGTAATGATTTAGTGGCTTTTTCTCTATAGGATCTATACAAAATCCACTTGAGCGCCCATAAGTGTATAGGCGCATCCGGCCACCTTCATTACCACGTACAAAACAGAGACCACGTTGTCCGTCTGATAACTTGCAAAAACGTGGGCATAGATCACATTGAATTTTGTTTTGTTCAAGTTCATGCCAGAACCCCACTTCAATGACACTCATACTGGGTTCCTATTTGGGTAATTAATCGCTGATGTTTTAAAAACTTTCGTAACTTATTTTCTATACTTGAAGAGTAGGACGGCCCGTGAATGTTAGCAATCAAACTAGTTTCATGTGCTCTTGTTAAATGGGATATACCACGGAGAAGCTTATGAATACTCGTCAGCCAGCCGTGTCCGGTTTGTTTTACCCAGATGATGCTAGAGAATTGGCATGTGAAGTAGATACTTTGTTACGGCAAGAGCAGAGAGAAGTGATACCGAACTTAAGGGCTTTAATAGTCCCTCATGCTGGGTATATTTATTCAGGAAGTGTCGCGGCCGCAGCTTTTAGCTGTATCTCATCAGATGCACAGTTTAAGTACATTTTATTAATCGGGCCAAGCCATCGAGTAGCATTTCAAGGTATGGCCGTTCCTTTGGCTGATCAATTCAATACACCACTTGGTAATATCTCTATGGCTGCGGATAGAATCAGCGAATTAGTTGATAAAGGCTGGGTTACTTACAATGACCTAGCACATACACAAGAACATAGTATTGAAGTCCAGTTGCCATTTATTCAGCAAGTCGATATTCAAGCAGATTTAATTCCTGTTGTAGTCGGAAATGCATCGGCAAGTGAGGTTGCCAGATTGATTTTGCCTGCATTACAAGATCCAGAGGTGCTAACTGTAATTAGTACCGATTTGAGCCATTATCATTCTTACGTCAAAGCGAAGTTAATCGATGAAAACACTAATCAACGAATTATTGCAGGTGACACAGATATTCGAGGTGATGAGGCGTGCGGTCACATGGGCCTTAATGGTTTACAGTGTGCACTAGCTTCCACAGATTTTAAAATACATCTGCTTCAATCCTGTAATTCTGGAGATAGTGCGGGGGATAAGAGCCGTGTTGTAGGGTACGGTGCTTATGCCATCTATTGAATTTAGTCATGAGCAGCAAAAGCTAATGATTGAAATCGTTCAAGATTCAATTGCCTCCAAACTTGAACTGCAGCCAAAAAGTAAGCCAATAAACTATGATTCAATTTCCAATTTGGCTTGGCTGAAAAAGCCAGCTGCAACCTTCGTCACTCTATCAATTGATGATGAATTGCGAGGTTGTATCGGAACATTAGAAGCAAGACGGTCTTTACTTAAAGATTTACAGCGCAATGCTGTGAACGCAGCATTTTATGACTCTCGGTTTGAGCCTGTTTCTGTAAGTGAATATGCGTCACTTTCTATTCACATATCTGTTTTAACGGCACCAGTAGAGTTAAGCGTATCAAACGAGAAAGAGCTGCTGGGCTGCTTAAGGCCACGAATTGATGGGCTACTAATTGAAGAAAGAGGGCATCGAGCCACTTTTCTACCTCAAGTTTGGCAACAGCTACCTACAGCAAAGGTATTTCTACAGCGTTTGAAGTTAAAAGCGGGTCTACCGGAAGATTACTGGAGTGATAATATGCGTTTTTTCATTTATCAGGTGGTAGATGTGGTTGATCATGATGTTGAAAAGCACTCCAGAAAATAATAATTGTTGTTTAATTAAATCTTAAATTAGTAGTTTAGATAATCGTCACTTTCGGTTTGTCTTCGTTGTTGTTTTAGCTCTGTCGCCGCTGCAGCTTTCTTCAGCTTATCTTCACTCCACATAGACACTTCAGAAGGTTTCATGCCTTTAGAAACCATAGTGCCATCACCTGGTCGGGTGATCTCTACCTGCCCATGTTCGTTTTTTATGTAAACCCCTTTACCTTCCAACATAGTTACATCCAGTGCATCTGAGAAGATCATCCCTCCCCAGAACTCCGTGCCACGAACTCCAATAGTCGCTAATGGTGTGTGTATCTCGAATTTTGGCTGCGCTTGTTTACCTATTGAGCCGGTTAGGGTTCTAAATGCTCCTTTCAGCATTTTAAAACTGACGTCTGAAGTTTGGTTTTTTTTATCAAATTGATATTTGGATAGCTCAAATTGGGTGTTTTCGGCCAGAGATATAGTGGTTTTATCAGCTAGCTTGATCAAAATCTTACTACCAACAGGGGTGATTAAAACGTCTTCAATAAATAGGGGATCATTTCTTTTGATGAAAAGATGCTGATTCTGGCGTTCTACAAGTGGTTTTCCTTGGATAAGCACAACCTTACCAATTTCATTATCGGCAGCCACAGGATTGGAAATAAAACAGAACAATAACAGGAGAATGCGTGAAAAATTGGATAGAAGTGACATCTTAATGCTCCATGTTCTTTGAGTCAGATAAGCAAGGTACTTAGAGTTAATTGTTACATCAATCCTGAAGATGGCAATTGAATCTCCATTTGTTGATTTTGTCATAAAGTGAAGTTTGTTCTTTTCATGACACCAATTTATTTCTTGCCTCAAGAAGTTTTCGTAACTCAATTTACTCTAAACAACATACAATTTTTGCTGTTACTTTTTGTGTTACCCTCAGTTAATTAGAAGAAAATTACTTAACAGTTAAGAATGGAATCGTAACTATGGTCATAATCCCAACTGAGAAGAAGTTTGACTGGCGAAGGCCTCCCTTGATTCTTTTCTTCTTGATTATTTTGAATGTATTCGTGTTCTTTTTCGCGCAAGATAAAGACGAAGGGATGATTAATGATGCGCTTAATCATTACTCAGAACTTCAATATTTCGATGCAGAATGGGAAATGTATCTTAGCTACCTCAAAGAGGATGGGGTGGCGGGCAAGCAGATAGCTGAATATCAGAATCTGCATCAATCTGGGAACAAGCTTGAGTTAAGTTACTATTTGCTAAGTGACTTAAATTTCTTTGAATATCTCCGCTATAACCAAGTTCGCTTTAATGAACCAGGCAACGGTGATTATTGGCTCAATCGTACTGAGCTGTATGATCTAATATCCAGCACAACGATTTTTGGCCATGGTTTAAAACCAAAAGCATTATCGCCCCTTGATTTGGTTACCTACCAGTTTCTGCATGGCGATTTCTTCCACTTGATAGGCAATATCTTTTTCTTGGTTATTTTTGGTTTTGCCGTTGAGGCCGCCATTGGTCATCTCCGCTTCTTGCTTTTTTATTTGCTTGGCGGAATCGCCGGAGGGGTGCTTTTCTTATTTGTTAATTCGCAAAGCCCAAGCGCTTTAGTCGGTGCCTCAGGCTCAATCTCTGCGGTTATGGCGATGTATTTAGGTGTATTCCGCTTTAGGAAGATTGAATTCTTCTATTGGTTCTTCATCTTTGTCGGATTTACTCGAGCACCTGCATTATGGGTATTAGGGCTTTATATTACTAACGAGCTTTATCAGTTTGCCACTGTAACCGACTCAAACGTTGCTTTCATGGCGCATACTGGCGGATTTATCGCTGGCGCATTGTTAATTTTTACGACGCTTCTAGTTTCACCCCAAGTGCTTGATGAGGAATACCTAGAGAAAGATGATGGCCAAGCTAAAGATCTCAAAGCGCGTGACAAGATCTACCATTTACTAGGCAAGTTCTCTTTTACGACCGCAATGTCGGCAATTGACGATTTCGAAGAAAAGTTTGGTCCTGACTTTGAATTAAGGCGTGTTAAATATGAAATTTTAAAGGCTCAGCATAATGATGATTATCGATCAGTTGCTCTGACTCTCTTAACCTACGAAAAGCCAACAGCTGAAGAACTCGATAAGATTGAAGAGCTATGGCATTGCAGCACTTTTGCTCAAGAAGAACTTAAAAATGATGAATTGTTGCAGTTGGCATGGAAAATGATAACGCTCTCAAGTCTTAAAACCTCTGAAGAAATATTTACCATGCTTTATAGCCGAGGAATCAAAACGGAGGAGCTTAGTCATTTAGCGAGGAAATTATCGCTGGCATTTGGTGAAAGGGAACACGAAGCCAAATGTAAACGCTATGCAACCGCTGCGGATGAAATTTATGAGCGCAGTCGTCGTGGTTTATTTAATTAGTCATTAGGGTTTATATGGATCATTGTAAATACCACCCTTTAAAAGAATCAACTTATCACTGCAGTGCTTGTCATCTTAGCGTATGTGATAGCTGCATTGATGAGTCAGATGATGAAATTCGTTGTGTCTGCTGCGGTACATCTGTAGATAGCTTAGGTGCGGGGGCTAATATTGAGCCTTTTTGGCGCAGGTTGGATCTGGCATTTCGATATCCGATGAATACCCAAGTATTGATGCTTATTTTAGGTGCATCAGTACTTTCAGCCTTAGGCGCATTTATTGGCGGTTTAATTGGTTTTATTCTTTCGCTATTGGTCGCTGGCGTAACTACTAAATTTAGTTTCCTTTGCTTACAGCAAACTGCTGATGGCAGTATGAAAGCACCTTTAGTCGCTGAAGCTTATAGCGGCGGCGTTAAAATGATCATTCATATCATTGCCATTTTTTTAGCCATTGGGTTGATAATGCTGGCAGTTTCGAAGACGTTTGGTGATTTCGTCACGACTTCCTTTGCTATGTTTTGGTTATTTTCACTTCCAGCAGTTTTTATTAACTATGCGCGTTTTGAAAGTATAGGCGCGGCGATCAACCCAATTGAGTTGGTTAAATTGGTGTGCAGATTAGGTCGATCCTATCTCATATTGCTTGCTTTTTTGCTGATCATGATTGCATCGGTTGCGACGCTCAATCAGCTTTTTCCTGATTTCTATTTCTTTTCAAACATATTGGAAAGCATTACCTCTTATTACTATCTAATCGTGATCTTTCATCTGATGGGCTACCTATTGTTCCAGAAGCAACGTGCTTTAGGCTTTGCTAGCCGGTTTGATGAAGATGAGACGCAGATTCGAACAGATAAGTTGCATTTTATGGACAAGGTTGAAGTCCTCACGAAAGAGGGGCGTTTTGAAGATGTGTCTTATGAATTCAAACAGGGCATCAAGAAATTTCCGAAAGAATTGGAAATCTTCAACCGTTACTTTGATTATTTGTGTGCAACACATAATTCAGCAGAAACTAGTAAATTTATGCCGGCTTATCTTGAGTGCCTTAAGCAATCCAACCATGAGTCATTGATACCGGTGTTAATCCAACGCGTTTATCAATACGACCCTGACTTTAAATTAAAAGACCCATCGGCTCGTCATGAAATTGCTAAACACTGTTTTGAAGCAGGTAAACACAAGTTAACAATTAAGTTACTGAATGGTCTTCATCGAGATTTCCCTCAGTACGAAGACAAAGTTCAGGCTTATGAGTTAATGGCCGATGCGCTAGAGGCAATGCCGGGAAAAGCGCAACAAGCTGATAAATTCAGGGAGATGGCAGCCAAGATGGCTGAAGCTCAGTAGTAGTTGCGGTCAGTAGAAGGTATTAAAGAAAGGAGCCGAAAGGCTCCTTTTTTGTTTTGTTAGTTCATTCGTCGCTCAAGACCGGCTTGGGCCATGATTCGTGTAGATATCTCTTCAATTGAGAAGTTTGTGGTGTTGATCGTTGAGATATTTAGTTTCTTAAACAGTCGCTCAACTTCACGTACTTCGAAATCACACTGATCAAGTGAAGCATAACGGCTATTCGGGCGGCGTTCGTGACGAATTGCAGAAAGCTGGAATGGATCAATCGTCAGGCCGTAAAGCTTATGTTTATGTTCCTCTAGTACTTCTGGAAGACGATTAAACTCCATATCTTCTTCAGTCAAAGGGTAGTTTGCTGCACGGATACCAAATTGCATCGCCATATAAAGACACGTTGGCGTCTTACCGCAGCGGGATACACCAACAAGAATGATATCTGCGTTGGCGTATTGGCGTGTTCGCGCACCGTCATCATTATCGATTGCAAAGTTTACTGAATCGATTCTGTCTTTGTAGCGAGTGCGCTCAACTATACCGTGGGATTTACCTACGGAATAATTCGAGTGAGCATCAAGCTCGTTTTCTAGAGGTTTTAGGAAGCTTGAAAAGACATCAATCTTAAAGGCATTCGATTCGGCAATAATATTACGAATATCTTCATTTACGACCGTATCAAAGATCAAAGGGCGAGTGCCATGTTCCTCGGCAATTTGGTTGATCTTCTGGACGGCCTCGCGAGCCTTTTCAACGTCATCGATGTAGGGAAGTGTAATTTGTTCGAATTCAATACTATCAAACTGAGCAAGCAAACTATGCCCCAATGCTTCTGAGGTTAGACCTGTTCCGTCTGAGATAAAAAAAGCTGTTCGTTTCATTGTTTACTTACAATCTGCAACAAAAATATATGGCTGACTATACCAGATGTAGAGCAGGGTTGTGGCTATGATCTGCAGCCATATTTCTGTGACTGGTTATGATTTCATCAATAGTCTGATTGTCATCAAAATAATCCACCATATATGCGCTTTTTTCAGGGGATTTTTGCTGCTGAGTGCAGTAAGATCTCACCATTATTAGAAGTAATAACTATACACCAGAGTAGGAGATATACAGTTGCAGAACTATGTACTGCGCCTAGATCAGGTAGGAATGAATGACGTAGAAAGAGTAGGCGGTAAAAACGCTTCTCTTGGTGAAATGTTACAAGAACTTACTGGCGCGAATGTGAAAGTGCCAAATGGTTTTGCAACTACGGCTGATGCCTATCGTGACTTCCTAACTCATGGCGGTCTAGAAGATAAAATTAATGCCAAGCTAAAAGAGCTTGATACCAATGATATCCAAGCACTTAAAGAGACCGGTAAAACGGTTCGTGATTGGATTATGGATGCAGAGTTTCAGCCAGAGCTAGATCAAGCGATCGAAGCGTACTGGGCTGATATGTCTGCTGACAACCAAGACATTGCTGTGGCGGTTCGTTCATCTGCAACGGCTGAAGACCTTCCTGATGCTTCTTTTGCCGGGCAGCAGGAAACATTCTTAAACGTTCGTGGTCTAGCCAATGTTAAACATGCGATCAAAGAGGTATTTGCATCTCTCTATAACGATCGTGCTATCTCTTACCGTGTTCACCATGGTTTTGAGCACAGTGAAGTAGCGCTTTCTGCCGGTATACAGCGCATGGTTCGCAGTGAAACAGGCTCTTCCGGTGTAATGTTTACGTTGGATACAGAGTCTGGTTTTAACCACGTAGTTTTTATTACTTCTGCATACGGCTTAGGTGAAACCGTTGTACAAGGCGCGGTTAACCCAGATGAGTTTTACGTATATAAGCCAACCCTAAAAATGGGTGCACCAGCAATTATTCGTAAAACGATCGGTTCTAAAGCGATCAAGATGGTCTACTCTGAGCCGGGTTCAGACAATCCTGTATCCACTGTTCAAGTCGATCAGTCTGAGCGCCTGCAGTTCTCCATCGATGATAACGATGTGCAGCAATTAGCGAAGATTGCCATTGTGATCGAAAACCACTATGGCCGCCCAATGGATATTGAGTGGGCTAAAGATGGCGATACGGGCGAACTATTTGTCGTTCAGGCGCGTCCTGAAACTGTTAAGAGCCGCAGTAATCAAGCGGTAATTGAGCGCTACCTACTAAAAGAAACCAGCCAAGTACTTGTTGAAGGCCGCTCTATAGGTCATCGAATTGGCTCTGGTAATGTACGTATCGTCCATGACATTAATGAAATGGAGAAAGTACAGCCGGGTGAAGTGCTGGTTACTGATATGACAGACCCAGATTGGGAGCCTGTTATGAAGCGTGCAGCTGCTATCGTAACCAACCGCGGTGGTCGTACTTGTCATGCTGCAATTATTGCCCGTGAGTTAGGTATTCCAGCGATCGTGGGTTGTGGTGATGCAACGGATCAGTTTGTTGATGGTCAACTCGTTACAGTTTCTTGTGCCGAGGGTGATACGGGTCGAGTTTATGCTGGCAAACTAGATTATGAACACCAGTCCAACAGCGTAGAATCGATGCCTGATCTACCTTTCGAAATCATGATGAACGTGGGTAATCCTGATCGTGCATTTGATTTCCAGGCTCTACCAAACGCAGGTGTTGGTCTAGCGCGCCTTGAATTCATTATTAACCGCATGATCGGTGTGCACCCTAAAGCATTGATTAATTTCGATCAGCAGCCACCCGCACTGCAGCAGACTATATCTCGCCGTATTTCAGGTTACGACAGCCCAGTCGATTTCTATGTAGATCGTTTGGTTGAAGGTATTTCAACACTGGCTGCCGCTTTCTATCCTAAGAAAGTGATCGTACGTATGTCTGACTTTAAGTCAAACGAGTACGGTCATCTAATCGGTGGCGATGCGTTTGAACCAAGTGAAGAGAACCCAATGCTTGGTTTCCGTGGGGCAGCACGATACATCTCTGAAAACTTCCGTGATTGCTTCGAACTTGAATGTCGTGCTCTTAAGCGTGTACGCGATGAGATGCAGCTTACTAACGTTGAAGTAATGATCCCGTTTGTGCGTACTCCTGGTGAAGCGAAACAGGTTGTTGACCTGCTCGCTGCTAACGGTCTGAAACGTGGTCAGAATAGCTTACGTGTGATTATGATGTGTGAGATCCCATCCAATGCATTACTTGCTGATGAATTCCTAGAACACTTTGATGGTTTCTCTATTGGCTCTAACGATTTAACTCAGTTAACACTGGGCTTGGATCGTGATTCCGGTGTTATTGCGCACCTATTCGATGAGCGAGATGAAGCGGTTAAAAAGCTGCTTTCCATGGCTATTTCAGCATGTAAGAAGCAGGGCAAGTACATCGGTATTTGCGGCCAAGGCCCATCCGATCACCCTGATCTAGCTCGTTGGTTGATGGAGCAGGGAATTAGCACCGTATCTTTGAACCCTGATTCTGTTCTCGATACTTGGTTCTTCTTGGCAAACAATCGAGAAAGCTAAAAGCTGTTATAAATCAAAGTGCTATTAAGGTTTCTTAATGGCGCTTTTTTCTTTTGAAAGACATGAAAATAGTTTCAAATCAGCACTTCTTACAGCCTGATAAAAGCCTACAAACAATGCAGTACCAGCCCCAACGAGATGTGCTTCACTAAATACCTCCCAACCGTGAGTTACAAAAACTGTGTCTTGCATAAATATCTCGGCAATAGTTTTACCAACGATCGCTATCAACGGTAGCCAAGCGATAAAGCCTTTTTCCTCTCTCAACCATTGCCATGCTGCTAAACAGATAACAGTGTAGAGGACTCCAGATAGACCACTGTATCGCGCTATATCGGTTAGTGGTGATAGTAGATAGATGGATAGGGTAACTAGGCTTGAAAGCAATCCATATGTAAATAGCTTTCGGTCACGATTCTCTAAATACACTCCTGCGGCGGCAAAGGTTAACAGGTCCCAAAAAAGGTGCTCTGTAGAGCTATGAACAAAATGGGCTGTAATTAAGCGCCAGTATTGTTGTTGCTCCGTAATTAGGGCGTAATCAAAGCAAAGCCAAGAAAGCATAGGAAAGCTAAAACTTAGTATTCCGATACTCAAGACACTGACGAACATAGATAAGGTGATCAACGGTGTTTTTGTTGGCTGTTCATTACCATTAAGGCCGCTATATGAATTACAACCGCCCCGAAGGGCAGTTGTGATTGTAGTGAACAAACTCATCATCATTTAGTTCTTTTAGCGCTTAAAGCGACGCATCTGTACAAGTTTGATGACTACAGCGACAAAGATTACTAACCATGGTGAAACGGCGCCGCCACCTGAACCTGAGCGTGTTGATGAAACACTCGGTCTAGTTTGGCTCTGGTTAGCTTGATCTTGAGATTGATCGACAAACATTGGCTGTTGAGTATCTACACGATTCTGCTGAGCGGTAATCGTTTGTTGTGCTCGGTTTTCACGAGCGGTCTGTTCTTTTTCAACGCGTTTTAGATTAGAGCGCTCAATATTAATCGCTTTGAATACTTCGTCTCTAACAACGATCATAGATGTGTAGTCAGTTACCAAGCCATATTCCACAGCGGTATCAACAATCGCTTGCTCAGCATCTTTGTCAGAGCCTAGGTAGTCCATCTCTGCTTGTAGCTCTTCAATGGCTGCATATGCCCATAAACGCTCCAATTCAGGGTTGTCAGTTGCAACGTCAGGTAGATTAAAGCTGGTCTTGTAGGTTTTCTTTTCACCGTTGATTGTGCCGGTCAGCTTCACTTCTGTCTTGCCTGGTTTGTAATAGTGTCCAAATAGAGTCAGTTGTTGACCATGGTAAAGGGTATTAGCAAGGCGCGGTTTCACCAGTTCTTTGCTTCTTACACCATCAATCTCGATCTGAATGTCTCGCATAGAAGCATGAGCCATCTTGCCTTTGGCTATCTGGAGCTGACCACTAATATCGTCAGAGTTTGAAATCTGTAGAGCAAAGCCATTGGATACGCGTGTCATCTCTTCTAAAAGAGGACGGTTAGCGCTGTTACCCATAATAAAAGTAAATAGGCGGGCATCATGCTGCTCTAGTAGATCTAGGAATTTACTCTTTTCGGTTGTCCCTACATTGGCAACGCCATCAGTAACAAGAACTACTGCAGTACTTCTATCCGAATCAAGTTGATTAATGCCGGTCTTTAGCCCTGCATATAGATTTGTACCGCTGCTTGGTTGTACCTGATCTAGACGTTGTAATGTGTCTTTGATTGTTTGTTGATCAGCAGGTAGGTAGCCCTGAGTGAAACTCTGCGCTTGATTGTTAAACAATACGATCTTAAAACGATCATTAGGGTTTAACTGTGTTAGGCCGCTTCGAATACCTTCAATCAGGGATGAGAATTTGCCGTGCATAGAGCCGGAGATATCAAGTACAAACACCCAATCTCGACCTTGAGTCATTACAGGGAGGTCATTACCCGGTGTTAACGTCAGCTTATAAGTGCCTTTGCTTGAATTGACTTCTTTGTAAGCCAGCATATCTACGCTTGCGGGTAGATTTTCAGCATGACGCCAGTAAAGCAAAATATCTTTATCTAGAGTCGTCACACTGCTATTGATAGGAGTTTCTGAGATTTGAGTTTCATACTGTACGGACAATTCTGCTTGCTCCAGATCTAGCTGCTGTTGCGTCAGGTGGTTAGCTGAATTGATCAAACTAGCTTGCCATTCGTAGGCATTAAGTTGTTGGAAGGATGCATTAGGGTGTTTAGGCATTCTTAAACCATCAACGGGATAACTGGTTCTTAGCTTCACATCAAAAGAGAATTTCTCATCTACCGTTTCGTTGCGATCCCAAAAGCTCAGTTTTTGCTCATCAACGCCACCATCTTCAAGAGGGTATACGTATCGACCAATTCCAGTATCGGTCTGGGTATTTTGGAGATAGACCAACTTGATTTTGACTTCTTGATTAGCCTTTACTGGAAAGACAGAGATATCAAACGTTTTGTATTGGTCTTTCTCTACGATGGCAGTTTCATTTCCCTTTTGTTTTTCCTGCTCGTAGATCTGTCGGGCACGCTGTTTCTCTACGACTTCACCTGTAACAGGTTGGCCATCAATCCAATAGCTAAATTCACCTACAGCCGCTTTATCTGGAACTGGGAAGGAGTAAATAGCTTCTAGATCATTCGCGTTAGGGTTATGAAAAACCTGCTCAACTGTTGTGGTTGCGTACATATCTTCAATCACAACATCGACATGATGTTCTTTGATTTTTAGCTCTTCATACCCTGCATTGCTCGGTTTTAATAGTCCTGCAGCATTACTGTAAGGGCTCAGCAAAAGAGCGCTGCCTAATGCTATTGCTGAGAATAGGCTGCTGCGTTTTAGGTTAGGATTTGAGTGTTTCATCGCTTGTTCCTCATCTATTGATGGGAGCAAGATTGTGATGTTTAGGCGCTTGTTAAAATGAAATTGAAATAGGTTTTAAATTAAACAGCTATAAGTATCAAAATATAATACCAAGCTGTTTTATGAACTGGCCTGATGATTGCTTACAAATAAATCTAAAAATAGATTCCTTGTTTTAATGGATTAACATAGGCGCAGTTAAATATGTATATCTCCAGTAGTTATCAGTCTTCTAGCTTAATAGACACAAATCCGAATGACTCCGGACAACGTGCCGCTTTGGCAAACTCTGGCCGATCAACCTCTGTAAGCGGCAATACAGTGTTCTTAACGGAAGAAGCAAAACAGCTAAGCGAATCTGAGTCTGTTTATACTCTCAGTACAGCAAAAGGTGACAAAGAGTACGATCTAGACACTTACTTCCAAGCGAAGCCTGCCCATGAAGGGGATATCTTCGATATTGAGGGCCTGTTGTTGCCAAATGAGCAGAACGTAAGCGCGTTACAGAATCACCTTTCAAAGGTATTTCCTGACTTCTTATCCCGTCACAACATTCCAGAAGCACCTGAATCGATAAACTATGACGGTAAAGGGCAGATAGTTTTTCCAGTTGATTACCCTTATGCTGATCAGCTTAAACAAGCCTTGAAAGAAGAACCAGCTATCGCTAAAGAGCTAAGTACAATAAATGCTTTAGCATCACACCTTGCGGCTTTCAAAGAGCTTGAGCCATTCCGACAAGAGATGGATAAAGCCAATTCACAAGCTGAGATAGAAGCCATTATCGACAAATACAGTTATCTGCTAGGTGATAACCGACAGTACTCGTCAGTTGAACTCTCTTTCTCAGAAGAAGGGAAGCTAACGGTAATCAGTGAAGGCAGTGCTTTGGTTTAACTTGGTAGGCAAATACCAAGCAAGACTATTACTATTTAGAGATCTTTTTAAATAGCGAGTATTGCCATTGGCGGATGGCTAGCACCATGGTCGTACCACTTTTTTTCTGTTGCGGCGCCGAGTGATCTTCTTGCATTAATTCGTTAAATTCTGCTGCGAGACGCTCCATTTTCTTTTGCAGACGTGCGTTGGAGCTATCGGTCAGGATGGCATTAGTCACGATCAGCTTTTCATTGGCTTTATCAAAACGTGAGCTAAAGAAGTCTTGTTCGACCTTTTCTTGGAAAAACTGCTGAATTGGGCCATTAGGTAGCCAATGGAAATTAGGAGCAACTAGGAGTTTTACACGATTCCCAGGCAGTAGATCGATAATCTTAAGGCGATCCAACTTAGCAAGCTTTTGAATGCATTCTGTTTCTGGAATGTCATAAGCATTGAGTATGTCAGAGAACGTCATTCCACTGATTACGCTGACCGTGATCAACAATAAAATTAGATCATTAGCGATCTCTTTTTCTTGATCTCTGGTCAATTGAGTCAGTTGGCACTGATCTTTACTCATCTTCTGTACAAGCTCAGATAGCTCGATATTAAGCATGTCGCAGATAGCTTCTAGCCGAGTGAGGGTAAAGTTTTTTTCAGCAAAAAGTCGCTTTACAGACGCTTCACTTAAATCAAGAATTTCGGCGACATCTAGGTATGTTTTACCCTGAGCTTTAAGTTCTCGTTTGAGTGTATCTATCAGTGGTCCAACTTGCGCCATAATCTATTCCTTAAGTTATGCTCGCAGCGATATTAACCGAAACGCTTTATATATTCACGATAATCAATTGGTTATTACCGTTCTTAAACACTAACTCTTGTCTAAACTATTTAGTGAATCACATACTAAAATTTTAGTTTGGAGTAATTGGATGAGATTAGGCTGCTTTATATGCTATTTGTTAATTATCTGTAGTTCTACCTATGTAGAATCTCAAGTCTCGTCTCATACTACTCAGTTTCTTAGCCATAACCTTAAAAAGTCAGTTTTTAGAGATTTCTCTGGGGAGTTGAGAGGGATAGAACATGCGGGTCGAAGGGCTTTTAATCTTGAATTGGTTAGAGCTATGTCGGATTTACGCAAAAAGCCTTTTAATCCAGTAGAAGTACCGTTTTTGAGAGGGGTGGATCTTGTAAAGCAAGGACCTAACTATGCAATCTTCAATATTAGTCGGAATGAAGATCGAGAAAACAAATTTAAATGGGTTGGCCCATTATAATCAGACAGCGTTCAGTTCTTTAAAAATACCCGCTATACAAAGCAACTTACTTCTTATCTTGAATTTACCGAAGAGGTCAGAGTTTGTGTGCTACGGGGCAGTAGGCACGAGAGAATCCTAAAAGCTGAGACTCCTGTGTTGATCTTAGTGGCTAATAGCTACAACAGTTGTTTTAGGCTCCTTGCTGAAGGGCGAGTCGATTACACACCTGTTTCACTGCACGAAGTATCTAATGTTTTCAAAACCAGCGGCGTTTCAGAAAAAATCATCAAAAAGACGCCAATCGTTTTATATCAAAGTGAAGGCTATATCGCTTTTTCAAAGCAGACTCCTGATGAAGAGATCGTGGCATGGCAGAGTGTATTAGACCGACTAAAAAAAGATGGAGAATACGATAGATTGGCAAATCAGTATTTATACCCCAGAGAATAACGTATACATCCTTCATTATTCTGTTGTAGTTTACTTGCCTCAGTTAATTACATGATTCTTACGTCGTGTAGTACAAGATCTATTCTTAGGGTTCTTTTTATGTCAAAAACAGTCGTTATTACAGGTGCTAGCCGCGGTATAGGTTTGTCTTTTGCCGCGTTATACAAATCTAAGGGGTATAAGGTTTTTGCCACTTGCCGTACCTGTTCTCCTGAGCTGAAACAGTTGGGTGTTGAAGTCATTGATGCTGTAGATGTTGCAAAGAATGATGGTTTAGAGAAGTTAAAAACGGCTTTAAAGGGCATCAAAATTGATCTGCTGATTAACAATGCAGGTATTTTGCGTAATGAGATTCTTGGTAATTTGAATATCGAAACTATTCGCGATCAATTTGAAACGAATGCATTAGCGCCTCTCTTGGTAACGGAGACGTTGCTAGATAATTTAGCTGATTCAGCAAAAGTAGCCCTCATCACAAGTCGTATGGGATCTATCACTGATAATACTAGCGGTGGGCGATACGGTTATCGCATGTCGAAAGCAGCACTGAATATCGCAGGTATGTCCTTAGCACGAGATCTCCAGCCTCGGGGTGTTGCTGTTGCGATCTTACACCCTGGACTAGTTGGAACAGAAATGATTGGTGGAGTAGGTGATATAACACCGGATCAGGCAGCGGAAAGACTTTCTCTGCGAATTGAAGAACTTAATCTAGAAAATACAGGTACGTTCTGGCATTCAAACGGTGAAGTCTTACCTTGGTAAGTAAAAGCTAGTTATTTAATATCTGGTGCTTTTCGAGTAGCCGATATAAAGATGAACGTGAAGTCTCTAATATAGATGCGGCAACGGTAACGTTATTGTTAGCATGCCTTAACTGTACTAGCTCAGACCTGATCTGACAGTTACCCGTTCTTTCCAGTGCTACTGTCAGATTAGATTTGGGCTAAATTCTTTTCAGCCCAAATCTGTTTTCCATCAAGCAATGTTTCCAGTGGCGTTCTGCCACAGCACATTTTCCCCTGATGAGTTCGTTCATTGTTGTAATAATCCAGCCATTCGTCCAGATCTTTTTGCAGTTCTTCCAGTGAAGCATAGAGCTTTTTACGGAACGTAACCTGATAAAACTCGTTCAATATCGTTTTATGGAAGCGCTCACAGATACCGTTAGTCTGTGGGTGTCTCGCTTTGGTTTTCGTGTGATCAATATCGTTGATGGCGAGATATAGCTGGTAATCGTGCTGCTCAACCTTGCCACAGTATTCCGTGCCTCGATCAGTCAGGATACGCAGCATAGGCAGCTCCTGAGCCTCAAAGAATGGTAATACACGATCATTCAATACATCGGCTGAGGTAATTGGGGTTTTCGTCGTGTAGAGCTTAGCGAACGCTACCTTGCTGTACGTATCAACAAAGGTTTGCTGATATATCCTGCCAACCCCTTTTAGATTACCCACGTAGAACGTGTCCTGAGAACCCAGATAGCCAGGATGATGCGTTTCTATTTCACCGCAGGCTTCGTCATCTTGTTTCTTCTTCTCAAGCGCAGCAACTTGGTCATCCGTCAGAATGATACCTTCACTCGCAACCTTTGCTTCCAGAGCCGAAAGGCGCTTTTTAAAGTTTTCTAAGTTATGACGTAGCCAGATGGAACGAACACCACTGCCCGATACAAACACGCCAGCTTTACGCAGTTCGTTACTGGTTCGGGCTTGGCCATGAGCGGGGAAAGCTATCGCGTGTTCAATGACGGCGTTCTCAATCTGCTCATCTACACGGTTTTTGACATTGGGCGTTCTGCGAGATCGGTTGATCAGTGAATCAACACCGCCTTCCTCAACAAGTTCCTGATAGCGATAAAACGTATCACGGGAGACACCCATTACTTTGCAGGCTTTTGAGACGTTTCCAAGTTCTTCCGCAAGGTTGAGTAAGCCTGCTTTGTGTTTAATGATGGGATTGCTAGTATGCAACATGAGAGTTACCTTTGTTTTGATTTAAGATTTCAGCACCTTTATCAAAACGGGTAACTCTCTCTTTCTCAAGAAGATATGTCAGATTAGGTCGAGACTAATTCACCTTAACGCATTTAGAATAGCAGCTTTTTCTGCTCTGCTTTTGGCTTCTTCTAAAGGCATAAGGCGGCGTTCATCTTCTCTTCTATCTAGCCCCATATTTTTAGCTGTAATAATCATACTGTCAGACATAATTGCTGCATTACATACACGATTAATTAATTCCCGTATGTTACCTGACCAGTGATTTTGGCCCATCAACTTCAGAGCAGCTGAACTAAATTTCTTTTTCTTTAAGTCATTTTCTTTGGTATATCGATCTAAATAATAATTCGCTATTCGCTGTATATCTTCTGAACCTCTGGATTGAAGGTTAGGTACATCTAGAGGTAGTACATTTAGACGGTAATATAAATCTTCTCTAAATCGTCCTTCTTTAACAGCCTCTTCAAGATTGACATGCGTGGCTGCAATGACCCGAGCATTGGCATGAATTGTTATGGTGCTTCCTAGGCGCTCTATGGTTTTAGTCTCAAGAAAACGCAACAAAATAACTTGCATTGGTAAGACCCCAAAATTCTAGACACTTTCTAGTTTCTAAAAAACTGCCTTTCAGCTTCCGCTGGTGACAGCCCATCATTAGTACCATGATTTCTTCGAGGGTTATAGAAACCTTCTATGTAATCAAATATCTCAGCTCTAGCCTCATCGCGTGTTCTGTAAATCTTCCGTTGAACTCGATCCTTTTTGAGTAACGAAAAAAACGACTCCGCAACAGCATTGTCATGGCAATTACCACGACGACTCATACTGGCTTCCAGATTATGATCCTTAAGGAACCTACGCCAGTCACCTGAGGTATATTGAACCCCTTGATCTGAATGAACAAGAACCTTTGTTGTTGGTCTTCGACCCCAAATAGCCATCAGTAACGCATCGATAACGAGGTCTGTTTTGGGTGAGCTTTTCATCGTCCAACCGATGACTTTACGTGAGAACAGATCAATCACTACCGTGAGATATAACCAACCTTCGTAGGTTCTAATGTATGTGAAATCAGTTACCCACACTTGATCAGGCTGAGTGACCTCGAATGCTCGATTAAGGATATTTTCGGCAGCAGGGTGTCGTTTTCCTCCTTTGAAACCAGGGTGACGGCGATAACCACGGACAGCCGACAAACCTTCGCTACGCATAATACGATGCACTCTGTTCTTTCCGCATAGCTCACCATCTCGTTTTAAATCGATAGTGATATTGCGGTAACCATACACACAGCCGCTTTCAAGCCAAAACTGTTTAATCTTTACTGCTAAGCGTTGGTCTTCGCGTGCTCGAGGGCTAAAAGGTTGCTTCAACCATGCGTAAAAGCCGCTGCGATGGACAGCCAATACACGACACATGACGGCTACACGAAATTTCTTGAGTCGCGACTTTATGAACGTGTACTTTTCTTTGACTCCCCTGCGAAGTACACCGCGGCTTCCTTTAAAATGTCACGCTCTTCAGTGACGCGGCGTAATTCAGCTTTGAGTTTTTTGATCTCAGCGGACTGGGCATCATCCGCTTGTCGGCAGCTATCGGGCTGGCTGTATTTTTGCACCCAAGCGTAAAGGCTTTTATAAGTTACACCGAGTCGCTCAGCGACATCAGTAATCGTATAGCCCTTATCCGTGACCTGCTTAACCGCTTGGATTTTGAATTCTTCTGGGTAACGTTTTCCGCGCATCGTACACCTCATTATTTTCGTCGATTATATATCTATGAGGTGTCTAGAGAACTGGGGGCTTACCAAATCTTACCTGATGAAAGTGCTACCCAGTTGAAGCCACATCGTATTGCTATCAACGTGATATATAAGCAGATGCGCGAGAAATCGGGTTTAGGCATCGATGATGAAGATGTACTTGATGTAGTGAGGAATCAGGTTAACGAACTGCTGGACGAATCTATTGAAACCATCAATATAAACAGCAATTTACCTGAGCCTATTAATATTGCAGGTATCGATTTTGATGCGTTAGCAGAGATGGTTTCTCGCATTACCAGCCCGAAACAGTCTGATGCAGAACGCCTGAAAAACATCAATGAACTAAAGCTTCAGCCAATGATTATGCGTAACCGTACACGACAGGATTTGCCGCAGAAGTTCCTGGATATGATTGAAGAGAACAATCTTGGCGCTTACAACGCTGATGAACTGTTCAGACGTCTTGAAGAGTTTATCCGAGAGCTTAACGAAGAAGACAAACGCACGGTTAAAGAAGACCTTACAGAAGAAGAGTTGGCTATCTTTGATCTACTACTTGAAGACGTAACGCTGTCTGATAAGGAACGCACACAAGTTAAAGCCATCGCTAAGGCTCTGATCAAAAAAATGCAGGACTCACTGGTAATTGATTGGAGAAAGAAACAGCGCACCAAGGCTAAGATCAAAAATCTGATCGAGGAAGTCTTAGATGAGCTTCCAGAAGCTTACGATGATGACCTATGGCGAAAGGCGTGCTCAGAAGTCTTTATGCACGTATACGAGAAATACCCAGGTCAGGGTCAAAGCTTTTACGTCCATTAATCCCCAAATAAGAAAAGAACAGGTGCGCTACGTTGTTCTTTACGACACTTTACCCGCGAAAAAGTATTTTGCAGCGTTCTCCGCACGAAGGGTAATCAGCCCAAAATCAAAAAGTATCAGCCTTAATTTGAAACTAGGTATTTCCAAATAACTGCTCGACAGCCGCAAAGGCATGTACCCCAGTAAGGCTAGGAAGTTTCAGGTGTGGTTGATATCGAGTATCAGTATCAGCCATAAACATCAATAATTCATGACAAAAAGTGGAAGCGTTCAATTCGCGAGCTGCTTTCATAAGTTTGACTTCATAAGGGATAAAGCTAGATCTGCAAGCTTTGCGTTTGCCGGAGACATAGGTCTAGCTACCCGCTGTGCTGCAAATGGTCCCTTTGGTATTAGGGCAGGTTGGTTAGCTACGTTGCGCTTTGTATCACCTCAACCCACGAAAAAGAAATCTCCGAAGCTCTCCGCACGAGATTCACAAAACTGGACAGAAAGTCATCTGAATCTGAAAACAACACTCACGCTTAAGTTCTATTAACAGTAGTGTGGGTTCTGGTTAACTGTGGAATTCTGCTTTCTATAAAATCAAGTAGTTACACAGCTCTATCCAGTTGGTGAAACCAAACTATCCAGTTCGATTTGAAATTCACCTATAAAATCCAGTTTGATTTGAAACTAGCCTAAAAATCAGAAGCTTTTCGCAATATATTTATACCGCTTAACTAATTGATTATATTGAACCTTATTGTAGTATAGACCAGATTTTTATAGGGATTAGGAAAGAGAGTTTTGAACATAACAAGGGTTTTTCATCCAGTGGGGCAAGGCGGATTCTTCACTGAAAAGGTTGCAGGATTTAGGGTTGCTTATGACTGTGGATCTGTAACCTCATTAACTGCATTGCATGATCAAATAGACATGTTCAGTGATGAAATCTTTGATGTTCTTTTTATTTCGCACTTTGATACAGATCACGTGAATGGGTTAGTTTATTTTTTAGAAAACCTCACGGTGAAGAAAGTAATCCTCCCATTAATTCACTATGACGAAAGGATTAGATTAGCAGTGAAGTATCACAGAAGCCGAACATGTAAGTTCATGTCTGACTTTTGTATCGATCCTGCTGGGTTTATTAAGCGTATTTGTAGAGAAGCAGAAAAAGAAATTGAAGTGGTTTTTGTTGCGCCATATGGGGCTGAGCCAAACGATAACGACATAGAAAGAGATCTTGACGGAGCCAATCATCGAGTTATATCTAGTGGGACTTCAGTACCCCTTTCAAATACAGAAATCCCTTGGGTATTTGTTCCTCACAATTTTGATGGTGAGAATCGATCTGAAGAAGCTCTAATCTTATTAGCTGAAGCTGATATTCACATAGGGACACCACAAGAATTTAAGGAGTTATGGGCTGATAAGGAAACTAGGCGCTCAATTGTCAAGGCTTTTAAAGATGTCAAAGGAGATCCCAACACTAATTCTCTAGCTTTATACTCGGGGCCTGAAGATGAAGGGTCTGATCATAGGGTTTGGGATAGTCTGCTGATTCAGAAGAGTAAGTTGCTACCCATTTCTGGGGGGCATTTTCAACCTGGCTGTATCTATCTAGGGGACTATGATTGCCAAGGCCCTTTGAAATGGAAGCAATTGAATGAGGGATTCAGCGTCTATTGGAAATACGTAGGAACGGTTCAGATTCCTCATCATGGATCTAAGCATAATGATAATGAGTCATTATATTCGGATAGCAGGCCCTTTTGTGTAATAGCAAGCGGTGTTGATAATAGGCACAAGCACCCTCACGTTGATACATTGAAAAATATTATTTCAAACCACGGCATCCCATTATGGGTAAATGAAAATGAAGAGTCTGGATGTTTATTCTTTATTCGGATAGCTGACTCACACCAAACATGACCCAAACGGATAAATTAGTAAGGTTTTACAATCATTGATCCTGATTAGAATTAACGATAAATTCAATTACTGACTGTTATTGATGATGTGTATTTAGGTTAGCGGTTGGCGGTATGGGTTCGACTCCCATCCCACTTGCCTTGCTTCTAGTCGCCGTTACCGTGTTGACTGTTTTTGTTTACATCAAGAACCGTATGCTGACAACATTGGAGTCAGGCCATAAACCTGGCAAGGAGGGTGACATTATGGAGAAAGTTATTTTGTACAGTAAGAACGTACTAGCTTCAGTAGCTGAGATTGTTGCGGCACTGGGGGTGAGCTTGTTGGCCTCGGCAGGGCCGTTAACCTAAATGCATGTCCTTAAACTGAGAGAATACTTTTCTATGAAGAATGGACTGATTAGTAATCCATTTCCATAGTGAATTCCCATCGATATAAGTCCCAGCACCTCGCCCACGAGTATATTTAAGGTTTTCATTCTTAACCATCCCTTTGATTACATCAGTATCAAGCTTCAGAATCAGACCAGCTTGGAAGATGGGTACTGGCGACTCGCATATCATTTCTAAATTGGAAATAAGTAAACAGTGCAGTTCGTTTTCAGGAATCCATAGAATAGATAAATCACAATGCTTTTGCTTCGCTCTAAAAGCAGTGATTCTAGAGCTCAGCGCCTCGCATAGAATTTTATGGAAATTGATGTCAAAACGAAATAAGTATTCAGAATGTAGTGATACCTTAACTAAGCCATCTGGCTTGTCAGGGATCTGTTTAATCTTTGATGCTAATTGAACCAAAGTTCTCTGGTCGTACAGCTGATCACGAACTACAGAAGTGCTATTCAGCGGGCTTAATAAGCCATTAGTAACTAATACCTCGGCTGCCCATCCAGGAAGTTCAAGATCCTCACTGACACCCGACGAGTCAGTTTGAAAGCGAACATCCTTGTCATTTGCGGTTAACCTCATGCGTGAGGGTTTCACAACTTCTGCAGCGTTAATGGCACTCAAAGGGAATGCTTCATAAAGGCAGAAGTTGTCGGGTTCATCGCTATCGTGGCTTTTAATTGCCCAATCAAGTTTTAACCCTTTCTGGAAGCATCTGGTCGGATACTGCATGCTGTTTGTACCTAGTTCAGATATTTCGTCCCTTTCTTCCAGGCATTTATTTTGCCAAGACCTGTAATAGTCATTATTAGTGAGCAAGGCGTATGCCGTTCTAATTGATCTATGAAGATTTCGCCTAGATTTCGGCCAATGCTGGATATGATTCAGAAAAGAATCGAATGGCCTTAGAGTTACCAGCATGGCAGTAGTGAAATCATGCAAGGCTGAATCTAACCAGCTAAATCGATGAGAGCTGCTTGTCAGTTCTAACAGTTTATTTGTGAACTCTTGATGATGGTATGGATTGCTTTGTTTTTCAGGAACCCAATCTTTATTGCAACTTGGGCAGCACTTAAAGAGCTTAGAGTGCCATTCAAAATGAAAACCACAGTATGGGCACTTATCCCACAGGAGGTGGTTGTGCTTCTGGCAGTGACTGACAAACAACAATGACCAATGCCAGTGAAACCCTGTTTCTTTCACGCAAATAGGACACAGCCTGGGAAATCGAACTCTTAAATCAACGATTGGTCTGGCATTCTTTGATATCCACGGTTGATTAACGATATATGAAAAGCTCTTTTCTAATTCATAGCTCTCCATTAACAGGCGCGGAGCGAGATCAAACTTTAAGAAATCTAGGTAATTCTGGTTGCTAGTATTAGTTTTAGGGTGAACCCCCAGCTCTCGGAAGAGCTGGGAGGGCTTCTGCTTACCATTCCGCGCTATTACCCTAATCACATAACCTTCCATGCTTTCGCCTATTATCGGGCGAGGACGGACGAGCAGAGGCGCGGGTTTCACTTCTTATCCTTTTTTCGATGGGCCTGAATGATCTCAGCCGCTTTGTAATTAGCATCGAAGGGATTAGGCTTGAGAGCTCTAGCTCGTAGAGCTTTTGTATACCCCCTATGATAATCCGACATAGCAAGCGGAGCTGACAGGTCAGCGTACTGCATCGTTTCAGTCACTATTCTGGCAATTCTCCGTGGTATGCCAGATGAAGCTACAAAGAAACGCTTCAACATTTCAGCTGATGTCAGGCTGATTCCTTCTACAGGAATCACTTGCTCGATTCCTTGCATGTAAGCTTTGAAATGATTTGTCTTTTCTCCTCGCTTAGGAAGCGTAAAGTAATTCAGGTACTGCACAGCATTCAGACGATCTGCTAATTCATCATTACTCAAGAGAACCGCTTTTGATTTCAAGGTTCCTGCTAAAACTAACGGGATTTTTGTGTCATTCATTAATGATTTGAAGAAATCACAAATATCTACGGTGGATCTGCCAGCATTTCGAGGAAGAAGGTGATTAATCTCATCAAATATGATGAGCTCAGTCCCTAATTC
Source organism: Neptuniibacter sp. QD37_6 (assembly GCF_047778085.1). Lineage (GTDB taxonomy): Bacteria > Pseudomonadota > Gammaproteobacteria > Pseudomonadales > Balneatricaceae > Neptuniibacter. The sequence goes on from NZ_CP180550.1 coordinate 1,823,912, forward strand.
CCACATAAGTCTATGCAGTTCAAGAACCAGGTCATCTTCATTGCCAGTTAATTTCTCCGTTCGGCCAAGCAAGAAGAGCATCCTCTTAACTACTTTCTTAGTCGTAGCTTTGGGAGGAATAGGAACATATAAAACCTTATTTTTTTCTGATTCTTTAGTGGCTGAAACAGCATGCTGTTTGCAGTAATACTGAAGAACCGTAGTTTTACCACTTCCTGTATCCCCGAGAATGACTGCTCCCTCAGGCTCAGCCCCACCAATCAGGTAGGTGATTGCCCCAGGAGGCGATGATAACGGCGAGTATGTCAAATGGACCTGCTCAATGATTTGATAAGCCTGTTTGAACCAAGGATGCCTGATTACCTTTGATTCAAACTCTTCTGTTTGAGGCTTTCTTGAGACACTTTTACTTGTCATCGATATCTACCCCATCAAATTCATCATCCTCATAGCCATATTGATCTAAGGCATCATCAGAATCCTCATCGTCGTTTGAGAATTCAAAAGAAGGAGGCAGGTCTAACTCGATATCACCTTTGATAATCGTAGCTTGATCAGTGATTGCTTTCGTATTCAATTCCCGAGTGACTTTGTTCTCTTGATGCTGCCTAAAGCCTTCCTCACGTAAATCTCTTGCATCAGCAATGATCGGATGATTGAAGCTAAAGGGAATTTCTGCCCCAAGAACCTCTTCTTCTATAGGATCAAAAATATAGTTTTTGTATGGTTTGCCGTTGTATTTAGCGTTGAGCTTTATCGGCTTACCACCAAATGGGTTCTTTACCCAGGCATGACCAGGCTCGAGAGGTGTGTATATACACTCAACTACGGGGTTCTTATCTCCTTTGTCTGTCAGCATATCAAAGAGGCTCTTTAAGGCCTTAGAGTTGAAAAATGTATTGTTAATCTGAATACCCAAATGGGCTTGAATAGTACGCGGAATTGGATCGATATTTCTTCTCACCAATCGCCCTATATCGGGTACTTTCAATACAGTGGTGGACTTGTTGATGGACTTTTCCCATTTCTTCTGAGGGGATAGCCCCATTAGCCCTTTGTGCGGAGCTTGGTGATAACGGGTTACAAGATAGTTTGCCAGTAATGATTCAAATTCTCTTAGAGTAAGACTGGCGTGCTTATGAATCGGAAGGTCAAACTGCTTTCCATCAGTCCTTTTTCCCATATAACCAGGAATAACGGATAGAAATTGTGTCCTAAGTGTTGAGAAAAAGCGTTCTACGTAAGGTTTCCTATATCCCGATCCTGGTTCAGTAATTTGCTGATCTCCACCTGCTGAAGTAATCAGACCGCCAATTACATGTGATGCATATGGCCCACCTCCATCAGTGACATATACTTCTCCTGTACCTCTCATCGGCCAAAAATACTTTCCACCATCAAATGACATGTTGGGTTTAGGCTGAAGAGAGTGAACTATGCTCTGAGTGATACCAAACTTGGTTTCTCCAGTTTTTTTCTTCTCTCCATGATACTTTGACACTTGAACATGGGTTCCGAGAATCGCTCTGGAATGGCAGTCCATAACTACATAAATAATTATCTGTGTAACTATTTTCTCGTTTTCGACCTTTAAACCAACATTGACATGCACCGCATCCATTTCAATTCGTTCAAGCACATGGTTAGTAATTAAACCTCTCTCAACTATTCTGGAATCAGTTCTAGAAACGTTTTTGCCTTCTCGGGCTCTAATCACATCTGTGCGAGGTAGCTTCTTAATACGATCATAGAATGTAGATCGTGAGAAAAATTTCAGACCAATGTATTCAGGCTTTTTGGATTCGTCGGAATAAGCTAACCAGCATTCTTTCTTCGAAGCCCCGTTTATCTTCAGATACATATCATCGATGATGGCATCGAACAGTTCATAAGCTTTATCCGAGCATCGCTGTGGGCAAACTGGAACTTTGCGATCAATGTTTCCATATTCGAGGTAGTTTTTGGCCGCTCTAAGCAAAGTAGAACTGGAAGGAGGTTGAGAGTCACAAAGCTCAACTGCCACTTGCCTGATTACGTCTTCTGCAATTTTTCGAGAACCTTTTGAACCACGTTTCAAGAAATGGAAGACATACTGGAGCAATATATCTTGAGCTAACTGGTCTTTGTCAGACAGCTTTTTTGTTGGCTTGAATTCATCAGCTAACTCATGGACATATACCAACTTACCCCTGGCATAAGCTAAATTTAGATGCTCTGCAGGTACAGTATAGGGTTCCTTTTTATTATTCCCTTGAGGAAAAACTGTTACATATCCATTGATTTCAGGGGTCAACAAAATGTCTTTTTCGTTGAGGCGTGCTTTTATCAAATGTGTTTGTGTATTCATAATCATTAGCCTCACATGCAACGTTTCCAAGAGTTACTTTTTGAGCATGAAAGCCCGACATTTCTAGAGGTTATTTCTGTTGCCCAATCCCATTCAGTTAACGGGGATAGAGATCTAGTAAGGGAGGCTTTTGCATAGCCGTGAGCAATGGCTTGGTATAGAACGCTAAGCCACATATCATCACCAGTGAAAGGAATTATTTCTCCAAGCAAGCCGCCTTTAGGAAATAGCTTTTTGAGTTTTTTCAGTGCTTTCTTTTCTATAGGGAAGCGTCGAAACTTATACAGGTTACTGAGGTTTTTTGTCAGATCCTCATCTCGAATTTCTTCCTCTGTTAGTACAATGAAGCTCGCTCCTTTTTTTGCATACAGTCTTTTCAGATGCTCATGCTTACTTTTAATCGCAGGCTTTTCGGCATCTTCTTTAAACTTAACCTCGATCACTACAACCCCGAACACGCTATGACGCATTATTGTATCGGGGGTATACCGACGCTTTCTGGTTTCTCCAGGTAATTTGTACTCGAGGGGTTTCGGTTGGCAGTGGTATGAAATTACCTCTGGGTCAAACTCGCACCTTAAGGCAAATTCGCGTTCAAGCTTGCTCTCCATAAAGAAAAGAGTCTGGTTTTTTTCTGACCAGAACATCCTTGTTGGTCGCACAGGACTGTGTTTGGCGATTTTCCGCATAACTAGCTCCTTGAACATCGTATCTGAGCCGAGCAAAGCCTTATCCGCTCTAATCAAATACGTTGCTTAACTTTGATTAGTGGGATTAATTCGAGGCCAGATTGCTTACAAAGGGAGCGAATAGACTGTTGGAGGGCAGTCTTTTTACATCTACAGGAGTGCGGTTAGGAAAATGAGGTGAAGGGTAGTTGGTGCTAGTTTGATTTGAGTTGAATGAATTCATGATAGTTAATCTCTTTACATTTTTTGTTTCGGCATAAAAGCGCCTCCTTTTCCATTGTAAATTTAAGGATGATGACACCCATTGTATGGCAGCTGAATGAAATTTCAAGACCAGAAATGATTATATATATTTGATAAATAAGGCTTTTTATTAAATAAAGTGTTTTAGACTTTTCTTAGTTTAATGGTCTGTTAATTTCCAAACTTCTTCAGAAACAACAGCTTCCATAGGCCAATACCTTATTTTACTTTTTAATAAAAAAAGGGATGCTTATTCCATCGAGATATAAAAGAGATCCACCAAAATAATGAATTGTTCTAGTGAATACATAGGAATTTATCTATCTAGAGGAAATCTGCGTGCTGATTTTAAAGAATATGCCTGAAATATACTTTAAGAAGAGGAGGGATCAGTTGTTAAAGCCCGTCTCTATGTTTCTAAGAACTTGCTTGAGGCGTCTGGGCTGATCTTCTCCGTAGACTTCATAGGCAACTTGTTTAAGAGACTCCAATCCAAAATAGTAGGCAAGTTGAAGCATGTCGTTAAATCGATATCGTTTAACAACCTTTCGCATCAACACATCCGCTTCCATGCTTGGATTCGCATGATCATATGCATACTCAAGCTCAAGGCGTTTAACTAGTCGTTTTTCAGATGGTTGTGGTATCTCTCGGAGAGGAAGAAGTTCTCTGTGAGTGCCATTGATGAATTTTCCCATAACCTTGCTTCAATATTTCCTTAAGCTCTCTGCAGGTGATATCGTTTAAACGTAGCATAAAATTCATGGAGGATTATCAAAATGCTTACAGTAACTATCAAGGAAGGCCAAAAACTCTATATCGGTGATGACATCGTTGTTCACCTTCATCCAGAATCCGTTGGTTCACGTCAAGTTAAACTCTCGGTTGATGCTCCTAAGGACGTCACAATACTCAGAGAGAAGCTTAAGGCCAGACTTGATTTTGACGACTCATACAACACTCAGCGCAACTAAATAAGGGGCTACATTGAGACACATCGCTTCAGTCATACTGCTGTCTGCAGTAAGTTCAGCCGCAGTAGCCGATATTTTATCGGTACATTGCCCACTTGGTTGCCCATCAAAGCCTGAGGGCAATGATTTAGTGTTTGGTCATGTTTATGCACTTTCTAATAATGGAAGCACTAAATTCGCGGACTGGGTGGCATATGAAGTTGATGTGTCCAATTTTGGGGATACGCCTGGCAGAAAGTGGGCCGTTGAGCCGCTTTTAGATGAGAATAAAACACTAGAGGCTGCAGATTATAAAAGCGCTTCTAGCTCGGTATTAGAGGCGGATCGAGGACATCAGGCTCCTCTAGCCTCATTTGCTGGTTCCCGCTATTGGTCTGAATTGAACTACTTATCCAACATCACACCTCAGGATAAAGATTTAAATCAGGGCCCCTGGAAGAACCTAGAAGAAGCAGTCCGAAAGGCAGTGTCTTTTAGGAAGTCTCTCTTTGTTATTACTGGACCTCTTTATACCGCTGAGATGCCTTCTATGCCAAAAGCAGACGAAGAGCACAAAGTGCCTAGCTCTTACTTCAAAGTGGTCTACGACCGATCTGGGAAGGCTGCTGCTTTTATTATGGATCAGAGCTCAGGGCGAAATGACGACTATTGTCAAAAGAAGGTGGGCCTTAGTGACCTTAATGAAACCATTGGATTCACATTGCCTAAACTAGAAATTGACAAGAATATTTATACCAAACTGGGATGTTAGCTTTTTTAGCTAACCATTCATGGAGTGAAAAATGGAAGAAGTTGGATATCTAAAATATAAGGGTTCATTAGTCGAACAAGGTGTTATTGATGCCAAAAGCGCAGGGATGGCACTTGTCGGCCTAGATGAAACAATAAGATACTTCAATTCCCGACAATCTTCTGAATTTGCAAAATTAGAATACGACATACCAGTCCATATTGAAGATGGCTCATGGGTTGCCATCGTTTTAGCTGGAGTAGCCGCAGTAGGTGGAGCATTCGCTCTCGGTTATGCAAAGAAAGCTGGCGAGAAAATGGCAGAAAATGATTTTAAAGATATAGGCCTAAGTGATGTATTCAAAAAATCATTCTCGGCTTTATCAAGTTTGTTAAGACTATCTAAACATACAGGCAAATCGAAAGATTGGGACTTAGATAATGTGGTTTGGAGAAATAACAATAAGGAAATTGGTGTATACAATAACTCTGGAGAGCTCATCTTTATTGAGGTTGAGTATATTAAATGGTTCCAATCAATGCCGCCTTCCTTGATCTCAAAGCTAACCGATCCAATACGTGAACATCGTACTTTAGCGATTGGCACGAAAACAGCTGATGGTTTTGAGGAGCAGGAGGTTAGTAACCAGGAGAAGAAAATATTTTCAAAGTCATTTGAAGAAGATGATTGTGATGAGTTTATATTTCCAGAAATACAGCATGGTGATGATGTTCAACTGGAGGGCAAATTAACTCGCGGCAATGAACAGTCAAATACAGTTGGTTTTGAGTACCAAGGGCATATCCTAAACTGTATTCCTGAAGAAGGAACAATTGTACGTTATAAGCCTGCTTTGTTTCTAAAATGTATCATTGAAGGAACTGCAGTCAGGCACTCAAAGAAGCGCGTTAGCCCTGACAGAAAGCCCACAATAATTGTTAAGAATATTATTCCGCTCAATGCAGAGCATCAAGATGGTCTTTTCTAAGCCTAACTCAGACCAGTCACGTAAAAATCCAGATAAGCAATTTTGATGGTTTTCAGATGAATTAGTCTTTTCTTAATAAAACCTCTAGTTTTCTAGCTCATCATGTTTGCTGTTATAACTTGATTGCTTAGCTCGATATGAATAGCTTGACGGTTCAAGTTTGAATAGGGCATTTGAAACTTCAAGTTCAAATAAATCGAATTTTTTGTGGCCAAGACTAGCACGCATAACTTGGGTTAGCTTTTTGTAAGCGAGGATTTCTTGCTCCCTTTCTAAAGTTGCACCTTTTTCCCAAAAATGAATCAAGGCTTCTACTACATCAGGATGCCCACAAGTAATAATCCTACTCTTAGCATCATTCAAAACAACTAAATCTTCTTCCTCACTGACAGTACTCCCAAGTCTTCTTGATACAGCCAACCTGGACGCAGCACCTATGAAATCAGAATAAGACTGGATCTGAAATTTTAGTAGTTCTCCTGCCTGATTTCTTGATGTAGCAAGATAATGAGCTACGAAACCTGCTATTAAAGAGCTAATTAACGATATAACGACTGTCATTGAGATTCCCTGTCATTTAATTTGTGTCTATTAAAGCATTTGAAGAACGAAACTTGTACTAGTAACCAACCTAGAGATTATTTGTAAATTATCCTTTTTTTACAATATGTTAGCAGTCGCAAACATGAAGAGAATTCTCTTTCCCACATGGCGCACTGTGCTTAACTAAATACAGTTATTTCAGCGCGAGAGGCTAACAATGAACAGCGATTTTTATCAGGGGATCAACCAAGAAGCATTCAGGCTCGTTATTTGTCACTGTCCACCAGCCATTTGCCCCGAGTCCGAGCTTGAAATGACTAAATTAGTCGCTACAGCACTGCTTATTGAAATAGATCAGAAACTACTTAAGCCTCTCTTAGAGAATGGGGACGTGAAGAATATGCGCAAACTTGTGAGCATTCATACACACTGAGGTTCAAAATGGGATTCTGTATTGAGCTAAATGACAAAGAGGCCATAGGTCGTAGTGAGGAATTTGAAGCACTGCTTATAGAATTCGGTCTATTAAGCGACTGGGATGATTATAAAGCCAGCCTTTTCAGGGGTGCTTCAAATTATGGCCCTGAATCTATGGGTGCGAATGCTAGGCGTTACTGTCACCTCAGAGGTATTGCGTTACTTCTAGGCTCACAAGTTTTTATGAGTTGCGTGCCAAAACGGAGCGGTCATGTTGCACGATACCCTGTACTTGAAGCAACTTTGCTACACCTCAGGCTGAAAGAAGAGTGGGACGAATATTTCATGGGTAGCGCCTTTGTACTACTCGACAATGATGGTACACGTGAGCCTGATAATTGGGGTATCTACTGGCACGACGTAGAAAGATTCTACTCACAACGTGGTTTAATTCTAAAACCGTTGCTTGAATCAGAATTACCCATAGATGCTCTGCTGAATGTGGTCAGAGGGAACCTTAAACTATCAAATCTGCATCTTAGCGATGAGCAAATAGATATTGCAAGACTAGCGACACACGGGCTCATTTCAAACAAAGAAGCACTAGAACGCATCAAAATTTTGAGGCCAAGTTAAAATAATTACTTACGTGCCTATGCAACTATGAAAACTCTTCATGGTTTGCAGAGCCACAGATTTGGGCCACTAATACTGTTTTATGTAGCTGTTATCCTAATTGATAGGAAAACTTATTAATTAATTGATTTAGTAGGCTTATATACTGAAAAATCTAGATGACTTCAGCTTAATTCATGTTAGGTTTAAGCTAATTGGATACAGCTTCTAAAGGAATAATAATTCTTAGTTTATGGACAAGCTAACAGTCAAACCAGGTTTTCTTTCCAAGCTCTTCGGTAAACAGCCCCAAGAAATTGAAATCACCGTTGATGGCATATGTCTTACCTACAGAGGTGAGCGTGAGCTCGTTACTTGGGACTTATTATCTGACGTTCCCAAATGTTCTAATGGTTGGTTTTTCAGCAGCCTCGAAGTCGGTGAAGAGAAGATCCGTTTTCTACCTAAATCAGAAACAGGCGAGTTAGTTCAGCAAGCATTCCAGCATTTCTATTACTTTCATTCGACGACTGCAAAGCAGGCGTTAAATAGGATTAATGAGAAGCTCAATAAAGTTCACTATATCAGGACTAGCCATGTAGAGAAGATCTGTGCTTTTGCTTCAAGTGCACTCGGTAAAACTAAACTCCCTGACACTGACTCTTATAATGCATTGCCATCCGACCTTATTGCCCTCTACGGGACATTAAGAAATTGGTCGTCTAGAAACCCCGCATTTATCGAATCATTACGTAACAGGTATATAGAGCAACAACTGGCTGAGCATGGGGCTTTATTCGATAAGGTTGAATCCAATCCTCTTACCGACAAACAACGCTTAGCCTGCATCACTGACGAAGATAACAATTTGGTTCTAGCAGGTGCAGGGACAGGCAAAACTAGCACGATGATTGGCAAAACAGCTTATCTGATTGAGAGCAAGCAAGCTGTAGGTCATGAAATACTGCTATTGGCTTATGGGAATAAAGCTGCGGCGGAGATGCGAGAACGGATTCAGGAGAAGCTTGGTGTATCGAATGTAGCAGCTTATACGTTCCATGTATTAGGCCAGAAAATCATTTCAGACGTAGAAGGGGAGAAACCTTCAATCTCTCCATTAGCAACAGATGAAAAGTTGTTCACAAGCTATGTGGATCAATGGTTCTCATCACTTCTCAGTGATACCAAATATAAAGAGCTAGTTCTGCAGTACTTTGAGCAATACCTCTTTCCTGAAGCTAATCCTTTTGAATTTGAGACCCAGGGCGATTACTACGAATACATTCGAGCTAATGAGATCAGGACATTCAAAGGAGAAAACGTAAAAAGCTTTGAGGAATGCTTGATCGCTAATTGGCTGTATTCAATGGGTATCGCATACAAGTATGAAGTTGATTACCAAGAAGCCAACACAAGGACGCCTGACTTCCGACAGTACAAACCTGACTTCTATCTACCCGAGTATCAAATATACCTCGAGCACTTTGGTATAGATAAAAAAGGAAACACTGCTCCTTATGTAGATCGGGACAAGTACTGGGAAGGAATTAATTGGAAAAGAGCTCTACATGAAGAGCATGCAACAGTACTTATTGAAACGTACCACCATGAACAGGTTGAAGGGGAGCTTCTATCAAATCTTGAAGCCAAACTGGCTGAGAAAGGTGTTAAATTCAATCCGCTTCCAGCTGATTCAATGCTGAGCACATTGCGTGAATTTGGAGCAGTCACGAGCTTTTCTTCTCTGTTATCAGCTCTCTTAAAGCAATTTAAATCTTCAGGCTCTAGCCTGGAGGCTCTTAAGAAGAAAAAGGAAAGCCCTCAACTAGTGGCTGCTGCAGAACTTCTTGAGCCTATTATCAGTCGCTATGAGGACCACTTGGCAGGCAATAGGGAAATAGACTTTGAAGATATGATCAATAAAGCTATCTCCTATGTTGAAGATGGCAGATTCAAATCTCATTGGAAATTTATTCTGGTTGATGAATTTCAGGATATTTCATTCCCAAGGGCGGAATTGGTAAGGAAATTACGGGATTCCAGAAAGAACACTTCTATTTTTTGTGTTGGGGATGACTGGCAAGCAATATACAGGTTCACAGGTAGCGATGTTGGCCTGACAACTGGTTTCGATCAGATGTTTGGTGCCACAAAGACAATCTCTTTGGATAAAACCTTCAGGTTCAACAACAAGATTGGTGATGTTGCGTCACAGTTCGTGATGAAGAATCCATCTCAAGTCAAAAAAGAGATGCATTCACATGTACATGTAGATCAACCCTCAGTTTCCCTCATTAGAAAGAACATCAATAGCGATGATTACTATGGACATGTAGTTTCAGTCCTTTCAAAGGTTTCAGAATCGGCCAAACCAGGGACAACGGTATACGTTCTGGCTAGGTATCACTTTAAGCTCTTTGAGAGTTCCCAGCTCAGACACATTAAATCAATGTTTCCGAACTTGGAAATATCACAGCTTTCCTTCCATGCCTCTAAGGGTAAGGAAGCTGATTTCGTGATTATTGTAGGGCTGGATAATGGTAAACACGGATTCCCATCTAAGAAGCTCACACACCCTCTGATCGAAGAGCTGTTACCTAAAGCTGAAGAGTACCCTGAAGCAGAAGAACGCAGGCTCTTTTACGTAGCAATAACTCGAGCTAAACATCGCTGCTACTTAATAGCGGATATGACCAAAGCCTCTTCTTTTGTGAAGGAACTAGTCAATGACAAATATGAACTAGCTCTGGATGAATTTGGTATTGATAAAGGGCAATCAGAAGCTAAAGAGCGTTGCTGTAGTTCATGTAAAACTGGGACTCTAGTAAAGCGAGAAGGGCCTCACGGCTCTTTTATGGGATGTAGCAACTACCCTCTATGTAATTTCAAAGAACGTACATGCCCAAGATGTAACAGCGCTATGAGTAACAGCAATGAATATAGAATTTGCTCGAACTCTAGCTGCGGCTGGTGGATTCCCATCTGCCCTGAATGTGGTGGGAATTTGATGATGAGAGAAAGTCGCTATGGGAAGTTTTGGGGCTGCGAGAATTACCGCTCGGAAGGAAGTAGTTGCTCCTACAAGAATAAGTATATAGAGCAGCCATAATAACCCCTGAAAATTGGATGAAATTTAAATTAGCAGGGAAAGTTTAAAAGCTGTATTCGGATAAACAAAACGGCAAACTTAATTTTCTAGGTTTATGAAAGTATGAGTAAAACAACAGCTGTAAATTTTTCCAAACAGGCGCAAGCGCACTACGCTGCTGGCCCAGTTATCATTTTGGGCAGCGGCGCTTCAGCAGCTTTCGGAATGCCTGGAATGTGGGAACTATCACAACATCTAATTAAGCATGTTGATATAACTGATGCTCACAGTAAAGATCAGGAAGAATGGGGGAGGTTTTGTGACCTCCTGAATCAGGAAGTTGATTTAGAAACTGCTCTTCACAAAGTGCATCTGTGCGAAGAAATAACAAACGCAGTTGTAAGGGCAACATGGGATTTATTGAACCCTAATGATATTGAAATATTCAAAAAATCAATTAAAAACAACGACCTGTTCCCGCTTGGCACGTTGCTTAGATCAATGTTTAGAAGTACCCGAGATGTAATCGATGTCATCACAACAAATTATGATCGCTTAGCCGAGTACGCTTGTGAACAGGAAGGTCTACATCACTTTACTGGCTTTACACATGGATATAGACGAATTCTAGCTAGTGAAGACCATTTACGTAGCCAGCGACAAGTTAATATTTGGAAAGTACACGGTTCACTAGACTGGTATAAATCGCCTGGACGAACAGTTTGCGGCCTACCAAATATGCTAGATATGCCTGATGACTATGAACCCATGATCGTGACACCTGGAGCAGAGAAATATCGAATAACGCATGGGGAGCCCTTCAGAACAGCAATAAGTCGCTCAGACCAGGCGATTGTAGAAGCTAATTCATACCTTTGCATTGGCTTTGGCTTCAATGATCAACATATCCAAGAAAAACTCATTGAAGGGTGTATGCAACACAAGAAACCAGTAACAGTAATCACCTACGCATTAACTGACTCAGCAAAGGAGTTTTTATTTGGGCAAGGTGTAGTTAACTTTTTAGCAATCGAACGTGGTGAGCATGATAATCAATCTATTATTCATAGTTCACTAGCAAGCGATCCACTTATAGTGGAAGAAAATTTCTGGTCAGTAGCTGGATACTTAGGATTAATTCTTTAAGGAAAAAGACATGTCACTATTCGAATATCAAGATGCAGATGCATTAGGAAAAGTTACCTCAGTAGATACAACAAATGTGATAGTAGATGTTGCTGACCTTGAAGCTTTAAAAGGACTTCAGGTCAATCGTTTAGCAGTTCTACAAAGCAGTAAGTTAGGCCAGCATTTAGTTGGCTTAATCACTCAGGTAACACGTAAAAAACTTAACGAAATTGATGAAGCATTATCAGAGGCCCCATCAGAGCAAAACTTATGCAAAGTGGCGCTTATTGGCACGTTATTAGACCGAGATGGTGACGAACGTAATGTTTTCCGTAGAACATTAGAAAGTGTGCCAGAAATTGATGCAAATTGCTTTGCAATGGAAGGAGAAGCGCTCACAAGCTTTATGCGCGTTATCGCCCATACAGCTGCTGAAGACAGCTCATTAACACTTGGCCGATATACACTTGATGATGAGGCCACAGCCTTTCTAAATGGCAATAAATTTTTTCAGCGCCATGCTTTTATTGGTGGTAGTACTGGCGCTGGTAAATCATGGACTACAGCCAAAATCATTGAGCAAATGGCAGCTCTACAAACTGCTAATGGCATTATTTTTGATCTGCATGGGGAATATTCGCCACTTAATGGTGATGGGATTAGTCACTTTAAGGTAGCAGGGCCTGCCGACATAGAAGCCAATAAGACAATACAGGACGGAATAATTCATTTGCCATACTGGCTACTTTCATATGAAGCCTTAGTTTCACTTTTTGTTGATCGTAGCGATCAAAATGCGCCAAATCAGGCCATGATTATGGCAAGGGAGATCAATTCAGTTAAACGCTCTTATCTAGAAGAAGGGGGGCATGATGATGTACTCGATAATTTTACCGTTGATAGCCCTGTACCATTTAATCTAGACGAACTGTTATCAAGACTAAACGCTATAAACACAGAACAGGTCCCTGGAGCGCGTGCAGGGACAACTAAAGCAGGTGAGTTCAACGGCAAGCTTAGCCGAATGATTTCTCGGTTAGAAAACAAGATATCAGACCGACGCTTAGGCTTTCTTTTTCAAGGGGGAATAAATTCACTTCGCTTTGATTGGTTAAATGAACTTGCAGAGGTATTGCTCGGCGCTTCAGGAGAAAACCAAACAGGCGGAGTTAAGATAATAAATTTCTCGGAGGTCCCATCTGACATACTGCCATTAATCGTTTCTCTAGTGGCGCGTTTGGCTTTCTCTGTACAACAATGGACACCTTTGGAGCTACGCCATCCTGTAGCGTTACTATGCGATGAAGCCCATCTATATATCCCTCAGCGCAATCAAGCCGATGCAGCGGATGATATATCTATTCAGATATTTGAGCGTATTGCCAAGGAGGGACGTAAATATGGTGTAAGTTTGGTGGTCATCAGCCAACGTCCTTCGGAAGTGAATAAAACTATGCTCAGCCAATGCAGTAATTTTGTATCAATGCGTTTAACTAATGCAGATGATCAGTCTGTTGTTAGAAAATTACTCCCAGATAGCCTCGGTGGTTTTAGTGATATTTTGCCAACACTTGATACGGGGGAAGCTTTAGTAGTTGGCGATGCCAGCTTACTGCCAAGCCGAATCAGAATCGATGAGCCAATCAATAAGCCTAATAGTGGCACTGTCAACTTCTGGGACGAATGGCAAGATGAAGTGCCCGCAGAGCGCCTATCAACCGCTATAGATAATTGGCGTAAACAGAATATTCAGTAGAGCAACCGAGGTTGAGGCTACTTATGAATTGGTCGGAAAAAGAGCTTAAAGCAGCTATAGATTCATACTTTGAGCTATTGAAACAGCAAAAAGATGGTCTAGCAGTCAACAAGTCAGAAATCTACAGAAATCTTGGGAGAAAGTTTTCACGATCTCCTAAGAGTTTTGAGTGGAAATTTCAAAATATTAGTGCTGTTTTGTATGAACAACATTTGCCTTATTGCGATGGTTTAAAACCAGCCTACAACTATCAACGGTTATTAAAATTAATGGTGCTTGATCGTCTAGAGCGCTCCCCGATACCAAGTATTCAGCCGCATCATATTTTATTTTCAAAGCTCAAAGCACTTAGGAAGATCGAGGTTAAGGCCAAAGGGGCAGGGAGGTTCGGTCTGGCTATTGAGAGAGCTCTAGGCATAAAGGCGAATAGTAGCAAAGAAGCAGATTTTATGGGTGTTGAGTTAAAGACAAAACATGGAAATAGCTTACAAACATTGTTCTCTAGAGTTCCTCAGCAATATTTCGATAGCAATGGGAAGACAGGCTTCTTCAATAAGCATTGCTCATATGATGAACAGAAAAGCAGGCGCTCATTATATACCTCGTTCAACAACAGGACCGATACACTAGGATTTTCTCTACATCGAGACGGTTTCCTCATAGAAGTTCTGAGAAATGGAGAAAGGGTCATGGCATACGGTGCTGAACAGATTGAGGAAGCGCTTCTTTCAAAGCATAGCCAAACTGCATTCATTTCTATCAGTGCATCTAAAGGTGAAAAGAAAGAATATTGTTTTATTGACTCGATAAAGTACTGCAAGTGGCCATCAATACTCCGTTTTTTGCAACTTATAGATGAAGGCAAAGTGTTTTTGGATCTAACAATGTCCGAGAAGAATGGAAAGATCAGAGATCACGGATTCCTCTGGAGGATTAAAAGCGATAGCCTGGAGCAACTTTATCTCAAAACAGAAAATATACTTATGCGTGATGCTCAATAGATATCGATAATCAATACTTAGAAGTCTCGGATAATGATGGAGGATCAGGATGCGCTACGTCGTTCTTTTCGACACTTTACCCACGAAAAAATATTTTACGAAGCTCTCCGCACGAAAGGCAAACAGACCAAATCAAAAAGTATCAGCCTTAGTTTGAAAATAGGTATTTCCAGATAGCTACTCGGCAGTCGCAATGGCATGCACCAGTAGGGCTTGGAAGTTTCAGGTGTGGTTGCTATCGAGTATCAGTATCAACCTTAAATCAATCTGATCGAAGAAGCTTTAGGCGGGCCTCCAGGAGCTTGCGATGATAATTTATGACAAAAGGCGTGCCTAGAAGTCTTTATGCATTTATACGAGAAATCCCCAGGTCAGGGTCAAAGTTTTTACGACCATTAATCCCAAAGAAGTCAAAAGAGCATCGTACGCTACGGCGTTCTTTACGACACTTTGCCCGCTAAAAAGTATTTTGCGGCATTCTCCGCACGATAGGATTAGTAAGTAAAGTAGATCTAGCTTGCGTATAAGCAAACCTCTAAATATCGAAATTCCATATTCAAATGGATTCTACATATCTGACTAACTTGGTTAGATTGTCTGGAAGTAACGCATGGTGGCGCAAGCGAGCAATCCATATAGCATGGAACTAGATTCCATCCAGAATAGGAACCCACAGTAGGCGATAGCCATAGTTACATATATAAATACCCTATTTAACATAATATATATTATGCGAAGTTAAATATTCAGCAATAATAGAGCCCACAAGCCTAGCTAGCACTTGCTCTACAAAATTTAATGGATTGATTTTTTAGGCACCAAAAAGGATAAAAATTAATTACACCACAAAGTGCCAGCAGGATTTTTCTATTGCTCTGCAATTTACAGCGATTACCATCCGACACTGGACTAGAAAACATGCATCTTAATCCCAGCATAAAATGAAAATACGAGGCAAAAATAAAACAAGAAAACTATGAATGCGTAACTGGTATTTCAGCCGATTGGTAGCTACATAATAACGCTGGATGGAGATTTATGAGTTCGCCTGTCACATCAGACTCGACGATTAATATGGACGGCTCTGGAGCCATGCAGTGCATTTTAGCTAGAACCTCATAAGGCTGATACTTATGCAGCTTACAGCTGTTAGACTCGTATAGATCAGCATCGAGCATAACACTGTCGCCCACAGAAATCTCATTCCAAAGAAATTCGGTTTCCAGATGAAGTTCTGTAAAATCCAGTACGCTCATATCGGCAACCTCGTTTAGGAGTGTTACCTTAAGCTTGGACGATATTATGGCGAATTGCGAGGTGAACCAACTCAGAATTGTTGCTAATTTTTAGTTTTCTGAAAATATTTGTACGATGCGCATGAATGGTTTTAGGGCTCAAAAACATCTCTTCAGCAACAACAGCAACCGTTCTGCCTTCAGCTAATAATGAAAAGATCTGCAGCTCTCGCTTTGTGAGACTACCCAAAGACGAGCCACCTGAAGAACCTCCATTGATCCGAGAGCGAATCTCTTCGGTTATGTACTCCTCACCTTTGTGAATAACCTTAACCGCCTCTAAAAGCTCATCAGGAGCACATCGCTTTGTTAAAAACCCCTTAGCTCCAGCATTAACAACGTGCGCAGGAAAAGGATCTGTCTCCATTGCTGTCAATACAAGTACCTTAGCTTTAGGATCTCGCATAATAATGCGCCGTATTGCCTCAAGACCACCGTTTAGATTGTTTGCCGCAACATCCTCAGAATTTGAATCTGCCGGCATATTAAGATCCATAATGACCACATCAGGCTCATATTGAGAATACATCTCACAAGCCGATTGACCATTATCCGCCTCCCCTACAATTTCAATGCTTTCATCAGATATCAATAAACGCTGAAATCCAGCCCTTACCAAAGGATGATCATCTACAAGCAAAATTTTAATTGGGGTCGACATATTCATTTCCTAATAGCCAGACTGGCAATAAACAACTCGGTTTAATTTAAAAGCCCAACTATCTGATTTTTATTAACTTATTATTCTATATATCACTTGAGGGTGCTATTGCATCAGCACCCTTGTAAACATCAAAGCTTTCAATATCCATAGCGCCAGCATTTGCGATCTCCTCAACCGGGATATGAGCAGGCAAAGCCACCAACTCATCACTATAGCCAACAAGCTGGACACCTTCTTTTTTGCAATGTCTAAGTACTTTTTCAAGCGCCTTAACAACCGCAACCTGCCTGCCAGTAAGCTGCTCACGAGCAATCCTCGGATCTTTTGGCTTGCTGGTTACCTGCTTGATTGCATAACCATCATCATCAAGAAGTTGAATTGTGATATTTTTAAGCCTCTCTTTAAGCAAAAGAGACTTGGCCTGTTTGAAATCCTGCTCGCTATTGCAACACACTGCATCATCAAGGCCACACTGATGCAAAGCATCAATAATCTCTTGGTCCTGCGCTAACTCTCTTAAAACTATATCCATTTCAGATAGTTGCCTATAAATAGATAGAAATCAGTTCACTATTGATGAGCGTTATTTTATTAAAGATACGACTCGCAAGCTATGGATGAATTCTGCAAAAAAAACTTCTTGAAGATTAACATCGTTAATAATATATAGCATCACTACTTTAGGATTCTAAGACTCCGATAGCATTTGCTTTAACTTTATCACCTCTAGCTGCAGCTCAGCCTTTTCGCCCACAAGAGCATCAACGGCCCTATTTAATCTTTTATTCTCCTCTTGCAGCGTACGATTCTCCACTTGAACCTCAATGTATTGATCAATGTTAGAGCTACCTTCAGACATTATTTCCGCTTGCTTTAATTCTCTAGTAAGCCTAGATATCTCCGCCTGACTCTCTATTAGTCTTGTTTCGCATTCTGCAACCTTTAAAAGCCCTTCGCCTTTCTCGCTGGATAGTCGCTCATTATCTTGTAACAGCCGAAGGCATTGCGCTCTTAGCTCCTTCAACTCGCCGTTATCCGCAACAGAGGCATTAGATAGCTTCCGCGCTCTTTCAGCAAACTCATTCTCTAGAGCACTTCTCTGTTCATCAAGCTCCTTACTGGCATAAGCTAGCGCTTGCATCCAAAGCTTATGAGCGCTATTTGCAACGGGCTCTGGAATACTAGGGTTTCGCCCAACCTCATCAAGCCTCACTCCAAGCTCAGACCACCAGGCGCTTAACGCCTTATTTATGGTTGTAATTGAGCCCGTACCAATACAATCCCTAATGTTTTGCTGCGTTGGCTTTACACCCTCGCGTAAAAGCTTATCAGCCGCTTCTTTTACCAAATCCTGCGTATTGCGTTTCATTTAATATCCAATATGTATCGCCTGGTACGTATTATTATAGTCTTACAAGACACTCTTTCAAATTCAACATTGATGGAAGCGCTAGATGAGCTACGCTGAAAGCAACCTTAACTGCATGATAAGGAAGTACTATGAAGGCAAAAATAGCAATCAACGGTTATGGAAGAATAGGCAGAAACATCCTTCGCGCCTTTTATGAATCAAATTTAAGCGATAATCTACAAATTGTAGCCATCAACGACCTTTGCGACCCGCAAGTAAACGCCCACCTAACTCAATACGACAGCATTCACGGTAGATTTAGATACGAAGTCATCGCTGAAAATAATGCTTTAATAGTTAACGACGACTCCATAAAGGTATTTAGAGAAAAAGACATAAGCGCCCTACCCTGGAGTGAGCTTGATATTGATATCGTGCTTGAGTGCACAGGATTATTTACCGACAAAGAGTCTGCATCAAAGCACATCAAGGCCGGCGCCAAAAAAGTATTGATATCAGCCCCATCTAAAGACGCAGATGCTTGCATTGTGTACGGCGTTAACCATGACTCAATTCAACCAAATCACACCATCATCTCCAATGCATCATGCACAACAAATTGCCTTGCACCATTAGCCAGGATAATTAACACTCATTTCGGCATTGAATCAGGCTTAATGACAACAATACACGCCTACACCAATGATCAACATTTAATGGATGCCTTTAGCGGTGATCTCTATAGAGCAAGATCCGCTGCCAGCTCAATGATTCCAACCAAGACAGGCGCCGCTGCAGCTGTAGGGCTGGTTTTGCCCGAGCTTAGAGGGAAGCTTTCAGGTATGGCTATACGCGTTCCAACAGCAAATGTTTCTCTAGTCGACCTAAGCGCCACACTCAAGAGCAATTGCTCAGCAAACGAGCTAAACAACTTAATTCAAAGCGAAGCAGACAAGAACTACAAAGGAATTATTGCATGTAACCATAAACCCCTTGTATCCATCGATTTCAACCATCGACCAGAGTCCTGTATTTTCGATGCGACACAAACCATGACACACAAAAACACGATCAAGGTTTTTGCTTGGTATGACAATGAATGGGGATTCTCCAACCGCATGCTTGACACAGCCCAACTGATACATCAAATCTCCAATTAAGATACCGATAAAAACCAAGCCCTTCACGCTAAGTGAAGGGCTTGGTTTTTCCAGAAAATATAGCTATTTAATTATTTAAGATAATTTATCTGCGAAAGATATAGATCTTGTAAGCTACAGCCGTGAGGATTACTAATTTTAGCTTGTAACGCAGCCTGTATGCCGTCAGGAACCTTATTTACTTCAGTCGCTGTAACAGCTTGGTAATGCTCCTGGATGAGATAAGCAGGAGAATAACGCGAAACCTGTATATAGGTAACTCCACGCTTCGTAATTGACGCATAGCTTATTTTTGAGAATTTATTTTTGTTGATATCACCAACGATCAAGCCACTATCACAAGCAAGCGAAAGCTTTTCACCAGCCGCCGCCGACTCAAAAAGATCGGTAGGGTCAACACCAGCTAGAACAGCCTCAACCTTATCAGAATCACTTTGCGAAGCCTTAACATTCTTAGCTTCAGCAGATTTACTCGGGGATTGCGCAAGATATTCTATATCAAGCACTTCAATTACTTGATACCCCATTAGAACCGCAACAAAAAGCACAAAAATACCTTTCAGTGAATCTGCCATAATGCCTTTGAAATCCATTTCTTGCTTATTGTTAAATCATCCAGATATCTATTGTGTATAGTAAGGATTAGCAGATTGACCAATATATTGCTCAACACCTCGTTACATTACGATCACAAGATCCGTAATAATTCCATTTAGACGAGAGATCCAGCCTCACAATAAAACCGATCCAATATAAAGAAGGAACAGCCAACTCACACGAAAGCGAGTCAGGTTGAAGCTAGCACTTACAGGGAAGGGAAGAAAAGAAAAGCAAAAAAATAAATCTAAAAATTTTTCTATCTTTGGAGTAAAAATATAAAGGAAGGAATCACCACAAGTGGTGCCCGGAACCGGACTCGAACCGGTACACTCTTGCGAGCGGGAGATTTCAAGTCTCGCAAATACTTTAATATATACGCTTAAGTCATTGTTATATATAGAATTATTGCTTTAATTTATATGCCCACCTTGTCTTCTGCGCCTACTCTATGCCAACCGCGCCAAGGTCATTTGCCAGCCTTACCGACCTTAGATTCGTGACTTTCCCAAGCTAAATTCAGAGCCTCCGTTGCACTTTGAAGCAACCCCACACAGAACTAAATATAACACATGGCCGTGTTGATATTCATGTGTCCCAACAATATCTGCACAGCCTTAAATCGATGGCGCTCCTAAGCAATCGAGACACACTGGTATGACGAGTCGTATACCAAACGAAGTCCTGCTCATAGCTACAATGACCTGTCGCACTACTGCCCAACTGAAACATAATCAACTAACCGCGCATAGAGTTGACTTCACGCAGCCGTGACAGCCTGCTACCTACTTCTTCACACGATCCTATACCGGTTTTTATGATCTCGTTTAATCGTTACACCATCCTTATTTATGAACACGCATGACGAGACGAAAGCACTACCCCTTACGCCCCTCCAATAATTCACCAACACGAGCCATGAACGCCTCACCATCAGCATTCAAGAAACGCAATTTCGCTCTGTAATCCGCAGGACTAATACGCGCTTCGACAAGATCAAGACCCTCTTTACCATTTGCCTGTATACGGTCAAACAGGCGAAGCATACGAGCGGCAGTAGTAGAGTTGGTATCTAGCACCTCCTCAATGTCACGCCCAGTTATGCCATGACCTTTAGCTACTTCTAGCAGCGTAATGACCATATCAAGATTCATTTAAGGATTGAGACTTTTAAATTCCTCAAGAATTAGGATTAGATTGTTGATATCTACTTCTTTCATGACGTCTCGTTATTTAAAGTTTTTCTGTAGTTTGACTCTTAGCTGGAGCATGGCGTACCGATCCGCACCAACCTTGTGCCAATCTGGCCTACAAACGGCATTACCTCCACCTATGGGACCGAAGGGATTTAGGCAATAAAAAACCCCTGTAGGCCACGCCATACAAGGGTTTCAGAGAATTCTTCAAATGGTGCCCGAGACCGGAATCGAACCGGTACGACCGTGAAGTCGGGAGATTTTAAGGTTACGATCACTTGAGATTATGACCGTAATCCACTGATTTATAAGTATTAAGCAGCCTTTTCGTACTCGTATTCCCCGTCATGTCGACTCATGTCATGTCTCATGTCAGCTCCCTTGTCAGGCTGAGTGCGCTCTTTATCAGTCAGCGCTTCAGACTCCCAGTCAGCATCAAAAATATCCACTGCGCTGAGTAGTATTTCGGGATTAAATTGAAGATATCTCATAGTGGTCGCGATGCTCTTTTATAGGATCACTGCACCCAACCCCGCCGACCTGAGAGCCAGACACAACCCCTATCGAGCAGCAAGCGCCTTGTCGATGCGATCCATAACAGCCTCACCTTTTTCGTTCAGGTAACGCAGCTTGGCCTTGTAGTCGACAGGGTCTATACGGGCTTCGATCAGATCGACACCTTCCTTGTCCTTCGCTTGCCATCTATCGAAGTACCTTAAGATACGTGCAGCAGCGGCATGTTTCATGTCATAACGCTCTTCAAGGTCGCGCCCAGTCACACCATTTCCGCGTGCCACCTCGAAGAAGGCAAGCATCATACCCACTGTCATCTCCGGGTGAATCTCACGAATGATTTCCAACATCTCGATTATCTGTAAAACTTTCTTCTCTTTCATTTCCTGCTCTTTCTATTTTTTTTGATTTTACCTTAGCTAAGGAGCGGAGTTTTAATCCAGCACTCGTGTCAGCTTAAATGTCATGTCAGGTCGATATCGCGACACAAAACCAAGTGAAATGGAATAGCACATGTAAATAGAATGATAATCAAAGACAATAAAAAACCCCTGTAGGCCACGCCATACAAGGGTTTCAGAGAATTCTTTAAATGGTGCCCGAGACCGGAATCGAACCGGTACGACCGTGAAGTCGGGAGATTTTAAGTCTCCTGTGTCTACCAATTTCACCACCCGGGCAAGGATGGAGGCGCGGGTCGGAATCGAACCGGCGTACACGGAGTTGCAGTCCGCTGCATGACCACTCTGCCACCGCGCCTCAATATTGTTACTTTAAAATTTGGAGCGGGAAACGAGGCTCGAACTCGCGACCCCAACCTTGGCAAGGTTGTGCTCTACCACTGAGCTATTCCCGCTCTGCTGTAACAATGTGGTGCGTATTATAGAGAGCCCCGATTATAAGTCAACACATATTTTATAAAAAAATCTGCTTAATTATTAACCACTTACATCTGTTCAGATAAAGCAGGCCAAGAAGCTCTAAGGTACTGATACATAGACCATAAAGTTAATGCTGCTGCTAGATACAGTGCAACAATCCCTGCTATCGATATTGTCGTGTAGGGCTCTGTAACAATCATGAGCATAATCGCCAACATCTGTAGTGCTGTTTTTACCTTCCCGATATAAGAGACAGCCACACTCGCTCTCTGCCCTACTTCAGCCATCCACTCACGTAGAGCTGATATCACAATCTCTCTACCGATAATTACGATCGCCGGAATTGTGATCCACCATGACGCATAGTTTTCAACTAATAGAGCCAGAGAAATAGCTACCATTAACTTATCCGCAACAGGATCCAAGAAAGCGCCAAAGGGAGAGGTTTGATTCAACTTCCTCGCTAAATAACCATCTAACCAATCAGTAAAGCCAGCAACAGCAAATACCACACCTGTAGCAATGGGCGCCCAGCTATAAGGCAAATAGAAGATCAGCACAAAGACAGGAATTAAAACAATACGTAGAGATGTAAGTATATTGGGTATATTCATCTGGCATTCAAATATCAGGATGGAGTGCCGCATAGATTTCTTCGGCAATTGTTTTGCTTATGGTAGAGACTTTTGCAATTTCTTCAACACTGGCGCGCTCTACTTCTTGGATTCCACCAAAATGTCTTAGCAATTCTCTTCTTCGTTTAGGCCCCACACCGGGAATATCCTCTAAAACTGATCGCTTTCTAGCCTTACCTCTACGAGCACGGTGTCCTGTAATGGCAAATCGATGTGCTTCATCACGAATATGCTGAATTAGATGTAAAGCTGCAGAGCTACTCTCTAAAACAGTCTCTTCACCCGTATCTCCCGAAATAAGAACCTCAAATCCAGCCTTACGAGTTGGGCCCTTAGCCACACCAATAACTAAGACGCCGGATATACTTAGTTCGTCCAGCACTTCCATTGCTTGAGTGACCTGCCCCTTACCGCCATCTATTAACAGGATATCGGGTAATTTACCCTCTCCTTTCTTAAGACGCGTATAACGCCTGAGTAAAGCTTGATGCATTGCTGCATAGTCATCACCTGGAGTAATTCCTTCGATGTTAAAATGCCTGTAATCTGATTTAAGCGGCCCATTCCTATCGAACACTACACACGAGGCAACTGTTGCTTCACCTGAACTGTGACTAATATCGAAACACTCTAACCGTTGCGGAACCTCATCAAGATCCAAGAGACTTTGCAGCTCTAGATAACGGTTATAGATATTCTTTTTGTTAGCTAAATAACTACCTAACTGCTGCTCAGCATTGGTATTTGCCAGTTTCTGCCATGCTGCTCGCTCACCTCTAACCGTATGCGAAAACACTACCTTTTTATTTGATGATTCTTCTATCGCTTGCTGCAAGCAATCTTTATCTTCAACCTCGCTTGGCAACACAATATATGCCGGTATTTCACGTTGCGAACCCAAATACCACTGCGCAACGAAAGCCGAAACAATTTCACTAGAGGTTTCTTCTATAGATACCTTGGGATAGTGCGCCTTGCTTCCGATAATTCGTCCGCCACGGACAAACAGCATATGTATACAGACCCCGCCAGGCTGAACTGAACATCCAATAACATCAGCCTCTCCTTGCATTCCGGTTACATACTGCTGCTCTTGCACTTTTTGCAGACTGATCAGCTGATCTCTATAAAGTGCTGCCTTTTCGAACTCAAGGTCAGCGGAGGCGCTTTCCATCTGACTAGCAATTTCATCCATAACCTTGTTGTTTTTACCATCTAAAAACATAGAGGCATGGCGAATATCATCTTGATAATCTTCTTTAGAGATAGCTCTTACGCAAGGCGCTGTGCATCTTTTGATTTGATACTGAAGGCAAGGGCGTGATCTATTTTTATAAAAACTATCATCGCACTGGCGTATCTTAAAGATTTTCTGAAGCAGGTTCAGGCTATCACGAACTGCCCCTCCGCTTGGGAACGGCCCAAAATATTTACCGCTTTTACGCTTGGCGCCTCGGCTAAATCGCACCGCAGGATAATCATCTTTATCTGAAATAAAGATATATGGGTACGATTTATCGTCACGCAGAAGAATATTATAAGGCGGCCTATGCTGCTTAATTAGGTTTTGCTCAAGTAATAACGCTTCGGTTTCACTGTTAGTGATGGTGACCTGAACATCAGCTATCTTCGCAACCAACGCACGTGTCTTGATACTGAGACCAGAAGAGCGGAAGTAACTAGAAACTCGGTTTTTAAGGTTTTTGGCTTTACCAATGTACAGAAGCTCATTATCTGCATCGTACATTTGGTAGATTCCAGGCCTTTTTGTGAGCTGCTTTAAAAAGGCACTGGCATCAAATGTTTCAGCTGGGGCATTTTCTGACACTGCTTACTGTTCTACCTTGGCCAATAGCTTACGGTTATCCATGTATTCATGGGTAGCAATTCTATGAATCTCCTGCAGAGTATCCATAGTCGACTCAGTAATACCCGCCCCGCGTGAAAGCGATACCTCCAAGTAAACACCTATTTCTGCGTAGTAGCAAAGCTGAGCGTCAGTACTTTGTGCTTTACGAAGTTTAGTTAATGAGATTTGTGCACCATTAACCAAAATATTATTAATGTCTGATTCTGATAACAGAACATCACGGTTTTGTTCGCTTAAAGGGACGTTATTATCTGCTGATCTGGTCATTGTATACCCTTATTTATAATCCCATCGTATTTGCAGCATACTTTAAGCATTTCAACAGTTGATGTAAAAAGGAAAGTCTTAGATTACGACGAATCGACTGTTCCTTATTTTATCTACTTAAAAGAGCACTGCGCATGGATAACGATATAGACTGGGTTTTAAGCGGCCCTTCTTTGATAAACGTGCCGAATAGCTATATTCCCTTTCATGACCTTATTAGTGCAGATCAGCCCAAATCAGTAGTAGTTAACAGATCAAGATTTACAGCAAGAAACCTTGGCGGATATTACGAAAACATAGTCAATCACATCCTCAACAATGACACTCATTTATATGATATTAAAAGAAATATTAAGGTTTTTGATAATAAAGTCACTTTGGGTGAACTCGATTTTATAGGCGATTCATCAAGGGGGGACTTCCATCTAGAATGTGCAATTAAATACTATTTAAGAACAGGTTCAGGCACCAAGCTTGCAGATTTTATTGGCCCAGGAAAGAGGGATCGGTTAGATATAAAATACGAGAGAATGGTAGAATATCAACTTAAAATATCTAAAACCCCTCAAGGCATCCTAGCGTGTAAAAGCGAGGGTTTATCCCCTGTGATTTTCGTCATGCTAATGCAGGGTTACCTATTCCATCCTTTTGCTGAGTTTGGTTCTAAAATAGAACTTCACCCTGCAATTAATCCCAATCACCTCCAAGGCTGGTGGCTTAGGCAGGATGAGATTAACCAGGTTAAATGCCCATTCCTTTACAGCATTATGCATAAGCCTTATTGGCTGATTGCTGATCATTCAATACTTTTGGATTATGCCGAATTAAAGGCAGCGCTGATAAAAGCTGACAGACCCATTCTTGTGGCTAGATTTGATAAAAAAGGGAAAGAATTAGATAGAGGGTTTGTTGTGCCGGACGATTGGTAGGAAAAATTAGCCGGGTTGCTCAATTGAGGTTCCCGGCAAAGCTACAACTTACTTGTCTGCAGCCGCTGCATCTTTAGCAATCATATTTTTGATTACTTTAACGCCAACAAATGTACCAATGATCATTGCTGCAACAATCGCAAGACTTGGAGCAACAGAGATTAGATTATATTTATCCATAGAACTGTCCTAGATATTTTGTAGTAGTAATAAAGAAATATCGCGGGCAATTATATAGAGCTACCAGCCTGTGTCTATCCATCAATGGCCCATAAAAACCATTGATAAATAGTGGTTATTTCTTGCTATCACCCTCTAAACGCATGAGAAGGCTCGAGGTGTCGCAGCGCCCACCGCCCATTTGTTGAACATCAGCATAAAATTGATCTACCAATGCAGTAACAGGCAGTCTTGCACCATTTTTTCGGGATTCATCTAGAACGATATTTAGATCTTTACGCATCCAATCAACAGCAAAACCAAAGTCAAATTCATTATCAATCATAGTTTGATGGCGATTAACCATCTGCCAAGATCCAGCAGCACCATGTTGAATTACATCGAAAATTTGTGCAGCATCCAAACCTGCAGCTTTGGCAAAGTGAACTCCTTCAGCTAAGCCTTGCACCAACCCAGCTATGCAAATCTGATTTACCATTTTCGCTAATTGCCCAGAGCCCGCCTCTCCAAGCAAACGCGTAGATTTTGCATAACAATCCATAACTGGCTCAACAATAGAAAAGTTAGCAGCATTACCGCCAACCATAATACTTAAAACGCCATTCTCCGCACCTGCCTGACCTCCTGATACAGGAGCATCGAAGAAGCCTACGCCTTGCTCTCCTGCCAGTTCCGACAGCTCTCGGGCAACTTCAGCAGATGCTGTAGTGTGATCCACCAAAATGGAACCCGCTTGCATTGTGCTTAACACACCCTGCTCGCCTGATGTCACAGCCCTTAAATCATCATCATTGCCAACACAGGTAAACACGATATCTGCCCCCTGAGCAGCCATTGCAGGCGTTAAAGCAAAACTGCCTTTATAGTCTTCAATCCATGCCTCTGATTTAGCAGTCGTGCGGTTATAAACCGTAACATCGTGACCTGCTTGCGCTAAATGCCCTGCCATCGGGTATCCCATGACACCCAAACCTATAAATGCAACTTTCATTCTTATTATCCCATCTAGATTGAACTGTTTTATTCTTTATAGGCTCAGAGTATAAAGGATGAAACAGCAAACACCATCTCGTACTTTTTAAATTGCTATTTTGCTATCATCCGCACTGTATCTATCGAGAGCAACATATGTCCTTCTTAAAATCAGCACTTATTTCCATTTTCCTTTTTGCCACTTCTGCCACTGCTGTAGCACAAAGCGAACTCTATAAGTTGAGCTTTCAAAACACAGATCACGAAACGGTTTCTTTAGCGAATTACAAAGGAAAAGTCGTTCTACTTAATTTCTGGGCAACTTGGTGTCCGCCTTGCATCAAAGAGATACCATCCATGCAGAGACTCCAGGAGCATTTTGCCGATCAAGACTTTGAGATTGTGGCGATCAATGCCGGTGAAGATTCTGTATCTGTTTCCAGTTTTTTAATGGAACTTGATACCGAATTAACGTTTACGATCTTACTTGATGAGAAAAATCGTTCTTTTAATGAATTTGGCATTAAAGGACTGCCGATGACATTATTGTTCGATAAAGAAGGAAAGCTGATTGATACAATTCTTGGCGGT
Organism: Neptuniibacter sp. QD37_6; assembly: GCF_047778085.1. GTDB lineage: Bacteria > Pseudomonadota > Gammaproteobacteria > Pseudomonadales > Balneatricaceae > Neptuniibacter. The sequence continues at coordinate 1,851,532 of NZ_CP180550.1, forward strand.
AAAGAGTGGGACCACCCTGAATCAATTGCTTTAATTAGCCAGACATTAAAATAAACCATGGACCGATGATCCATGGCTTAAATAACTTATTCAGCCAATACTGCAGCTGCTGCTTGAGCTGCAACACCAATTTTAATTGGTGCATCCATCTCAGCAAGTGTGTTTTCTAGAGCGTCTAGGCACAACATAACATTGCGCTGAGTACATGCAGTACCCATCAAACCGATACGCCATACTTTACCAGCCAAAGCACCAAGGCCCGCACCGATCTCTAGATTGTAATTTTTCAGTAGCGCAGTACGCACAGCAGCATCATCAACGCCATCAGGAATGATGACAGAGTTAAGCTGTGGCAGGCGACAATCTTCATCAACTAGGAAACCGATACCCATTGCTTCAAGACCCGCACGTAGTGCCAAATGCAGCTTCTGATGACGAGCCCAAGCATTTTCAAGGCCCTCTTCCTCAAGCATTACAAGAGATTCATGCAGCGCATATAGAGAGTTCACAGGCGCTGTATGGTGATAAGCACGCTTTCCGCCACCACCCCAGTATCCCATTACAAGGTTCGTATCTAAGAACCAGCTAGGAACAGAGCTTGTACGGTTTTGGATAGCCTCAACTGCTTTCTGGCTAAAGCTCACTGGAGAGATACCAGGAGGACAGGAAAGGCACTTCTGAGTACCAGAGTAAATTGCATCAATACCCCAGCCATCAACGTCAACTTCTACACCACCAAGAGACGTTACCGCATCAACAATAGTAAGAGCGCCGTTAGCCTGAGCTAATTCACAAAGTGCTTTTGCATCAGAACGGACACCCGTAGATGTTTCCGCATCGACAAAAGCCAAAGCTTTAACATTTTCATTGTCTGCAAACGCAGCTTTAACCTTTTCAAGATCCACAGGCTGACCCCATTCATCTTGAACAAGAATGCATTCGCCACCAAAACGCTCTACATTCTCTTTCATACGACCGCCAAAAACACCGTTTTGGCAAACGATCACCTTATCACCCGGCTCAACCAAGTTAACAAAGCACGCTTCCATTCCTGCAGAACCAGGTGCAGACACAGGCATTGTTAATTCGTTATCAGTTTTGAAAAGGTTTTTCAGCATCACTTTGATTTCATCCATCATGCGGATAAATTCAGGATCAAGGTGACCGATTGTTGGGCGAGCCATCGCCGATAGAACTCGAGGGCTTACATCTGATGGTCCAGGGCCCATCAGGGTACGAACAGGTGGGTAAAAAGAGGTAGTCATTTAAGGCCCTTATAATTGCTACATGTTACAAAGGCCTTATTTGTATCAGTTGGAAGCCAACTCATCAATCATTGCGATGATCATTTCTGCAGAATGTTTAGCGGCAGTCACAAGAAATTGGTCGAATGACACGCCAGACTCTTTACCTGCGATGTCTGACAAAGCACGAATCACGATGAACGGTGTATTAAATTGATGACATGTTTGAGCAATCGCAGCAGCTTCCATCTCTACAGCTTTCATTTCAGGGAACAACTTGCGCTTGCGCTCTACTCGGTCAGGGTCGTTCATAAACTGATCGCCCGTACAGATCAATCCACGAGTCGTTTTCATGCCGTCCATGCGCTCAACACAACGTTCAGCGACCTTTGCCAAAGTCGCGTCTGGAGTAAATGCTGCAGGCTGACGTGGCACTTGGCCATATTCGTAGCCAAATACCGTTAAATCAACATCGTGATGACGAACTTCAGAAGAAATAACGATATCACCAACATTGAGCTCTGGATCATAACCACCAGCAGAGCCAGTATTGATAACACAATCAGGTTTAAATGCCTGAAGAAGAATGGTAGTTCCAATAGCCGCGTTGACTTTACCGATACCGGATTTAAGCAAAACGATATCGTGTCCATGTAACTTACCTGTAAAAAGTAAGTACCCAGCTATTTCATGATCTTCTCTCTCTTCCAGTGCAGCTTTTAACAGCTCCACCTCTTCATCCATTGCACCGATAATACCGATACGAATGTTGCCGTTTTTCTGAGAAAGTAGCGCGGAAATGCTTTGTTCTTGGGTCATCAATGTTTACCGTCTAAAAAGGCCGTAATTACCATCTTAATAATGCGCGATTAGATCATAGCTTTTATAAAAAACCTAGCCCCAATCCCCATGAATACTGGCTTATGACCGTTAAATTTCGCTCAAGCCTCAAATAAATAGATATTAATTGATTTAGTACAGGCTATTGCTAAGGCTCAGTTTTACCTATTGGGTACAATCCCGACCAACCAAAGCTGCTAAACAATTGATCGCAATATTCATCGACTGGTGCAGTTAGTTTTAGAGTTTGTTCTGTTACAGGGTGAATAAACTCCAGCTCAGTCGCCATTAGCATCAATCGCTGAAGATCGAATTCCTGCTTTAAAGCTTTGTTATGTTTATTGTCACCGTGTTTGGTATCACCCGCGATTGGATGAAAGATATGCTTCATATGACGACGGATTTGGTGCTTTCTTCCTGTTTCAGGCTTAACCTCCACCAGTGAATAGCGCGATTTGTCATACCGTCCTACTGGCATATCGATTTCAACGGCACCTAAGCGTTTATAATTAGAAACCGCTTCTTGGGGTTCTTTATCTTGATTTGCGTGCTTATCAGCTATTTTGTCTAGCTGTTCTTTCAGCGCGTAATCAATCACGTCCTGCTCCGGAGTGTAGCCACGACACATACAGAGATAAGTTTTACTAATCTTTCTTTCTGCAAAGATTAGATTCATTTGTTGCGCTATCTCTTTGTTTTTACCAAATAAAATAACCCCAGAGGTTGGTCGATCTAAACGATGAATGGTGTAAGGACTACCACCATCGAAATAGCTTTTCAGCATGGACGCTAAATTAGGTGTGCCACGAGGTGCAATCCAACTTGGGTGAACCAACAAACCAGAAGGCTTATTAACTGCAATTAAATGCTCGTCTTCAAAGAGAATATCAAGATCAGTCATAACAAAGGTCGTTTCAGTATGAGCGGGAGATTCTACCCCCCACTAAAACTATGTAAAGGGCTTGAAAAACCGACTAAAATACTTATATATAGAGAAACTTAATAGGGAAATCTTTTTCGAGGATATCATGCGTAACGTAAATACTTACGATGCTCGTTCCGAACAGTCCGTACTGCAGACGAACAAAGTCATTCGTAACACATACATGCTGCTAGCCATGACAATGGTTGTAAGCGCTATTTCTGCTGGCATCTCTATGATGCTTCAGATGCCGTTCTTTGTTTATATCGGCAGCTTTATTCTTAGTTTTGTAATGCTATTCATCTTAAACAAGAAGCAAAATAGCGCCGCTGCTATTCCTTTGGTTTTCTTGTTCACTGGAATGATGGGCTTTGGCCTTGGACCACTTATTAATAGCTATCTAGCTATGGCAAATGGTGGTCAGATCGTTACAACTGCACTGAGCATGACAGCCCTAACCTTCTTCGGTCTATCTGCTTACGTTCTAACAAGTAAGAAAGATTTCAGTTTCATGGGCGGCTTCTTGGCTGCTGGTATGATGGTTGCTCTGATTGCAATGGTTGCTTTGTTTGTACTGCCTTTATTTGGCGTACAGCTAGGCGCACTTCATTTAGCATTCTCTGCCCTTGTCGTGCTGCTAATGTGTGGCTTTATTCTTTACGACACTAGCAACATCGTTAACGGCACATACACTAACTACGTTATGGCGACTGTTAGCTTGTACCTGAACATTTACAACCTATTCGTACACTTACTAAGCCTTGTTGGCTTCCTAAGCGACGACTAAGTAGTTCGTAAATATATAAAAAGCCCCGCTTTCTTTGTTAAGATTGCGGGGCTTTTTAGTTATAGGCTTTAGCAATTCAATGAAATTCTCAATAGTTATTCAGGCCTCACCCTCAAGCAGTCAATCGGCTGCGACAGCATTACGTTATGCTAAAACACTCTTGCAGCAAGGCCATGAGCTGTATCGAGTGTTCTTTTATGCCGATGGCGTTAATCTCGCTAACTCTCTAATTGTCCCACCACAGGACGAAACCCATTTACCTAGAGAGTGGCAAGCCTTGGCAACCGAACACGATCTAGACCTTGTTGTCTGCATCGCTGCGGCAGTTAAGCGAGGCGTACTAGATGACAATGAAGCTAAGCGATATGAAAAACCGTGTGGAAACATTGCCAAAGGCTTTGAATTGTCCGGTCTTGGTCAACTAGCTGAAGCTATTGCCGTTTCAGATCGCGTCGTTACATTTGGGGCTTAATGATGAGTGATAAGAAATCAGTTTTAATCCTGAATCAACATGCGCCTTATGGCACAAGTTACTCACGTGACGCATTAGATGTTGCTTTAACCTGTTCTATTTTCGAGATGCCCGTCAGTTTGGCATTTTTAGGGGACGGCCTGTTCCAACTCCTTAAAAGCCACAACACTGAGCAAACAGGCCATAAAAATATTGAATCAATGCTTAGCGCACTGCCAATGTACGATATTGATCAGATATTTGTTTGCGCTGAAGATCTTGCAGCTAACGCGCTCTCAGAAACTGATCTAGGTTTGCCCGTTCAAATTATCTCTCAGAACGACCTAAGCAAACTACTTGATAGCCACGATACTGTATTGACGTTCTAATATGATTCTACATCTGCTAAATAAATCTCATAACAACACGCAACTTTTCAACAGAATGCTTGCGAGCGTTAAAGACAAAGACACCGTTCTAGTAATTGAAGACGGCGTCTATGCCGCGCTATCTGCCAATGCATCTCTTTTCTCTGACTTACCTGAGAGCTGTAAACTCTTTGCATTAGAGCCTGATGTAAGCGCACGCGGCCTAACTGATAAACTCAGCACTCGCTTTACACTGGCAACAGATGAGCAGTTTGTAGAACTAAGCTGCAAAATGAACAAAGTTGTTAGCTGGTTTTAATATGACTATCGAATTTGATGAAGAAGGCTATCTCAGAAACTTAGACGACTGGAATGAGACCGTTGCTCATTCAATAGCTGACTCAGAAGGTCTTACATTGACCCAAGATCATTGGGAGATCATCAATATTATTCGTGAGTTCTACGAACAATATCAGCTTTCTCCTGCAATGCGCCCTTTAGTGAAAGCGGTTTCACTAAAGCTAGGCAAAGACAAAGGGAAAAGTATCTATCTAATGAAGCTTTTCCCTGGCAGTCCTGCGAAATTGATTGCAAAAATTTCCGGCTTACCTAAACCTGATAACTGTCTATAGCGGTTAAATAAATTTACTCCATCCAGCTGAAATAATTACTTTTTTTGATCTGTACGGTTTAAACCGTAGCATTGCTAGTCTATGCTGTAACAAAACACTATCTCCCTACTTTTAAGCATTTTAAAGCTGTGGGATACTCGAAATATAAAAAAGCACTCTTTTTACCTTAAGAGTCCTTAGTTGTAGCAAACAGGATAGGTAGAACATTATGGGTCTAGAAGCAGCAGCTGAACACCTTAAATCGTTACAAGCTGAGCAAGCTTTGCACCAAGAAGCAAGTGATACTAAACGCAGCAATCAAGAAGAAGTCATCTATCACCAATGGGCAACCTTCAAGGTCGATAATGAGTTGTACGGCGTTGATGTAGTTCAGGTTAAAGAGGTACTTCGTTACAGCGAAATTACCCCAGTGCCTGGTTCAGACTATTTTATTCTGGGTATCATCAATCTGCGTGGTAATGTTGTAACTGTTATCGATACACGTCAGATGTTTGGCTTGAGCCCACACGAACCCGATGATGATACGCGCATTATCGTTGTTGAGTACAATGAGCAAGAAGTTGTTGGATTAGTGGTTGATAGCGTTGACGAAGTAATTAATCTTCCTCAGAACGATATCGATCGTGCGCCTAATGCTACTGGTGAAGAAACCACAAAACGTTTTGTTCAAGGCGTATGCTACTACAACAGCATTTTAATTATTCTGTTAGATCTCTTAAAGATGCTACAAAGCGTCACCCCAATGGAAACGACAGAAGAGTTCTAAGCCCGATAAAAATAAAAAAAGCTGCATTTGCAGCTTTTTTTGTGCCTGCAATATACCAAGGCTTAAAAGATAATCTAACCAATATGCACGGCTATTTGCCTGCTTGATGAACAATGACGATGCTCCCAGCAATATACACCCTGCCACGTCCCTAAGCTCAACTGACCATTTAGTACAGGAATGGATAAAGAGGGGCTCGTCAGAACACTTTTTATGTGGGCAGGCATATCATCATCGCCCTCTAGCGTATGGGTATACAGTGAATCGTGCTCAGGTACTAAACGATTCAACCAATTTTCTAAATCATGTTTGGCACTGGGATCGGCATTTTCCTGAATAATCAGGCTGGCACTTGTATGCTGTATCAGCAAAGTGCACAACCCTTCTGTCACATCACTCTGATCGAGCAACTGTTGCAATTGTCGTGTAAATTCAAAAAGCCCTTGGCGGCCTGTTTTGACTGTAAGTAGCTTTACCATAAAAAATGCCCCTTCAGATGAAGAGGCACTTTAACAGATTAATAATAGTTAAAACTACATTACTCTGTTTGTTGTCATGAATCTGTCTTCTTCATCTGGACCTGCATTATCAGCATACAGAGTCACTCCGGAACGCAAGCAGATAGATAGGTTCTGGTGAGAAGCTTCAGTTTCTTTAGGTAGCAAGTGGTCAACGATCTGCTTTTCGTCCAATAGCTCTTGCTCTGTTGCAGTAAGACGTTTGCGGCTGAAATCGTTTACATCGATATCATGAACGATTTGGTAACGGCCGTAGTTACAGCGCACTGGGAATGAATAGAAGATACCTTTTGCGATACCATAACTACCGTCACTCAGAATACCCATACTGATGATCTCACCTGGCTCTGTACCAAGCACCCAATCACGCATCTGATCAACAATCGCTTGTGCTGCAGATGCTGCACTAGAAAGGCCACGCGCTTCGATGATCTCACCACCACGCTTCTGCACTTTAGGGATGAACTCATCTCTGTACCAAGTAGTGTCGATCTGAGACATAGCAGGCTTACCTAGGATTGTTGCCTGATGAAGATCTGGATATTGAGTTGGAGAATGGTTACCCCAAATCATGATTCCACCAATATCACGCGTGGTAGCACCACAGTGGTTAGCTAGAATGCCTTTAGCGCGGTTGTGATCCAAACGAGTTAAACAAGTAAACTGCGATGGGCTTAAGTCCGGCGCATTTCGGCTAGCGATAAGTGCATTCGTATTTGCAGGGTTACCTGTAACAAGTACTTTAACGTCACGGTTAGCGAAATCATTTAGTGCTTTACCCTGACGAGCAAAAATAGCAGCGTTTTCTTCAAGTAGATCGCTACGCTCCATACCTGGACCACGTGGCTTGGCACCAACTAGTAATGCATAGTGAGCGTTTTTAAAACCATCTTCTACATTGTCATGCAGAGTGATGGTATGAAGAAGTGGGTATGCGCAATCCATCAATTCCATTGCGACACCACGAAGCGCATCCATCGCTTGCGGTAGTTCAATCAGCTGCAGAATTACAGGCTGATCCTTACCCATCATCTCACCAGCAGCAATCTTAAACAGCAAGCTGTAGCTAATAGCACCTGCGGCGCCGGTTACGGCTACTCGAACTGGACGTCTCATTGCTTTTTACCCCTAAATATTGGCAATAAAATCATTTAATACCAAAGTATATAGACTGTAAGCAATTATGTAAGTACTTCTCTAGTACTCAATATGAACTTTGAAAATAAACCGAAGAACTATTTTTTATAGGCCACGACTGGATTCAGAACGGAGAAACACACTGCTTTCTGAATTTAATGCACCGTCAATCATTGTAAGCAGCTTCTCTTTATCGCGCCCCAACACCCCTTTGAGCACAAGATAATTCGAGGCATGATCGCTCCTAAAAATAGTCTTGCCCAAATCAAGATGACTAATAAAGGTTTGCATCTCTTCGATCAACTGACGTTGGTTGCAGAACTCGAAATCATCACCAAACGACTTTACAAATTCAGCCTCACTTTCATGGAAAAACAACACCAAAGTCGCCAGGTAATCTGGTTGAACGGCATTGACCAATCGTGCCGAGTCAATCGCATGCTGGTGGGAGTATCTTGATCCGCCCATACCATTAATGATCATTACGGAAGATTTGATGCCGGCCGCTTTAATCTTAAGCAGAGCATCCTTGGTCGTCTCGAAGGTTTCACCCTTCTCAATCTTCTCAAGAATCTCATCATTACCGCTCTCAGCACCTACGTACAGAAGTGACAAGCCTAATTCACGTAACTCAGATAACTCTTCAACGGTGATATTTAGGAGATTACGAGGTAAGCAATATGCAGAAACTCTAGAAACGCTTGGAAGATACTCTTTGATGACCAGTAAGATCTCTTTCAAACGCTTAAATGACAAAGCCATTGCGTCGCCATCAGCGAGAAACACCTTTCTAACAGCGCCTAGCGCGGCACTACAACGAATGACTTCTTCAGTGATATCAGCAATAGATTTAGGGCGGAATTTTTTTTGTGGTGCACGATACATTTCACAGTACGTGCACTTGTTCCAACTACAGCCATTCGTTACCTGCAGGATAAGCGACTGAGCTTCACTTGGCGGCCTAAAAACAGGTTCGATGTAATTAATTGGAGGATATTGAAACATTCTGATCCGCCTTATTAAAAAGTCGGTAGAAATTATCGGTAGTTTGCTGAGCAACTACATCAATGGAGACACCCTTAAGATCCGCAATACACTGAGCTACTTCAACCACGTACTTAGGCTCATTTTTCTTACCACGATGCGGCACCGGTGCTAGATATGGCGCATCAGTCTCGATAAGGATTCGCTCTAAAGGTATCTCCTTAACTACATCACGTAACTCACTGGCATTGCGGAACGTAGTGATGCCAGAGAATGAAATATAGTAGTTCATATCTAAGGCAGCTTTAGCCATATCCAAGCTTTCTGTAAAACAGTGCAGCACTCCACCAGATTCTTGATTGCCATGAGCCTTAATCATATCCAGTGTATCTTGGCGCGCATCACGCGTATGAACAATAACAGGAAGCTTTAATTCGCCTGCAGAGACAAGATGAGTCTCAAAACTTTTCTGCTGAGCCTCTTTAGTATCTGTTTGATAGTAATAGTCCAGACCCGTTTCACCAATAGCGATAACTCTCGGCTGAGAGGCATGCTCAATTAGCTCCTGAACACTCACTTGCTCTTCAGCAGCGGATAAGGGATGAATCCCAACCGAAGCGAATACCTTTTCATACGGCTTAATAAGCTCATACATTGAAGGAAATTGCGACATTGCGATAGATACACAAAGCATCGCATCAACCTTACGGTCAAAGGCGGCCTGAAGCATATCAGAAAAATTATTATCGTACGGAGACAGGTCTAACCTGTCCAAATGACAGTGAGAATCGATGAACATAAATATTTAGATAGGAAGGATTTACACTACAGAGCGTTTGTTTTTTTCTCTGAGTTTAAAGTTCCTGCCAGATAGGTCTCTATTTTGTTTACTAGGGTAGTATCATCAGCGGAGAGTTGAATACCAATACCTGGTGTTCGACCACCTTGTGCGCCTTTTGGGGTAACCCAAATTACCTTCCCTGTAACCGGTATTTTGTCGCCTTCATCCATTAATTCAAGCAACATAAACACCTCTTCGCCTAGATGATAAGAGCGTAGAGTAGGAATAAATAATCCGCTATTAGTGATGTACGGTAAGTAAGCCTCGTATAGCTCTTCCTTTGTCTGAATATTCAAAGACAAAATGCCATGACTTAAACGTGGTACAGCAACCATATTGAACCTTTATCCTTAATTGAGCAGCGCAGCCCATTCCAATAGTATATTTTCTAACAATAACTGCTTATTAGGGTTTTGCCTATGCATTATTGCTCTGCGCTCTTCGTGTACTTTATCCGCTAATTTAAAGATTTTAACTGGGTTGGTTTTTTTAGCAACTGCATTCAGCATATTACGCGCATCATCCTGCCTTAATAACTCAGGACTTTGACATACCGAACCACGAGCAGCATCAGACAACAAACTGTAAAACCACCCTAGCAACATCTCTAAATCAAGCTTTTGCCAAGATTGAGCAACCTCAAGCGCTGTTCTTCTTTGTTTAAGTATATCCGCAAGTCCGCGAATTAGCTGTGCTCGATGCTCATTTAAGCCTTTTTCTATGTATGACAAGGCCTCTTTAGGTGCTCCACGATTGATATGCAGTATACTCTTAGCCTTCTCTGCATCAATCTCAGCAGCAGCCATCAACCAGTCAATCGCGTCTCCTTCAGAAGGATTATGGCACTCCACATGCTGACAACGGCTTTTAATGGTCGGCAACACCTGGCCCATTTTAGAAGTAACCAGCAGAATAATTGTGTCAGCCCCTGGCTCCTCTAGCATTTTCAAAAGCGCGTTGGCAGAAGCGATATTCATAGCATCGGCAGGATCAACAACCACTGCACGATAACCACCTTGCTGTGCGGTACTGTAAATGAATTCCCCTAATCCACGAACTTGATCAACCTTTAACTGCTTACCCTCTTCTTCTGGCGAGAGAATAAAGAGATCTGGGTGACTACCAGCAGCATTAAGGTCACATGACTTGCAATGACCGCATGCTCGACCCTGCACAGGACTTTGACATAGAAGAGATTGCGCAAACGCTGTTGCAAAAGCCGCTTTACCTATACCCGGCATGCCATGAATTAGCAATGCATGGGGCAAACGGTTTTGATCATGCAACTGACTTAGATGAGCAAATCGCTCATCAAACCATGGAAACGGCTTTAACAGTTCAGGCATTATCAGAACCCACAAACGTATTTACAGCATCTAAAATTTGCGCCTGTACTTCAGGAATACTCTTAGATGCATCAATTACACTAAAACGATTAGGCTCAGCTCCTGCTCTAGATAAGTACATGTTGCGAACTTTATGGAAGAAATCCAACTTTTCCTGTTCAAAGCGATCAGGCACACTTCTTTGCGAAGCACGTTGTAAGCCGATTTCTACATCTAAATCCAAAAGCAATGTCATATCAGGATGAAGACCATGCTGAACGATTCTCTCTAGCATCGCGATATGCTCAAGATCCACATCTCTTCCGCCACCTTGGTAAGCATAAGTCGCATCTGTAAATCGATCGCTTATAACCCAAGCTCCACGTTCAAGCGCAGGACGAATCACATTTTCGATATGCTGGGTACGCGCCGCAAACATCAGCAACAACTCGGTGTCTTCACTAACACGCTCATCACGAGGAGAAAGAAGTAGTTCACGTAACTCTTCTGCTAGCGGTGTCCCGCCTGGCTCACGGGTTAGAACAATTTCTATGCCGCGGTCACGTAGTAGCTGGCACAAATATTCAATATTTGTTGATTTACCAACCCCTTCAGTGCCTTCAACAGTGATAAAGCGACCTTCAACGCTTGTATTCATAATTTTGGGTCCTATGGCGAAGAGCGATAATCTTTACGACGCGTAAGCTGATAACGCCTAACTGCATTGTTATGCTCTTTCAAAGTCGCTGAAAAATAATGACTGCCATCGCCTTTAGCAACAAAATAAAGCGCTTTACCGTCTGCAGGATTAAGCGCTGCTTCAATGGCTTCCCTACCAACCATGGCGATAGGTGTAGGCGGTAGCGCCGGTATTACATAGGTGTTGTAAGGCGTTGGCTTTCTTAAATCTTTACGACGAATGTTGCCGTTGTAATCATCTCCCATACCGTAAATAACGGTCGGGTCAGTTTGCAGGCGCATGCGTTTATTCAATCTACGAACAAACACACCGGAAATAATCGGACGCTCATCTGCTCGCGCTGTTTCCTTTTCAACAATGGAAGCCATGATTAAAGCCTCATAAGATGACTTGTATGGCAGTTTGCTGTCGCGTTTTTGCCATTCATCTTCCAAAATCTTTTGCATCATAGCGTTAGAGCGCTTTAATACCGCCAGTGCTGAACCGTTCTTCTCGATACTGAACGTCTCCGCTAGAAACAAACCTTCTGGGTGTTTTTCAGAAACGCCGAGCTGCTTAAGAAGTTCTTCTGTACTTAAATGGCTAACATCGTCTTTAAGGTATTTATGCTCACTTATCGCGTGAATCATCTCTTTGAAATTACTGCCTTCAATGATCGTAAATCGATAATTTTTAGATACGCCCGATGTAATTACCTTTAGGAATTCAACCGGCGTCAAACCAGCTTTTAACTCATATTCACCGGCTTTAATCTGATTCGCCAGACCAGATTGTCGGCCGTAGATCTTGAAATAATGGTTATTAACCTCACCATAACTTCCTTTAAGATCTGCAACTACCCTATTGAAACTACCACCTTTTTTAACTTCAAAAAGAGTCTTCTCTTTAACGGGAAGTGATGCATTAAGGAAAGCATTGTAATCACTCCATAACCAATAAGCCCCTGCCGCACCCGACCCAATAAGGACAAATAAAACAGTTAATATTTTTTTCAACAACTCATTTCCTTAGATAGCAATAATTGCAGATCTCTGGTGATTGGGCCGACACTTAAAGGTTTGCCATCGATTGTTATAACCGGCCAAATACCGATCAGACTGTTACATATAAAAACTTCTTCTGCACTCTCAAGTACTATTTCAGGGTATACCCCTTCGATAACCTCAACTGATAGCTCGTTAGCTAATACGAGCAAGCGATCACGCATAACCCCTTTCACACCACTTAAATCTATTTTCGGTGTGTAGAGCACGCCGTCTTGGACCCAAAAAAGGTTACTCATGGTACCTTCAACAAGGTTACCTTCTAGATCGGATACAAAACCTTCAGCGATATCTGGATCAGACCACTCAGATCTTGCTAGAACCTGCTCTAGCCTATTTAGATGTTTGATCCCTGCCAAAACAGGATTAAGACCTAATCGCTGCTGACAGAGCCTTACAGAAACACCTTGTTCTCTTTGCTGAGAAAAATCAGATGAATCCGAAAGACTGATGATACGTGCAGGCACACAAGTGGCAGGAAGCTTATAGCCTCTTTCACCTAAACCCCGTGTCACTGTTAGCTTTAATGTTTGATTACCGGAGAAGCTTAAAGCTTGAATATCATTCTTTACGGCTTCTATTGTCCCTTCAGGGAATTTCAGGCGATCCAAGCCAATCTGTAAACGCTCCATATGCTGATCAAACAAGTGTGGCTTTCCATCGATCACAGCAACTGTTTCAAATAAACCATCACCGTAACTTAGACCGCGGTCATTTATAGATACCTGATCAGCTAAAACGCCATTAATCCAGTACTTAGTCATAAATCAGATCTGACGGAATACCAAGGTTCCGTTGGTTCCGCCAAAACCAAATGAGTTAGAAAGCGCTGCTTTTATCTCACAAGGCTGAGCGGTATGTGGAACATAATTTAGATCGCACCCTTCAGATGGGTTATCTAAATTAATAGTAGGCGGTGCAATTTGATCTCTGATCGCTAAAGCACAGAAAATAGCTTCAACAGCACCCGCCGCACCCAATAAATGACCGATCATAGACTTAGTCGAACTCATTCTTACTTTATCAGCAGCCTCACCTAAAACAGATTTAGCCGCATTAGACTCTGCAATATCACCCGCTGGCGTAGAGGTACCATGAGCATTGATATAGTGAACCTCTTCAGGCGCTACAGAAGCGTCATTGATAGCGTTTTGCATAGCCAAGGCTGCTCCCGCACCGTCTTCAGGCGGTGCTGTCATGTGATAAGCATCGTCACTCATCCCAAAACCTGCTAATTCGCAATAAATTTTAGCACCACGCGCTTTAGCATGTTCGTATTCTTCGAGTACAAGCACGCCTGCACCATCGCCAAGCACAAAGCCATCACGATCTTTATCCCAAGGACGACTGGCAGTTTCAGGAGAATCATTGCGCGTTGATAACGCTCGCGCAGAAGAGAATCCTGCAATACCTAATGGCGTAGTAGCCATTTCTGCGCCGCCAGCCAACATAACATCAGCATCGCCATACTGAATCATGCGCATTGCCTGACCAATATTGTGCGTACCTGTAGTACAAGCGGTCGTAATAGCGATATTTGGGCCCTTAAGGCCGTACTTGATCGCCAGGTTGCCACCGATCATATTGATAATACTACCTGGTACAAAGAATGGAGAAACGCGCCTAGGTCCCGTTGTATTTAGGATATCAACGTTTTTCTCGATCATTGGCAAACCACCAATGCCTGAGCCTATTGCACAGCCGATACGTGGAGCATTAGATTCAGTCACTTTTAGTTTCGCGTCATCAATAGCCTGTATACCTGCAGCCATGCCGTATTGAATAAACAGATCCACCTTGCGTGCTTCTTTGGCACTCATATACTGAGTAACATCAAAGTCTTGAACAGATGCCGAAAACTGAGTTGCAAAAGGAGAAGCATCAAAGTGAGTGATTGGACGAGCACCACTCTTACCCGCAAGTAAATTATCCCAAGTTTCTGAGACAGTATTGCCAATTGGGGTAAGCATACCGATACCGGTAATCACAACACGTCTACGTGCCATCTTTGATCTCCATATTCCAGACTAGGAAGTTCTACATAAATCAGAAAGTAACAATTCGCCAATTCTAACCGAACTGCTTAAAGCATTAAACGTTTGTAATTTGCAGGCAAAAGAAAAGCCGCTCTATCAGAGATAGGCGGCTTTTCGAAATTCTTGCTTGTAGCGAACGATTACTGGTGTGCGTTGATGTAATCGATTGCAAGCTGAACTGTAGTGATTTTTTCAGCTTCTTCGTCTGGAATTTCAGTTTCGAATTCTTCTTCCAGAGCCATTACCAACTCAACTGTGTCCAGAGAGTCTGCGCCAAGATCTTCAACGAAAGAAGCTTCTTGAGTAACTTCTTCTTCTTTAACACCTAGCTGCTCTGCGATGATCTTCTTTACGCGCTCTTCAATGTTGCTCATATCTATTCCTATCTTCTTATTAACACCGCATTCAAGTACGAAATGCGGTAAGAAATTTTATTAAAGCATCCCGGCTTTATCAAGCCAAGATTGTAAATTCATTCTCTACCTGACGGCACATTATCAACAATTAGCAGAAAAAAACAATTCCTTATACGGGTATTTACCCCATATACATGCCACCGTTGACTTGAATCGACTCACCAGTCACATAACCACCGCCTTGACTGGCTAGAAAACCAACAACGGCTGCAATTTCTTCTGGTTGACCCAAGCGATTCATTGGGATCTGAGATTTAAGCGCATCTTTATGCTCATCTGCCAATCCACTTGTCATATCTGTATCGATAAAACCAGGCGCAACACAGTTAACCGTGATGTTGCGAGAGCCCACTTCACGCGCTAGCGCACGCGTAAAGCCTTCCATACCTGATTTAGCTGCAGCATAGT
The DNA here is from genome assembly GCF_047778085.1 of Neptuniibacter sp. QD37_6. Classification (GTDB taxonomy): domain Bacteria; phylum Pseudomonadota; class Gammaproteobacteria; order Pseudomonadales; family Balneatricaceae; genus Neptuniibacter. The sequence goes on from NZ_CP180550.1 coordinate 1,866,950, forward strand.
TTGCCTGACCAGCATTACCCATAGATGCTACTACAGAGCTTACACTGATGATACGACCCCAGCGAGCCTTAGTCATGCCACGTAGACAGCCCTTAACAAGGCGATAGATTGAGTTAAGGTTCGTATTCAATACAGAATCCCACTCATCTTCTTTCATGCGCATCAAAATGTTGTCACGCGTAATGCCTGCATTGTTAACCAACACTTCAACCGTGCCAAATTCATCCTGCACAGTTTTTAGTACAGCCTCAACTGATGCACTATCAGCAACATCCAGCACTAGACCTGCACCCTTAACACCCGCTTCAGCAAGGTAAGCAGAAATTGCCTCTGCGCCCTTCTCGCTTGTAGCCGTACCAACAACCACAGCACCTTGACTACCAAGCTCTTCGGCGATCGCTTTACCGATACCGCGAGTAGCGCCAGTTACCAGCGCAATTTTACCTTCAATACTCATTTAAAAAATTCCTTGCGCGACAATTATTGACCTAACGCTTTTTCAAGACCCGCAGCATCATTGATTGCTGCAACACTCAAAGGCTTATGAACTTTTTTGTTCAAACCAGATAGCACTTTACCTGGACCACACTCTACAGTGCTTTCCAAGCCTTGCTCAACCAAACCTTGGATTGTTTTAGTCCAAAGTACAGGACTATATAACTGAGCAAGTAGATTTTCTTTTAATTCTTCAACTGAAGCTGGAATCGAAGCAGTCACATTTTGTACCACATCAATTTCTGGCATGCTGATTTCGATTTTAGATAACTCTTCAGCCATCTTTTCAGCCGCAGGCTTCATTAGAGCACAGTGTGACGGAACACTTACTGGAAGCGGAATTGCACGCTTAGCGCCTGCTTCTTTACAGTTTTCGATCGCACGATCAACTGCAGCTTTTTCACCTGCAATCACAATCTGACCTGGGCAGTTGTAGTTTACCGGAGAAACCACTTCACCCTGCTCAGCATCTTGACAAGCTTTCTCGATAGCATCATCTGCTAGGCCGAGAATAGCCGCCATAGCACCACTACCCGCAGGCACGGCTTGTTGCATAAATTCGCCACGCAGTTTTACTAGGTTTACACCATCAGAAAAACTGATTGCACCAGCACAAACTAACGCTGTGTACTCACCCAAACTATGACCTGCAACAACAGCTGGTTTAGCGCCATTCTGTTCCTGCCATAAACGCCATAAAGCAACACCTGATGTTAGAAGCGCAGGCTGAGTCTTATCTGTTTGATTAAGATCTTCTTCTGGGCCATTCTGAACCAAGTCCCACAGGTCGTAACCTAGAACTTCAGAAGCTTCAGCGAAAGTGTTTTTAATTACTGGATGTGTTTCAGCAAGTTCCGAGAGCATCCCTACTTGTTGAGAGCCCTGCCCCGGAAATACAAAAGCAAGAGTTTGCGACATGATGTCCTCAAATCGTCAATTAATACACGCCCTATGAATCAGGCCATTCGCCGTAGTTTACAACATTCATAGGTAATTAAAACTGTGTGGAGGGTATTAGGTAAGCCTTGCCTCTATTTCACTGCAAATCTTACGTGGAATATCTTGTTCTATCTCTGCCACAGCCTGATCAAGTGCATACCCAAAGCACTGCTGATTCGCTGATCCGTGGCTTTTTATTACTATTCCTTGCAGGCCGAGTAAGCTCGCACCATTACGACGCGATGGATCCATCTGCTTTTTCAAATCAGAAAGCACTGGCCTAGCCAATAACGCAAGAAACTTTCTATAAAGCCCCTGCTTAAAACTCGCCTGTACCTTTTGATTAATTAAGCGCGCTAATCCTTCGCTACTTTTAAGCGCGATATTACCTACAAAACCATCGCAAACAACCACATCAGCATTACCGGCATATAGATCATCGCCTTCAATATAACCGACATAGTTCAAGCCACCCTGCTCCTGAATCAAGCGCGATGCCAGTTTAACCTGCTCATTACCCTTAAGTTGTTCTTGACCGATATTCAAAAGCCCTACACGCGGGCTCTCAATATTCTCGACGGCGGCCGTCATCACCGATCCCATAATCGCAAACTGCAACAGATGCTCTGCACTGCAATCCACATTCGCACCTAAATCCAAGAGATAGCAATGGCCTTTAGCCGTAGGGACTGATGAGATAATCGCAGGACGATCTACGCCGGGTAACATTCTAAGAATATACCGACCAAGCACCATTAAAGCACCTGTATTACCAGCGCTCACACAAGCTTGAGCCGAACCCTCTTCCACAAGCTGAATAGCTTTGTACATTGAAGATTCCTGGCCATTACGAAGTGTTTGAGATGGCTTAGCTGACATAGAAATAGTGTCAGGCGCATGAACAACATCGACACGACAAGAAACATCAGGATTCAGTCCATTAAGGAAAGGCTGAATGACATCGCTGTGACCGATAAGTTTTGCTGATAAACGAGAATGACGCGCTAGGGCATCGAATGTGGCGGGAATAGTAACGCGGGGACCGAAGTCCCCGCCCATCACATCAACTGCAATGGTGTAGTAATCTGACAAGCTTATTCGTCATCCTGCTTGTTGATTACCTGCTTACCACGGTAAAAACCGTCAGCAGATACGTGGTGACGACGGTGAGTTTCACCGGTAGTTTCTTCTACAGATAGAGTCGGGTTACCCAGAGCATCGTGGGAACGACGCATGTCGCGACGGGAACGAGACTTCTTACTTTTCTGAACTGCCATGACTAAATAGCTCCTGGTTCTTTCTATTTGTTGTCGGCTTTCAACTGAGCCAACACACTAAATGGATTCGGTTTTTCGTTTTCTTCTGTCACTGCCTCGCCGAAGGAAGTATTGATAGAGCAGTCATCATGATAAGCATCATGCGGTAAACTCAGAATCAACTCTTCTTCTATAACAGGCAGTAACTCAATCTCTTCACCCTCAACAATGAGGGGGTCATAACTGCGAGGTAACTGCTGAGCAGCCTCCTCACTGGCCGCAACTCCAAGATTAAAATCTGCCTCTACGGCAACCTCTACTGACTCCAAGCAACGCTGACACGTCATAGTTACATGACCTGTGGCACTGCCTGTGAGAGTTCGAATTCGCTGCTCATCTACTGCAAATTGAAGATCGACATTAAACTCCCCTTCTTTATCGACTAACGCCTGACAAAGATTGGGCATGTCCTTCAGTGCAGCTTGGCCTGCGATTCGCACTTCCCGCTCAGCAAGTTTTCGCGGGTCTACTCGTTTAGGTAATGGACCGTTTGACATAAGCGCGCAATTCTAGGGCCCGAAGCCCGTTCTGTCAAAGACTTTGGGGTTTAATTCTACAATAAAACCGCTAATATTTATGCCTTCGCATATTCATGGTCAAAAAATCACATGAGAAATCTAATTTTAGCCTCTAGCTCACCCTTCCGTCGCCAAATTTTGGACAAATTAAATTTGGAGTATTCATGCATTTCACCAGACATTGACGAATCGGCATTAGAGAATGAATCAGCAGAGCAATTAGTTGCACGTTTATCTGCTAGTAAAGCACAAAAAGTTGCCGAAGAAGCACCTAACTCATTGATTATTGGATCGGATCAGGTCGCAGTTTTAGGTGACGAGATACTAGGCAAACCTCATACCCATGAGAATGCTGTGAAACAACTACAAAAGCTATCGGGTAATGCGGTTACATTTTTAACCGGCCTTTCTTTACTCAACTCAGACACTGGCCAGTGCCAAACAGAAGTTGTTCCATTTAAGGTTTATTTTAGAGAACTCACCACTTCTATGATCGAAAACTACCTTCGGGCTGAAGAACCATATAAATGCGCAGGCAGTTTTAAATCTGAAGCCTTAGGCATTGTACTGTTTGACAAACTCGAAGGCGAAGATCCGAATACACTTATCGGCCTACCTTTGATCCGATTAGTAAGAATGTTAGAGAAAGAAGATCTAAACGTTTTATAAGAAAACAACCTTATAAACATCAAACACAAAAAGGAGGGCTAAACCCTCCTTTTTTATTCTTCGTTCACACAAAGGGTTTAACGAAGCTCATGACTCTTTGTATTGACACCTAGTTCAGCCGTAATTGCTTTCGCAAAGCTTACGCCTAACTCATCAATAATTTGCTTCCAAGGCTCCTGCTTAGGAGAGTAATCAACCAGCTTCTCAACTTTAATTACTTCTCGTGCAACGTAGCTAGAACTACCTAGTGCATCAACCAAACCAAGTTCAATTGCCTGCTCGCCACTCCAAACCAGACCAGTGTATAGCTTTGGATCGTCTTTAAGGCGATCTCCGCGGCCTTTACGAACCTGATCAACAAACTGATTATGGGTTGTATTTAGTACACTTTGCCAGAACTCTTCCTCACCACTATTTCTCGGAGAATAAGGGTCCAAGAATGCCTTGTGTTCACCCGCTGTATACAAACGACGTTCCACGCCGATCTTTTCCATCAGATCAACAAAGCCAAAACTGCCTGCTACGACACCAATAGATCCAACCAAACTCGCCTTATCGACATAGATATAATCTGCCGCGGCCGCAATGTAATAAGCACCCGACGCACCAATATCTGTAATAACAGCGTACAGAGGCTTATCAGGATAAATTGCTCGTAGACGTTTAATTTCATCATAAATATAACCCGATTGAACTGGACTTCCGCCAGGACTATTAATGCGCAAAATTACTGCTTTAGCGTTTGGCTCTTTAAATGCTTCGCGCAGCGACCAGATAATATTATCTGCACTAGCTTCATCATCTGAACTAATGACACCTTTCACTTCAATGATCGCAGTATGAACCTGCGGCTTAACATCAGCAGCGATATCTTTTCCGGCAAAGAAAATACCTAATAGCGCAAAAAGATATACAAATGTCAGCAGCTTAAAAAAGATTCCCCAACGGCGAGCCCGACGCTGCTCTGTAAACAAACCGTTTAAGGTTTTCTCAATTAACTTCCACTCTTTCTTACTCGCACCGTCTTGTTTCGCGTTTTCAACGGCGCGATCCAGCTTACTTCCTGTCGCTGCTGAAGCTTCCTGCTGTTTTGGAGCTTCATTTTGTTCAGATTCATTCCATGGATTATCAGACACACACTTCTCCTGTATCAGGCAAAAACACCCTGACTTTCTAACCAATTTTCCAATTCCGGAAACTCATGAACTTCCAAAACCGGGTTATAACCTTTTAAACGGTCTAAATGATGGGCACCGTAACTGACAGCGATAACATCCATACCGGCCTGTTTACCCATCTCTAAATCATATTCGGTGTCGCCTATCATAACAGCCTCAGAGGCTGAAACACCGGTTTCTTGTAGAATTTCCTCTAGCATTAGAGGGTGAGGTTTCGAGATAGTTTCATCGGCGCAGCGAGAAGATTCAAATAAATAACCTAACCCCGTTTCAGCAAATACACGATTTAAACCCTTGCGACTCTTACCAGTCGCTACAGCCATACGCATACCTTTACTATGCATCTGCTCTAAACTTTTTTGTGCCCCAGGAAACAGTGGTGAAGGCGTAGATTCATTACCTAAAAAATATCGCCCATAATTCTGTCGCATCAGCTCTATCCCATCCTGATCGACATCAGGAATCAGAATTTTAATCGCCTCAGGCAAACCTAACCCGATTATATTTTTAACTTCTTCATCGGTAGGAATATAAAAACCGCTATCCTTTGCTGCTAGCTGCATGCAGGAGATGATTTTGGCGGCAGAATCGATGATTGTGCCATCCCAATCAAAAATGAGTAGTTTGTACACTCAAACCTCTTAACTAATTCATAAGAAAGGAATCTATGTATATATAGAAGTACCGATAAAGGTCAAGATCAATGAAACAGCTTTCTTATTAGACTTTTCTTAAGGTAGCTCTTGCCTTGTAGCAATCGCATAACGTATATTTTGCAGACATTTTTAAAAAAGCCCGTCCATATGCAATTAAGTCGATTCACAGATTACACCCTTCGCGTTTTATTCTATGTTTCTACGAACGATGATCGTTTGGTGACGCTTGCCGAGATAGCAGGTTGTTACGATATTTCTGTAGAACACCTTCGCAAAGTGGTACATGCACTATCCAAGGCTGGACATTTAGATACCTTTCGCGGGAAAAAAGGCGGCATTAAACTAGCCAAGCCTCCTGCAGAGATAAATATTGGAGAAATTGTTGCCGATGCAGAAGGCAGACAACCGCTAATTAATTGTGGACAGCAACACTGTCGTCTAACAGGTTTCTGCACTCTCCAGCATGTACTCGGCGATGCTCAAAAAGCCTTTATGCAAGTCCTAGAAAAGTACACACTGGCAGATATGCTAAATAACGACGCGATGCGTGATAGCTTAATAACGACAAAATCGGTTTAGGTCGCCATCGCTGTCGCCAATTCTTCTTTCTTATAATTAAGCTCCAACCAAGGGAACAAGTTGCGCTCTTCAAATCGTACATGTTCCTTTAATAGCTCAGCAAAACGATTTACCACGCTCGAATCATCTCCACCCAACATGCTCAACAATTGCTTGTGATCATCTACAAGGCGAACCGCTAGCGACTCTCCCTCACCTACGAGCAATGGTAATAAAGCACGCTCTTCTTGATCGAAATGAGGCTTTAACTCTCTGTATAAAACCTCTCTTTTAGCCTGCCAGTATTCGTCAACCTCCCTATCAGCTTTTTTTCTTAAGTCATTGATATGCTTAACAGTAACCAAAGCTTTATGATGATCGTGGCTTAGCGGAATTAACGCTTCTACTCTTTTCATGCCCTCACTACCCTCACTACAAAATTTGCAAATTAATTATCTCAAGATTATTCGTAGCACACCAAACTTAATCAATTTGGATTTTCTTCGGTCAACCTCTTTAACATGGATACAAAATACATTATATTGTTTATTAATTCATTTCAAATACATTTTATGTGTGAGGACTTATGGTTATTTGGAGCAATACAGAATTAGTTGTCTACTCCCTCGTGCTAGGTATGATCTTATTTAAGTTCTGGACTGTATGGCATGTATCCAAAAAAGCGCAAGCCACTATAGAGGGCCGAATGATTTTCTTGTGGGGAATTATTGGAATGAGTACATTTGTTTTACTTGCGAAGACTTACATTTCTTACCAAATGAGCAACTTTTAAAAACAAAAAAGCCCGCTATGAGCGGGCTTTAAAAAATCGCGAACAGAATTAGTCTTCAGAAAGCTCTAGTTTTTCAGCAGAAATAAGTACGCCGTTGTTGTCTGCATATACATACTGACCCGGCTTGAATGTCACGCCACCGAAGGTAACGTCTACGTTTAGCTCACCAAGACCTTTCTTTTCAGTCTTCATTGGGTGGCAACCTAGCGCCTGTACACCAATGTCTAGATCGCTGATTGCGTTAACATCACGGATGCAACCGTAGATGATAATGCCTTCCCAGCCATTTTTTGTTGCTTTTTCAGCAAGCATATCGCCAAGCATTGCGCGACGCATAGAAGCACCACCGTCGACAACAAGCACTTTACCTTCACCAGGTAGAGCAACCTGCTCACGAACCAAAGAGTTATCTTCAAAAGCTTTTAGAGTAACGATTTCGCCACCGAAACGCTCTTTACCACCAAAGTTACCGAACATTGGCTCAACAACCTGTACCTGGTCTGGGAACTGATCACACAGTTCTGGTAAAAGATCTTCCACAATATGCTCCTTAAACTGGATAACTGCACCTAAGAACAGATGCTCTCAAAATCTAAAGCAGGTATATTCGCCGATTCATTGTGCAATTGCACTACTATTTTGGGTTAGGATTGAAAATGAGTTTAATTCTTAATAAAACGAGCTCTCTGAAAGCGACGATAGGTATCAGCACATTTGTATTTCTAGTTGGGTGTAGCCAAAAGCAACATACATTTTGTATTGAGGATACTGACAATTGCTCTCTGCCTGCCCCTCCTACACTTAGCCAACCCGCTCCAATCTTGAAAGACAACAAGCAAGAAACACTAATTACACGAGTTGTATCTGAGCTCCCGAAAGCCGTAAAGCCATTAGAGGCGATCACACAGAGAAACGCTTCTAACCAAACGAATGTTAAAATAATCGAACATATTCGCTTACCTACCACCAAAGATAACCGCGATGCCAACCTTGCATTAGTTGATAGCACAAACCGTCGTTTAAACAGTAAAGACGCATACACCATACAACTGGGTGCTTACAAATTAGAATCAAGTCGACAGACGGCTATCACCCGCCTTCAGAATAGCGAAAGCTTAAATCTATATAGTATGACCAACGGTTACTTAGGCCTTTCGTATGGTCGATATCAGACAAAAACGGAAGCGTTAGATAAAGCTACACAACTTAAAACACAAGGCTTTAAAGACCTTTACATCACAAAGGCCCGTTAAACAAAAAACGCAGCTTAAAGCTGCGTTTTTAGTAAGAACTGACAATTACTTATCCTTCAATAGGCTCAGCAGCTTCTGAATCGGGTGTGGTAATTGTTGATCATCAATGCGCTTAACCTGACTACGGCACGAATAACCTGTTACAAGTAAGCGATCTTTATTGCCTGGGTTATTCACCACTTCAGACCAGCTCAATTGATAGATCTCACGGGATGTCTCAACGTTCTGAGTTTCATGCCCGTACGTACCCGACATACCACAGCAACCTACCGCCTGAATATCAAGCTTCAAGCCCATAGCTTCGTAGATCTGCTGCCACATACGAATACTAGGTGCAGCATTGGTCTTCTCAGTACAATGAGCCATCAACTTAAATTCAGTGGTAGAACGGCTAGCCAAATCGAAAGCACCCAGCTTTTCTTTTTGGTTACTCAACCACTCTTGAATTAACTGAACTTTTGGCAGATCTTTCTCCGGAATCACATAACCGTATTCCTGACGGTAAGTCAGCGTCATTGACGGATCGATACCAATCATTGGTACGCCAGTATTATCCAGTTCTTTTAGCATCGCGCTGTTAGATTCAGCTGCTTTTTCAAACGCTTTCATGAAGCCATGAACATGCAATGGCTTACCATTTGGTTTAAATGGCGCTAATAAAACATGGAAGCCAAGTCCAGAGAGCAGATCAACAAGATCCAACACCAGCTGCGTTTCAAAGTAACTTGTAAATGCATCCTGTACGATGATTACCGCGTTGCTACGCTGCTCTTCACTCAAACTCTTTATTAGCTGTGGCGAAGCGAACTCAATCCCACGCGCTTTCATGCCAGTAATCAAGCTATTTGTACAAATTGTAGGGCTATCTACCATACCTGCATGCTTACGGAAGATCGCCTTAAGCACTTTGTTCTGCATTGCCCAGTTATATGGCGCTGGGAATTTAGACAACCACGGAATCATGCATTCCAATGAGCCAACCATATAATCTTTAGCAGGACGCAGGTAACGACCGTAGTAAACCTCTAAAAAGCGCGCACGGAAATCTGGAACGTTAACCTTAATAGGACACTGACCAACACAAGACTTACACGCCAGACATGCCATCATGGATTCATGTACTTCATGTGAGAAGTCGTACTCTTCTTCTTTTTTCTTCGCCAGCGTGTTTTTAATACGTTTTGGTAGAGAAGCAATAAAGGAGCTTGCTTTAACACGCTTAGCTTCTTCAACAAGATCGGTACCATTTTGCTCCATCAGGCGTAACCATTCACGAATCAGTGAAGAACGACCTTTGGGTGAATTAATGCGCTGACGAGTACCTTTCCATGATGGACACATCGCGTCATTTGGATCGTAGTTAAAGCATGCGCCGTTACCGTTACAGAACATTGCTTCTTTATATTCTTCACGCGTTTCTGAACTGATCTGGCGATCAAATTGACCACGCGTTGGCACTGCATCGATCTTAAGCAGCTCAGCACCATCAATTGCTGGCGTAGCGATTTTACCCGGGTTCATCTGGTTGCGCGGGTCAAACCCACCTTTGATTCGTTGTAGCTCAGGATACAACTCACCAAAGAACTCAGGTGCATACTCAGAACGAACACCTTTACCATGCTCACCCCACAACAGACCTTTGTATTTAACAGTAAGCGCTACCACTTCATCCGTGATATCACGGATTAAAGATTCCTGAAGCTGATCCTTCATATCGATAGCAGGTCGTACATGAAGTACACCCGCATCAACGTGACCAAACATACCGTACGCTAAGTCTCGATCATCCAGAACCTTACGGAATTCCATGATGAAGTCAGCAAGGTTCTCGGGTGGCACTGCAGTATCTTCCACGAATGGAATTGGACGTTCTTGACCTTTAGCGTTACCTAGAAGGCCAACAGCCTTTTTACGCATTGCCCATACTTTGTTTATCTCACCGGCACCATAAACAACAGAGAAGCCAAAGCTCTTACCAGCCTGACCCGCAACAGATTTAAGATGCTCTTCTAATCGCGCCACATCGGCTTTTAGAGATTCTTCATCATCGGATGTGTACTCAACTAGGTTGATACCACTGATCTCCGGCTCACCTTCCTCTTGCGGGAAATAGGCACTTACCGTGTCCCAGATAATATCGCCCATCGCAAGATTAAGTACTTTAGAATCAATAGTTTCTATGGATGTTGGGTTCCACTCCATTAAGTCTGTAGCGTCACGCAAAGATGATTCAAAACTGTCATACTTAACGTTAACCAATGCAGCGAACTTAGGAATTGGTAGAACATTCAACTTAGCTTCAGCAATAAAAGCCAAAGAACCTTCACCACCACAAAGTACCGAATTTAGATTAAAACGCCCTTCCTCATCACGGATATGCGCAAGGTCATAACCTGTGAGGCAGCGGTTTAATTTAGGGAATTTGGCATCAATCAGATCTTTCTTCTTGGTGAATACCTCATCTACCAGCCTATGGACTTCACCTACACGATCATCACGCTGCTTAATCTCATCCAGCTCTTCATCAGAAATCGGTTTAGAGTTCCAAAGCTCTCCACCCAAGAAAACCGAATTTAACTCCAGTACGTGATCACGGGTTTTACCGTACATGACCGAGCCCTGACCACTAGCATCGGTGTTGATCATACCACCTACTGTTGCACGGTTACTGGTAGAAAGCTCAGGCGCAAAGAAGAAACCATAAGGTTTTAGTGCACGGTTAAGTTGGTCTTTAACCACACCTCCTTGAACACGCACCCAACGCTCTTCTGCATTAATCTCTAACACTTGGTTCATGTGCTTAGATACATCAACAATCAAGCCATCTGTTAGCGACTGACCGTTTGTACCTGTACCACCGCCACGCGCGCTCAACTTTACTTCGGTAAAACGAGACTCATCCGCTAATTTGGCGATCAGTACCAAATCATCTGTAGATTTCGGGTACAGAACACCTTGAGGCAGCATCTGATAGATACTGTTGTCTGTCGAAAGAACGATACGGTTTGCGTAATCCTGATTCAGATCGCCGGCAAAGCCCGCTTTCTGTAACGCTTCGATAAACTGAAGGTAAATAGCTTCGGTAGTTTCGACTTGGGAAAGACGAGGGATCATAATACTGCCTCTATAAATGACCGTACTTCAAGAACAGTGCTCAATTGCTCTCATGCAGTCAAATGCTCAATTTGTGATATTGGGCGCAATAATGCAGAATTATCATTTATCAATCAAACGATAAAATTCAATAGATTAATTGATAATGACGAATAATATCTCAATTCGACATCTACGCGCATTTGTTGAAATCGTCGCTTGCGGCAGCTTTACCCGTGCAGCCGATAACTTGCACCTGACTCAATCCACTCTCACAGCGACAATAAAGCAGCTGGAAGATCAAGCAGGCTTAAAACTTCTAGATCGCACTACCCGCCGCGTTTTGCTAACCGGTGAAGGAGAAAGCTTTCTCCCTGTAGCAGAAAAGTTGATATCAGATTTTGATACTGCGTTTAATGATCTACAAGCCACCGCGACACAACAACAAGGCCAAGTAGGTATAGCCGCTTCGCCATCAATGATTGGTCGTGTACTGCCTTCGATAATCAAAACTTACCACCAGCAATATGAAAAGATAGGCATCTATCTTCGAGATGACAACGCGGGCGGTATAGAACAGCGAGTGCTCGATAATGAAGTGGACTTCGGCATTGGAGGTAACCACTCCAGACAATCAGAACTTAAATACCAACCGGTGCTCCGTGACCACTACGGTGTGGTTTTACCGTTCGATCATCCTTTAGCAACATTTAAAGAATTAGATTGGAGCCAAGTCAGTGATCTTGACCAAGTTCACTTAACAGAAGATACCGGCACACGAACTCAATTATTAAAACTACAAAAAGAGCAAAACCTAGATCTAAAACTACAAGGTGCCTTAATTGAAGTATCAACCCCAGCAGGCCTAGCAGAGATGGTTAAGGCTGACATTGGGATATCTCTTCTTCCTGCCCTTGCAGCGAGTACCAGTGCGTTTGATCAACTAGCCTTTGTTCCGCTGGCGAATCCGAGGTTAAAACGCGAGATCTGCATTATCACAAGAAAAGGCCGCGCCTTAAGTCCTGCAGCTGAAAGCTTGCTTAAACTGATCACCAGCCAATTTGAAACTGCGAGCCTGCCAAAATTTGTCGAGATTAATTAAGAGAAGAAATCATGAAGTAACGCAGGCATCCACATAATTTGAGAGCTCGATAAGATTACCGTCAGGATCACGCAAATAAACCGAGACAATCTTACCTAAGGCCCCTGTACGGTTAACCGGCCCTTCTAGCAAAGTTACATTGTGATCTAACAGATGCTGAATCACCTCTTCGATTGGCTGCTCAACGATAAAACATAGATCCGCACTACCCGGCTGAACTTGATCAGCTTTAGGCTCAAATTCATTCCCAAGTTGGTGCAAATTAATTTTTTGCTGACCAAAAACGAGCGCTATACGACCTCCCTTAAAGACAACCTTCTCCATACCTAAAACCGCTGTATAAAACTCCACGGTTATATTTATGTCCTTTACAGTTAGGACAAGGTGATCAAGACGCTCAATATTCACAACACTGCCCATTCAGGTTTGATTAGCACTCAATCTTCATCCTGCATAGCAAAAGAGAAGATACCTGCTTCAAGGCCTGCTAATCGAGCGACTATACAAGATTCTTCTTCGTCTGTTAGCTCCAACGATTCTTCGTTTGGTGTAAAAAAGTACTTATCCTTAAAGACATCAAACTGAATCTTCCCAAGAATACGGCCACTAGAGCTAATACAATCCAGTTCTTGCTCAATTGGAAAGAATAAAACCATTAAGAAATACCTTTATTACAACTTAGTTGCGCGGATGATAATAGTTGCTATCGCCAGACTCAATGCTGGTATTAATTGCTGCATAAAATTAAACCGCAACATCATTGATCAATACACATTCAGAAGACACAAACTCTATAGTTACATAAGCGTTATAACGGTACCTTTTCTTATAATTTGAAGAAATATGTTGAAACAGCCCCCTGTGACTGAATAGAATTGCCGCCTAAGAATTTGATTATGTTTAACATTCACTAATCAATTCCTTGTTAAACATATAGTTAGATCAATTTAGCCACTTAAGAATGTATGAATAAATGCTTTAGTCTGACCGTTTATTGACCCCGATCAATCGGTTTGCAAGAAATAGCATCTATATTGGCCTTCGACTAAATTGAACAATAATAATAAATAAATGCGTGGTTACCGGTGAAGAAGTCCGCTACATCTATTCGTAGTTTCCTACTCCAAAGAACGTTTATCTTTTCTGTTCTTGGATTCCTTGTTCTTGTTTCTGTTACTCATTATGCGTTCACTAAGAGCATTGAAAAAAATGCCAGTGTCATGGCCGAGCGTATTGCGAAGCAAACATTTAATTCTATGTATCTGGTCATGAGTCAGGGTTGGAACAGACACCAACTAGAGCAATTCATGAAACAGATGGAGAAAGACAATAAAGATAGCGATCTAAGCGTTTCTATCTTTCGTGGCAATCTCGTAACAGAACGATTCGGTGAGATGGAATCACCAGCCTTGTCGGACACTCACCGTAAAGTGCTTGAATCTGGCCAATCACAGCTGGTTTCTACTGACGATAGCATCAGCTACTACTATGCTCTTAACGCCAAAGAAGTTTGCACCCATTGCCACTCAAATGTGAATGATGGTGATACATTAGGCATGATCGAAGTAACTCAAGAGTTAGATAAGTCACTTTTAAATGCAAATAAGGAACTTATTCTAACACTGATCTTAGTTTCTCCATTGCCGCTATTGCTCGCATTTTTAGCCACGCGTCAAATCACATCTCGGATAGACAACTCGATAGAGCAACTAGCTGATAGTATTGACAGTATTGAATCTATTTCTGACCTATCCCGTATCGAAGAAGGTAGGGATCGTCTCGCATTCCGTGAGTTACAGGACATATTCTCGCAAGTAAAAAACCTCTCCTCCAAACTTAATGATATAGCTGTCGATAAAGAACTTCTTGAGTTTGAAATAAGACTATTAGAAAAATTTGTTATCACATCAGAAGTAGTTCGAGACTGGCGCGAATACGTAAATTTCCTGATTGTTGATATCAATAAGGTAATGAACGTTTACACCATGTTCTCTATCTTTAAGGTAGATAACGAAGTATTCGACCTAGAAGTATTCTGGCTACAACCTCCAAGCGAACGCACCCGTAAATCGATGGAAAAAGCCATCATGAAGCGTCTTGCTCAAGATGGTTCTCCTTTTGAACTTAGTGACATCAATATTCGTCATAACATGGTGAATGAACATGCAGAAGAGATTGATCTAGATGACAAAGCCATCGAGCTTCAAAGTAAATCACTACTAGTAGAAACACCGAAAATTGGCGGTATTGTCGGAATTGGGGTTCACTCAGATACTATTCAAGATACAACCAAACTACTCGTCCTTGAAAGCATTCTATCTACCCTGCTGAACGTAGTTGGCTCTGTTCGTGCAATCTATAAATACACCAAAGACCTTGAATATTATGCAACGCGTGACCCACTAACCAATCTGTATAACCAGCGAATGTTCTGGGAACTATTAGATTATGAGTTAGACCGCGCAGATCGCCATGACTATAAAGTAGCTCTATTGTTACTCGATCTAGATAACTTTAAGAGCATAAACGACGGCTACGGCCACAGCTGGGGCGATAAGCTGCTCGCTGACTTCTCTGAAGCATTGCAAAACGCACTAAGCAAAGACGCCATTATTGCCCGCTATGGCGGTGATGAATTTGTTATTGTATTACCAGAGAGTGATGTTGCTCACGCCGCACAAGTAGCCGAAACGATATTACTAACAAGTCGTAATCATTCTCTGTATTACGATTCAAACACCTTCCTGAAGCTAACTGGTTCTTTAGGTATGGGTATCTACCCAGACCATGCTCAAAACAAAAAAGACCTGTTTATGTTCGTAGACAATCTGATGTACCGTGCTAAAAACTCAGGTAAAGATCAGATCGCACTACCAAACGAAAATGAATTAGTAGACATTTTCAAAGAGATGTCAGATAAAACAGTGTTGGTAACCCAAGCGATTGAGCGTAAAGAGCTCATCCCTGCATTCCAGCCGATCGTCTGCTCCAAATCAGGCGAGATCCATGCCGTAGAGGTGCTTAGTCGAATCAAACTGTCTGGCGATAAACTCATGAGTGCGAGCGAGTTTATTGAGATTGCTGAATCTATTGGCAAGGTCCACCAGCTAGACTATATCGTCATGGACAAAGCGTTCGAACAAGTACAATTGACGGGATATGAAGGTAAAATATTCATCAACTTATCCCCTCGCTCAATCATAATTAGCGATTTCATACCAACTATTAAAAAGCTCGCTGAGAGCCACTCAATCAACCCTGAAAGCGTCGTATTTGAAATCACTGAACGAGATACAGTCAAAAACATCTCCGTCTTAGAAAGCTTTGTTATGAGTCTTAAAGACAAAGGCTTTGAGCTCGCAATAGATGACTTTGGCTCAGGCTTCTCATCTTTCCATTACCTTAAACACCTACCTATCGATTACGTCAAAATTGAAGGTGAGTTTATTGCTAACATGGCAAATGATGCCCGAGATATGGCCTTTGTGAATAGTATCTCTCACCTATCTCAAGAGCTTAATGTAGAAACAGTAGCTGAATTTGTAGAAAGCGAAGAAGTGTTAGCGCTGGTAGAAAAAACGGGTATTACATACGCGCAGGGCTACCACTTAGGTAAACCAAGTCCTGATCTTGAAGGAATTCTAAAAACAGCTGCTTTACTCGAGCATTAGGGGTTTAGATTATTTAGAACAGCCTAACCATCGATTATGGTTAGGCTGTCACCTTTGAGCCTTTGGCTACTTCAAAATTAGCCCTTCATAATGAATGCGTTAAGGTTCTTCTCCCCCTAATTATTCCTCTCCCAAGTCTTAGCAGTTTTTTACCTTTAAAAGATCATTGATTACGTACACTGCCAGGTGTCTGGCCAGTTACTTTTTTAAAAGCCTTTGAAAAAGCAGCTTCACTTTCATAGCCACAACGATTAGCAACATCTATCGTTGTGGCGCCCTCCTCTTTGAGCCATATCCAAGCATTTTGCATTCGCCATCGAATTAAGTAGGTTTTAGGTGGCTCCTGAAGTAACACTTTAAATCGATCGGCAAATGCTGATCGCGACATTGCCGCTACTTCAGCTAGCTCATGAACACTCCAGTTAATCTCTGGGTTACTATGAATAGCATCTAGCGCTCGACTAATCCTAGAGTCCGCAAGAGCAGCCGCCAACCCCGTTGCCAAAGGCATTTCACGAGCCCGATTAATGTACGCCCTAAGAAGTAAGGCAAATAAAGACTCTGTTAACCTGTTAATTACGATAGTATGCCCGCTTCCATTCTCAATCACTTCAGCCTTAATAACATCAAGCAACCCTTGAATAGCAGCGCCATTTTCAGATGAGCCAGCTTGGTAGTAGATATATTCAGGTAGTGATTGCAACAACGGATTACTGGCAGCATGACTAAAACAAAAATAGCCACACAACAAACCCGCACTTTCTAACTGCAAACCTTCTGAGTAGCTCAGAGATTTAACGCTATTAACTGGAATGCCACATTCAGGTGAAGACTCCAGCTTATGATTAGCATCGCGTGGAAATAAAATAAAATCCCCAGCATTCATCAGTAATGGGGCATCGAAGCAATCCGCATCAAGATAACAACAACCTTGAGTAACAAAGTGAAAGGTGACATGCCCCTGCCCTGAAGTTTTGATCGCCCAATCACCACAATACTGAGCGCTTTGTATTATTTCTGCTTCAAGCCGAAAAGTATTCAATATTGCCGATAGAGAGTCCATTTAAAACAGGCATCCATAATGGCGGATTGGACATATTATCAAGAGATTTGAACATATAGTAGGTCACCATATACGCATAAGCTAACCCCTAACCTGTGAGCATAAGCCTAGACAGATTCGCTTTACTCATACATTCATCGATACATTGTTAAGGAAAAGCTAATGACCATTCAGCACAGAGTAGAACCCTTTAAAATCCTCAATGCCGAAACAGCTCCAGAAGGCTCAAAACCATACATTGAGCAAGCTGAAGCCGCTTTCGGCCTACTACCCAACGTAGAAGGTGTCATGGCTCAAGCACCGGCACTGCTGGCTTCTTACATGACAGCTTGGGATAATTTCGATAAAACCAGCCTAACACCCGCCGAACGTCAGGTGGTGTATCAAGCGGTCAATTTTGAAAACAACTGCCAGTACTGCATGCCGTGGCATACAATCCTATCTGAAAATGCAGGTATCAACCCATAAGATGTAGAAGCATTAAGAAATGGCAGCAACTTAAACAACGAAAAGTACGAAGTGTTACGCGTATTTGCTCGCGATTTGGTCAGAACTGGTGGCAGCATTGAACCCAATGCATTGGCCTCGTTCCTGAAAGCAGGTTACAACCAGCAACATGCACTCGAAGTAATTCTTGGTTTAGCCGTTAAAACTATGAGTAACTATACTAACTCGATTGCACAGACACCTCTCGATGAACCAGCCCAACCCAAAGCATGGGTTAAGCCATCACTGAGAGGTGAATTTCCAACCTAGCAACTATCACCGCTAGGACATTCACGCAAATAAAGAAATAGTTGCATAAGATCAAATTAAGTCGCCAATTAATGTTGCTCGATTTGTAGAAAGCGAAAAGATGTTAGATCTCGTAAAAAAAGCTGGCATCACCTATTTAAGCAGGCAACATCCTGATCTTAAAAGCGTTTTGAAATGCGACGGTTGCTTTCGTACATTAGAAAGAACAACAGCCTACCAAAAATATTTAAGTAGGCTGTTTTCATCATTTTTATCACCGTATTAAGTGACAAACAGCACCATCTCCCTTCTCCGATATAGCGCCACAAACACTTCTTTATAGAACAAGTTTTAATTAACTAAAGGTTTTAATATACAAAGCTTCTACTTTATCTCTCGCCCATTGAGTACGGCGTAAGAATTTGAGAGATGACTTAATTGAAGGGTTATTGTAGAAACAGTTGAGTTTAATCTGTGCATCCAAACCTTCCCAACCGTAATAATCCACTAAACGAGTCAGTATCTTCTCTAACGTTAGGCCATGTAGAGGGTTATTCGGTTGTTCTTGGCTCACAATAAATTCCTAGTATCAAAACAATTAGCAGCAATTTTAGCAGAATAACCTCAGCGCATAATGCATATTAAAGAAACCAAAGTCCTTTATGTCATAGCCTCTTCTATTGATATAGCGCTAACAGCGTCGGTTTCTGAGAACTTATGAAAGCTTGATCCATAAACCAAGCAACTTATTTTTTTACCTGCTGATGCCTTTCGACCATTTACTTTTAAAACATGGTTAATCTGAGTTGACCATAAGAATAAACAGACCAAGCTATTCTAGCTCTCCGTTTAACCTGCCATCGAATACCCATCTTCCAACTTACTCATACCCAACCCGCTCATTTTCTTAACTTTGATTTGCACGGGGATACGCTCTTTCATTGCTTCAATATGACTGATAACGCCGATCATCTTGCCCGAAGCATTTAGGCTATCAAGTGCATCCAAAGCAGTATCTAAGGTTTCGCTGTCTAGAGTGCCGAAACCTTCATCTAAGAAAAGTGAGTCGATACTGGTTTTCTGGCTGACAAGATCAGATAGCGCCAATGCTAAAGCCAGGCTCACTAGGAAGCTTTCACCGCCTGATAAAGTTTTTGTATCTCGTACAATATCGGCTTGCCAGGTATCCAGTACTTGAAGCTCCAGAGCACCAGATTGCTTTCTCTGGAGCATATAACGACCGTGCAGGCGCTCTAACTGCTTGTTCGCTAGGTGGACCAAATGATCCAATGTAAGACCTTGAGCAAAGCGGCGGAATTTATCACCCTTTTGGGACCCAATAAGGGAATTCAAATAGGAAAGATCATCATACTCTTGCTTTGACTGCTCTACCTGAGCAAACAGCACTTGTTGCGATTCGCGGCGCTTTTCGTTGTCTTGTAGCAGTGCAGTGCCTTCACCCTTTTGAAGTAAAAGCTGTTTAATCTGATTATCTAGCTGAACCAGCTCTTGAGCGACTATATCTCCATCTACGTTTTGATACTGTCTGTCTAATCCAAATTGCTGCAACTCTATTAATTGTTGTTCCGCTTGTGTAAGCAAGGCTTGAGAGTGCTGCTCAGCTTTGACGATCTCTTCGCTTAGCGCTTTTAACTGCTGCCTCTCTTCGTCAGAAATTAGGGCATCGAGGAGTGCCTGCTCAGAATCAAATGGACTACCTTCTAGCGCTTGTTGCCATTCAATTTTCTGACTACTAAATTCAGTTTGGAGTAGACCCAGCTGTTGTTCTTGCTCAGCAATCGTTGTCTGCAAACGTGTTAACTCGGTTTCGTGCTGTTTATGTGTAGCTGATAGCTGCTGGTGGTTCTGCTCAGCTTTGTCTATCTCTGCAAGCAGACATGAGCGTTCCTCTACAACTGATTTATCACCAAATAGCGTCCTACGCGTTACTTGCTTTTCTGCCAGATCCTGTGAGAGATCATTAAGACTGTTTTGCTGATCAGTACAGAGTGCAGTTTGTTTTTCTAGCGATTGATTAGCCTGAGTTAACTCTATCGCAGATGTTTCTTGCGTGCGATTTAAGGTTTCAAGGCACTGCTGCAACTGTTGTAAGTTAGCAATTTTAGCTTCTAACGTATTTAACCAACCCGTTAGCCCTTGTTCGGGTAGCGTCAGTTGTAATTCAGCCACTTCTTGAGATAGACCTTGCTTAACTACAGCGATCTGCTCGTTAAGCTCTTGTAGACGCTGTGTATCTTTAAGCTGCAACTGAGTTAGGTTTTCAAACTCTTTGTTGCACAGTTCTAAATTGGCTTGAGCTTGCTGTAAGGTCTGCTCTGCCTTATGGATCCCTTGCTGTTGTTGATTGATCTGCTCACTAAACTGGCGTAGCTGTTCGATTTCAGCTTTCTGATTACTAAGCTGCTGCTCGAATTGTGTAATTGCATAATCTGGCTGTTCAGTCTGGTTTGGCTCGAAACCAAAACCACACAGTTGCTGTAAAACTTGCCACTCTTGCAAGAACTGCTGTAACTGCTCATTAGTCTGCTGCAGGCGGGTTTGAAGGCCAACTATCTGTACGGTCGTTAATTGGTTGTAGCGCTCTCTTAGTCGAGTACCTTGAGTCTTCAGCTGATCACGCGCTTGTTCAGCCATCACAAAGCGCTGCTCGGTTTCGCCCATATCTAGAGGTTGATAATCAGCCACTAGGGGATGTTCTTTTGAGCCGCACAGCGGACAAGGCTGATCCGGTTGAAGCTTAGTCCGCTCTGCTTCGAGATTTTGTATTTGGCGCTCTTGCTCTAACAGTCGCTTTAAATCTTTGAACTGCTGATCTTCCCTCTGATACTGCTCACGAAGATTAGTGAGATCACCTTCAATTTTCTGAGCAGTAACCTCCAGCTGACTTAACTCATTACTGCCAACAGTTTGCTCACCTTGCAGCTGGATATACTGAGCAGATAGATTCTTCGCCTGCATAAAGCTTGCTTGCAGCGATTGTTGCTGGCTGTACTGTGCTTCGATATCGGCTAGTAGACGGCCATTTAATAGTGCTTGCAACTGCTCCTGAGTGTTCTTAAAGCCGTCGATCAACTTCTCTTTTTGCGCGGTGCTTTCAGATACATCTCGCTGTAAATACTCAGTTTTTTGTTTTTCCGTATCTATTTGCTTTTGTAAGCCTGAAAGGTGATCTGTCAGGTTTTTAACTTCAGCCGTATGTTGATGTGTTTGCTCTAGCTGACTACGCCATAAAGGGATACGCTCTGCAGCACCCTCAAGATGACGAAGTTCAGCAATTTGATTTTCAAGCTGAGAGGTTTCAGCCTTGGCTTGATTAATTTTGTCTTTAATCTGTTTTTGTGTTGTTTTCTGCTGTTCTAATTCAGACTTATGCTTTTTGAGCTCTACAGCAGCACTCTCTTTTAACTGCTCAAGCCGATCGCACTCAGCGTCTACCGGCACTACTTGCTCGTTAATCAGTGTTTCTTGTTCAGATTGATGCTGTTTAGTCTGTTTTAACTTTTGCTCTGCTTCATCGAGAGATTGAGCTGAACTTTTATGTTGATCGGTAGCGGATACTAGTTGCGCAGAATTTTGCTCTTTAATCTTTGTAAGGTCGTTAAGCCGTTGCTGTGCACTCTGATAAAGTTGATAAGGAACTTTAAGTTTCTCAGCTGGTTCACTTACTGCTAGCTTGTCTAGAGAGTCTTTAGCGGCTTCTTTGCGTAGTTTTATGCCTTCTTGTTCAGCCAAAGCGCTTTGTTTTTGTTGCTCAGCTTTTTGCAGATCAGTCCACCAGCGTTCCTTTGATTGCTGTTCGCTCTGCTCTTTCTCTAAGGTTTTAAGCTGTGCACTAATCGCTGATTGTTCGGATTTAAGCTCAGCAATCTTCTCATCCGATAACAACTCAACACCTTTAGCCTGTGCTTCGAGTTGTTTGAGGTGGTTATCTGCCTCTTTAAACTGCTCGTATACCTTTTCTGATATCAAGCTGTAGATAACCGTACCGGTTAACTCTTCTAGCAAGCCCGCTCTTTCATTTGCATCAGCATTAAGGAATGCAGCGAACTGGCCTTGAGACAGCATCATGGATTTAGTAAAGCGGTCAAAGTTTAAGCCGCTGATTGTCTCGATTAGCTCATTCTTCTGCTTAACCTGTGAAGCAATGATTTTTCCTTCACCGCTTTCACCTACCTCTGCCAATTCAACTTTGGCTTCTTGTAGATTACCGTCGACCTGATCTCTGGAACGACGTTGACTCCAAAACGCACGATAGCATTTACCTTTTACTTCGAACTCAACTTCTGCAAGCGCGTCCGCTGTACCGCGGGTCATAAGCTCATTCGTGCTTTTAGAGATAGTCCCTAAGCGCGGGGTGCGATGATAAAGCGCTAAACAGATCGCATCTAAAATAGTTGTCTTACCGGCACCGGTTTGGCCGGTGATGGCAAAAAGGCCATTCTCGATAAACGGTGACTGAGTAAAATCGATCTTCCACTCACCCTTTAGTGAGTTAATGTTTTTAAAGCGCAGCGCTAAAATTTTCACAGGCTTTTCTCCTCTGCTGTATCCGAAGCTAAAGCAGAGAAAAGATCGTCTTGATCGATCTTAGTGTCATTTAGCTGTTTAGCCGACTCGACTTTTTCCATTTTTCCTTTTACGCGCTTGTTTTTAACTGGAATGGATTTTGGCTCATCGGCAGAGTCATTCTCTAAAGAAAACAGATTTAGCGTGTTGTGATCTTTCTGTTTTTCCTGTTCTAGCTCTTCTGATTCATCAACACTCTTGCATTCGTCAACTGGAGCGAGTTCACTAGGATTCTCTAAATCTTCTAATTCTGAAAGATCTTCTTGCTCTTGCTCTTGGCAGTCTTGAGTAGGAGATGCCTGCGTTAAAGAAAAGAACTCTTCCGATGGCTTACTGGCAGGAAGATCATTTTCTTCCTCTACAGACGTCACAATCTGGCAGAAACAATCTTTAAGTCGTTGAACACGGTTTTGTTCGGCTTCGGATTCGAAAATCTCATCGTTAAGCCTACGTGTGAAAACTTCATAAGCATTCAATTCAGAGAGGGTTTCTTTTTGCTGGCCGACTAAACCTCGCTGGGTCTGTTTGCGCGCCCTTCGTAGCTGTAGAACCTCAACGTTAAGATCTTGGGTTAGTTGCTCAATACGTTGGGTAAGATCGTTCAGGTAATCTTGAGTTTGAACCTCAATCGATAACCAAACCGGAAGTTCATGCTGTTCGGCCTCAAGTTCATTCAATTGCGCTTTAATCGAATCAAGATCACCCTTGATACTTGCCATCGGTTGGAAGGTCGGTACTAGGAACGGTGTTATCTCTTTTAAATGGCTTTGTTCAAATTCAACCATCAATACCTGCTTTTGCGTACCGATCTCATCAAAGCTTAAAGGAATTGGCGAGCCGCAATAGCGAATATGTTCAGACTTAGCGACTATCTGTGGGCGGTGAATATGGCCTAAAGCGATGTAATCTGCTGGTGGAAATGCACTGGCTGGAAATGCCTCTAGATTGCCAACATAGATATCGCGAACAGATTCAGAGGTTTTAACACCCATTGCCGTTAAATGCCCTGTAGCAATGATCGGGATAGACAGCCCAAGTTCTTTTCGCCTTTGATCAGCCAGATCATAGATGGCTTGATAGTGTTCTGCGATTGCCGTTCCTAATGAATGCGCTTTCTCTTTTGCCGATTGATCAGCTGCACTTTGCATCACATCACGAGGACGAATATAAGGAATGGCACACAGGATGGCAGCCGGTTCACCTGAGCGAATATTCAAGGTAATAATCTGCTGCTTAAGCTCCGATTCAACACTCGCTATGACTTCTGCATTGAGATGTTTAAGCAGGCCTTTGGATTCATTCAGCGTAGAAACAGAGTCATGATTACCGCCTAAAACCACTAACTGACAATCGAGTTTATTTACTTCGATAACCAGTTGATTATATAACTCTCGCGCATAACTTGGTGGCGAACCTGTATCGTAGACATCACCTGATATTATTAGCACATCTATTTGATTTAATTGAATTTTACCTAATATCCATTTAATAAATTCTTGGTGTTCGGCTAATCGGCTTTTTCCAATAAAGTGCTGACCTAAGTGCCAGTCAGAGGTGTGTAAAATGCGCATTAAGTAAGGCTCGGCAATCCATAGATACAATGAAACTTCACCTCCATTGAGGTGAAGCTCATATTATCTTGTTACCGCTTTTAGCACCATCCATAGTCTCTGTAATATAATGGTGTTAGCTGAGCATTTATTCAGCGCTTAAGTATTGCATTAGTGCCTGTTCTGCATTTGCACAGTGATAGGTATCTTCGTGTTGTTTGAGCGTTTGGTAGGTAACCTCAAAGACACTGCCGCTAATCACTAGCACAAGGACATCAGTCTCATCCTCGTCATCAGCGCTGGCCTCATCTGGCTCATCTATGTCGAATTGATAAAAGCCCGCCTGCGGTATAGCCATCTCCTCTTCGAAACCATCGAGATAGTCCTCAATAGACATCTGATGAACTTCGAGCACTTCATCAGCACTGAATTCGAGAATTGAATAAGTTTTGGGTACTGAAAGGAAGTCCCGTTTTACCGCATAACACAGCACCAAACTTTGATTGCGACCCTCTTGTCTCAGTAGATAACGAACATCAGATTGAGGCTCTACTTCTGGTGCAGATAATTTCTTGATAATTGAAAATGTAATCACGACTTAATCTTCCAAAACGTAAGATGGCAGATCAGCTTCTGCAGGAACAGGCGTTGGTACGCCATCATCATCGATCGCGACAAACTTAAAAATCGCCTGCGTCACCTTTTCACGCTTACCAATCCGACTACGTCTCACCCAAGCTTCAACGTGAATTTCCATCGATGTACGGCCTACTTTTACAATTTCAGTGTAGACGCCCAGCACATCACCCACTTTTACTGGACGGATGAAAGACATGCTATCTACCGCCATAGTTACTACACGAGTTTGTGCGCGTTGTCCTGCACAGATACCTGCAGCAATATCCATCTGCGATAACACCCAACCACCAAAAATATCGCCTGAAGGATTGGTATCACCAGGCATAGCCATAGTACGTGTAGTCAGGCGGCCCTTTGTAACTTCTTGTGTTTGGTCTTGATCAGACATAATGCATGGTCCTACTTCTTTGATGGAGGTCTGTTATTCCAATATGTACTTATTACTATACCTTGGTCTATAGGGTTTTGCGTAAGTTGTTTTAAGCTCTTGGACTAGAAAGCGACGCTTCAACCTTTTACCTACATGCGCTTATTGGCATAATACGCACAAAATTTATCTCTTTACTCGTTCCTTAAGAGCGCAGTCATCTATAGCGGATCTAATATCGTGTTAACCACAGCAAATATCACCATGCAGTTTGGTGCTAAACCTCTATTCGAAAACGTTTCAGTTAAATTTGGCGAAGGTAATCGCTACGGTTTAATTGGCGCAAATGGCTGTGGTAAATCCACATTTATGAAGATCTTAGGCGGAGACCTAGAACCAAGCGCTGGCAATGTTTCCAAAGGACCAAACGAGCGTATTGGTAAGCTAAAACAAGATCAGTTCGCTTACGAAGAATTCAGCGTCATGGATACCGTTATTATGGGCCATGAAGAGTTGTGGGCTGTTAAATCAGAACGTGACGCTATCTACGCTAATCCAGAGATGACTGAAGAAGATGGCATCCGTGCAGCAGAGCTCGAAGGCGAATTCGCTGAGATGGATGGCTATAGCGCTGAATCCCGCGCAGGTGAACTGCTACTAGGTGTTGGTATTCCGACTGAGCAGCACTTTGGTCCGATGAGTGAAGTAGCACCTGGTTGGAAACTTCGAGTGTTACTTGCACAAGTACTGTTCTCAGAACCAGATATCATGCTCCTGGACGAACCTACCAACAACTTGGATATCAACACAATCCGTTGGCTAGAAGGTGTTCTAAACGAGCGTAACTGCACTATGATCATCATCTCGCATGACCGTCACTTCCTTAACAGTGTGTGCACGCACATGGCCGATTTGGACTACGGTGAGTTGCGTGTTTACCCAGGTTCCTACGATGAGTATATGACGGCATCGACGCAGGCACGAGAACGTCTCCTTGCTGATAACGCTAAAAAGAAAGCACAGATCGCTGACCTTAAGAGTTTTGTTAGCCGCTTCTCTGCCAATGCCTCTAAATCTAAGCAAGCAACATCACGTGCACGACGTATAGAGAAGATCGAGTTAGAAGAAGTGAAGCCTTCTAGCCGTCAGAACCCATTTATCCGCTTCGAACAAAACACTAAGCTACACCGTCTCGCTCTTGAAGTAGAAGGTTTAGGTAAATCTTATGATGAAGAGCTGTTTAAAGACCTTAATCTAATGGTAGAGGTTGGCGAGCGCATTGCGATTATCGGGCCTAACGGCAGCGGTAAAACCACCCTATTACGCTGCTTATATGGTGACCTTCTACCGACTGCGGGCGAAATCAAATGGTCTGAGAATTCAGAATTTGGGTACTACGCCCAAGATCATGCAGCTGATTTTGAAGAAGATAAAACTCTGCTTGATTGGATGGGTCAATGGGGCAAAGAAGGCGATGATGAGCAAGTTATCCGTGGTACGCTGGGTCGTTTACTGTTCTCGCAAAAAGAGATCAATAAGTCGGTTAAAGTGATCTCAGGTGGTGAGCAAGGCCGTATGCTGTTTGGCAAGATTATCCTTCAGCGTCCAAATATCATGCTAATGGATGAGCCAACCAACCACTTGGATATGGAATCAATCGAATCCTTAAACCTTGCCCTAGAGAACTACCTAGGTACGTTGATCTTTGTCAGCCATGACCGTGAGTTTGTATCATCTCTAGCAACCCGAATCTTAGAGATCACGCCAGATGGAATTGTCGACTTCCGCGGTGGTTACGAAGACTACCTGAAGAGCCAAGGCGTTGAAT
Organism: Neptuniibacter sp. QD37_6; assembly: GCF_047778085.1. GTDB lineage: Bacteria > Pseudomonadota > Gammaproteobacteria > Pseudomonadales > Balneatricaceae > Neptuniibacter. Next base: position 1,893,960 of record NZ_CP180550.1, read on the forward strand.
AAACCTAAGCGCTAATGCCTATAAAGCCTGATTGCAGTTAACCTCAATCAGGCTTTTAAATTTTTACCCTTTGCATAAATTACTTTCAATTCTTTGGTGAGTTTTATGATTATTGTCTGCCCTAGCTGTAATACATCCAACCGCATTCCTGATGACAAATCCCATCTCGATGGCAAATGCGGTAAATGCAAAGGCCCTCTGCACACGCATCAGCCTGCCGAATTAGATGATCAATCATTTGAAAAGTATGTAGGAAGTAATGAACTACCTGTCATTGTCGATTTTTGGGCAAGCTGGTGCGGCCCATGCCAGATGATGAAACCTATCTTCGAAAAGACGGCTGCTGAATCAGAAATTCTGCTCTTCGCCAAAGTAGACACAGAAAAAGCACCACGGACTAGTCAAAATATGAATATCCGTAGCATCCCTACCCTTGTGATGTTCCAAGCAGGCAAAGAGATAGATCGGATAGCGGGTGCACTCTCAGAACCTCAGCTAAAGCAATGGATTTTGCAAACCCTACAGAAGGCATAACGTCATTATGGAGCTGAACAATCAGATAGCTAAAGAGCTAGGCGTCAAAGCACAACAAGTTAAAGCAGCAATAGATTTATTGGATAGCGGTTCGACCGTCCCGTTTATCGCACGTTATAGAAAGGAAGCTACTGGGGCGCTCGATGACGCCCAGTTAAGACAACTAGAAACTCGTTTAGATTATATTCGTACTTTAGCGGCTCGTAAACAAACGATCATAGAGAAGCTCCAACAGGATGGTGTATTAACACAGACACTCCACCAGCAGATTAACCAGATCAGTAGTAAAACTGAGCTAGAAGAGCTCTATCAACCATTTAAAAGTAAACGCAAAACCAAAGCACAAATCGCTGTTGATGCTGGCCTAGATAAATTACTAGATCAAATCATTAAAAAGCCTGATCAACAACCTTACGCTTTAGCTAAAGCATTTATATGTTCTGATAACGGTTTCAGCACCAAAGATGAGTGCTTAGAAGGTGCGCAATCCATATTAACCGACCGCCTACTAACAGACCTGAAGCTACAAGCTGAACTTAAGTTACGAGTGTGGAACGAAGCCAAACTAAAGGTATCTGTTAGCAAAGGCAAAGAAAGTGAAGGTTCAAAATTCCGTGATTACTTCGCTCACAGTGAAGCAATTAAATCCATCCCTTCACATCGCATGTTAGCGATATTACGTGGTATCAATGAAGGCATACTAAAATCATCTTTAGATATTGATGAAGACCGTTTTAAGGTATTCCTTTCCAAGATGGCAGATCTTCCTCACTACGGACCTTCAGGCCGATGGCTCACTCAAGCAGTGCATACTGCTTGGCAGAGTCGAATCAAATCCAAACTCACTAACGATCTGATCACAAAACAAAAAGATTCCGCAGAAGCCGAAGCAATTAAAGTATTTAACCGGAATCTTCACGACCTTCTGCTCGCAGCACCTGCAGGTGCTAAAACCACCTTAGGGCTCGACCCAGGCCTTAGAACGGGTGTAAAAGTCGCCATAATTGATCCAACGGGTCGTTTGTTAGAACACACGACAATCTACCCTCACCCACCAAAAAATCAGTGGGACCAAGCAATTGATAAGCTTTCCAAGCTCAGTAAGAAACACAATGTTGAGCTGATTAGTATTGGCAACGGTACTGGCTCACGAGAGACCGATAAGCTCGTTACAGAAATGCTTAAGCAACACGACTCGATTAATGCTCAAAAGCTTATTGTGAGTGAAGCTGGTGCTTCAGTTTACTCAGCATCGGAACTCGCAAGTAAGGAGTTCCCAGACCTTGATGTATCTATTCGTGGTGCTGTGTCGATAGCTCGTCGCTTGCAAGATCCCCTAGCTGAGCTTGTAAAAATTGAGCCCAAAGCGATTGGTGTTGGCCAGTATCAACACGATGTCAATCAAACCGAGCTTAATCAGGCACTTGAAGCGGTTATTGAAGATTGTGTGAATGCAGTTGGTGTAGAATTAAATAGTGCTTCATCTGCCATTTTAAGCCGCATCTCTGGTTTGAACACAACACTAGCTAACAACATCGTTGCTTATCGTGATGATAACGGCGCTTTTACAAGCCGAACTCAGCTTAAAAAAGTTCCTAGACTAGGCCCAAAAGCGTTTGAGCAAGCCGCTGCCTTTTTGCGTATCCAGAACGGAAAGCAGGTATTAGACAACTCCTGCGTTCACCCAGAAGCTTATAAAGTAGCTGAACGTATTGCTCAAAGAAACCAACGCTCGTTGCAATCTCTTATTGGTGATAGTCAATTTTTAAATGGACTTAATCCAGTCGATTACACCAATGAAGCGTTCGGTTTATATACCGTTCAGGACATCATAAAAGAGCTAGAAAAACCTGCTAGAGACCCTCGCCCAGACTTTAAAACTGCTGCATTACAGGACGGCATCGAAACCGTTGACGACCTTATTGAAGGATTGGTACTTGAAGGCACAATTACAAACGTGACTAATTTCGGCGCATTTGTTGACGTCGGCGTTCACCAAGATGGATTAGTGCATATTTCGCAATTAGCCAACCGTTTCGTGAAGGACCCTCATGACGTTGTCAAACCTGGTCAAATTGTCACAGTAAAGGTCCTTGAAGTAGATCTTAAAAGGCAGCGCATCTCACTCTCGATGCGTGAAGATTAATAGAATAGTTCTCATTATTGCATTAATGAGAATTATTCATTCTCAGCAGTTTATTTAATTTAAATCTATTCATTAAAAATCTATTTTTATTGTTCAAAATCAATAAGTAAGAGAAGACATAAGCTATAACTAATACTAGACTGTAACCACATAGCTTGATTGAAGTAGATTCCATGGTTACAAAAAGAACTAACTTACTATGGATGCAGGCTGGTGCATGTAGCGGAGACACAATGTCGCTACTTTGTGCAGACAAACCTTCGTGGCCTGAATTCGTGCAGCAATATAAACTGGATATCCTTTGGCAGCCTTCTCTTTCTACGAGGTCCATGCGCGAGCTTATTGCTGACATTGATCTTATTCTTGCAGATAAAAAACCGCTAAATATTTTATGTATTGAGGGTAGTTTAGCCCTTGGCCCAAACGGCAGCGGTATGTTTGATACCTTTAATGATCGTCCCAAAGCTTTTGTCATTAAGGAATTAGCAGAAAAAGCGGATTATGTTGTAGCCGTGGGTACATGTGCAGCCTACGGTGGGGTTCCAGCGGCACCGCCTAATCCGACCGAGTGTACGGGTATGCAATCGAGCCAAGGAAGTTCTGGCGGCTTATTACCTGATTTATTCAGAAGTAAAAGCGGCCTGCCCGTCATTAATATATCAGGCTGCCCAACTCACCCTAATACAATCATTCAAACCTTAATTGCGCTCATCAACGATTACCCTCTTCCTCTCAATGATTTTAACCAGCCTGACGCTTTCTATAGCACCATGGTTCATCAAGGTTGTACGCGTAATGAATATCATGAATACGATATTGAAGAGGAACAATTTGGTGAGGCAGGCTGCCTTTTCTATAACTTGGGTTGCCAAGGTCCTTATACAACAGCTACATGCAATACTGAGCTTTGGAATAACCGTAGCAGCAAAACCCGTGAAGGTGTGCCTTGTTTAGGCTGTGTATCTCCTGATTTCCCAAGGGAAGCCCCTTTGTTCAAAACAGAAAAAGTAGGCGATATTCCAGTTGCACTGCCTTTAGGTGTTAGTCGACCTCGCTACATGGCGTATAAGGGCCTCGCTAACGATGCCGCGCCAATTAGAATCATCGAACGTAAAATGAAACCTTAAGTAGTACGGTTATGAGCAGAAGAGTAAAAGTACAGCTAAACCGAGTTGAAGGTGATTTAGAATTAGAGCTCGAAGTTGAGCAAGGGGTGGTCACCAACGCTTGGTGTATAGGCACGATGTATCGTGGTTTTGAGCAGATACTTATCGGTCGAGCAGCGATGGACTCACTAGCGATCACCCCACGAATTTGCGGTATTTGCAGCACTGCGCATCTGTATGCGAGCGTGCTTGCATTGGAATCGATGTCTCAAATCACACCACCACCCAATGCAATTCGCGTAAGAAATATTTGTTTACTAGCCGAAGAGATTCAATCTGATTGCCGACAGACATTTCTAATGTTTACTCCTGATCTTTGCCACCCCGGTTACTCCAATCTCAAATTGTACAGTCAGATAAAAGATCAGTTTGAAGATATGTCAGGCAGCATTTATCAAGATGCCGTTCGATTTAGTCGCGATATCATTGAAATTGTCGCTATATTTGGAGGGCAGTGGCCGCACTCTTCTTATATGGTCCCAGGTGGCGTTACTTCATTACCTGATACCAATAAAGTCATTAGCGCGCTAAGCGTAGTCGACAACTATATCAATTGGTTAGAAACGAAAGTCCTTGGTGTATCCATAGACCATTGGAATCAGATCGACAGCTTAGAAAAACTTAATGAACTCACCGAAACAGGTAAAGGTGCTGCGAGTCTTTTCTATCAATTCGGTAAAAATATCGCGTTAAATCAAATTGGCGGGGGCTGTAAATTATTGATGAGTTATGGCTCCCTTATCGATCCAGATAATCCAGAAGATACATTACGCAATCGTGGTATCTACGATGCTACAACCCAAAGTTTCGAGCCTTTAGATCAAGAACAGATTACTGAGGATATCAGTTACAGCTGGTATCATGATGATCAAGCTGCACCACGTCATCCTCATGACGGTCTAACTCAACCAAAATACGATCCTGACAGCAAGCGTTACAGCTGGGCTAAAGCCCCTCGCTACAAAGACAAAGTCGTGCAAACAGGACCATTAGCGCAACTCATTTTAGATAAAGATGCTCTTCTTCTTGATATGTTAGAGAAGCAAGGTGGGAACACCCTCTTAAGACAATTTGCGCGCATACAACGCCAAGTAAGATCTATAGCCCTATTGAAAGAACAGCTGAACGGGCTTTTACAAAATATCACTGAACCCACAATGACCCACCAACCTCTTCTTGATGGAGAAGGTATTGGTATGATTGAGGCCGCTCGTGGAAGCCTCGGTCATTGGGTAAAAGTAGAAAACGGCACCATCAGCGGCTACCAAGTAATCACACCCACCGCTTGGAACGCATCACCTAGAGATCAAAATCAACAACCTGGTCACATCGAAAGCAGCCTAATTGGTATAGATATTCCAGATATAGATGATCCTTTATCTGTCGGTCACGTGGTCCGCTCTCATGATCCTTGTTTAGTATGTACCGTACATCTACTAGGCAGTAACAAGAAACACCGTTATGGAGTGATTTGATGACGGTGATTTTATGCTTTGGAAATGAATGGCATGGAGATGATGGCTTTGGTTATGCAGTCTATAACACTCTCAACCAAACAGATTTGCCGTCAAAAGTAGATCTTTACTATTGCGCTACTAATAGTCTGACAGCTACTCGTTTGATCAAAGACACATCGCGATTAATATTGGTTGACGCCTACCAATCCGACAGCAACAATGCGGGTACACTGCAGTGGTTCTCTAAAGATGAGTTCCAGACAAGCTATGCCAGAAACCTTCACGATGGAGGCTTAGAAGAGCTTATTAAGCATTGCGACATTTTGTTTGACTCACAAGAACTTGTGATTGAGATTTTGACGGTAACAATCCACCAAGCCTCAACCTTTTCTGAGAAACTTTCTCCTATTATTGAGAACTGCGTCTCAGAGGCCTGCAATCAGATCTTAACCCGCGTGAATCAGGAGCCACACTATGTTTACTCCTGATAAAGCAATTACCCGCTTAGTTATTGAGCGAGAAGTAAGTATTCAAGGCCATATGCGCTGGATAGCTCACCCTGAAAACAAAAAAAATCGACTATTAATAGTTGAGCATAAAAAACAGCTATATGCCCTACCTCTCTATTGCCAACACGCTCATGTTTCGCTTCTTGAAGCCAAAATGGATCACAATGGCAAGGTGATTTGCCCTAAACATGGTTTAGCCACTGATCTTAAATCCAACCCAGGTGTTTTTACTGTCGAACGGCAAGGTGATTTTTTTATTACAGCCAACAGCTCTTTAATTGAAACCCAAACAGTAGAAACATTCGAGGAAGATTCAGATCAACAAACTGAATTAGAGGCATTAAAAACAGTCAACTCAGCATTGCAGAAAAAAGTACTATCAAACCTTGAATCTATGGACTCGATGCTGAGTGAAGTAGAGCATAAAAAGGTTGAATTAGAGGAAAACAATCGACATCTTCTTTCCGTAAATCAACTGATTGATAGTATTACCAATACAATGGAAGAGTTCTTAGTTGTCACCGACAATCAGGGACGAATTACCCGCGTAAATCACTATGCTGAATCCATTTTAAGCGTAAAAGCGGAAGAGTTGATTGGAAGCTCTCCCGACAACTTCCTTCGTGACGAAACTCTTACTGAGATCATTGAAAGATTTCCTGCAAGTAACTGGGATCAAAGGCCTTATTTATATCGAGCGGTATATAGTAGCGATGGTTTTGAGCAAGAGATTCGTTTTAGAGATCCAACAGGACGTCATAAAGAAGTCAGCCCAAAATACTTTCTTCTAAAAGGCACGTTGATTTACGGACCAGCGGGCAAAGAGGAAGGACTGATCCTCTCCGCTACAGACATATCTGTAGTCAAAGCTAAAGAGAAACAGAAACGTCAAGCGGACATTGAGAAGCACCTACAGTTGCTTCAAAGCACCTTATCAACCATTAGCCAAGGTGTAGCGATGTTTAGCGGTATCGGTGATCTACAAACCTTCAATGAAGCATTCACGAACAATATAAATGTAGATTCCGACTTACTAACGCAAATACCAGGCTATGACGATCTATTTAGCAACAACAAAGATCTCTTAGACCCGCAACAGATACCACCTTTCCAAAGGCTTATCTTGGATAAATATCAATGGGTACAGACCTTTAATGACAGACGAGTAATTGAATGCGAATCCGCCCCAACACCGACTGGAGGCTTTGTAGTAACGACTCGTGACATAACTCAAAGCAGGAAGAATGAAGAACATATCCGCCTACTCTCGACAACAGTCGAACAAAGTTCCAGTGAAGTCGTTATTACCGATACTCAAGGCACTATTGTTTATGTAAACCCCATGTTCACAGAAAATACAGGTTATACCGCAGAGGAAGCAATCGGTAAGAACAGCAGTATTGTTCAATCTGGAGAAATGCCAGTAGAGTTTTACAAAGAGCTTTGGTCAACTATTAAAGCCTCCAATAGATGGAAAGGCGAAATACTCAATAGAAAGAAATCAGGGGAAAAATTTTGGCAATCAATGTCTGTCACCCCAATTTTTGATAACAACGGGGTAATTAGTCACTATTTATCATTAAAGGCAGACATTACTAAACAGAAAAGAGCTGAGAAGCGATTAAGATATCAAGCAGAACATGACCTCCTTACTAATCTTTGGTAAGCCCCCAGTTCTCTAGACACCTCATAGATATATAATCGACGAAAATAATGAGGTGTACGATGCGCGGAAAACGTTACCCAGAAGAATTCAAAATCCAAGCGGTTAAGCAGGTCACGGATAAGGGCTATACGATTACTGATGTCGCTGAGCGACTCGGTGTAACTTATAAAAGCCTTTACGCTTGGGTGCAAAAATACAGCCAGCCCGATAGCTGCCGACAAGCGGATGATGCCCAGTCCGCTGAGATCAAAAAACTCAAAGCTGAATTACGCCGCGTCACTGAAGAGCGTGACATTTTAAAGGAAGCCGCGGTGTACTTCGCAGGGGAGTCAAAGAAAAGTACACGTTCATAAAGTCGCGACTCAAGAAATTTCGTGTAGCCGTCATGTGTCGTGTATTGGCTGTCCATCGCAGCGGCTTTTACGCATGGTTGAAGCAACCTTTTAGCCCTCGAGCACGCGAAGACCAACGCTTAGCAGTAAAGATTAAACAGTTTTGGCTTGAAAGCGGCTGTGTGTATGGTTACCGCAATATCACTATCGATTTAAAACGAGATGGTGAGCTATGCGGAAAGAACAGAGTGCATCGTATTATGCGTAGCGAAGGTTTGTCGGCTGTCCGTGGTTATCGCCGTCACCCTGGTTTCAAAGGAGGAAAACGACACCCTGCTGCCGAAAATATCCTTAATCGAGCATTCGAGGTCACTCAGCCTGATCAAGTGTGGGTAACTGATTTCACATACATTAGAACCTACGAAGGTTGGTTATATCTCACGGTAGTGATTGATCTGTTCTCACGTAAAGTCATCGGTTGGACGATGAAAAGCTCACCCAAAACAGACCTCGTTATCGATGCGTTACTGATGGCTATTTGGGGTCGAAGACCAACAACAAAGGTTCTTGTTCATTCAGATCAAGGGGTTCAATATACCTCAGGTGACTGGCGTAGGTTCCTTAAGGATCATAATCTGGAAGCCAGTATGAGTCGTCGTGGTAATTGCCATGACAATGCTGTTGCGGAGTCGTTTTTTTCGTTACTCAAAAAGGATCGAGTTCAACGGAAGATTTACAGAACACGCGATGAGGCTAGAGCTGAGATATTTGATTACATAGAAGGTTTCTATAACCCTCGAAGAAATCATGGTACTAATGATGGGCTGTCACCAGCGGAAGCTGAAAGGCAGTTTTTTAGAAACTAGAAAGTGTCTAGAATTTTGGGGTCTTACCACTTCCCAATAGATCAGTATTACTTCATCAACTTGAAGATTCCATAGTAGACGCAAGAGAGTATCAAAAAGCTTCTGCAGTTCTCTTTATGGACCTTGATAATTTTAAAGATGTGAATGACACATTAGGTCATCTGAGTGGTGATATTCTTCTGAAACTTGTCGCAAGGCGCTTGCAACTATGCTCAAAATCGACTGATTTAGTCGCAAGGCTTGGAGGCGATGAGTTTGCTATTGTTCAGAATGACATTACTTGCCTTGATGATCCAAAGCATCTAGCTGAACAAATTATCTCTTCAATAACCCGCCCGTTTAAGGTCAACGATCATCAATTACATATTGGCATCAGCATCGGTATAACACTCTTGCCTTCTGATGGTTTAGATACAGGCCTTCTTTTGCAGAATGCAGATATGGCTATGTATGAGGCTAAAGGGGTCTCCGGAAGTCATTATCACTTCTTCGATTTGGAGCTGCAAAAAAGTATCCAACATAAACGTACCATCGAAATGCATCTGCATCACGCAATTGAAAACAATGAACTTAGCCTTTTATTCCAGCCCAAAATTGAGATTAAATCAGGAATAATTGTCGGTGCAGAAGCTTTATTACGATGGCACAGTAAAGAGCTAGGTCAGGTTTCTCCGGCTGAATTTATACCCATTGCGGAGAGAACTGGCTTAATTATTAAACTGGGGGCATGGGTATTAGATAACACGCTAAAGCATATTTCAGCTTGGGATAAGGCAAATATAGATGCACCTAAAATCGCAGTTAACCTATCCACCATCCAACTTCTCGATGCCAATTTAATTGTTGATATAGAAGATGCCCTAGCCGCTCACGATGTACCAGCAAACAAGTTAGAACTTGAGATCACCGAAACCGCTGCGATGTCTGATCCAGAACTTTCTCAAGCTCAATTAGAGGCCATTAAAGATATAGGTGTAAGTATTGCTCTTGATGACTTTGGCACCGGTTACTCCTCACTTTCATATCTCGCCTCACTACCGGTAGACCGGATCAAAATAGATAGAAGCTTTGTAAATGACATACAGTTTTCATCACAATCTAAAGCGATTATTGAATCGATCATTCATCTCGGCATCATTATGGGGAAAATAGTCATTGCTGAAGGGGTAGAAGAAAAGGGACAGCTCTCACTACTGCAAACTCTAGGCTGTCACGAGGTACAAGGGTATTATATTTCCAAACCCATTACAGCAGATGAATTTATTCATTTTTCGAATAACAAAGAATAGGGCTAGACGTGTATGTTTATTGCTATGAACCGCTTTAAAATCATTCCAGGTAAAGAGAATGACTTTATCGAAATTTGGAAAAATCGAGACACTTACCTAGATGAAGTGCCCGGCTTCAAGAACTTTGATCTATTACAAGGCCCTAGCACTGAAGAAGCTACCATTTTTATATCTCATAGCACCTGGGAATCCGAAGAAGCTTTCAAGCAATGGACCAAATCTGAAGCATTTAGGAAAGCACATGCCAATGCAAAACCTGCACAAGGCATCTATTTAGGCCCACCTCAATTCGAAGGCTATAACAAAGCCTTTTAAAATAAAACGGTATCCAAATTAAGCGGTTGGAACTCTCTTTAACATCACACTCCTCTCACTCTAAATACCTAGCTGGAATTAATGATAGGTAATGATCAGGGTTATTGAGTGTGAAAAAGGCAAGCTGATTGCTTGCCTTTTTATTTGCTCTTCCGTATTTACTTTAAGCGTGAACGCAGTTCTTCGCTAGCCTGATGCAAGGCAGCCTTCGTAGCTGGTAACTCTGACAGGACGTTCAACAACCCGAAGTCATGGATCATGCCTTGGTAACGTGTGTTCACTACATCAACACCAGCAGCATCTAGCTTACGCGCATAGGCCTCACCCTCGTCACGCAAAACATCGTTTTCAGCCGTGATAACTAGTGCTGGAGGCAAACCTTCCAATTGTTCAGTCGTGGCCAGCAATGGTGATGCATAGATTTCTTGACGTTGCTTAGCATCGGTAGTGTAAGCATCCCAGATGCCATTTCATCATGTCTTTGGTCAGGAAATAGCCTTCTTGATATTGGTCGTAGGACGCATTTTCAAAGCTGGCATTAGTAACTGGCCAAAACAACACTTGAGACTTAATCGCAGGAGTGCCTTTGTTCTTAGCCATCAAAGCAACAACTGCTGTCATGTTGCCACCGACACTGTTGCCAACCAAAGCCAATCGTGAACCATCGACATTAATTTCTTTCCCATGTTCAGCCACCCACTTAGTTGCAGCGTAGGCTTCGTTGATAGCGACAGGATACTGCGCTTCAGGTGATGGCGTGTAGTTCACGAAAACTGCTGCGGCACCGGAATCTACGACCAGATCACGCACAAAGCGTTCATGGGTAGGATAATCCCCCAAGATCCAGCCGCCTCCATGGAAGAACATGAACACCGGCAGTTCTTCTTTATCTCCTTCTGGTCTGACGATAGTAAGGCTGATTTCTTTGCCATTAACCTTAATAGTTTTCTCACTTACGTCAGCAGGAGGTAGTTCGGCACCTTGTTGAGCCGAAACCAGCACTGAGCGAGCACCTGCGGGGCTCAGAGTTTCAATGGGGGCACCGCCGCCTTGAGCTAGAGCATTGAGAAATGCCTGTGACTTGCTTTCAACAGTCGGACCGCCAGCCGCATGGACTAGGCTAGTTGATAAAATTATCGCCGCAACAGTCAAATTCTTTTTGAACAGTTTCATAATAATACTCCGATATAAATTTGTGTAAATCCTGGTTATTTGATGCTTAAACGCACGTCGATGTTGTTGCGAGTAGCGTTAGAGTAAGGGCAAACTATGTGTGCCTGCCCAACCAATGCTTGCACCTGATCTTGTGGGAGACCGGGCACATTGATGACTAGATCGACCTCGATACCGAAGCCTGTTGGGATCTGACCGATACCCACTTCTGCAGTTACTTCACTGTCAGTTGGAAGATATAGTTTGTTTTTCGCTGCAACAAACTTAAGCGCACCCAAAAAGCAAGCAGAGTAACCCGCAGCGAACAGCTGTTCTGGGTTGGTGCCTGGTCCACCAGCGCCACCTAGTTCTTTAGGTGTGGATAGCTGAACTTCAAGTACCTTATCCGCTGAAGTAGAACGACCTTCGCGACCACCAGTTGAAGTTGCAGAAGTTCGGTAAAGAACGTTTGCGATAGTCATGATGTGATTCCTTATAAATTTGATTTAGGGTTGTGTTACTCAGTGACAGGGATATACTATCTCTGCATCGATACTTTTGATGCCTAAAAGTCTTAATAAATTGATAATCTGTATTTTATGACTGATCGTCTTGAATCCTTATTTAACAACTTCTCAGTAAACGCCCGAGTGTTTCACTCTGGGCGGTTATGCGGTATCAACTCGCTGGATGAAGACGAGGGATGTGGGCAGCTACATCTAGTTAAAAAGGGACGTATAGAGATTCACAATCAGGGGCAGGAAAAACTGCTTGTGACCGAGCCAAGCTTGCTGCTCTACCCTCGCCCTCTGGCTAGACGCTTTATTACGGACGCAACAGAGGGAGCAGAACTTGTATGTGCCAATCTCTATTTTGAGGGCGGGAATTCTAACCCTATCCATGAGGCACTGCCGGCTTTTGTGTGCCTGCCACTATCTGTGATTGATGGCGCTGAGGCGATCTTAGACGTCCTGTTTGAAGAAGCATTTGAGACTCGCTGCGGTCGGCAGGTGCTGATTAATAAACTTTTTGATGTCGGACTAATTCAGATACTGCGACATCTTATGGAGTCTGCGCAGGTCAATGGAGGGATGCTTGCGGGGCTGTCTCATCCAAAATTACGCAAGTCGCTAGTGGCCATGCACGAGCACCCTGAGAAGAATTGGTCACTCAATAGTTTGGCGGAAACTGCCGGGATGTCTCGGAGTGTTTTCGCGAATACATTTCGTGAGTGTGTTGGATCTACGCCAGGTAATTACCTACAAAGTTGGCGTGTGCATCTAACCAAAAAGGCATTGCGGTCTGGCCGTGCAGTGAAGCTGATTATATTTGATGTAGGCTACAGCAGCGAAGCAGCCCTCATTCGTGCCTTTAAATCACAGTGCGGCATGACACCGAAGGAATGGCTGAGAAGTGACCAAAGTACCCATGGGGCTAACAAACGACAGATCTAGCAACATAGTGACGATTCAATTCCAACCAAACGAAAAATTAATACATTATTCCCTAACAGTGAATTCCAACCAGATATTTCAAATACCCAAATAAAAAAGCGGCTATTTCAGCCGCTTTTTTTAATCTATCAGAGTGTCGATAAGATCTATCATAAACTCAGTCTGCTCTTCCGTCATGATCTCCCAACCATCTAGGTCCATGCTTAGCAGCACTCCCTGGCCTTTGGGATCATTTTGCATACTCACAAGAAACTCTTGGAACTGAGGGATTAACGCCTCCAATTCTGGAGAAACTAATAAAGCATGATGAACATCACTGATTTCACTAGCCACCAGCACCTTCATCTGCTTACGAATTAGTTCAGACAGATCATCATAAGCATCCTTCAGAAAGAAACCCGCATCAGCTTGATTATTAATTAAGCGTTTCGCAACAATAACGTATGTATCAACAGTACTTAATTCAGTGTTAGAGCCATCCAGATCTGCAGGCTCCAACATAATCATGCCAATCCGGTTAACATCAGGGTCACTGGTGGCAACTAAACGACTATTAGGCTGAAGATCTTCTACGCAATTATATTGCGCATCTACATGGGTTGCGATGACTGTTTCGTCAGATTTTGAAATGGGGCGCACAACTGCTTTAAAGCCCAATTCACGAACAAGCATTGATGCATCGAAGGGGTTTGCGTAAACAAGATCATACTTACCCTCCTGAATATCGATTCTTTGCGCTTCAAAGCTATCATAAAGCTCTAAATGCACCGGTCGGTCTAATTGACGCTGAAGCCAAGTATTAAAAATAAACCAACCGGATATGTGATCTGGAGAAAAATCAGGACTCACTGTTAAATTAAGCTTCAAGGAATCACCCTACTTCATCGTTAAATACAAGGCTTCGCTTTCTGCTATTTTTCGAAGGGAAGGTTTTCGCCTTACAGAAGTGTAACCGACGACTGAGCCATTGCGGATATTTGGAATAACGGTAGCTTTAACCCAATAATAGCTGCCATCTTTACGCAGATTCTTTACGTATCCATGCCACTTCTTACCGGTCTTAAGCGTATCCCACAAATCTGCAAACGCAGCTGCAGGCATATCGGGATGTCTTAAAATGTTGTGGTTTTGCCCAATTAACTCTTCCTGAGTATATCCAGACATTTCAACAAATGCCTGGTTAGCATGGGTTATAACTCCTTTCGTATCCGTACGAGAGACAATCAGCTTACCTTCTGGATATGGCTCTTCTTTATCTACTATTTTAGTAGTGCGTGTTTCACCGCCAAAATATTTGATGACAACTTCTTCAACGCTTTCCGCCTGCAATTCTGACATCAACCAACCAACAATTTATAGAATTTTACCTATAGCCTCAGCCGCACGTTTAACATCAAGGAAGATCAAACCCAACCGCGCGTTAGGCTTCGCTACTACAGTTAGAACAGACTCATGATTAGCGTGAGTCATCAATATATAGCCCGAATCACCCTTAACAAGAACCTGTTCTAGATCTCCGCGAGCTAGTTCATTTGCTGTACGCTCACCAAGCGAAAGCATGGCAGCGCTCATTGCACCCACCCGATCTTCATCCAGACCAGCGGGAAGAAGAGCTGCGATCATAAGACCATCTGTTGAAATGACAGCGGAAGCTTCAATCTCTGCTGAAGTACCGTTTAAGTCACTCAAGATTGAGGTCAGCATTTCTGAGCGCATATAATTACTCCTTTAATGTAAGGCATTAAAATACAGTTATCTGAAAATGGATCATTGATGAACATCAATAATCAAGATAACGCCTTGCTAAAACGCTTAATAAATCCACATAATTTCCTTGGTTTAAACGAGGCATCTGATCTATAACCAATACGAAACGTTGATGACCAAGGTGAATTACCCAAAAACCCACTTGACTCAATCCAACTGGGTCCAACATCCCCCAAGATTCCCCCATAAATGAAAGGTCGCGGTTAAGTAGGAGACTGTGGCGCTCGTGTAATGAGCTTAAATCTGCTGCCAAAGCACAAAGAGCCTCGGCATGATCTGCCTCGTAGCCTATAGACCCAAGACAAAAACCATGGTTATCTGCTAAAGCAACTTTACCTGTGCTGGATAACCCGGAAAGCAATTCAGGTAAAATTTGTTCAATGGAGTCGCTAATCATGCGCGATGGTCTTTTACTCAATTGAACAAAGTTCTTATCAATAAGCTTGTCAAACAGTTCCTTAGCTTCGCCTTCATCAAGATCAGTCAATTCCATTACTAATTCATGACTGAATGGCAACGAAACATCAGAACTAAGAAGCTGGAGCAATAACGCTCTTGCGTCATCCGGTTCTGAACCTACGGTCGCGTAAAAAGCCCCTGCCGGACAGATCTGAATAAATTGATTTTGGATAGTAGCATTTGTCACAAAATAACTCCGATACCTTTCCTAACCTACCGCTTTATTCCTGAAACCAGCCAAGTGAATACGCACCACACATAAACGTAAATACAACACGTTGCGGTACATCCAATATTCTTACAATATCCAGTGCTGTCATCTGCTGACCACTCCATACCTCACTAATTTCTTGACCATCAGGTATGGCCTGAAATGATTCAAAATTAGGTTGCACCGTTAATTGCATTAACTTCTCTGGATCCATTCCATTTAACAGCCGCCCTCTAGATGTCCAAAGGGCAACTTTCCAAATAAGTGACTCAATATTTTCCGCTAGGTGTTTTGTTGTATCCTCAAGCTGGAAGTCACCTTTTGGTTCAATCTCCAATTCGCCATAGCCAAATCGGGTTAAAGCAAGCTGATTTAAGAAATCATCACTGAAGGTTGTATAAAACAAACGCTGATCAGGAAAAACGAACATCTGGCCTGGTAACCCAGTGATCTCAACAGGTTGATCGAGTTTAACTGCAAGGTCAACCGCTTCCGTCATTTTAACTAATAAAGAGCCTTCGGGATTAAAAAAGATAGTCCTTCGCTCATCAGAGCGAGACAAGTCAACATCAGCAGCATTTCCGCAGCATTGCAGGATCTGTTCTTTAGTCAATACAGGAGCAGGAGTTACAGTGTTTTCTTGATCTTTTTTCTCAGCTTTTTCAGCTCTTTTAGCTAGTTGCTCTTTCTTTTTCTGATTATCGAGTAACTTTTGTTTCAACTTCTTCGCTTTTTGAGCAGCAAGCTTCTTTTGCTCTTCCTTTAAACGCTTCTCTTCTTCGATTTTTTTCTTCTTTAGAAGAAACAACTTCTTAGCTTTTTTCTTAGCTAAGATAGCTTCGTGCTTAGCTTTTTCTGCTTCAAGCTCACGTTTTAGCTGCTCTTCTTGTTCTCTTATATCTGCTTCAATCTGCTGCACTAACCGATCAGAAGCACTAACGACCAAATTACCTTTCATTAGCTTCTGCTTGAGTGCCTCTCCCTGCCTCTTCCGAGCATAATCGCGGCTTCGATAAAAATCGATGTTATTCGGATTAATCTCTTTTTTGGCCTGCTGCGTAACTTGTGATTCAGTCTCAGATAATGGCATCGAGAAGCTTCTGAGAAGAGTTAAGAGATCTTGAGCACTATGAGGCTTTTTAAGCAGCCTAAAACCATCCCAATTGAGCTGTCTTATACTCACAACCACTCGACATTCAGCTGGATAGTTCTCAACTATTGACTGACATAGCTGTTCATCATCTTCCCCATGATCTCCATTAACAATGAGGATATGTGCTGTGTTTGCGGTAACGATCTCACAATCAACTTCAGACGATAAGCAATACTCGAACATTGCCTGATTAGGTCCTGAGAAACCAATCAATGCAATCTTGCGAACGTTTTCCAGTTGGCTGCGTTTATTAAAGCTCATAGACTTTTAAATACCTACCCGATCTCATCCATGCAGACTGGCTGGCTGAAATCTTCCATTTATCAGAACAGAATGTTCTGTTGAAAGTTCTGACAGCGCCGATAGATCGTCTTCTTCGATAGCTCGTTGTATAACCTCACGAACTTTTGGCTTCATAACCTTTCGAGCCTGCTCAAAAAGACGTTGGCGTAATTTTGGCCCTTTTTTACCAAGAACCAACAAAAAATCTGCAAAAGCACCTTCAAGTGCGTCACTATCGTAACAAGCAATTGAAAGGTAAATACGCTTAGTATGAAGGCGCAGTTCATCAGGCTCTGCAGCTACCATTCGCGTGAAATGGTATAAAATCCTACGACCTTGATGCCCACGATATATAAGGTACCTAGGATGTTGTGCATCGAAAGCTGCTTGAATCCGTCCCGTATTCGGACTATCAAAATCGGCATTCAATTCCCAGTCAGCTAACGCATCCCAAATTAAAGAACTCACAAAATGCTCCTGCTTTTATTATCGATACATCCAGTAAAGAAGTCGCAACATAAAATCGACTAATTCAGGATGGTTCTTTAGTTATTGGTAATATTCCAAACAGGTGTTTGTTTTATATCTCGACCGACGTAAGAATACAAATTTATCAATCAATTAATACACTAATGAACAGTTTTCTCTGTCAAAAGTATAACCTTATCTAATTTCACGGCAGATTAATTTTTTCTTTAATATCAACCTAGTAAGAATAGCTTATTTTTCATCCCTATATATAGGTTTAATACAAAGTCTTAACCTTGAAGCTATAAGACGAAAATGTAAGGTACCCAATTTAGGCTTGAGACAAAAAATTTTAATTGCCGGAACATTGGATTTTACCTAACCGTCTATTTATCCAGCAACGCTTGAATCCATTCAAGATCCTGATGACCAAACCAGCTATCAAAAATTTCTAGATTTTCATCAAAGTAGATCCACGTTGGCGTACCTTGTAAATCATTATTCAGAAAAGTTCTACCCATCAGGCTCATCGGCACCAAGCGTTGTGCTAAATGGTTCTTAATATTTTGCTTTAAAGTCTTTGACAGACGCTCGTTATCAAACACATTAAAAACGGATTCCTCTAACTTAGAAATGGTCTGACTAGGCATAAACCAATCCATTACAACAGGCAGCTCAAAGTTATAGGGTAACTTTTGATGACCTAATTGAGCAAAATGACGCTTTGAATGAAGCGTTAAATCACCTTGCTCCAGCAATGCCTTGGTTGTTTTGACGTTGTTCAAATTGAAATTTTCGAAAGCAGTGGAAAGTGCAAAGCAATTTATAGACTTATTTGCTTCACTAATTTTGGTCAACATAGGTAACGCTCTAGATAAGCACCCTGGACAATTGACTTGAAAAACAAGCATTAAATTTCTTTCAGATATAGCAACAGAACCTTGGACTACCTTACCCAACTGGAGGTCTAACTGCATAAACTATCCTTTACTGCTTAGTGCAGCTACAGCGTCATCAATGCTAAGTGGCTTATAAAAATAGAAACCTTGGAATGTTGAGACTCGCATCGCCCTAATCAGATCAACCTGCTCTTTAGTTTCAACACCTTCCACCACCAGCTCTTTGCGCAGTTTACGCCCGATTTCAACCATACCTTGAAGAACGACTCGCGCATCTTTATGATCAGCAACGCACTGAACAAAGCTCCGATCAATCTTTATGACATCCAAAGGAAGCCTTAATAAATAACTTAGGGAAGAGAATCCAGCTCCAAAATCATCTAAACATATTGAAAAGCCTATCGATTTAAGTGAATTAAGGTGTTCTATAGCAGCATCACTTCTGATTAGAGCGTTTTCTGTGATTTCTAACTGCAACAAAGAAAGATCTGGCTTTAATTCTTTTGTAAGCCTCGCTATTTCACTAATGAATTCACTATGATGAAGTGAATTAGCAGAAACATTTATCGAGATGGGCACATTTATTTGAGGGTATTGCTTAAGTATGGAGCATGACTGCTCAAACACGTATAGATCAATATCAAAGAACAAACCCGATTGTTCAATCACTGGAATGAAAGCATTCGGAGGAACAATGCCTTTAACTGGATGCTGCCATCTTATTAAAGCCTCATAGCCATTGACCTGCTCGGTGACCGCATCCACTTTAGGCTGAAGCACCAAAAAGAACTCACGATTAACTAGCGCATTACGAATATCATTTAGAAGATTAAGGTGATTCCTTGATACCTCTTCATACGCACGATCAAATTCTTGTCCTGCCCCTCTTCGATTTTCTTTTGCGACCTTTAGTGCTACTTCAGCATGACGTAACATCTGCTCAGCAGTGTCTTGCGAAAACTCTTCTGCAAGCTCACAAGAGCTCCCTACCGTTATTCCCAATCGAATTGAGTTGCCTTCGACAAATAATGGCTTCGCACATTCTCTTGCCACATCGCTGGCATCCAGATCGGTATCAACCATCAAGATTGCAAATACATCCGTGTGTAAACGTGCTAACAACGTATTCTCGCCATAGATCCTTTTAAGGTTCCCTGCCATCTCTGCTAGCACTTTATTACCATAGTCATAACCTAGAGATTCAATAATATTATGAAAATAGTCGAGATCAGCGAGAAAAATCGTACAGCGATTACCCTTAGATCTTACAAATGTTACCGCGTTTTCTATTAGGCCCAAACGACTATACAAGCCTGTTACAGAATCAAAGTAAGCCGCTTTGTTGAGATGCGAGAAAAATTTAGCGTTCTCTAAACCTAATCCCACATTCATACAGAAAACCTGAAGCAATTCTTCGTCAACATTCTGCAAATCCCGAGCCCCTTCCAGCATAATCACGCCTTCCCACATAGAAGGAGTTGATAGATACAGTCCTGTATAAAGTTCGCCAATACTATGCTGCTTGCTATCAAGCACATTTTTAACTAAATGACTCAAACCATCAGTATCTAACTGCTCAATTTTTCTCCCAAAAAAATGATCATACTTATTTGATGCAGCGACAACGAAATACTCATCGTCGAGCCCTTTGCGTAGTGCCAAGGGACCATTATGTGGTCTTTGAGATACACAGAATATACCATCAGCATCGATGTTAAATAGCGCACTGATCTGTAATAAGACTCCTCTAGCAAAGTCATTAACTGAACGCTCCTTTATAAGATCTGAAGACGCATCAATGATTGATCTCAGGCCTAATTTGCTGTTTTCTAACGCACAAAGGTGCTTATATGAACGAAGGGCCGTTGCTAACGCTGTAAATAACCTAGATTTAGTCAGCTCGTTTTTAGTTTTATAAGCGTTAATTTCATAACGCTCGATAATTTCATTTTCAGGTGCATAGCCAGGTTGGCCAGTTCTTAGAATTATTTGTACATTATGCCGATTGAGATCCTCACGAATCTGCTCAGCCAGTAGCAATCCGGCATTAGGGGCTTCCATAACCACATCAAGTAACACAACCGCAATATCATCATGCTTTTCTATAAGCTTATAGCCCTCCTCACCGCTATAAGCATGCAAAAATTTTAATGGGTGCCCCAAGATATCAGTTCTGGACAAAGCAAGAGTTGTTACCTGGTGAACTGACTCTTCGTCATCAATAATTGCAACTTTCCAAGGCTCTCGGGTGTCCTCCACTTCAGGTTCATTCGAATCATCTATGATATTTAAAAGCACATCACTCATCATCATTATCCTGTTTCGGAGCTACCAGAGGTAACACTACTTCAAATTGAGTACCCACTTTGCTCGACACTGATATAGATCCGCCTAGAACACCAGTGACAATGTTATGTACAATATTTAATCCTAAACCAGAGCCCCCTTGCCCTAGTTTCGTGGTATAAAACGGGTCAAAGATGCGGTTGATTTTTGACTCTTCAATTCCAGTTCCATTATCGTTAAAGTAAATTCTCACGCTGTTATCAAGACACGTAAATCTTATATTGATTTCACCGTCATCGCGCCCATCAAAGCCATGCATAATAGAATTATTAAATAGATTAGTTACAACTTGCCCAAGTGGGCCAGGGTAACTATCCATCATTAATTCGACATCACCTTCAACTCTATACTTGTAGTTTGTACCTTTTAATTGGTGGCGAACAGTCATCATTACTTCATCGATAACCTCTTTCAAAGCAAATTTCCGTCGACTAGAACTCGACTGATCTGTTGCTACTTGTTTAAAGTTTTGAATAAGGTGACTTGCCTTATCTAAAGAGCTTTCCATAACTGCAAATGATTCAGCTGCCTCTCGCTCGAATTGATCCAAGAATGACTGCTTAAGCTCACCCGCTTTTATAGAGCGCATAAGCTCATCAATATTTTCTTTTAGATGACTAGACATGGTTACCGAAACACCTATTGGTGTATTAATTTCATGAGAGACACCCGCGACCAAGGAACCCAATGAAGCAAGTTTTTCACTAGCAATGAGCTTATCCTGAGCCTGCTCAAGGTTTTCAAGCGCACTAGAAAGTTTATCTCGCTCTCCCTTAAGACTGGCTTGCATCTTCTCATCAGCTAATCGAAGCTCATCTAGCTCCGTTAACTCAGCCTGAAACTGCCTCAAACTATTGATGATGTCGCCAATTTCATCATTACGATTACTTTCAGCGATCTCAAAATCTCTCTCACCACCTCTTAGTTTATTAATGGATTCAGATATCGCTGTCATAGGCGCAAAAATAGACCGCTTCGTGTAGGTTACAATCGCGACTAAAAGTGCGACACCGCCAACGAGTGTAAATATCAGGAGATAGTTAACCTTATTTGATAGGTCAACCAGATCATTCATACTATTTTCAACTCGGCGCCTAGCATGGGAAGACATTCCTTCCAGAAGCTCTTCCAACTCGCCAAATGCGTTATGCTCTATATCTTCAATAGCCGCTAATGCGTCAATTCTGTTTCTAGCTGCATAGATTTCGAAAACTTCGGCCCCACCACTTTTAAGCTCATTAAACAACCGCTCTACTTCAGCTATGCGGACTAATTCATGAGGTTTTTTCTCTAAAGGCTTTAGGCTAGCAAGGAAGGATTCGAATTGAAGAGCGTTACCAAAGAAACTCTTACGGGCATTTTGATCTCCTAATACAAACCTATCTAAGTCGGCAAGCATATCCCCTGCCTCATCAACAAGCTCTAGGTAATATCGCACAGAAGGCAAATCATCATTAATAATCTGATCTAAATCGTTAGAAGAGCCAACGTCTGCAATCTCCTCTTCTTTCATATCGTCGAGAAGATTTTCGAGCGGACCACCGACCTCCCGGATAAGCCGGTTAATACTTCGAGTAGCTTGCTCCTCAAGAATGGGATCAAATCGACTAAAGACCCTTTTTTCAGCGTTCTCATTAGCCGTGGCAATTAAACGATCGACAGTGATCATTTTCTTATAGGCATCACTAATGGGGGGTATTTCCTTTCGATATTGGTCAAACTCTTCTTTATTCGCAAAATATTCTTGCTTCTCTTCAGACTCACCCAACACATACTCAAGCAGATTAGAATTCATATCTCCTAATTCATCTTGCATTGCTTGGGTATATAGTGCGACAGGCATATCCCTTGTTGTTACCTCACCACTGGACTCACTCACCTTGAGACCAACAACAATCTGTACAACAACAAAGACAGCAAAAACAACTGACACAGCTAATAAGCTGAGGTTAATACGGGTAAGAATAGAACTGCGCTTCATAGCCTCCCCCCACTGAAAGTATTCTCAGTATAGGATGCGTATTTCAATACTGCAGAGACTAATAGGATTATTTAGAAGCTAAAAATGAAAAAAGCCTGCTGTGCAGGCTTAAACATATAGATGAGGGAGCGATCGAATATCACAAATCAGGCAAATCATAATGAGATAGAAGTTCATCAATCTCATTTTTATTACTACATTCCTGTACTTGTCTAACGACATCAGGTGTTAGATGTGGTGCAAAACGCTGAATAAAATCATACATATAACCACGTAAAAAAGTTCCCTTGCGGAAACCGATCTTAGTGGTGCTCGGTTCAAACAGGTGACTGGCATCTAAACGAACCAAATCACTATCTTGACGCTCATCAAAAGCCATTGAGGCGATAATACCCACACCCAAGCCAAGACGAACATAAGTTTTAATGACATCAGAATCCACGGCCGTGAAGACAACCTTCGGTTCTAACCCTTCTTTAATGAAAGCCTCATCTAATTTAGAGCGGCCAGTAAAACCAAATACGTATGTAACGATCGGTTGTTCAGCCAAATCAGCCAGCGTTAACTTAGAAACTTGCGTCAACGGATGATCTTTAGGAACAACTACAGAACGGTTCCAACGATAACAAGGCATCATGATCAAATCACTGAAATGCGCCATTGCTTCTGTAGCAATCGCAAAATCTACAGAACCATCTGCAGCCATTTCTGAGATCTGCATTGGTGTACCCTGATGCATATGAAGCGATACCTCAGGATACTCCTTCATAAAACCAGTAATCGTAGGTGGTAGTGCGTACCGGGCCTGAGTATGGGTGGTAGCAACATCCAAACTTCCCTTGCGCTCATCACTAAATTCTTGCGCTACCTGCTTGATACTTTCAACTTTCTGCAGAATTTCTCCTGCAACAGACAGAATAGCCTGACCTGCTGGTGTTACACGGGTAAGATGCTTACCACTACGGGCAAACACCTCAACCCCTAACTCATCTTCGAGCAATCTGATTTGCTTACTGATGCCTGGCTGTGATGTATATAGGCTTTGAGCTGTGGCAGAGACATTAAGGTCATGTCTTGCAACTTCCCAGATATAACGTAGCTGCTGCAATTTCATCAAACACTCCAGATAAACTCAGTAGACATGTAATTGTTTAGTAATAAAAAACAACTCTAATATAACAGTTTAGAATAAATTCTATCCTAATGCATCTAAGTTATAAGAATTATAGACGGCTGTTTAAACGCCTAATCTCTTCATCTTGAGTTATGATTTTTTTCTCTAAACTAGATATCTTAGCTAGCGCTTTGATCAGCTCTTTTTCCTTGTCATTGTATTGATTTCTGACACTAGATTCTCGACGAGATTGCTCATTAGCAATAGCCACTTGTTTCTGGCGAGCCTTTCTTAATTCTTCATCAAGCTCTTTAATTTTGCTTTCTAACCGCTTGTTTTTATTTGTTTCAGATAGAAGCTGAGTATTGATTTTAGATAGATCTCTATTCTGGCCACTACTATCATGCTTGATCTTTTTGAGTTCGTCTTCGAGGCTTTTTATTTGTGTTTTCTGCGTATCATGTTTTACATCTTTACGCGCTAGTTCAGCTTGTAAATCATGAATGGACTTAGTTAAAGCCGATTCCTTTTTACCCACTTCATCACGCAACTTTTCTAATGCGCCACGGTAATAACGAACGTCAGCATCGGCTTTACTTACCGCATCAAGCGTATGTCTTTGCTCATCTTTAATACGCTGATCAAATGTTCGTTTACTGTCATCGTGAGTTTTTCGTAGATGAGTAAGCTCTTGTTCAACGTTAGATTTGGCCTGCTCTTCTTGCTTACGCTGAGATGTTTCCGCCATTAAGTTAGATTTCAAAACCTCTATCTCAGCTTCTAGCCCTTTAATCTGAGAGTGAATCTCTTCATTTCGGCTAATTTGGTTTCGCAACTTTTCTTCTAATTCTAATAACTGACCCCGAGACGCTTGTAGGGATTCATCTGCCTCACGACGAACGACATCAATACCAATTTCCTGCCGATGCTTATCCTCAACAAACTTACTACTCGCTTCCTGAACTGCTTGTTGCCATACACGCGCAAACGCTTGCCCCAAAACTTCCGGTACGTCCGGAACAACGATAGACGATGCGGAAACAGATAACCTTTCTGGCACCAACTCCCACCAACTATCAAAATACCCTTCAATCTCTGCTGGTTGGTGACCAAGAGACTCTGCAACAACTGATAATGTTGGCTGAACACCCGCCATTAATAAGCGATCGGCAGTTGCATAAGTTTTATCTTTTAATTCCATATCACTCATTCAGAGAAACCTACTTACTATTAATACTTTTAAAACGTTTTACGGCTTTTTGTAACTGCATATCTAATGGTGCTTTGACTATCTTTCGCCCACCAGAAGGTAATGGAAAACGTAATTCTGCTGCATGAAGAAACAGGCGTTTAAATCCATGCTCTCGCATTGCAGCATTATCTTCATCTGGCGTGTACTTTTCATCCCCAACAATAGGATGGCCAGCAAATTGGCAGTGAACTCTAATTTGGTGTGTACGACCGGTAATCGGTCTAGCCTCAACCAAGGTAGCTTGGCGACCAAAACGCTCAAGGACTTTGTATTCAGTTAACGAAGCCTTACCGTCTGCTGCAACTTTGACAACACGTTCGCCAGATTTAAGTTCGTTCTTACGTAAAGGCGCATCAATTTTGCGCTTTCGCTCATTCCAACTGCCAATGACTAACGCGTGATATATTTTAGTGATAGTGCTTTTCTGCAAAGATTCATGCATTAATTTAAGCGCACTACGCTTTTTAGCCATCATGATACAACCTGATGTATCGCGATCTAAGCGATGGACTAATTCTAGAAACTTGCACTGAGGGCGCATCTGACGAAACGACTCAATCAAACCTAAACTAATACCACTGCCTCCATGCACAGCGATACCAGAAGGCTTATTTACCACAATAATGTCGTTATCTTCGTAAAGAATAGAGGCCTCTAGTTTCTCACTGAGCTGATCACTAACTTTAGCAGGCTCTTTCTTATCGGCTAAACGTACAGGCGGGATTCGAACTAAGTCATTTAGCTTTAGACGATACTCCGGCTTTACGCGTTTTTTATTTACTCTAACCTCGCCTTTTCGAAGGATTCGGTAAACAAGGCTTTTAGGTGCGCCTTTAAGAGCAGTGATTAAAAAATTATCGATCCTCTGCCCATCATTATTTTCAGTTATTTCTACGAAACGAACCTTGCTTGCTTCTTGACTGTTTTGCTGTGACATATTTGATATGAAAACCGATTACCGAATTGATGCACTAGTTGATAGCTGCTATATTCTAGCGCTGCTGCAGTCTGTTGGCTTTATCTTTTTTCACAGGTGCCGTAATACAGACCAAATATCACAGTTAAATACGCTGTAGATGCCGTCAGCAACAAAGAATTTAATTAAAAAGCTTTTCACCCAGCCGAGTATGACCGGTTGGAGGTAGGGACGTACTTTAGCCAGGAACCTGCTTTTATAAAGCAGCAACAATTAGCTAGAAGAAGAAATAGGCTACTGATTCCTCTACCGTGGACGATTGATACGCCGATTGCGTATCAATAAAAATTACCATCAGATTAGATGGCTTTAATCCCTGCGCACCATATTGCTGCAGGCTTGGCTATTATAGCCGCCCGAAACATAATTGATCGGGTAAATGCCTTATATACTGCATGTGAGTCCAAAAGACGGGTACCCTCTGGGCACTCTGGCTTGGCGAAAAGCGTTCTATTAAGAGAACGTCATGAAAAGAATGCTAATCAACGCAACTCAACCTGAAGAGTTGCGCGTAGCGCTGGTTGATGGCCAGCGCTTATATGATCTGGATATTGAATCCGGCTCAAGAGAACAGAAAAAAGCCAATATTTATAAAGGCAAAATCACCCGCATCGAGCCAAGCCTAGAAGCTGCATTCGTAGATTACGGTGCTGAACGCCACGGCTTCCTACCGCTTAAAGAAATTTCTCGCGAATACTTTATCAAGCCACCTACTCGTGGCTCACGCCCAAACATTAAAGAAGTGCTGAAAGAAGGCACTGAAGTTATTGTTCAGGTTGATAAAGAAGAGCGCGGCAATAAAGGTGCAGCACTAACCACCTTCATTAGCCTTGCTGGTCGCTACCTTGTGCTTATGCCAAACAACCCTCGTGCAGGCGGCATCTCCCGCCGCATCGAAGGCGAAGAACGCACACAATTAAAAGAAGCACTTTCCGGCGTAAATGTTCCTAAACAGATGGGCATTATCGTTCGTACAGCAGGTGTTGGCCGCACAAGCGAAGAGCTTCAGTGGGACTTTGAATACCTTCAAACACTATGGACTGCTATTAAGCAAGCCTCTGAAGAAAAGCCTGCTCCATTCCTAATCTATCAGGAAAGCAACGTAGTAATCCGTGCCGTTCGAGATTACCTACGCTCAGATATCGGCGAAGTCTTAATCGACGACCCGCAAGTTTTCGAAGATGCTAAAAACTTCGTTAAGCAGGTAATGCCCACTTACGAAAACAAAATTAAGCATTACTCAGAACAAACACCATTGTTCAATCGCTTCCAGATTGAGACGCAGATTGAAACTGCATTCCAGCGCGAAGTAACACTTCCTTCTGGCGGCTCAATTGTAATCGATCCAACTGAAGCCCTGGTATCAATCGACATCAACTCTGCCCGAGCAACACGTGGCGGTGATATCGAAGAGACAGCACTTCACACCAACCTTGAAGCAGCTGACGAAATCGCACGCCAATTACGTCTGCGTGATATCGGCGGTTTGGTTGTTATCGATTTCATCGACATGACACCAATCAAGAACCAGCGTGAAGTAGAAAATCGCCTGAGAGATGCCCTAAAACTTGATCGCGCTCGCGTACAAATGGGACGAATCTCTCGCTTCGGCCTACTTGAGATGTCTCGTCAACGCTTACGCCCTTCTCTTGCAGAAACACGCGGCGTTGTATGTCCTCGCTGTAACGGCCAAGGCACTATCCGTGATACGGAGTCTCTTGCTCTATCCATTCTTCGCCTTATCGAAGAAGAATCTGGTAAGGACCGTACAGCTCAAATCCGTGCAATTTTGCCGGTTAGTGTAGCAACATACCTACTCAACGAAAAACGTCATGCGGTTCATGATATTGAACTTCGCCAAGATGTTCGTGTTGTTATTGTTCCTAACCCGAACATGGAAACACCGCACTACGAAGTTGTTCGTTTACGTGACGATCACACCGTTGCGACAACAAATGATGCAAGCTACACAATGCAGCCAGAGCCAGAAGAAGCCGAGTCACTGGAAGCCGCTGCGACCTCTCAAGCTAGCGCTCCTCGCGAACAAGCAGCTGTGCGCAGCGTTGCCCCTAAAACTCCTGCACCAGAAGCCGCTACAGAAACACCTAAAGCAGCTACACCTACCCCAGTACCAGTTAAGAACAATGCGTCCCTTGGCAGCCGTGTAGTTGGCATGTTCAAGAGCCTCTTTGGTGGCAGCAGCTCTGAAACCACAGAAGAAAAAGAACAGCAAAGCGAAGACAAAAACACTTCACGCCCTAAACGTAAGCGTAATGAACGCACTGATTCAGGCCGCAAGCGTCGCCGTCGTGACAATGATCGTAAGCGTACTCCTAAGCAGAACGATGAGATCATTACCGTACAACCAGAGCCTGATCAGCCTCTAAACCAAAACGAAGATAAGCCAAAGCGTCGTCGCCGCAAACGTAAAGGCGAGAACGAACAGGTAGATTCCAAAAGCAAACAGGATCTGAGCAACACAGACTCTCAGAACACTGAAGAGCAAGAAGAAGCACCACGCAATCCACGTCGCCGTGGCCGTCGTCGTCGCACCACTGAACGCTCTGCTAAACGCACTAATAACGTAGCTACGGAAGTTGAAACTAAAGAAACAGCATCAGCTGCTGAAGCTACTAGCGAAGATACAGAAACCACAAATACGGTAAGCGAAAGCTCTGAAGCCAAAGCATCTGAAGCAACAGTTGAAACAACGCCAACTGAAACTGCAGAAGCGACAGAAAAAACTACGGAAGCGACTGAAACTGTAGAAGCAAATGAAACTTCAGAAGCAACTGAAACTGCAGAAGCAACTGAAACTGTAGAAGCTACCGAAACTACAGAAGTGACTGAAACTACAGAAGCAACTGAAACTACAGAAGCTACTGAAACTACAGAGGCGACTGAAACTGCAGAAGCAACTGAAACTGCAGAAGCAACTGAAACTGCAGAAGCAACTGAAACTACAGAAGCGACTGAAACGACAGAAGCGACTGAAACGACAGAAGCGACTGAAACTACAGAAGCGACTGAAACTACAGAAGCGACTGAAACTGCAGAAGCAACAAAAACTGCAGAAGCCACTGAAACTGTAGCCGCAACAGCAGAGCCAGAAGCCAATGAAAGACCTGTTCGCAAACGTCGTACTCGTCGCGCACCAAACGATCCCCGTGAAGTTCGCAAACGCCAAAACGTAGAATCAGAGTCAACTGAGAAATAATTTAGATACAAATAAAAAAGGGGCTACTTAGCCCCTTTTTCTTTGCCTGATATAAAGACCCACCAAGCAATTAATACAAAATTACTTCTTCTTAAAAATATCCAGCAACTTCTTCTTTGAATCAGTTTCTTTTGAGGGTAAAGCCTTTTCGAATCTTTTCTGTATAGATTCTAACTTTTCTTCTTTTTTCTTGTGTTTTGCCTTCTCTCTAGAAGCATCCAAACTAACAACTTTACCTGACATAAATCACCCACCGCTTAGCGTCTGTCTTGTGACTCAGTTCCACGTTTTTCGTAAGAGTCTTGAGCTTCATTTGGTTGTTTAGGTTTTTGCTCAGCTTTCCACTGATCCAGCTCATCAAAATAGACGTCCCAGACACATTGATAACACCCACTTTCGCAACACTCAAAGTCCCCAGGGGGAACTGGCTTTTCTTTCGAACTCATATAAACCTCACTCACAAGTTCATTCTACAAAAGAAAACACCTATTGAAATTGCAATTAAACCTAAAGTATCACACAAACACTCAACACAAAAACTGCAACAAAAGTAAGCTATAAATAGTAGTCGAACTACAAAAAACTAACGAGTTAGCTCTTTTTTGCACTGCAACAAGCGCAAAATTAAAAAAAAGTTGTAAAAACACAACAACATTAGCCATAAGTACATAGGCCAGACGTATGACTCAGCGTCTAATTTCAGTATAATTCTGTCACTAAATTACAACCATCGGGTTTAAAAATAGTGGAGAAAGGCGGCCACAAGCCACCTTGATTTAAACCCTTGGCCGCACTGCCATAAAACTTTGGGGATTACAATGACTACAAAAAAACAAACCATCTATTACACCCTAACCGACGAAGCACCATCCTTGGCGACATGTTCACTTCTGCCAATCGTAAGAGCTTTCACTTCTGCAGCAGACATCGACGTAAAAATCACAGATATCTCTTTAGCTGGGCGCGTACTGTCCGCCTTCCCTGAGAAGCTTACTGCAGAACAGCGTGTTGAAGATGGCCTAAAGTTTCTAGGCGAACTAACTCAAGATCCGGAAGCAAACATCATCAAGCTTCCAAATATCAGTGCTTCAATCCCTCAGCTAAAAGCATGCATCACTGAGCTTCAAGGCCAGGGCTACGATATCCCTGATTATCCAGAAGACCCAAAGACGGATGAAGATGTAGACGCACAACAGCGCTACTCAAAAATCCTTGGTTCTGCAGTAAACCCAGTCTTACGTGAAGGTAACTCTGACCGTCGTGCACCAGGTGCAGTAAAAGCTTTTGCTAGAAAATTCCCACACTCAATGGGTAAATGGAGTAAGGCTTCTCGCACACACGCCGATTACATGCGCGACGGAGACTTCTTCTCTAGCGAACAATCCCTAACTATGGAAGAAGCCGGCATAGTTCGTATCGAATTCGTAGATCCAGCTGGCAACGTTGAAGTTAAAAAAGAAGTTAGCCTAGAAAAAGGTGAAATCTTCGACAGCATGCGCATGAGCTGCAAGGCCCTACGTGAATTCTTTGAAGAGACTCTGCAAGATGCTCAAGAAACTGGCGTTATGTGGTCACTACACGTTAAAGCTACGATGATGAAGGTTTCCCACCCTATCGTTTTCGGTCACGCTGTAACTGTATTCTACAAAGAGCTATTCGATGAGTACGGTGACTTCTTCGAAGAACTTGGCGTAAACCCAAATAATGGTATTGGTAGCGTATACGATAAGATCGCTGATCTACCACGCTCTAAGCGTGAAGAGATTGAAGAAGCGATCCACGCTTGCCACGAGCATCGTCCAGAAATGGCGATGGTTGATTCTGTAAAAGGAATCACTAACCTACACGTTCCTTCCGACGTAATCGTTGACGCATCTATGCCAGCAATGATTCGTAATGGCGGCAAAATGTGGGGCCCTGATGGTCGTCCGAAAGATACTAAAGCGGTAATGCCAGAGCGTACTTACGCACGCATTTACCAAGACATGATCAACTTCTGTAAAACAAACGGCGCTTTCGACCCAACTAAAATTGGTACAGTGCCAAACGTTGGCTTGATGGCTAAGAAAGCAGAAGAATACGGTTCTCACGACAAAACTTTCGAAACTGAAGCAGGCACAATGCGTGTAGTAGCTGCGGATGGCACTGTTCTAATGGAACACGAAGTTGAGAAAGGCGATATCTGGCGCGCATGCCAAACTAAAGACGAGCCAATCCGTGACTGGGTTAAACTAGCTGTTACTCGTGCTCGTCAGTCCGATACCCCTGCCATCTTCTGGCTAGATCAAGAACGTGCACACGATCTTGAATTAACTAAGAAAGTTAACGAATACCTGAAAGATCACGACACTGACGGCCTAGAGATTTACGTTAAATCTTACAGCCAAGCTATTCGTTTCACTATGGATCGCATGGTTCGCGGCAAAGACACTATCTCCGTTACTGGTAACGTACTACGTGACTACCTTACTGACCTATTCCCAATCATTGAGCTTGGTACATCTGCGAAAATGCTATCCATTGTACCAATGCTTAAAGGTGGCGGCATGTACGAAACTGGCGCAGGCGGTTCTGCTCCTAAGCACGTACAACAGGTTGAAGAAGAGAACCACCTACGCTGGGACTCCCTAGGTGAATTCCTAGCACTAGCTGTGTCTCTTGAAGATCTAGGCATCAAGCAGGGCAACAAACGCGCTGCCGTACTTTCTAAGACACTAGATGCAGCTACAGGCCGACTACTAGAAGAGAACAAATCGCCTTCTCGTAAGACTGGTGAGCTAGATAACCGTGGCAGCCACTTCTACCTAGGCCTATTCTGGGCACAAGAAGTAGCCGCTCAAACTGAAGATCCAGAACTTGCAGCAGACTTTAGAGAGCTTGCTGAAACTCTAACAAGCCAAGAAGATCAGATCATCTCTGAGCTTGCCGAGTGCCAAGGCTCTCCAGCTGAACTTGACGGTTACTACCACGCTAAACGCGAACTGGTTAAAAAAGTTATGCGCCCAAGCGCTACACTAAATGCAGCACTTGCAGCAGCAACCAAATAATTAGCTACCCGCTAACTAAAAACCCGGCTTCAAGCCGGGTTTTTTATTATATAGAACTGCCGTTACTATACTCATGGGTAAATAGTTAACATCAGTTCGGTAGCCCAATTAGAAACCTATTCAAACGATGCTCATTAGCATGCTTCTTTATAGCACCTCAGATTGCTATAGCAGACAACATTAGACTGACTACACATCAGCTCCCACCTTATAGCTACATACAAGACAAAATAATCACTGGCACGGCTGTAGAAGTCGTCAAATGCACCATAAATAAATTACCAGGCTATTCATTAGAAATAATTATTACGCCCTGGAAGCGCGCACAAAGCATGGCAAGACATAAGGCAGTTGATGGCTTTTTTGCAGCATCTCATAATAAAGATCGTGACAGACACGCGGTTATGTCAGAAATTATTGCCGAACAGAAGTGGACTTGGTATTTGCTGAAAAACAACACACTTGATCCATCGGCAGACGACTTTAAGCAGAGAGGCGTAGTTACCAGCTTCTTAGGGGCCAATATGCAAAAGTGACTTTTACAAAATGACTTTCAAACCATAAATAACCCGCCACAAGATAATCAAAAGCTGCTTTCCTTCCTTCTTAGTGGATGAGTTGATGCAATCCTAGCAAACGATCAGGTCATGAATAGCTTGATCGATGAGTTTGGGCATAAAGAAAAAGTTAGATCCGCACTCAATCGCAACAAACCTCTTGGAGTTTATTTCGGGAAAGACTTACTAGTTTCACAATCCTTGTTTTTAGAACATTTCAATAAGGCGGTAGTTACTGCAGACAATAAAAAAGCACGCAAAAGCGTGCTTTTTTGAACTGATGTAGAATGCTTATGAAAGATTCGCAATACGGTTTAAGCCCGCAATAGCCGCAACTCTGTAAGCCTCAGCCATTGTTGGATAGTTAAACGTAGTATTGATGAAATACTTAAGCGTATTTGCTTCGCCTTCCTGAGCCATAATAGCCTGACCGATATGAACGATCTCTGAGGCATGCTCACCAAAGCAATGAATACCTAGAATTTCTAAGGTATCGCGATTGAATAGAATCTTAAGCATGCCAACCGGCTGGCCATAGATCTGTGCACGCGCAGTATCTTTAAAGAAAGCCTGTCCCACTTCATAAGGCACACATTCTTTTGTTAGCTCTTCTTCAGTTTTACCTACAGAGCTAATTTCTGGAATTGTGTAGATACCAGTAGGTACCTCATTGATATAACGGAAGTCTTCAGCAGACAACATATCTGCAGCAGCTGCACGCCCCTGATCAAGTGCTGCAGAAGCAAGGCTTGGCCACCCTACAACGTCACCCGCAGCATAGATACCTTCACAAGATGTACGGTAATGATCATCAACTTCTAGCTGGCCACGGCTATTAGCCTCTAGGCCGATGTTTTCTAACTTAAGCGTCTCAGTGTTACCGCTACGGCCATTACACCACAGGAAAGCATCTGCGCGAATCTTCTTACCAGACTGAAGCGTAAGCGTAACACCACGCTCATCAGCAACAACACTTTCATAAGTTTCATTATGGCGAATCTTCACAGCATTGTTACGAAGGTGATAGCTCAATGAATCAGAGATCTCAGCATCCAAGAAAGACAGTAGACGAGTCTGACTATCAACTAAATCAACTTTTACGCCCAAGCCACTGAAAATCGAAGCGTACTCAGAACCGATAACCCCAGCACCATAGATGATCAATGTGCGAGGAGTGTGACTTAGCTTGAGAACCGTATCAGAGTTGTAGATACGAGGATGGTTAAAATCGATATCAGCTGGCGTATAAGGACGCGAACCTGTTGCAATTACAACGTTCTTAGCACGCAGCGTCTCATCACCCTTAGAGGTACCACGTACAATAATTGTATTTTTGTCTTCAAATTCAGCTACACCGAAGAAAACATCAATACGGTTACGCGCATAGAAGTTGGTACGCAGCATTACTTGGCTGGACATAACTTTCTCTGCACGCTTTAAGACCTTAGGAAAGGAGAACCAACGTGGTTCACCGATATCACGGAACATAGGGTTAGTGTTAAATTCTATGATCTGTTTTACAGAGTGGCGTAGGGCCTTAGATGGGATTGTACCTTTATGCGTACAGTTACCACCTACGGCCTCCTGCTCTTCGATAACAGCTACACGACGCCCTTTTTTCGCGGCGTTCATTGCTGCACCTTCACCAGCAGGACCAGAACCTATCACAATGACATCATAGTCATATACCGCCATCATTTACCCCTATCTTATAATTATATCTTATTGTTTCAGCTGATCTTTTTATTAAGAACAGCTTACTCTTAGTTACGCAGCTCTCAATTATTCTTTAGATTTAACTTCGTAACTTAGATCTGCAGATGCTTCTTCTTTAGCCTGTCTATCTTGTTCTTCTTCGCATTTTTGAGGGTCATCACCGCAGATGCTGCACTTACCTTCAATACCAACATTAGCCAAACCACCACATGAACCACTAATAGGCTTACGTCCCAAAATCACGCCAACAGACATGGCGACTATGACACATAACAAGATGACAAAAGATAAGATAATTGTGCTCATAATTAAAACCTATTGAACAAGATATTGTTTAAAACCAGGAGTCATTTTCTCAACAAATCCACTCTCGGCCTTAATGATAAAAAATGCTTCGATACCGTTCTCAAGCGCAAATGCTTGCGCCCTCTCTTCGCCCATAACCATCATCGCTGTGGCATAGGCATCAGCCTCGGCACAACTCGGCATCAGCACCGTAACAGATGCTAATCTATGGGTAATCGGACTGCCAGTCGACGTATCTATTGTATGAGAAAAACGAACACCATTCTCTTCAAAATAGTTTCGGTAATCTCCCGACGTAGCTATACCTACATCTTTCACTGCAATAATTCGTTGCACCGAGCGATCAAATCCCGCTGTCGGAGACTCAATAGCAATCTTCCATTCACTACCATCAGGCTTTAACCCTTTAGCGCGCAACTCACCACCAATTTCAACAAGATAGCTTTCGACGCCCCGCTCCTCTAGTAAAGTCGCAAGCACATCTACACCGTATCCTTTAGCAATCGCTGATAGGTCAATATAACCAGCCTTCTCTTTGGTTAGCGTTTTGCCATTAAGTTCCAAATAGTTATAACCGATCTCTTGCTGAACCTGCTTAATCTCAAGCTGGGATGGCGCCTTAATTATACGCCCATCCGGCCCAAAGCCCCACAAATTTACAAGTGGCCCTACAGTTACATCAAACGCACCTGAAGAAAGAGCACTTATATCGATGGATTTGGACAAAAGGAATGCTAGATCATTAGAGAGCTCAACAGAGCTACCCGCAGGAAGATTATTGATAAGAGAAAGTTCGGAATCATCAATGTAGGTCGACATCGCTTGATTTACTTCTAGCAAAGCCTGATTGAAAACTGCTGGATTGATAGCAGGTTGATTCTGAATAGGAATCCACTTGACCGTATAAGTCGTCCCCATTGTTAAACCTTGATGAGATTTAACCTCAGGAGGTTTTTCCTTACAGGCCGATAACAAAGCCAATAAAAACAAAATGGCCAGCAGCTGAGCTGCCGGCCATTTGTAGGCTTGTCTTTTGACAAACATATCTTACTTAACCACCGAAGTCATCAAGGAAGATATTCTCACGCTCTACACCCAAATCTAGAAGCATCTGGATTACAGCGGAGTTCATCATTGGCGGTCCACACATGTAGTACTCACAATCTTCAGGCGCTTCATGGTCCTTTAGATAGTTTTCATACAATACGTTATGGATGAAGCCAGTCATACCATCCCAGTTATCTTCTGGCTGAGGGTCAGACAACGCTAAGTGCCACTTAAAGTTATCATTCTCATCCTGAAGCATATCGTACTCTTCGTTGTAGAACGATTCACGCAAAGAACGTGCACCGTACCAGAACGAGATCTTACGTGTAGAGTTCAAACGCTTAAGCTGGTCAAAGATGTGTGAACGCATTGGCGCCATACCAGCACCACCACCAATGAATACCATTTCGCTGTCGTTATCAGTCGCGAAGAATTCACCAAATGGTCCGTAAACAGTGATCTTATCACCTTCAACAAGGTTGAATACGTAAGAAGACATGATACCCGGTGGGTGATCAGTACCCGGAGGTGGAGACGCGATACGGATGTTAAATTTAACAACACCACGCTCTTCTGGGTAGTTCGCCATAGAGTAAGCACGGATAGTTGGCTCAGTTACAGTAGACACATACTGCCACATGTTGAACTGATCCCAATCACCACGATACTCTTCCTGTATCACAAAATCTTTGTAGTTAACAACGTGAGGTGGGCATTCAAGCTGAACATAACCACCTGCACGGAAGTCTACATTCTCACCTTCAGGCAGACGTAGAGTCAGCTCTTTGATGAACGTAGCAACGTTAGGGTTAGATTCAACAGTACATTCCCACTTCTGAACACCGAAGATCTCTTCTTCAAGTTCGATGTCCATGTCCTGCTTAACAGCTACCTGACAAGATAGACGCCAGCCTTCTTTAGCTTCACGCATTGTAAAGTGAGATTCTTCAGTTGGTAGCATAGAACCACCACCCGCGTGAACTTCACATTTACACTGTGCGCAAGTACCACCGCCACCACAAGCAGACGGGATGAATATGCCCGAATCAGCTAGTGTCTGTAGCAGTTTACCGCCAGCAGGTACTGTGATTGATTTTTCTGGATCGTTATTGATGTTAATCGTAACGTCACCAGAACTTACTAGTTTAGAGCGAGCTGCCAAAATTACTGCTACTAGTGCAAGCACCACTGCAGTAAACATGACAACACCTAGAACGATTTCAGCATTCATTGGCTAATCCTTCCTTTGTCGACCATGTTGGCATTAAAGAGATACACCAGAGAAAGACATGAAGCCTAGAGACATCAAACCAACAGTGATGAAGGTAATGCCCAGACCACGTAGACCTTCTGGTACGTCGCTGTATTTAAGTTTTTCACGGATACCAGCAAGCGCTGTAATAGCTAGCGCCCAACCGATACCTGCACTTACACCGTAAACCACTGACTCACCGAACGTGTAGTCACGCTCTACCATGAATAGTGCCGCACCCATGATTGCACAGTTAACTGTGATCAAAGGCAGGAATACACCTAGAGAGTTGTATAGAGCTGGTACGTATTTATCCAAGAACATCTCAAGGATCTGTACCATTGCCGCGATTACACCAATGTAAGAGA
Organism: Neptuniibacter sp. QD37_6; assembly: GCF_047778085.1. Classification (GTDB taxonomy): domain Bacteria; phylum Pseudomonadota; class Gammaproteobacteria; order Pseudomonadales; family Balneatricaceae; genus Neptuniibacter. The sequence continues at coordinate 1,931,264 of NZ_CP180550.1, forward strand.
TGTAACCAAGGAAGCTCAAATCAACTTCAGGGTAACCTGCCCATGCAAGCGCGCCTTCACGAAGAAGCAAGTTGAAAATTAGGTTGTTTACAGGTGTTGTGATTGCCAACACAACGACTACAGCAATACCCAAACCTAGAGACGTCTGAACCTTCTTGGAAATCGCCAAGAAAGTACACATCCCTAGGAAGAATGCTAGCGCCATGTTCTCAACGAAAATCGCCTTAACGGCAAGGCTGATTAACTGTTCCATTACACAGCCTCCTTCTTAGTATTTTTAGCTAGCTCAAACTCTGGAGCTTCTACTTGATCTTTGTAGAAAGTACGAGTCAACCAGATGAACATACCAATGATGAAGAATGCACTTGGTGGCAACAGCATCATACCGTTCGCCAAGTACCAGCCGCCATCGTTTACTAGAGGCAGAACTTCGTAGCCAAACAATTTACCTGCGCCGAATAGCTCACGTAGGAAACCTACGAAGATTAGAACCACACCGTAACCTAGACCGTTACCGATACCATCCATGAAGGAGATACCTGGAGGGTTCTTCATAGCGAAGGCTTCAGCACGACCCATTACGATACAGTTAGTAATGATCAGACCTACGAATACAGAAAGCTGCTTAGATACATCGTAAGCAAAGGCTTTAAGAATCTGGTCAACAACGATTACCAATGACGCGATGATAGTCATCTGACAGATGATTCGAACACTGCTTGGAATGTGATTACGGATAATCGATACAAACAAGTTCGAGAATGCTGTTACCGCAATTACTGCCATAGTCATTACTAGGGCAGTATTTAGGTTAGAGGTAACCGCCAATGCAGAACATACACCAAGGATCTGAAGACCGATTGGGTTGTTCTTAAATACTGGAGTACTCAGTACTTCTTTAGCTTGTGACATCGCTTACGCCCCCCCTGCTTTCAGGTTAGCCAAGAACGGTGCATAACCGTTTGAACCCATCCAGAACTGAACTAAGTTCGTAACACCGTTTGCAGTCAACGTCGCACCCGCTAGGCCATCGATCTGATACTTAGCTTTAGGGTTAGACGAATCTACAGTGCCCTTGATTAAGCCAATCGCTGGTTCCATAGAACCTGCAGGGTAAATTTCTTTACCTGGCCATAGCGCTTTCCAGTTCGGGTTATCGACCTCACCACCTAGACCAGGAGTCTCAGCATGAGAGTAGAAACCAAAACCAACAACTGTATTCAAGTCACCTTCTAGCGCCAAGAATCCGTAAAGTGTAGACCACAGACCGTAGCCGTGTACCGGCAAGATCAATTTCTCAATCTGACCATCTTTTTCTACTAGGTATACAGGCATAACCTTAGCCTGATACTTAATAGAAGCGATATCTACATCTTTAGTCAGCACTTTACCCAACTGAGGGTCTTTAGCTGCTTTCTTAGCATCGTATTTAGCTGGAACGTCTGTAGTGAATTTGCCAGTCTCTAGATCAACGTACTTAGTAGTGATCTGAGCGAACAACTCATCTACTGATTTATTAGCATCAGAGATACCAGCTGCAGTAAGAATGTTGCTCTTACGGTCTTGATCCTTGTTTGCTACCTGCTTAGGTTTAAGCAGTACAGCAGCCGCAGATACGATTACCGAGCAGACAACACATAAAAGAACTGTAACGGTAATAGTCTTACCGATAGTGTCATTACTTGCTGACATTGCGCGCCAACCTCCGTTTGATGTTTGCCTGAACAACAAAGTTGTCGATCAACGGTGCGAACAAGTTCGCAAATAGGATCGCCAGCATCATACCTTCTGGGAATGCTGGGTTAACCACACGGATCAATACAACCATTACACCAACCAAAGCTCCGAAGTACCACTTACCTTTGTTTGTCATGGATGCGGACACAGGGTCTGTCGCCATGAAGAACATACCAAAGGCAAAACCACCCAATACCAGGTGCCAGTAGAATGGCAGACCAAACATAGGGTTTGTTTCAGAGCCGATCAGGTTAAATAGCGTAGAAGTTGCAACCATGCCCAAGAAGACACCAGCGACGATGCGCCATGCAGCAACTTTAGCAATAAGCAGTACTAGACCACCTGCAGCAATCGCTAGTGTAGATACTTCACCTACAGAACCTTGAATAGTACCGATGAATGCATCGAACCACGTGATGTTCTGCGCAAGAATTGCATCAACACCGCCAGATGCAGCAAGGCTAAGCGCTGTAGCACCAGAGAAGCCATCAACTGCAGTCCAGATTGCGTCACCAGACATCTGCGCTGGGTAAGCAAAGAACAGGAATGCACGACCAGTTAAAGCAGGGTTAAGGAAGTTTTTACCGGTACCACCGAATACTTCTTTACCAATTACAACACCAAAACTGATACCTAGAGCAACCTGCCATAGCGGAATGCTTGGAGGAAGAATCAAAGCAAAAAGAACAGAAGTTACGAAGAAACCTTCGTTTACTTCGTGCCCACGTTTCATTGCAAACAATACTTCCCAGAAACCACCCACTACAAAGGTAACGATGTAGATTGGTAGCCAGTAGGCAGCACCAAGAATGATGTTGTCCCACACACTATCAGGATTAAAACCCGAAATAGCGCCAGCTAGTGCTGCTTGCCAAGATGTTGGCTCGGTGATGCCCATCGTTTCCATTGCAGTATTTGCCTGCAAACCAACGTTGTACATACCGAAGAAAATTGCTGGGAATGTACACATCCACACCAAGATCATCATACGCTTCAGGTCGACTGCGTCGCGTACGTGAGCTGCTGTTTTAGTTACATAACCCGGAGTGTAGAAAATAGTATCTGCAGCTTCGTAAAGCGCATACCAATTTTCATACTTGCCGCCTTTGTGGAAATGCGGCTCCATTTTATCAAGAATATTTCTCAAGCTCATGATCAGGCCTCTTTCTCGATACGCGTCAAATTGTCGCGAAGGATTGGGCCGTACTCATATTTACCTGGGCAGGCAAATGTGCACAGCGCGAGGTCTTCTTCGTCCAGCTCCAGACAACCAAGCTCCATCGCATGAACGATGTCACCTGTTACTAGTGCACGCAGCAATTGCGTCGGAAGAATATCCATAGGCATAAGTTGTTCAAACTGACCAACCGGGACCATAGCTCGCTCAGATCCGTTCGTAGTCGTAGTAAAATCGAACTTCTTAGAGCTGTTTAAGAAAGATGCGAAGATATTAAGCACAGAGAACTTATTAGTACCAGGTACTACCCAGCCCATAAATTCACGCTTATCACCTTCTTCTAAGATAGTGATCTGGTTTGCGTAGCGACCAAGGTAAGCCAAAGGCCCTTCGGTTGCAGTACGACCATTCCATACAGAACCACTAATGATACGATTGTGATCTTCTTTTTGAGCACCAGCAAGAAGCTGCTCGAAGCTCGCACCCAAACGAGTTCGCATCAGACCTGGCTTAGCTGCACGTGGACCACCAACAGCAACAACACGATCAGTAAACAGCTTGCCTTCGGTAAATAATTTACCAACTGCAATCACATCCTGATAACCAATTGTCCAAACTGTTTTTTCCTGAGATACAGGATCAAGGAAATGGATATGCGTACCAGCATTACCTGCAGGGTGACCACCCTCAAACTCTTCTGCTGTTACACCATCAGCAGATGGAATATCAGCACCCGGTGCTTTACATAGATAAACAGTCGTTTCAGACAGCTTAGTCAGAATAGTAAGGCCTTGGGAGAATGCTTCTTTTTGTTCAGCGATGATGACAGCTGGGTCACCTGCTAATGGATTGGTATCCATTGCCGTAACAAAAATAGAATTTGGAGAAGTACCTGGCTGAGGTACACGGCTGAATGGACGTGTGCGAAGCGCAGTCCACAAACCAGAATTCACTAGATTGTCTTGCGCTTGTTCGCGCGTCAATCCAGCCAGCTCATTGGCACTATATTTGTTAAATTCAACCGCTTCATCACCGTCCAACTCAATCACTACTGATTGAAGTGCACGACGTTCACCACGGTTAATTGCCTTAACTACACCAGCACCTGGTGCTGTGTAATTAACGCCCTCTGTTTTCTTATCGGAAAAGATCACTTGACCGAGTTTTACTCGATCACCTACCTTGACGGCCATGGTAGGTTTCATACCTACATAGTCAAAGCCGACTACGGCAACGGAGTCTACTGCTGGGCCATCTGTAATAGATTGCTCAGGAGCGCCCGTGATCGGTAGATCCAGACCTTTGTTGATCTTGATCATACGCCTCACCCAATTACGTTAAATTCTTTCAGGATTCCAAAATCGATTTTGATTCCGACACGGCCTGTCCCCGAACGTAGTCGATATCTTGTAGTTATTACGAAAATGGAATTACCCCACCCAAAAATCTGGCTAAGTATACCTGAGCGACGTGTCATTTTTCTACAAAGACCCTGCAATATCAGCGCGTTCCAGCCGATTATCTTGCCTTTTAGCGGTGGAATTTGTAGTTATATACATATAACAAATAGAAATATCATACATAAGACAAATAAAAAGCCACCCTATAGGTGGCTTTTTAATCAACTCGCTACACTTAAGCTTCCTTAGGGAAAGCTGGCAAAGTGCACTGAGCCATTTTCTGCATCATGCGAATAACCTGACAGCTGTAACCGAATTCGTTATCGTACCAAACGTAAAGTACGCAACGCTTACCACCAGCAATTGTAGCCAACGCATCAACAACACCTGCAGCACGAGAACCAACGAAGTCAGTAGATACAGCTTCTGGAGAGTTGCTGTAGTCGATCTGCTTCTGCATAGCACCGTGAAGAGCAGCTTCACGAAGGTAAGCATTTAGCTCTTCTTTGTCAGTTTCGCTTTCCAGGTTCAGATTAAGAATAGCCATTGAAACGTTTGGTGTTGGAACACGGATAGCGTTACCAGTCAGCTTACCTTCCATTGCTGGAAGTGCTTTTGATACAGCTTTAGCAGCACCTGTTTCAGTGATAACCATGTTCAAACCAGCAGCACGACCACGACGATCACCTTTGTGGTAGTTGTCGATTAGGTTCTGGTCGTTAGTGTAAGCGTGAACAGTCTCAACGTGACCATTCTCGATACCAAACTTATCGTATACCGCTTTTAGTACAGGCGTGATTGCGTTTGTAGTACAAGACGCAGCAGACAGGATAGTATCTTCTGGAGAGATATCACCGTCGTTAACACCCATTACGATGTTCTTAACACCTTTACCTGGCGCAGTAAGAACTGCACGAGAAGCGCCTTTAGATTGAAGGTGCAGAGATAGACCTTCTTTATCGCGCCACTTACCAGTGTTATCAATAACCATAGCGTTATTGATACCGTAAGAAGTGTAATCAATCTCGTCTGGAGAGTTAGCGAAGATCACTTGAATAACGTTACCGTTAGCCGTGATTGTGTTGTTCTCTTCGTCAACCGTGATAGTGCCTTTAAATGAACCGTGAACAGAGTCACGACGTAGCAAACTAGCACGTTTTTCTAGATCACGTGCTGCAGCACCCTTACGTACAACGATTGCACGTAGACGAAGCGCTTGACCACCACCAGTACGCTCGATAAGAAGACGAGCAAGTAGACGACCGATACGACCGAAACCGTAAAGAACCACATCAGTAGGTTCACGCTCTTCTGTGCCAATTGCATCAGCAAGTTCAGCTTTCAGGAATGTTTCTAGATCCTGGCCGTTGCCTTCTGTGCGATATTTAACTGCCAGCTTACCTGCATCGATGTGCGCATTGCGTACATTCAGGTTTTTAACAGCTTCCAGAATTGGAAAAGTATCTACTACAGTTAGTTCCTGCTCTTCAACCTGACGCACGAAACGGTGCGCTTTAAGGATATCGATAACAGAACGTTTGATGATCAGACGACCGAATACAGAAGACTCGATATTCTGGTCACGGTATAGACCACCTACTAGTGGAACCATAGCTTCAGCTAAGGCTTCGCGTTCTTTCCAATCTGTAAAAACTTGATCTTGGCTCACATGAAACTCCAAAAAGTTTTGTCAACTCGTTGGTACCCTACTAACACAGTCAGATTACAAGTATTAGTCGGACCCTAAAAATTTGGTGCGCGCATTATCCTCTTTTCCACCCTTTTGAGCAAATGCGGCATGATAGACTTTGGAACCATATATTTTGTCCTACTGAATAAGACTTATATTTAGCCATTTATCCCAGCTCAAAACTACCAATTACAATCACAACAGTTAAACTACCCGCCTTACTATTGGTTAGCGCATATAAAGGAGCAACTCTGTGCTGCAACTGAACTACTCTCTACCCACAGGCCCCGGCGATAAGAAGCAGATCGGGCAAACCTATGGTGCAGGTACCGGCTTATTAATTACAGATGCAGCAAAGCAGTTTGACGGCTTCACCTTAGTCATAACTAACGATACGAATACAGCAAATCGCTTACACGATGAAGTAAGTTTCTTTTCCAGTGAAAGCAACTCACTTGAAATTCTTTCATTCCCTGATTGGGAAACACTGCCGTACGATACGTTCTCTCCGCACCAGGACATCATTTCTGAACGTATTTCTACGCTAAACAGGCTACCAAATCTCAATAAAGGTATCTTGATCGTACCCTTAAGTACGTTAATGCATAGAACAGCACCCGCTGATTTTATTGCCGCTAACTGTTTTGATCTAAAACTAGAACAAACCATCAACCCTGAGCACTTGCGTAAACAACTGGTTGATGCAGGCTATCACGCAGTCGACGCCGTTATGGAGCATGGCGAGTTTGCCTTCCGTGGATCGATCATCGATCTGTTTCCAACAGGTAGTCCCTACCCTTATCGAATAGAGTTATTCGATGATGAGATAGAAACACTTAGAACATTCGATCCAGAAACTCAGAGATCAATTGAGCAGATTGACGCGATCAACTTACTGCCTGCGAAAGAGTTTCCTTTCGATACACGCGCTATTAGCGGTTTTAAATCTCGTTGGCGTGAGCAATTTGATGTTGATTACAGACAATGCCCTGTCTACACCAATATCTCTGACGGTATGACCTCACCGGGAATTGAGTATTATCTACCCCTATTCTTTGAAGAATGCAGTTCTCTGTTCGCCTCACTGCCTGAACAAACACAGATTATTGTTGATAGTGAGCTAGAAGCTACTGCAGAACTGTTCGCACAAGAAGTCAATGAGCGTTATGAACAGCGACGTCACGACATTACTAACCCAGTACTGTCACCAAACGAACTGTTCATCTCCACTAGCGAACTGTTCTCTGCATTAAAGCAATATGGTCGTATTAGCCTATCTAAAGACTCTATTGAAGAGAAACAAGGTCGCAGCAACCTTCCTTGCACCGAACCACCATCTCTACCGGTAAACTCGCAATTAAAAGAGCCGCTAACTGCATTACAAGGCTTTCTTGCGGAGCGCGATGGCGCCATTTTATTTTGCGCCGAATCTGCCGGTCGTCGGGAAGCATTATTAGAACTACTTGCACGTATTAATGTTAAGCCCAACCAAGTAGATAACTGGCAAGCATTCTGTGAATCTGATTACGATCTCGCCATTACGGAATATCCTCTTGAACAAGGCCTATCGATCTCAGGTCAGCTACACATCATCACTGAGACGCAACTATTTGGCCACCAAGTATTCCAGCGTCGCAGACGCAGCAAAGAGCAGGAGCAGAATGACCAGGTTATTCGTAACCTATCAGAACTAAATTCAGGCTCGCCCGTTGTTCACTTAGATCACGGTGTAGGCCGCTATCTCGGTTTACAGACCATCGAGCTCGAAGGTCAAACCAACGAATTCTTAACCCTTGAATATGCGGATGAAGCAAAGCTCTACGTACCAGTCTCTGCGCTTCATCTGATCAGTCGTTACACCGGCGCAGGTGACGAGCACGCACCTCTGCACCGACTTGGCACCGAACAGTGGTCGAAGGCCAAACGTAAAGCCGCTGAAAAAGCGCGTGATGCAGCAGCCGAACTGCTTGATATCTATGCGCGCCGTGCTTCTCGTATCGGCTTTCAGTTCAGCGATCCAGACGAGCAGTACTTACAATTCGCAGCCACTTTCCCATTTGAGGAAACACCTGATCAGGCCGCAGCCATTGGCAACGTTATTCGAGATATGACTGCAGTTCAGCCTATGGATCGCTTGGTATGTGGTGACGTAGGCTTTGGTAAGACCGAAGTCGCTATGCGCGCAGCATTTATGGCAGTACAGAGCGGCAAACAAGTAGTTATTCTTGTACCTACCACACTACTCGCACAGCAACACTATCAGAACCTCCAAGACCGTTTTGCTGACTGGCCGGTCAATGTTGAGCTGATCTCACGTTTCCGAACAGGCAAACAGCAAAACACAATCCTAGATAAGCTAGAAGCCGGTAGTGTCGACATCGTTGTTGGCACCCATAAACTTCTATCTGGCGACATCAATTTCAAAGATCTAGGCTTAGTGATTATTGATGAAGAACACCGCTTCGGTGTGCAGCAGAAAGAGCGCCTAAAATCGCTTCGTTCTGAAGTTGATATCCTGACATTAACCGCAACACCGATTCCTCGTACGCTAAATATGGCAATGTCTGGCATTCGTGATCTATCAATCATTGCGACACCACCTGCGAAACGACTTTCAGTTAAAACCTTTGTTCGCTATAGCGACACAACTCTAGTTAAAGAAGCCATTTTGCGTGAGCTACTTCGTGGTGGTCAGGTTTATTATCTGCACAACGAAGTGAAGAGCATCGAGAAAACAGCAGAAGAGTTACAAGAACTGGTTCCAGAAGCGCGCATCGGTATCGGTCACGGCCAAATGCGTGAGCGTGAACTCGAACAGGTTATGTCCGATTTCTACCACAAGCGCTACAATATCTTGCTTTGCACAACCATTATCGAAACCGGTATCGATGTACCTAACGCCAACACCATCATTATCGATCGCGCCGATAAATTTGGCCTAGCCCAGCTTCATCAGCTACGTGGCCGTGTCGGACGTTCGCACCACCAAGCTTATGCTTATCTGTTAACGCCGCACAAGAAAGCGATGACCAAAGACGCAATCAAGCGTCTCGAAGCGATTGAATCGGCAGACGACCTAGGCGCAGGCTTTACCCTTGCGACGCACGATCTCGAGATTCGTGGTGCAGGCGAGCTATTAGGTGAAGAGCAAAGCGGCCAGATGCAAACGGTTGGTTTCTCGCTATTTATGGAGATGCTAGAACAAGCTGTTGAATCCATTAAAGAAGGCAAAACACCAAATATGGATCAGCCGATCAAACAAGGTGTCGATGTTAACTTACATCTATCTGCTCTGATCCCAGATGAATATCTGCCGGATGTACACAGCCGACTAATTCTGTACAAACGTATCGCTAATGCAAACTCAGCCACAGAGCTCAAAGAGCTGCAAATAGAGATGATTGATCGATTTGGCCTCTTACCTGAACAGGTTAAGAATCTCTTCAGACTGACTGAGTTAAAACTGCGCGCTGAAGCCATGAATGTTGTTAAAATTGATGCCGGCAGCGAGGTTGGTAGAATTGAATTTGCAACTGATGCGAAAGTAGATCCGTTAACTTTAGTAAAAATGGTACAAAATCAGCCACAAAAATATAAACTTGAGGGCGCAGACAAACTGCGATTCAGTTTAGATATGGAGAAAACCGAAGAACGCTTTAAAGCGGTAGAACGCCTTATGAGTGATCTGGCAGTTAAAACATCATGAAGATAATGCTAAAAGCGATATTCCTTCCCTTACTATTTATTTTCAGCAGCAGCGCATTTTCTGATAGCTGGTATAAAATTGAGGTGATTATTTTTGCTAATAACGATCCGATGGCAATCCACGAGGAATTTTGGCCAGAGATAAACGAAATTCCAGTTAATGATCGTGCAGTTGAACTAAAAGGCCAATCTAATGATGGCGACGATCTAACCGCTTACCAAAGCCTGCCTAACAGCCGTCACGAACTTAATAGCGCTAAAAATAGCCTAAATAACAGTGGCGACTATCGGGTTCTTTTTCACAAAGCATGGGTCCAACCTGTATCACGCACACAAAACCCTCGCCCGATTAAAATCAGCGCTGGCCGCGTTTTAGACAACGGCATGCAAGAACTTGAAGGCCACATTGCAGTGGGTCGAGGCCGCTATCTCCACTTCCGTCCTGATCTTTATATTAGCCAGCCAGGTGCAGCTAACAACAAAGCAACGCCCCTGACTAAAGAAAAACCCCAGGCCCAAGCCATGCTAACCATGCAGGGCGAATCTGATACAGCTACCGAAACAGAAGTGCAAGCAATTCAGAGCCTAGCGGAAACCACCTCAGCCTTCCCCGTAATCCCAGAGATTCTCACTGCACATCAAAATCAGGCAAGGCGAATGAAGTCCGAGGAATTGCACTATATCGACCACCCACTCATGGGTATTCTTGTTGAAATAATCCCTCTTGAAACAGAATAAAAAAAACCGGCGTTAAAGCCGGTTTTTTTATTAGTAAGCCAACATCAATTTCCTTCTGAAGCCTTAACCAATTCAGGCAACTCGCCACTTAGATGCACGGTCGTCGTTGGGAAGGCAAACTCTGCGCCCTTATCTTCTACAATTTGCATAATCTGCATCATCACATCCTGCTTGATTTCATGAAAGAGAATCCAATCTGTTGTTTTTGTGAATGTATAGATAAAGAAATCCAAAGATGAAGGTCCAAAGCGATCCAAATTAACAATTAAAGTTTGCTGCTGATCAATCTCAGGATGCATGCGAAGCATCGCCTTAACCGCTTTGATTACTTCTAGAACTTGTGCAGAATCGTCGTAACGAACACCAACATATTCATAGATACGACGATTGGTCATTCGCGATGGGTTTTCTACTGAGATATTAGTAAAGGTCGAGTTAGGTACGTACAACGGACGCTTATCAAATGTACGAATACGCGTCTGACGCCACCCTATATCTTCTACTGTACCTTCAATCTGCTGATCAGGTGAACGGATCCAGTCGCCTACCTTAAATGGACGATCTAGATAGATCATCAAGCCACCAAAAAAGTTCGCCAGAAGATCCTTAGCAGCAAAACCAACGGCTATACCGCCGATACCACCAAACGCCAGAATACCGGAGATACTGTAGCCATAGCTCTGCATAATAATCAGAACAATAATGATGGAGACAATTAAGCGTAGAAGCCTACCCAAAGCTCCAACAGTGGTTGGATCCATAGGCTTCTTCATGCGGTCCGGCATTACCAGAACCTGCTCTAAACGCTTCAGGAAGCGCAAGCACGACCAAGCCAAAAGAATTACGGGAACAAGCTTAGGTAACGGATTGTCATCACCTAGCACCTCAATAGCGAAATTCTGCTCAAAGAGCTGAATCAACCAATATCCCGCTGCTAACCAAATTAAAAAGAGTGCTGGTCGGCTAAACGAATTCAGAAAAACATCATCCCAAAGAATTTGAGTTTTTTCCGCTTGTTTCATTAACTGACTCACAGTTGAGCGAGCGACAAGATCAACAACCACTGCAATCACACACACTGCGAAAGATAAGATAATCCATGCAGAATCACTATAGTCAGGAAAATGCTCAGTTAATAACTCATTTAACATATCGATCATAACGCTATATCCAGCAAATCATTTGCAAGTACGCGAGCAGCATCCAAACGCTCCTCATCCCTATCCCACTCTTTACCTCTAAGAGATGATATTTCTTGCAGAGGATTAAAATTCGACGTTTCTAAGTAAGTAAGAATATCCAATGTACCTTGGCGCTCATTACAACAAAGTAGCGCCTGACAACCCGAAGCTATCGCCTTATCTGCGCGCTCTGCATAGCTACCTGCACTATGGGCCGCTTTCATACTCAAGTCATCACTAAAAATAATGCCATCAAAACCCATTTTCTGTCTCAAAATCTCACCCAACCAGAAAGAAGAAAATCCAGCTGGAGAAGAATCACACTTAGGATAAAGTACGTGAGCGAACATCATAGCTTCTAGATCATTATTTACAGCCTTCCTAAAAGGCACCATATCTGTAGACCATAATTCATCAAAGGAGCGAACATCTACAGCATCAGCATGATGCGTATCAGCATCAGCCCAACCATGGCCAGGAAAATGTTTACCTGTTGCTGACATACCTGCATCCCGCATACCTTCAATGTAAGCGGTAGAAATCTCTGTCACCACTTTATAGTCTTCACCAAAGGCCCGATTACCAATAACCGTATTGCGACCATAATCAACATCCAAGACCGGGGCGAAACTCAAGTCAACATCAAGCAGACGCAGCTCAGCAGCCATCAGATAGCCAAGCGCTTTAGCTGCATCAGCACCCTCTAATGACGCTGTACAATTTTGCGCTATGGTTTTAACTGCCGGAAGAACAGTAACACCCTGCTTCAAACGCTGAACTCGACCGCCCTCTTGGTCGATACTAATCACAAGCTCTTCACGAATAGCTCGTATAGAGCCTACTAGCTCGGCAACTTGCTCCGCATTTTCTGTGTTACGTGCAAATAAGATCACGCCACCGATGAAAGGATGCTTTAAAAGCTTCCTCTCCTCAGCCGTTAAGTCTGTTCCTTCAAGGTCCAGAAAAAGGGTAACTTCAGACATAAATTTTATTCTTCAATTAAAACAGGTGTACCGGCTGACACTTGCGAGAACAGCTCAATCAGATCGCCGTTTCTCATACGAATACAGCCATGAGACTTAGCTACCCCCATAGGTTCCGTATCAGGCGTACCGTGAATATAGATATAGCGTTGCATTGTATCGACCTGACCTAAGCGGTTCTGGCCAATTTCTAGACCTGATAACCACATAATACGAGTCAGAATCCAATCACGTTTTGGATGTGCTACAGCAAGAGCTTCCGAATAAATTTCACCGGTTTGTCGTCGACCAATAAAAACTGAGTTTTCAGGGGCATTCGAGCCAATCATAGCGCGAATATAATGACGACCTCTCGGCGTACAACCACTATTTTTTAGCTCGCCTGGGCCATTAAGCGCGGTGGAAATAGAATAGCTCTGCAGCAGTTTTGTGCCGCTCGCCAGCTCTAATGTTTGACGAGCGATAGATACCCTAATACAGAGCATAGAATCACAAACGGCAGAAATAGGTTTTATCAGCACGTGCTTGGAGGCCAGCAGATAAAACAGGGATCATACGATGCAAGATCTGCTCAACTTCAGCACTACCTTGAAACTCACGCTTTTCAATCGCGTTTAGAGTATGGAAATTAGACAACGTAAAAGTAATTGAGCCGATAAGGAAATGAAGTCTCCAGAAGAATTCATCATCTTCCATCGGTGCAGAATCTTGGCGTAGCAGTTTAATGAAAGGCTGTACTTTCTCGCTATAGCGTTCGATCAAAAAATCACGTAGCTCTTCCTGATTCTTCATATATGACAGCTCTAACAGCCTCATAAAAACAGAGAGCGCGTTCACGTTATCACGATTCACCAGAAGCAATGCACGCATCAGCATTTCTAGTAACTCTTCTAACGATGGTGTTTTACCATCTGCAAAGGCCAAACGCTGATCCAGCATATTGCCCAATTCATCACACAAAGGCTCTAGGAACTTTTCTGCAACCGCCTGAATCAGCCCCTTTTTGGAACCGAAATGGTAGTTAATAGCCGCTAAGTTAACGTCTGCTCTACTGGTTATCTGACGAACAGTTGTTTCAGCAAACCCCTGCTCAGCAAACAATGCTTCTGCAGCCTGCACAATACTTGCCGATGTTCCTTTGTGATGCATCAGTACTCCAAACCAGCGTTTCAAACAAATGATGAATGAATTATAACGATATTCACCTGTATTAAATCAAGTCATTATTACTTGTAAATCTTTGTTTACTACCAATTTATGAAACAAGTTTACTTGTTACACGAATTGATAAATTAGGAGGGAATAATAACAAGGAGAAATGAATAGGAAATGAAAGCATAAAAACTAAGGAGGTGTTAACTTGGAATCACCTCCCCTGCCAAATTGATTAGCGATTAATGATATTTTGACGCGTTAAGCGGCTCCACCACTTTGTTAAAACCTTATCGCTAGAATCCGCAGCCATATCAGAGATCTTATCCTGAAGCGTTTTCTTCTGTTCGTAACGAACTTCAAAAATATCACTCTCATCTGCAGCATCCATCAAGTATTGATCAGATGTCATCAATTCATCAACCAAATTTACATCTAAAGCTTGTTTACCAAACCAGATCTCGCCTGTTGCAACTTTATCGATATCAACAACATCGCGGTATTCATGAACAAAGCTCTTAAATAGCTCATGAGTTTCTTCAAGCTCTTCCTTAAACTTCTCACGACCTTTATCAGTATTTTCGCCAAACACAGTCAAAGTACGTTTGTATTCACCGGCGGTAAGCACTTCAAAATCGATATCATTTTTCTTAAGCAACTTATGGAAGTTCGGCAACTGCGCGATAACACCAATAGATCCAACAATAGCAAAAGGCGCAGCAATCAGTTTATCTGCCAGACATGCCATCATGTAACCGCCACTAGCAGCCACTCGATCAACACAGATTGTCAATGGAATTTCTTTACGCTTAATACGCTCAATTTGAGAAGACGCAAGACCATACTCATGCACCATACCACCAGGGCTCTCCAGACGAATCACTACTTCATCTTCTGGTTCAGCCATCATCAGTACAGCTGACACCTCTTGACGGAAGGGCTCAACCTCACTCGCTTTAACATCACCATCAAAATCTAAAACGTAGATACGCTTGCGTCGTGGCTCATCTTCTTTAGGCGGGTTTTTCTTTCGCGCCTTTTTCTCGGCTTTTTCTTTCTTCTTCTCTTCTTTATGCATCGCTTTTAGCGTTTCTTTATCCAGAATCGCATCTTCAAGCGCTTCCTTCATATCTAAAAGCTCATCATTAAAATGAGTAACTTCAATCTCACCTTGATGACCATCTTTACGAGAACGAGAAGAAACAACAGCAATACCTGCAACAACCGCAATAATGGCAATGACAATAGTGACTGATTTAGCCAAAAACAGGCCGTATTCACTGAAAAATTCAACCACAGAGAAAACTCCGAAATAAACTATAAGTAGAAGGACCGCTAATGTATCATAAATCCCCCTGTTACCCACCCGTTTGAGATAACGTAGTAATGAGCCAAGAGATATCTGTTAGCAAAGTTGTTGAAAAATTACCGAGTCGATTTGTTTCTCAAAATGCTGTGGATCTTGAAGCTGTCTTTCAATTTGAACTAGAAGACGATCAAAACTTCTATATCGAAATCAAAGATGCTCAATGTAACGTTTTAACGGGTGATCATGATGATCCAAATGTGACACTTATCATGGAAGCCGAAACAATGGTGAGTGTAATCAACGGTGAAAAAGATGGTATGAGCGCCTTCCTTTCAGGCCAATTACGAGCAGAAGGCAACATCATGTTAGCGACTAAACTTGGCAAATTATTTAGTCGAGAAAAACAAACAGATCAATAAGTTACATCTCTTCTATAAACTTATCGATCAACTGCCTCGAGATAGTGAATTTGGGTGGAATGGTTGGCAGGTCATCAACACTAAACCAATCAGCGCTTAGAATCTCTTCACCGTCGGGCGTTATCTCACCCTCACTATAATCAGCCATAAAGCCAAGCATAAATGAGTGCGGGAAAGGCCATGATTGGCTGCAAACATACTTAATGTTTTTAACCCTAATTCCTACCTCTTCCATCACCTCACGCTCCACCGCGTGCTCTGCAGATTCCCCCGCTTCGATGAAGCCTGCCAAGGTACTGTAACGACCAGATTTAAACTTGCTGGAATGCGCCAAAAGACATTTTTTACCGTTACGCACCAAAACGATGATGCAAGGCGATAAGCGTGGATATTGATGATGACCACAAGATGGGCACACCTTAGCTAAATCCGCCTCATCCATAATTAGTTCAGTAGCGCAGCGTGGACAGAATTTAAACGAGGCATGCCAAGTTACTACTTGAGCTGCAGCAGATAAAACAGAGAACTCATCTTCGTTTTCAGTATGCGACAAGGCTAAACGCAAATCCAATTTATTTAGAAATAAGTATTTACCCTCATCATTTAGAATGGCAATTCGATAAGATGCATTAGTAACCTCAGGCAAATCAAAACTAATCTCCACATCAAGTGATTCCAGCTCTACCTCTGAGAAAAGAAATCTTTCTTGTTGATCACAAAGTAGCGATTCCCCAGACGCTAAAAAGTAGTTTTTTTCTTGTAAACCCAAGACTTGCCTCCACTTTTCGCACTGTAAATATCTATTTATGTATAAGCTCACAGCTGCAATAGAGCAACTATAAAGACATTAAGTAGCGCTTTTTGCAACTCCAATCACAAGTTATCAGCCATTTTATTAAAAGATTCGCCCATCGATAACCTTAGCCTTTAGATTTAGAGGGCCAACTGTTAGTCTATGCCCGCCCAAATCAAATAAGGGTAATCACCTATACCAGCAATAGCTGTTCTTATTATAGGAAATCATAAAAATGACCAACACAATATCCCAAGCATTCGCTAGAAATTTTCTGGGTAACTCACCCGTATGGTACAAGCTAGCGATTATCGGGTTTCTAATACTTAACCCAATTCTACTGCTTACCTTAGGCCCAGTAGTTACGGGCTGGATGTTAATTTTCGAATTTATATTCACCCTAGCTCTGGCACTCAAATGCTACCCACTCCAGCCAGGTGGCCTACTGGCTGTCGAAGCGATAATTATCGGGTTAGCCAGCCCCGACTCTGTTGCTCATGAGATTGAAGCCAACCTCGAAGTTATCTTACTGCTAATGTTTATGGTGGCCGGCATCTACTTTATGAAAAATATGCTCCTTTGGGTGTTCACTAAAATACTCATTAAGGTTAGATCTAAAACCCTGCTCGCTCTACTCTTTTCCTTTTTCTCGGCATTCTTATCTGCTTTCCTAGACGCACTGACTGTCACAGCTGTATTGATCAGTGTCGGTGTAGGTTTTTACGCGGTTTATCATAAAGTTGCTTCAGGTAAGGCTTATCACAATCCTGATCACGACCACGCAGATGACGAAGCCGTACATGCAAACCACCAAACCGATCTCGAAGAATTTCGCGCCTTCTTACGTAGCCTGCTTATGCATGGTGCTGTCGGCACAGCGCTTGGTGGAGTATGTACGCTGGTTGGAGAGCCGCAAAACCTATTAATAGCAGAGAAAGCCGGTTGGAGCTTTCTAGAATTCTTCTTACTTATGGCACCTATTACCCTACCAGTACTGGTTGCAGGCTTAGCCACCAGTACCTTATTAGAGAAAACTAAAATCTGTGGCTACGGAGCGCGTTTACCAAAAAATGTTCGGGATGTTCTTTTAGACTTTGCAGCCGAACAGGATGGCAAGCGTACCTTGCGTGATAAAGCCGCACTCTGTACCCAAGCACTTGTAGCTGCTTTCTTAGTATTTGCTCTGGCCTTTCATGTTGCTGAGGTCGGTCTAATTGGCCTCACCATTATTATCCTTCTAACAGCTTTTAACGGTATTGTTGAAGAACATCAGATCGGTAAGGCATTTGAAGAAGCACTCCCATTCACGGCCCTGTTGGTTGTGTTCTTCTCTATCGTCTCGGTCATCCATGAAAATCATCTATTCCAGCCGATTATCGATGCTGTTTTAGCATTACCTGTAGAACAACAACCGGGCGTTTTCTTTATTGCAAATGGCGTGCTTTCTGCCATAAGCGATAACGTATTTGTAGCAACGGTCTATATCAATGAGGTTGTAGCCGCATTGAATAGCGGCTCCATTACTAGGGATCATTTCAATTCGTTAGCAATTGCAATTAACACCGGCACCAACATCCCAAGTGTTGCGACACCTAATGGACAAGCTGCTTTCTTATTCTTACTGACATCTGCGCTAGCACCGCTTATCCGCCTATCTTATGGAAAAATGATAGTTATGGCGCTGCCCTACACTATTGTGATGAGTATTGTGGCTTATACGTCCCTACAGATGTATTTATAGCCAAGGTAACTAACAACAAAGGCCAGCAATAGATGCTGGCCTTTTTAGTTCTTATGACAACCAATTAAGTTTTATACTTTGAATTTAGAAACCATGCCCTGCAATTGTTTTGAAATATCGCTTACTTGATCATTCGCAGCTGCTGACTGCTTAGCCCCTGCTGCTGTTTGCTCGAATCCAGCACTTATAGTTTCCAAGTCTCTGGCAATGTCATCAGCTACTGCAGACTGCTGCTCTACAGCACCCGCCACCTGAATGTTCATTTCGCTAATCGAATTAATAGCACTATGAATACGCTCTAATGCCTGTGCGGTTTCTTCTGATTGCGCCACTGTTTGCTGTGATTGCGAATAGCTAGTTTCAATAGCTTTCACAGTATCCGCTGTACCAGACTGTAGTCGCTGAATAATCTCTTGAATTTCGGTAGTAGAAGACTGGGTTCTCTGCGCTAAAGTTCTTACTTCATCTGCCACTACAGCAAAACCACGACCTTGCTCACCAGCTCGTGCAGCCTCAATTGCAGCATTTAGCGCAAGTAAGTTAGTTTGTTCAGAAATATTCTGGATAACGCCGATGACTACTTCGATATCCGAACTACTTTGTTCAAGGGTTTTAATAAATTCTACTGTAGCCTCTAAGTTAGTCGCCAGATCGCCAATCTCTTCCAATGTCTTATTAATCGTCTGCTTACCTCTTTCCACTTCAGATAAGCCCTCATTGGATTGTGTAGCAGAGTCTGTAGCATGACGAACTACTTCCTGAATGCTCATCGCCATCTCATTTACTGCGGCGGCAATAGAAGACGTTTTAGTCTGCTGCTGATCAATTATATGAGACGTTTGTTCTGAAATTTGGCTTGCAGAATCCGCATTAACAGATAGATCCTTACTGGTATTGATAATGTTACTAATAAGGGATCTCAGCATTTGTGACATTTCACTAACGGAGCGATATATACCTGTATCACCACTGGAAACTGAAAGATCTCGAGATAAGTCACATTCAGATATACTTCGCGTGATCGCAGCAATTTCGGCTGGCTCACCACCTATAGGCTTACGAATAATTTTTGCAATTACCCATGATAAGGCAATAGCGATCAACACCGAAACAGCCGCCAATATAACGATTGCCGCTTCTGTATTTTCTGCTAACACTTGAATCTCTGGCCCTAATGCGTCTTGATCCCTCTTAACCGATAACTTCACGTCCTCTAAATCTGTGGCAATGATAGGCCCAACTCTGTTTAAAGTTCCATTGATTAAACCATTCCGCTCCTCAATGATCTGAACCACTTTTGCAAAGGTTGATATGTACTGTTGATGCTGTTCTTTAAATATACGTAACGATTGTCTGCGTGTTGGGTTTTGAAGGTTAACGTCCAAATCTTCAACAAAAGGCTGTATTTTTTCTTGAAGCTCCTGTTTAGCCCTTTCCTCATCTGCCGTAGCATTGGTAATAAGGTATTTAGCTACATATAAACGTCCGAGTAGGAGATGCTCTTGAACCTGCGCAGCATAATATGCAGCAGAGGCATCATTATCTGCGTAAGCAGAAGTGATAATATTGGACATCTGCTTCCGCATAGCCAAGCCTGAGGGATCAAGCTGATTTTTAACAAGCCTGTTCCGCTCTCTAAACAGCTCAACCACCTTACTAAAGCCATCTTTGTATATGGCTATATTCTTTGCAGATTTTGCTACTAACTCAGCACGCTCAGGCTTCTGAATCTCAACTTTTGCCTCTGACATAAAGTTTTCTACTTTGAGTAAGCGTTCGTCGTATAGTTGAATCGATTCCTCACTACGCTCATTTAAGAACTTCAAAACACCTAAACGAACCTTCAACATATTAGCCTGCAAACGCCCAGCTAAGTTCGTGTCTCTAGCCAGACCTCGGTACTCTACCAAGCCACTATAGACATTAGAAACGCCTACCCATGAGAAAACCGAGATAATTACTAGAAGAGCGATAATCGATGAAAAACCTACACTAATTTGAGCAGTCAATTTAAGTTTCTTAAACATAGAGCAACTCGCTTCAAGAGACTCATCCTTAAGGCTCGTGCTTTTTTGGTTACATTTTAACCATCAGTGTAGTTCATAAAATCTCAATACAAGTGAAAATTTTTGAAAGATTTAATAAAGATTATTTAGCGTTTAGGTAGGCAAGAGTAGACAGACCTGGATTGAAACCCCGCAAAGAAATACATTCTAAGCCAAGCAGCTCTAGTAAAGATCACGGTACTTATATGTCGCAATACTCACCAATAACTTGGATCATCAAATGCTTTGGCACAGCCTATTTTTCCATGCGAAGGCTTAATATCTTTACCGTTGACCATTTGTGCAAGCCAACCAATTGGCTGACTCAAGTTGAAAGGAGGCTCGATTAATTCTGTACTCACCTGCTTAAACCCAATTTTTGAATAGAAAGCAGGGTCACCGTAAGTTACCACCAGCTCTATTCCTTGAGTACCAAGTTGATCTAACCCATAGCGAATTAGTGTTTGACCAACTCTCTTACCTTGATATTCGCTCTCAATAGCGACAGGTGACAACAAAAATCCAGACGTTTGATCCGGCAGAGTTAGCCGGCTAAAAAAAATCGCTCCCACCATCTGATGATCGACAGTTGAGCAAAATCCAAACAAATCATTTTCTGGAGTCTCATTGATCAGCTTAGTTACCAAAAGCTTTAATAGCTGACCCTCTTTCTCTCCAGCCGATGCTGTGAAAGCACTTTCGCACAGCTCTATAGCTTGTTGAGTCTGACTATAATCAAATACCGAATAATTCATAAATCTACCCTGCTTAATACCAGCAAATAATTCAGACAAAACTATTAACCATTATTAAGCTAATAATAGATCACACACCGATAACTATTACATATCCGGTAGTTAACGCCATTAACAGAGGCCGAGCAGAAGTGAAGACCAACCGTATATATCACCGATATTTTGCTTGGCCTGGTCATGTAAGCGTATCAAATCTAGGCTTGGCGCCTTTTCATACGCGAATAATTTTCTTTGCAAAGGGGTATATTATTAATGCCATCACTAGCCACGTTTCTAGAAGGTATCTTGCTACGACATCTGGTAGTTTAATACCTGCAGCCATAAGAACGGATCCTATTACAAGCAAAATACCAAAACTTATGATTAAGCAGCCAATGTACGCTTTTATGAACTTCACAATTTAATACCTGATTTATGATTCACTAATACTTAATTACATAACGCCGCCATAAAGGGCGGAGCGCATGCGACGTCCAGCCCGAAGGGCAATTTTTGATGGCCTTGTTATAGGGCATTACTGGAAACACCTTTTTATGAAATAACCACATACCCATGCAAGACCGAAAAATAAAAAAGCGAACACAGCTAGTCCGGCACTTGCACCAAGTAACTGCAAAGTAATTTCTTTTTCTGTAGTAACTAAACCACTTACAACAGCCCACACAATACTAAGACCAAATATGCTGAACAGAATGAAACCTATGAGCATTGAAAAGAAGACCAAAGGCTTCTGTAGCCTTTTGAATTGAATGCCTAATAGGATTGCTTCGATTAGTCCCATTGCTAGATCTTTATTGCCTTATAACGCCCGCATTTGCGGCTGGTTTGGAGCGCAGCGGAAAACCAGTCCGGCAACATGAGCTTGTTAGAAATTTCTTACTTACCTCAAGGAGGCCTTTATTGCCGTCGACAATGTTGGGTACATAACTTCAAGAAACTTGCTAGCCATTGGTGATATTTCGATATTGCTAGTTCTAGTAACTTTCAAATTAGGCATAGGGCAAGTGAAAACTGGTTCGCCTGATGGAACCTGATCCATCAAGAAGCGTGCCTTAATTACTTGGCCGGGATTTATATGATCAACTCTTATTAAGCAAGTTTCGCCATCTTCTCTCTCGAAATCCCAGTGCTCATCGTACCCATGTGGAATATCATCAATATATGCAGGAATAATATATGTTGGATCTATTGCCTCTATTTTTATGGGTGGATTTTCCAAGGCAACATTCCCAGAATTAATAATATCTAGCTCCAGCAAAACCAACTCATCAATCACGTCATCTTTATATGACATAACAATTTGATCTGTTTCCCTAAATCTACTTTTATCTAATAGAGGCGTCATTCGTAGGCGATATTGTATTTCTTTCCTGCTCATTGCTTTCCGAGCAAGCGCGGCTGACACAAACCAACTTACAACTCCCACAAGTAAGGTGGCAACAACCGCAGAGATGGCGATCAGATCGCTAGAAGATAGCTGAATCGCTGTTTGAGTTGTTTCTGGCAAGTGATGATCTCCTTTGTATTTCTAACGTTTAAAGCAGCGGCGGCGAAGCCGTCCAGCCCGCAGGGCGATGCTGCCTTTTCTTGTTATGAGTTGGCTGCTATTTAAGAAATTCGCTTTCATCAATATCAACTAACCCTATTTCATTTAGTGGTATATCAAAGGATTCTGCTTGTTGCTGCATAAGTGTAACAAGTCGATGGAATCCCATCATATATCCGGTTTTATAGCCTTCGTCTTCAGAACCTTTTGCAGATATATTTTCAGCAATAGCCTCGCGAGCATACTCCTTCGTAAGAGTGCCAAGGTCTATTAAGTAATTTTTATACTTATCGTCACTCATACTCAAAATCCCTAAGACTCATAACGCTCAAAGCAATTGCGCGCATAGCGCGTCGGATTGCCTTTTCTTGTTACATTTACCCAATGCCTAAGCTCGATATGACGGCAGCAATGAGTAAAACCACTAATAATGCCATTGCGTACATTGCAATAAATTGGAAAGCGATTGCGCTAATCCCTAGAACAGCGGCCCCTCCTGCGACACGAGAAGGCTCCTTTTGAACTAGCGATAAAACGGCAAATATCACTGCAAGACCGCCTAATACTGCGGTAACTACATCAGAAATTTTATCAGCATTCCAATGAACTACAGCACTTTCATTAACTGGTTCTTTGCCTGTTAATGCATCGAGAGCAGCCGACCTGATAGATGCAGCCTTTTGCGCAACGACAGTTTCTAGAGTTGGTTGTGCTGAAAAAGGTCCAGCCCAAAAATGAACTAACGCTAGAAGAAGAGCTAATGCTCCAACCACGATACCCAACATTCCATATTTTGAATTCTTCACCTTACTTCCCTAGTAGATGTAACGCCTAAAGCAGCCGCGCAGTATGCGTCGGATGCCTTTATTTGTTAGGGCTCTATACTGATTCAGCACGAGCAAGTATACAAATTCCAACAATTGAAATGCTTCCCACTAGGTTCTCAATTGAAATCTGCGAGCTTAAATAAATATTTACTGCGTCCAGTAAAAAGAGCAATGCAATTGCAGTAAATACTAATGACCAAACAGCCGATCTGACTGGATGGTTTCGTTGCCACTTTAGCAAAGAAATATTGCCACTATGGCGAATTAAAGACGGTAGTAACAAGATACCAAGCAACATGAAGAAAAATGCTTGTTCTTTTATCGCATCCTGAAAAATCATCTGCGCAATATCTACAAATGACTGGTCGGGTGCATTTGGTGGTCCCTTTATGCTTTGGAGTACGATGACGTTATGCAGAAACGTACAAACAGACTGAATACAAAAAAGTGAGGTGAGAACTAAAAAATATCTGAATTTAGTTTTCGGTGTCCGAATCATCATGCGCCCTAACGCTCAGCTAAGTAGCGCGCAAAGCGCGTCATTACTTAAGCGCTTTGTTAACTGTTTTCTTGTACCAAATGACAATCGGTGCAAGTAAAAGGAAGCACCCAATTGCGATTGGTATGCTAATTAGAATTACTGGGGCAATACCAAAAGCAATAGCGCCATAAGATACGGCAGGATGCTCACATCTCTTTATTGAGCCAAAGCCTAGTACTATTGAAATAAAACCAAGAAAAGCACCTACTCCACCGATGATATAAATAGCAGCAGCTTCACTAAGTTCAAATTTATTACTAGGTCTGAATGATGGTTCTGATTCAGTTGTACCTGAGATTACTCCTAAAGCGTCCGCTAATACTGGGGCTAGTTTCATATTGATACCATCATCATAAATATATGCCTCTAGGGATAACAACATCAAGGTTATTCCTAGCGCTGAAATGATTAATGCAAATATCCCTAAACGATTACTCATAGCTTCCCTGACAGTTAACATTTGTATATACGGGGGTCCGTATATCTACCCTAACCGTATTTGTTTGATAACAGACGTAAGAAATTGAAAAGGAAGGATTAATTCTGATAAGTGAAAAGTTCTTCCGTGACAAACCGCGCATGCGCTATATCAATTGATATACGGGGGTCCGTGTATCTACCCACGCTAGACTTCCATCTGTCTGATTTACTTACATTTTTAACTTAATCTTCGTAGCAAAACAAGCAATCCACACTGAGAAATATGACTAATTCGGTTATTTAATTTGCCCAACGATAGATATACTGTATATTTATACATGTATTACATGAAGGTAAATAGCATGGCTCAGAGCCCTTTTCTCAATAAAGTACGCAAGGAAATACGGTTACGCGGATACAGCATTCGTACCGAGAAAACTTACATCTACTGGATTAAGCAATTTATCTATTTCCATAAAAAGAAACACCCCGAAGAAATGGGTACAGAAGAGGTAAAGAACTATCTATCCAGCATGGCTGAAAACCGATCAGTAGCCATTAATACCCAAAAAGTTGCACTAAATGCTTTGGTATTCCTTTATCAGAAAGTGCTTAATCGCCCTTTAGGTGATCTGAATTTCCGCTACGCCACTAAACAGCGTCACTTACCCACCGTTTTAACCCCTTCAGAAGTGCAAAAGATAATTTCATGCGCTTCAGGTCGAAATCAGACTGTCCTTAAACTACTTTATGGCAGCGGTTTACGGCTAAATGAATGTTTGAGGCTAAGAATTCAAGATGTTGATTTAGAACAGAATTCATTAACGATTCGGGACGGAAAAGGTAATAAAGATCGAAAAACTCTTCTAAGCCCATCATTAAAGCCAGAACTGAAAAAGCTTATTGAAACAGCTAAAAGTATTCAATTTAAAGACAATGAACGAGGTATAGGCCCTTCGATGCCGCACGGTCTTAATAAAAAATATCCGAATGGGTTTAGACAGCACAAGTGGATGTATCTATTCCCTTCCACCAGCATTTGCTGCTATCCAAATTCTAAAGACCAATGCCGTCACCATTTGCATGACACTGTCATAGGCAAAGCGTTACGACAAGCAGTAATAGAATCTGGCATTACTGACAAAAGGATTACTTGTCATACATTCAGACATTCTTTTGCGACACACTTGTTACAAGAAGGAAGAGATATTCGTACAGTACAAGAACTGCTCGGTCACAACGATGTTAAAACGACACAGATTTATACCCACGTTTTAGGGCTGCATTACGCGGGCACCAACAGCCCCCTAGAACGGCTTAATTTTGATTAAGGCGGTTTTCAAAGCAAAAAAAACACGCCCTTGGGCGCGTTTTTATAAATCCGTTTGAGATTAGATCTCAGTTTTTCCGCCCATGTATGATTGTAGGGCTTCTGGAATTTGGATCTTACCGTCTGCTGTTTGGTAGTTTTCCATAACTGCTAACAGTGTACGACCTACCGCCAGACCAGAACCGTTTAGCGTGTGTAGAAGCTCCGGTTTACCTGTTTCTGGGTTTCTCCAACGAGCCTTAAGACGACGTGCTTGGAAGTCTGTCATGTTAGAAACAGAGGAGATCTCACGGTACTTATCCTGACCTGGCAACCACACTTCTATATCGTATGTTTTCGCAGAGCTAAAGCCTAGATCACCACCACATAGCGTTACTACTCGGTATGGTAGGTTTAGTTTCTGCAGGATAGTTTCGGCATGACGGATCATATCTTCTAGCGCATCCCAAGATTTTGATGGCTCAACAATCTGTACCATCTCAACTTTTTCGAACTGGTGCTGACGGATCATACCGCGTGTATCACGACCAGATGAGCCTGCTTCAGAACGGAAACAAGGCGTGTGCGCTGTGTACTTCATTGGCAGTTGAGCTGCATCAACGATTTCGTCACGAACGATATTTGTTACTGGTACTTCTGCAGTTGGGATCAGGTAGTACTGACGATCACCGAACGGTACTTTAAATAGATCTTCACCAAACTTAGGTAGCTGACCGGTACCACGAAGGCTATCTTCGTTAACCATGTACGGTACGTAAGTTTCTGTGTAACCGTGTTCTTCAATCTGTGTATCAAGCATGAACTGGATAAGCGCACGGTGTAGACGTGCCAATTTGCCAGTCATTACAGAGAAACGAGAACCGGTCAGTTTAGCAGCCGTTTCAAAATCTAGCTCGCCACTCTTTTCGCCAAGCGCAACGTGATCTTGTGGTTCGAAGTCGAATTCACGCGGTGTACCCCAACGGCGCACTTCTACGTTATCTTCTTCGTCGGCACCTTCTGGTACTTCATCGCTTGGGATGTTTGGTACGCCAGAAAGTAACTCGTCTAGGTTGTCCTGTAGGCTGTTAAGCTCAGCTTTAGCTGCATCTAGTTTGTTACCAAGATCAGCAACTTCTGCTAGCAATGGCTGGATATCTTCACCGGCAGCTTTTGCTTTACCGATGCCTTTGGATCGTGTGTTTCGCTCGCTCTGTAGGTTCTCAGTTTCAACCTGAAGCTGTTTACGCTGGTTTTCCAGCTCAACAAACTGATCAACCGGGAATTCAAAACCTTTTTTCTTCAGCAGCTGTGCTACTTCTTCCGGGTTAGCACGGACAATTTTTGCGTCGAGCATGAGCTTTTAAAACACCTATGTATAAAGATTAGAACAAGCGTGTAAACCAAAGGCCACCATACATGGCAACCAAACACAGTAGAACGCTTAATAATATATAAATCGCAGCCGACATCATATGCCCTTGCTGCAGCATTGCGACAGTTTCTAACGAAAAAGTAGAAAAAGTTGTGAACGCGCCCATGAAACCGACCATTAAGAGTGGTCGCATCTCCGGACTGAGTTTAGATTTTTCAAGAATTAGAACAAATAACACGCCCATCAAAAAGGAGCCAACCACATTACAAGTTAACGTGCCGTAAGGGATACGATGCTCGGCATTATTAAGTAAGCTACTTACCCAATAACGACCTAATGCACCCGTTGCACCACCGATGGCAATTGCGATGAGATTTAACATCCCCTAATCCTTTCCCTACAGTTATTCGTATGAATAGCGTTTGAGTGGGCTGTGTTGATCAAGCTGTTTAAGGTGACGTAATTTTTCACCAATTTTCAGCTCTAAGCCTCTTTCTTGAGGATGATACCATTGCTGATCTGCAATTTCTGGCGGTAAATAAGATTCTCCAGCAGCATAAGCATCGGGTTCATTATGCGCGTAGCGGTATTCATCCCCGTAGCCCATCTCCTTCATCAAGCTGGTTGGCGCATTTCGAAGATGAACTGGCACTTCATAGCCTTGCTGTGCTTTTACATCTGCCATACATTGATTGAAAGCCTGATAGACTGCATTACTCTTTGGCGCAGAAGCACAATAGATAGCGGCTTGCGCTATTGCCCTTTCACCTTCTGCAGGCCCTACGCGATCAAATGCATCCCATGCTGATAAGGCAACTTGCATAGCACGAGGGTCAGCATTGCCAATATCCTCGGAGGCTATCGCCACCAGCCGCCTTGCGATATATAACGGGTCACAACCGCCATCCAGCATTCGGCAATACCAATACAGAGCACCATCAGGTGATGAGCCTCGAACTGATTTATGAAACGCAGAGATCTGATCGTAAAAGATATCACCCTGTTTGTCGTAACGACGCCCCGTTGATCGCAGTACCTCAGCCAGAACTTCTTCATTAATCAGTTCTGTTCCATCTTCTTGTGTTTCGGCTAGATCTGTCGCGATTTCTAAAAGGTTTAGTGAACGCCTAGCATCACCATCCGCAGCTTGCGCTAAACGCGCTAACATAACATCGGTTATGTGGAAGTTTCGATTACCTAAGCCTTTATCACCGTCATTAATAGCACGTTGTAGCACCTCAAGAATTTCATTCTCATGGAGTGACTTTAAGGTGTATACCCTCGCACGAGATAGCAAGGCGTTGTTCAATTCAAAAGATGGGTTTTCTGTGGTCGCACCCACAAAGATGATGGTGCCGTCCTCTACATAAGGTAGAAAGGCATCCTGTTGAGATTTGTTAAAGCGGTGAACCTCATCGACAAAGAGGATCGTTTTGCGGCCACTTTGCATTGAATGCTGTTTAGCTTGCTCTACCGCGATACGAATATCTTTTACGCCTGATAATACAGCTGAGAGCGTAATAAAATGTGCATCAACGTGATGAGCAATCAGCTTAGCCAGCGTTGTTTTACCTACACCTGGCGGCCCCCAGAACACCATAGAATGAGCAACACCCTGTTCTAATGTGGTACGCAGTGGTTTGTCTGGCCCTAATAGATGGGACTGACCAATATATTCGGCCAGTGTTCTTGGACGCATACGAGCCGCTAATGGCTCGTATGCAGGTGCTTGGGAAAATAGATCCACTCTATTCCTCAATATCTACTATAACGTCTGTTCCTTCTGGAACACGGAAATAAAAGCTTTGATTGGTCACTTCTGGGTTAAGCGTCTGCTCTGCAAAGACAACAGATGTACGCTGCCCTAGCGAGTCTTCCAGCATCAGCTCAGAGATCACATTGCCTGCAAACGCTAAACGAATACGGCTGAAGCTGTATTGATCGGATTTCGGCTTAAGATCGAAGATCTGCTCGCTGCCCGTATCTTCAACCAATCGGACAGCATAGGTTTTCTGAAGTTCACCGATTTGGCCGTTTAAAATCAAAGCAGGCGCACTATCTTGTTGCGTATCTGCGGCTCTTTGCGTCACCTGCTCTAAATCAGGGTCATAAATCCAAATATACTCACCGTCAGAGACAATCTCTTGCGGGAAGGGTTGCAGAGTCTCCCAGCGAAAACGATTCGGCTTCGCTAAAAGAAGACTGCCCTCTGTTTTCTGTGCTTCACGGCCATTTTCAGCCAGTGTGACTTGTTCAAACTTGGCTGAAAAGCTGTCGTAACCTTGTAGTAGCTCATTCAGCTTATTGGCACCATCGGTTGCAGCCATCGCAACGCTACTCCCTGCGATTAAGCAGGCTGATGCGGTATGAATAGCAAATTTCTTAATGTAACTCGTTAATCTCATACTCAAACCTTTTAGGTGATATTACATCTCACCGTTCGGAGATGGGGCTAATACTTCACGTTGCCCATTACTACCCGCAGTACTTACAACACCAGCGGCTTCCATCGCCTCAACCATTCGAGCGGCGCGGTTATAACCGATTTTAAGCTTACGCTGCACGCTGGAAATCGATGCTTTGCGGGTTTCCAATACAAATGCGACCGCTTCGTCATATAGCGGGTCTTGTTCATCATCGAACAGTGAACCTGAACCTCCGCCGTCTGAAACAGCATCACCTTCAGTAATTTCAGTAATATAATCTGGCTGACCTAGTTTCTTCCACGCCTCTACCACGCGATGCACTTCGTCATCACTTACAAATGCGCCATGAACACGGTTTGGCAAGCTGGTACCAGCAGGTAGATAAAGCATGTCACCCCAACCTAACAGGTGCTCTGCACCGGACTGATCCAAGATCGTTCTGGAATCGATTCGTGAAGATACCTGGAAAGCGATACGCGTTGGGATATTAGCCTTAATCAGACCAGTAATCACATCAACCGATGGACGCTGAGTCGCAAGGATTAAGTGAATACCGGCAGCACGGGCCTTTTGAGCGATACGTGCAATTAGCTCTTCTACCTTCTTACCAACGATCATCATCATGTCAGCGAATTCGTCGATCACGACAACGATGTAAGGTAGTGGTTCAAGCTCAGGTGCTGGTGTACCGAATGGCTCACCATGTTCTTCTGCATTCCAAAGCGGGTCTAAGAGAGGCTCACCTTTCTTACGCGCTTCTTCAATCTTGTCGTTAAAGCCAGCGAGGTTACGTACACCCATCTTAGCCATAAGGCGGTAACGTCGCTCCATCTCGCCTACACACCAACGCAGACCAGATGCAGCATCTTTCATGTCGGTGATAACTGGCGTTAATAGATGTGGAATCCCTTCGTAGATAGAAAGCTCCAACATCTTTGGATCGACTAGGATCAAACGAACCTCTTCTGGTGTTGCTTTAAACAACAGCGATAGAAGCATAGCGTTTACACCAACGGACTTACCCGAACCTGTTGTACCCGCCACCAGCAAGTGAGGCATTTTGGCAAGGTTCGCTACCACAGGATTACCCGCAATATCGTTACCTAAACCGATAGTCACTTTAGAGCCCGCTGATAGGTACGGCTTAGAGCTCAGTACTTCACTAAGATGTACAGTTAGACGAGATTCATTTGGAATCTCAATACCGACTACCGATTTACCTGCAATAACTTCAACTACACGCACGCTGGTCACGGCCATAGAACGAGCAAGGTCTTTAGCTAGGTTGGTAATTTTGCTGGCTTTGACACCCGGTGCAGGCTGGATCTCAAATCGAGTAATTACTGGACCTGGATTAACCTCTACTACCTCTGCTATTACGCCAAAGTCTTTCAACTTGCTCTCTAGCAAGCGAGACATCTGCTCTAGCTCATCTGGAGAGTATCCCGTATCTGTATTCAGCTCTGGTGGATCCAAAAGCTCTAGGGGTGGAATCTTACGCGCAGGTTTTCGCTTGGCTGCCCCCGCCTCATCTAAACCAAGCTCTTTATCCTGCATTGGCTTATGCGTTTCAGACAACGGAACGATCTTAACCTGTGGTTTAGTGTCTTCTGCTACGGTTGGTACAACTACTGGAGCTGATTCTGGAGATGTAGCCGATATAGGTTGCACAACTGCCGACTGTTCCGCCACTTGTTTTACAGGTTCCGCTTTCACTGATTCAGATGCAGTGAGAATTTCGCCCGTTTCAGTATCAATGTGTTCTTCTATCTGTTTTTCAACTTGTGGTTCTTTACGCGCACGTTGTGGTCTTACCAACGGCACATGGCCAACATCAGCATGCTCATTGTCTGTTGATTGAACTTCAACCTGTGAAGTAACCTTGCTAGTTGCTTTCTCCTGAACTGGCGACTCAAAGAGCTCAGTATTGTCTGTAAATCTAGGTTCGATTCTGTCACACACTACAGGCGGAGCTTGCTCTTCAAACTGATCATTAATGTAACCTCTGTGTAGGGCCTCTTCCGCTTTTTCAAGTTCATCATCAGACAAATCTAGTGATTTTTCTCTTTCTTGCTGCTGAGGTAATACAGACTCTGTCGATTTAACGACTTTTTGCCCTACTCGTTCTAGTACAGTTGCCCAGCCCATTTCTAATAACATTGTTAATCCAAATAATAACAATGCAAAAAGAACTAAAGAGCTACCCAGCACACTTAATAACGAAACAGCTAAATCCGATACCGCTTCACCTAATATCCCACCTGCGGTGAAAGGATAATCCAATCCTGTATTTGAAATATGCGTGGCACTTAACGCACTAAAAGCTGTTAAAAACAGCAAAGCGCCGGTTAAACGCAGCATAAAGAAAGGAATGACATCTAACGCGCCACTCTGTTTTCGAAACAAGAAACGGCCTGTTTGATACAAAATTAGCAGGGGCACAAAGAAGGCACCTAGACCTAATCCGGAGATTAGCAGATCAGCTACCCAAGCCCCCACAGGGCCCGCTAAATTGCTTATGTCTGGCTGATAGCCAAGGTGAGACCATCCAGAATCCTTTGGATTAAATCCCAGTAAAGCCACAATCAAAAATAGGCTGACCGTAACAACAACGATTAAACTCGATTCACGGCTGATTCTTACAAGTAATTCGGGAAAACTTAAACGTTGTCCGTTGTCGGTCGCGCTCAAGGATGTAGCTCCATAGATCAGTATTAAAAAACCAATGACTACAATAACATAATTTAATCCGCGACTAACGGTTGAAGCGCATTGGTTTATAATTCATAGTTACGAAGTGCGGGTTTTCATTGCTCTCGTCTGCAACGCATCTGCACTGAATTTATACTAAGCTTTTGTATCTGAATTATTTCAATGGATGCACCCTATGTCTCTGACCAATTTGCATACAGATCACCGTCGTGCTTTAACCTTCCCTATCGGTACAAGCATGTATGGTATCGATGTCAGCAACATTCTTTCATTTTCAGATAGCTTCGGTGAAATTAAATACGCCACAGAGCATGTCGATGGTTTTATCGGCTATTTAGATTTCCGTAACACCTTGGTTCAAGTCTTTGAGTGTGCAACGTCACTTTCACACAGCAAAGAAAGAGATACTATTGTAGAGCTCATTTCTGAAATCAAAATCTATCAGCAAGCTCATATCGATTGGATGGATGCATTAGAGCATTCAATTAGATCAGGAGAACCTTTTACAAAAGCAAGAGATCCGCACGCCTGTGCTTTTGGACAATGGTTCTATAGCTACAAAACTGACGATGACGGACTTCGTGCCCTACTCGATAAAATCGAACAACCACATAAAGATATTCATTCTTTGGGTGATAAGCTTTTAGATATGGCTTCGGCTGGAGATCAAGATGAGGCCGTTGAAATGCTTCGGATTGAGCGTCAGACCTCTCTGAAAAAGCTATTACGTACCCTTGGACATATTCAGGACTACCTCAAAAACAGCATTCACCCAATCGTTTTACATCTAACCAAAGATGGCCGTACTCCATGGTTCTCTATGGTGTTAGATAATATCGGTGATATTATCGATTACTCTCCTGTTGCTATGGATAATCTAAAAACGATCGATCAAAGCACACCAATAGAAGGTTATGTAAGAGATCCTTCCGGTGAAAGCTTTATGATGCTTTCCTTAGAACAGTTCTATGAACACGCCAGTGCAAAACTCAGCAAGGCGGGTTGATATTTAATTAGTACACCCCATTAATACACTCATAACTTTTTAACGGATTCATTTTTTTACTATGAGCGACGTACAACATCACCAGTTAATTATTCTTGGAAGCGGCCCTGCAGGCTATACTGCAGCCGTTTACGCAGCACGCGCAAACCTAAACCCGGTTGTTATTACCGGTATGCAGGCTGGCGGCCAGCTAACAACTACAACCGACGTTGACAACTGGCCTGGTGACGTTGACGGCGTTCAAGGTCCTGAATTGATGCAGCGTATGCAACAGCACGCTGAACGTTTCGATACTCAAGTAATTTTTGATCACATCAACGAAACAGATCTTCAAAATCGTCCGTTCCGCCTTAAAGGCGATATGGGTGAGTACACCTGTGATGCGCTAATCATCTCTACAGGCGCATCTGCTCAATACCTAGGCCTACCTTCCGAAGAAACATTTGCAGGCAAAGGCGTTTCTGCATGTGCAACATGTGACGGTTTCTTCTATCGCGGCCAGAAAGTCGCTGTTGTAGGTGGTGGCAACACAGCTGTTGAAGAAGCACTGTACCTATCTAACATTGCTGAAGAAGTGACACTGATTCACCGTCGTGATTCTTTGCGCTCTGAAAAGATCCTCCAAGACAAGATCCTTGATCGTGCAGAGAACGGCAACATTAACATCATCTGGAACCACACACTTGAGGAAGTTGTAGGTGATGATTCTGGTGTAACAGGCCTTCGTCTTAAAAGCACAACAGATGGCGCTGAGCAGAACCTTGATGTTGCGGGTGTATTCATCGCAATTGGCCATAAGCCAAATACAGATATCTTCGAAGGCCAGCTAGAAATGAAAGATGGCTACCTGAAGATTCAATCAGGTCTTGAAGGTAATGCAACACAAACATCTGTTGAAGGTGTTTACGCTGCGGGCGACGTATGTGACCACATCTATCGTCAAGCAATTACATCTGCTGGTTTCGGTTGCATGGCTGCCCTAGATGCAGAGCGCTACTTAGACGATCTTGAAAAATAAGTGAGACTGAAGCTGCCTTCATGGCAGCTTCTTTTTTTATGCTTCCTTGGTTACAAGATTCAAACGACCCATTCCCCCCTATAGATCAAGCTCTAGAAGATCCCAACGGATTATTAGCAGCAGGCGGCGATTTAACACCTGAACGCCTAGTTTCAGCTTATCGAATGGGTATTTTCCCTTGGTACAGCCCTGGCGAACCGATTCTATGGTGGAGTCCAAGCCCCCGATGTGTGATTACACCGGGTGAATTGCATGTTTCTCGCAGTATGCGTAAACGCCTCAAGAAAGATGATTACACTGTTAAGTTTGATAATAACTTTGCTGATGTCATTGCGGCGTGTGCTGAACCACGTAAAGGCGAAGATGGCACGTGGATCACCCACGATATTCAAAATGCCTATAACCACCTTCACCAACTCGGAATCGCCCACTCCGTTGAGGTTTATATGGATGGTGAACTTGTTGGCGGCTTGTATGGCCTGGCTATAGGAAAACTATTTTTTGGCGAGTCTATGTTTAGCCGAAAACGTGATGCTTCTAAAATTGCGTTAATAAAAATGGTCGAACAGCTGGAAAAGTGGGGCTATGCTT
This sequence comes from Neptuniibacter sp. QD37_6, assembly GCF_047778085.1. Taxonomy (GTDB): domain Bacteria; phylum Pseudomonadota; class Gammaproteobacteria; order Pseudomonadales; family Balneatricaceae; genus Neptuniibacter. The sequence continues at coordinate 1,965,860 of NZ_CP180550.1, forward strand.
TAATTGACTGCCAGGTAAGCAATGAACATCTGTTTTCACTAGGTGCTTATGAAATACCGCGAGAGTCATTTCAAAGTTATTTGGATGAATACCTTGATCAACCGCTCAACCATAGCTGGCAGTTTGAACAAAATGGCGTTTAATTGGAGTTAAGTGTGACGAATCTTAGAACTTTACACTTTTATGCCACACCAGAACACGATTGCAGCTATCTAGAAAACAAAACAGCTAAGACACTGTTTGTAGACCCGCATGCTGAGATTGATCAATATACCTATGGCCAGCTTTCTGACTTAGGTTTTCGCCGCAGTGGCAAACACATCTATCGCCCACACTGTGAAGGCTGTAATGCATGTATCTCCGTAAGAATCCCCTTGGCTATTTTTAAACTTAAGAAAAGCCAGAAACGAATCATCAACAAAAACAAAGACCTGACCGTAACTGCTAAGCCAGCACAGTTTACGGAAGAGTATTACACACTCTACTCACGCTACATCAATGAACGTCACCAAGATGGTGATATGTACCCACCAAGTCTTGATCAATTTAATTCATTTTTAGTCGAAGGCGAGGAACACACGCAGTTTTTAGAGTTTAGAGATAGTGAATCTAATTTACTGGCTGTCAGTGTGATTGATCGACTACAACAAGGCTTATCGGCCATCTATACCTTCTACGATCCCTCCTTCCCAAAACGTAGCTTAGGAACTTACTGCATCTTATGGCAATTACAGTATTGCCAAGATGAAGGCTTAAACTACTTATATCTCGGCTATTGGGTTAAACAATGCCGTAAGATGAGCTACAAGGTTTCATTCCAGCCCTTTGAACTGCTTATTGATGGTTATTGGACCCTCGTAAAGCCTGAATAAAACACTTATATATCAACAAAAGAAGATGTTGCTATATTTGCTTTGATAATGGCCTTTTTTTCAGGCACAATACCGCGCAATTATTCGGTCCAGATTTTCTGGAGATCCTCAACAAGGTAGAGAATTAATGGCTAAAGAAGATAGCATTGAAATGGAAGGCACCGTGGTTGACACGCTCCCGAACACTATGTTCCGAGTTGAGCTGGAAAACGGCCACGTTGTTACTGCGCACATCTCAGGTAAGATGCGTAAAAACTACATCCGTATCCTGACTGGCGATAAAGTTAAAGTAGAGCTAACTCCATACGACCTAAGCAAAGGCCGTATCGTTTATCGCGCGCGTTAATCATTGCTTTCTCCCTGCTTTGCAGGACAGAATTTAAAAAGGCAGCCTAATGGCTGCCTTTTTTGTGTCTCGAAAGACCTGCTTATGCGCAGGTCATCGCTTCTACACTTATCTCACCATCAGCATCGACACTAATAGCAACTTCACCACCCTCTTCGGATAGTTCGCCAAATAGAATCATTTCAGCTAACGGCTTCTTCAGCTTCTCTTGAATCAAGCGTTTCATTGGGCGTGCGCCCATCTGCTCATCGTAGCCTTTCTCAGCAAACCAAGTGCGGGCTTCATCGTCTAGATGCAGTACTACACGCTTATCTTCCAACTGAACCTGCAACTCAGCAAAGAACTTATCGACTACACCTTTTATGATGCTAGTTGTAAGGGCTTTAAACTGGATGATGCCATCAAGACGGTTACGGAATTCTGGCGTAAACATCTTACGTATAGCAGCCATGCCATCAGAGGCATGATTTTGCTTAGTAAATCCAATGGATGCACGACTCATATCTTCCGCACCTGCATTGGTAGTCATTACCAAAATCACATTACGGAAATCTGCTTTACGACCGTTGTTATCCGTTAAAGTACCGTTATCCATTACCTGTAGTAATAGATTGAATACTTCTGGATGCGCCTTCTCAATTTCATCAAGCAACAGAACACAGTGCGGAGACTTTGTAATCGCTTCTGTTAGTAAGCCACCTTGATCATAGCCAACATAGCCAGGAGGTGCACCAATCAAACGGGATACTGTATGACGCTCCATATACTCAGACATATCAAAGCGAACCAGTTCAATCCCCATAATACGTGCAAGCTGTTGCGTTACTTCTGTTTTACCGACACCGGTTGGGCCAGCGAACAAGAAACAACCTACAGGCTTATCAGGCTCTTTAAGGCCCGCACGGGAAAGCTTGATCGCAGAGGATAGCGTATCAATTGCCTCATCCTGTCCAAGTACAACCATCTTAAGATTACTATCCAGCTTCGCCAGCTGGTTCTTATCAGACGCAGAAACACTTTTAGGCGGTATACGGGCAATCTTAGCAACAATCGCTTCTATATCTTCCGTACCGATCTCTGCTTTACGCAGCTCTTTAGGTAATAGACGCTGATAAGCACCCGCTTCATCAATTACATCTATTGCTTTATCCGGCATATGCTTATCGTTGATATAGCGCCCTGCTAGTTCGGCAGCTGCACGTAGCGCTTCATCACTGTAAGCCAGTTCATGGTGTTCCTCAAAGCGACCTTTAAGGCCTTTAAGAATCGAATAGGTATCTTCGATACTTGGCTCAAGGACATCCACTTTCTGGAAACGACGCGCTAATGCACGGTCTTTCTCAAAAATTCCGCGGAATTCCTGGAAAGTAGTAGAACCGATACAACGGATCTGACCTGAACTTAGCAGTGGTTTAAGTAGGTTTGATGCATCCATAGAACCACCTGATGCAGCACCAGCACCGATGATAGTGTGGATTTCATCAATAAACAGAATCGCGTGATCTTTGCCTTTGATCTCATTTAAAAGACCTTTAAGCCGTTTCTCAAAATCACCACGGTATTTAGTACCCGCAAGCAAAGCACCCAAATCAAGTGAATATACGATCGAATCTTTGATAATTTCAGGTACTTTATCTTCAACGATTAGCTTGGCCAAACCTTCAGCAATCGCGGTTTTACCAACACCAGCTTCACCTACAAGTAGCGGGTTGTTCTTACGACGGCGAGATAGAATCTGAACGACACGCTCTACTTCGGAATCACGCCCTACCAGTGGATCTATTCGACCGCTTTCAGCTTCAGCATTCAAATTGATCGCATATTTAGCAAGTGGGCTATCATCCTTTTCTTCGTTCGCAGTTTCACTTTCAACCGAAGAATCAGAGTGCTCATGGTCGTGTTCTGACATTTTAGAAATGCCATGAGAGATATAATTGACTGTATCGATTCGTTCTATGCCATGCTGCTGCAAAATATAAACAGCCTGACTCTCTTGCTCACTAAAAATCGCTACGAGTACGTTGGCTCCAGTAACTTCATTCTTACCAGATGACTGAACATGGAATACCGCACGCTGAAGTACTCGTTGAAATCCGAGTGTTGGCTGTGTTTCCAAATCAGGTAATGTTTCAGATAGTAAAGGCGTAGTTTCTTCGATGAATGAAGAAAGGTTCTGCCTAATACCTTCAAAGTTAGCACCACAGGCTGCAAGAACTTCATGCGCCTCATAATTATCCAACAACGCCAGCAACAAATGTTCGACAGTTATAAATTCATGTCGCTTTTCCTTTGCGGCTTGGAAAGCTGCACTGAGCGTGTCTTCGAGTTCTCGGTTTAACATAACGGTTCCTCTTCAGACTTTCTCGACTTCACATAGCAGAGGGTGATTATTGTCTCTCGCATATTGATTAACTATAGCTGCTTTCGTGTCAGCTACATCACGGGTAAAAATCCCACATACTCCTTTCCCTTGAGTATGGACCGATAACATCACTTGTGTAGCTTTTTCTTGGTCCATATTAAAAAACATCATGAGCACAGCCACGACAAAATCCATTGGCGTGTAATCGTCGTTCATCAAAACCACACGATACATTGATGGTTTCTTAAGTTGTGGCTTTGCTTCTTCCGTGACTAATCCGTGATCATGATCAAAATCTTCATGTTCATGTTCATTAGACATTCGAATTACTTTTTGTTCAAAATCAATAGACATCTAACAATCTTCTAAATTTAAGCTAATATTTACTACTGAACAGTGATTGCACACTTGTCACACATTCTGTGGCTGGTGCTATAATCAGAATAGCAGGATAGGCAAGGCCCCAGTAGTACCTGCGACTTAATAGGGGACAACCTTTAGCAACTATTCTAGCAGCTAAAGGGAGTACGTTCAGGTTAGTAATCCAATTGCAGTTTTGGATACGGGAGTTAGTTATGCAGACAGGGAAAGTAAAGTGGTTCAACAATTCTAAAGGATATGGTTTTATCCTATCAGATGAACATGAAGAGGATCTCTTTGCTCATTATTCTGCGATAGAAGTCGATGGCTATAAGAGTCTCAAAGCAGGCCAACAAGTTGAGTTTGAAACCCAACCGGGTCCAAAAGGTACTCATGCCGTTCAAATTAAACCTTTAGCAACCCAATAGCAAAAAGGTTACATCAATAAACTAAAAAACCAGCATGCAGCTGGTTTTTTTGTTTCTGGCATAAGCTGTACTAGCTCAGACCTGATCTGACAGTTACCCGTTCTTTCCAGTGCTACTGTCAGATTAGATTTGGGCTAAATTCTTTTCAGCCCAAATCTGTTTTCCATCAAGCAATGTTTCCAGTGGCGTTCTGCCACAGCACATTTTCCCCTGATGAGTTCGTTCATTGTTGTAATAATCCAGCCATTCGTCCACATCTTTTTGCAGTTCTTCCAGTGAAGCATAGAGCTTTTTACGGAACGTAACCTGATAAAACTCGTTCAATATCGTTTTATGGAAGCGCTCACAGATACCGTTAGTCTGTGGGTGTCTCGCTTTGGTTTTCGTGTGATCAATATCGTTGATGGCGAGATATAGCTGGTAATCGTGCTGCTCAACCTTGCCACAGTATTCCGTGCCTCGATCAGTCAGGATACGCAGCATAGGCAGCTCCTGAGCCTCAAAGAATGGTAATACACGATCATTCAATACATCGGCTGAGGTAATTGGGGTTTTCGTCGTGTAGAGCTTAGCGAACGCTACCTTGCTGTACGTATCAACAAAGGTTTGCTGATATATCCTGCCAACCCCTTTTAGATTACCCACGTAGAACGTGTCCTGAGAACCCAGATAGCCAGGATGATGCGTTTCTATTTCACCGCAGGCTTCGTCATCTTGTTTCTTCTTCTCAAGCGCAGCCACTTGGTCATCCGTCAGAATGATACCTTCACTCGCAACCTTTGCTTCCAGAGCCGAAAGGCGCTTTTTAAAGTTTTCTAAGTTATGACGTAGCCAGATGGAACGAACACCACTGCCCGATACAAACACGCCAGCTTTACGCAGTTCGTTACTGGTTCGGGCTTGGCCATGAGCGGGGAAAGCTATCGCGTGTTCAATGACAGCGTTCTCAATCTGCTCATCTACACGGTTTTTGACATTGGGCGTTCTGCGAGATCGGTTGATCAGTGAATCAACACCGCCTTCCTCAACAAGTTCCTGATAGCGATAAAACGTATCACGGGAGACACCCATTACTTTGCAGGCTTTTGAGACGTTTCCAAGTTCTTCCGCAAGGTTGAGTAAGCCTGCTTTGTGTTTAATGATGGGATTGCTAGTATGCAACATGAGAGTTACCTTTGTTTTGATTTAAGATTTCAGCACCTTTATCAAAACGGGTAACTCTCTCTTTCTCAAGAAGATATGTCAGATTAGGTCGAGACTAATTCACATAAGCAAACTACATATTATTAATTATCGCCTCACCAAACTCAGAACTTGATAATAACTCCGCGCCATCCATAAGCCGTTCAAAGTCATAGGTCACAGTTTTAGCTGCAATAGCCCCATCCATGCCTTTAATAATCAAATCTGCGGCTTCAGACCAGCCTAAATGCCTCAACATCATTTCGGCGGATAGGATAAGAGAACCTGGATTCACCATATCTTTACCAGCATATTTAGGCGCGGTACCGTGAGTCGCTTCGAATATAGCAACTTCATCTGATAGATTAGCGCCTGGCGCAATCCCTATTCCGCCGACCTCTGCTGCCAATGCATCAGAAAGGTAATCTCCATTTAGATTTAAGGTTGCCACGACATCGTATTCTGCTGGCCTTAATAGGATTTGCTGCAGCATGGCATCAGCGATGACATCTTTAACAATAATCTCTTTACCCGTATTTGGATTCAGAAAGCACATCCAAGGGCCACCATCTTTTAAAATAGCACCAAACTCTTGTACGGCGAGCTCATAGCCCCAGTCCTTAAAGGCACCTTCGGTGAATTTCATGATATTCCCTTTATGTACCAGAGTTAGGGACTCACGATCGTTATCAACACAGTACTGCAATGCTTTCCTTACGAGACGCTTTGTTCCTTGCTCAGAAACAGGTTTCACTCCGATACCACACTGTTGATCAAAGCGGATTTTGGTAACGCCCATCTCCTCTTTTAGAAAACGAATCACCTTCTCCGCCTCTGGTGAACCCGCACGCCATTCTACACCGGCATATATGTCTTCAGAATTCTCCCTATAGATCACCATATCCACATCTTCTGGTTTTATGACAGGGCTCGGCACCCCTTTAAACCAACGTACCGGTCTTTGACAAACATAAAGATCAAGTTCCTGTCGCAGGGCAACGTTAAGCGAACGAATCCCACCACCCACAGGCGTTGTCAGCGGTCCTTTAATGCCAACTACAAACTCCTTAAATGCTTCCAAGGTTTCATCTGGTAGCCATGTATCTTGCTCGTAAACGGAGGTTGCCTTCTCACCAGCAAAAACTTCCATCCAGGATATCGAACGATCACCTCCGTAGGCTTTATTTACTGCAGCATCAACCACATTGATCATCGGAGGCGTTACATCTACACCAATTCCATCTCCTTCTATGTAAGGAATAATAGGGTTATCAGGAACATTTAATGAATGATCTTGGTTAACTGTTATCTTGTCGCCAACAGGTACAGAAATATTTTTATAACCCATAATCTACTCCAACTAGCTTTGTTCCACCGCAGAATCTGTGATCAGTGATATGATTGCGCTACAGGATCAGTATAGATCAGCATTATTCCTTTGATTGATTGCCCTTTGCTTTAAAGAACTGACAAACCATGAGCCAGCTATTACTTTTTAATAAACCTTTTCAAGTACTTACTCAGTTCACTACCAATGACGATAAAAGCACACTAGCCGATTTTATTGATCAGCCGGGCTATTATGCTGCTGGCCGATTAGATTATGACTCTGAAGGCTTGCTGATTCTTACCAATGAAGGCGCTGTACAACATTACTTAGCTAATCCTAAATTTAAGCAGGAAAAAATATACTGGGCCCAAGTTGAAGGAGAGATCACAGAGTCTGCTTTGAAAGCCTTACGTAAAGGCGTTGAACTCAAAGACGGTATAACTCGTCCAGCGAAAGCCAGGGCGATCGATGAACCTGATATATGGCCTCGTAACCCACCCATTCGCGAACGTAAAAATCAGCCTACCAGCTGGGTCGAATTGAAGATTACTGAAGGGAAAAATAGACAAGTAAGGCGAATGACTGCCGCCGTTGGCTTCCCAACCCTACGCCTAATTCGCTATGCCATTGGTGATTGGACATTAGACAGTCTAAAGCCTGGGAACTCTAAGTTAGTCGAAGTTACTTTAAACCTACCGAAAAACAGTAGAAACACCACGAGTCGCAGGCCTCATAACAACAGGAATAACCGACAACAGATTCGCAATACAAAGCGCACAAGGAAATAGTTAATAGATTAATAAGCTTTAATATCCAATCATTGCCATATATTCTTAGCACTTCACGAGCAAGTATTTGATTTAGTACTAAAATATTCTTAAATACTTGAATAAGCTCTGAACTGTCTAACTAAAAGAATGGCTAGTTGATTAAAGGATTACAAGGATGAACAAAAGCTTATCTGCAATTGGCGTACTTGCCTGCCTTCTAATATCCACTGTTTCAGCCAATGACAAAGTCATTCGCATTTATCACGACTCAGACTACACCTCTCACTCTTCCTCTGCACAAGCCATGAAGATGGGTTTTCTTACCGCTCTGGACGAAATCGATTATAAAATTGGTAACTACCAACTCGAATTTGTTGAAAAAGATCATCGAGGAAATGTTGTTCGTAGCCACAGAACGATGAAACAATTCGTAAATGATCCTAGCGCTCTATTTATACTTGGCGGACTACATTCACCTCCTTACATTAAATATCGTCAATACATCAATGATAATGAAATTCTGCTACTAGTTCCGTGGGCAGCAGGTGGACCTATTACCCGCCATCCTGATAGTAATAACTGGGTATTCAGATTATCTGTCGATGATTCAAAAGCGGGCTTACGAATCAGCGATTACGCCGTAAATTCAAAACAGTGCAAATCTCCCCACCTATTACTCGAAGATACAGGCTGGGGGACATCGAACTTCAAGACAATAACCAACTACTTTGAAAGCTCACTGTCCATTACACCTGAAGTTACATGGTTTAATTGGAATACCAAAGACAATGCAGCCAAATTAATTTTGAGAGAAATTGCCAAATCCGAAAGTGACTGCGTTATCTTCGTTGGTAATGCTATAGAAGGCGCTACCTTTATGACAGCCATGACAGAGGTTGAACAATTCAATCTACCTGTGCTTTCTCATTGGGGAATTACCGGCGGTAACTTCCCACAAAAATTAGGCTCGAGCACTTTATCAAAACTCGATTTAAGCTTTATTCAAAGCTGCTTTTCATTTGTGAGTTCAGAAGAAACGCCATTTAGCCAATCTGTTTTTGCCCGAGGTCAGAAACTATTCCCTGAAGCATTAACAGATTACAGATCTTTATAATCACCAACTGGATTCACTCATACGTACGATTTAGCTAAGGTCGCTATCCAAGCTATGCAAGAGATACCTTTAAGTGATGATATGGCTCAAAATAGGCAGTTACTTCGAGAAGAATTAGAGTCATTAAACACGCCTGTTAAAGGCCTAATAAAAACTTACCAAAAGCCCTATTCTGCTTTTAGTCAATCTAATTTAGATGCACATGAAGCGCTCGGATTATCTGATCTATGTATGGCCAAATTTACCCCGGATGGAGTAATAGAAGTAATACCTAATACGACTCCGAAAGCTCCTAAATAGTTGAGGAATAGGATGCAGCTTCGTAAACGAAGTTTAAAACTTTCAACAGATACACTGTTTTATCTGTTTATTGCTGCCTTTTTCGCTATAGCTTTGACCTCTAGTTATATCGCGATTGGGGAACGTGTTCGTGATATTACAATAGACTTTCAAAATCGAACAACTAGCGCACAAGCTGCAAACGCTGCCACTTCGATAGGTAACTATGTAGACGATCGTATTCTGTTCTTACAGGACCTAGCTAAGAACCCTCTTTTAACCAGTGCGGTGATGGCCACTCTGGATTCGGAAGAAAACCTTGTCGATTTTTTGGACTCACTTCTAATCCTCGGTCAGCATGAATCAGTATTCTTACTAAATATTATTGGGGAGCCTATTTACCGACCTTCCAACCAAACCTTGAATTTGAACTTAGAAAATGAACCTTGGTTCGAAGAAATACTAAATGGCGAAAGGCCTTGGGTTATATTAAAACACCGAGAAAATGAACAATGGCACTTCTCTATCGCTGTTTCAGTCAATTATAACGGTACTAGCGAAGGTGTTGTTCTGGTTCGATTTGATAAAGACATCAGTACATTATTTACCACCCAAGCACATGCCGCCAGCATTAGAATCAAAGGTGATTACCTTGATTACTCTTCTCTAAATAACACTCTTGATTACCAAAAAGTTGACGAACAAGTTGCTGGTCAGACCCAACTTAACGTCGAATATTACATCGATCAACAACACCTCGCTTCTGAAGTAAATCAGGTTATCCAAAGTATATTCATTGGCCTTCTTCTAACATTTTTGGTCGTCTTTATACTGCTACTCTGGCTTGGAAAAAAGTTTTTTATCAACCCATTCAAAGCAGTCAAACAGTCTGAAAAAGAACTGAGAGAAGAGCAAAATAGAAACAGAGTCCTCTTAAAAGCCCTAGAAGTAAGCCCTGTCGGTGTAACAGTGGCAGATGCCACACAACAGGATCTTCCTCTAATCTATACCAATGAAGCGTTCCTTAAGATAACCGGGTATAACGAAAGCGAGGTAATCGGAAAGAATCATAGATTCCTTTCAGGTGAAAAGACGGACCTAAAAAGCTTAAGCCAGATATCAAAAGCGCTTAAAGCCCATCAAAGCGTCAACGTTGAAGTGATTAACTACACCAAAGACAAAACACCTTTTTGGAATGACGTTTCGATTTCCCCCGTATTTGACGAACACAATAATCTAACTGCATTTGTCGGTGTCGAAAATGATATAACCGATAAAATTAAGCGTGAACAAGAGCTGTCTGAAACCGCAAGACAACTTGAGTTAGTCGTAGATTCTACCAATGTTGGTATCTGGGACTGGGATGTACAGTCTGGAGCATTAAGTCTCAATGAGCGCTGGGCTGAAATTATAGGCTATAAACTCGATGAACTAACGCCTATAAATATCGATATTCTCCATAATTTCACCCACCCTGATGATTTACACTTATCTAGTCATCTGCTTAAAAAGTATGACCGAAATTCCAGTGATCGCTACAGCTGTGAAATCAGAATGAGGCATAAAGCAGGCCATTGGGTTTGGGTCTTAGATGCCTGCAAAGTCGTAGAGTGGGATAATAACAATAAACCAAGACATATCATTGGTACTCACCTAGATATTACTGACCAGAAGCTGTCTGAAGAATCACTGCTAAAAGCAAAAAATGAAGCTGAACAAGCAAACATTGCAAAGAGTGAATTCCTTGCCAATATGAGTCACGAGATAAGAACACCAATGAATGGTGTTATCGGTATGACAAATATATTGCTCGACAGTGGCTTAAATCAGCAACAATTAGATTACGCTAATACTGTTAAAAACAGTGCGGACTCTCTACTCACTATAATCAACGACATCCTTGATTTCTCCAAAGTAGAGTCAGGGAAATTAGAGCTTGAATCGGTCGATTTTGATATGGGCCAACTTCTTGATGAAATAGGTACTTCATTAGGCATGCGTGCCCAAGAAAAAAATCTAGAACTCATCTGTCCTGCCACATCCATCACTGATCAATGGTTTAATGCTGATCCAAGTCGAATTCGCCAAATACTCGTCAATCTCATAGGAAACGCATGTAAATTTACTGAAAAAGGTGAAGTGGCTGTTTTCTATGAGTCAAAGCAAATCACCCCTAAGCAAAGCAAAATAGTGATCAAAGTGGTCGATACCGGCATTGGACTGGACGATGAGCAACAAACCCGCTTATTCGAACGCTTTAGTCAGGCTGACGGCTCTACTACACGTAAATACGGCGGTACCGGTCTTGGACTATCGATAAGTCGACAACTAGTAGAGTTGATGGATGGTGAAATTGGTGTAGATAGTCAACTGGGTAAAGGCTCGACATTCTGGATAAGCTTGACGCTACCTCATGCTACAACAGAGCCAATTACTCAGCCAATCGAAGCATTACATAATAAAAAGATCTTGGTAATTGATCCTAATGAAACCAATCTAAATCTACTCGGAGATATATTAACGAGTTGGAAGATTGAACATGAACTGACTTCAATGGCCGAAACAGGTTTTGAAAAGTTAAAAGCTGCTGCAACGAACAAAACACCTTTTGATATAACCATCATCAATCAAGAGCTATCGGATATGGATGCTATCGAGTTTGCCACACGCTGCAAACATGAACCTTTAGTAACATCAACCAAGCTGCTTGTTCAAACAGTCAGCAATCAAATCTTTGATAAATCAAAATACCATGAAAGAGGTTTACACCATCTAATCGCAAAACCTATCAACCAAAGTCAGCTTTTTAATAAACTATTAGATCTTGTCCAAGTTAAACAACAAAATACCTCTGTAAAACCTGCTAACGATAGAAAAGCGGCGTTCTCCTTTAATAGCAAAGTTTTACTCGTAGAAGACAACATTACCAATCAGGCCGTCGCACGGGCTTTATTAGAACAGCTCGGGCTAAAAATTGATGTCGCGGCTAATGGTGAGGAAGCACTGTCAGCTCTCGAAATGATCAAATACGATCTTGTCTTTATGGATTGCCAAATGCCGGTGATGGATGGCTATGAAGCTAGCAGAGCTATTAGGAAAGAAAGTAAGTTTAAAGACTTGCCTATCATTGCCATGACCGCTAATGCCATGGCAGGTGATAGAGAAAAGTGCCTTCAATCCGGTATGAGTGATTACATATCAAAACCAATCAATGCCGACCGCTTAATCCAAGCGCTTAATCATTGGCTCCCTGATGATCAAAAATTCACGTCCAACAAAGAGCAAGGTATTTATCACACCGAAGACAAACAGCTGGTGTGGGATCAAGACAGCGCACTGAAGCGCTTAATGATGAACGACAAACTTCTCGCTAAGGTGCTAGAAGCCTATCTTCAGAATTCAGCTGAACTGATTGCAAACACACAATATGCATTCAGAAATCAGCAATGGGAGGAGCTAAGGCAGCAAGCTCATAATATGAAAGGCATGGCCTTAAACCTATCAGCCCCCCAACTAAACGGAATCTGCCAAAAGATTGAAGAAGCCTCCGCTAACAATCACACAGAACTCGAAACTCTCTTGCCTGAATTCATTAAAGCATCAGAAGCGTTATATACGGAGTTTGAAACATATATTTCTAATAAAGCACATACCACCACTAAGTGGTGATCAACGATAGCTTGTCTGCGCCTATATGTCTTAATCCATACTCAATGCAGTTTTAAGACGGGACAATAAACTATTCTGATCCGTAGTCGATTCCGCCAATTTTACTGATCCAGTTGGCGCAACTACATAAGGGTTTGTATTGCCTTGGATTTGGGTAATCATACGATTGCGCTCTAACTCCCATTGATCTACAGGATCTAGCTTTGCCCAAGCATTAAACAGCTTTTCCTGCTTATTACCGATGCGAACGCCATACTGGTCGCGCATATAAAAATACGTACGAGCAATATCACCACGACGATGCTCAACTGGCTCAACCTTTCGCTGCTTAAAATCGACTTCCATATCACATTGCCCATAAACACGCGGCTCACCTTCTAATTGTGCGAAACTGTAATTAGAGCGATCACCATTTACCTCGCCGATTGCAGGTACAAGGTTGTGAAGGTCAGATTCCATCTTCTTGAAATTAGGGTTCTTCTTACAAGTTTTACGACCACCATCTTGCCAGCATTGCAATTGATGACCAAAAGCCCAAGCTGGCATTACGTGCTCCCACTCAATACGCTTTGCTCTATTCGCGTTTTTACGTGGTGTGTAACCACAGGATTTTAAATCTGGCACCAACTTTTTACCTTGAGCTTTATAGTCACAACCACAATAAAAGCTTTGCTGGTTATCTGCGTAGATCTCTTTAAGAATCTTTTTGGCACTGCCAAAAGACTTAGGGTGCTCAGCTAAGGCTAAGCCTGGGGTCATTAGAAGAACAACAGGAAGGTACTTGTACATTGGAATTCCTTTTAAAGGCGTCCAATGCCAATCGATGCTTCCTGCTTTAAATTAGTTAGTAGGGTTTAAACGCCAATATGGGTGGTTATGTAGCTACTCAAAAGGCACGACTATCATACGGCTGAAAGATAAATTTAAGCTTAACCTTGTGAAAAGAGTCCGTTCATACCATCAATAAAATCAGATTTACCGCCATAAGAGGGATGACGTATATAGCGGATATCTTGATCAGGAAATGCTTTTTGTAAACAGTCCGTTCCTTTACGACCTAACCCTGCAATCGCATCGGGCTGATAAACATCCATCAGCATCTGTAACAGCTCTAAACCTTCTTCTATTTCAGCTTTTAATGGTGCCCTATTCTTTTTTTGAATACGCGAAGGATGCGGATGATAAGGGAACGAATTCCAGAAAAGCGGCACTGTTTCTTGTGAACACAGATAGCGCCAGACAATAGAGGCTGTATTCTCAGCAGTAAGCGTATTAGGGTTAAGCTCAATTTTTGGCTTTAACTGCTGCAAAAAAGGATGATCAACCTCATCAAATAATTTACCACTGGAAAATGGGATGCCAGTTAAACGTCCACCTTTAAAACCATAAGCTTCACCGACTAAAAGAATCCTTGGTCCCGATTGCTCAAAGGCCAGTTCGATGTATCGCTTTAGGTTTTCTAATTTGTTTTCATCCCTATAGGGGTTGAACACAGTAAGGGTATTTTTACGCTTGCTAAGTTTTGTGTAAAAACTGTCTAGATTAGGCATTTAACAAAGTCACAAGTTTATGCGTTAAAAACATGATCAATACAACGGCTAGACCAAATACGTAAAGCCCCCAGTGAATCTGAATTGACGCTACAGCCCCGAGTTTTACAGTTACCAATAATACCGCAACCACCATCACGTCGAGTATCGCCCAGCGGCCGTAATCATGCATCAAGCCAAGCAATTTACGTTGTTTAGCAGATATTTCATCGCTTGGTGCTGTTAATCTAAATAACAAAAATAACTTAACCAGCGGTAGAACTACGCTAAAGAGAAAGACTAAAGCCGCTAGGATCAGATGCCCTTCATTTAAAAGACTGTGTACGCCACCAATTACAGAAAAAGAACTCTCGAAGAAATAGAACTTGCTCATCGTCATCATCGGACTAAACAGCCCAACAGCCAGACAGATCGTTGTAAAGATCAAAGCTATTCTGAGCCACAAAGACTGGGATGAAGATAAAGGGGTGAATCTATCCATGAAAGGGCCTCAAAACAAATTGACGCAAGTATACCAATCCATAGTTGTCATAGTACAAACGAAACACTTCTGAGTGTTGTTTTAAGGTGTTATTTAACTGTGTGATCTAAAGATTTAGTGTAAAGGCGCAGGCTAAATTGAATTAGTCTCGACCTAATCTGACATATCTTCTTAAGAAAGAGAGAGTTACCCGTTTTGATAAAGGTGCTGAAATCTTAAATCAAAACAAAGGTAACTCTCATGTTGCATACTAGCAATCCCATCATTAAACACAAAGCAGGCTTACTCAACCTTGCGGAAGAACTTGGAAACGTCTCAAAAGCCTGCAAAGTAATGGGTGTCTCCCGTGATACGTTTTATCGCTATCAGGAACTTGTTGAGGAAGGCGGTGTTGATTCACTGATCAACCGATCTCGCAGAACGCCCAATGTCAAAAACCGTGTAGATGAGCAGATTGAGAACGCCGTCATTGAACACGCGATAGCTTTCCCCGCTCATGGCCAAGCCCGAACCAGTAACGAACTGCGTAAAGCTGGCGTGTTTGTATCGGGCAGTGGTGTTCGTTCCATCTGGCTACGTCATAACTTAGAAAACTTTAAAAGCGCCTTTCGGCTCTGGAAGCAAAGGTTGCGAGTGAAGGTATCATTCTGACGGATGACCAAGTGGCTGCGCTTGAGAAGAAGAAACAAGATGACGAAGCCTGCGGTGAAATAGAAACGCATCATCCTGGCTATCTGGGTTCTCAGGACACGTTCTACGTGGGTAATCTAAAAGGGGTTGGCAGGATATATCAGCAAACCTTTGTTGATACGTACAGCAAGGTAGCGTTCGCTAAGCTCTACACGACGAAAACCCCAATTACCTCAGCCGATGTATTGAATGATCGTGTATTACCATTCTTTGAGGCTCAGGAGCTGCCTATGCTGCGTATCCTGACTGATCGAGGCACGGAATACTGTGGCAAGGTTGAGCAGCACGATTACCAGCTATATCTCGCCATCAACGATATTGATCACACGAAAACCAAAGCGAGACACCCACAGACTAACGGTATCTGTGAGCGCTTCCATAAAACGATATTGAACGAGTTTTATCAGGTTACGTTCCGTAAAAAGCTCTATGCTTCACTGGAAGAACTGCAAAAAGATCTGGACGAATGGCTGGATTATTACAACAATGAACGAACTCATCAGGGGAAAATGTGCTGTGGCAGAACGCCACTGGAAACATTGCTTGATGGAAAACAGATTTGGGCTGAAAAGAATTTAGCCCAAATCTAATCTGACAGTAGCACTGGAAAGAACGGGTAACTGTCAGATCAGGTCTGAGCTAGTACAGCTAAATATACTCAGTATTTAGCCTGCAATTGAGTCGACGCTAAACCGCCATATCAATCTGCTGAACCGTTCCAACATCACCAGCTTCAGTTAAGTAGAAACCACTGGAGCGGACTCGGCCATTCTCCTGGTTGTTTTCTCCTTTAATATCGAAGGGCGTTTCTGTTGAGCCTAAATAGATCGCCCCTACACCACTATCAGCCAATGATTCTAGGTAATCGCTATCTTCTGTTTTATGCCATACAAGAAGATCGTCGAATATAGAATCACCCTCATCGATATAGTTGTTACCATCCTCGTCATATTGGGCTAGATCGGCAAAGCCATTACCCGTTAAAGCACCAAATAGCTCTGTACCGTCATTGATAATGCCGTCTTCATTTTTATCTAGAGCAAGCATGCCACTTTCACCGGTCAGATAACTTATGAGTTCTTTATCACCATCAGCATCAAGATCAAATTCAAACTTTTCATCAGAAAGATCGGCATGGTTACCTTCGAAGTTAAGGATCAGTGGATCTGTAAACTCCACGACACTTGTCATCTCAAACTCACGTGTAGCTGAGTAACTCCGCTCCATTTCTAAGTTCAGATCAAATTCAATCTGCCTACCATCAGCCGTCGTTACCATGCCACAGCTATGGAAACTGGAGCACTCGTACTCTTCAACGGTTTCGGTCACCTTAAACGACATCTCCATCTTTATAGGTTGCAGCTGCATGGGTACACCGCCTATTCCATCTTCACTCGGAATAGAATCAGCATCCGGTATCTCTACATCATCGGGGATGTCGGTTTGTATGTGTTTCGGGTTAATAGCATTTAATAAACTTTGCCACAGTCTGGCTTTGGTAATCTCTCTTTGCTCTGCAATGTTTGACTCTTTTTCAGCAGTTCTAAATTGCAAGCCTTGATCGGTAAGCACTAAAATCGAATTACCCTGAAACTGATCATCACCTTCTGTTGAGGACTGCTGACCTAAATCAATGCTGCTGAAAAAGCTGCTTTGATCCTGACTAATAAATGATTTTGCTTCGCTTAACTGGGCAAGAAATTGGTTACCATCACTCCCCCAATCAATCATTTTGGTTTGAGAGCTATATTCCGTTTTCTGATGCTCAGCACTCATATGTACATTACTTGTCTGAATAATCATTGTTCTCTCCTTGCTGATTTTCTGCGTCAATTAACCCTCGCCGTTCAAATTTATGAAAGCGTGATTTAATTCTTAAGGGCGCAAGAAACCAGTTTTTGTAAATAACAAAAACAAAAAATCGGTTATTAATCCTCAGCGGAAAATTTTTGCCTTAAATCTGAATTCGTTAGGCAAAACTCACCTGCTGCCCGAGCAAATGCCAAGACAGTTCTTCCGATAAGAATGCTTGTATTAGGTTAAAAAATTAAAAGAGACTTCCTGATGACCACTACCTCCCTTGCTGAAAGCCGCGGAATACATAGGCTGAAATAGAATAGCCCATATTAGCCATCGAAAATTCAGGCTGTTTTATGTTCATTTTCTAATCCAACATTACGCTGTTCGCTTCGACTAATTACGTTTGAGTAACCTAAGGATCAGCAAAAAGCGGGCCGCTATCACATTGAATATCAAAGGAATTAAACGGGATTAAAAAAAGCCGCTGAATGCGGCTTTAGAAAAAGAGAAATGATCTAATCGAATTTGTAGTATTTTTGATTAAGGTAAGTCGCTACAGCCGAAACCTCATCAGGAAACCAACCAACATCTAACATGGTGTTACACATCTCAACCTGGGCTTCTAATCTTGAATAGGTATTAACACGACGATTAGGACGAATATAGATATCCGAGCTATGGCACGTCTCACAATTAGCATCGGTGTAAACCTCCCCTCGGATCGTTCGTTCCAAAGCAACTGATTCGTATAGCTCTTTACCCTGTTCGGCATCTGAAGCAAAAGCAATAGGCATATATGATGTTATTAGAATAACCAGCGTGCTCTGTATTTTCTTAGCCATAGTTGTCATGAACTTAATAACCTCTCCCTCATAAAGGATATGCTCTGATACCACTATAAAGCTAAGATTTGTCTGATCAAGCATTCCTTACATCCTTCGCCCATTCAAGACAAAAACCACTTCTATTCACACCCAAAATAAGACTAGTACTTTGGTAAGTATAAAGCTTACTTTAGCATTCCATGCCCACTGGGAAGTCTGCCAACACTGATTAAATCTTTTTTAATTGATCAACAGGATTCAGAAGACATCATAATCATAAATATAAAAAGGACAGGAATTTTGAAAAAGATACTCGCTTCAATCGCACCTGTATTAGTTAGCACCTCTACCGCTCATGCATGCAGCCAAGCCACCTGCAGTCACCTTTAACGGTGATGAATACGCATACAGAGCGACTGAAAGCTCGGCACACCAATATACGCCTACTGACCAAGCGGACCTTTCTTCATACAAAGATATGATCTCCTTCACCTTCTCAGAAGAAGTTAAAACCAAATCTGATTTAAAACCTTTCGCAGAAAAGTTTTTAGCTGCATACAACGGCAAAGGTAAGATTATTAAAGCGATCGCGGGCCCTGATCCACGAGATCCGAGCCTTTTCCTTCTAGCGACAATGACAACGAGTGACAAAAGTTCAGAAGCTAACATGTTCTTAATCCGCGTAGAGAACGAGGCTGGCGTTGTTATGAACTACTCCCACCACATTTATGGAAAAGATCAAAGTAAAGCTGTAATGGATTGGTTTAATGCTAATGGCCATAAAATGGAATCTACTCTAATGTCTTTCAAAGAGTGGTAAGACCCCAAAATTCTAGACACTTTCTAGTTTCTAAAAAACTGCCTTTCAGCTTCCGCTGGTGACAGCCCATCATTAGTACCATGATTTCTTCGAGGGTTATAGAAACCTTCTATGTAATCAAATATCTCAGCTCTAGCCTCATCGCGTGTTCTGTAAATCTTCCGTTGAACTCGATCCTTTTTGAGTAACGAAAAAAACGACTCCGCAACAGCATTGTCATGGCAATTACCACGACGACTCATACTGGCTTCCAGATTATGATCCTTAAGGAACCTACGCCAGTCACCTGAGGTATATTGAACCCCTTGATCTGAATGAACAAGAACCTTTGTTGTTGGTCTTCGACCCCAAATAGCCATCAGTAACGCATCGATAACGAGGTCTGTTTTGGGTGAGCTTTTCATCGTCCAACCGATGACTTTACGTGAGAACAGATCAATCACTACCGTGAGATATAACCAACCTTCGTAGGTTCTAATGTATGTGAAATCAGTTACCCACACTTGATCAGGCTGAGTGACCTCGAATGCTCGATTAAGGATATTTTCGGCAGCAGGGTGTCGTTTTCCTCCTTTGAAACCAGGGTGACGGCGATAACCACGGACAGCCGACAAACCTTCGCTACGCATAATACGATGCACTCTGTTCTTTCCGCATAGCTCACCATCTCGTTTTAAATCGATAGTGATATTGCGGTAACCATACACACAGCCGCTTTCAAGCCAAAACTGTTTAATCTTTACTGCTAAGCGTTGGTCTTCGCGTGCTCGAGGGCTAAAAGGTTGCTTCAACCATGCGTAAAAGCCGCTGCGATGGACAGCCAATACACGACACATGACGGCTACACGAAATTTCTTGAGTCGCGACTTTATGAACGTGTACTTTTCTTTGACTCCCCTGCGAAGTACACCGCGGCTTCCTTTAAAATGTCACGCTCTTCAGTGACGCGGCGTAATTCAGCTTTGAGTTTTTTGATCTCAGCGGACTGGGCATCATCCGCTTGTCGGCAGCTATCGGGCTGGCTGTATTTTTGCACCCAAGCGTAAAGGCTTTTATAAGTTACACCGAGTCGCTCAGCGACATCAGTAATCGTATAGCCCTTATCCGTGACCTGCTTAACCGCTTGGATTTTGAATTCTTCTGGGTAACGTTTTCCGCGCATCGTACACCTCATTATTTTCGTCGATTATATATCTATGAGGTGTCTAGAGAACTGGGGGCTTACCAATTGAGACTGACACATATATAAATTCATTATTTCCAGCTTATTGAGCCTAACATTCCTGCTTTCGCCTCACGCTTCTGCTAAGAACTGTGAAGATGCTAAAACCAGCATCCAGATGAATCGATGTGCAGCTATTAAACTCGAAGTTGCACACCACCAAATGACAAAGTATTTGGATGCAGCCTATGAGTTACATGCTCAAAATTCTTCGGCTATAGAAAGTATCAAGCTTGCTCAAAAAGATTGGGAAACGCACGTTGCATCACATTGCGATTCTATTTATGCAATTTGAGAAGAAGGTAAAAAGAAAGCCTTTGCATCTATTTTTTGCATGATAGATAAAACAGATGATAGAACCTCTGAAATCAGGGCAACCTATCTATCTCACTTCGACGCCGCAATCCCTCAGCCCCAAATTAGGACTCTGTAATAAAAATTGTAATCGTTGGGGGATCAGATTCTAGAAAATGCCCCCCCACGGTATCGATGTCTAATAAAAATATTTAAAACTATTAAAAGTGTACTAAGCTGATTTTCTTTCGTAAGAATCATTATTACTTTCAACTGTTAGTTTTTTGAGGGCTTCAATTTTTTCCGAATAAAGATCCTTACTGATGTAAAAAGCAGTATCAATCAATCGCCGACCTTTACTCTTGAATCTTCTTTCATTTTTCCTAGTTTTATTTTCAAGAAGATACCCCAGTCTCCTATCAACACCGTCCTTCCGCCTCTCTTTCCCTTTGTAGATACATCTTTGAAATAGAAGGTGCCACTCATATGCATGAACCAATGTTGGTAGCATAGGACTGTGTCTTTTTCCTTTTGAATTACACCAATAAAATACTGCTCTATAATTTTTTAAATCCTTTATTAGCTTTAGTTTCATGGGATCACCCATACATTCTTTAATCTAGTTTGGATTATCAAGCCTACGAAGAAAAATGAGAGAGCCTAAAACAACTGCATTAATCTAGCAGGCTTGTCATAGGCTTTTAGTTACTTAAGATCAATACACCTTGAGTGATCACATGAATCACACCATTGCATGCAGGAATATCGATATATCCTAGATCCAGAGGTGAATCATTAATGCTAAGACCATTAACATTCACGAACTCTTTGTTTGCCATTCTTATGGTTTTACCATCACGTTTAACCACATACTTAGACGTTCTTTCACCAAAGGAAACATGGTAAGCCAATACCTCAATTACACCATTGAGTGTAAGTGCTCCCGCTCATGCATTAACAACCTCTACTGTGCTTGACGTGTCTACGCCGGATAGATCTAGTAAACCTGCTTCTTCAAGCGCTACGGCTGTATTCAAGAATGCTTGATCATTAGGGGCAAAAAGCGTTACTTCTCGATCTTCATCAGTCAGCACATCAAATAAATTTGTGCTACCAATGGTCGCCGTTACGGCACCAATCAGAAAATCGAACTCGCCAGCTGTTGCACCGTTTTCATTTAACTCAACCAGTTCAGTGACAATTGTCCCGAGATCGTCAGTACATTCTTCAGCGTAGTGTTAGTGAACCAAAAGTTAACCAAGCTGCGCACATGAATGCAGTAATTGTTTCTTTCATTGTTCTGTACCTTCAGAGCTTAAGTTGCTTAATTAATTATCAACACTCGATACTGCACCCTGAACAAGCAGATCAAAAAAAAGACCAGAATTAAATTCATCTTAAATAAGTTTAGAGGATTTCATTTCAAGTTAACTGCAAACCAGTTAGGGGAAACAGCCTTACTTTATTCTTGTTTCAGTCTTGGTAATCTTAATCACTCACTAGCAAAGTCACTGAGTAAAATCTACTATGGTAAAGAAATCTATTGTAAATATTTATTAAAAAGCCAAGTACGGATATTTCCGCCAACACTACGATTGCGCAGGATGCAGCTAACCGTTCTAAGCCAATAAGGTTTAATAATGCTGTACCGAATACTCTTGTATTTTCACATCTTGTTCTTTAGTTATTCGGTTCATTCATCGCCTCTCTATCAAATTCAAACCGAAGACTTTGCCCCTTATGCCTATGAACTCCCAAACGGAGAGATCGATGGCATGGCGTTGGATATTATCCATTGGATGCTGGACGATCTTGCAATTGATTCCCCGATACTGATGCTTCCTTGGGCCAGAGCTGTTCACAATACAAGAACTAAAAATTGGAACGTGCTTTTCTCTGTTGCACGCACGCCAGAGCGAGAAGATTGGTTTCAATGGGTAGGTCCATTTTATTCAGATGAGATTTTACTCTTCCGAAAAAAAACTATAGGTACCCCTCCCCCTTCTCCCACAACGATTAAACAATATGGACTAGTCTTAGTAACGAGGGACTACCCTGAAGAAAAAATACTTACACAACAAGGCTATAGAAATCTGGCCTATACAACTAACCCAAGCATTAGTCTAAAAATGCTTTTAGGTAACCGAGCAGAATATTTGGCACTTGGTAAGGCAGCTTTACCTTGCTTACTCGCAAAAGAAAAGATCAACATTGAAACTATTGAATCCACAGGTATATCAATTCATTCAACCGAACTTTATATTGCTATGTCGAAAAGTACTCCAACCTCAGAAGTTCAGCGCTGGCAAAATAGCTTAGACAAACTCAAATCAAGTTCGATGTATGAAAAATTTATTAATGAAACTCGACACTGTCAGTGATTTAGATTTATTAGACATGACATCATTGATTCTTCTGAGCCTATTAGCGCGCACCATATCACACTGATCCATATTCAAAATTCAAGCGTAAACTCTTTGGGTGATAGAATTACTCGATTGATAGAAACTAATTGAAACTAGCGATTTGGTGACAGATTTAACATATCTGCTCTAATCGGTATGAAAGCGTAGCGATCACTATTAGCAATAACCTTTCATACATAGCTTTGGGTAATTAGTGCGTTAGACTTACCTTACTAGATACCCCTGTTAGACTCTGGCAAATTTGTTCGACTCGTTTTTTTAATGGATAACGTAATGAAAATTGAAGATGTCTTGAAATTAGATATTGTTAAAACACTCAGTGTATTTAACTGCATTCTCAATAAAGGTGAGAAGATGTCGTCCGGTCATTATGTCTATTCCGGCATACAAACTCGAAATGATCGTGATGGATATTCATAGACCTTATTCGATTCCGAAGTAGAGCTTAACTTATTTTGCCACAATAAATTCCAAACGAATTTTGATCAAAGATCTCAGTTTGAAGCACTTCCACATAAAATAGACCGCATTTATTACAAGCGTCAACTCGGCTAACCTACCTAAGATATAAAGATAAACTTTGAGCTCCCTTTATCAAACGCTAATAAACCTATGTTACAACAATCTGAAATTAACGAACTTCGGGCACGTGAACCAAAATAAAAAGCCTTGCTAATTAGCAAGGCTTTTGAATTATCAGATCATCATTTTCACAATTCGATTACCCCTTTAGATATCGCGAATATGATTTAGAAAATCATTTGGCTGCACCACACCGATAAGGGTTTTATGGTCGAGCTTTGTACCTTCGCGATCATAGAAGATTAGTGCTGGTGGACCGATTAGTTCGTAATCTTTATTTAGCTTTTTAGCCGGTTCATCATTGGCTGTGACATCTACTTTTATTACACGATATGGTGCTAAAGCATTTTGCACACGCGAGTCAGCGAAGGTAACCACCTCAAGCTCTATACAAGCGACACACCAATCAGCATAGAAATCTAACATCACGGGCTGGCCATTGGTTTTCGCGATCTGTAGCTCATTGCTAAGCGCTTCTGGCGTTGTCACTTTTATAAAAGGTAGAACCTCAGCTTGTGCAGATTGGTCACCTGCAAATGCTTTTAGTGGGTATCTAAAGCTATTACCACCTGCCAACGCACCGATCATTAAAGACAGGCCGTAAAGCAAAATAATAAGACCTAAGCCTTTCGCAAGGTTCTCTTTGGCTGTTTTAGCCTTAGCCAGCACACCCATGTAAACAGCCGAAACAACGAGGATAATTGCTGTTAACCACATGGAAACGACGGTAGGAACGATACGATCAAGCATCCAAACAGCCATCAATAGGAGCAGCACACCAAATACCGCTTTGACCTTGTCCATCCATAGACCAGCATGCGGAAGTAATTTACCTGCAGAAGCGCCAACCAATAGTAGCGGCACACCCATACCTAAACTCATCACGAATAGTGCACTGCCACCTAGGAACGGATCACCTGTTTGGCCGATATAGATCAATGCACCGGCCAAAGGAGCCGCCATGCAGGGACCGACAATTAATGCCGACAGGAAGCCCATAATCGCCACACCGGCAACCGTGCCTCCCTTCTGACTATTACTCGCCTGACTTAAACGGGTCTGAATACTGTTGGGCAGTTGCAGCTCGTAAAAACCAAACATAGACAAAGAGAGTAAAACGAAGATCAAACTGAAGCTGCCGATAATCCAAGCATTTTGGAAAAGCGCTTGAACATTCTCACCAAACAAGCCTGCGAGCACACCAGCGATGGTGTAAGTGATCGATACGGCTAGTACATAGACAAGAGACAGACCAAAACCTTTAGCAGTCGATACATGCTTCCCCTGACCAGCAATGATACTGGATAGGATTGGAATCATCGGAAAGACACAAGGAGTTAAGGACAAAGCTAAACCTGCTACGAAAAACGCGCCTAGCGTAACGATTAAGCTGCCCTGAGAAAGCATCTTCGCAAAACGATCCTGCTCTGTGACTGCAGGTGCATTAATGGTTTGCATCGTTGCAGCAGTTGCTGGTGCGCTACTCAGATCAGCAGCTGATTGAGAAGGGGTAAATGCTGTTATTGCGATCTCTTTTGTGACCGGTGGGTAACAAACACCACCGTCCCAACAACCTTGATAGGTAATGGTTAGCTTGTCGTCTTTTGCTGGATCGACTTTGCTGAGCAGCGAGAGATCAATCTCAGCGCGGTCGTAATAAACCCATACCTGACCAAACAGTGGGTCATCTTTTAATTCAGCTGGTGCATTCTTGCGCGAAATGATCTGGGTTGTTTCGCCATCTTTTAGCTCTATCCTGTCTCTGTAGAGGTAATACTCGTCTGGCATATGCCAGATAAGCTTCAAAGTATCACCCTCTTGTACATGCCCGAAGACAAACGCTTTTTCTACCTGAACAGGGCCTTTTTCACCAAAAGGGTTTTGATCAAATAGTCCCGCTGTCACAGTCGGGGAAGCTACAGATAAGATAAGTAAAAACTGTAACCAAAAAATTCGTTTCAATAGATACAACACAGCGTTTCCTATGGATTAATCTCGCAGACGCTTGATTGACAACTTTTATGCCCAACAGTTCGTTATCAATCAGATTTACTTAGTTTACCACGCCTTTTTTATCGAACAGCACTCGTAAAAGCACTTTAATTAGTAGAAACAACTGCCATTGTTTTGATTTGGCGCAGAATAGACCATCTGCATACTTATAACCTTCATAGGTTTATGGTAAAACAAGCGACACATTGACAAAGAGTCTAGAGAGCCACAGCGCTAAAAGCGCTCAATAACGTAAAATAGCTCTCTATTGTAGGATAAGAACTAATGACCGATACACGTGTTGAAGATTTAAATATCGAATCAAATAGCGTTCTGATTTCCCCAGATGCGCTTAAGGCTGAAATGCCAATTTCTGAGAAAGCAGCCCAAGCAGTAATGCAAGGCCGTTCTGTTGTTCGTGATATTCTTGACCGTAAGGACCCCCGTTTATTCGTTGTCGTGGGCCCTTGCTCTATTCACGATACAGAAGCAGCGATCGAGTATGGTAAAAAACTGGTTGAGCTTCAGGAAAAAGTAAAAGATTCCTTGTATCTGGTTATGCGCGTGTATTTTGAAAAACCACGTACAACTGTAGGCTGGAAAGGCCTAATTAATGATCCAGACCTAAACGACTCTTTCGAGATCGAAAAAGGTCTGCACACTGCGCGTAAACTTCTATTAGATCTATCCGAAATGGGCTTACCGTTAGCAACTGAAGCATTAGACCCGATCTCTCCTCAGTACATGCAGGATCTGATCTCTTGGTCTGCAATCGGCGCACGTACTACTGAGTCTCAAACTCACCGCGAGATGTCTTCTGGTCTATCTTGTGCTGTAGGCTTCAAAAACGGTACCGATGGTGGCCTAGAAGTTGCGACAAACGCTCTTAAATCCGTTAGCGCACCACACCGCTTCCTAGGTATTAACGAGAGCGGTCAAGTTTCTATTGTACACACTAAAGGCAACCAATACGGTCACGTTGTACTTCGTGGCGGCGGCGGTAAGCCAAACTACGATTCTGTAAACGTAGCGCTTTGCGAACAAGCACTAGATAAAGCTGGCCTAGCAAACAACATTATGATTGATTGCAGCCACGCAAATTCAAGCAAAGATCCAGCTCTTCAGCCACTTGTAGCTGAAAATGCGACTAACCAAATCATTGATGGCAACAAATCTATTGTTGGTCTAATGATTGAAAGTAACCTTGCTTGGGGCAACCAGTCTATCCCTGCAGATCTAAGCGAACTAGAATACGGCGTATCTGTAACAGATGCTTGTATCGACTGGGAAACTACTGAGAAGTGCCTAGTTGAGATGAACGAGAAGCTGAAGCCTGCATTAGCTAATCGCTAATAAACTCAGCTCTCCACAAAAAAGCGCATAGGGTAACCCATGCGTTTTTTTAGTTTTCGGAGAGAATATATACTTCTCCATCACCATCAAATTCTAATTGCTCCTGCGGCATTTGCCCTGCAAGTCAGATTCAAACCAAATACAGTTTGCCTCATCTAACTTGGCTTACCAATATGGAATAACCCATATAGCCTTTATGGGTTACAACGTTAATTTATGCGGGTCTGAATGCCCCAATTGGGTTAGCAACTCAACAAACTTTGGATCAAATCGATAACCGCTTTCACTATTGATACGACTGATTGTTTTAGCGACCGCGATTTTCGGCTTGTGGTCTTTTCTCAATCGGAGATAATTTTGCTGATAAAACTTCAGCATTGAAAGAATCATACTACCTGCTGGAATATCTTTTCCTTTCTTGCCATAGGGACCGCGACCATCAAAACGTTCAAAACTACACTCAATCAGCTTTGATGCCCCTAGCCATTTGCCACCTAATTTTAAAAAACCAGCAGACAACTCCAGCTGCTCTTTAGCTTTTGCTTTTTCCCATTCAGCTGATTCGAGCCCTATATCAAAAACTGGGGATGGAACAAATTTACTGCCCAAATTTTGGAAGCTAAATGCAGCCATCAGCTGATCATCACTTTCTGGATATTCTAATTTCTTATTTAATGAAGAGCCTATCGAAATAAGTTTGGATAAATCTCCTTGCTGCTGGATGGACTTAGACTGCAAAATTTTGGCAATCTTTTCCATAAAACCAAGATCATCAAAATCTTTTAACTGCTCTTGTGCTTCGAGTTTATCTAAGACACTATCATTGATACTTTGAGTCACCGTCAGAATGCCTGAAAAGCTTTCTAAGGTGGCTTGAGCCGCATCGTCACGTGATGACTGGTCTGACTTTAAAACCTGCAGCACACCCTTTTCCAGAAGATCAATGTCAGATGAATTAATGGCAATGCCATTGACTCGATCAGCCACCAACTGCTCTAAGCGAGTAAATACAAAAGCGATAAACTCACCTTGAACGGGTGTATAGAAAAGCTTACCTTTTCTAAATTGATCTACTAAATCTTCTAATCTATGGCAGACATCAGCAATACTGTCGAGAAACACCATATGACAGTTACCTTTAACAGAATGTACCGCCCTAAACATCTGATTCACAATTTCAGGATCATAATTGCAGTTCAAAGAACTAAAACAGTGATCTAATTCCTCCATCGCTTCCTTAACGCTAGAGTAGAACTCAGTTTTAAGTTCATCACTTAGATGCTGAAACCCTTGATCATTCGCTTCCGACATTATTCACCATTTCGATTAGCCACAAAAAAAGGATAGCAAAGCTATCCTTTTTTATAACATATTATTGAATACTTATTCTTCAGGCATCACTTTAGGTTGATCTGTGTTCTCATAAATGAGGATAGGATCGTTATCACCCTCGATCACACCCTCATCTATCACAACCTTGCTAACATTCTCCATAGAAGGCAACTGATACATAATATCTAGTAACGTAGCTTCCATGATTGAACGCAAACCACGTGCGCCTGTTTTACGCTCAAGCGCTTTACGTGCAACCGCCTTTAAAGCAGCTTCACGGAAATCAACTTCAGCGCCTTCCATATCGAATAGTGCAGCATACTGCTTAGTCAAACTGTTCTTTGGCTCAGTCAGAATCTGAATCAACGCTTCTTCATCGAGTTCAGCAAGTGTTGCTACCATTGGTAGACGACCTACAAACTCAGGAATCAGACCGTATTTAACCAGATCTTCTGCTTCTAGTTCACGAAGGCTGTCAGAAACCGTTTTCTCTTCATCTTTGCTCTTAACAACAGCGCTGAATCCGATAGAACCTTTCTCTGAACGATCACGAATAATCTGCTCTAGGCCAGCAAATGCACCACCACAGATAAACAGGATATTAGACGTGTCTACCTGCAAAAACTCTTGCTGAGGGTGCTTACGACCACCTTGTGGAGGAACAGAAGCAACCGTACCTTCAATCAGCTTAAGTAACGCCTGCTGCACACCCTCACCCGAAACGTCACGCGTAATGGATGGGTTATCAGACTTACGTGAAATCTTATCGATCTCATCAATGTAGACAATACCAAGCTGAGCTTTCTCTACATCGTAATCACACTTCTGCAGAAGCTTTTGAATGATGTTTTCTACATCTTCACCTACGTAACCTGCTTCAGTTAGCGTAGTAGCATCAGCAATAGTGAATGGCACATTCAATAGGCGTGCTAGTGTCTGAGCAAGCAGGGTCTTACCACTACCCGTAGGGCCGATAAGAAGAATATTACTTTTGCCTAGCTCAACGTCTGAATTGCTGCTCTTTTGGAAGCGTAGACGCTTGTAATGGTTGTATACCGCTACAGCCAGTACTTTCTTAGCGCGATCTTGGCCAATAACATATTCATCCAGAGCTGCACTTAGCTCTTCTGGAGTCGGCAGATGATCGCTCTCTTCCTGAGGCTCTGCTTCTTGTATCTCTTCACGAATGATGTCGTTACATAGATCAACACATTCGTCACAGATAAAAACGGACGGACCAGCAATTAGCTTACGTACTTCATCCTGGCTTTTTCCGCAGAATGAGCAGTACAGCAACTTACCGCTGTCATCGCCATCTTTACCTTTGATTTCGTCGGTCATTCGACTTCCTCATAATTCTTTATCAGGGCTATACCCTATATTGCAACTCTGTTTCACATTTCAACCCTTATACAAACAAACAGGGTGAATTTTATGATTATAGTAACAATTTCTACTCAGGCTTAATCAGTGTTACGACGATCAAGCACTTCGTCAATTAAACCGTATTCTTTAGCAGCGTAAGGATCCATGAAGTTATCACGATCTGTATCACGAGAGATCGTTTCTAGATCTTGACCTGTATGCTCTGCTAACAACGTATTCAATTTATGACGAATACTCAAAATCTCTTTGGTATGAATCTCAATATCAGTTGCCTGACCTTGGTATCCACCTAACGGCTGATGAATCATTACACGAGAGTTAGGTAACGCAAAACGCTTACCTTCAGCACCACCGGCCAGTAGGAATGCACCCATACTCGCTGCCTGACCCAAACACATTGTGCTCACGTCTGGCTTGATGAACTGCATAGTGTCATAGATAGACATACCAGCAGTTACAGATCCACCCGGGGAATTAATATAGAGATGAATATCCTTATCCGGGTTCTCCGCTTCTAGGAACAGCAACTGCGCAACAACCAGATTAGCCATATGATCTTCTACAGGACCTACAAGAAAGATCACACGCTCTTTTAACAGACGGGAGTAGATATCGTATGCACGCTCACCACGAGCCGACTGCTCTACTACCATAGGCACTAGACTACTCAAAATATCTGAGCCACCTTTACCAAAATCCGCCATGTATCACTCCTTAAAACGGAAATAACCTAAACACAAGCACTCGATAATACTACGTTGATTAATTCAGGCAATAGCTTTAACCAACAACACTGCATTTATCAGGCGCTAAAAACAAAAAAAACGACAGCCAGCTTTCGCTAACTGTCGCTTTTACAGTAGTGACTTTTACTTCAGAAGAGCGTTAATTAAGCTGCAGCACCCTGCTCTGGCTTAATTGCATCTTCGTAGCTAACAGTAACGTCTGTTACTGTAGCAGCTTCAAGTAGGTTATCTACAACCTGCTCTTCAAGAACTAGACCTTTGATCTGACCTAGCATCTCTTCGTTACCCATGTACCAATCGATAACTTGCTGAGGATCTTGGTAAGTTTCAGCCATCTCTTCTAGTGTTTCTTTAACACGAGCTTCGTCAGCTTCTAGTTCATTTACTTTGATCACTTCTTGCATAAGAAGACCGATCTTAACGCGACGGTCCGCCTGATCAGCAAACATCTCTTTTGGAAGCATGTTTGGATCCATATCAGAATCTGGACCCGCAAACTGCATTACAGCTTGACGGCGTAGGTTGTCGATTTCGCCATCGATTAGTGCAGCTGGTACTTCGATTGGGTTAACTTCTAGAAGCTGAGTGAATACAGCATCTTTAAGTTTCATTTTAAGAGCCTGCTTAAGCTCACGCTCCATGTTCTTCTGAACTTCAGCGCGGAAAGCTTCTTCAGTCTTCTCTTCTAGACCAAACTTCTCGAAGAACTCTTCGTTTAGCTCAGCAAGAACCTGCTCAGAAACAGTGTGTACTTTTACTTTGAATACAGCGTCTTTACCTTGAAGGTTTTCAGCTTGGTATTCTTCTGGGAACGTAACGTTTAGCTCAACGTCTGCACCTGCAGTAGCGCCCGCTAGACCGTCTTCGAAACCAGGAATCATTGAGTTAGAACCTAGAACAAGGTCCATGCCTTCGCCTTTACCACCGTCGAATGCTTCACCGTCGATGAAACCTTCGAAATCGATGCGTACGCGATCGCCTTCAGCTGCTGCGCGCTCAACTTCGTTCCACTCAGCTTGCTGCTTACGTAGCGTTTCAATCATCTGATCAAGATCAGCATCGTTTACTTCAGCCGCTTTCTTTTCGATCTCTACTTTAGAGAAATCAGCCAGAGCGATCTCTGGGTAAACTTCGAATTTAGCAGTGTATTCAAGGTTTTCACCTTCAACATCTTTTGTGAATTCGATTGCAGGCGTGCCAGCTGGGTTGATCTCTTCCTGCTGAAGCGCTTGGTAGAAGCTTTCCTGAACTACTTGGCCAAGAACTTCTTCACGAATACCTTTACCGTAACGCTGCTTAACAACTTTTACAGGTACTTTACCAGGACGGAAACCGTCGATACGTACTGTACGTGCAGTCTGCTGGATACGCTTGTTAACATCCTGATCGATGCGCTCTGCTGGTACGGAAACCTTCAACAGGCGCTCTAGGCCAGAAGTCGTTTCAACGGAAACTTGCATGTAATGCCTCACAAATAAAATGCTTGAATCAATAATCTTCAACAGACCGACGTATTGCTAACGCTGCTTGATCTGCACAGCCGCTCGTAAATTTCGAGCAAAATCAAAGCGCGAAATTCTCCGGCAAGCAGCTTAATTAGTCAAGTTTAGTAAGCAAAATAACGTATAAGAAATGAAAATTATTATTAGACAGATCACTTAGATCAACAAATAAGCTAGAAATGGCTTTTATAAGCAGAAAAACACAGAGACAAAATCAAAGCAAGGTATTTATAAGCCAGAAGAAGCTTTTGATATAAGAAGGAATAAAGATCAATCAATGGTGCGGACGGAGAGACTCGAACTCTCACACCTCGCGGCACCAGAACCTAAATCTGGCGTGTCTACCAATTCCACCACGTCCGCAGATAGATCTTTTTTACACATAGCTTGAAACTGATTACACCAAAACAACGCTTCGTTGTAAATGGTGCGGACGGAGAGACTCGAACTCTCACACCTCGCGGCACCAGAACCTAAATCTGGCGTGTCTACCAATTCCACCACGTCCGCAATCTATGTGTATCGTTAATGGGGTGGATAATGGGGCTCGAACCCACGACCGCCGGAATCACAATCCGGAGCTCTACCAACTGAGCTATACCCACCATAACGATCGTTTTTGTGTAGTACATGGTGCGGACGGAGAGACTCGAACTCTCACACCTCGCGGCACCAGAACCTAAATCTGGCGTGTCTACCAATTCCACCACGTCCGCAGACTACACAAGAGATTTAATGGGGTGGATAATGGGGCTCGAACCCACGACCGCCGGAATCACAATCCGGAGCTCTACCAACTGAGCTATATCCACCATCAAATCTCTTTCTAACAAATGGCACGCCCACCAGGACTCGAACCTGGAACCTACGCCTTAGAAGGGCGTTGCTCTATCCAGTTGAGCTATAGGCGCCCGACTCACTTGTCAGACCTCAGACTTTGGCCTTAACTAGCGTCTAGCGCTTTGTTTTGGCCGCCTCGTCTTGAGGAGGTGCGCATAATATACACCCTAAATTTTGCCGTCAACACTTTTTTTATCTTTTATTTCAAAAGTTTTAGATTGATCATCTAACAACCAATAACTGGCTATTTATCAAGCAGTTATCCCATTTTTGGCTATCAAATTGATCGGATTGATGCTCTAGCCAGCTCTTTCACCTTTTTGATGTAAATGCACGCCTACTCGCTTACTACTCAATTACTTGTACCTACTTATATAGCTAATTCACAAAAGGCGCTTGGACGAAATACTCAACCATGAGAGAATTCACCCCAGATAAAACTTAATAAAGGACCCTCCCTTTAAATGAGCGCACAGATTATTGATGGTAAGCAAATTGCCGCAGATGTTCGCCGTCAGGTTGCTGAAGGTGTTCAGCAGCGTATCAACGACGGTAAAAAAGCTCCTTGTCTAGCAGTACTACTTGTAGGCATGGACCCAGCTTCTCAGGTTTATGTTCGTAATAAAAAGAACGCTTGTCAGGATGTAGGATTTGAGTCCCGCTCTTTTGACCTGCCTGCAGAAACGACTCAAGAGGAACTACTGAATCTTGTTGATGAACTAAACCAAGATGATTCAGTTAACGGTATTTTGGTACAGCTTCCTCTACCAGAACATCTAGATTGCAATGAGATCCTTGAACGCATCCGCCCAGAAAAGGATGTTGATGGATTCCACGCTTTCAATTTAGGTCGTCTAGCTCAGCGCATGCCTGTTCTTCGCCCTTGTACTCCAAAAGGCGTTATGACGCTGCTTGAATCTACAGGCCAAGACTTACATGGTATGGAAGCAGTCGTAGTTGGTGCATCTAACATCGTTGGTCGCCCTATGACATTGGAACTGCTTCTGGCGGGTTGCACTGTAACCACAACTCACCGCTTCACTAAAGATCTTGAAGCGCACGTTCGCCGTGCCGATCTTGTAGTCGTCGGTGTTGGTATTCCAGGTCTTGTGAAAGGTGAGTGGATCAAAGAAGGCGCCACTGTGATTGATGTAGGCATCAACCGCCTTGAAGATGGCCGTCTAGTCGGTGATGTGAGTTATGAAGCTGCAGCAGAGAAAGCCGGCTTTATTACCCCTGTTCCAGGCGGTGTAGGCCCAATGACCGTGGCTACACTTATGGAAAACACTTTAGAAGCGGCAAACAAGCAAGACGCTTAAGTTTGTTACTCAATAAAAAAGGCAGCCTAGGCTGCCTTTTTTATTTCCGCTAGTAACCGGCTCAGGCTTCCCTAAACCAAGTCGTACCTTCACGGCTATCTTTTAGAATGATGCCCTGCTCTGCCAGCTCATCACGAATACGATCAGACTCTGCGAAGTTTTTCGCTTTCTTCGCTTCCGCACGCTGACCAATCAACGCTTCGATTTCATCAGAACTAAGCTCACCCTCTTTGTCTTCGCCTTTCAAGAAGGCATCAGCATCTTGCTGCAACAAACCAAGAATAGAACCTAGGCGCACCAATTGACCGGCAAGTTTACCTGCCTCTGGTGAGTTTTCACGTGTAGCTTTGTTCAACTCATTCACAAGCTCAAACAGAACTGAGATTGCTTTTGGTGTGTTGAAGTCGTCATTCATCGCTTCAACGAAACGCGCATCAAAATCATTTACTGGTGCTTCATCAGAAATTTCAACACCACGCAGTGCTTGATAGAAACGCTCCAACATAACACGCGCTTCTTTCAAGCTATCCTCGCTGTAATCGATATAAGTACGGTAATGAACACGCGCAAGGAAGAAACGAACCACTTCAGCGTTGTATTTTTCCAGCACATCACGAATCGTGAAGAAGTTACCTAAAGATTTAGACATCTTCTCAGAATTCACGCGTACAGGACCTGCGTGCATCCACGTATTTACATAAGTACAACCGTTTGCAGCTTCAGATTGTGCAATCTCGTTTTCATGGTGTGGGAATGGGAGATCTGGACCACCGCCATGAATATCAAATGTTGGGCCAAGGCAGCATTTAGACATAGCTGAACATTCAATATGCCAACCTGGACGACCTAAGCCCCAAGGAGAATCCCAGCTAACCTCACCCTCTTTCGCAGATTTCCACAATACGAAATCCAACGGGCTTTCTTTAGCTTCATCTACTTCAACTCGAGCACCTGAACGTAGCTCATCAACATTTTTGTTGGTTAGTCTGCCGTACTCTTCAAAGCGTTCAACTCGGAAGTAAACATCACCATTGGATGCTGGGTAAGCAAAACCCTTCTCTACCAGTGTTTCGACTAGAGAGATGATATCTCCGATATGCGCTGTCGCTCTTGGCTCTTGAGTTGGACGAAGCACAGATAATGAAGCTTCATCTTCATGCATGGCTGCAATCATACGTTCAGTTAGCTGATCAGGCGTTTCATCATTTTCAGTAGCACGCTTGATAATCTTGTCATCTACGTCTGTGATGTTGCGGACATAGTCCACATCCCACCCCTGTGAACGAAGGAAACGAGTAATAACATCAAATGCCACCATGACACGCGCATGACCAATATGACACAAGTCATAAACGGTCACTCCGCAAACGTACATTTTGATTTTGCCTTCTTCTAGCGGCTTAAACGGAGCTTTTTCTTTGGTCAGTGTGTTATAAATTTGAAGCATAACTCGTAACTTTATAATTTCGAAAAATAAAAAGGGGCGTTAGTATAAATGAATTAGCACTCTGCGGCTAAGGAAACTCAGTAGGTACAGTTAAATTTAACTCACCCACACCTACATCTAATAAAAGACTTTTCTCAGTACTCAGAACTAAACGTCCATTCTGCTCTCGGTCCCAAACCAATGCTTCCCATTGAGCATAAGGCTGTATATAAGTCCTGCGTGCACCCTCCCAATTAGGACGATCAGTCACAGGAACAATCCATAGAAATGAATGTCCAAAAATCTTCTGTTTGGCATATCCTAATAAAGCCAACCTTTTAGTAACAGGATCGTAGTCAGCAGCGGTCACCAGACCTTTTACATCAAAGCGCTCCGTCAATGTTACAGATTGCTCTGTCGCACTCTTATCGAGCTTATAAAGATGAGTTTGTTCGTTTTCCCTATTCTTAGTGAAAAGCCACAACTCATCGTTAACCACCGTTAGCGCTTCGCAGTCTAAGTTATGACTTTTTGGTGTAACTTTCTCTGGTCGATCAGCATAGTTAAACCTCAATATTTCAGGTGAGATAATCCCGCCCGAGTGAGTAGACTGTAGATCGCTCCAAGTAACTTTATAGATCTGTAACTCAATGCGTCTACCGCGATTATTACCGCAGTCAGCTATATAGAGATAAGTTTCATCTTGAGCAAGCTCTTCCCAGTCAATATTTTTTGCATTTCCTACTTTGATTGTTTTGACAATATTGTGCTGTGGGTCTAACGCATAAAGATACGGTCCATCACCACTATCATTGATGGTCCACAACACCCCCCCCCGAGAAGCTAGACCTGACGTTTCTTGCACACGATCAGGCCAAACAGAATAACCTTCTATCACACCATCCCAACCTTTAGCTTTAGGTTCAGGCGCTCGTTCTAACAACGGTTGCTGCTGAGCACACCCCCAAAGCAAAAGCGATAAAAAAACCACTGCTGAAAACTTCATTTGATTAACCTAAACCTCTCAATAAAACAGATGACATTCACTGCTTTTACTACAGAAATACATAGTCGCACTGTATATGACTAGACCTTTGTAGTAAAAACTGTAAGGATTCGAAAAAAGTATAAAAAATAAACAGGATGTACCAGAAATGGATAACGACCAATTTGGCCAGCAGGACCTTGGCCCCTCCCTAGCACAGCTCAACACTCCTATGAGGACACCCGTGGTAGAGGGAAACCAAATTGCGTCGCAACAACTATCAATCCTTTCTGCCCTACCTCATCCTGCTTGGATTAAAAACCGTCGTGCTGAGTATCTTTACGTGAATGATGCATATGCCGAGTTACTCGATATGCCTGCAAAAGACCTTAAAGGTAAAACAGATCGACAACTTTTTCCTAAACACCTACACGCCCAACTGGTTGATTCTGATGCTCAAGTGTTTTTATCACAAACGCATGTTGAATTAGAAGGACTGCACCTTAACACCAGTTGCCAGCACAGCTACTGGTTAAGTAAAGCACCACTCAAAGATAAGCATGGTAAGGTTAATGGCATCATTGGCCTGATGAAACGATCTATTCAACCAAACACTGACCAACCTTCCATCTGTAAACTAGCTGAGAATGCAGTCCAACATAGCAACGAAGCTATTGTCATCGCAGATATAGATTTTAATATTACGTTGGTTAACCCAGCCTTTGTCAGGCTTACAGGCTTCACCGAACGAGAAGTTATCGACCAACCCGCTAGTGTTATTAATGCAACTTGGTTAGCGCCTGAATTTATTGAAAGTATCAATAGCAATTTGCAATACAAAGGCTATTGGGAAGGCGAGACCTGGAGCCGTAAAAAAGATGGTCAGCTATTTAGTGAGAAAATTAAAATTTCTGTTGTACTCAACAAAGAGGGTGAAAGAACCCACTATATTGGCCAATTCCTAGATAACACCGAACAGAAACAAACTCAGGAAAAACTTGAGTTTTTAGCGTTTCACGACCCTCTAACCGGCTTAGCCAATCGGGCACTTTTTTTGGATAGGGTAACTTGTGCAGTTCAACACGCACAAAGAAATAAAACGCTTTGTGCGGTTATTTATCTGGATCTTAACGAATTTAAACCGCTCAACGACAAATATGGCCACCCATTTGGCGATAAGGTACTTACCATAGCCTCTCAGCGCTTGAATAATGCAGTGCGCAAAGTTGACACTGTATCTCGCCAGGGAGGCGATGAATTTGCAGTTCTATTAGAAGACACTAGCTCTATTGAAAGCGCTGTACTCGTTTCGCAAAAGATCATTGCATCCTTAAGACAACCGATGCAGATCGATGAAGTTGAAGTCACTATTGGTGCCAGTGCCGGAATTGCAGTATTCCCTGACCATGGTAAAGACAGTAGTAAACTCATCGGGAACGCAGATAAAGCGATGTATGCTGCTAAGTTCCTTGGTGGTAACGGTTATTACCTATATAAATAAGGTTTAATCCCTTTTAAATATTTAAGTTATTTTGAAAAGATTCCCTATCAGGTCTAAAACTAAACTATGACTGATACTTTGGAATCTAAGTATGCTTCGCCCTGATCCAAGCAACCCCAGTAGCGCACAAGAACAAAAGCTACTCGAGGAGATTGTGCATACTTACCCTCAACCTATTATTGTGATCGACAACGATCATCGGGTTCTCATTTGGAATAAAGCCTGCGAAAAAGTCTTCGGCATACCAGCAAAGGATGTTTTGGGAACAAAAAACCAATGGAAAACCTTTTACCCAGAACCTCGCCCAATTTTGGCTGATGTAATTTTAGATGACGATAAAGAGCAGCTTGAACAGTTTTATCCTGGTATTCACCGCAAATCACCGTTTATAGAAGATGCGTATGAAGTTGAGAATTTCTTTCCTAAGCTTGGCAACAATATTGATAGATGGCTCTATTTCACCGCTAAACGACTCTATGATGAAGACGGCTGCCCTGTCGGTGCTATTGAATCAATAATAGATATAACCGAAAGAATGAATGCGGAAGCCGAGGTTCAACAACTTAACGAATCACTTTCTGATCATTCTGTAAAGCTCGAAGAGGCCAATGAAGAACTTAAGGCGACCATGCTAAAACTAGCAAACACTCAAAAGCTCGCATCTTTGGGTAAATTAGTCGCTGGAATTTCCCATGAGCTTAATACACCCATTGGCAACATTCGTACAATCAGCACAGCTCTTAAGGCTGATACCTGTAGAATCCAAGATCAGCTTAACTCAGGCGAGATGACTAAATCTTCGTTAGAAAGCTTTTTGAACAATGTACTTGAATCCTCAAACTTAATAGCAAAAAGCACCGCAAAAACCGCTGAGCTAATTCTAAGCTGCCAGCAAATTTCATCAAATGACAATGAATATGAACGGAGCCAAGTTCATTTAAGAATATTGGTTGAAGAGGTTTTAAACCGACAAACTCAAGGCTTATCTAGATCCTCCATAATTGTAGAGAACTTTATTCCTCATCATATTTCTATGAATAGCTTCGCAGCCCCCATACAACAAATTTTTGACAATCTGATCAACAACACCCGTATGCATGCTTTCTCTGAGCAGCAATCCGGTAAAATTAAAATCTGCGCCCAAGTAATCAAAAAAAAATCAAGTTAATTTATACAGATAGCGGTTGCGGCATCCCGACCAAAAACTTTGCTAAAGTCTTTGACCCTTTCTTTACCACCAAGTTTGGTCAAGGAGGTAATGGCCTCGGACTTTACATCATTTTTAATTTAGTCACTGGTGTATTAGGGGGAAGCATCGAGCTTCAATCACCTAATGACGGTGGATTTGAATTACATATTACTTTACCCAGCACCTCCCCTTACGCACTTACCGCCGATGATGACACTTACTACATCTAGAATGATGTTCTAATCCAATAATTTTCATGCTGAAAACTTTTTTAAAAACGATCGTTTAAATTGAATATAAATCAGTCACGATCGGGCCTGATGTCTAATACTTATATGTAAGGAGAAATTAATAAAACGGACGGATAGCTTATGCAAGTGACATCGACCAAAAACAAACCGCCGCAGAATGAACCTCAACTGCAAGATATCAATAAACAGGTACACCAAACCAGCTTTAGCCCTTATCCAGATATGCACTCTAACTTCAGTACAAATTTAGCCGACCGGGCTCTATATCCTCCTTTGGCGCAAGTTTATGAAGAAGTCATAATGCTATTAGGCCAAGAACTCCAGAATGAAACAGGCAATACTTTTTTGGGATCTAACCCAGCACCATCAGGTAATGTTGGCCCCCAAGAAATTGCCACTGCCACACTTGAGTATATTACTCAGCAATTCCCTCTTTTTAGAAACGAACTACCTGAATTAAGTGAAGAACAATCTCTAGATCGCTTTATCAATTTAATCAATGAATCATTAAATCGAGGGGTTTTAACAGCAATAGAACAGTTAGAAGAGACGGCACTTACAGACAGTGACGAATTAAATGAACAGGTAGATTTATATCGAGAGTATTGCTTAGAAGGACTTGAAACCTTTATCCATAGTTTTGGATTCGGTTTTTTCTTTGATGCAACTGAAGATGAGGAGTTCACCTCCAACCTCCAATCAGCAGATGAGTTCATCGACGATGAACTGCTAGATAAATTACTGACATAAAAAATGCCGCTTAGGCGACATTTTTTGGGAGTTCTTTCAAATTAATGCAGTTCGTCATATTTTTTACGAATAGCGGCTAATTTTGGCTGAATATCTAAAGGCGCATAATTCATAGCTTGTTCAAAAAGCTCCTTATTTTCCTCAGATAATCTCTCTTCTTCACTCATCTGAGTGAGCTTTTCCATCGCTTCAGTAAATTTAGGGTGTATTTTATCGGTAGTCATGACCAACCCTCCTCAAGACGTTCCACATTTAGGTAACTTAGCATGAACGTTTAGCTCAACTAAACCTTACTGCCATTCTAGCAATGCTCCTGATATACAACAGCACAATTTTGACATTTAAAACCACACTTAGTGCATTTAAATGACATTTTCATTATTAACGAGGTTTTACACTCTTCATTCTTTGCTTCTTACCACCCGGCTTACCACCTACTCGTTTCTTAGCCGGCTTAGCAAAT
Organism: Neptuniibacter sp. QD37_6; assembly: GCF_047778085.1. GTDB lineage: Bacteria > Pseudomonadota > Gammaproteobacteria > Pseudomonadales > Balneatricaceae > Neptuniibacter. Next base: position 2,006,296 of record NZ_CP180550.1, read on the forward strand.
GATTTGCCCGCTTTGGTATCTTGTCGTCTAGCGCTCGCATTCTTATGCTTACCAGCAGCTTTGGATTTTACTGCAGGCTTTTTATTTGCACCTCTGCGATTGGAGTTAGAGCTCTTCTCTTCCTCTGGGATCAAACATGATTCACGCTCCCCTATTAGATCACCGTGTCCCATTGTAGGAAGCACCTGACGCAATAGCGGCCAGTTTTCGGGATCATGGTATCGAAGCAGAGCTTTCTGAATTTTACGCTGATCAGTATTTTTTGGCGTATAGAGTTTTTCACTCTTATACGTCACTTTTTTCAACGGATTTTTATCAGAATGATACATCGCTGTCGCTAAGGACATAGGTGATGGGTAGAAAGTTTGCACCTGATCTACTTTGAATTCATTCTTCTTCAACCAACGAGCAAGATTGACCATATCTTCATCTTCACAACCCGGATGCGCAGCTATGAAGTAAGGAATCAGATACTGCTTTTTACCAGCCTCACGAGAGAAACGATCAAACATTTTTTTGAATGCATCGTAAGTTCCCATGCCCGGCTTCATCATCTTGGAGAGGGTGCCATCCTCACTGTGCTCAGGCGCGATTTTGAGGTAGCCGCCTACGTGATAAGTCACAAGCTCTTTCACATACTCTGGGTCCTCTACAGCGAGATCGTAGCGTAAACCAGAGGAGATAGAGACTGTATGCACACCTTCAACTTTACGCGCCTTTCTATACAACTCTGTCGTAGGGCTATGATCGGTATTTAGGTTCTTACAAATGGTCGGGTAAACACAAGACAGCTTACGGCAAGACGCTTGTATATCTGGATCATTACAATTCAGGTGGTACATATTTGATGTTGGACCACCTAAATCTGAGATAGCACCAGTAAACCCCGGTACTTTCTCTTTGATATCTTCGATCTCATTGATCACCGATTCATGGGATCGACTCTGAATAATACGTCCTTCGTGTTCGGTAATAGAACAGAAAGTACAACCACCAAAACAGCCACGCATGATATTGATCGAAAATTTAATCATATCGAATGCAGGAATCTTTTGATCACCGTAACGCGGATGCGGAATACGCTGATAAGGTAAGCCAAACACCTTATCCATTTCCGCCGTTTCTAAAGGGATTGGCGGTGGATTAACCCATAACTCTCGATGGCCATGCTTTTGCACCAAAGCGCGTGCATTGTGGGGGTTTGCTTCCTGATGCAGAACTCGCGATGCATGAGCGTACAAAGCCGGATCTTTAGATACTTTTTCAAAAGAAGGTAAGCGAATATAGGTTTCGTCAGTTAGCTTCTCTTTACCTTTTAGTGGCGCTGGAATGACACGCAAAGGTTGAGGTTCATCGGCCTTAGACGCGTCTTTTTTATCGCAGGTAGCCGCATCCGTATATTCATAAGGATTTGGTAGCTGATCTATGTAACCCGGCCAATCAATACGGGTTGAATCAACCTCAATATAATCGGAAGGTAACGCTGTTTTTAGGATCGCCGTCCCTCGAAGATCTTGAATCTCTTCAATGGTTTCGCCATTAGCTAAACGGTGCGTAAGCTCAACTATAGCTCTCTCCGCATTACCGTAAAGCAATATATCCGCTGTCGCATCGAGTAAAACCGAACGACGAACTTTATCGCTCCAGTAATCATATTGAGCAATTCGACGAAGGCTTGCCTCGATCCCGCCAAGCACTACAGGCGTTTCACGATAAGCTTCTTTACAACGCTGGCTATATACAATCACCGCACGATCTGGCCTTTTACCACCTAAGCCACCAGCCGTATAAGCATCATCATGACGCGTACGTTTATCGGCAGTGTAACGGTTGATCAGAGAGTCCATGTTGCCAGCAGTGATGCCAAAATAGAGATTCGGTTGGCCTAACTCCTTGAAAGCATCAGCACTGGTCCAATCAGGCTGACTGATGATACCTACTCTGAAACCTTGCGCTTCAAGTACTCGCCCCATCACCGCCATGCCAAAACTCGGATGGTCAACATAAGCATCGCCGGTGACAATGATGACGTCACAACTATCCCACCCCAATGCATCCATCTCCTCTCTTGAAGTCGGCAGAAACGGTGCTGGCGCATAACATTCAGCCCAATATTTAGGGTATGAAAACAGGTCAGGAGCGGTACGAGGCATAAAACGAGGCTACTTGAATATGAAATTAGGGACTATTTTCCCAGAAAGGCAGGTATACGCCCAGTGAAAAATTCTTAATATGGAAAATATTCAATGAAAGGAAGGCTATAGAGAGAAACTACAGCCTTATACAGCTAGAATTAGATAGATTATTTACGCGCTAATTTTGCTGCTTTTTTTTGTAAGGCTTTCTCTAATTCTTCGGCATAAGTAACTATGCCATCTTGGCTTTCAAACGGACAAATAACTACTGCGAAACCATCTTCTTCTAAACCTGGTGTCCAACGCTCATGCCAAACTGAGAGACTGATCGCTTCAGGTTTACACTCACTCCATTCTTCAGTTGCCCAAGCTTGGGCTAACTCTTGTGATGGCCAAACTGGTACACAGTCTTCATCATCCGTATTGAGCATCACGCAGCCGTATTCATCTGTCAAAATCCAAATCTGCTCATTAATTACAGATTCGGCAATAAAAAAACTATAGAGCTGTTCTTCATTATATTGCTGTAACTGCTCTAGTGTTGGATTGCCAGAATCATTTGACATAGATACCTCAAAAACGGTGCGTGAAGCGCATTAATGGAAAATGAGCATCAATTATACCCTACAGTCTTTCCAATAGCCTTGAGATAATTATTGATCCACAAAACAAACTTCTAATCTTGGGGTAGGCACTGCGATGTCTATAAAGCTTTAAGGTTTTGAGTCATCTATTGTTACAGTCTGTCTATTAATTCAAATGGATTTTAGCCTTCAACCTTAATCAATCAGCTAATTCTTTTTGAATTTGGATAATATCATCCAAGTGTTGTTGAAAGATAAGAATGAGATTTGGATCGAACGCCTTACCGGATTCTTTTACTATATAATCGGTGGCATCCTCATATGACCAAGCTTTCTTATAAGGCCGTTCACTTACTAGAGCATCAAATACATCAGCCACAGATGTAATACGCCCTTCGATGGGTATAGATTCTCCGCTAAGACCTCTTAAGTATCCATTCCCATCCCAGCGTTCATGATGTGTAGCGGCAATACTACGAGCTAATTGTATAACTAGAGCATCGTTGCCAGACAAAAGATTGTATCCATGTTCAGTGTGTTGCTTCATGATACTCATTTCTTCTTCGTCCAAAGGACCTTGTTTTAATAGAATTCGGTCTGGTATACCTACCTTGCCTATATCATGAAGCGGTGCGGCTTTTTCAAGCATATAAGCGAGGTCCGCAGGTAAGCCTGCTCCCAGAGCGAGGATCCGACTAATTTTACCAACCCTTAAGACATGTTTAGCTGTTTCAGTATCCTTATATTCCCCAATCATTCCCAATAATTGGATTACGTTCTCCACCGTTTTATCTAATTCTTGGGTCCTGTTTTGCACAAGTGACTCTAATTTACTTTTTTCGGAAGAAAGAACCTTATGCGCATTAGCAATTTTTAATGTGTTGTTTACCCTAAGGCAAATTTCAGCTTGATCGAATGGCTTATTCATAAAGTCGTTTGCACCATTTGATAAGCTTTTATTACGAAGATCAGCTCCCGTAGAACCCGTCAGTATAATTACTGGAAGTTGATCCATTTCCCAGCGCTGGCGAATTTGATGTAAAACTTCAAATCCATTTAATCCTGGCATTTCACATCTAACAAAATTAGGTCGAAGTCTTGCTGTTCAAGTTGAGGTAAAACTTTCCGAGGATCCGTCAAGGAAGTGATTGAGGTATTACTAACTTCAGTTTCAATTAACTTACTAAGAATTAAAACGTTGGTCAGTGAATCGTCACAAATCAGAATTTTATGGTGATCAACATAGCTATTCATGCGTTTAATCCCTTAATGCACTTTACAAATTTCCATATTCCCAGCTTTGGAGTGCTGACTGACCGTGTATTAGTGGAGAGCTAATGCATTTCTTTCAAACGATTACAACAACAGTCTAGCCGTAAGCTTTTGTTTAGAAAAAAATACATACAAGCGAAAAAGAAAAATAACCATATTAAATGAAAGGAATTCAACTTATATGACTATTGGAGTAACTTAACTCAATTGCAAACGGGCATAAAACCGCATGATGAAAACCTTTGCTACAATCGGATTAAATTCATTAAGAGCCAATTAATATGCCTAAATTTCAATTTGGATTGTGACCGACAAATAGCACAACATGATGAATAACACTGGTGATGTAATTCACGCACTAGGATAAAGTCCCTAAAACGAAGTTTAAGCTGCTATGCACCTCTTATAATGCTAATATCCGCGCATTGATTACCTAGTATCGTATTATCTTAAGCAAACTACGTTTTTAAGAGTACTACGAGCTACCTGTAGAGCAGGAATGTAGTACGGTTCTCCCCTATCTCCTAAGGTTTCACAACGTTCAGTGTGATACCCATAGCTCCAATCAAACACTATGACTGCGTGTTAAAAGTCGCTCTTAAAAAGAACGACCTGAACGTTTTCACGCGAAGAACGCTTTCCTTAAGAGATAACATATGAACTTTACTGAGCTTGGCTTATCTAGCCCTATTCTTGATGCGATTGATGCCAAAGGCTATTCAACACCTTCCCCTATTCAGGAGCAGGCAATCCCTGCGGTCATCGAAGGTCACGACCTTATGGCTGCCGCACAAACAGGTACAGGCAAAACTGCAGGCTTTACTCTCCCTATTTTGGAAAAATTAAGCCATGGCTCTCCTGCTAAACGCGGGCACGTGAGGGCGTTAATTCTTACTCCAACCAGAGAACTGGCCGCTCAAGTAAACGATAGCGTAGAGAGCTATTCAAAAAATTTAGCCATACGCTCCACCGTTGTTTTTGGCGGCGTAAAGATTAATCCACAAATTGCCAAATTAAGAGGCGGGGTCGATGTTTTAGTAGCGACTCCCGGCCGATTGATTGATCTCCACAATCAAGGCGCTGTAAAATTTAGTCAACTAGAAGTTCTTGTCCTAGATGAAGCTGATCGCATGTTGGATATGGGCTTTATTCATGACATTAAGAAAATCCTGAAGTTTTTACCTTCACAACGTCAAAACCTGCTATTTTCAGCGACATTTTCACCACAAATTAGAAAATTAGCCCAAGCCTTTGTATCTAATCCTGTAGAGATTTCTGTCACCCCTGCAAATTCGACAGCTTCAACGGTTAAACAGTGGATTTGCCCCGTAGATAAAAAACAGAAGTCGCACATTTTAAGCCAACTAATCAACGACAATGACTGGCATCAAGTGCTTGTATTCTCCAGAACTAAGCACGGCGCTAACCGCTTGGTTCGTCAGTTAGAATCTGCCAAAATCAGTGCTGCTGCCATTCATGGTAATAAAAGTCAGGGGGCACGAACCAAGGCATTAGCAGAGTTCAAAAGTGGTTCTGTAAGAGTGCTAGTTGCAACGGATATCGCTGCACGCGGAATTGATATTGACCAATTACCACAAGTAGTTAATTTTGATCTACCTAATGTGCCTGAAGATTATGTTCATCGTATTGGTCGAACAGGTCGAGCAGGTGCAACAGGTCAAGCCGTTTCATTGGTAAGTGCTGATGAATTTGATCAGTTACACGCGATAGAGCGTTTAATCGGCAAATTATTAGACAGAGAGATCATCGAAGGTTTCGAACCGGAACACGCTCTGCCAGCCTCAGACTTAAGCAAAAAACCGGCTCGAAAGAAGTCGAATAGCAACAAGAAGCCCAAGCAGACTAAAGGCCATCGTGACGGTCAACGTTCAGGGGAAAATTCTCGTGGGCATAAGCCTCAAGGTAAAAACAAATCGCACAAAGCAAGTGAAGGTGCAGGTAAACACAAAGGCAATAGCTCTAAACCTAAAGGACAGAAGCCAAATTCACAGTCTGAAGGTAACAACAAAAAGCGCAGACCCAAACGCTCATCTTCAAACCCTTGGGGCAACCGCACTTAACAAAACACACTCAGGCCAGTTTCTACTGGCCTGATACCCATAACCGGTTCACCTATAATGGATTTTTAAAATACTCCGCGATCCATTGATAGATCTGTTTTTCCGTTACTTTCTCAAACGCTAAAGCGTAAAAATCACCTTCAGGATCAGAGTCCATACCCGCAAATTGGTAACTAACAATATCGGGCTGTTGATCATGCAAGATAATAATTATCCGCTTGCGGGTTCGTAAGCAATCGATCGTCATAACATCCGCAGGTATACCCTGCTTTCGCATATTTTGACTCACACCAATAAGCGGATCGATATCTGAAAAATCCCGCTGAATCGCTGTATGCGCTTCGGAAGCCTGTTCCCAAAGCAGTTCCAATTGTTTGCTTAACTCACTCATTAATTACTCAATCTATTACGACAACATCGTTGGAGGATGAAAACTCAATAAACTTATCAGCAGGTAGCGGTTTAGATAACAGGTAACCTTGGAAGCAATCACACCCCAGTTGAACTAGTGTGTCTTTTTCTTCAATGGTTTCAACGCCTTCAGCAATAACCAGCAGTCCTAATCTATCAGCAGTCGCCAAAATAACTTCAACTATGGCAGCTTCTTCAGTTTTTGGTCTAAGGCCTGTTACGAATGAGCGATCTATTTTAAGAATATCCAGTGGCAGGTTTCGCAGATATTTAAGTGAAGAATAACCTGTACCGAAATCATCAATTGCAAAAGAAACCCCTTTATCCTTCAAAAGGCTCATCTTGTGGCTCGCTACTTCAAAATTATTCAGCAGCATATTTTCGGTAATTTCTAATTCAACTGCATCGCCTGGTAGACCATATTCATCCATTAGCAGGATAACTTGATCGACAAAGTCCACCTGCATAAACTGCATAGGGCTGATATTAATTGCGAGACGCTGGAAACTCTCTGGTAAACCATCAGATCGCCATTGGGCCAGATGCTTTAACCCTTCTCTTAAAACCCAATTGCCGATCTCAACAATCTGTCCGCTCTCTTCAGCAACCTGAATAAACCCACCAGGAAAAATCAATCCTTTTTCTGGATGCTGCCAACGGATAAGCGCTTCTGCTCCTATAAGATTACCGTCTTTACAAATTTGCGGCTGAAACCACAAGACAAATTGGTTGGATATAAGCGCCTGATGAAGTCCCTTTTCTACCTCTAAGCGCTCTTGGGCCGTAGATTGCATCTCAGGATCATAGAACTGAAAGCCATTTCGCCCCATAGCTTTAACACGGTATAGCGCTGTATCTGCCTGCCGAATAATATCCTGTGCCGATGCATCAGCAGCGGGGAATACAGCAATACCTATACTAGCCGTACAATATAGTGTGTGCCCTTCGATACAGAATGGCTCTGACATCACTTTTAGCATTTCTTGCGCTACGTGTGCAGATACATCAGCACAAACCTCAGAAGAACTTCCCGTTTCGGGCAAGAGAATAACGAATTCATCACCACCAAATCGGGCACATGTTGATTCGATTGGTAAGACATGAGTTAAACGTTGCGCGATATTATTGAGCAACTCATCGCCAACACCATGCCCCAGGGAGTCATTAATTGTTTTGAATCTATCAAGATCTAAGAACAAAACAGAACCGTAGCTATTATTCGCTTGGTGTAATTCGACTGAGGCTGTAAGCCTATCCAAATACAATCGGCGATTAGGTAGCCCCGTCAACGTGTCATAAAACGCTAACTCATGGATCTGTTTTTCAGCTTGCTTCCTAACGGAGATATCCCTAGCAACGATCAGAAGATATTCTTGGGATTGAAGTGTTAGCTTAATGGCTCTCGCTTCTACTGGAAAGACTGTGCCATTGGCATTAATTTGCAGATCTTCAAAGGTGGTAACTTTGGCCTCACTAATACCTTCACACATCTGCTGGTATTCTTCGTAGGAGTAATTCTTACTGTAATCCGCAAGTTTTGTATTACAAAGCTGCTCTTTAGCTAATCCAAGAGTACGAGCACCTTGGTTATTAACGCGGAAGATTGTGCTATCTAGAGCACACAGAAACATTGCGTCCCCAGCGTTATCCATAATCGATCTAGAAAAGTGCTCACTTTCAGATAGCTCAGCGACCATCTCGGTTAATTTATCGGTAACAGCTTCACGATCTTTCCAAAGCCCTGAGAAACTACGTACCAAATCACCTAATTCATCTTCTGCTGTATAGGGCAAAGCTGAACTTTTATCACCTGAGCGTAATTCGTTTACCCATTTTGCGGTCTTTACAATCGGTCGAGAAAGGAATCGATAGATTAAAATTAAGAAAATCGCAGCTAAAACCACATTGTGCATCAAGCCCAATAGCAAACTGTTGATAGCGCGATGAGTTAAATTATTAGCCACATAGATCGTGTCCAGCTCAACTATAAGCCGAGCTCTTTCATTGTCAGAATTAACAGCAGCCAGCTCCAGTTCCATCTCTATATAACGGTTCAGGTCAAATAGCTGCTGGGTGGAAATCGAAAGAAAACTAGAACTACGAGTTTGATCCCTTCGATGCTCTGCTAAGGTTTCACTAAAGTCATCAATTAGCTGAGCATGATAAATGGTGGGATAAGAAACAAGTGACGAGGTTATCTCATTCGCCTGAAATGCATTCAGATTGTAAACAGCTTGAGCCGCTGTATCTCGATACATACTGATAATACGTGCGATATCCTCAGAAGTAGTTTTTCTCACCTGCTGAAGATCCAAGTAGATCTGTAAACCAGAAGAAAACAGTCCTAATAACAACGCAATAATTAAGATAAAGCGTGCTTGTTTGAAAGCAATCTTACGTCTTAAATTGAGGCTCATAACATACTGTTTTGCCATTAACGGTAGCGATCGTAAATAGCTTGGTACTGGCCATTGCTTTTGATTAAGCGTAAGCCTTCATTAAATTTATCCATCAGAGGCTCCGCTTCTGGGTACTGATTGCTTAGACAAAGATGATATTGCTGAGGAGTTTGGCTCTTTAACCGCTTAATTTTGATTTTATCTTGCAACCCAATTAATTTCGCACGATGCTGAGTTGCCAATTCTCCGTTATAAAACACGTCAATATCACGAAAAATGATAGAACGAATACCACTGTCTATGTCAGGCACAGCCGAATGTACAATACCTGCCTGTATCAGTTCTTTTTGAATTCCCCAACCATCGACAACTGAAACTTTGACCTTAGCTAAATCCATAAAGCGGTTAATATCACTTCCATTGCGATCTGCACTTATTACAGCAACCTGGTGCGCTTCACTAAGAACATCACTGAATAAAATGTAGCTCTCTCTTCCAGCTCTTTTAGAACAGGTAATCGTACCGGCGATGCGGCCATACTCTATACTCTTTAATATCCTCTTCCATGGGGCCGTTTGTATATCCGCATTAATACCTACAGCAGCAAAAGCCGCCTGCGTGACTTCCACATCGATACCATTAATAACACCTTTATCATCAATCATGGTGTAAGGGGGGTAATCAACCGTGTAAAGTTGAACTGTCTGACTAGCATGAGCATAAGGCAGCATAAGCAATACAGTGAAATAGACCACCAAACGGTTCAATAGCGTCACTGTCATCCCCCTATGCATTCAATAACCTTGTAACAGACTAGGTTAATTTAAAGATGTATCAATTAAAAGAGGGTATACAAAAGCAGACATATTCATTCAACGATACCGAAGTGAGTCCAAAGCGGTAAAGCTTTAGTAAATTCACTTTGCTATAACTAAAAATATGCAATCTCACTATCGGAAAATTGATGAGCGGTAAACTTTTTTATCTTATGGGTGCCTCGGGCTCCGGAAAAGACACTCTCCTACAAGGCTGTAGACAACGCTTAGGACATAGCCATCAGGCATTTATCGCCCATAGGTACATCACGCGGGCTGCAGATGCCGGTGGAGAAAACCACATCCACCTTACTGAGTCGGAATTTCAACTACGCGTTGATACCGCCATGTTTGCTATGCACTGGGCTTCTCATGACCATTTGTATGGAATAGGGAAAGAGGTTGAGATCTGGGTTAAAGCGGGACTCAACGTCATTATTAACGGCTCTCGCGAGTACCTTCCAATAGCAATGCAGCAGTATAATTTTCTTATCCCAGTGATGATTAATATTAGAACCGAGCTACTAAGGGATAGATTGCATAATCGCGGTAGGGAAACAGATTTAGAGATAGAAAAGCGTTTAAAGCGCCACGCTGATTTCTTGGATCACATGCCAGCCGGCACTTTGTATATCGATAACAGCGGGTCTAAAGAGGAAGGAATCGATGCCCTGATGGATATTATCACCGAACATCGATTTATTCGTTAATCACTACAGGCTAGCTTCTAATGCGATAGCCACTACGGAATATCCAAGCAATAATCCCCATGCAACTCAGCATAAACAACACGGTCATTCCCAAGCTAAGGCCAACATTCACATCAGCAACACCATAAAATGCCCAACGGAAACCACTCACCAAATAAACGACAGGGTTGAACAGTGATATGGTATGCCAAGGCTCCGGCAACATATTGATCGAATAAAATGCCCCACCCAAAAAGGTCAGCGGTGTAATCACCATTAAAGGAATAATCTGCAGCTTCTGGAAATCATCCGCCCAGATACCAATTATAAATCCAAACAAACTAAAGGTTATAGCGGTAATCACAAGGAAACAGAGCATCCATAGCGGGTGCAAGATAGTGTAATCGACAAACAAACTCGCCGTGGCCAGAATCAATAACCCCAGCATGACCGACTTCGTTGCTGCCGCACCGACATAGCCTGCTACGATCTCAAAAGGTGAAACCGGTGCTGACAATACTTCGTAAATCGTCCCAGAAAACTTGGGGAAGAAGATACCAAATGATGCATTGGAAATACTCTCACTTAAAAGTGAAAGCATTAACAACCCAGGGATGATAAACGCAGCATAACTAATACCGTCGATCTCCCCCATTCGGGATCCAATGGCTGTACCAAAAACAATAAAATAGAGCGATGTTGAAAGCACAGGTGAAGCAATACTTTGCATCAGAGTACGAAAGGTACGTGCCATTTCGAACTTATAGATCGCTCGAATACCGTAAAAATTCATCACTTACTCCTGTACCAATTCAACGAAGATATCTTCAAGTGAACTCTCTGAGGAATTCAAATCTTTAATACCCACCCCTAGTTCATTTAACTTCGCTAACAATTCAGCAACCTGTTCACTTTCACTGGCATCGTAAACATACTGAAGGTATTCCCCTGCTTGCTCTAAAGTCAGATTAAAATACTCTAACTCTGAAGGAATCTGGTCCATCGGCTGTTGAAGATGAATATGCAGGGATTTTTTACCCAACTTAGACATCAGTGTCGCCTTCTCTTCGATCAGGATAATTTCACCCTTACGAATCACTCCAATACGATCAGCCATCTCTTCGGCTTCTTCAATGTAGTGAGTAGTCAAAATGATGGTCACTCCGTTATCACGCAGCTCTCTAACCATCTCCCACATATCACGACGCAGTTCGACATCAACACCCGCTGTAGGCTCATCCAAGAAAAGAATCTCCGGCTCATGGGACAGAGCTTTAGCAATCATCACCCTGCGCTTCATGCCACCAGACAGCTCCAGCATCTTAGAATTGCGTTTATCCCACAGAGAAAGCTGCTTTAGAATTTTCTCTATATAAGCTTTATCAGGCGCTTTACCAAATAATCCACGGCTAAAATTGACTGTTGCCCAAACCGTTTCAAATGCATCAGTGGTAAGTTCCTGAGGCACTAACCCGATTTTACTTCGCGCTTTACGGTAAGCCTTGGCAATATCAAAACCACCCGCTAAAACCGTGCCTGAGGTTCCACGACTAATTCCGCATATAATACTGATCAGCGTTGTTTTGCCCGCACCATTAGGACCTAACAACGCAAAGATCTCACCTTTCTTGATATCAAGATTCACCGAACGTAGAGCAGTAAAGCCAGAATCGTATGTTTTATTTAAGTTCTGCACCTGAATAATCGGCTGCATTAATAGCTAACTCCTGAACTGGAACCTGTACATGAAAACGCTTTGACAATATTAGAGAAATATCTATCCCTCAGGTAGATATCGTTAAGTAAACACTCTGTTATAAAGATCATAACAATAGCTACTTGACGCGGGTATTGGCTAACTAAACAAGAACAAATAGGTCTATGAAGTTGATCCAAGCAAAATCTACTTAAGGGGTTCTACTTAGATAATGTCGAGATCAGTCATGTATACTTGATCGCTCTTTCACTTAGACGTCACACTTGTATGTTGTTTGAACTCCTTATTCTCTTCGTAGCTGGCTTTTTTGGTGGTGTATTAAATGCTATCGCTGGTGGCGGTAGCTTTATTACCTTTCCGGCATTGATGTTTGTGGGTGTACCGCCGATTAGCGCGAATGCGACCAACACATTCTCTGCCTGTGCTGGTTATATGAGCGGCACCTATGCGCTGCGAAAAGATATCAGGCAAGATCGAAAGAACCTCATAAGATTAATTTTGATTAGTTTTATCGGTGGTATCGCAGGTGCAGTGTTGCTACTAAGAACGCCTGAAGAGGTATTTCTTGAAGCTGTGCCATGGTTACTGCTATTCGCGACGATTCTTTTTATCTTCGGTGGACGACTCAACAGCGCATTAAAAAGTCTTTCGGGCGCTCATAAGCATGCATCAGCAGTAGGAGGCTTTCTTCTGATGCTACTGCTGTTTGGCGTTTGTCTCTATGGCGGGTTCTTCAATGCTGGATTAGGTATTATCACGCTGAGCTATTTAGCTTTGGCCGGTTATACCAATATCAACACCATGAACGGTATCAAGCTTTTGGTATCTTCATGCGTATCACTGATCGCGATTGTGCTGTTTATTATTGATGGGGTGATCGATTGGTATTCAGGTACGATCGTTCTGATAGGTACACTCGCAGGCGGTTATTATGCAGCACACTACTCACGGCAGTTACCACAACAGTGGGTGCGTAATTTCGTAATTTTCGCTAGCTGTGGCATCACTGCTTACTTCTTCTACGATGTGTACGGCTAAGCCCTGATAACAGCTATTCAAAACGCCATTCAGTCGATAATCCTGGGATATTGGTGTTAAACGCTTCTGGCGGTAATCTGGACTGTAACTTTTCTAAAAAAACTTTCCAGACTTCTGCAACAGCGACACTATTCTCTAGTCGTTCCTGCAGGGTGAATGTATCGCCTACTTGCAATTCACCCTCCTCTAACACACGGTAATACCAACCACTAATCGCCTGCGACATTAGTAATGGCGCTATATGACCATTGCCATATTTATGATTCACTTTCCAACAAGGCCTGCGGGGTTGGGACACCTGCACTAAAGCACCACCCACTTTCACAATATCGCCAATATGAACCTGAGTATCATCGACTGATTCGCTGGAAAGGTTTTCTCCTATTGACCCAGAGATAAAACTATCTTCAAGATGCGGTAAGGCTTGGCGAAGTGTTGCGTAATTTTCTGAGGGGAATTGATACAGCGCTTTTTCAGGGCCACCATGCACACGCTTATCTACTTGAACATCACCTTCCAGCCCTGTTTTGGTTAATAAACAAGCTTCAACGGGCTCTTTGAAGATACCGCTTGGCGCTTCATCTGGGCCAATTGGTTTTGGTTGCCCTATATATAAACCCTTGATGGTACCTTGGTAAGTGGACATGCCTCGCCTCCATAAACGGTGTTGAAACGCAGTCACTTAAACATATACGACCATAACCAAATTGTTCAAATATCAATCAGATTTAAATTCCTTCGATATTGCGAGGGAGTGCCCTCCTGCCACCTTGCCCAAACACGTCTTAAGCTTCTTTCAGAATGAAACCCGCAACGCTCAGCAATAACATCTATAGGCAGTTTGGTTTGTTCTAATAACTGACGACCTAGCTCTATGCGCGCCTGCTGCAGGTACTCTTGCAGATTGAATCCAGTCGCTTGCAGAAATAAACGCCGAAGATGACGCTCACTTAAGTGAACTCGTTCTGCCAATAGCGACACATCCCAATCAAAACCCGGCTGCTCCATTATCAGGTCCTGAACTTTGTGCACGCGAGACTGAGTGTGGTTTCGATGGTTTAACCAAAAACTCAGCTGCGCTTCCTGGCCAGATCGTCGCATGTAGATCACCATCTCACGGGCAATTTGTACTGCCCGATCCTGCCCCCAATGGTTATCAACTAACTGTAAGCAAAGATCCAATCCTGTGGTGATACCGGCGCTCGTCCATATATTGCCATCAGTAACGAAAATACAATCTTCCTGTACTAAAGCGTCTGGAGCGATCTGACAAAGTGAGGCAGTAAGATCATGGTGTGTCGTGCAGCGTTTGCCATCTAATACACCTGCCTTTGCCGCTAGAAGCGAACCTGAACAGATCCCCGCTAACAAACCGAATTGCTGTTTTACGAAGGTTAACCATTGAATCGCCGTCTGGTAATCAGCTTCATGAAGATGCTTATTTAACTGGCTTGTTCCGATCAACAGTAGCCAATCGTCTGCTTCTAACCTCTCCGGTAAAGGCTCCAGATTAGCAAGATGTAAGCCTTGTTTGGACTGCAGTTCAGGTCGAGGAGAGATATAGCGCAACTCTATACTCTCCTCTAGAGAAGGATGTGCAAAGATCTGAGCAGGCGCAGCCAGATCCAACAAATGGACACGTGGCAACACCAACAGATAAACACGCCTTTTCTTATTCATAGTCCCCAACCATGCGCACATTTGCGAAGCGATCTTGCAAAATCATCGAAGTATGTTGCTTTAAGGCCTCTTCACTCACTGTCTCACCGGTAAATTGATTTTTCATAGTAAAGGTATGGGTAGCATCGACCACGAAATCTAACTCATAGCCCAAATCACTGCCTACACGCGTTGTGGTTTCACAGCACTGTTCCGTTCTTAAGCCACTCACCAATAGTTTGGTAATCGATTGCCCTTGTAACCACTCGTGCAAACCACTGTCGAGCAGCGCATTATGAACGCGCTTGTTAAACAACTTATCTTCATCCTTCTTATTCAGAAAGTCCATCAAACGGACAAAACCGGACTCGACAGAAAACACACCTTCATCTTCATTATGAAGGATAAACACAATTGAGCCACCTTGCGCTCTTACCGCATCAATTAGCCAGTTTTGTCTCGCTTCATAATCAGAAAAACCATCATCATACCAATAATCACGATGTTTAAAGGATTCCTGCACATCAATCACTAATAACGCTGTATTTTTCATAGCTTAAACTCCCATGTATTTAATATTTGTGAGCTAAGTGTGAGCTATAACCAAAATTGACATAAGAAAGATAGCGGCCAAAAACAGGACAATTTCGGCCAAACAAAAAAACTGCACTTAAGCGCAGTTTTTCTAGGTAAGAATAAGTGAAGAAAAAACTTAAGGGCAGGTATAGCCGCCATCAATCACCAGATCAGACCCGGTCATAAAAGAAGCCTCATCAGAGGCTAAGAACACCGTGCCATAAGCGATCTCTTTTGGTCTGCCAAAGCGTTTCATTGGTACCATATCGACCAGAGGCCCCCACGCTTCTTTCGGAACAGAACTTTCAAACAGATTAGTATCAAACATCCCAGGGCAGATTGAATTGATACGAATATTATCGCCGACAAACTCAAGTGCCGCGGATTTAGTCATCAAACGAACAGCGCCTTTTGTGCTTTGGTAAGCCGTGGACGTCCCTGCTCCTGAAATACCATAAATGGATGCAAAATTAATAATCGAACCGCCACCATTCCGTCGCATTGCAGGAATCGCAGACTTCATGCCCAACAAACAGCCCAACTGATTCACACCCACAATTTGATCAAACTTCTCTACGGTATGATCCAATAAACCTGCGTGGTAATAGATACCCGCATTGTTGACCAATACATCCAACTTACCGAAGGCTGTTTCGGTTGCGCTAACCGCAGCAATCCACTGAGGCTCTTCAGTAACATCCAAAGCCACCACATCGGCTTTACCACCATCTGCCCGAATCTCTTCAGCAACCCTAACAGCACTATCCCAAAGCCCCGTTGGTTTCTGACCTTCTGCAATAATGGGATCCTCTGGTAAGTTAGCCAGCATTACACTCGCACCCTCTTCAGCCATCATACGCGCTTGCGCACTGCCTAGCCCACCACCAGCACCTGTAATCAGTACCACCTTACCTTCTAAACGCCCAGCCATATTCAATCCTCCAAACAGCATTAATCAGTTACCTAGGAGTATGTTTGAACGGCTCTCAATCGCCGAGGTAGATAAACACTAAACTATGATCAAAATCGAGCATTTAGGCATCCAGCCTTATTTAACCTCATTAAAATAGATAAAATTTTAATAAACTTATTCTTTTAAAATCAGGTAGGTAGCGTAATCTTAAGGAAGGAATAGCAGTAACCGAAATTATCACTATGCAATTGAACTTTATCAAATCCCAATTATCGATCCTAACAGGCTTAAGCATACTCTTTGCTGCGCTAATTAGCCCACAGGTCGGCGCTAAGACCTTCTTTATGGACAAAGATGAAGAGCCACCCTCCGGTTACTACAACAACGAGGGTCAGCGAAGTGAAATAATCAAATCAAAGAAATCAAAACAAAGCTTCAGCAAAAAGCACAAAAAAGTAGCCGATTATCTGAATAGCGATCAAGAGCCGTTAGCCTCTGATGTGAAATGGACTTCAAAGAAAGCACTCCAAATCGGTGTAATACAACGGTATCGAACTGAAGATTATGCTAAGTACGCTTGTAAAGTAATTGATGCTTTCAATCTTGAAAGTAAAGGGGTCAAAGTTCGGGTGATTTTTTTACCCCATTTAGTTGCCTATAACCGCCTAGAGTTACTCGCTGAACATAAGTGTAATTAGGTCAATAGTTATATCCTCATGACCAACTAGACATTAACTTTGTATTTAAGGTCATTCACTTCATCGCCCGTCATACCTCTAAAGCCCCATTGGTATGACTGCTGCTCTTTAATAGTAATTTCAATATCAATGGGTAGAATCCCAATCTTCTCTTCTATCCTTTCGAACAGAGTGTAAATCAGCTTCTTCTGTGTCTCAACTTTGCGCCCAGCCATCATATTAATTTCGATAACTGTGTAGGCCTCACTGCGCCCTCCAGGATAGTAAAAATCTTCTTTTTCCATCGGGATAAAGCGATGAGCACGCTTATCCTCGGGAAAACCAAGTACCTCTTGCATGCATTGATGAATAACATCCGACAGTTCTGCTTTGATGGGGGTTAGTTGCTGTTTAATTCCGTAGATGACGATCATGAGAGCCCTATCCTACTAAAATCAGAATTAACGGTAGGTTTGTACAAATATCCTAACAACACTAAACAAAGCTTTCTGTTATAGCTTTGTTACATAACTGGTTACCTATTCCTTACTGCCGACCATATTACCTGACTCAAATCAATTAATGATGACTCCCCCATAACCCCTTTCATATTTGAACTAAAATCATAAAAAGCAGAAAAATAAGTAGAAACTGCTATGACAGAAGATATTTCAATACTTCGTAAATTTGTAAGCCCCGAAATAATTTTTGGTGTTGGAGCTAGGCATTCAGTCGCCAACTATGCCGTAAATTTCGGCGCTCGCAAGGTTCTCATTGTCTCGGATCCCGGCGTAAAAGCGGCGGGTTGGCTCTCTGAAGTAGAAAATCACTTAAGTGAAAACGAAATCGAATGGGTGAGCTTTATTGATGTCTCCCCTAACCCTCGAACAGATGAGGTAATGAAAGGCTCTGAGGTCTATAAAACTAATAATTGTAATGTCATAGTTGCTATAGGCGGTGGCAGCCCTATGGACTGTGCTAAAGGGATTGGGATCGTAAGTACCAATGACGGGCATATTCTAGATTATAACGGCATAGATACTATTAGCTCTCCAATCCCTCCTTTAATATTCATTCCTACAACGGCAGGTTCTTCAGCAGATGTTTCACAGTTCGCCATTATTTCAGATCAGATTGAGCGCATAAAATTTTCGATTATTTCCAAAACTATAGTGCCTGATGTTTCACTAATCGATCCAGAAACAGCATCCTCAATGGATTCATTCTTAACGGCTTGCACAGGAATAGATGCATTAGTCCATGCAATCGAAGCCTTTGTTTCTACAGGTGCCGGTCCTTTAACTGATATGCACGCACTAGATGCTATTCGCTTAATTCATGAGAATCTCCCTGCGCTTTTAATGACACCCCATGATATGCGGCTCAGAGAACAAATCATGCTGGGCTCGATGAAAGCGGGATTAGCGTTTTCCAATGCCATTTTAGGTGCTGTGCACGCGATGTCGCACTCCTTAGGTGGCTATCTAGATCTGCCGCACGGGTTATGCAACGCCATGCTTCTTGAGCATGTAATTGCTTATAACTATCCCAACGCACAGGATCGATTCAAAATGATCGCTGAAACCATGAATGTGGATACACGTGGATTAACTTCAGAGCAGATAAAGCAGCGCTTAATGCAGCAAGTAATAATGCTTAAACAACAGGTAGGTATTAACCAAACACTAACCGTTAATGGCGTCCATAAAACAGATATTCCGATTCTTTCCGATCATGCACTAATTGACCCATGCCTCCTAACCAACCCTCGCCCTTCTAATAAGAGAGATTTGGCAACCGTTTATGAAGAAGCCCTCTAAACCTCATACAGACTTTAAAAGCTTATTAGGGTTAGGCACGCAATCAACTCGCAAGACCTATTATGCAGAACTAGAGGCAAACTTAGTCGATCTTGAAACAGAGAGAAATAGATATAAAAGTCTATTCGATCATGCTCGTCATGGGATTTTCCAGGCAGATTTAGATGGCAAGGTCATCAATGTGAACCCTGCCATGGCACAAATGTGTGGTTTTAACTCCGTAATAAGTTTCCAAAAGAATTATGAATCTCTACAAAAGCACTTATTCGTGTCAACGAATGAATACAAGCGTTTCATTAAAGAACTCGAATCGAGTGAAAAACTAGATAACTTTGAAACATCCTTCTGTTCGATGAGTGGAACCGAACTATTAGTCAGTATCTCTGCCACTCTTAAACATGAACCACAGCATCTGATTGAATGTTTTGTTAAGGACATTACGAAACTCAAAGAAGCTGAACACCAATTACGTATTGCTGCCACAGCCTTTGAATCTCAAGAAGGTATGATCATTACTGACCAAAATAAGGTGATCTTACGTGTTAATAAAGCTTTCTCTCGCGTGACAGGGTACTCAGCAGAAGAAGCTATTGGTCAAACTCCTGCGCTCTTGCAATCAGGGCAGCATACAAAACGTTTTTATGACCAAATGAATGAAAGTCTCTCTACCAAAAAATACTGGCAGGGAGAGATATGGAACAAACGGAAATCCGGCGAGATCTACCCTGAATACCTGACGATTACAGCGGTAGAATCCGAAGATGGTAAAGTAATCAACTACGTCGGCGCGTTCACTGATATTACCAATATAAAAGAAAGTGAGGCTCAAATTCATCAATATGCGTATTTCGACACGCTTACAGGCTTACCGAATCGTCAATCCTTGATGGATAGCCTATCAAAGATTTTAAAACGTGCAGGCCGCACAAGTAAACAAGGCGCTCTGCTCTTTTTAGACTTAGATAATTTTAAAAGCGTTAATGATACTCACGGGCACTCAACCGGTGACCTTTTGCTAAAGAAAGTTGCAAACCGCCTAAAAGGAGCCATAAGGGAAACAGATATTGTCGCGAGGTTAGGCGGAGATGAGTTTATTATCATATTGGAAGATATGGGCCAGAATGAAAAAGCAGTCATTCTAAATGTGAAGGAAGTTATTGATAACATTACATCCGTTTTGAAACAAAGCGTCATCTTAGATCAATTTGAATATCATGCCTCCTGTAGTATCGGTGTCACTCCTTTCAAAGGAGGAGAAAGCACCGAAGAAGTCATGCAACGCGGTGATATGGCCATGTACCAAGCAAAGTGGTCTGGAAAAAACACCTGCAGGTTTTATGACCCAGAGATTTTAGTGCCTCAATTCCATATGGCCGAACTGGAGTTAGAGCTTCGCAATGCTTTACCAAAATCACAATTCATCTTGTTCTACCAACCTCAATTTAATACCGAACAATTAACCGGTGCAGAGGTTCTACTACGCTGGCAACACCCAGAACGCGGACTCATTTCCCCCGTGGAATTTATACCCATTGCAGAAGAAACTGGCCTTATTGTTCCTATTGGCTGGTGGATTATAGAATCAGCCTGCCAGCAACTGATTGAATGGTCTAAATCCGAATCGACCTCCAATTTACAACTAGCAGTTAATGTCAGTGCTCGACAATTCAGTCAAATCAATTTCGTCGAACAAACAATTTCAATTTTAGAGCAAACAAAAATTGACCCTAACTTACTGAAATTAGAACTTACTGAAAGCGTGCTATTAAGTGACGTTAATGAGATCGTTACCAAAATGAATAAACTCAGGAAATTTGGGATCCGCTTTTCTTTAGACGATTTTGGTACAGGTTATTCATCACTGAGTAACCTTAAAAAGCTACCTATAGAGCAGCTTAAAATAGATCAGTCCTTTGTGCGCGATATCACCACAGACCCTGATGATGCAGAAATCGTTCAGACCATAATTGCTATGGCCTATAACTTAGGACTAGATGTAATTGCTGAAGGTGTAGAAACTATTGATCAAAGAGAGTTTTTAGAGCTGTCTAATTGCCTGAATTTCCAAGGCTATCTATTTGGTAAGCCACTGCCTATAGAGATTTTTACCGAACAACTTCTCTTATCTTAAACAAAGAAGTAGGTACTCTTCTAAATAATTTTGAACCTTTCACCCAAAACACTCTCCCATATAACCCAACTAAATTAATTTTCTTCGAAAATGGCCGTTATAGATAAAATCGCCGACGAAGTTAAAGTGAAAGGATTTATGAAGATCACATCGGATCAGTTGCCACTGCAACAGGGACTTAGCTCGACTATCAAACCTCAGCAGGTTGAACCCTCTCAAGAGCTTAAAAGCCAACTAAAGCAGATTAACTCTGTAGAGGTGCAGTTAGAACAACTGCGCCAGCAAGATTCGAGTGAGTTTACGCGGTTTACAGCATTTGAAGGTAAACATCAGGTCGTGATTCTTCCTGAATCTGATATAACCGATCAGATGCATGCAGTCTTAGATAAACTATCCCAAGAGCAAGGCCAGAACTTAATTGATCTTGGCGTTTTAGAAGATGAAGATTTCTTAGCACTTGCTCAACAGCTAAATGATACCGAGTTACAGCAGTTTGCTAGCGCAGCACTGGCATTACAGACAGCACCCGATTTTAATTCGTTTGCCCTCAATTATTCCTCTGGAAAACAAAACGTACAGGAGTTTATCCAAACACTATCTTCTTTGGACAGTGATACGCGTAGCCAAGTGTTGGCAAAAGCCGAGGAATTGAGTAGCAAAGTCCCCTTATCAAATGACGATTCTGTGTACGATTCTGGAGGTTTAATCACACCTAGCTCCCCTGCAGCGAACGATATTCATAACTTCATTACGGCTATAAACAATATTGATACAGAGCGATTATCAGACGATGCTAACCGTATATTAGATAACCTCGAAGGAGCCGATGAACTGCAACAATCTAATCTATTGCAGCTATTTGGCGGAGACTTAGAACTTAGTTTCCGCTTATTAGAATCTGTAGAAGGTTTCGAGTCTAAAACTCAAGACGAAGTGATAAGTTTTCTTACTGAGCTTTCCAAAACAGCCACGCAACCGGACTCTCTTTCTCTTGATCCCATTAGACGCCCATCATCGCCCGATGAATGGCATGGCGCGGTGTTGAATCATGCTGATGACACCCGCTCAGTTGTTTACGGCATGATAGATACCTTTGTTTCACTGACCGAAGATTACACCTTTAGTGATGATCAGCTAAAAGAGATGGCTACTGACCTTAAACATCTTGATAACACCCATCAGCGAGCTTATTTAGAGATCACCTCTACCGGTTTGAATACTCTGGTAGGTGATGACTCTCAACATGATCTATCCACCAATGACGCAGCGCTTTCAACACTCGATACCCTTAGATCGGATCACAATACTCGAATGCTGGTCGCTGAATCATATATGGGTGAGAAGAGGATCTCTGATGGTCGCGCTTTCTATGAAATAAAAGATCACAGTACAGCCATTCAGGATCAGCGCCAGACAATCGAACTATTAACAACTCATGCCTGGCTGAATCAAGACGAACCAGCTCAGACCAAACAATTAGCTAATAACTTGAGTCAGTTAGAGGCAGAACAACGGGACGATCTTATTAAGCAGCTTAACCACTCGGGAGCGACTATCTCTCGCTTGGCTGAACATGATCTAACCCTTTTAGAAGCCGATTTTGAGCAATTCTTAAATCGCACTAGTGCCATTATTGAAAGCAAAAGCGTAAAAGATTTAGGCGAGTTTGAATCAACACTACCAGAACCGGTAAAAGACGATTTCTGGCAAGCTGCGAGTTTTGTTGAAGATCAAGTAGATACGCTAGTTGAAACACTAATCCCATTTACCAATGACACCAAAGCATTCATTTTAGAAAGCATTAACTCTTTAAAAGAAGCTGTCGATGAGCAAGAACTAGATATTGATATAGCCAAAGAACAAGCGAAATCGCTTTTAGATTCTTTTGCTGAGCTAACTCAGGAGCAGTAGATATTTTAAAAGCATTCAACCTCAAGCGGCATACTAATGCCGCTTCCGGCAAACTCATCTAGTTCTAACAGAGCCTAACTCTAGCTCTCTTGATAAATATTGCCCTTTCTACATAGCTACAGCCCGTAATTAGAGGCTTCTCAGTAACTCTTAATTAAGATAGATCTAAGATACATTATTTGGCTTGATTTTTGCTTTCCTTACAGCAGTCATTAGATAGGGAACATAAATATGCTGTCATCTATAAGCCTAAGTAACGAATCGGTAAACCTTTTGCAATTAAGAGGATTATCTGATGAGCAAGTTAGTGATTTTTCAGCACTGCTAGATAAAGCCAATAGTCAATTAGAAAATGACAAATCAGCCAAGCAAGTGTTGTCCGATATGTCTCAAAAGGAAATGAAATTACTACAGAAGGCAACTGGCTTAGTTGACCCGATAAGTGTCAGCTCTTTGAGTCGTGAAGGAGCTCACAACCTACTTGCCCAACCAGACAAAACCGGCATGGTTGATCTGAATAATGATGGTATCGTCGAAATTGGGGCCGGTAAGATGGTTACCTTTCCTCCAGTCAATGCCCCAGCTTCAGTCCACAAGTCTTGGGAGGCTGCTACTGAAGGCATGTCAGAAGGCGACAAGATGATTATGCAGTTGCATATGCACCATGCGGTATATGGATTCCAAATTGAAGGAATTGAAAGCAAAGAAGCCTTAGCTCCCGAAGATCAGTGGTCAACTAATGGCTGGCAACAGTTACTTAAAGAGCTTAGAAGCGCGTTAGAGTTTGCAGTGGCCTTAGATGGGTGGGATAGAACTAATCTAGTTAGACAGGATTTCTACGATAAGTTTGAAGCTGAATTGCAACAACTGAGCTAACTACGTGCCGCATAAGCCTTTTATCATATTCTCTTATCACGATACGAATATTAAACGATGCAAATTCAAGCGAACTCAACGCATTCAGTTACTCATAGCCAAAGCCCTACAACCACCCAACCTCAAGTGGATGAAACTAAGTTCATTGCTCAGGGAGATTTACCTGATAGCATCTACAATACAACAGGCGATGCTCAAATAGTTTTCAAACCAACGTCTCCTGATGAGGCATGGCAGCAATACGCTTTCAGCACATCAGGAAGCATGATTGAAGTTAGCTCTACTATTCCTGCAGGCTATCAAGACGTTAATGCTCAATTAAAAGAGTTGTTTACTGAGCAAGGGATCGATGTTCCAGATGGACTCACTATTTCTTACGGGATTCCAGAAAAGAAATCAGAATCCGCTGAAGAAGAACCATCAAAAGAACCGCAATTCCTGATCAAAAATGTTGATGACCCTTTACTAAGCGATCAAATCGAAGAGTTGTTGAATAACCCCGAAAACGCTCACTTCAAACAAAGCTACCTCGCTTTAGATCAACTTACTGCAGCTGAAAATACTACTCAAGCAGAACTTAGAGATAGTCTATTGAATCAATCAGATTCCGATAACAAACCACAGAAGGATAACTCCCTAATCACCTATGGCTATAAGCAAGATTTCTCTATGAGTTTTGATGAAGAAAATTGGTCGATGAACACCAGCACACAACTAGTCGAGCTAATGCGAGTAGAGAAGGCACCAAGATGAAGATTCATAGCGCAGCCTCTTCACCCCTAGCCCATCCAACTAAGAATAGAGTTGAAACAGGCATAAGCTCAAACCCGGCACAACAGCTCAATACTCAGCAGAATAGTTTCAGCCAAATAGGAAAGATTGTAAGTGCTACCGATAAACAAGGTTTAATTGAACTTGGCAGAATGGCTATTGGCAATAACACCTTGAAGGCATGGGAAAGCCAAGGTTTTGAAGTAAGTGATGAAGGCCTGATAGCAGCAGCTAAAGCCTTTCAACAAGGGTTTAAACAAATAGCTGACCAACTGAGTAATCAAACAGCAGGCAGCAGTGTATCTATAAACAAACACCAAATTCTGATAGATAATCAGCAAAATTTACCGCAATGGTTTATCGATGAATATGACTATTTACTGCAAAACTTAAGTGACGATTCTCATCGAAGTGCGTTTGCACAAGGCGATCATTTTTATGCAAAAACTGCCAATAATGAAAGTATTGCTGTACAGAACTACCAAACGGTAACGAATTATGGGCAGTCCTAATTAGCAAAGCCTCCTACTTGGATAAGCGCTCAAACCGGCACTTTTTAGTGCCGGTTTTAGTTACTTAAGCAACATTCTTAACTTTAAGTTTGCGGCCGCGCTTTTCTAACACAAGCGGTACACACTGCTTATCATCATCGTAAATTACGACACAATCTAAACACTGGAAGCACTCGTTGTAATCAATCACGCCGCTACGTGGAATCGCTTCGTATTCACACTTCTGAGTACACAAACGACAAGGCGAGCCACACTCCTCTCGGCGTGGAAGCCATTTATAGATTCGCAGCTTACCCAGCACAGCCATACTCGCACCCAATGGGCAGATATAGCGGCAGTAACCTTTGTAAACAAACAGGCTTAATGCCAATAGCACAACAGCCCACAAAACGAATGGCCAAGAGCGATCAAAGATCAGAGTAATACTGGTTTTAAATGGCTCGATCTCTACTACGGAACCTGTCAGTGGAACAGACACAACGGCAACCACTAAGATAAACAGCAAGACCAGATATTTAAGCCCTTTTAGTCTCGCATCAGTTTTCTCAGAGATCTTTATCTGAGGGATTTTCAGGAAGGCTAACACCTTACCGATAAGTTCCTGCAGCGCGCCAAATGGACATAACCACCCGCAGAATGTGCCACGCCCCCAAACAAAGAAGGTAATGCCGACATAAGCCCAGATAATCACGGTCATAGGGTCGTATAGGAAGAACTCTAAACTACGCCCTGCTAACCACGCCTGAAGTACACCAGTAATGTTTACGATCGATAGCTGGCCTTGTGCGTACCAACCGATAAACACCAAGGTATAAACTAGGTATAGCGGCCTAAACCAACGCAGATGCTGCTGGCCTTTTGTTAGAAGCTGGTAACGTACCAACACAACAGTCAGGACAAACAACCCTGCAAGGAGGATGGCAATATCTGTAGTGCGTCCAGCCCAAAGACTGTGCCAAGTTTTATTATCCGTTTCTGCAGCGATGTAATACTCTTCATCCAGCTCAGTTTTGAAATCCAAAGCCTTACTGACGGTTTCTGGGTACAACCACCCTTTTTCACGGCTAATATGCAGTTGAAATTCATAAGGAAATGCAGGATCTAACCCTGCCTGTCCGATTACATGAAATGCCTTCCATTCATGCTCAGATAAAGCCTCTGGAAGTTTGATTTGGTAATCCAGCTCAAACAGATCTAAACGGTCACTGAAATCAAAATCTCGTATTTCAACAGGTAGTCCGGCTTGCTGCAGGCTAATACGTTCAGGCACTTTACCGCGTACAAAATTTTCGCCAACGAACGAGAAGCGACCATCACCAATTACTAACAGGAGCTGATCATTCTCTGCTGTGCTTTCTTTAAGATATGCCCAAGCTTCCGGCAATAATAGGTTTCGCCCTACTGAAGGAACGCTTAGGTTGGCTATATACAACTCGATATAGGTTTCTTCTGGCGCTTCTAATCCCTCTTCGTCCAGCCCTTCGCCAATCGTATCTTTAAATTGCTGTTCCACCTGGTCATTGGTGAAACGAAACTTCTGGATTAAGCCAGCATCAATAAGTTGCTCCCAACTCATTGGCTCATAAAGTTCTTTATCTAAGCGTGCGATCAGATCTGGATCTCGCCCTTTCGCAAAACCTAATTTTTCACGAGCCACAGTTAAAGAGGCTGACAACAACGTTTGATTAAAAATACGAACAGATGCCGTCGCCTTAGTCACGCCATCGATATAGGCATTGGCTTTATTTTCACGCTGAGCAACCGTAGGGCTAGCATCGATCTTGATGTTCTGCATCAACGAGATGCCAGAGTACTGCTTAGCGAAATCAAAAAGAGGCTTCTCCCCCAAACCTTCAAGAAATACAGGTTCGTGATGAGATAGAACTTTTACGCTGATAAATGATCCCTGCGGATCCATTGCCACCAACAGGTTATAAGGCACCCCCGCAAAACCCGGTACGGCAACCATATCAATCGTTTCATAGGCATAGCCCACCAGCGGCGTATCGGTAGATATCTGCTGGTAGAGTGGCCAGACAGCTAGAGATTCATCTTTATCGCCGACGATATAGGGAGATGGAAAGGCTTTTACAATATCTTCCTTATTGAGCACCCCTGCTTGCACACTAGAGGAAAGACTCATGACAAGTGTGCATAGAAAAAGCACAACTAATAAGAAAACATAGCTAAGACTACGATTATAGAACTGATACATGGCTACTTATTCTTGTTATTTTTTAACATGTTAACTGCTTATTCACACTGCAATAATTGCATTTAAGACTTAATCACTGGGGTCTTAAGTACAGTACAGCAGCACAAAAACCGGTGCTAAGGTAACACCGGTTGCAATAACTCCAGCTAGTTTAAGACGTTGCAGTTGCTGGGCTTATCTGGGTATCTACTTGCGTAACAATGGATGCTGGGAAACCACTACGCTGTGAATGCTCTTCAATTAATTCAGCGTCGGCACAGTTATAAACACAGAAGGTTTTATCGCCAGCGACGTAACTGTAATCCCAAGCAATATCTTTATGTTCGCTCTGCATCTCGGCTAGTACCGCGTTAGATTTTGCTGCAGCTGCTTTTAATGCATCTGCATCAGCTGAACCGATTTCTGGGATATCACGCTCAATGATGAACTTAGGCATGGTTTGTTGCTCCAATTATTGTTTTTGTAATCAATCAGAGCATTGATACTAATTAGAAGTTCACTCTTTGAATGCTATCTAAACCGTAGCATTAAACTACAGATTCTGTAGTTAAGAATAAAAACGAAAAATAGTAGAGATTTTTATGCAGTACATGCAATTTTGCCCTATCGCTAAAGCCTCAGAGCTCCTTTGCGAAAAATGGACGCTCCTTATAGTCCGCGAGCTACTTATGGGTGGAAAACGCTTTAATGACTTTCAGCGCGGCATGGCAGCTATCTCCCCTACCATGCTGACTAAGCGCTTAAATGAGCTGACGGCAGCCGGTATTGTGATTCGCAAGAAGATCCCAAACCAACGTGGCTACGAGTACTTTTTAACCGAGCAAGGCAAAGAACTTTTACCGATTATTCAGCAAATTGGTGATTGGGGGATGCGTTGGACCCGCGGCCAGATCTCCGACAGCGAACTCGATATTGAACTGCTGATGGTTTATCTCGAACGCAGCATCCAAACCGATAAACTCCCAGACGGTGCGACAACAATCTGCTTTAACTTTAGCGACCGCGAACACTTAGCTAAATGGTGGGTGATGGTCGACGGCAACCATAAAGATGTCTGCACTACAGACCCAGGCAAAGAGGTCGACATCTGGTTTAATACCGATCTTCGTACCATGATTGAGATCTGGATGGGTGATATCAGCTATAAAGCCGCTATTAGACAACAGCGATTAAACCTAATCGGCCCTAGCTCTTTAACGGCCAATGTCAGCCGCTGGATGAATAATAGTATGTTTGCAGATATACCGACAGCTAATGAGATTTAAACTAAAAAAGGCCTTCATCATGAAGGCCTTTTTTATATGTTATGACTAACCCATTAAGTTTTGAACTGCGCAATAAGTTGATGCAGATTACCTGCCGATTGCGATAAATGCTGAGTCGCTTGTGCGGTTTCACCAACACCCGTGGCATTCTCAATTGCCAACTGATGAATGTAGTTTACGTTCTCGCCAATCTCATCTGCCACGCAAGACTGCTGCTCCGTAGCACTGGCAATTTGTAGCATCATCTCACTGATACGCTCGGCACCGGCACCTATCGAGATAATCAGATCATTCATCTCTTTTGTGTTTTGAAGTGAAAGCTGTGTTTTCTTAATACTGACATTCATTGAATCACTCGCTCGACGCGTTCCCTCTTTCAGCTGAGTAATGATCGCCTCGATATCACGAGTAGAATCTTGTGTTCTTTGAGCAAGGGAGCGAACCTCATCTGCAACCACAGCAAAACCACGGCCATGATCACCCGCCCTTGCCGCTTCAATCGCTGCATTAAGAGCAAGCAAGTTTGTCTGCTCAGCAATACTTACAATGACCGCCAAAATAGAGTCTATCTGGGCACTGTACTCTTCAAGATTCAATATGGCTTGGTTTGACTGATCAACCTCGTGGGAGAGTTCAGCAACAGACTGCATAGTTTGCTCAATACCCTTTTGCGCAGCCACTACCTCTTTAGAGGCATTGGTTGTTGCATCAGAAACATTCTGCGCATTCGACGCAACCTCTTGAACTGTTGCCACCATCTGCACCATTGCTGCAGAGATCTTAGTTAACTCATTTTGTTGCAGTTCTGTATTCGTGTGAGTTTGTGTTGTGATAACCGACGTTTCTTCACTACTACGTGCCATCTGCTCGCTGATGCTGATCATGTCAGCAACCATTTTGCGAAGGTTATCCGCCATAACAGCCATTGAGCTATAAGCGCTGCCTTGTTGCTGATTTGCATCAATGGCTAAGGTTAAATCACCTGATGCGATGGTGTCGGCTACCTGTTTCATCTCGTGTGGCTCACCGCCTAACGGACGAGTAATCGATCTAGAAAACACATAAGCAACGGCAATTACGAAAACCACTGAGATCAATACCGTAACCAGAACCGTCATCTTCAATCCAGAGACTGATTCAAGTGCTTCGGCCACATCAATCTCTGAAATAAGCGCCCATGTAAGATCACCCACCTTTACTGATGTATAGGCTGACAGAACTGGGTTACCGTTGTAATCAATCAGCTCTGTAACGCCTTCGTTATTACTTAATGCTTCGCGAACGGATACAGAATCAATACCATTTTTCGCCACAGTCCCTGCAAAAGACGCGATCACAGAGTGACCTTCAGGATCAAGGAAAGAGTCAGATCGCATGCGTTTATCTGATCCAACTAGATAAGATTCGCCCGTTTCTCCCATACCATCGCGCTCTTGCATAATTGAACCGATCTTTTCGATTGATAGCTGTAGAGCTACTACGCCAGCAAACTGACCGTTCTGTTGGATTGGGTAGGCAATAAAACTTGCCGGCGCATTTGCACTAGGGGCGTAAGGGGCGAAATCTTCTAATACAAATTTATTCTCATCACGGGCATTGCGAAAAGCTTTGGCTAGGCCAGAATCACGATATGGGCCCGATATTAAGTTTGTGCCGTAATCTGCTTCGCGTGTCACTGTATAAAACACAGTACCCGCTGGATTGATTAAGAAAAGGTCATAATAGTCATAAGCATTAATGTACTTTGCAAAGAAGCTATTATCGCCTCCTTCGACACCAAGCATCTGTTCAATGCTGTTTAGGGTATGCCCTGCAGATGTCATGGAGTTGATCATCTCAGAGAGCATCATCACATCACCTTCGCGCTCAGCAAAGTACGACTCGATCTGATTTTGCTTAATACTGCGCACCGCTTGTAACTTATTAAGCGCTTGATCACTTAAGCTATTACTACTGGTATAGGTAAGAAAAACTCCCAAAACCAACATAGGAACTATACCGACGGCTAAGAAAATTATGGTGAGCTTGCGAGATAGCGTCATCTTAAAAAACTCCCTTTTAAATAAAAAATCCTAAAAGCAGGACACGCAGGCTGCCATAGTTTTCAATTAAAACAAACAGAGCACCATGTATTTAAAAACCTCTAATATATTTTTATTAATAATCACTAAAGTAAATTAGTTAATGATTTTTACAGCTATTTTTAAAGAAGATACTGAGTTATCCATGCATTGTCTGAGCGAACTGATATTTTCATACAGGCGTTTAGATTATACCAAAGGATATAGTAAACACTACCATTTAACACACCATAAACAGCAAAGTAGTAGCTAGTTACTACATGTTTTTACAGATATATAGTAATAAGGAGATGAGCAATGGCTAAATTAGTAGCTATTTAAATCAAAAAGATTTTGAGCAAACAGCAGATTATAAAGAATACCCAAATACTAAATAATTAATTTCTTAATTAGAGAAAATAAATTCAAAAACCTTAAATTAACATCACTATTTATAAGGTTTATTCTGCGAAGGAAAAATTATTTTTACCTTTTGTTTTTACGCTGTACATTGCTTTATCAGCATTTTGAATCAGTTTCTCTGGGTTTACCGCATCAATAGGATAAAGCGCTATACCAATACTTACGCCAATACTTATTTCTTTTTGTTCAATTCTATAAGGCTGCTTAATATTCTCTAGAATTTTCTTAGCAACCAAACCTGCATCTTGGGGTTCATTGATTTCATTTAATAGGATGATAAATTCATCTCCACCAATTCTAGCTACTGTGTCAGACTCCCTTACACATGTTTTAAGCCTCGTAGCGGTATCAATTAATACCTGATCACCACTATCGTGACCAAAACAATCATTCACCTCTTTGAAGCCATCAAGGTCAATAAACAATACAGCCGCCTGATGCTGCTTCCTTTTAGCCAGATCTATAATCTTAGCTAAGCGATCCATACATAGTCGACGTGTTGGGAGGTTGGTTAAGTTGTCATGTGTCGCCATATACTGCAGCTTTAACTCACTCACTTTACGCTCTGTTATATCCTCCTGAAGGGCCACAAAATTAACAATCTTACCTTTCGCAGAAATAATGGGATGTATAGAAGCACTCTCCCAATAGAGCTCACCTGATTTTTTCTTATTATGGAACTCCCCTTGCCACGTCTTGCCACTATTTAGTGATTCCCATAAGTCGCTGTAGACTGGATCTGAAGTATTACCAGATCGAGTCATATTGCTTTTGCGCCCTACAGACTCTTCTCGGCTATAACCTGTGAGCTCCGTATAACGCTGATTAACATACTGAATGATTCCATCAGGATCTGTAATAATTACAGATGCGGGGCTATTTTCTACGGCTAAAGAAAGCCTTCTCAACTCAGAAGCTTGCACCTTCTGCGCTCGGTTTTGTGCCTGAGAAACACTCACTGTCAGTGCTGTTAACCAGATCGCTGCGACTGCCAAGATTCGATTGGTGATAACCACCCAATCTTGGCCTCCTTCTGGAGAATAGTAGTAACCTATGAAAATTAGGATAGTTGCGATGAGCGCTAGCAAGAGCGTATGCTGACGCCGCGGATAGATCTTTCCAACCAGCACAAAAAAGATATAAGGCAGGCCACAAGCAATACCTAAAGGCAGGGCCAAGTCCAATACAAACAATGCTGCGCCTAGAGAAATAGTAAAAATTAGCAAAACAGGGCTAATTCTAACCTCATCAACCATAGCCAAACCGCGACTTATAGGCTGGCTAATATCATGGATATCCTCTTCTTTTTGATATTGAGACAAATGCCACAGCAGCAAAGCACCAAAACAGATAGCAACCGCCGCAACAGCGCTAGTATTGAAACTCGCTTGAATAAACGGATTTCTGATTTCGGGAATATCTATCTTCGCAACTAACCCAGATTCTAATGCTGGAATCGGTGTGAATGCGGCCAGCACATCTATATGGCGGTAATCTAGGTCTACCAGCGTTCCCGTGCGTCCCGCTAATGCTTGTTTCATAGCATTAGAGTGCTTATCAACTACATGAAAGTCAGGTATCGGGTGATCTGAATGCCGTGGCTGAGTCAGAAAAACGATGTTGTAATCAGAAAAACTGCCTAAAAGAAATTCCCCACTTTGACCAAAACCAGGTGACTCTTGCATCGCTTTACTGACCTGTTCCAAAGTCGCCTTTTTTGACCCGCCAGGAAAATCATCTTCGTTGTATTGGGCATCAAACTCTGAAACTGCATTAATCAAACTGGCCTGAGTTACCACCATATCCAACATGCGCTGGTTTTCTGCTTCGCGTTCTGAGTAATACAACAAGCCAATAGAGGTCATCATCACTGCTACAGATACCGTAGCAAGCAGTAATATCCGATAAACAAGCCACTCTTTAGGGCCTACACCCGACTTTAATGCAAAAGCTTCACTACTCGAGTGCTCCTCTTCCTCAATCTGACTTATTAATAAAGTCCCCATCACGATGATTAGTAGAGCAATAATCAAGGCATTGATACTGGCATCAATAAAAGGCTGCTGTACTTCAGTCATATCGATTTTGGCAACAAGACCAATGCCCAGATGAGGGACCAGCTGATAAGCGGCAATTACCTCACGATTAAGATAGTCAGGGCCAATAATCGCCCCCGATTCATTATTTAAGGCTCGCCTCATAGGCTCTGCAGCAGTTTCGTTTAAAGGTATAGGGGTGGGTGCTTGCTCAAGCTGCCGAGAGCTCATCAAAAATTCGATATTCTGACCACTCAGCCGTCCAACAACAAATTCTCCAGTCTGTCCGAAGCCTGTTTTATCTCTAAATGAGTCTCGTAGCTGACTTAAGGTTGCACCTGCCGCCCCTTCGGGGTGATCTACTCGGCTGTATTGTGAATCAAATTCTGCAACAGCATTAATAAGGCGAGCTTTACTCGAAACAAGAGAAACTAGACGGGATTGTTCAGCTTCGACTGCAGACTTATACAAAATCCCAATTGAAGCTAAACAGGTAATCACCCCGACAAACATCATAATAGTGATAATCGGCCAAAAGTGCTTTCGCGACTCTTTTTTCAATACCATTTTAGCAACCGGGTAGGATTCCCAAAAACGCTTACATAGCCCCCACCCTTTACGCTATGTAATCAAACATTGGGTATAGATTTACTATAGACGCTAACCCGTTAATTACTACGGGGGTTAATATGAACTTAGGGCCTAAAAAAACTGTCACAAAGGCGGTAACTGTTTATTTTTTATTCTAAAGGAAAGAATGTCTTAATTACCCAATGTGAATGTTACGTGCAAAACGTTAATTTGGATTTCTAAAGAGAAAAATAGCCGATACTCGTAGCTCTTCAACTATAGACTCTATATTTTCTTTTTATACACCTAGCCAGTCGATCAAAGATCTTTCCGCTCTTCCCAAACGTAAAGAGATAATTAAAACTACGCTAGTTAGAAGTAAACCCTGTTATGGAGCCACAATGATCGAACCATCCACCACAATGAATGAACCAACAATCGATTCACTCGATGATCTTGCAGCTCTAGCCGATTATTCACTTTTAGAAACCCTTAATGCTGATCCAGATGCCACTAAAAACGGTGTTGATCATTTCCCCAGAGAGATCTTTTCTGGCCATTATGTACCCGTTAATCCAACACCTATCAAAGATCCAGAATATATTGCGCACAGCCATACTTTCTTTCGTGAGTTAGGTTTCGCAGACGACTTAGCGCAATCAAAGAGTTTTATGCAGATGTTCTCGGGTGATCTGTCTCAAGTTCCGAAGCCTTTACGCCAACAAGGATGGGCATGCGGATATGCCCTCTCCATCTACGGTAACGAGTACTACCAACAATGCCCGTTTGGAACAGGTAACGGTTATGGTGATGGCCGAGCAGTCTCTGTTCTAGAAGGTATCTTTAACAATAAACGTTGGGAGATGCAGCTTAAGGGCGGCGGTCAAACTCCATATTGTCGCGGAGCAGATGGCCGTGCGGTTTTACGATCAAGTGTGCGTGAGTTTCTAGCGCAAGAGCATATGCACGCTCTGGGCATTCCTACATCTAGATCCTTAAGTTTATATGTTTCGAAATCAGAAATAGTAAGACGCCCTTGGTATTCTGAAGGCTCACACTCTCATGAACCTGACACCATGGTCTATAACCCTGTCGCAATTACAACACGTGTAGCACCCTCGTTTATTCGTGTCGGTCAATTAGAACTCTTTGGTCGTCGCGCTCGCAACCAAGAGCACCCTAAAGCGCTAGAAGAACTCGAGATATTGGTTCTGCATTTGATCGAGCGAGAATACAGCGATCTGATCGACCATGATCTATCGTTACCAGAGAAAGCGCTGGTACTAGCACAAGCTTTCCAAGATCGACTCACTTCACTAGTCAGTAACTGGATTCGGGTCGGCTACTGCCAAGGCAATTTCAACAGCGATAACTGTGCTGCGGGTGGTTTTACCCTAGATTATGGTCCATACGGTTTTATGGATGAGTTTGATCCACAATTCCAACCTTGGACCGGCGGCGGGCATCACTTCTCCTTCCTAAATCAGCCTCTAGCCGCAGAACAGAACTTCCATATGTTCTGCGTAGCCTTAGCTCCCCTTTTCCAAACAGCTCCTGACGGAATAGAACAGCTAAGTGAAATCAGAAACGGTTTTGCAGAAGAGATGACTAACAAAATGCAAGCGATGTGGGCCGCAAAACTAGGGCTAGATAAATTTGAGCCAGAACTAGTAAAAGAGCTATTAGCGCTTATGGCCCAAACGCAAGTGGATTACACTTATTTCTTCCGTGAACTATCCGACCTTCCAGAGAGTATAGAGCCTTTAACGAATAGCTTTTACCAAACGCCATCTAGCAAACTGAGTGAGCGCTGGGAAGATTGGTTCCAGCAATGGAACGCAGCTATTGATCAGGCTAATACACATCTTCAACGCTCTCATGAAGAATGTATTCAGCAGATCAAACAGGTAAATCCTAAATACACCTTGCGTGAATGGTTCGTGCAACCCGCTTATCAACAAGCGGCTGAAGGTAATTACGAGCTTATAAGGGAACTACAGGAAGTGATGACCCAACCTTATGCTGAACAATCAAAAGAAGCAGAAGACAAGTTCTACAGATTAAGGTCTGCAAAACTAAATGGCCTTGGAGGCTTATCTCATTACAGTTGTTCGTCGTAAAGATTTAAGCTGAGCCCAAAAGTCCCAATATAGAAACAATAATTCCGATGTTGGGGCTAATCAGAGTGTTTTCTGAAAGTTCCAGTGCATATCAGCCTACGACAGTAACCTGACTTTTCATTAGATAACTGCTACAGACGAAGGAAATCCTTGAGGCAGAAACACTTCACCATGATATCTGATAAATTTTTTAGACAACAAAACAGGTATTAACTGATAAATAGTTGGTTAAATCTTTATCTCAGCCTTAGCTTTTCAAGTATCTGATAGCACTCAATGGATATAAGTGGTAGTTCTTTCACCAGTTCATTTACTGGGAAATTTACTTTAGGCCAAATATCGTGGTGACAGAAGCTACGAATTTCGCTAGTCAATTTTGCTTCATCCCAATCAGGCCATTCAGGATTCTTTTCAATTAAAACACTCACCAAATCTGCGAACTGGACAACTAAAACTAAGTTCCGCAATTCTGCTGACACTTCGTTGTGTTTGCTTATATCGTAGTTATGGTGATAACGAATCATGTCTACAATTAATTTCGGCAACTGCCATTTCTTCGCCGCAATATAACCAGCATCAGCATGGGTAAAGCCAAGTACTCCTTTCTCCACATCCGGCAATTCTATTGGCGTGTCCCAACCCTTAGCATCTACGACATCAATGGCTTTAGCTGTCATTTCAAACAGTACGAATCTGCCTATGTCATGTAACAAGCCTGAAGTAAATGCCAACCCTTTATCCACGTTTAAATCTTTTAGATGGATCGCCACAAACTTCGCAATATGAGCTGTTTCAATTGAGTGCTGCCAAATGGCTTTTTGCTGATCTGTTACAGGGGTGAAAACTCGAGCAACTGATAATGTTGTTATAAACGATAATATTTTATCTGTTCCAACCCGAATCAGTGCTTCATGCAGATCAGTTATGGCATGGGAATGAGCCGAAGAGGCTGAGTTAACAATTTTAAGTACTCTTGTTGCCAGCGGAGGGTCAGCTTGAGACAACTCAGTTACTTTGTCATAGAAGAAGGGGGAGTCTGTATCAAGCTCCATCAAATCACAAACAACAGAAGGCAGAAGCGGTAACTGTTGAACACGCTCTTCTATTCTTGATAAAGTGAGTTTTCTTTTCTTAGTTGTCACTTTCAACGCTCTCATTCTTTAAAAAACACTTCGACCTGTTTCGCAGTCAATAGTTTTTAATACAAATAGCCATATACCAGCATACATCCTCTGTTTTCAGTATATCAGTTTGCTCAAATACTATTAAATTAGCCCGTAATGATTGTTGTGCAGAATATCTACTTTGGCACATTGCAGTATTAATTTAATAGCTTTTATTAATTCGTTTTACTATATATTGGACTTATCGTTTGAGATCACTGAACACCTGATATTTCTAAGTAACAGATACAGATTGCCGCTCTTGTTCAGCTAGAGCGGTAAGTTTCTTTCGAGATAACTTGAGGCCTTTCACCAACATAAAATCCGGTATCTCGGCAAAGCCAACAGGAATCATAAAACGGGGTAAAAGGTTCTTAAGATCGGATTTAATCTGGGTGATACTGCAATTTGGATTTACCCAAGCAAAAGGTCGACAACCAAACTCAGGACACGCAACAGGCACCACTACTGCTTGAGTCACGCCTTCTAGTTTGAGTAGTTGTTTCTCAATCATTTCCGGCTGAATATTTTCACCGCCGCTAATAAACTGATTATCCTTACGCCCTGTAATCAGCAGTCTGTTATTCTCCCAGCGACCGATATCACCGGTATTAAAAAAAGACTCGGGCGATTTCAATTGGTTACCGACCAGATAGCCAGAAAATAAGCTTTCACCTGCCAGTAAGATCTCACCGTCTTTATCAATCTTTAGCTCGACACTGTCTAGCACTGCCATTGCGCCATTATCACCTTCAGTACAAGCCTGTGAAGATATTTCGCTCATACCGTAAGTCTTTCTTAAAGGTAGGTCAGCACATGAACGTAATAGTGCTTCTGCAGTCGGACCACCGCCTATCAACAAGGTTTTTAGCCTTAAAACACTTGCATCGTTAACCGATGATTTGAAACGTTGTAACTGTGTCGCAACCATCGAGGCATGGGTTATACCCATTTCCTGTATAAATAATGGATCCTCTACACGACCACCAATTGTCAAAGATGCACCGGACACTATCGCCCTGAAAAGCACGCTAAAACCACCGATATGGTAAATCGGCAACGAGACATGCCAATGATCAGAAGAGTCGCAAGGATTGATGATCGCTGAGGCGTTAGCACTGGCAATATGGTTAGAGAGGCGATGACACACCAGTTTAGGTGTTCCAGTAGATCCCGATGTAAAAATCCCATTCACTATGGATGGATCGACAACACCCTCTTCATGCTCTTCATGTAGTGCCGCCACCCCATGCTGATCGATAAAATACGCATACTGGTTTAGGTCTTTTAGCTCGTTGAGTTCGCTGTCGCTAAATGAAGGGTTGAACGGAACAGCCACCGCGCCTAATTCCATAATGGAACAACTTAAAATGAGCGTATCAAGGGTATTTTCAGCTTTATACAGAACAAGTTGATGCTCCCTTAACCCGAATGAATACAACTCATCTCTCTTAGATTGAATCAGACCATTAAACATCTCGTAAGAATAGCGATGATGCTCATCACCCAGCGTACTGCCATTGCCGTAGTGCTTTTCGAGGAGCATTTCTAGCATAGCCGCGCAATCTCTTTGCAATCTGCCATTGGAACAGTTTGCTCTCTAAGTGTTATTTTTGCGGGCTGTAGATCTTTTGCTAGATACTTAAGAGTATCCAACCCCTGCTCCTCGGTTAATTCCAGATCCTGAGCCAGTGAATGATAAAACTCCAGTGAGACATTGCTTTCAAAGCTACTGGAAAGCACACAGGCTATTCCCCTCTCACGAGCCAATTGAGCAAGTTCTATGGTCCGCTGCAACCCAGATAGCATTGGCTTTAAAACCCAGGCTTTGGCAGTAAAGAATATTTCTGGAACAGGCTTTTGCGGATCCAGCTCGCGGAGAGATTCATCAAAAGCGATAGGCAATCCGTTAGGTTGGTAATGGTCGATGCACTTAAGCGGCTCTTCCACATAATCTATTTGTGACATATTGAGTGCTTGCTGGAGAGTCTCTAGCTCTTCTATCACCCATGTCCGGTTGGTATCAATTCGCAACTTTTGATGAGGTTGCAAATGAGCTAAAACAGACTTTAAAGACAAAACATCATTCTCGATTGATTGATGCCCTGCTTTAATTTTTATCCGATGGCTTTCGGAGCTCTTATCCATAAGCGAACAGGAACGAACAGCTTTAGAACGCAAAGGATACTCAAGTTGATACCACGCAGCTTCAATTGCAAATCGCACACTTGGGTATAAGTGATTTGGACTAGCGGAAGCGGAAAAATCACCCGAATTAAGCATCAATAACTGCTGCTTACATTGTTCTAGGGTTTCATTTGAAAAACCCGGCAAGGGTGCAATCTCTGTATAAAGACTCTGATCGCCGAACAACCAGTGTAGTAGCAATCCCTGTCTAGTTTTGAGTGTTTTCCGCTTACCACCCATATTAAAAACAAAGGGAGAGGTAAACGGAATTTCATACTCAAGAAGCCTGACCTTAGGGATCATGGCTGGCGTTTAAATCGCTTAAAGTCAGGTGGGCGCTTTTCATTGTAGGCATTACGGCCTTCTTGTCCTTCCTCAGTCATATAAAACAACATTGTGGCATTACCGGCCAGCTCCTGAAGACCTGCTTGTCCATCGATTCCGGCATTGAAAGCACTCTTTAATGTTCTCAATGCCATAGGAGAAAGCCTAAGCACTTTTCGGCACCACTCAACCGTGGTTAATTCTAAATTTTCTAAAGGTATGACCTTGTTTACTAGGCCCATATCTAGTGCTTCTTTCGCATCGTACTGATCACATAAGAACCAGATTTCACGGGCTTTCTTCTGCCCTACAATACTCGCCATATAACTGGCTCCGAAACCACCATCGAAAGACCCTACCTTAGGGCCTGTCTGACCAAATCGAGCATTCTCCGCAGCTACCGTCATATCACAGACCAGATGTAATACATGACCACCACCAATAGCATAACCCGCTACCATCGCGATAACTGGCTTAGGTAGGCTTCGGATCATCTTCTGAAGATCCAGGACATTCAAATGATGAACGCCAGATTCATCTTCGTAGCCCGTATCACCTCGAACTCGCTGATCCCCGCCTGAACAAAAGGCCATATCACCTTGCCCAGTCAGAATAACTACGCCAACCTGATCGTCATAACGGGCATCATTGACTGCCGCAATCATCTCTTTAACTGTTTGTGGACGAAAGGCATTACGTACTTCAGGACGATTAATGGTGATCTTAGCGATACCCTCAGCCTTGTGATAAAGGATATCGGTAAATTGCTGCCCGCAATCAACCCAATCTGCGCCCTTCTTGATACTGCTGTCTGCAGGGTTAGTCATGAATAAAGTCCGTTAAAAAATTAGATAAAATCCTACTCACACTACAGGCCTGATCACTGTGACAATTATGGCCTGCACCTGAGATAACATGATGAACGATATTAGCATGCTGTTGAACGAGCTGTTTTGCTAATTCGGTGTATTTTTTATCATGCTCTCCTGTGAGATAGGTAATAGGGTGAGCCCCAAGTGAGGCAGTCATATCCTGCTGATTAGCCACAGATAGAGTCAGTAATAAGCTTCCTAAAGCAGATGGATCAGCCTTATGCCGTTGATAGATCTGTTCCGCTGTATCTTTTTCTCTGCCTTTAAACACAGCTTGTTGATACCACTGCTCCAAAGTGAGCTTAAGATCCTGCTGACTAAACCGCTGCTGCCAAACTAAATCACTGTCTAGCCGCGCTCTGTCGCCGGGGAGGCCCGGGTGACCTCCCTCAAATAAAGCACCACAAATTGAACCAGGATTATCCCTCAACCAATGCATCCCAATACGTGCACCCAGAGAATATGCCAATAAAAACACCGGTTGTTTAAAATCGGGGAGCTGCTGCCACAACCAACGGCTATAACCTTCAATATCTGTCACCTCTTTTGGGAAGGAAAGAGGCAAAGAGAGATAAATAATATTCAGTTTCTGACTATCAGGGAGAAGATCTATGACGGGTTTCCAGTCATCCTGCCCTCCCATAAAGCCATGGAGGCAGAGTATAACGGGGGAGCTTTCAGTTAATATCGGGCCATTGTAATTAGAATGATTGATCAGCATCTAATGATTAACCTGTCGAATCAGAAGCCACACAATGATTTCTTGAAAACTCATAGAGTGCTTTTATCTGCTGACTACTCTCAGTAGGAGGTACTTGTAACTCGATCATTGCCACTCCATTCTGTTTGAGTAACTTAGTAAGCTGCTGTTTGAATTGCTCTTCGGTGTTGGGTGAATGATGAGGAATATCAAAACTTTTAGCGATATTGCCAAACCCCAAACCATGCGGCAGCTGGAAAAAATCTCGCTGAATATCACCTAAATTTGCCACAGGCAGCATGTTAAATATGCTACCGCCATCATTATTAAGCACAATCAATATAAGCGGATAGTCACTAGTATGACGGCGTGCGATCATCAAACTGTTTAAATCATGCAGCAACGAGGTATCCCCTAACAAAACTACCATAGGCCTCTCTCGCCCCTGCTGTACACCGCAAGCCGTGGCCAACAGCCCATCAATCCCACTCGCCCCTCGGTTACTAAAGACAGAGAAATCTCGATTAGACTGCAGATCCATCAAGCGAATGCTTAAGCTATTACCGATAAAAAGATCTACGCTATCATCCAGAACATCACATAGAGTCTGCGCTGCTTTCAGTTCACCGAATGAGAGTGAACGCACAAAGGTTCGTGCTTTCTCCAGTATCTGACCGCTCTTTTCTAACAGTTGAGCATGATCTGATTTGGTTATAACGGCACCCCGACAATACTTATCTATATCGATGCAAAGCTGAGTGGCCGTCTTAGATGGATCAAGTGCTAATTCCTGTGGTGATACCAAAATGTAGTTTTCAAATTCACTTACAGACAGCCAATTCAACAAGCGCTTGCCGACAAGCCGCCCACCAAACTGAATCACCGAACCGTATTCAGCAAGTAGATCAGGCTGAGCTTCAAGCACCAATTCAACACTTTGAATAACCAATCGATGTTTCGGCAAATTATTGTTTATATCGGCAAGTATTGGGGTATCAAACCGCTCAGCCAATGCCAATACAAACAACGCTTGCGAAGGGGTTAAATCACCGGCGACAAGAACTGTTTTCCCTTCGGGTTGGCTGAACTTTGTTTCAAAAGAAGAGGAAGCAGATAGGCACTTTGGATCAACAGTCTGAAGGTATTTGTCTGCATCTAAAAGATCCACATCATCTGTTGGATAAAGCGGTTCCCTATATGCGCAATTGATCTGTACAGGGCCTGACGCACTTGCTTTCTGGTAAGCCCTGACAATTGAACTCAGGTTTTCTGAAATCTCAGCTTCAGAATCTAACGTATCAATCTGACAAAATTCGACAACATTATCCGCAAATATTCCTTTCTGGTTAATCGCCTGATTCGCACCACAATTTAGTAACTCTTCAGGTCTATCAGCAGAGAGAACGATCAACGGTTGTGATGTTTGAAAAGCTTCGATGACTGCAGGATATAAATTGGCAACCGCAGTCCCAGATGTAGTGATTACGATGACTGGCTTTGACCGCGCTTTGACAAGACCCAACGCGAAAAAGCCTAAGCCTCGCTCATCAAGATGCGTGTGTAATCTCAGCTGTCCTTGCTCCCCTTTATTGGCTTTAAAACGGGAAAGTTTGACAGCCGCAATGACTAAAGGTGCGCTTCTAGAGCCAGGCGCAATACAAATGTCCTCGACGCCCAACTGAACCAACTGATCTAGAACAGCAGTGGCCCATAAGTTTGTCAGATTAGTGTTGCGCTGTTCCATAAACCACATCAAGAAGAGAGTTAATTTTCGAATCCAGCTCCTGCCATTCCAATTCGGGATCAGAGCCTTCAACCAATCCAACACCAGAAAAACAGTGTAAACGGTTATTCTCTAGTAGCGCAGATCTAATCACGACAGCAAAATCAACAAACTCCCTCTCATCACTATAACTGGCGATTCCAATCCCTCCGCTATACCAACCACGCACTAGCGGCTCATTTGAAGACAAGAAATTCATAGCAGCATCTCTTGGATAACCCGATACGGCAGGTGTCGGGTGGAGCAGATTTATCAGTTCAGCATCATCAATATTACAGTTAAGTTCAGCAGTCACCTTTTGGTAAAGATGCTGAACTTTTTCCAATTTCATAACTTGAGTAGGTTCAAAATCAACCGTGTTACAAACACCTTCAAGCTGCTGCTGTATAAATCGGCTGACCAACCCATGTTCATTCTGAAACTGAGAGCCATTGAATAGCTTTTGAGCTAACAGATCATCACCCGCTAAACCTTCACCTCGCCCAACCGTTCCAGCCAATGACTCGGTACAAAGTTGCTGCCCTTCTCTTTTATAAAGACGCTCAGGTGAACAGCCCAAAAGGTACTTATCGCCTCTTTGAAGCATAAACGAATAAGTATCTGGATTTACCACCAACCAACAATTCAATAATTGGTGAACATTCATTACGCCATCAATAGGAAGAACGAGATCTCTTGCGAGAACAACTTTTTCAATAGACTGATGAACAATCTCTTTCTGCACCTGATCACAGAGGTCATGCCAATGGGCTTTATCAATACTGGAACATTGGCGATATAGTTTATCAAACTCACTAATTCCTTGAATGGACTGATTCCAATCCAGTTCAAGTAACAGCCTGATCAGATCATTTTTTGCAGTATTCCATTCAGCCTCGCCGTCACATAGCAGGTGAATATGTAGGTGATATTCACCCTGAGTTTCACTCAAACAGATCTGCGGCAAAACAAAATAACTGGAAGGAAAGCCTTGCCAGATATCACTCTCATCTTCTTCAGCGAAAGAAAATCCGCCGAAGAAAAAAGGCTGATACGCTTTCTCAGATTGGCTAAAGATCCGAGATGATAAATTTCTAACCTCAGCAATCGCTTCTGCTGATGAGTCTGTGATTACCTCCACCGCGATACCAAGGCCTGCTAGCGATCTATCCTGATCTCGCGCTTGCCAATACATTTGCTGGTGAGAGGTATTGTTGGAAAGAAAGGCAATCAAATCCCGTAGATCGATAGGAACCGAAGCATGGTATATACGATTAGAAATATAAGGTAAGGAGTGAACCCGCTTACACAATGTTGCAACAAAGTCAGGTTGATCCGAAAAATCGATAAGAGATTCTGCAGGCTTTACGAGTGTTTGCAAAATATCCCTAGCCTAAAAAGAAATGAATGATCACATTATTCAAAACATGATACCGAATACAAATATGACCACAACAGAGCATCTGATCTAATGTGCTAAGAAACCCATGTTTCTTTACATTATCTGCCCTGCATCAAACCATGATCTCTACAAGGTAGCCCTGCAAGAAATATTCAAAACAAATA
Source organism: Neptuniibacter sp. QD37_6 (assembly GCF_047778085.1). Classification (GTDB taxonomy): domain Bacteria; phylum Pseudomonadota; class Gammaproteobacteria; order Pseudomonadales; family Balneatricaceae; genus Neptuniibacter. The sequence goes on from NZ_CP180550.1 coordinate 2,050,546, forward strand.
AAGAGAGGTCTAAAGATTAAGTCCTACTAAGTTAAATAATCTTGCGAGGGTCTTTTTTACATCTATTCATCTGAAACCATCATTGCGGGTTCGCTGAATTATGCAGTATAGATGTATTGGTAAGGTTTATTCCGCCTCAACTAGTTCCTGACGCCAAGTACAGCTGCCGCCTGCTTTCTTATCAAGCATATTTAGGAAAGCTTCGTGCTCGGCTAGCTCTTCATCTGTTAAGGTGACCAAAGGTAAGCCTTGTAGTGCATCTGCATGTCTTCTGATTTGCCCTGCATCACCACCCGCCTCATCGTCTGATAACCTCAAAGAGGTTTGACCACCCGTCATTAACAGGTAAACATCGGCAAGAATTTCGGCATCCAACAAGGCGCCGTGCAACTCACGGTGGGAGTTATCAATACCTAAACGACGACATAAGGCATCGAGGTTGTTCTTCTGACCAGGGAATTTATCTTTAGCGATCTTGAGAGAGTCGGTGACTTTACAGAGCTCCTCTGTCGTCTTCCAACCAGCTCCCAACTTACCGAATTCATGATCCATGAACCCGACGTCGAAGGGCGCGTTATGTGCGATCATCTCAGAGCCATCGAGAAACTCGGCAAACTCCTGAGCGATTTCAGCAAATTTCGGGCAGTCTTTAACCTGCTCATCCGTAATACCGTGGACCGCGATCGCCTCAGGATCAATCGGCATCTCTGGGTTGATGTAGACGTGAAAAGTGTTGCCGGTCAGCTTACGGTTGATTACCTCAACACAGCCGATCTCAATAATCCGATGCCCTTGGAAATGCGGACCACTTTCCTGGTTCATACCTGTGGTTTCAGTATCCAGAATCACCAGACGATTCGACATAAATAAGGCCTCTTAATCACTAACTACAATGGCGCGAGTATAACAGAGTATTTTTCTGTAAACAGGTGATCTCGCTATATCTGACTATGTAAAAGTAGTTGGCAGTATTGTTCGCTGTAAAGGAGATAAAATCCTCTTTCGCACGCAGAAATCCAAGACCTGATAAAACACGTTCACCTTAATCATCCATAAGTGAAAAGTTGTAAGAGTCCTTAAACACTTGCCAATGCGCTTCTACGGCTCTAACCTCTTCCATAATCCAATCGGTAAAAGCCATCACTTTCGGCCGATCAAAATTAGCTTCAGGCGCAACCAGATAGTTGGCATAAGGCGAATTCCAATAGCACTTAAGCGGGCACACTAAATGACCGCGCTCAATATACTCGTACACGAGGCTATAACGAATTGGGGCAACACCCTGACCATTCAATGCAGCATCCACCTGAAGGCTAGAATCCAACAACTGCAGAACTACCTGATTTTTACCCCCCATCTCTCGAATAAATCCAGCATTTACTTGTTTAAGTTCAGGTGAGTCATCAATCAACAGGGGTAAGCAGCCAAGGTTCAGATCAGCTTCATCCTTTGTCTGCAACAGGTCAGGGTGGCAGACCGAAACGATATAATCCTCGGTCAGAATTTTCTCCATCAACTGTGTATTCCCCCCTTCAACAAAACGAATCGCCAGATCCTGACTATCATCCGAAAAGTCATGTAGGTCACATGAAGTAGACACTAAGCAATTGAACTCTGGATAGGCCTGCTGAAATGAACCCAGCCTAGGTATCAGCCACCGAGCAGCAAATGAAGGTAGAGAAGTGATCTTAAGCTGATTAGGTGAAGGATCGACCGAAAGCGCACGACTGCCCTCCTCAATCGCCTTAAACGCCTGTTGGATATAGGGCAGCAAAGACGCGCCAGCGGGAGATAAACGTACCTCCCGATTCAGGCGAATAAACAGAGGCTTGGCAAAGTAGTCTTCCAGCAAACGTATCTGCTGACTTACCGCAGCCTGCGTCACAAACAACTTTGCAGCCGCCACTTTAAAACTGCCGTGCTCAGCAGCCACCAAAAAAACACGCAACGCTTTAAGAGGAGGTAAACGATCCATATCACTTAAGTTTTAGTTAACTGAATAAAAATTTATATCGTTTGTCACTATAGCAACCTAAGACCAATAATACCTACAAATTAAGCATAAACGGAGGATACACAGATGAGCATTCAAGTATGCGAAAACTACCAGCCATCAAAAGAGATAAGAAATAATTATCCTCTCCCGACAATAAATTTACATAAATTGGTGTGTATTTCCAAACAGTGGCAACAGAACTACCGCACCCGAAAAGCGCTTTTAAAATTAAGTGATGAGCAATTAATGGATCTAGGAATAAGCAGAAAGCAGGCTCACAAGGAAGCGAATAAGGCTTTTTGGGTTAGGTAGTAAAAAGCACCAACTGATTCCCAAAATAGGAACGATGGTTCCTATTTTGGGTTAAGTAAAATTCACTCTGGAAAATCGGAGACTTGTCCCTATATCGCTACCGATGATTTTTAAACAATTTCAGGTTAATAAACACCCCTTTCCTCGTCTTTTCTGGTAAAGTTCGCCTCCCTGTAACAGCCCTTTTAAGACCGCTGTACATCTCCTAATTTTTTACCCTCAGGACACTCCCTTGATATCCTCTGCGAACATCACAATGCAGTTTGGCGCTGAGCCTTTGTTTGAAAATATTTCGGCTAAATTCGGTAACGGCAATCGCTATGGTTTGATTGGCGCAAACGGTTGCGGCAAATCGACCTTTATGAAGATTCTGAGCGGTGACCTAGTACCAACATCGGGCAACGTGTCTATCACACCGGGTGAGAAGATGGGTGTCCTAAGTCAGGATCAGTTCGCCTTTGAAGAGTACACGGTTATCGATGCGGTAATCATGGGTGATACTGAACTTTGGAAAGTAAAGCAGGAGCGTGATCGTATTTATGCGCTGCCAGAGATGTCCGAAGAAGACGGCATGAAGGTTGGTCACCTAGAAAGTGAATTCGCTGAGATGGATGGTTACACCGCGGAAAGTCGCGCCGGTGACATCCTATTGGAAGCAGGTATTGCCGAAGAATATCATTTTGGCTTGATGAGTCAGGTTGCACCGGGTTGGAAACTGCGTGTGTTATTAGCACAAGCATTGTTTGCCAACCCAGATATTCTGTTGCTGGACGAACCGACCAACAACTTGGATATCCATACAATTAGCTGGCTTGAGTCGGTTCTAAACCAGCGCAAATGTACCATGATCATTATCTCCCACGACCGTCACTTCCTGAATGCGGTTTGTACCCATATGGCGGATATCGATTACGGTGAGCTAAGAATCTATCCGGGCAATTATGATTACTTCCTAGAAGCGTCCTCTTTGATCCGTGAGCAGCTATTAACGGAAAATGCGAAAAAGAGTGCTGAGCTGGATGAACTACAAGCGTTTGTAAATCGTTTTTCTGCCAATGCCTCTAAAGCAAAACAAGCAAGTTCGCGTGCTAAGAAGATGGAGAAGATCGAGCTAGATGAAGTTAAAACCTCCAGCCGTCAGATCCCTTCCATCACTTTAAAGCAGGATAAAAAGCTGCACCGCCAAGCGCTAATCTTAGAAGATGTTGGCCACGGTTTTGAAGACAACAAATTATTCGAAAACGGCAATCTGATCCTAGAAGCCGGCGCTAAACTCGCCGTTATCGGTGAGAACGGTGCCGGTAAAACTACTTTCTTGCGCTGCCTGATGGACGAGCTGCAAGCGAATGAAGGTACGATAAAATGGTCTGAAAATGCGGTTATTGGTTATTGCCCGCAGGATAGCAGTGCTGATTTTGATTCTGATCTAACACTATTTGAGTGGATGTCTCAGTGGCGTACACCTAAGCATGATGATCTGAAAGTCCGTGCTATGTTAGGTCGCTTACTCTTTACAGCTGACGACTTTAACAAGAAAGCTAAAGTCTGTTCCGGTGGTGAGAAAAACCGCCTGCTGTTCGGCAAAATGATGATGATGGATTTGAACGTCCTGATTATGGATGAGCCAACCAACCACATGGATATGGAAGCTATCGAAGCATTAAACAATGCTTTGCTTGGCTTTGACGGCACTTTGATTTTTGTCAGCCATGACCGTGCATTTGTATCCTCATTAGCAACACATATTATCGAAATCAAAGATCAACAGATGATCAACTTCCACGGTACTTTCGATGAGTATATGGATAGCCAAAAGATAGCTGCAGAAGTTGCTTAAAAGCCTTCGTATATACTAATAAAAAAGGGCCTGATTAAATCAGGCCCTTTTTCGTTTTATGCTCTTGAACCAAGTACAGTTAAACAACCTGCCCCGCAGCAAACCCCGTTGTTCAAGCCTACTAACATTCACGACCGTCCTGTTAACCGGAAACAGTTAATGGATGCCCTCTTTAAATAACCAAGCCTATTTATTGACTCGTCTCAACATTCGAGCACAAAACACCATTTCCACGCGGATATCGACTATCCTAAAAATGACCTTCAAACTGCAATGAGCTAGCCGCTTTTGCCGAGGAGTTAAGGATGGCTTGTTTGGTTATAGATAAGGATACGGATAATGTTGTGCCCTCCCCTAATATGCGGGAATACTCAACAGAGCTAACAGATTCACCCAACTGCCAAATTGATGGCCTACCCGGTAATTCGCTTAACATCTGTTACGAAGCAGTCGACCGGCACTTAAACAAAGGCCTAGCCGATAAAATAGCTCTCAGATGGCATAGCAAAACAGACCAAGTTAAGACGCTTACTTACGCCGAACTGGCTGCAGCGACCAGCCGCTTTGCTTGTGTGCTTCAACGACTTGGAGTTCAACCGGGTGATCGGGTGTTCGGTTTAGCCGGTAGAACGCCTGAAATTTATATCTCATTACTGGGCAGTTTGAAGTTTGGTGCTGTTTTTGCGCCACTGTTCTCTGCGTTTGGACCTGAACCTATCCGTTCACGGATGGAGATTGGCGATGCGGCGGTATTAGTGACAACAGAGCGACTGTATCGAAAAAAGGTTCAACACTGGATCAATGAATTAGCCCCCTCTCCTCAAATACTCTTACTGGATGTAAAAGGAGAGCCCCCTGAAGGCTGCCATGATCTAAGCAAATTGCTAGCCGAGGCTGACCCAGACTTTCAGGTTTACTCAAGCTCGCCCGATGATATGGCCCTACTGCACTTCACCAGCGGCACGACGGGCAAACCCAAGGGCGCCGTACATGTCCATAACGCCGTACGGCACCACATTATTTCTGCCTACTATGCCCTTGATCTACACCCTCAAGATATTTATTGGTGTACTGCGGATCCCGGCTGGGTAACGGGTATTTCCTACGGCATTATCGCTCCACTTTGCCATGGCGTAACACTGGTCATTGACGAAGCAGAATTTGACCCTGCCCGCTGGTATCAACTATTAGAGCAAGAGCGTGTCAGCGTTTGGTATACCGCACCTACAGCGGTACGCATGCTAATGAAGGCCGGAGATCAGCTACCGCTCAAATATGATCTCAGCCAACTGCGCTTTATGGCCAGCGTTGGAGAACCCCTCAACCCCGAGGCTGTCATCTGGGGGAATAAGGTTTTCGGTATCCCCTTTCATGACAACTGGTGGCAGAGCGAAACGGGTGGAATCGTCATCTCCAATTATGCTGCCATGCCGATCAAACCAGGATCGATGGGCCGTCCAATCCCCGGACTTGAAGTCGCACTGATAAAGCGGACTGCTAACAACAGCATCCAGCTATTGAATGATCAGGAAACCACCGGCGAGCTAGCAATAAAGGCAGGCTGGACCTCAATGTTTCGCGCTTACCTTAATCAACCAGATCGCTACCAAAGCTGTTTTTCAGAGGGGTGGTATCTCTCTGGTGATTTGGCTCGACGGGATAGCGATGGCTATTACTGGTTCGTCGGGCGCAGTGATGATGTGATTAAAACCGCGGGACATCTGATTGGCCCCTTCGAAGTGGAAAGTGTACTGATTGAACATCCAGCGGTCGCTGAAGCTGCAGTGATTGGTATCCCTGATCCTATTGTTGGCGAAATGATAAAAGCCTACGTGGCACTCAATTCGGGCTACCTCCCCGATGAAACTCTGAGGAAAACGCTGTTGGGGCATGCTCGCAAATATCTTGGGGCAGCAGTCGCACCAAAAGAGATTTCCTTTCGTGAAAATCTACCAAAAACACGTAGCGGTAAGATCATGCGACGTCTGCTAAAAGCTAGAGAGTTAGGGCTGCCGGAAGGCGACCTATCCACACTTGAGAGCGATGAGAAATGACTTCCCCAGACAAAAAAATCCATCTTGGTAAAGAGCACCTCTCGCAGCTGCTGTACCAGATGTTGCGTATCAGGCTGTTTGAAGAGCGCTGCGCTGAACTCTATACCCAAGAGAAAATCCGCGGTTTCCTCCATCTCTATATAGGCGAGGAAGCGATAGCCGTTGGCGTGTGTCAGTCACTACAAAACGCTGACCGGATGGTATGTACCTATCGTGAACATGGCCATGCTCTCGCACGAGGTATGTCGATGACAGCAGTGATGGCTGAGATGTTCGGCAAAACCAATGGTTGCAGCCGCGGCCGTGGCGGGTCTATGCATCTGTTCTCTGATGAGCTGAATTTTTATGGTGGCAACGCCATCGTTGCAGGTGGGCTCCCTTTAGCAGTGGGATTAGCTCTGGCAGACAAGAAACTACAACACGACAGTGTTACCTGCTGCTTTTTTGGTGAGGGAGCTGTTGCCGAAGGTGAGTTCCATGAAAGCCTGAATTTAGCGTGCTTATGGCAATTGCCAGTACTGTTTATTTGCGAAAACAATTTATATGCCATGGGAACAGCGCTCGAACGTTCCGAATCTGAAACAGAGCTTTATCGTAAGGCTGCCAGCTACGGCATGCCTGCCCAGAGCGTTGATGGTATGAATGTGGTGGATGTAGAAATTGCTGCAAAGCAAGCGTTAGAGGCAATCCGTCAGGGCCAGGGACCACAGTTTTTAGAGTGCCGTTGCTATCGGTTTAAAGGCCACTCCATGTTCGATACTCAGCTATACCGTCGTAAAGAAGAGGTTGAACAATGGCTAAGTAAAGATCCGGTGGTACAGCTCAGCGACTGGATGGAAAAAAACTATCATTTGTCTAAGCAAGACATCGATCTATTGAAAAACAAGATAAACCTAGAAATCGACCAAGCCGTAAGCGATGCAGATCAGGGTGAATGGGAACCTATCACAGATCTGCTGCAAGGTATTTATACGGAGGTTGATCATGACTAAACCTGCGCAAACCCTGAGTTATCGTGAGGCGGTACGAGAGGCACTGCGAGAAGCGATGGAACAAGATCCTACCGTATTCCTAATGGGCGAAGATGTTGGTCGCTACGGAGGTTGTTACGCTGTTTCTAAAGGACTGATAGATCAATTTGGTGAAGACCGAGTAATTGATACGCCTCTGTCCGAATCTGGATTTGTCGGTGCGGGTATTGGCGCAGCACTGGGAGGGATGCACCCTATTATCGAGGTGATGACAGTCAATTTCAGTCTGTTGGCGCTCGATCAGATCGTAAACAACGCCGCTACTATCCGGCACATGTCTGGTGGGCAGTTCAGTGTTCCGTTGGTAGTCCGCATGGCCAGCGGTGCTGGACGCCAACTGGCAGCTCAGCACTCCCATAGCTTGGAATGTTGGTATGCACATGTACCCGGACTAAAAGTGCTGACCCCCGCTACAGTCAGCGATGCCCGCTATATGCTGCAGATGGCACTGAATGATCCTGACCCGGTCATCATCTTTGAGCACGTGATGTTATACAACATTGAAGATCAACTTATACCTCGCGAGAAGACTCCTCCAATGGAGCAAGCAGTTATCAGAAAAACCGGAAAGGATCTGAGCTTAATTGCCTATGGCGGTACTCTGGCAAAAGCACAGCAAGCTGCTGAGACACTACTCAAAGATGGCATTGATGCTGAGGTTATCGACCTTCGATGTCTACGTCCGCTGGATAAAAAAACGTTGCTAGAAAGTCTGAGTCGAACCCATAGAGCCGTTATTATCGATGAAAGCTGGAAAACTGGCGGGATGGCGGCAGAGATCAGCGCCCTGCTGATGGAGGAGGGATTCTGGCAGCTAGATGCTCCAGTCACCCGAGTATGCAGTCAGGAGGTTCCTATCCCCTACCCGGAACATCTTGAGCAAGCTGCACTACCCCAGGTAGAGGATATCCTTGAAGCTGTCAGACAGCTACCGGGGATAGTATGAGTAATTCGGTTTATGAGTTGACTATGCCTTCATTTGGCGCAGATATGGATCAAGGCCTGATTTTGGAGTGGAGAGTTAAACCAGGAGATAAGATCGATAAGGGTCAGGTAATCGCCGTTATTGAAACTCAAAAAGGTGCTATCGACTTTGAAGCTTATACCGATGGTCAGGTTGAAGAATTACTAGTTGCAGAAGACCAAACGGTACAAGTAGGGACTCCGATTGCACGACTAACGGGGAAAATAGACGTTATTGCAGTAACTGATCCTGTCAAACCCACTGAAACTAAACGAAAACCCTCACAAGCTGTTCCACAGACTAGTGACCATCAACCATCCACTAGTTACGCTAACCTCAATAGACATTCAGCAACACCCTATGCTCGACATCTGGCTAAACATGCAGGGATAAACCTGACCGAAGTTACAGGTAGTGGCCCAGCCGGCGCTATTCTTTCTAGGGATATCAAAAAGGCTCATCACACACCACATTCACCTAGCAAAGATTCAATGCGCGAGGCCATCGCCGCTGCACTAAGTCGATCCAAACGTGAGATCCCTCATTACTATCTGGAAACCACAATTGATGTGCAGCGAGCAGATGACTGGGTACATGAATTTAACCGTGATCTACCGCCAGACCAGCAGATCCTACTCAATGCTTTATTTCATTGTGCTGTAGCCAAAGCGCTGCGCAAAGTGCCTGAATTTAATGGTTTTTATTTAGATGGCCATTTTTCAGAATCATCTGAAGTTCACTTAGCGACAGGAATCTCTATCCGAAGTGGTGGGCTTATATCACCTGCAATCCTCAACGCGGATCAGCTCGCACCTGCTGAGATGATGTCTCAGCTGAAAGATCTGAGTGACCGGGTACGAAATGGCGGCCTGCGTTCAACTGAGATGACCTTAGCCACTGCGACCTTAAGTAGCATGGGTGACCGCGGTGTAGAAAAGCTGTTTGGCATCATCTACCCACCACAAGTCGCATTGATTGGTATGGGTAAGCCGACTGTTCGCCCTTGGGTTGTGGGCTCTGAGGTCAAACCTCGCCTTTTGGTAACTGCCACGCTTGCTGCTGACCATAGAGCCACTGATGGCAGGCAGGGTGCTCGTTTTCTCAACCAACTGGGCAAGCTATTACAAAAACCGGAGAGCCTATGAATACAGAACAGATAAAAACAATTCTGCAGGAAGAGATTCTTGAACTTGCGCCAGAAGCAGATCTAGATCTACTGGATCAGGAAGAAGATATGCGCGAAGAACTGGATCTGGATTCAATGGATTTCATGCGCTTATGCGTAGCACTGGGTACCAAGTTAGGTTTTCAGATTCCTGACTCCGACTTGACCAAAATATTAACTTTTGAATCCATGCTGGCTTATCTGTATGAACGGAGCAAAACGTGAACCCGCCCCCCGTTTATTTACTCGTGTTCTTAGCAAAATTAGCCGCGCTAAATTACAGACCCCTAACTGCAGGTAAACGTTTTGTCCACTGACCCAATGCCTGCCACTCAGGAAAGTGCACTCCATGTTTTGCATATAGTGAAACAGGTTGCGGCTGAATTACATCCAAATCAGCATTTTTCCAATACATTAAATTTGGATAGTTCTCTAGATCGAGATTTCTCTTTCGATAGTCTTGGAAAGGTAGAAATTTTACTTCGACTGGAACAAGAATTTAGGGTTGCTCTACCCGAATCCCTTCTTAATAGAGCAGATACGCCACGAGATCTTTTTAATGCTGTCTTAAATAGTCAGGCCCGTATAGATAATCCTTCAGATAAAGCCATTCCAGCTGAGCGAGAACAAGTACAGCCAGAGTTGAAGGAAACCAGTGTTGTCCCTGAGCGTGCGGGGACCCTGCTGGATGTATTGGAATGGCAAAATCAGCATCACCCTGACCAAGTTCATATCACCTTGTACGATCCAGAAGGTGAAGGGCTGACAATTAGCTACAAACAATTAAAAACAGAAGCGTTGAAAGTTGCAGCAGGCTTACAAGCACTTGGGCTTCAACCACAGGCACCCGTTGTATTAATGTTGCCAACGGGGGCCGAGTACTTCTACTGTTTCTTTGGCATCCTCTATGCGGCGGGAATTCCCTGCCCTATTTACCCACCGGGGCGTAAAAGTCAGATTGAGGAGCACCTTAACCGACATGCCAGTATTGTTCGGAACAATGGTGCAGAGATAATGATCACACCTGAAGAGGCACTTCCTTTTTCTGGGCTGTTACGCAATCAGGTAACCTCACTAAAACATCTGGTGACCCCTGAAAAAATACAGCAACAGGCTGGCGAATTGACCTTGCCTCAACTAAACCCACGGGATATCGCTTTTCTTCAATACACTTCGGGTAGTACAGGCACCCCGAAAGGCGTCATGCTAACCCACGCCAATCTACTGGCTAATGTTCGCGCGATGGGCGAAGTTGTACAGGCAAATGCCAATGATGTGTTCGTCAGTTGGCTCCCCCTTTACCATGATATGGGCCTTATTGGGGCCTGGTTTGCCAGCCTTTACCATTCTGCACATCTAGTGATTATGTCGCCGCTGAGTTTTATTGCCCGGCCACAACGCTGGCTGGAGGCGATTCATCGTTATCGCGGCACCCTATCAGCATCACCAAATTTTGGTTATGAACACTGCAGCAGGCTGATTAACCCTGAGGACTACCCAAACCTGGACCTCTCAAGCTGGCGCTGTGCTTTTAATGGTGCTGAAGCCGTTAGCCCACAGACGCTTGAGGTATTTAGTAACCGTTTTGCCTGCCTCGGTTTTTCCGCCACTTCGATGATGCCGGTTTATGGGTTAGCGGAAAACAGCGTGGGTCTGGCCTTTCCACCACTGGCACGTGGGCCAATCCTCGACCATATCGATCGTGATCGTTTTAGCCGAACTGGATACGCAGAACCTGTTTCCACAACAGATCCATCAGCCATCACTGTGGTTAACTGCGGCCGTGTTATCCCGGGCCACCAACTCAGAGTTGTCGATAGTAATCACCGCGAGTTACCCGACCGGCAGGAAGGGCATGTCCAGTTTAAGGGCCCGTCGGCCACCGCAGGTTACTATCGAAATCCAGAAAAAACAGCCGGATTGTTTAAGGGCGAATGGTTAGAAACCGGGGATCTGGGGTATATCGTTGACGGAGAACTCTATCTGACCGGAAGAAAAAAAGACCTGATTATTCTAGCGGGAAGAAACATCCATCCATCAGAGTTAGAGGGTCTGATTTCTGAACTGAAAGAGATACGAAAAGGCGGGGTTGTAGCATTGGGTAGCCAGAGCACAGAGTTTGGCACTGAACGCTTGGTTATCATTGCTGAAACTCGTGTGAGAGATGAGGCTGCTTTAAATGCGATCCGGTCAGAAATCAACCACGCCACTATAGATCTGCTAGGTTTACCTGCAGATGATATCTGCCTGGTCGCCCCAAATCAGATACTAAAAACATCCAGCGGCAAGGTTCGTCGCGCAGCATGCAAAGCACTCTATGAATCTGGGCTGCTAGGCAAAAGAACCGGAAATATCCGGCTGCAGTGGCTGAGGATCGGTTTAGCCTCACTGCTCGGTCATTTACGGCGTCTTTCCCAAGATACTCTAGATTACACATTTGCAGGCTACAGTTGGCTTGTGTTTAGTGTTGTAGCGATATTATTTACCCCGCTTGCACTTCTGGTTTCAAAACAAGAACGGCGCTGGAAAACTCTCAGCCTTTGTATGCGATTAATAAGCATGCTGACAGCAACAACAATCAAAGTCGAAGGTCTGAAGAATCTGCCACCAGAAAGCCAGCCCGCTGTCTTTATTGCCAACCATGCCAGTTATCTGGACGGGTATGTCATGCTCGGTTTTCTACCCAGAGTCGTTCGCTTTGTTGCTAAAGCAGAATTGAAAAAGAATAAGTTAGTGGCATTTGCACTTAAAAAGCTCGGTGTCGAATTTGTCGAACGCTTTGATGCCGAGCAGGGACACTCCGATATCTCCCGTCTGTCTGAACAGGCATCGGGAAAGCACTCTCTTTTCTTTTTTCCTGAAGGCACATTTACCCGTGCATCCGGTCTGCGCTCATTTCACCTGGGGGCATTTTTTACCGCATGCCAGCAAAAACTTCCGGTTGTACCTATAGGAATAAGAGGAACCCGCAATATACTCCGGGCCGATAGCTGGTTCCCAAGACGAGGACATATCATTATCTCCATAGGCAAACCGATCTATGAACGGCAAGAAGATAAATCCCTATGGCAAAGCGCAATCAAATTGCGAGATCAGAGCCGTACTGAGATTTTAAAATTATCAGGTGAGATCGATCTTAAATCTGAAGAACCTATGACCAAGCCTGAAAAAACCATATGACACCCAATGGATGAGAAAGGTCTTAATATTGTTATTAAAAGCCCACTAGCCAACCGATAATATGGAAGGTAGCCACAAATATTACCTATAGGAACAACTGTTGAGTGTTAAAAACCGGCTTCTCTTCTTAATGTCGCCATAAAGCGCTCCCCAAAAGGCTCAAACCATGACTGACTTTCCGCCTGGATCACCACCCTCCCCTTTAAGAAAGAAAATTCAGAAGAGAAACCGGTGTTTCCGTAAGGCTTAAGCATTAGCTGGTAGATCGTGTGCTCTGGTATCAACTGTTGGCCTTTTTCTCTTACCAAAATATCTCCACCAAAAGCCGATGCTAAAATTTCGTCCTTTAAAACCCTCGTAGAATCCCTATCGATCCGCGTAACGATCAAAGGAACAGGCTCAATGACACCAGATTCACTTACAAACAAAGCCCTATCCCCAACAGATAAACGCCCAAGATCTTCCTGTCCAATATAAGCACTTACCTGAAAATCCTTAACAGCATCTATCTGTCCAATGCGGCTCCGCGCCTCCAGCCAGTCCCCCGCTTTTAAATCCAGATCATACCAATGGAGTTCCCCAGACAGATCAGCGGTAAGGCTTAAAATACCCACCCTTTTTCGGAGTCCTTCAATTTCAATATTGATCTGTTCTAACTGAGCTTTCAAAATAGGTAGTTCGGAGCGTAATTCCTGTTTTGTCGATCCACTGGAAATCTGCCATCTAAGTCTTCTGGCTTTTTCTTGTGCAACCTCCAGTTCAACAATAAGATCAGGAGCCGATAATTCTGCAATAAGCTGACCTTGAGAAACCTCACCACCAGACGTTACATAAATGTCCTTAATCTGTACTGCATCGGTAACTGTCAGGTAATGTGTTACAGCAGGCTTCAACACACCTTGAGTATGAATACGGCTATCCCAGGGAATAAATAAAATCAGCATAAGTCCGACTAATAACCCTAGTAACCATGGAGATCGTTTCGAACGCAATATATCTCTCCGCCGTTCAATCCAGATACTTACTTCACTCCAGATTGGTTTGAGAATAAACCAGTAGATCTCAATACCTGCAAGCAATGGCCCAAGCGGTTTAGGGAACATAAGGTAAACTAATACTGCAATACCACTGAAAACAACAAAACGGTAAAGCCAGGTTCCGTAGGCAAACAACATAAGAAATCGCTGCCTGTTTGGTAAGGTATGTTCTGGTATAGGATCATGAAAAGAAAATAACTTTTCGCGCAAATTCCAACGTGCCAGATTAAAAGAACGGGCATGTAAATTAGGATATTCCAACCAGTCCATCAATAAAAAATAGCCATCAAATCTAAGGAAGGGAGATAAATTAATAACGAGCGTTGATACCCATGTTGTCGTTGCGATAATGAATGCAGCCGTCTTCAGAGCACCATCCGGTAATACCGACCAGATCAATGTAGCCCAAGCGGCAAGACAAACCTCAATCAGAATACCCGCACCTCCCACGTACAGGCGCTGTTTACGAGATCTAAGCTTCCAAACATCATTTACGTCGGTATAAGCCATAGGAAACATCACCAGAAAGGCAATGCCCATAGTCGGCACCTTACAGCCAAAATGCTTTGCAGTGTAGGCATGGCCCAACTCATGAATAAATTTCACAGCAACAAGTGTGACTGAATAAGCCAACAGCCCTTGTATGCTGAATAAATCCAGCAAAGTAGTACTAAAACTGTCCCATTGCCGAACCACCTGTATTAAACCAACAAATAGTGCAACGAGTGTTAGAAAATAGAAGCCTCTGCTGCCTATCCACTTTATTCTTGATAGGGAGGTTTCAAGCCAATAATCAGGATTCCAGAGGGGAATTCGAAAAAAGAGATAACTATGTAACAAACGATGATACCAGCTCTGTTCTCGGCTCTCTTGCTGGCGGCAGAGTCGTTGTGAATCACTGACAGAGACACTACGAACCAATTCATGATTAATGAGAAACTGTCTAACCTCTTCTATATCGCCTTCCGATAAACAAAGCGTAGTTTCACTATTAACCAATCTGCAAATGTCCTCCGCATTCCCCAGGCTCCAGCGACATAGAACCTCAAAAGTAGGCCAATCGAGACTGAAATAGAGATTACGTGCCGGATCATATACCGACCATGTAGGGCTACCCTGTGCTGAATCAGGACCTGGGAAAACAGAGAGTTCTTCGCGAAGCGTTGGTAAGTCTGTCACCTGCTTCATATCAGAAACCTATCCAGCCCCTGAACGCAGCTAAAGGTCTTCGAAACACCCAATAGGCCAAACTCGTTTTTTCACCTTCAATACGTGCGGTCCCACTATGCCCGATCTGGTATTTTTCCTTCCCTTTCGTAATAATTTCAGCTCTGAGCCGATGAGCATAGAGACCTTCAGGGCGCAACTCAGGTTGGTGCGAGATATAGCTAACTCTTGCATGAATTGATACCGATGGATCAGAATTCAGATAAAGCGTTAGCTCCGTTTGTTCTGGGAAACGAACCAAATCACTGGGAGAAACCCAGGCTTCAACCTGCGAGTTCCACTCATCAGCAACAACTAAAACACGTTCTCCTGTTGCAACCGGTCGCCCCACCCATTCGGTTTCATCACTAAGTAAAGCAATACCTTCCCGTGGCGATTTAACAACACTACGCTCCAATAGTTGACGCAGATAAACCACCTCGATCTTCCTTTCATCAATGAGACTTTGAAGTACCGCAAGGTGTGACTTACTTTCTGGGTCGAAAACTGCGCGCTGTGCTTTCTGACGGTATTCAGCTTGGGCGGTACGTAACGCCTGTTGAGCCAGCGCAAGCTGGTTATCCAGTGTAACTTTGTCGAACTCAAACAGTTCAGTCCCTTTAATTACGCGCTGGTTGGGCTGAACAAGCATCCTTTCAACAATACCGTCAATAGGAGATCGTATAACCGATGGATCAACGGGTATCAACTCGGCAGGAGCCAACACAGAAAGATTTACCGGTAACATACCAATTAAAAGGATGGCAGCCGCAACAAACCCGGATATAACCTTTCGCTTTTTTCCTTCTGCCCCAAAGCTAAAGCGCGACCAATAACCGTCTTGATTCAACTGTTGGTAACGGTCACTCCAGACATCGGCCCACTCCTGTAGGAGCGAAAGTTCCTCTTGGGAAAAAGGTTCATCTCTACTTAGCATTAGCCTGCCACCGGAAAAGCCTTTAGCCGCAGGAATGTATACATTAGCTATATAAGGAGATAACCACTCTTGCCACTCTTTTTCCTCTGGGTCTAATAAGTTAAGGTCGGTAACAAACGAGACATTCTCAGGCCCTGACTTAGCCTGAATAAACCATTTTTTTAGCCAAATCAGATAAGGAGCCTGCTGATCAAGGGCTGAAACCCCAGAGAGCGCTTCAACGCCTTTTGCTTCAGTCCAGAATGCCGCTTGCTGATAAGCCACCAGCGACTGGGTTTCATTCACAAGAATAAAACGTAGTTCTGGAGATGAAGCACTACGCCGAGTTCTGCGGGATAGAAGTATGAGCGTTGCCAGTGCCTTGTCTTCTACTACATTTTCAGACGACATAGTGCTCTATTTCCCAACCGATAAATCTTTATACAGTACATAGCAGCCCTTGCAATTTATGAGGCTTAACAGACGAGACGGCTACAAGAAATTAATCTGTTTTTAAAAATCAAGTTCTCAGTTTTACAACTTGCTTTAATAAGGCATCCCTTTCTGACTTCCAAGAGAATTGCTCCTGCCCCTTCAACTGGTTTATAAACGAAGAACGTCCCTGCTGCTCGATCTGGGCAGTAGTTTGTGCACGTATATCTATTGTAATTACCGTTTCAACCTGCGCCCCATTCTGATCACGAGCAACGACTCTGACTAGCAGCACTTCATCAAAACCTTTTGGTGGGATACCTCGAAACTCACCTTTTTCAGGATCAAAAAGAAGCCAGGAGGGGATTTTACGACCATCCGCTAAAAGAGCACTTAGTTCAATCTCAGCCCCTGGGCTAGTATGCCCGAATGTGTCAGCAGGAATAGTAAACGTAATGGAACTAAATCCATCCCCCGCAATAAATTGTTGCTCCGGGATATCCCTCTGCAGGATCAACTCGCCCTTTGGAGCGTCATAAGTTAGGTCTTCCCCTCCAGAAATAGCAAGCTCAACAACGTCCAGATCAGGTTGATCTGCGGGATCATTCTCCGTAACGGCAGGTGCCACGATTATTGTTACTGGCTCCGCAGGGTTTGTGTCTTCTGGCAATAATTCGGGGCGATCATCATCCAATTCACCACTATCAGAATTCGGATTCCCCCCTGTTACCGTTCCATCAAACAAACTGCCTGTACCATCATCAACAATACTCGTTTGTCCCGTTGCAGAGGCTATAGGCGCAGCAACAAAGCTAACCTGAAGAGAAAAAGTTTCAGCACCTTCATATACAGTATCTACTTCACTGCTAATTGTATTTCTGACAAAGAAACTTCCACCTGCCGGAACAGTAGGTTTAGACGCCACAGAATAGGTTACCCAAGTCGTCCCATCATATGAAAACTCAATGGTTTCACCAGAAAGGGAAGCTGATCCGTTAACAAGCGATAGGTCCAAAATTGAACCCGGATCACTGTCAACCTTAAACATCGCGTAGGTAGAGGCCTCATTAACAGGCCCAAAAGAGGTGACCGTGATAGATCGATCATCGCTCTTTTCCGCGCTGGTATTTTCACTGCCATCAGGATTGAAAATAGTTCCCGCTCCATCATCAAGAATGAAGCCGTTACCTGAACCCGTACTACCTCCTGTATTAGTCGCGCTTAAACTAAAGTTTTCACTGTTCTCACGAACATTGTCATTAATAATAGAGGTACGTACCAGAAGCGAGCCTGAACCATTCAGTTGAACAAAACCACTCGTATAAGTCGTCCAGTTTGCACCGTTATCTGCGGAGTATTCAATGGAAGGCCCAAAATCTTCACTTCCATCCGTCAGAGGTGAACCATCAACATCAATCGCAGCAGTACCATTGCTAAGAGCTAAAGATGCATATTGATTCGCTGCCCCTGATACGGTGAACACCGCATAGGGGGAACCTTCATTCACTTCTATAGAATTAACGGATATTTCTCTGTCATCATCCAGGGTGGAGCTACTGACACTGTCAGCCACAAAGCTTGTATTTGATGCACTGAAGACCGCCCCGGTTCCATCATCAATAATGCCCCCCTGCCCCGAATATGTGGCACCCGCATCATCCGTCGCTTTAAGGGTAAATGTTTCCAGACCCTCATAGAGAGTATCCTGGGTAACAGCAGTACGCACCAATAGTGTCGAACCACTCAAAGTAACATTAGAGCCCGGTGTGTAATCAACCCAATTACTACCATCAAAATACTGAAGGGGAACGGCAGTACCTGCATTTCCCGTATCCATACCTAATGTTGCATCCCCCGTGGTATAGCCCGTAGCCTCTAACTGTAACGAAACCTGTTGGCCACTCGTACCAGAGACCTGAAAAACAGAATACGGCGATGCCTCATTAACAGTGACACCCGTAACCGTCAACGGAGGTAGATTAATAGAAACAGTCGCTAGTGCGGTATTTGAATCATCATCACCATCATTCACTGTCACACTGATGGTGCGATCTGTTCGGTCACTTCCTGATGTACTAAAGGTAATCGCATTGAGCGCTGCCTGATAATCTGATTTCAGAGCGGATCCAGTCAGGGTTATTGAGCTGCTCGTACTGGCTGAAACAGTGATACCACTAGGTAAACTCCCTACAGAAAGCAGATCTCCTGCCTGAGGGTTTGTCAGTGTAATTGTTGCGGATTCAATATGGGTATCATCGATATCAGAGATAAGATTATCACTGTCGGCAACGGCTACAGCACTACCATCTAAAGTGTAACTGGCAGCATAATTCAGGCCTGCGCTACTACCATCTAGATCAAGTATCGGTGCATCGTTAACTGGCGTCACCGTTACCTGTACAGTGATCTCCGTAGTCGCCCCCTGCGGGTCTGTAACTGTGATGGTAAAAGAATCGCTACCAGTATAGTGCGCATCAGGTGTATAGGTATAAGTACCATCCGCGTTAATACTTACTGAACCATTGGCAGGTGCCGTGCTTCCGCTGCTGTAGGTCAGATTGCTGTCATCGGAATCATAAGCCCTTACCTGACCACCGATTGGCGTATCTTCAGGGGTAGTAATCTCATAACGGGCATCACCTGCATCATAAGTCGGGTCATTGCTACCATCAGAAAGCTTACCTCCTGTTGGTGTGTCATTTTTCCCCTGAATAGTGATAGTTAAAGCCGCATCATCTTTACCAACATAGGTATTACCTGCAGAGTCCGTAAGGATGTAACTGAAACTATCAGTCAGACTATCACCATCGTGCAAAGCATCTACTGCGGGATTACTGTTATCAGGTACGTAGGTATAAGCACCTGTTGCAGCATTCACGGTTAAAGTACCGTAGAGACCTGCCACCGTATAGTTGCCGGAACCATCAACAATACTGTCGGTTTCTGTACTGCTGGAAATCTGATATACACTGCCCTCGCTCGTATCAAAGGTGTCATTAGCCAGCAGATCACCAGCCGCATTACTGCCGCTATCTTCAGTGACCGTATCGGTGTCATCAGCCGCAACTGGTTCACTCCCCCCCGATCCAAGGACCGTGATTGAGAGTGTGGCGGTGCTAATCGCACCCGCAGTATCAGTCATCGTATATGTGAACTCTTCTACCGCTAAATCACCTTCGTTCAAAAAAGCATTATCCGCAGTAGGGGTGTAGGTATAACTGCCATCAACATTAAGAATCAGAGAACCATGCTGCCCCTGATAAGTAGAACCCGCACTACCACTGAAATTCAGCGTATCGCCATTGGAGGATGTAATCGTCTGGTCCAGTGTAAGTGTCGAGATCACTCCGGCACTATAAGTGATATCGGTGATTATCGTGCCAACAGGAACGCCTGTACCAGAAACGGTCATGCCAACAGAGATGGTACCCGCTGCTGTTGGAGCATTGACCGTTACAGTAGACGATGCTGCCGATGTAGCTGAGGCTACAGTTGCCGTTTTCATTGAGGCCGCATTCTCTTCCGCACTGGAGGATTCTTCAAAGCCAACTGTCTTACCGTCGAAGAAGCTTAAACCTGCAATACTCGTGTAGGTAGTTGGAGTAGCATCCGCAGCATATTTCACCGGATCACCACTCAGTCCTAGATCGTAGGTATCAGTACCACTATCGACCAGTGTATTTGAAGTTACGTAAACCTGATTATTGGAGCTGTCATAAACTGCCCAGTAAGTGCTGCCATCAAAATAATACAATTCTTTACCTGTACCTACAGAGGTAAAACCACTATCACCAACAAAACGAAGAGTTGCAGTGGGTGTTGAAGTTGTATAAGAGGTGATATCAACCGAGCCTCTGAGACCCGAAATTGTTGCAGTTTCCCCATTAGCAGAACCATCAACATCCGTATCGTTAACCAACACATTACCAGTAGCATCATAGCCTGTTACCACCGGTGAAACGGTAGTTGTTTCCCGAGCAATAGCCGTATCATCCTGAGCTTCCGGGTTGTCATTACGCCCATCGATCGTAATAGAAAGCGTCTCGGTTACGCTACCGCTGCCCGATTCACTGACTTCGTAGACAAAATTATCAGTCAATGTCTGACCGGTGACACGTAACGCCTGAACATCTGGGTGATTATCATTGACGACATAAGAGTAGGAACCGTCCGCGCCCAGTGTTAAAACACCATATTCACCCGTGATTGATGTTCCATCAGCAGAGGTGGTACCCGTTGCAACACTTTTATCAGCGATTGCCTGGCCGATAGAAACGACTGTCAATGTACCTGAGCTTTGAGCAGAATCATTGCTCAAAACATTACCTGTAGCGTTAGCACCGACCGTTCCGTTATTATCACCACCCGCTTCTACGGCTGTCGCACTGTCATTACCCGCTAATGGCTCATCCGCAGTAGCCTGAATAGTCAGGCTAAGTGTTGCTGTATCACTGCCTCCATTACCATCGCTGATCGTATAGGTAATCACAGGAACTGAACCGGTATAATCGGGTGAAGGAGTGAAACTGTATGAACCATCCTCATAAATAGTAATTGCACCAACACCTGGCATCACAGTCTCTGTATTTACAGTACCATTAATCAGACTGCCCCCTGCAGGGGTAAAGCTGAATCCAGTCACGGTTAGCGCATCATTATCGGCATCGGTATCTTCTTCCGATGACGAGACAGAATTAATGAGATTACCTGTAAACTGAGTGTCCTCTGTTACTGTTCCCGTATCATTTTGAGCGATAGGCGCTTCATTAACGGCAGTTACGGTTATAGAAAGGGTGGCTACAGAGGTATCTTCACCATCACTGGCTATATAGGTTGCCACAGGCACAGCTCCGTTATAACCACTGACCGGATTAAAAGTATAGGAGCCATCGGAGTTGATCTTCAGCGTCCCGATATCTGGCAATGAGACTGTGGAACCCGCAGAAAAAAGCTGCCCGTTAATGGCAAAACTGGTAACTGATAAGCTATCTCCATCAGCATCAGTATCATTCGTCAGAACATTACCACTTGCTATGGTGTCTTCAGGTACACTCTGAGAATCAGCAACAGCAACAGGACCACTGTTTGCAGCCAAAACAAGCGCATTCAACGCAGAATCAACTCGGTCCGAAGAGGAACCTACATCGGCAACATTGTATGTACCAGCTTCAGCACCTGAAGATACGGTAACCGGGCTGGTTGATAGTCCATTAAAATAAGCCTGGTCTACAACCAGAACAAAACCAATATTGTCGGTAACATCTGAGTCACCATCTTGATTACCATCAGCTTGCGCAGTGGCAAGATCGACAAAGGATGCATCTGTCCAGAAATAGAATGCTCGAACTTGCCCCTGAGTTTTGATAGGGCGACTAATCCAACCGTAATAAGTCTCACCACCAATGTTGATACCGATAGCAGAAACATCATTGCCACTAAATAAATGACTACCGGTATCGTCGTCTACAGTGACCGGTCCTAACCCGCCACCATCCATTATAATGGTATGGGATTCTTGTTCTTTTTCAGCCCAGTTCTCAGTGTTATCAATCGCACCGTCACCATCCAAATCACGGAGCATGGAATAAGCATTTACAAAATCATATTGCGCCCATTCAACCTCAACTGTTTCACCATTGATTTCTATAGTGCCAGAATCATTCTCGTGAGCAGCTAAGTCTGATATTTGCTCTGAAGATGTTCCCGTTACAAACAGTGCAAACTGTTGCCCCTCGTCACCAACTGTATCTATCCCACCATTGACCAAAGAATCGATAGCATGACCAAACTCCTCTATGAGAATTTTTGCTGCTGCATCAGTTCCGTTATTTTCCAGATAGGACTGATTGATAAAGATGATTGCCTCGCCCTCAGAGCCTTCAGCAGAAAAAGCGCCCAACGCCCCTCCCAGGAACTCATCACTCACGAATTCAACTCTGATCGAAATCTGATCATTAACAATCAACTGGCGAACGGATTCCATAGATTGAAGCCATTCAGCATCTATCTGCTCCTTTCCGCCGTTAAACAAAGAAAAGAGTTCTTCAATCTCGGCTTGCTCAATGTACGCTTTGATCTGCTGTTGAGCTTTATCCGCTGCAATCCGCCCCTTCTCATAAGCGACAGCAAGTGTAAAAACGCCTAGCCCCTCGATTTCAGCTGTATCTGCTTCAGTAAATTCAGTCACGGCCTCAACAGTCGTATCAGCCGCAGCACCATCAAACATCAAACGTTGTTCAAGTTGCATCAACCGGCAAGCATTTGTACTGCGAGAATTAATTTTCGGGCGGGACATTTAAAACTCCTTTTAAAACGCCTTGATCGTTAGGGCACGAAGATCAAATACTATTCAGACGGGGGACTAAGTTGGACTGTTCCGCTCATACCTGGCTTTAATTCAGAAAAGCGACCATCAATCAGCGCAACTGCTTTTATGGTTTGACTTATAGCATCCACTTTTGCTGCAGTATAGGTTAACTTTGCGGGATAGATTTTACCGGTATCACTCAGGTTCACACTGAATTCATGCTTGGGCGACAGCCAGGACAACCACCGGGAGGGTACAATGAACTCTAATTGCAATTCGCTATCATCAATAATTTCCATCAATGGCGTCCCGGCCTGAAGAAACTCTTGTTCCCGGGTTAATTGATCTCCGATTACTCCAGCATACGGCGCTTTAACCACGCAGCGTTTTAACGTCGCTTGGATGTAATCGACATCAGCTCGCGCCTTTCGAACATCCAGCTCGCTGTTAGCAAGCTCAACTGTTCCAATTGCATTAAGCTCTGCCATACGCTTATGACCTTTCAACACATTTCGAGCAATACCCAGTTGAGTTTTGGCCTTCTCGAACTGTGCTTCCTGCAACGCGCAGTCAAACTTAACCAAAGTTTCACCCTTCACCACGCGCTGTCCCTCCCTAACGGCCAGAAAAGATACCTTTGCAGCAATTTCAGCACTGAGAGAAGCATGTCTGACGGGGCTTAGCTGAGCACGAATATTAGACTGATCAAGTACATAACCATCGGCCAAAGCCAGCGCGGAGAATCCACTAAGCAAGCCAACTGATAAAACGAAGCGTTTCAAGCTCATTCAGCCAGGCCCTTAGTCGTACTATTTGAAACAAACCATTTACTGATATCAGCTGCAAGGTCCTTCAAAACGATATCGTCGACGCTATCTATATAGGGTTCCTGCCCTAGGGTAGACTGAATCTGGCCCGATGCTTCCTGCAGTTTGGACATCGCTTGATAGAGACGAAGCTCACTTAGAATTGTTGTTACATTGGCTGAAATTTGAGTCTGCTTACTCACCATTTTTCCAGCAAACTTACCCTTCACTATCTGCTCAAGCTGAGCATCTACCTTGTATATCTTTTTAGCCCTTAAATATTGTTTCATCGCATTGGCATATTGATTTCTGGACAAATGAACTTGTGTCAGAACAGTCATCTGAAGAGCCATACGCCGTGCTTTTTCAAGCGCTTCACGTTTCTCTGCCATATCCATCAGGCTTGGGCCAGAAAGCAAATTTAAAAGGTTATAGCTCACTGTTAGGCCAGCAGAACTCCAATCATCATTAACCAAGTATCTATCATCGTCATAATGCTTTCCGAAATTCAGTGAGATGCCTGGAAGAAGTTTCAGTAGTGCCTTACGGGTTTCCTGGGCGGCTACTCGTGCATTTAACATCTGGGCTTTCAGATCAGCATTACTTGCTAAAGCCATTTCCTCCATTTCTTGTGAGGAGAGCTTCAAGGGCCCCATATTCAGATCTGGACGTATAAGCTTTGTACGAGCAGTTGGTGGTGCACCAATCAGATTCATCAACTCAATTCGAGCGCTTATCAACTCCTGTTCGACACTTTCAAGCAATCTCAAATTTTCCAGAAGGTTTCTCTGATAACGCAATGCTTCTTCAGGTTTGCTCAGGCGCTCAGCCGCTAAAATCTCTGATTCGGTTAACGCTTTTTCTGCATTACTTGTAGTAATTTTTACTTGTTCACTTAAGGACTCTGCAGCCAGTGCTCTCCAATATGCCGTACGCACTTTCTGAATAAGAAGGTGCATTGCTTTTCTACGTTTCTCATTAGCAATCAAAAGCTTGTCAGCATTCTGTTTGGCACTGTAGTAGCTAGCTCCGAAGTCCAGAATATTCCATGATAATTTCAAATCAAATTGAGCATGTTCTGGATCAACGGAAACATCTGGTTTTGAAGATGTATCAAAGATTGTCGGCGTAACATATGGTGCATCATAACGATGACTAAAATTGCTGCGCCAATCATACCCGGCATTGACCAAGAGCTTTGGCAGCATATCGAATTTACCTGCTTCGAGTTCCCCTGCAGCTAAAGACTGCTCCAGCATTTTCACTCTCTGGTCGAGGTTATACTTCAAAGCACGCGCAACAGCTTCCTCAAGCGTTAGCGTTGCACCAATGGGCTGTGAATTAGATTTAATCTCTAGCCTGTCACTTGCTGTCAGTTCAACAGTTTCCTGTGCGGAAAAGTGATTCGGACTAACAGCACACCCTGTGATAAAAATGAAAGACATACCACATATAAGTCTAACAATCTTCCTTGCAAACATCTTATTTCTCAGTAAGTTAAATAAAGCATTCAAACAAATATATCATCAAAACCATATTAGAAACATGGCTTATTTGATAGAAAGGCATTACTACTAATGCTTAAATCTCTCACTCGTTACTGGTAAATTTTATTTAAACTCCCTTCCTTTGACGCAACGTCTGATCAACCTTTAAAGATCCTTTCAAATCAAAATCACTTAGCGCTATCCTAAAGAGAGACTTCTCGATCAAGAAAACTGCCCATAAGCTTACCGATCAGAGCAACGAAAGGTTGCTCTGAAAGCGTGCAAAAAGAGATAGCAACTGGCCTTCTCTTCATAACACGAGTTCAAATCACTCAGGTGAATTGCAAAATTGATGGAGAATTCAGCAACGTTCGTTACCCCCCAAGATATGGTTAATGCAATTAATGAAAACTGGTTAGACTTTGAAATAAACCGTTTGGAAATATTGCTATCTCGCCTTCGATCTAAACTTAAATCAGACCTTGATACGAAATTAAATCCAATTCGCGCTCATCGAAATAAGGGCTATCAACTAACGCTACCCTTCATCACCGAGCATAAAGAAAATAACGAATAAGCTTTTGATTTAAAGAACGAAGACAGTGCTCGCCTCTATCCTAATATAATCACTTACTAACCCAATTTAAGGGATGGGAAGGGAAGGAAATTAGCTGTCTTCGTTTTTATACCGTACTTACGACTAAACCACCTGCCCTGCCGCAAACCCAGATGCCCAGGCCCATTGAAAGTTGTGACCGCCAAGGTGGCCAGTTACATCTAAGCACTCACCAATAAAGTACAAACCCGGTGCTTTTTTGGCTTCCATGGTTTTCTGGTTAATCTCGTTAGTATCGATGCCACCTAGCGTCACTTCCGCTGTACGGTAACCTTCGGTACCAGAAGGTTTGATCTTCCACTCACGGAAAGCGCTGTTGATCGCATCCAGATCTTTATTAGATTGGTTACCCATTATGCCGCTAAAGCCGAAGAGCTGGCAGAGGATCTGGGCCATGCGCTTGCTCATCTGTTGCGCCATGATGGTTGTAATTTCAGCTTTTGGACGTGCTTCGCGTTGCTCTTTTAACCATGCTCGCAAGTCAAAATCTGGGAACAGGTCGATCTCAACTTCGCCACCGGGTTGCCAGTAGGAGGAGATCTGTAAAATAGCAGGACCACTCAATCCGCGGTGGGTAAAGAGCATGCTTTCGACAAAGCTTGTTTTACCGATCGTCGCTTTTACTTTATGAGATACACCCGATAGTTCTTTAAGTACCTCTTTCTCTTTTGGCTGTAGGGTAAAAGGTACTAGCGCAGCTGTTTTCGGCAGCATTTTAAGATCAAACTGCTCAGCTATATCGTAAGCAAAACTGGTAGCACCACCATTTGGAATAGATAAGCCACCAGTCGCAATTACAACGGATTCAGCTTTAATTGGGTCTGATGATGTTTGCAGTAAATAACCCTCTTCCTTCTTTTCGATACCATTGACGCTCAGCTCGGTACGGATCTCATTACCCGCCCATTCTGATTCTGTCATTAAGACGCGAAGAATCTCTTTACTGGATTCATTACAGAACAGTTGGCCGAGTGTTTTTTCGTGATATTCAACGCCATGACGATCTACTAGATCTATAAAGTCCTGCGCTGTATAACGACTCAAAGCAGATTTACAAAAATGAGGATTCTGCGAAAGGAAGTTAGCGGGACCGTTATGGATATTGGTAAAGTTACAACGTCCACCACCCGACATTAGGATTTTACGACCAACTTTTTTGGTGTGCTCGATAACAAGAACAGAACGTCCTCGATAACCAGCAGTAGCGGCACACATCAGGCCTGAAGCTCCGGCTCCGATAATTACTACATCGTACTGTGTCACACGCTTTCTCCGCTGGTTTGAAAGCGCGCTATCTTACCACAAGCTATTATTTTTCAGGTTTGTTTTTATGGCTACCGTCGCAGAGTGGCTGTGTCTTTGTTTGCTTGCACATACAAAGCCAAACCTCACCATCCACTTCGGCTTCAAAGACCACTGGATCTATCCCTGTGCCTTGATGAGAACCATCACAAAACGGTTGATCGCCTGAACGACCACAAGCACACCACGCATAAGTCCGCCCCGCTTCTAAGTGAATTTTGACTGGGGCATCAGCTGCCCTATGAACGGGTGAATGAGACATCGTTATGCTCCTCTACTGAATATTTCGCCGTCCTTAGCAGCATTTAGGGCTATCACTATATTCAGTAAACGTAGAAGAGCAATTTCAATTGTTCAAATTTAGAACAATAAAATTATTAATGCTGAAGCGCTTGGTCAAGCAGATTAAGATTATTTGATAGCCACTGAGCAAGATCAGTTTTCAGTGGTTTGGTCGCTGTATCCACCAGCCATAAACCCGATTTTGGTTTGAGCTTTTTGCTCTTAGGTTTGATCTGTAATGCCTCGCCACATTGCTCTTCGACTGGCAAGTAAGTGGCTTGTGCTAGCGGTTGAAGTTTAGGGTTATCGAGACAAACAGCGACAACATCATGCTCTAGTAAGGTCTCATCTAACTTAAGCGCATATTCACTGATCTGTTTTTGCAGCGCCATTTGGTTTGAACGGATAGTCGGTGCCTGCTCCAGCCAAATACGCTGAAATTCACGAGCAACGATCTGACTCATTACACGCAGGTTATCCGGTGCTAACCAAAAGTACGTACTCTGCTCTAGATCTTGAGCACTTAATACTTACTTGCGCGCATCCAGATAAAATTAACCGGTACTGACGTCATAAGTTCAGCCTTTTGCCTGAAGATCCATTTCCATCTGATCTAAATACCGAATCCAATTCGCTGCCATTTTCCCGTACTTAGCATCACCTTCTGCTGCTGCTAAAGATATCCTCGCTTGCTCAAAATGCTTTTGATTGATTTGAGCGATGCCCTGCATTAACTTAATCTGAGCTATTTTTTTAGGTTTGCGCGTCAACAGATTAGATAGCGTTTTCTCTGCTTGATTCCACCGTTTCTCTTGCAGCTGAATCTGCGCCAGCTGTAAAGATACTTTCTCACTTGGTGCGATACTGTTTAGCTTCGAAAGCACTTTAATCGCCTTAGGCTTCTCTTGCGCGCGAATCCAAGCACTGCTTAACAACCTTAAGTTTTTAGCGTTTTGCTTGATCACACCTTTCTGGAAACCCTGCTCGATCACTCTAGCGGCATGATAAGGAATACCCGAACGAAGCATTAACTGCGCGAGTAATTCATAATCATTGGCTGAGACTAACAACTTCCGCTCATATCCCAATCGCTGAGTAGCGAGTGCCGATTTACGATCCCCCGCTTGTATCTGCAGGGACACTAACTGACGCCACTGTTTGGGATTAGAGGAGTAATGTTGAATCACAACTTGCTGCTGTTTAGCAGCCTGCTTCCACTGCTTAAGCTCAATATGAGCCGCTATTTTAAGCTGATACCAGCTTTCAGGCGCTATACCTTTGTAACGAATCGCTTTAGTGATGTGCGGTAACAGGGATTTCCAACGCTTCAGCTGACTATAAGCCTGAGCCATCATCAGATGGTCATTCGCTTTTACTGAAACTCCAGGGCTAGCCATCCATTGTTGAAGATTAAAAACACAGCTCTGCCAAGCTTCCTGCATACAATAAAGCTGGCCCAGAGTACGCAGTAAATTAATCTGTTGTGCATCAGGCAAGGCTTTTAAAGCTTGAGTAGCTTTTAGGTACTTTATTGCAGAGGAATAGCGCTCCTGCTGGAGAGCAACTTGAGCAAGATTATGCTGCACAAGCGCTTTAGCATAAACAGACTTAACCTTTTGCTCAGCAACCAACAATTGCTGATTCGCTTGTTTCCACTGCCCCGCCTCCATTGATTTAAAGGCAGCATTTAGCTGTTTGTACTCATAAGCAGACAGAGTAGGCTTCGCCGCATGCCCCTGAATAGCAAACAACAAAAAACAAACTGTAATTAATGATCGCAACATTTTTCTAAACTGTTCTATTCAGTTCTATTTACTTATCGAGTTTGAATTCCAAAACCTGACGCGCTTTAAACTTCACCGCTTGACCGTCTACAGTTTTGATTTTAAAACGCCAACGCTTAATCGCTTTAATAACCGCGCTATCGAAAGTGCCTTTTGGATTAGATTCAATAACCTTAATAGTGTCCGGTTTAACTGTTCCAGCTTCAGTCACCAAAAACTCAACCGTTACACTACCTTCAACTTTACGGCGCAATGCCCTACGCGGGTAACTAGGCGGCACCTGACTAACCGCTTTAGGATTCGTATCTAATACCAGCTCAGGCGTCGGCACAGCTAGGTTATTTAGCGATGGTGAAAGTGCGACGCTAATTCCAACATCAATGTTTGGAATATCAACGGCCGTCACAGGCGTGCTGGTAATAGGCACAACCTGCTGTTGTACCTGTGGCATCTCTGGCTGAGCTTCAGGAACAATCTCTTCAGGCTCTGGCGGCAATTCGCGAGTACGGGCCTCGACATCACTCTCTTGGCGAACCATTAAAAAGTCCAAATCAGGCGTTAAGACACTTTCAGGTTCTACCTGCTTGCCAATACCCGAAACCATAGCCAATGCATAAAAAAGCAATATGGCCAATATCAGGCCACCTGGCGCAACGACTAAAGCACGCAGCATTATTGTGAGCCTGCCTGAGTAGCAACAGTATAGTTCACATTAGCTAAGCGTAGCTGATCGATCACCTTAACCAGTTGACCGGTAGTCGCTTGTTCATCCGCTTGAATAACAACGTTGATTTCAGATTGTTCGCTTTTCAGACGCTCAATCGCAGGGCGCACCATACGTACATCCACAGGCTTACGGTCGACCCAAATTTCATTGTTAGCAGAGATCGCGACTAAAACTGCCGTTTTGCTCTGACTTTCACTGGTTTGCGCGGTAGGGCGATTAACATCGATGCCTGCCTCACGCACAAACGAAGTCGATACGATAAAGAAGATCAGCATTATGAACACCACATCCAGCATAGGTGTCATATTGATTTCGGCATCGTCCTGCTGCTGAGTTAAATTGACTCGCTGTCTCATGCTGCAGACTCCTCATGTAACACTCGGCGCAAGCGGTTTCTTTCCGCTTCCGACCATCTAGATAAACGGTTGTAAAAAAGTAAACCCGCTACAGCGACTGCCATCCCCGTCATTGTTGGGAATGTTGCGCTAGCCACACCAGCGGCCATCATTCGAGGGTTGCCTGTACCGTACAAAGCAAGGCTATCAAACACTTGAATCATGCCAGTCACTGTGCCCAGCAAACCAATCAAAGGGCATAGAGTTATTAGGTTTTTGATCATCTGAAATTGGCTTTTCAAAGCTAAGTCCAGATCACAAACAGCACTCAATTTCTTAACTGGCGAGCTTGGTCCATTTAAATAATCCAACAACGAGGCTCTCTGCTTGGGGTAAGCCCATACTCTATAGCTGATCCGTTCGAGGATAAGAGTAAACATAAGAAAGCTTACCCATAGAATCAGATAGAGCACCCAGCCACCGGTTTGGAAAAATTGCCCTAAGGCAAACATCCAATCATGAAGACTAGGCCACATGAGTGCTCTTCTCTTCTTTTGCAATAGACTCATCAGTCGCCAACAAGCCTAAGCTTTTCTCTTGAAGCAACTGAGTAATGCGACGGCTTCTACTCGTCAAATAGCTATGGCAGAACAGCAACGGTATAGCTACAACCAAGCCCAAAACGGTTGTCATCAATGCTTGTGAAATACCACCCGCCATCAACTTAGGATCACTGGTACCGAACAGGGTTATACTCTGGAAGGTCGCGATCATACCGATCACTGTACCTAAAAGACCCAAAAGCGGAGCAACGGCAGCTAAAAGCTTAACGATGCTTTGGCCCTGCTCGATTTTTGGTACTTCTTTAAGAATCAGCTCATCAACTTTCATCTCTAGCTGATCTAAGCCTAGTTTGGAACGACTAACTGCCTGCAGTACTCGCCCAAGCGGGTTGTTATCCATTAGCTGCGCTGGTTGAGCTAATTGCTTTCTGACCTGCAATTCAGTTTTAGTCATACGAAACATCTGCCAAAATGCCACCAGCAAACCAATCAAGCCCAAACCCATGATGATGTAGCCTACTTCACCCCCCTGATGAAGCCTCTCGACAAGCTTCGGCATACGATCCAACAACGCAAATAACTGACCACGACTTGGATCAATCAATACATCCTCGCCATTACCATTTTGATAATCAATGATATCTTGTTGAGCACCAGCACTTGGCTGAGTCGTCAACACTGCTAGCTTTTGCTGCTGAAGATCCCAATGTAGGAACTGACCATCATTAGTAGCTGCAGCAAAGGTGCCTATACG
This sequence comes from Neptuniibacter sp. QD37_6, assembly GCF_047778085.1. Lineage (GTDB taxonomy): Bacteria > Pseudomonadota > Gammaproteobacteria > Pseudomonadales > Balneatricaceae > Neptuniibacter. The sequence goes on from NZ_CP180550.1 coordinate 2,081,639, forward strand.
TAACACTGGTGTATCAGCAGTAACACCTTCCCGATTCACAACAGGCACAGTAACTTGCTTGATCTCACCAGTGGCTGTCATTTCTAGCTGTAACTGGTACCAAAGACTTTGTAGGTCCTGAAGCTTTGGCACACGCTTGGAATCTGCAAATGAAAGTTGATCTAAACGACCAGGGTTATCAGCACTGGTCATTGAATCCATCAAAACTGGCACGAGTTCAGATGCCGATTCTTTAGCGACGCCAAAAACTTCACCTAGCTGGCCTGAGCGTTGCTGTAGTGCAGCTTCTAATTCGGCAAGCTGTTCATCATTGGCATCAAACTCAGCTTTTAATCGCTCCTGCTCTGCTTCAGCAGCGACTAAACGTGCCTTACTTTTCGCAAGCAGCGCATTTTGTTTACTTAAATCGGCATTAAATTCTGCTTCACGCTGGCGATTGATCGCCGTATCTGTACTACTAATCTGCTTTACTTCGCTAAGCAAACCTTTAAGTGGCGCTGTTTCAGCGAAAACGGGTAGCGAGCTAAAACCAAGAACTGCAGCTAAACCTAATTGTTTAAACATCATTATCGCTCCAATTTAGGCAGAGGAAGGTTTAACAAACTTGGCACCTGCTGCTGCCGAGCGATTTGTATAGCCTTAGTAAGTTCTAGATTCTGGGAATCATTAAGTGCCTGCCAAGACTGAGCAGAAGGCTGCCAAAGCGCACTCTCAGCACCATTTAGTGACTGGTAGTAAAGTACAGCTCGACCTAAACGTAAGAATGTAACTTGCTGACCATTATTTGAGGAAAGAGAACCTTTATACGATTCGAATGTACGACCGTACTGCACTTCTACAGCATAGGCCTCCAGAATCTGACGATATTTCTCGGCCACGCTCACATCAGCGCGAAGCAAAAGCATCTCGAGCTTCTCTAAACGCTCGTTACGTTCCGACTGTAAGAAAGGTACGTCTTGTGCCACAAATCTACTTAATGTTTGAACCATCTGGTTCAGCATAGGTAAAACAGCTTTATCTGTTTCTTCAATTGAGGCGATCTGTGCCTCCAGATCTAAAGCTTCTTTCTTCTGTGACTCTATAAGTAAAGCCACTTGCGCATTATAGGCTTCGGTTACATCTGAAAGGCGCTCGTTGGTGAGATATTCATCCACAGCAACTTGAGTGCTCTGCCCAATATTATCGATGCGTTTTTGTGATTGTTGGCTTTGATTATGTGTTGCTACAGTCTTTTTAGTACCAACATCAAGGTCGTTTGCCGCGAAAACAGGAGCACCTGATATAGCGACGGCCAAAAGAGAATATTTAAACAGAGATTTCATGATCAGCAACTTACAGCTAATAAAAATGAGAATAATTATCCGTTAGATTAGTAAATCAGACAACCCGCTTTACAATACTTACAACTAAAAAGAGAGCGCTATTCAGCACTCTCTTCTTTAGATTTATTTAGTTCACGAATCTTATCAGCCAGTCTAGTTTTACGCTCAGGCTGCTTCTTACTAGCTGAGTTGTCATCAGCTTGACGCTGTTTTTCAAATACCGATTGATTCTTTTTCTTTTCCTGCTTAGCTTTGCGTCGTCTGCTATCGTAACTATCAGGATCAGCCAAACGCTCATTACGTGTTGGGCCTTCATTTGGAATAAAGCCTTTTGCTTTTCGGCTTTTCTTTAAACGTGCCATTAATTACTACCTTCTTTTTCCGCAGCTGCCTGCGCTTCTGCTTCTAATCGTTCTTGCTCTAATCTTTTCTGCTCAGCGATATGGCGTTTTTCTTCCCACTCTTGAACAGTTTCAAAACTTAATTTACCTAGTTTACCCGAACGTATTTCATTTAAGAGCAACGTTGAAGCTTTATTTCGATCAACAACACCACCTGGGCGCAAACACCCTCTTCGACGACCAATTTCGTCCAAAACACCTTCCGCAAGCTCCGGCATCTCTTTAAATTTAAAACGCTCTACTAATCGATCAGGATAATCATCTCGCATGAAGCCTGCGGCAAATATCGCCACGTCTTCATGTTCAATGGCCGTATCTTTGATTGCACCACTTGCTGCTAATCGATAACCCGAATCTACGTCTTCAATTTTTGGCCACAAAATACCTGGTGTGTCTGACAGAGCCATACCATTACGCGTCGTAAAGCGCGTCTGACTTTTTGTAACCGCTGGCTCATTGCCTACTTTGGCAATTTTCTTACCTAATAAGGCATTGATAAGCGTTGACTTACCAACGTTAGGAATGCCCATAATCATGGCTCGCACTGGGCGCCCCGATTCTGAGCGAGACGGTGCCATCTGCTTACAAATCTCAGCAATTCTATTGATCAGTTTCTTTTGAGAGTGATCAAGAGATATAGCTCGCGTATCAGGAAGACCATTAAAGTAATCAATCCATTCCTGAGTTCTTTTATCATCAGCCAAATCGCTCTTATTTAAGAGCTTTAATGCTGGTTTGCCTTTACGCAAAGTGTTAACCAATGGGTTTTCGCTAGATTGAGGCAAGCGCGCGTCAAGCACTTCAATAATTACATCCACCTCATCCATGACTTTGGCGATCTCTTTCCGGGCTTTATGCATGTGCCCTGGAAACCAATTAATACTCATTGGTATGTCCCGAATCTGTAAAAGTACACTATTATACTGCATGGAGAACGTGAATGTTGAACTGCGACCATTGGTAGCAAGTTACATTTCCTTTCTGGCCTAAAATAAGCGCAATATTACAATGAAATACTAGCCTCGCAGTTAATAGGTGATACACTTGAGGCATTTCGCTTTATCTTATTTTGCACAAGGACCCAGCACCTTTATGGAACCGTCAGAAAACTCTCAAGTGCTTATGGCACGTCAGCCTATTTTTGATCGTAATCAGAAGGTGGTTGCCTACGAGCTTTTGTATAGAACGGAAGACGCCCAAGGACATGCGCTATTTTCAAATAGCGAAGCTACCAGTGAAGTACTATTGAATGCATACACCAGCATTTCTGACTCTGGTGAGCTAAAGCGTGTACCAGCTTTTATAAACCTAACTAGAGACATATTGGTCGAACAGAAACTTCCTGAGGTTTCCAAGAAGCATATTGTTCTTGAGATCTTAGAAGATATCGAGCCAGATGAAGAGGTCATAGAAGCTGTAAGACAACTTCATAGTGAAGGCTACCGCATAGCTATGGATGATTTTGTTTACGATCCGAAATTTGATGCGCTTCTAGAACTTAGCCAAATCGTCAAAGTTGACGTTTTTGAATTGAGTACTGAGCAAATTAAAGAACAGGTTAAACAATTACGTCGCCACAAAGTGACATTATTGGCAGAAAAAATTGAAACCCACGAACAACTAGAAACCTGTATTGAACTAGGCTTCAAACTATTCCAAGGTCATTTTTTGAGTAAGCCTAAAGTCATTAAAGGCAAGAAGATTCAAGGCAGCCAAGTTGCTTTAATGCAGCTAATCCAAGAATTACAAAGCTCTAAAGCGACTCCAGAAAAGCTTGAAGAACTGATTATCCGAGATCCTGCCTTAACCTATAAGCTACTTCGTATTGTTAACTCCGCAGGTTATAGCCTCGTTAGGCAGGTTGAATCTGTAGCCGAAGCTATCGTGCTACTAGGCTTAGAACAAGTAAAAAAATGGGCTACTTTGATTGCAATGTCATCCAATCAAGACAAGCCAGAAGAGCTTTCTCGAAGCTTGCTAGTTCGTGGTCGCATGTGCGAAGAGATAGCCCAAGCTCAGAAGAAGAGCAACTATGGCAGCTACTTTATGGCCGGCATGATGTCTGGTCTACATGCCCTTTTAGATATCGAGCGTGAAACTATGCTGGAACAGGTTCCACTGGGTGATGATATCAAAAATGCGGTTAGCCTAGGCCAAGGAGAGATAGGCCAAATCCTAAGAAATGTAGTGAACTATGAAAACGGCGATTGGGATCTTTTACCAATGGATCTAGATGGCACCCTCTACGATCAAGCTTACCGTGCCAGCCTTGAATGGACGCAAGAATCCATGCAAGCAATGTACGAATAGCCACCTACCTTTCTAACTATTTCAGGGCAGCATTGACTGCCCTGAATTATTTTTACCTTAAACAAACCTATCTTTCGTCTAAAAAGAGCTAATTCATAAGATTTTTTAGGATTATTTACTGTGCTGATAGTGTTTTCACATTAGAATAGCCGCATTTAAAGTACCGCCCTTTTATATTATATAAAGCAGTAATTATGCCTTTACCAGCACCCGTTAATCGTACGCTTAAACACACCCGTAAAGTCGTTTGCGAAGGCCACAAAAGAGAAGATGGCTTATGGGATATTGAAGCCCATCTTGTCGATACTAAAACCTTCGATATGGATCACTACGGTCACGATGGCACTTTGGTTGCCGGCAAGCCATTGCACGGTATGGCGGTACGAATCACTGTTGATATGGATCTTAATATCTTAGATGCTGTAGCGTGTATGGATGACACACCATTCGAAAGCTGCAAGTCCATCTCTGATGCTTATACACAGCTTATTGGCCTACAAATTGTGCCTGGATTTACTAAACAAACCAAAGAACTGTTTAGTGGACGTAAAGGATGTACTCACCTTCTAGAGTTGTTAGGCCCACTGGCTACTGCGGCTTTCCAATCTACTCATCAAGAGCGAGAACTACTTGAGAACTTCTGGCAGGACGGTAGCAAAAAGCCACCGATGCTTGATACCTGTCATACGCTCGCGACTAATGGCGCCATTGTTAAAGAGATCTGGCCTCATTATTATGAGGAAGATCAGCTGGATACTTTGATTCCAGCAACTAACCTCGAACACGTAAAATGCTGCAATGAGCTAGAACCAGCATAAAAATAAGGCTATTTCGCATGCTAATACACCCGAATAAATCTTGTCTGCTGATCATCGATATTCAAGATAAACTGGTACCCGCAATCCATAAAAAAGAAGAACTGATTGAAAATACAATCTGGTTAACAGCGATTGCAAACAAGCTAAATGTACCCATTTTAACAAGCGAGCAATATCCTAAAGGCTTGGGCCATACTATTCCGGAATTAGCTGAGTTAATTCCATCAGAAGGCATTATGGCAAAAGAGTTTTTCTCCTGCATGTCGGAACCTTTTTGTAACGAAAAGATCAATTCCATCCGCCCTAACCAAGTTATTATTGCCGGCATGGAAGCGCACGTTTGCGTTTTACAAACAGCACTTCAGCTAAAACAACAAGCAAGAGAAGTTTATGTAGTGGCGGACTGTGTGTCGTCACGTAGCCCTGAAGATAAAGAACTCGCGCTTGATCGCATGCGCCACGCTGGCATACACGTAGTGAGTCGTGAGATGGTTGCCTTTGAGTGGATGCAAAAATCAGGAACTGATGAGTTCCGCGATATCAGCAAAAACTTCCTGCGCTAATATTCAGCCCTGTCGTCAATAGATGACAGGGCATACTCTTCCCAATCGAACACCCAATACCGGCAAAATTTTTTAAGCTCCAAGTCATATACAGGTAAACCCTTATTGTCTATTCTATCTTATAGACATTGATTCAATTAGGAACTGTATATGACACAGCCGTTGTGGAGCCCGAGCCAAGCACAAATCGAACAATCTCAGCTATATCAGTTTATGCAAAACATAAACAAAAACGGTTCGATAAAGCTAGATAGCTACTCAGAGCTTCACCGCTGGTCTATAGAAAACCCTGAAAGATTCTGGCTTAACATTTGGGAACAGTTCGATGTTATAGGCAGCACCGGGAACGCCCCATACTTGTTAAATGCAGACCTCATGCCCGGTGCTAAATGGTTCCCTGAAGCCCAGTTAAACTTTGCAGAAAACCTCTTAAAGTTTCGGGACCAAAACACCGCAATCATAAATTACAATGAAGCAGGTAAACGCTCTGATATCAGCTATCAAGAGCTTTACAAGCAAGTTGCTCACTACGCTGCGGGGCTTAAAAATTCAGGTATTACCAAGGGAGATGTGGTCGCAGGCTTTATGCCTAATATCACTGAAACCGTTATAGCGATGCTCGCAACGACATCGCTTAGTGCCATTTGGACTTCATGCTCCCCTGACTTTGGTGTGCAAGGTGTCATCGATCGCTTTGGCCAAGTAAAACCCAAAGTGATATTTACGACCCAGTCCTACCTCTATAACGGCAAACGCATTGACTGTTTAGATAAAATTTCAGGTATCGCCTCACGATTAAGTGAAAACACAACATTCGTCTTTGTGCCTTATCTCGAAGAGCCAACACCTGAATTCAGCCAGATAAAGAACGCTTCAGTACTGAGCGACTTTATTGATAATAACGCACACGAAGTCAATTTCGCGCCGGTTGAGTTCTCTGCTCCCCTTTACGTCATGTACTCATCTGGTACGACAGGTACACCTAAATGCATTGTCCATAGTGTTGGTGGCACGCTCCTTCAGCATCTCAAAGAGCACAAACTACACACAGATATCAGCCGGGATGATAATCTCTTCTACTTCACAACCTGCGGCTGGATGATGTGGAATTGGCTGGTAAGCGGTCTGGCCTGTGGTTGTACTATCACATTATATGACGGCTCACCGTTTGCCCCCTCTCCCTCTATTTTGTGGAATATGGCAGATAAAGAAAAGGTCTCTGTGTTTGGCACCAGTGCAAAATATATTGCAGCACTCGAAAAAGCAGGCGTCACACCAAAAGAAGAGTTCGAGCTTTCGGAATTGCGCGCAATTTTATCTACGGGCTCACCACTAGCCCACGAAAGTTTTGATTATGTTTATCGCGAAATAAAAACTGATCTTTTGCTGGCTTCAATATCGGGCGGTACAGATATCATCTCTTGCTTTGCTCTAGGGTGCCCAATACTCCCAGTCCATAAGGGTGAGTTACAATGCTTAGGCCTCGGAATGGATGTCGCCATTTTTGATGAAAGCGGCGTAGAAGTTACCCAGAAGAAAGGGGAATTGGTCTGCAAATCCCCCTTCCCATCGATGCCTATCTACTTTTGGGACGATGCTGATGATGTAAAATACCAAAATGCCTATTTCAACCAATTTAAGAACCGCTGGGCCCATGGTGATTACGGAGAAATAACCGAACACGGTGGCATGATTATTCACGGCAGATCGGATGCGGTACTCAATCCAGGCGGTGTAAGAATTGGTACCGCTGAGATATATGGTCAAGTTGAACGAGTTGATGGGGTGATTGAGTCTTTATGCGTAGGTCAACCCTGGGAAAACGATACACGCGTAGTCCTCTTTGTGGTTATGTCCGAGGGAACTCTGCTTGACGATAGTCTACGCAATACAATTAAGCAGACAATCCGCCAACACACCACCCCAAGGCATGTACCGGCCAAGATAATCCAAGTACCTGAAATTCCTAGAACCATCAGCGGAAAGATTGTTGAGCTGGCTGTTAGAAAGGTAATTTTAGGGGAAACAGTAACCAATAAAGATGCGCTAGCTAATCCCGACGCACTGGATTACTTCGCTAACTTACCGGAGCTAGCCAACTAACTCCGGCAGTGACGTCTTTTAAGGCAATGATCATTGCGGGTTGAGCTTATTGATTTCGTAGATCGCATCATCATGCTTCATAGGAGTAAGAAATAGCTGGTACTTAGTTTTTTCTAGCAACCCTATCGTTTTAGGGTCATATCTCACCTGAAACTTAAGGTATTTCTGCTCAGTATGATGAACTGAGAATTTACGTTTCAAATCTCGCTCGTCCCAGTTCGCTTTATCTGTTAACCCGGTGAATAGAATTTCGTGCATACCGGGCTCAAGTTCCACAACAATGTACTTCTCTAGTTTCAGCACCCCAAGACTTTTACCATCGATAAATACTTCGGGGTACTTCCAACCCAGCGGCTGTTTACCTGGATTAGGCGCTTCAGGTCGATAGATATAAACAACCGCATTGTTCTCAACTTCGGGTTTAACATAGCTAAAGCCATAATTGGTTCCGCAGCCACTGAGCACGATTGCTATAATAACGAGCAATACCTTATGCATCTACTGACTCCTTGATCTTCGTTAACTCTTTATCTAATTGAGAGGTAATTAATCGAACACGAGCTTTGTTTACACCGAAATCAGAATAGCCTTCCCTGGATGCTGAGCGAAAGTGCACAAGGCCCTCTTCCATATCGATTCGAACCTCAAAGTCGTCTACAAATCCAAGTATACGACTACTAAACTCAGCAGCGATATATCGGTTTTCCTTGATAATGCTCTTAACCACACCACCAGACCCTTCAATAATGTCAACCAGAACAGCTATTACAGCATCTGAATCCTTAACATTGGCGGGTAACGCCAAAGGCTCTATGTAATGGGTTGTACCCGAAAATTCACTACATACGCAATTAGGCTTACTACTGCATTTAGTTAAACGACTATCAACAATTCCTGCCGACTCACCGGTTCTTGACTTAAAGGATTTAAATCCAAATAAGATGAAAACGGAAACGATTATGAGCGAGATTACAGTCACTATAACTTTCAGCATGAAACCAGTATCCAAAGATTAAATAAACAGATACAAAAAAGTGCCGCTTAACGGCACTTTTAAGATGTTCAAGTTACAAGCTAAAAACTGAAATTAGTCTTCGCGGCTTGTCACTTCTAGTAGATGGTAACCGAACTGGGTTTTGATTGGTCCTTGAACAACGCCTACTTCACCAGTGAAAACTGCTGTATCGAATTCTGGAACCATCTGGCCACGGCCAAAAGAACCTAAATCGCCGCCTTGAGCACCTGATGGGCAAGTTGAATTTTCTTGTGCAGCTTTAGCGAAGTCCAAACCACCTTCAATTTCTGCTTTCAGTTCGTTACAACGTGCTTCTGAATCTACAAGGATATGTCGAGCTGTAGCGCGTGCCATTTATGTTCTCCTAAATCTATCAATCAAATTTGGTGCAGAAATTACCAAGCACCTAACAATATCGCAACACTAACCCGCTCTAATGTTGAGATCCACTAGAATCGAGCATTCCAGCGATAATTTTCTTATCGGAGAAACCATAACTCACTCTTGTCATAGCTAAAACTTGTGCGTCTGGAGGCGAAGGTTCTAAATAACCATTTTGATAACACCAACCTACATAAATTGCAGCTCGAGCAACCTGACCGTAAATAAGGCTCTCATTGAAGTAATTACAGGCATCGACGAAATTGTTCTTCGCTAAATGAATCTGCCCCATAGGGAAGTTTGCAAACGCATCACCTTTTTCCCTTCTCTGAGCATAGGTATCAACCATCTTTTTGGAAAAGTAGTTACTGATGTTGTCATAAAGCTGATTACAGAAATGCTGTTTAGATGCTTCGGTTGCATCTTCACACAAGATCGGTAAGTGATCTGCAACACCTGATAACATCCTTGGATAGTAATCATCCCGTTTTAGTGCCGCCCAGCGATCTTGTTCAAAGATATATCCGATAGAGATCAAGCGTCCTAAAGTATCATCTGGCTCGAAGTGCTCAGTTTTCACTTTTGACGCCCAATCGTCTGCTAGACGCTCATTATCCTCTCTTACATACTGCGATGCGCGATATCCGTAAAAGGCATGCTCTGCATGATGACCCATCTCGTGTAGCAACACATCAACAATCACACTTTCTAATAAACGCTCATGCTCTGCCTGAATCTGTTCCCTTTGTTCCGGCGAGGCACTTAGCCAATCAGCAGGCGATTTTGGCAGAGGACCAACAAAGGATGGATGATGACGCCAGAAATAATCACTGAAATATTGCTCCACCAACTCAGGTCTATTTAAAGACTCAGATAGCAAGTAAGCTTCTATGTAAGCGGAAAGACCTTTCAAAAATCGATCATTAATAATAATCAGAGGGGGGGTGTCATCGATAGCCAAAGCCATACCCGCAGCACGAAGATTTTCGACGACGGAAATTTCAACTGGAGCTAAAAGCTTCTGATCTTTATCCGGTAACTGCTTAAAAACAGGCACTATTTTGGCCTGCACAATCCGCTCAATCAACGGAGAAAACTGTGCGCTCGTACTTCTCACCTCAAGCGCGCTAACTGGCGGTATGAACAAGGTAAGTAAAGTGACAACGACAGTAAAATTGAGGACGAAACGCATATCGAACCTCCCTGCGGTCAACCTATAAACCGTTTAAATCTGTTTCAATTTAAACGGCGATATAATCAATATAGATCATTTTTCAAACAGCAAGGTTCATTTTCATTAACGCCAGATCGGCTAAAGCTAAGTTTTATTCCCCCAGCTATCAGTGAAAATCATATCTTCCAATTGGCTACGTTTTTCCCACTGAGCCAATTCAAGTTCCGGTTTTTTTAGAAACTCTGAGACATAACCCACACACAAATAAGCGACAGGGACTACACCTTCTGGGAGCTCAAGCAGCTTAGCCAATACATCCCTATCAATAATAGACACCCAGCCCACCCCTACATTTTCTGCTCTTGCAGCAAGCCAAAAGTTTTGTACCGCACAAACAGTACTATACAAGTCCATTTCGGCCTGATGGGTCTTGCCAAGCACAACGGGACCACCCCGCTTTCGATCACAAGTGATACAAACATTCAGAGGTGAATCGAGTATGCCTTGCAGTTTTAATGCTTGATATTGAACTTGTCGCTCGCCACTAAACATTTCTGCAGCTTCATCATTGGCCTTTTGAAAAGCATTAAAAACTTGCTGACGCTTAGCTTCATCACGAATCAGAATAAAGTTCCAAGGCTGCGATAAACCGACCGATGGAGCATGGTGTGCGGCATGCAAAATATTAGTCAGCACATCATCAGGTATAGAATTCGGTAAAAACTGACCTCGCACATCCCTGCGTCCGTATAACACTTGGTAAAAGTGCTCTCGCGCTAGTTCATCAATATCTAATTGAGGTGTATTTGGTTCAGACATGTTTTACCCATATAAAAAGAAAGCTGCCAACAGATGAGAAATTAAGGAGACAGCACATAACCTTCTCGCCCCTTATACCAGCCCCACAATGAGACTGAGGCCCAAACGATTTGTAACACTAATACCGGCCAGTTTACATCGGTATAAAGCTGCGGCAACAACATCACCGCCGCATAAGTATTGACGAGATAGTAGGACTGCTGACTTAACCGCCCTGCAGAAAATCGCCAGTAGCCTAAGCAATAAGCAATAGATGAACTCCAAGCCAAGATAGCCATTCCTTGCTGAGCATACGCAAACAGTAAGCCACCAGCTCCTGCCAGAAACATCACACCCAGTAGTCCATATAATTGGGCATTACTGAAAGGTAGACGCGGTAATACATAGTTTTTCATGGCAGCAAAACTAACCAACGCCCAAAACACATTAATCACAACCGCCTGCCAAGACTCTATCAGGTACGAGGAAGTAGCCACTAAAATTGCGGCAACTAAATTGGCCAGATAGTAATAATAAGAGGTTTTATTTTTAAGTAAGGAAAGCCAAGCATGAGCCAACAGGTAAAGTATTGTCCCAAGCCAGCCTAGTGTGACTGAAACCACTACTCTACCTCTAGGTGCATGTTTCTTACGAAAAGTGATCGACCCGCATGTGGTCCATCGACCACCTTCACCTGAGAATACTTCATCATGCCATCAAACACTTTTTCAGTGGCATGCGGCTTTAAAACAACATCATGCCAAGCTAACACCGTCGCCCTGCTGCCCTGAGGAATAACAAAGAACTGCTTATCTCCTTGAGTATTCATCTCATAGCCAGTAATTAAAGGAAAGCCTTCCGCAGGTACCAGTCGAACATAACCACTACCTTGAACATCTGCATTAGAGGTAAGCAGCTGTTCAATCATACCTTTCGACTTTAAACGCGCTAACGCCGAATTAAATCGCTGAATAAATTCCCGACCTTCATCATTAGCGCTAGCCACTAGATGAACACTGTCTGTACCGCGATGATTTTCGAGCAATTTAAACTCATGTAACAGATGAGGAAAGTGCTTATGGAACATCACTTTCGCAACCTCAATGCTGGCTGGTAATAGATCTATTTCACCTTTGGATAATGCCGTTAAAGCTTGAATATCACTGTTATAGACCTTAGCATTTTTCAGTAAAGGCTCAATTTCAGCACCATAGCTATAACCAGCGACTTTGCCTATTTTCTGTTGGTTAAAATCGATGGCTTTACCGGAATATTGCTGCCATTTAGAGTTATAAAAAAGACCATTCTCTACAGACATAAGCGGATCTGAGAACAACACCTCTTGCGAGCGCTGATCTGTTCTGAAATAGGGATAACTTAGTAAAACCTGCTGGTTTTTGACCAACTTATAGCTGAAGTAATAATCTAGGCTAGCTCGTTCAGCCTCCAACCCCATCTCCCAAAAGGCGAGCTGTACCACTCGGGAAACAACACCTTTCTCCTCCTCTTCACCATTAACAAACGGCTTCCAATCAGAAGTATAAACAGGCTGTGCTTGAAAAGGGCTAGCTACCGCCACATTCAAGATCAAGGCGATGACAGCAAAAGATTTAACGACGTTTGGCAACATAGTACACAACAAATAAAAGAATGATTGAGACAACACTGCTCAGTAAAAGCAGGTCAGTTTCCATATTAGCCACGCCACTCAAGAAACTAGAGGGCTGTTCATCTCTATAACCTAGCGCCGCATTTGATGTATAAGTACGGCTGTATTCAGAGATGGTGATCGCAAGATCGAACAGACTGATAAAACCGATCGCAACAAGAATTAGATCGGTGTAGAAGCTGCTTTTTTCCGAACGGGTTGCATGTATATCCTTAATTTTACTAGAGCAGACCTCAATCAGGCGCTCAGAATTCTGAACCATCTGATCATAATCCCAGCCAGCTAGGATATTCTCGAGCAGTAACTTTTTATCTCGGGTGAGATATTGGCAGTTCTCATGATAATCACTGATATGCATACGAGTCGTCGCACGTACCCCCGCCAATATATCTTCGGTGACATGGGTATTACTCTCTAGATAGGTATCCGAGATCGCCATATAAAGATTGGAATTACAGGCATGCTGTACTGCATAAAAGTACTGAGCTAATCCCATAGCCTCTAACTTGTAGTCTGACTTGTGACGCAGAGGCTTGTTCTTTTCATCGATCTCATCAACTAATACATAGTTAAGCCACACTAAGGAATCCATTCTATCCTGCTCAAGAATCTCTTTAGCGTGTTCTGGATGCGGTGTTTCAGCTAACCAGTTTTCAATAAGCGACTCATTTGCCTCCCTTTCAGAACGATCTAAACGCAGTAAGCGAGAACTCCATGGCTGATCGACATTAGAACCATCGGTTTCTTTAATATCGTTAAAGCCAGAGAAATCTCCCAAAGCTTCCAAATAGCTAACCTGAATCGTTTTAGGCAGATCACGAAGCGCTGGGTAAAGCTCGTCGCGATAGTATTTCGAAATCAGATAGGTTGATTGGGCTTGGGCAAATAGCTCTAGCGTCAGTTCAGTATCTTCATCGAGGAGTTGATAGATCTCTGGAAGCAAAACATGTTCACCAGGCTGGTGAGGCGCTTCTTGAATTAAGCCACACAAAGCAGCGATTCGATCCTGATAGTTAGACTCTGCCGAAGGAAGGCTAATTTCAGCACTCAAGGGTTGAGCGATATCTTCGAGTGTAGCAATGACATAATCCATATCCATAGTCACGGTCACCACAGACAAGGTATTGCTATAAACCTTCGCTTCAAGACTAAGCTGATCAGTAATTTCTTTAGTGTGAGTGAATAAACACAGAGTGTCTCGATCGTCAGAGCCAGTATTGGTGTAGGCCTTGCCCTGATTTTGATGCTGTACAGCAATGCGGTTTGATAGATCGCCTGATTCATCAAGCTGTTTTACCAATTGCTTTTGTAACACACCATCTAACTGCGAAAGAAATTGGCTATATTCCGCACTTCTTTCATTCACTCCCTGACGCAGATTCAAATGACTGCGGATTGGGGTCATGGTCACTAACTGCATTACTTACCCTTAATCTTTTAGATACTGAGCATTCTAAAATCAACGAGTTAGGAATAGAAGCGTGTTTACACTTTAAGCGATCACCGCACGATAAAGCTGAAGGACAAAAAGCATGACTAAACAGATCAACGCTGCCCATAAGGCACGGAGAAAGCGGTTACGTTTTAAATTACGCAGACCAGAGACTTTTAATAACTCATAAGTCAGCTCGACTCGCAGATCAGAACTTTCAAGCGCTTTAAGGTAATGGCCTGTCGATTCTGAATGCTCACTATCAGTGAAAAAGAGTTTCAAAACTTTACTGTGCTCAGCCCCCACTTTTGGTGCCGTATTGCGTGTAGGATATAAAACCGCACCAAATAAAATGATCGGCCCAATGACCAATCCCCAAGAGAGGATGATCGCCAATATGCTGGAGATGTAATCATCCCTTTGAGGCAACGTAGAACCGATTGTATGGATTAAGCCTGCTGTAAAAATGTAACCCACACCGACAATCTGCGCTTTAGAATCAAAGCTGCGCACGTGTTCTTCTGCAGATTTCAGTGCTGTATAAAGGAACTCTAGGGACTGCTTTTCCATCAGTTTTCGCCTTACCAAGAATAGTAAGCAGATTAGATGGAAATGCAGTAATAAAAAAGCCCGCTTTCGCGGGCTTTACAGAAGTTTGCGATTAAGCCGCAGTATTTACGTTCTGCGGGCTCTGCTCAATCAGAGCGGCATGCAATGCAATGATCGCCTTCTCGTAGTCATCTTCAGAGACAACACACTGCATCTCTACCTGACGGATAGACTGGTGAAGCGCCATTACGTTGATATCCGCTTCAGCCAAAGCACTTACTGTACGAGCAAGAATACCTTTAACCTTCATGTGTGAACCAATAGCTGAAACGATCGCAAGGTTGTGCAGACGGATCTGGCCTTCTGGGTACATCTCTTCCATTAGGCGTGCTGCACGGTTAACCATCTTACGAGAGCCACCTACATAGTACGTGATACTGTTCGCATCAGCGTCTTTATTGATCACGTAAAGTTTCAGCTGAGCTAGAAGCTTAGAGATCTCAATATCGTAAGCCGCATCGCCTAGCATCTCTTGGTCGAAGATTTCGATACCAAACACATCATTACGACCAGCGATAATCTCCACACGAGGAGCGTTGCTGTGGTAATCCTGACATATAACCGTGCCTTCGTGCTCTGGCTCAAATGCGTTCTTAATACGCAATTTAACACCGTTACGACGCAAACCTTTCGCAGCTTTTGGATGGATAGCTTCCATACCTAAGTTAGACAGCTGATCAGCCACATCATAGTTAGTCGCACCGATTGTTACAACGTTATCAGTACCGACTAGCATCGGATCTGCAGAACTTAGGTGATATTCCTTATGGATAATCGCCTCATCAGCACCTGTTACAGTCGCAATCGTGCTGAAAGTCATCTCGCTGTAACCACGGTCAAAAGTCTTCATCAGACCTTCTTCACAGTGCGTATAGCCAGTAGCAATCACCATCTCTTTGTCGATCTGAACATCAGCAAACTGAGTCTTAACCATCTCTTCAAACGGTAGAGGTTGATCTAAGTGCCAACCCGTCAGGTCAACAAAACGAGCATTAATGCCTGCATTACGTAGAACAAGTACAGAGTTGTATGCACTATGCGCTTCGCCTATAGATGCCAACATCTCACGCACTTTCATCAGATGCTCTTCCAACTGGAAGTGACCGTAAGTACAAAGGTGGTGCAGGCTCTTCATACAATCACGAACGTCATTCAAACGCTCGATTACAAATGCATCAGCTGCGTTTCGTTCAAATTCCATATCAGCGAAAAGTTCAGCGTTGATCTCTTCCATTTTCGCCTGAACTTTACTCAGCTCATCGATCCACGCTTGCTCGCTTTCAGCGTTAGCAAAACGCGCATAAACACCAGGCTCACCTGTTTTCTTGTGCTCAAGAAGATAGTTGGTAATACCGCCATAAGCTGACACAACAAAAATTCGGTTATACAGTTCCTCTGGTGTGGTGCGCTTACCCACCAAAATGGTGTCCATCAATTCCTCAAAGCGGCTCATGGAAGTGCCGCCGATCTTCTCAACTGTATGCATCTTCTTTCCGGATATTTCTGGTTCTAGCTTAGGGATTTACTCCCAAAGCAAAAAAATTGGGTCAAAATTTTACATCAATATGATGGATTTGTGATCATTTAATTGCTTTCAGACAGAAAAAAGCCCCATATTCTCGCGAATACAGGGCTTTTCTACTTAAAGCTGTTCTACGTTTAGGTAAACATACCTTTAAACATGAAGAAGAACATAATTGCTAGACCGGCACCTGCAGGCAGAGTTACTACCCACGATACGAAGATCGTACCTACAATGCGCAAGTTAAGTGCAGCCATGCCACGCGCAAGACCTACACCCAATACAGCACCTACCAACGTGTGAGTAGTGGAGATTGGCAAACCAGTACCCGATGCAAATACAACTGTCGTTGCAGCAGCTAGTGTTGCAGCGAAACCCCGGCTTGGTGTAAGTTCAGTAATGTTGTTACCTACCGTTGCGATTACCTTGTGGCCGTACATAACTAGACCAGCAACGATACCGCCACCACCAAGTAGCAAGATCCATACAGGCATTGCAGATTTCTGCGCCACTTCACCACCAGCAGATACCACACCTACTACAGCAGCTAGAGGACCAACAGCGTTTGCAACGTCGTTAGAACCGTGGGCGAAAGCCATTGCACAGGCCGTAAACATCATCAAAATACCAAACAGTTTTTCTACACTAGAAAAGTGATGTTCACGATCAGCTTCTGGATCAGGTGTAATACGCTTCTGCATGCGCATGCCAATCAGCATGATCACAACAGCAATACCGATAGATGCTAGTGCACTTTGACCCCAGCTAAGATCCAAACCAACGTGCTTAAGACCTTTAGTGAACGTCACCATGGAAACCATGAAACCCACTAGGAAGATGTAACCTGGAATATATTTCTTAGCGTTAGCAAAAGGATTATCAGTATCCAGTATCAATCGTTGCACACTTCTAAATAAGAAGAAGGCTATGAGTCCGGCTGTTACCGGCGATACTACCCAGCTTGCTACGATCTTAGATACTTTACCCCAGTTCACCGCATCAACAGAGATACCTACCGCAGCGAAACCAACAATTGCACCAACGATAGAGTGCGTAGTAGAGACAGGCCAGCCAAAGTGAGTTGCGATTAGAAGCCAGATACCTGCTGCTAATAGTGCCGATAACATACCAAACACAAGCAAATCCGGCGTTCCAGACAAGATAGCCGGGTCGATGATACCTTTACGAATTGTTGCTGTTACCGCACCACCCGCAAGGTAAGCCCCCATAAATTCGAAGATAATAGCGATCATGATCGCTTGCTTCAAAGTCAGTGCCTTTGAACCAACTGAAGTACCCATGGCATTGGCAACATCGTTTGCACCAACACCCCAAGCCATAAAGAAGCCAAATACACATGCCATAATGACAAGGATATGGCCGTACTGAGAAATGATTTCCATCTTTACTTACCGAATGAATTAACGAGCAACTAATAGCTGTAAACGACTACCAACCTGTTGTGCGCGATCTGCCAGGTCGCCGATTGAGCTAATAACCTGATAGAGGAACATTACATCTACCGGTGGAAGCTCTTTCTCGATGCTAAATAGTTTTAGGCGAATAGCACGTTCGTGTTCATCCGTGTTGTGCTCTAGGGCATCCAATTTTTCTAGCATTTTTTCGATGACATCAATCTCGTGGCCACCAAAACCGCTATTTACCAATTCGTCCAGTTCTTTAAGCGCAGTTAAAGCCTGCTCAGACGTTTGCAAAGCGACACGAACATAATCTTTCATATCTTGTTGCATCTCAGTTGGCACTTTCATTTGACGGCCAAGCATGATGCCTGCGATATCTTTAGCGCGATTTGCAATCTTGTCCTGCATACGAACAACTTCTAGAAGATCCGTACGAGGAACTGGAAGGAAAATACTTTTAGGCAGATTCTGACGAATCTCTTTCTTCATTGCATCCGCTTCGCCTTCTAAAACAGCGATACGTGCTTGTACTTTCTCTGCTTCATTCCAATCATCAGCGATAACTGCATCGATAAACGGAATAAGCTCAACGGCACACTCTTGCGCTTTTGCAATGTGATCCTGCATTGGTTTGAACGGTGAACGTGCAAACATCTGCAAGAATGGGGTACTGGTTGCTACCATACAACGCACCTTAAAAGTCTAAAAAAAAATTGAACACACCTGTGTTCAGGCGCGCGAATTATGACGGAATTATTGCGTAGAGTAATTACAGTTTTGTTACAAAACCGTCATTTTTCAGTAAAAAAACTGAAATATTTGATGCAAGGCAGACAAGCGATGTACTGCGAATATGCCTTGTAAATTCATTGCATCACAATGTATATACATAATGATGGCAAGGTTTATTTTAGATCTATTTCTTAGCTTCTTTTTTAAAAATATAAGAATCCATCCCCGACTGATTTCTATCAGATTAAAAATCCACTAAAGCTAATTCAGCACAATGATCTAAAAGTTCGTTTTCTCTTAAACAGAACCGCTTAGAAAAACCGGTACGTTCATGCTGGAGCAGATTGAACGTAGTCATTAATAAAGTACCTTCAGGCTTCAATAGAGCAAGCAGATTTCCCCATAATCCATCCGCTGGTTTATATCTGGAGATAACAATCGAATCGAACAACCCCAGACCTGACAGATCCACCGATTCCTCTTCTAGATCCAATTGAGCAGTTTCCACTTCCAAGCCCAACTTAGTCATAGCCTCAGACAAACGATCCAACCTACTTGAGAGATATCTGTTGCTACCGGGCTAAAGCCTTGTTTGGCCAAAAAGATAGAGGCAGCCCCATCTCCCGCTGCCAGATCTAATACACGACCTGTTTTTAAAAAACGCCACTGACGTTGTAGATATTCTGGTGCAACAGGCTCCGATTCTAGGCCTTGGCTTTTCGCCAAGTATCTTTGATCCCATTTTTGCTGTGCTTTGCTCATTGAAATCCTTAAAAATAGATATGCGCAGGAAAAAATTTATTAATAATGATTACTTAACTATAAAAATGCAGAACCAATCGTTTCGTAAGGTGAAAACCCTTGTTTCAACCAAAAACGATCAGCTTCAGGATTTCCGGGATGCCATCCAGCCTGAACAGAGGTCACCCCTTGAGCTTTAAGCCACTGTTTAGCTTCCGCGACCAATGCTTGCCCTATCCCTTTTCTACGCTGATCAGGTTCGACCCATAAATTAAACAAAACACTGCTATTAGGCTGAGTATAAGCTGTTTGCTGATTCAGAATGACGGCAATCGTCCCACAAACCTTATCGCCCTCAGCTATAAATACCATTGCATCATCTCTTTCTATACATTGCTCAAGCGTGTGACGGAGCTGATTTTCAAGATATTCAGGAACAGGCATACCAAATGGCTTAGCATGGTGAATAGGCAGATACGATGTAAGTTGCTGCCACTGCTTAAGCACAACATCTATTCGATCAGGCCCACACACGCTGATTAGAAAAGACTCTTTATTGGATAGATCCATTACAATTATTCCGATATTCCGCGTACATCTACTTTATCATTTTGGAATAACGATCATTAAGTTCTTTACCTTCTATATAAGTCATCTTATCCGCTAACTTATGCAGTTCTGACAAACGATCTTCAGCGCTTGGGTGGCGCTTACTAAAAGCCTGCCAAAACGAACTATCATCCTGTTGAGCATCTATCTTTTGCAATACCGCGATATAAGCCATGGGATCGTAGCCAGCTCTGGCGGCAATCACCATGCCCATTTTATCCGCTTCTAATTCATCACTTCGAGCCAAACCATCACTGTAAACATCCTGAATAGTATTCAGCAGTTTATTTTCAACTGAGTGGTCACCAAATACCGTAGTTCCACTGCTATCTGAATCGCTTTGACTGTCACGCAAGAACCGAGCAAGATCTGCCGCAATACCGATCTTAGCTTCCTTCTGAATAGCACGGAGATGGTGCTTTTGAACCACATGTGCAATTTCATGAGCTAGCACACCTGCAAGCTCAGCTTCGCTCTCCAACTGCTCTAAAGTCCCCGTTGTAATATAGATAAATCCACCGGGCGTGGCGAAAGCATTAAAACTATCATCTCGTAACACTGAAAAGGCCCAAGGGATATCAGATCGTTCAGTTTGTTGAGCAAGCCACATTCCCACTGAATTCACATACTTTTGAACATCTCGGACGTTATATATGGAGGCTTTTTGAAGCAGAACGACACTCACTTCCTCACCGATCTCCACTTCTTCAGCCAAGCTTTTCTCAAATAGATCGGTCGATTTTTTACCAGCCTCCATTAAAGGAGTCAGATTAATATTATTGACCTGACAGCCGTTTAAGCCCAGCAATAGAAAACTGGCAACAACCCCTTTGATAGCGTTTTTTTTCAATGTAAACATAAGCTACTCCACATAATTCATGCTTCGTGCTTTCAATCCCCCTGCCTGCGCAAACTTGGCAGCTGTTTTTGCACTCACTTTATAGCCTTTTACTTTACTAAGGGAGACACCTGATCCACTCGATATAATCCCGCCTTCATCCAGCCCTCTAACACCCGTAGTCAGGGTTGTTTTTGAGCGGTACTGCATATTACCAGCAACTTGTTTCGTGCTGGGCTTACTGACGTACCGAAGGTTTATCATTTTCACCCAACCAGAGTGAGCATTACCCGTTCGTACTTCGTACCAACCACCGCTTCGTCGCAGAATATTTACAGAGGATTTTTCAGAGAGTTTCGTAACGACAGTGCTAGAAATTGAGGGAGTTTGGTAGACAGAGATATCTCTAACTGTGTAGGCAGTTTGAGCAGTCGCCCAAGTGGAGCACATAAATGGAAGACCGATAATTAGTAATTTAAGGTTCATCACTCAACCTCCTTGGCTGATAGACGGTTACCAATTTTTCCCGGCCTTTAACCTTATAGTCACCAATCAGCTCGAAGTCAAAAGCATCCCCACACGCCTGTCGAGTTTCTTCAGAAACCAAAATCCTTCGATCTGTTTCTTTAGTCAGTCCTTCGATGCGACTGGCTACGTTCACAGCATCACCAATGGCAGTGTAATCGTAGCGACTTTGGGTACCTATTGCCCCAACAACGACCTCGCCCGTATGGAGACCAATACCTATATCGAAATCAAATAAACCAAACTCCCGTCTAAAGCTGACCATTTGATCCACCATATCCAAAGCCGCATTCACAGCAGCAATCTCTTGACCGGGATTTTCAATAGGCTCACCCCAAAACGCCATAATGGCATCACCGATAAACTTATCGAGCGTACCTTTATGCAGAAAAATAACTTCTACCTGGCGAGAAAAGTAATGATTTAGAAGTTCTACAATTTCGGTTGCACTGCGATATTCCGAAAGATGAGTAAACTCACGGATATCGGTAAACAAAATGGTTACCCGTGTACTTTTTCCTGCCAAAGCTTGATCGGTAATTCCTTGCTCAAGCAAAATCTTAACTACTTTCGGGTCCAAAAAGCGGCCAAAAATATCGACCGTTTTTTTCATCTCCCTTTGTTGCTGCAATAAGCGGAATGCGTAAAAAGAAACCGCAACAAATATATAAGCCACCAGCCAAGTCATAACAGGGAACATCATCCCTTCCATGATCAAAAGCAGATAACTGAACAGCACGTTTACTCCGATTAAAACGCCTATTCCGATGAGTGCGTAATAGAAGTTTCCCACATGAACTAACAACAGCACTAAAACACCAAAGCTTACGCCCACAATCACCAAAACTAGGAAAGCATCTACCGGTTGAAGAAAACTCTGATCCATAAAGTTATTAATAGCCGTAGCTAAGATAAAAACACCGGGGTAAGTACTAGTAATGGGTGTGACTTGGATATCATGTAAACCCGCTGCAGTTGAGCCGATAACAATAATTTTGTCCTTAAAATAGTTAGGCTGTTTAAAATCATCGCCTTGACTTAATTGTGTATACACTTCGCTATAAGAGAGTCTGGGATAGGGTTCTCCTTTGCCTTGATACCAATCGATCCAAATTGACCGCTCTTTTATTTCAAAACCATTCAGGTCAACAGCGATTCGCGCTGGCATCGTCATAATGCCCCAATCAGATATAGGATGAACTGCAGCGTACTTCCGCCCAACCCCATCATCATCCGGATGGAAATTAATACTACCTAAACGCCAAACGCTCGCATCAACCGCATAAGGTAAGACCAAACTTGCATGAGGAATAGACGAAACTTTATCTGGCTTTTGAATGGGGACGGTTTCTGGATATTGGTCTAAACGCGGAAACAGATGATCAGAATAGGTTTGCAGATGTAAGAACGGTAGATAGACATTATTCGATGCAGCCAATACTTCACTAAAATACTGATCACTTTCTGGGTTAAAAATATCTCTATCAGCAAATAACACATCAAAGATCACTGCTGCAGGTTCCTGTAACTGTATCAACTCCACCAGCTCGGCATGTACGGCCCTTGGCCAAGGCCAACCACCCGCAATAGGCGCAAGATTATTCAAGCTCGCATCATCTATATCGATGACTACTATTTGCTCACTTGTTACTCTTTTCTCTGCTCGCTGTTGGAGCGTTAAATCGAGCCAGTAATTTTCTAATTGTGGAAGCAGTGGTGATTGGAAATTAAAGGCAACAAATAGGCAAAATAAAATACTCAGCACTGAGATCGCTTTAATTTCCGAGCGGAGTTTGCTGGCGGGCATAGCTATCCCTATCTGACCTAGTTTCTTACTACCTTATAGAAAGTAGCTTTACTACAGCATAGGTCAGAGAACGACAGACACAAAAAAGCCCTGTAAAACAGGGCTCTTAATACTCAGGTCGCTGAATAGATTAGAAAACGCCTAGCTCTAATTTAACTTGGTCTAACCAATCGGAGATGCGTTCATCAGTTTGATCACGCTGCCAATCTTCATCTAAAGCCAAACCAATAAAATGTTTTTTGTCGTCTGTTAATGCTTTAGATTCTTCGAATTCATAACCCTCAACAGACCAGTGACCAACAATCTCAGCGCCTTTAGCTACGATTTTATCATGTAGCATACCCATTGCATCGACAAACCATTCAGGATAGCCAAACTGATCACCAAGACCGATAAAGGCAGCCTGTTTACCACTGAAATCCAATTGGTCCACTTCATCCCATACTTCCAGCCAATCTTCCTGAACTTCACCATAATCCCAAGTAGGTATAGCAAAAATAAGAATATCAAAGTCTTTTGCAGCAGAGAGCGAACTATCTGCGACATCAAATAACTCTAGTTCGCCGGCATCCCAACTACCTTTTATCTTATCTGCAATATCGCCAGTATTACCTGTTGTGGTGCCGTAAAATAACGCTGCCTTCACTACCTACTCCAATACCTACACGCTAATGATAACGGTTATCATTATCCATCAAATCACGGTATAGATGCAAGCCTGATGCATATAAAATTTTGTTCTAGAAATAAAAAAGCCCAGCATATAGCTGGGCTTTAGAAACTTAAAATCCTAGATCAGGCTAAGCTGAGTTCCTCATCCGCTTCCATTTCAACTGTAGCGGCAGGTCTCTGATTCCCTTTCTTATTCACGTTTTTCTGGTGAATCCTATCTAGCTGACGATCAATTTTATCAGCCATCGCATCCAGAGCAGCATACAAGTTATCAGCGGATGCTTTCGCAAAGATATCTTTACCTGCTACGTGAATTGTTGCTTCAGCAACGTCCTCACGATCATTTTTTTCAATAATAACGTGAGCACTAGTAATAACTTCGTAACGTTCTTGGCTGCTGTTCAGCCATTCCTCTACTTTCTCTTTTACACTGTCAGAAACTTTAGCATTGCGGTGAGTAATTTTGATATTCATGTGCAAATCCTTAATGCCTTGTTGCAGTGAGAGCGCTATGAATTAATGTTTTTGTGCGCCCCTGTACACTTACAGTAGTACCATTCTGACAATGGATTACAAGTACTTTTTTCACTTCATGAAGAAAAATTGATAGCTGACAGGTAAAACTGTTCAAACACCAAACAGTTGTTACTAGGATTTAACAGTTTTACGGGAAGAAAGGGACAACAATCCAGCCGAAAAAATTAAGCACAAGCCGATTAAGCTGTAGACGCCTAAGACTTCATCCCATAATAGCCAGCCAAACAGCGCAGCAAAAACCACCGAAGCGTATGTATAAGGCCCCAACTGACCCGCAGGCGCAAGACCATAACCTTTACTCAATAACAGCTGAGCAACAGTTGAGGTAATAGCCATCAGTAATAACCAACCCAGCTCAACTAAATTGGGCGTAACCCAATTGAGCATGGCCGGCGGCAAAGCTAAAACAGTACTAAATAAAGCAAAATAAAAAACGATCCGACTGGCTGGTTCTGTATCGCTCATCCTACGGATAATAACTTTTGCCAACGCCCCTAACATCGCGCCAAAAAGCGCAATCAAAACGGCAACATTGAGCGTTCCCTGACCGGGATTCAACACTAGAAAAACGCCACAGAAACCAACACATATTGCCAGTTTCACCATTCCTGAAATCTGTTCACCCAACCACCATAAGGCGAACAAAGGAATAAAGAACGGAGCCGTTTGTTTAATCAGGGCCGCCTCTGCTAAAGGTAAGTGCCCCCATGAATAGTAGAGACACATCATAGCCGTCACACCGACCGCTGCGCGCGCGATATGCAATCGAAGAGAGCTCGTTTTTATCGAGGAGATCCCATTTCGCAACAACCAAGGCATCAATAAAATTAACGCAAAGAGGTTACGGGCAAAAACGATGATTTCAGTAGGTAGCTGATGAGTGATCTGCTTTACGACCATGCCAGAACAGACTAAAAACAGTTCTGACAAAATGATAAACAGCGCACCTTGATAAAGCGCTTGTCTGGGCATAGAGGCTTGAGGATTCTTAAGGAATAAATGACTAGCGATCAAAGTCTACCTTGATCGCTAGCCGAATTTTACCTTAATTAGACTTCAATTACTTCAAAGTCGCTGGAAAGACTGTCTGCCTGCTCTTTACTGGTGATCACTGCCACACTGCCCTCTTTATCCAAAAGATAAGTTTTGGCAACACGCTTTAGATCATCCAATGTCACATTCAAGATACGCGCACGAAACGCTTTACGCTGCTCAGGCGTACGTCCAAACAAAGCGCTGTGGAATGTCTGCTTAGCTTCACCAGCCGGTGATCCTGGCTTATCAATCGAGCTGACAACACCCAGAATCGCTTCTTCTAATTTCTGAGCATCATGATCAGTCTCCAGAAGCCATTTCACCGCACCATCAAAGTCATCCAAGGTTTCAGATAAACGAGGATCACGGTAAGAGAAGAAACGGAAAGCCGCATCACCTGAATCCTGACCAGCCCCAGAACCGTAAGCGCCGCCTTTCTCACGAATAACGCGGTGCAGATAGCCATTACGCAAGAAGTCCCCCAAGATTGTAAGCGGTGCAGAATCAGGATGATCTACCGCCACCGTGGGGAATGCTTTAGCACAGAAGCTTACCTGTGTACTGGTAACCCAAGCTTGTTTCACCTTGCTACGTAACTCTGGCAGTAAGAACCCTGCAGAGGTTTCACTCGGCACATCTGCCCAGATAGACTCTAAGTAGCTCTGAACACTAGCCTGATACTCATCTTCAGCCACTACTAGGTATTGGCGTGGGGCAAGCTGGATCTTGCTATGCAACTCTTGGAGACGTTGTGAAAGCTGTTTAAGAGCATCTTCATTCTCTAGCTGATCATCCAGCTGCTTGTAATAGCAGATAGACTCAAGACCTTTTGTTGCATGAGACAGTGCTGCAGCCGGGCTCATCTTCGCTGCTGCAGCCATCATTGCGAATGCATGGCCTTGCCCGGTGATACCTTGTTCTTTACGAGTACGTTGTTGAGATACCACTTCACGAATACGAGGCAATTCATCAAAGCGTGCAAATTGCAGCGTCTCTTTCAGCAGATCCAACAACGCCTCATGTTTAGACACTAAGGCTTTGCCTGTTAATGTGAAGTAGCCTTTTACATCCTGCTCATTATCAGGTGCCCCCCTGACTGAAGCAAAACCATGAACACCACCGGTCACTTCTGTTTGATACTGCTGATTCTCTTGATAAGTACGATCACCACAGCCCAATTCAGTAAGAAGATAGCTGTATAGAGGCAGTATGTGCTGCTCATCTTCCGTTAACCGCGGAAGCTCCATAATCACCTGCTGATAAACAATACCGTTGGTGCCTCGATCATAACGCGTCAAAGGAAGCGTAGAATCAACCGCAACTGCTTCTGGAACAGACATCTCATCTGGTACATCGGTCAATGTCACTTTCGGTAGAATCGATTCATCATCGACCTGTTCTTGTCGCTCCGCTAGCTCAGCAGCACGATCAATTAGCCGTTGTTTATCGTCATCTGATAAACCCGCTTTAATTTGAGCCAACTGCGCTTTCTCTGCAGCATCACGACTAGCTGCTAGTTTGTTGTCTGGGCGTAAAGTCAAACGAACGCGATGCGGGTTATCTAAAAGCTCCTTAACCATGGCCTGAACGAAGTCAGGTTGTTTGATCGCTTCACGCAGCTTTTCTAGCACTGGATCAAGGTTCAGAATAGCGATTGGATCACCCTTGTTAACAGCGGCCCCGAGCGAAGACATGATCAAACTCAGGCCATAAGGATAGCCATCACCATTAATTTCGCGCTGTTGCAGCTCTAACTGATGCAACTGGGCTTCCAGCATAGCTTGAGGTACACCCTCTTCAGCAACCTCCTGCAAGGTATCCAATACCAATTTTTCAAATTCTACCGCAGATTCGGGCTCACTGCCTTCAATACCGCACATGAAGCTCATTTCACGATTGGAATCTTCTAAACCACATAATGGCGAAGGCGCGCTGCCTAGATCAGTTGATTCAAGCGCATAACGTAGCGGAGAAGCACTATTATCTAGTAACACACGTGACATAAGGTGTGCTTTAAGTTGTGCTTCTAAATCATTGGAATGACCAAGTAGCCAAGCTAAAACATGGTGTGTTTTACCACTTAGATCCTCTTGGTCAAGGTCATAACCTTCTTCCACCCGCAATGGCGAGTGGTAGCGTTTCTCATCATGAATTTCGATAGAGGTGCCCAGCTTTTCAAAACGGCTTAGCGCTTTCTCTTCAAAAAAGCCCTGAAGCTCAGCAGCTGGGATATCACCAAACGTCATAATGACCGCATTACTCGGGTGGTAATGGGTTTTATAAAATTCAATTAGCTCATCATAACTTAGATCAGGGATGCTCTCTGGCTCACCGCCGCTGTTGTGATGGTAAGTTGTCGTCGGAAAAAGATACTTAGTCACTGATTGCCACAAACGAGAAACCGGTGAACTCATTGCACCTTTCATCTCGTTGTAAACAACACCTTTGTATTCCAAATCGGATTCAGCATCACCGGTTTCAGAAAACTCAATACGATGGCCTTCTTGTTCAAAATCCAATGGATCTAAACGACTAAAGAAAACAGCATCAAGATAGACATCTAACAGGTTAAAGAAATCTTTGCGATTTTGACTAGCAAATGGATAAGAGGTCCAGTCACTGCTCGTCATGGCGTTCATAAATGTATTAAGTGAACGGCGCGTCATCATAAAGAACGGATCACGTACGGGGAAACGCTCACTACCACACAAAGCGGTGTGCTCTAGAATATGCGCAACACCTTTTGAGTCTTCCGGAACAGTCCGCAGACCAACAAGGAAAACATTCTCAGTATGATCTGCCGCTATATGAAAGTGCGAAAGGCCAGTCTTCTTATGCTCGTATTCCGTTACATCGATTCCTAATGACTCGATCTTTTCAGATCTAACAAATTCAAAAGATGAGTGTGATTCTACGACTGTATTCGATTGCGTCATGAAAATACTTGATCCTGTTACTAAAGGGACATCTACCCAAGTTACAAATTGTTAAATGTCCCGAGGTATTTAGGTGAGCTAACTACACTAGCAGATTACCAGTTCTGCTGTAGCCTCCCTCTCCCATAAAAGCCCTGAATTTGGGCCATAGCGCTATCATCTGATTGTAATAGCTATTTGCTTATATGAACAACCTACAAGCCCATATAGACACAAAGCAGGTGCAATTAGGCTTAAAATTTTTTTAATTCTCTGCAAAAACAGCTTAAAAAACTGATTTTAGTAGAACTCAAACCTTTTACAGCAACCACTCTAACCGATTGTTTAATATGCCTTTAATTACAAAGAAACAGATCTAAAAATATTTTTGTGCAATGCACAAAAAAATATTTGACAGGTTATTTATTAACCACTATATTTATCTTAAATGCTGCAACGCACAAAACACTTTATTAAAGATTCTCAGAGGAATGGAAAATGTACGATGATCTAATGAAAGATGTTCAGGAAAAAATGCAACCAGCAATCGACGTTGCTGAAGTGAACAAAAAAGCACTAGAAACTCTGTTCTCTTTGCAGTCTGAATATGTAACTGATTTCGTAGATTCAAGCGTAGCTCAGCTTAAAGCTCTATCTGAAGTAAAAGAGCCTAAAGAAGCTATTGAACTGCAAGTTGAGTTTTTCAAAGCTCTAGAAACTAAAACGACTGCGACTGCAGAAAAAGAGCTAGCGGCTCTAAACTCTGCAAAAGAAGAGATCTCTGAGATCGTAGAAAAGAGTCTTAGCGAAATCCGTGACATGCCTTACATGTCGGATTTCAACAAATTTCTGACTGAAGCTGCTGAAGCTACATCTGCTGTAGTTGCAAACGCAACTAAAACTGAAACAGCACCAGCTGAAAAAGCAGCTGCACCTGCTAAAAAAGCACCTGCAAAAAAAGCGCCGGCTAAACGTAAGCCAGAAACTAAAGCAGAAGCTGCTGCTGAATAATTCATCGTTGGGGGTCACGTAAAGACCCCACTTCTCTACTCTGGCTGGTTTATTCAGCCGTATTTCTTTGCCGGTCTCCCAGACCGGCTTTTTTTATTTAAGCCTTTGATTATTGCTCTTTGGCCATTTCAGGCAAAGGCCCTTCCAAGCCCATCGCGAACTGCATAACTTTGTTTTTAGCTGGCGTTACACGACCTGCCAAACCCAAACCAATATTACGCAAAACTTTTAGTGGACCGTTCTGATTACTAAATACTCGGTAGAACGCATCCATTGTCTGCATCATCAATAAATTATGCTTACGGCGCTGCTTTTCATACTCCTTCAGCAACGCCAATTCAGTAATATCTTCACCTGTATTAGCAGCCGCTAAAATCACTTCAGAGAGAGCAGCTGCATCAAGCAGGCCTATATTAACACCCTGTCCAGCTAGAGGATGAATCATATGTGCAGCGTCACCTGCTAAAGCTAGACCTTCTAAGACATATTCCTGCGCATGTTGGCGACGAAGCGGGAAAGCTCCTCGGCTAAGTAACTGATCAATTTCGCCCAACGCATCAGGGAAGGTAGATTTAAGCTCTTGCATAAAGCTTTCATCATCCTGAGCTAAGAGACGCTTTACGTTATCCGGTGTGTTATACCAAACTAGAGAAGCGTTATTGCCTGAAAGAGGTAGAAAGGCAAGCGGACCTGTCGGTGTAAACTGCTGCCAAGTAATATCTTCTTGAGCAAATTTAGTCGTCACAGAAGCAACCAGTGCATGCTGCTCGTAATCCCAACGAGTAACACCAATACCTGCTGCTTGACGAACACGAGACTCACCACCATCAGCAGCAATCAGTAGGCGCCCTATTATTTCGCGATCATCTTTCAATCTAACGATACTGCTACCAGGGGAATAATCGATAACCTCGACTTCAGCGGGACAGATCAGATCAACATTTTCAAATGTCTGTAAACGCTCTAAGAGCGCTAGCTGAATCACACGATTTTCAACAATATGGCCAAGGTGATCACGACCAATGTTATCGGAAATAAATTCTGTAGAAGCCTTTTCTTCACTTGCTTCCCAGACCTTCATACGTCGGTAAGGGCAACTACGACGAGATAGAATCCCCTCCCATGCACCTACTCTCTGAAGAATATTCTCCGAAGCCACGCTGATAGCAGAAACACGCAAATCATTTGGTTGGGAAGCTTCATATTCCGCAGGATATCGACTTTCCAAGACGGCAACTGATAACGGGCTGTTTCCAAGAGCACAAGCGATCGTTGCACCCACCATACCACCACCGACAATGACGACATCGTAACGCGTATTCATAATTCCCAACCAACTTACTTATTTTTGACTGTCCCGAAGTATACCCAAAGAGCCTGCCAACATCTTGAGAAAGATCAACAATTGTTAACGCGCTTTGATTAGCGAGTGATTCTTCAGGGTATTCATATTCTCCCAAAGCGGTTTGCTCTATAATGCCGCTTTGCAACAAAACCTAACCAACTTTACTTTTACCGAGTGCCCTGTGTCTGATACCTGCTTCTCAAATCTCAATCTTCCAAAACCGATGCTAAAGAACCTGGATCATCTAGGCTATAAGCAGATGACGGCTATCCAAGAGAAAGCCCTACCCGAGGTTTTGCGAGGTAATGACCTCATTGCGAAAGCAAAAACAGGCAGCGGCAAAACAGCTGCGTTTGGTATAGGTACACTGTTGAATTTAAACCTTCGTAGTTTTGCCACACAAGCCTTAGTACTTTGCCCTACACGTGAATTAGCAACACAAGTTGCTAGTGAGCTAAGAAAGCTTGCTCGCTTTACTGAAAACGTGAAGATTCTTACTCTCTGTGGTGGCCAATCAATTGGGCCTCAGATTGGCTCTTTGGAGCATGGCGCACATATTGTTGTAGGTACACCGGGTCGTATCAAAGACCATCTACGTAAGAAAACTCTGCGCTTAGATAAAGCCACTACCGTAGTGCTTGATGAAGCGGATCGCATGCTTGATATGGGTTTTTCTGATGACATTCGTGACATCATAGGGCAGACCCCAAAGAAACGCCAAACACTGCTTTTTTCTGCTACTTACCCAAAAACTATAGCGAGCTTGAGTGCAGACATTCTCAATCAGCCAGTTACGGTAGAGGTAGAATCCACTCACCAACAATCCCAGATTGAGCAACATTTCTTTGAGATCGAAAAAGAAAATAAGCTTGAGAATTTGAGCGCGATTTTAGCTCAGTTCAAACCAGAGTTTGCAGTGATCTTCTGTAATATGAAGCAAACCTGCAATGATGTTCAGCAGCACCTTAAATCCTTAGGCTATAGCGCAAAAGCAATCCACGGAGATCTTGAGCAACGTGATCGTGATCAGATACTAGTGCAATTCGCCAACCGTAGCTGCTCTTTTCTCATCGCCACTGATGTAGCAGCACGTGGACTAGATATTGATGACCTACCTTGTGTCATCAACTACGATCTTACTCGCGACGCTGAAGTTCATACTCACCGTATCGGTCGTACAGGCCGTGCAGGTAAGCAAGGCATGGCACTAAATCTTTATCAGCCATCAGAAGCTTACAAAGTGGCTTCCATTGAAAAGTATTTGGATACAGAGTTCCCCGTTACTGAACTACCAGACGCAGATCCGAACTATCAGCCGAATAACCCACCAATGGCTACGCTAGCGATTGCAGGGGGTAAGAAGAACAAAGTTCGCCCTGGCGATATCTTAGGTGCGTTAACAGGCGATGCTGGAATACAAGGCAACCAAGTAGGCAAGATCAATGTGTATGATTTTGCTGCTTACGTTGCCGTTGAACGCAAAGTTGCACGAAAGGCAGCCGAGCGCTTGAGCCAAGGAAAAATTAAAGGCCGAAAATTTAAAGTACGTCGCCTTTAACCTTATTTAAGGGCTAAACGCTCAAAGTGACGGCGATACTGGTCTGCCAGTATCGCCCATTTAAACCGATCGACATTCACTTGCTCCCCCCACTCACCTGCGTACTTTCTTGCTGCTAACTGATCTAATCGCTCAGCTAAGACCTCAGCTTCTCTCTCTTCTTTATACCGGCAGGTTTCAGGGAACAATTCCCTATACGCTAACCTGTCAGGGACTAAAGGCTCTGCCCCAGACGCAACACCTTCTAAAACAGCAATGCCTTGGTAATCATGTACAGCCGTAGAAAGCACAACATCCGCTTTACCTAGTAGAGCTAGATATTCCTCCCGCGACGAAAGATAACCCCACTCTCCAGCGCAATCACCGAGTAACACACGAAGCTGCTCAAATTGCTCAGGTACGTTTCTAAACTGCTGCCCGACCACATGGAGCTTAAAGTCCTTGCGTTTCTGCATAAGTTGTTCAACTGCATCAAGTAGCAGTTGAGGGTTTTTATCGTATTCCCAACAGTTTGTCTCACATGGTTTATTCCCCCACACCATAGGAATAATTCAATTTACTGAGGTAAACATTATGAAAGCTTATAGTTACGTACGGTTCAGCAGCGCACAACAAGCCAAAGGTACAAGCCTAGAACGACAAACAAAAGCAGCTATAAAGTATGCAGAGTTCAGAAACTGGGAGTTAGACACAACAACTACATTTCAAGACCTAGGTGTTTCGGCCTTTCACGGTAACCATGACGAAGGAGCATTCGGTAAGTTTCTTCATGCCTTACAAGAAGATCTAATTACAACACCTTGTGCCCTAATCGTTGAATCCATTGACCGCCTTGGTCGTGATGAACTAGGCAAAGCTCAGTCTCGGTTTCAATCACTCCTTAATCAAGGTGTAACCGTAGTAACTCTATCCGATAACCAAGAATACACCCCTGAAAGCGCTAATGATTTAGGACGCATCATGATCTGCTTAGTAAATATGCACCGTGCCCACGAGGAGTCACAAGTTAAATCAATGCGAAGCAAGGGAGCTTGGGATAAGTGCCGAGAAACTGGAAACATAAAGCTAATGGGAGGAATTACACCCGGCTGGCTTAAGCGCAAGGAAGACCGCAGTGGTTTTGACCTAATCCCTGCTCGCGTAGAAATCGTAAAGCGAATATTCAAGATGGCATTAAACGGTTTTGGTTCGCTTCGCATTGCTCGACAATTAAATGATGAAGGTCTCAAGTCATTTAGTGGTAAACAGTGGTCTTCTGGATGTATTGCAAAAATGCTTGCACGAAGAACGGTACTTGGTGAATGGCAACCACGGGAGCAATACATTGTGAATGGAAAGAAGCGGTATCGAAGCTCAGGCGAACCTCATAAGATATACCCTCAAGTCATCGATGAAGTGTCATGGGCTAGAGTTCAATCTTCACGAAAAGGGAGAGATTCAGGAGGACTGAGGGGATTCAGAGGGCGAGCAAAGCTTGGACGCTCCATCTTCACCCAATTATTGTTTTGCTCTTGTGGTGCCCCGATGAGATTCACTCATAACAAGGGAAAGCAGGCTTACGTTCACTGTAGAAGGAACACTGAGTATGGGCAGGATTGCGGAGAAAAGACGTGCTTCCTCAACTACAAGAAAACTGTTGCCTCTCTGCTCGTTGGCTTAAATCATCTAGATTGGACTAATGTCTTTCCTGAACTACGCACTGAAGGCCTTAAGTCTATCCAGACTGCTGAAAATAGTATTGAAGCACTACGTATAAAGCAGTCTGACCTAGTTGAACGTCAAGGCAAACTAATAGACGCTCTCGAAACAGGAAATGAAATGCTGGTATTAGTAAAACGACTCCAAGAAATTGAAGGTGAGATTAAGTTACTGGATGAAACTACCACCCAAAAAGAGATCGACTACAAAGTTATGGTTCAGGAGCACAAGGAATTCATGTCTACTCGTGAAGCATTTGACGGTCTGCCTAAGCTACTGAAAGAACCTGACGGAGTATTGATGGTTAGTAATTTCTTACGTTCACGCTTTAAGAAAATCACTGTTGATTGGGATTCAAGGAGTCTAGTATGTAACTGGGCAGATGGTGGAATCGCTAGTGCAATATCAATTGATGCTGACCAGATAGCCAAAGACTTCGGAGGCATACCATTAGCTGAAGCAATGTAAAGCTTGAAGATGAGTACAGCTTCGCTTAGTTACGGGCTGTACTCTAAAGGTATGGACTTAGAGCCGCTTAAGGAAGCTGTTAGTGTGATTCCGGTAAAGGACGAATGGAAACGAGATGGATAAAAATTTCATTACATTGAACCAAGAAGGCCTTTCATCTTTTTCAAAGCATCAAGATGGGACTATTACAGACAATAAAGGTGAAATAGTCTTATTCGGCTTTGAAAGATTTAAATCTCAAATCTGCGAGGGAGACTGTTGCTTTTTATGCGGTATTAGCCAAGGTGAAGCGGAATTCAATGACGAACATATAATTCCAAATTGGCTTCTAAGGCACTGTAATCTGCACAACCTAAAGATAACTCTTCCAAATGACACTCCCATACCGTACAGGTCTTACACTTTAAGGTGCTGCGAAGAGTGCAACAGCTTTTTAGGGAGGGAAATAGAAACCCCTCTTTCAGAAAACATTACCAAAGGATATGAAGCTGTATCTGAATATGTAAGTAACGGCGGAATGTGGAAAGTGTTCTTATGGTTAAACCTGATTTTTTTAAAAACACATTTGAAAGATTCTAAGTTACGCCTGCACAGAGACCTCCGCAAAGGTGACGATCCAATTTCAGTCGACTACGAATGGGGATACCTACACCATATCCACTGCATGGTCAGAGCCATTAAAACTGGTATTAACATAGACCCTAAATGCTTCGGCTCACTTTGTATTCTTCCCGCGAAGACCTTAAAAGATCGTGGTGATTTTGATTACAAAGATATGTTTATTTCAAATACCGTTTTATTGCAGATTGAAGATATTGCGTTTATAGCTGTTCTAGATGACTGTTGTGCAGCTCTAAACGTCTTTGGTCAACAACTACATAAAATCTCAGGAAAGCTGTCCCCAATACAAATTAGAGAAGTAATGTCGCATTTTGCATACATAAACCTTCTTTTAAAGGAA
Organism: Neptuniibacter sp. QD37_6; assembly: GCF_047778085.1. GTDB lineage: Bacteria > Pseudomonadota > Gammaproteobacteria > Pseudomonadales > Balneatricaceae > Neptuniibacter. The sequence goes on from NZ_CP180550.1 coordinate 2,116,629, forward strand.
CGTCCTGTTTTTCAAACTGTTTGGAGATTTGATGAGTCTGAATTTGTCATCACTGCTGAGATTCCTGAGAAATGCGAACTAGATTATGACATTGAAACAAGGATGGAGGATATCCTCGCATTTAACATGCATGATTTTTTTGGAAAAATTCAGTTTAAAAACGGAGAACTATTTTCCTTAGAATCAATTGAAAAGGGGAAGAGTGGATTTCTCTTCGATGAACGAGGGGATTTCGTTTCTGACAGTATGGATACCCTTGAATAATTTCATAAAAATCTGTCAGCCTTTTATATATTAAGCCGCCCCCAAGTTTCCCCCGTACCCCCCTGCTTCATTCAGTCACACCTCGTCCCCTCATTATCACAGGTGGTATAATTCCCATGAACAGCAATGCAACTTGTTGTTTAAAAAGGATATTATTTAATTTATCTTGCCATCACTTAATTGATTAACACCAAGGAAACGTAATGGAACACAAGGTAATCGATCAGACACAACTGGTACATGACATCATTAGCTTAGAGTCAGACATGGAGATCACTAGCCCAACCAATGAGGCAGAGTGTGAAAATGATGGTGGTTATAATGTCCTACTCTACAAGTGGCACTTAGTTAACCAAACGACAGGTAATGAATCCTTGGTCATCAAGTTAGCTGGTCAGACATGGGAAGGTGTCAGGGCGGCATAAGGTCAGGAGTATTCAGAAAGGGGGCGCTATGCCCTCTTTTACGTTCTGTGGGTTGGCTTCAAGCTTTGCCTATCCAATGGCACTAGGTGAACTTAGCGCCTCTTGTAGTCTCAGAAACACCCTTCCTACATCACACAATAGGGATGTGTGACTTAGCGTAACACCATGAACACTGAAGAAAGTGTTTGACTAACAGCTCTACATCACATAAATTAACATCAATTATAATTATGTGACTTAGAGTTTAACACCATGAATGAAGTGGAAGCAGTGAAGACAAAGGATGATATTCACATGGTATCTCGATTACTAGAGAAGCATGGATCACCTGACTATAAGGACATCTGGGAACTAGGGATCAATGCAGCGTTACGCATATCCGACCTACTGTCTCTCAAGTACTCAGACGTTGAAGGTGTCGAGGTGCTGAAGCTAGTTGAGGGTAAAACCAAGAAGACGAGGAGCATCAAGCTGAACTCCAAGGCTCTCGACATCATCCAACGCAGACACAATGACAACCCTAGTGACACTTGGTTATTCCAAGCTAAAGGCAATAGAGCTAAGAGTTCAGAGAAGGCTATAGACCGCTCAACGGTTGCTCGTAAGTTTAAGGAGATTGGTGAGATCATTGGTGTTCAGCTTGGTACTCATTCCATGCGTAAGACCAGAGGTTACGCTATGTGGTCTGATGGTGTACCTATTGAAGTCATATGCAAGGTTCTGAATCACTCAACGCCAGCAGTAACCATGAGGTACATAGGCATTGAGAAGCAGGATGTGCACCAGACATATGATGACTATGTGCTGTGAGTCACTGGTTATTTGATAACCCACTCCTTAGGAAAGAATTGACGCAAGGGAATACATATAGATACATAGCCTACTTAGGATACTTAGTGTAATACCCTGTGTTACCTAGGCTATAAGGTTATACAGGGTCTATACCTGTGCTCTACAGAGTTATTAATCAATAAAGATATAACCATAGCTACAGTACACTCAGTAAACCTAGCTCTTTGAGGTCATTCTATACTCTTATATCCAAGGGTTACCTATTGTTTTCGATTCGTGAAACATTCCGTGAAACAATCCGGTTTTGTGTATGCCTTCCACCCTGTTGTTTTCACTATGTCTGACACTAAGCAACTTAAGGCACAACTGCGTCCAAACGGCACAGTGCCGAAAATCAACACCAAGACACTTCATGCCCATTCTGTCCGAAAACGGAACTGGTCCGAAACCGGACAAGAAGAAGACGAAGTGTCTGACACTCAGAATATTACGTTCGGAAAAACGGAACAGTTCCGAAATTCCGAGCGGGCATGATAAGCCAGCAGATATTTATAAGGCTGTTGCTGAGAAGACAGTAGCGAAGATGGAGGCTGTGCTCTCTGAGCAAAAACGGCACTGTGCCGAAAATGCTCAACAAGAAGACTCCGAAGTACCTACGGACGCACAAATGGCAGCTTGGTGGTTGGAGTTTGGTATCACGAGAAAGGAGTGTAAAAGAAATACTATGACATTTGCATATGGAGGCTGCGCTCTCTGAGTCAAAACGGCACTGTGCCGAAATGACTAAAGCCCACCAAACGCCACACCCAGCCTACATAGTGATACCCCACACCATAGGACTTTGAGCAGTCCATCCAAATCTAATTAGCTTGAAGTAAACCTAGTGTTTACCTTCGGTTACCTGATTTGTCCTATAGCTTTTGGAGAAGCAATTACCAAAGGTTCAACCTAGAGCCTTTCATAATAACTATTTCCTAATAGGTCAATCTCTAGTCCATACCCTAGACCTCCCGTGTCTCTCCTCGCTGGTATCGATTGACCTTGGTTTTACCAGAATAAGACCTCTGTATCTGTGCGCACTCTCAGCCATCAGTGCAGAGGCTTCTGGTCTTCCTAACCTCATTTGTTTTCAACTTTCTACACAACTTATTCGGAGCACACCTTATGTATCACTCAGATTGCAAAGCGTACCAACGCCACGACAACACAGCATCCACCAAACAAATACGACTCAGCGAGAAGTACTGGTCATTGATCGAAGATAAGCAAAAAGAGATCGCCCAAGAAAGAGGAGTCAAACACGTATCCAGACCCGTAGCCATCAAGAGGATACTTGATGAGGCTACATCCAATCAGTTCTACCACCCAGCATTACTAATAGAAAACTAACCTAACCAAGGAGGACACATGTCCCTATCAATTAATGACCCAGCAACAACAGAACAACATAACGCCAACAACCCGTACGCACTAACTCAGGCAGAGATTGCTCAAGTTAACGCATGGAACAACATGTCAGACGATGAGAAAGGTGAGCATCTGCACTATGCCAAGGAAGCTCAGAACAGAGCCGACTTTATAGCCAGAGATGATATGAACCGTGCAGCCAATGCAAACACAGTGCAATACCTAGCAACTGGCGGCGCTGTTGTCGGTGGCTCATTACGTCCAGACACCTTGATTACTGAAGGTGGCATAGAGATGACCGTTCAACAAGCGATTGATGTCGGCATATTTAGCGGTGACATCTTAGGTAAACAAGTAGAAGACTTACGATAACAAAGGAGATACAAGAATGAACATTACACAAGCGAAAGAAACACTGACTACTATCGGTTATCCCGTTACTGGTAATGATTGGGAAGACATCATTGAAGAGCTACATAAGGACTACGGTACACAAGTAGTCGGCAGTTCTATGAATATACTAGGTGACGCAGCGCCTCTATACATGAAAGCCGGTAACGCGGCCTTTATGGTCGATAACAAAGATGACTTGTACCGTGCATGCATACGTATCAAGACTATTTTAGATGCACGTAAAGCCGCTGAACCTGTGATCATCAAGTCAGACGTGCTGTCACGCTATATCCCTGAGATTAAACGATCCGTTGAAATGGAAGTGGATCAGGCAGCTAAGTTCAAACGCGCCCTGACTACAGTCGATAATGAATACTCAGTTAAATATGACAAAGCATCTCGAACACAAACCCGTAAAGGCTCACAGATCATCGATGACTTACTCTCTGACAGTAAGAAACTAAATGATAAAGCAGTAAAGGCTTTGAAAGAGCTATTGGTAATTGAGCGTCATGAGTCAGTTACTCAGTGAGGGCTTAAAGCCAAGCAAGCGTCAACAAGCCAGACACGAGTACGAAGCACGTAGAGACAAGCGAATTGCTAACCTCAAGAGCCAAGGCCGACACCTAGAAGCCATGCTCCAACACATGAACTGTCCGTGTTCTGTGTCACCCAATGGACGCTCTGTCCAAATGCACCAAACCAAGCCCATAAAAGAACGTAAATAGCCTACTTTCACAGGTTGTGCGCTGCGTTCTAAAGGTGGGGCATATCAACCTACAGCCCCACCTTACCTAACCTAATGAGGAGAGATAAACCATGAGTTTAAGAAAAGCCATTAATGAGATGTGTACCCACTGTATCTATGACAAAGGCAGTGAAGGTAAGAAGTTACAATAGATTGCTGCCTGTACCTCGAAGACCTGTCCACTGTTTAATGTTCGACCACTACCTAAAGGAATTATTCATGCAGAAGTGGCCTAAGTTAGAAGCTAAGCAATTCATGTTGTCACGTAAAGTTTACAAAGAGTTATGCAGAGCAGCAGCTTATAGACGGATGAGTCCTAGTGTTTACCTTGAGTGTCTTGTGGTGAGCGATAAGGTACGTAGAGATATTGGAGAGCATAAGGAGGCATAGCGCCTCCTATTGTTTTCGAGCAGTTAGACTATTAATTATTCTTTCATACTCAGGCTTAAGTGTTGACCAACTATATCCTTCCACCGAAGGCGTATTAGCTCTACCCTGTCGAATCTGGCCTATTTGATACTCAATTAAATCAACAGCTTTCACCGCTTCTTTTTCGACATCAGAACCACAGTCATCATATAGAAACTCTCCCTCAAACATTTCTGTATAGGACATCCTGTTAGGAAGAATTGGTAACGCTCCTTGGGCAACGGCCTCAAGAACTGATAACCCCTGAAACTCATGGATAGACGTAGAAAGGAATATGTCTGAAGCATTCAACCATGCGATGTATTCTGCGCGACTCTCTGCAAAACCCATCTGGTCTATACGATGCGCAAAGTCTTTCCTTATTGTCTCAAACTGCTTAGGAGAGTTCTTGAAGCTTTGGCCAAGGATGCATAAACGGTAATCTATGGCTCTCTCCTCAAGTACTTCGAGAATCGCTAATAACCTATCTGGTCCCTTGTCATATTCCCATCGTGCCGCCCATGTGATATTAATTGGTTGACCATGTAAGACACTCTCCCAACGGTGATTCCAAACAATATGAAATTCATCAGATTCAGAAGAATGTATTTGGTAGCTATCAGACTTGATAGGAACAGACAGCACCGCTGAATTATCTCTAATCCGCTCGATCAGATTTGCTGGTACTTGATCGGGCATCTTTTTCAAGAGAGCCTTCGCGCCATCCAAAAGTGTCTGTCGATTATATTCACTGTTAAATAAACAATAATCCGCAGCCAACGCGGTATAAAGGTTCAGGATGCATGGCTCAACGGTTTTAAATGCTTTACCAGACTCAGGATAAGCGAATTGGTTTTCGTGGAAGTAAACCAGTGTTGGAATTTGGGCTAAAGATGGAACAAAACCACGCAAGGCAGATAAGTCTGTCATAGAGGTCGCAATGACCAGATCATAAGGCTGGCTTAGTGTTTCCCTTTCATTAAACGCCCAACTAAGGCTGTTCCCTCTCATACGCCAACTAAAATAACGTCCCGGCAGAGACAAAACTGTCCATTCGTGTTCATTCAAGTGTTCAACAAGCCCTTTACGCCAATAAACATGACTATCCGCATCGTAAGCTGAGAGAAGGAGTATTCGCATAAAGCCGCCGTTGAAAAAAAAGCGCTAGTGTATCAGCCAAGTTTTGCTTTGTCCTATTACACTTAAAACTGAGTCACAAAACCAAAAGCATCAAAATACGATACCTTTTTTGAATATTTAGCCCTGCATCCTCAAAACACACATACTTTACGTATCAACTTTTGAGGAAACCGTAATGAAAATGACAAAGCTCAACAGCATAATCAATGACCTAGAAAACTGCGTACAAGAGGGAGACATTATTTTTATCTCCATCAATAGTTTTCTTTACCGCCAGGTCGCAAAAGGCACTGGCAGCTGGACTTCGCATGTTGGCTTTGTCATAAAAGAAAATGATGAATGGTTTGTTTTAGAAAGTGCTGTTCCCTGTGTTAGACGCACAACTCTAAAAGATTTTGTATCGCGCACAACCAACGATGAAGTGAGCATATTACGACTTAAAGAGCCGTTAGTTGATGCAGATATTAGTAAATTAAAACAAACCGCCGAGAAACGCATGGGGTGCTTTTATCACTTAGGTTTTAAATTCAATTCCAAGCGACAGTTTTGTTCTAAATTTGTTTATTTAACCTTTAAGGAGGCGTTAGGAATAGAGTTAGGCAAAATACAAACGCTAGCTGAACTATTGGATGAAAACCCACAAGCCAGCGTTAACTTCTGGCGCTGCTGGTACTTTGGCTTTGTACCATGGCAACGAAAGACAATTACACCTGCAAGCCAATTGAATGACCCACAACTCGAAACGATCTATACGACTGTCAGCTAGCGCTGACAGTCAGATATATTACTTACAGAGAGTTATAACGAGCAGCGGTGATAAATTCAGAGAAGGTTTCACACCAAATCACAGCCGTAGAATATTTAGCCGGATCTACACCCTCAGGTAGGTTAACCACAAAGCCATCAAATGTTTTGATTTCAGCAACCTGAACCATATCTCGTTTATTCTCAAGAAAGCTCATCTCGTCATCTACAAACACAGGAGAAAGGTAAAGCTTATAATCTGGACCAGGGGCCAATTTACCTTTAAATGCCGCAACACCGCCACCCAGCATCACTGAGCCTTCTCCCCAATGTAAAAAGTCACTGCCCTTTAACTCTTTCACAAACTGACCTTCAAACTGCGCCTGAGCTACAGCCGAAGAGATCTCTTGCTCAGTAGGCCCCTGAGGCTGGATTAAGATTGGTAACAGGTATACGCCTAAAGCAAAGCCTGCAAAGCCAACTAGGCCATGACTAATCAGTAGCATTAATTTTTTCATATTCCCCCTAAAGCTGCTAAAACAGCCAATATAAAAAAACCACCCGAAGGTGGTTTTAGAATAGATCAAATTAGCTTAAAGCTTTTCAATTTCAGCTTTTGCTTTTAACTGAGTAAGGTGATCTTGGTAATCCTGCTGACCTTGACGGTTATTAAGCATCATACCCATAAAGCGAATCTCGTCTTCTTGCAGCTCAATATCTTGCTGACCGATCGCGTCAAGCGCGATAATCATTTTACTACCATCAACAGTATCAACTGCAGCATAGGTAGAACCACTTTGCGGTTTTACCATTTTGAATGCGGCGGTAAGAAGCTCTTGTGGAAGCTCTCTCTGGCTACGATTAACTGCAGACTGAGTTACCACTTCATTACCTTCTGCAACAGTTGCTAGATCTACACCTTCAGTAAGCTGAGCAACAATAGCGTTCGCTTTTTCAGTCATCGCTGCAGCAACTTGCTGCTCAACCAGAATAGCCTGAATCTGATCAGCCACTTCGTCCTGTACTTTTTCACGAGGTAGTTGATGTTCAACTACACGTAAAACAACAGAGCGACCAGAATCCAATTCAACTGGCGTGCTGTTCAAACCTTCATTGATCAGCTCCTGATCGAAAGCAACAGCTAGAATCTTCGCGTTGGAAGTAATCGCATCTTCGTTGCCAGAACGCGCAAATAGCTCAGTTTTCTGAATCTCTAGTTCTAGCTCTTCAGATGGCTCTACCAGATCACCAGAAGAGAAAGAAACATCAGCTAAACGCTCTAACTGCTCAACATACTCTTCTTCAGCCTTCTGATTTAGGAGATCAGAACGAAGCTCTGCTTCAGCTTGTGCAAAAGCAGGCACTTCTGACTCAACAACATCAACTAGTTTAATTAAGTGATAACCAAATTCTGAACGAACTGGCTCTGAAACAGCACCTTTCTCTAGAGCATACAAAGCGTCTTCAAAGTCAGTTGAGAAAACACCTTTCTCATTAATACCTAAATCACCACCCATCTCAGCAGATGCTGGGTCTTGAGATTCAGACTTAGCCAACTCTTCAAATACTTCACCTGCTTTTAGGCGCGCAGCAATTGCATCAATCTTAGCTTTTGCAGCAGCATCGTCTTGCTGTTCAGAAATTTCGATAAAGATATGTGCTGAATGACGTTGCTCTTGTGCTTGGAATGTATCAACAAGCTGCTGATATGCGGCTTGAAGTTCATCATTAGATACTTCGATACCTGCCTCTAGAGCGCTTCTTTCTAGAAGCAGATACTCAATAGCTACCTGCTCTTCAGTCATAAACTGAGAACTGTTCTCTGCATAGTAATCGGCAATCTGCTCATCAGAAACAGTAATTTCAGCACGAACATTGTCCGCAGGCAGAGTGAAGTAACGAAGATCACGCGTTTGATTCTGCAGAACGTTTAGAGAATTCAGTTCATTTGGCAGAGTAAATGCAGATAACATGAACGCTATACGCTCTTGCTCAGTCACCTTCTCTTTACGCACGATATCACGATACATCAACGGCGTAAGACCGGCGTTACGTAACGTCGCTTCAAATTGAGCACGATCAAACTTACTGTCTAACTGAAACTCTTTGGTAGACAGGATCAGTTGATCAATCATTGCATCAGAGAATGTCAGACCTTGATTTTGTGCCGATTGAACTAAAACAGATTGCTCAATAAGGCCTTCCAAAACCATATTGCTGATCAAACCGTCATCCAGTAGCGAAGGATCAGCATCCTCCCCCATCTGCGACAACATTTGACGACGTTGCAATTGAACACCTTGATAGAGATCTTGCTGACTGATCTCTTCACCATTAACGGTCGCAGGAGCATTACTGCCAGCAGTTAAACTAACCAGCGATTCAACACCAAATAATGCAAAAGTAACTGCAATCAAGCCAACAATAATCTTGGCAATGATTCCCTGAGAGTTATCACGAATGGACTGTAGCATTATGCCTCTAAACCCCTGGCAAAATCTTTAACACATAAAAAAGGCGCATTCTTACAAATGCGCCTTTCAAGAATTTTGTACCTGACTCACTAATATGATTTAGCTCGTCATTCTATGTAGAACAGAGATCGTCTGTTAAACAAAGTTGGCGGAACGGACGGGACTCGAACCCGCGACCCCCTGCGTGACAGGCAGGTATTCTAACCAACTGAACTACCGCTCCTTTCGCGGGTCTTTAACCCGCACCTAAAGTACTTTATCAGTGCTTCAGGCTGGGTAACTCACTAAACTAATGAGCTACCTCCCCTAAGTAAGATCGTGACGCGATCAGATCTTACTTGTTTACTGCGTCTTTCAGAGCCTTACCAGGCTTGAAAGTTGGCAATGTAGCGGCAGCAATTTCAATTGGCTTGCCTGTCTGTGGGTTGCGACCCGTACGAGCAGCACGCTCTTTCACAGAAAATGTACCGAAACCTACAAGTGCAACAGAATCACCGTTTTGAAGTGCACCAGTAACCGCTTCCAGTGTAGCATCCAGCGCGCGACCCGCAGCTGCTTTAGGAATGTCGGCTGAAGCTGCGATAGCGTCGATCAGTTCAGACTTATTCACGTTGTTCCCCTTTAAATAGATCGTTATTTTTAATTGTTCCGTTATCCATGCCCAGCAAGATGGTCAGGCATTTATACCAAGGTGCAGAAAGGGGTGTCAAGACACCTAGAACACCTTTCTACCCCTGATGAATACTAATGTGGCTTTATTTGCTCCGGCTCAGCTTTTGTCGTTTTTTCCTTTGCCGCCACCACTTCTTTCTCGCTTTTCTCTACAGGTTTTGGTTGATACTTAAGTGCAATATCTAGCACTTCATCAATCCATTTAACCGCCTTAATATCGATATCTGCTTTGATATTGTCGGGAATTTCCTTTAAATCGCGCTCATTTTCCTTTGGAATAATGACCGTTTTAATTCCCCCGCGGTGTGCAGCGAGCAGTTTTTCTTTAAGTCCGCCAATAGGTAAAACCTGCCCTCTTAGGGTAATCTCACCTGTCATTGCTACGTCAGCCTTAACCGGAATATTGGTTAAAACTGAGACTAAAGCCGTACACATTCCAATACCCGCACTTGGGCCATCTTTTGGTGTAGCACCTTCTGGAACGTGAATATGAACGTCTTGTTTTTCATGGAAGTCAGACGCTATACCAAGGGCTTCTGCACGATTTCTTACAACAGTCAGTGCAGCTTGAATGGATTCTTTCATCACATCCCCTAAGCTACCTGTAGTCACCTGACGGCCTTTGCCCGGTACCACTGCTGTTTCGATGCTGAGGATATCGCCACCCACTTGGGTCCAAGCTAAGCCTGTTACTAGGCCAACCTGATCCTGCTCTTCAGCGATACCGAAGTTATGCTTACGAACACCGCTGTAGTGCTCCAACTCAGCTTCTTCAATAACCACTGGAAGATCTTTCTTATCAGCCAAGGCAAGCTCTTTAACAACCTTACGGCAAAGTTTAGCGATCTCTCGCTCAAGGCCACGTACACCGGCTTCGCGGGTATAGTAACGGATCAAACCAGTAATGGCACTATCCTTTATCTCCACTTCACCTTTTTTCAAGCCATTATTCTTAAACTGCTTTTCAACAAGGTAATTTCGAGCAATATTCAACTTCTCATCTTCGGTGTAACCCGGGATGCGAATGATCTCCATACGATCCAACAAAGGACCCGGAATGTTCATAGAGTTTGAAGTACATACGAACATTACATCAGAAAGATCGTAATCTACTTCTAGGTAGTGATCGTTAAAGCTGTTGTTTTGTTCTGGGTCTAGCACCTCAAGAAGAGCAGAAGCTGGATCACCACGCTGATCCATACCCATTTTGTCGATCTCATCCAACAAAAACAGCGGGTTTTTCACACCTACTTTCGACATCTTCTGCAGTAATTTACCTGGCATAGAGCCGATGTATGTACGACGGTGACCACGAATCTCTGCTTCGTCACGCACTCCACCTAGTGCCATCCGCACGTATTCACGGTTAGTAGCACGAGCGATAGAACGACCTAGAGATGTTTTACCTACACCTGGAGGACCAACCAAACAAAGAATCGGACCTTTAAGCTTTTTAACTCGTTTCTGAACAGCTAAGTATTCCAGAATACGGTCTTTAACTTCTTCAAGACCGAAGTGATCTTGGTTAAGTACCTTCTCAGCTCGCTTCATGTCATGGCGAACTTTAGAGCGCTTAGCCCAAGGGATCTGGATCATCCAATCAATGTAACCACGAACAACTGTTGCTTCAGCCGACATCGGCGACATCATCTTCAACTTGTTGTATTCACTCATGGTTTTATCGAAAGCTTCTTGCGGCATTTTCGCTTCAGCAATTCGATTTTTCAGCTCATCCATATCGTTAGTGCCGGACTCGTCCAGTTCACCTAACTCTTTTTGGATAGCTTTCATCTGTTCATTCAAATAGTACTCGCGCTGACTCTTCTCCATCTGTTTCTTAACGCGGCCGCGGATACGTTTTTCCACTTCAACTAGGTCAATTTCAGACTCCATCAACGCCATCAGATGCTCTAAGCGCTCTTTATTACTGAGCATCTCTAGAATCTGTTGCTTCTCTTCCAACTTAAGCGACATATGTGCAGCAATGGTATCCGCCAAACGCCCTACATCGTCGATATTTTGGAGGGAAGAAAGTACTTCAGATGGGATTTTCTTATTTACTTGAACAAAGCGTTCAAATTGCTCTAAAACTGTACGCTTGTATAGCTCGCTTTCAGCTTCAGTTAGCTCTTCAATTGCGAGCATATTTGCTTGAGCAGTAAAGAAGCCTTCATCTTCACTAAGCTTACTAATGGTTGCACGATAATCACCTTCCACTAGCACCTTTACGGTACCATCGGGCAATTTAAGCATTTGCAGTACGCTTGCAACGGTACCTACTTCAAATAGGTCTTCCGCCAACGGCTCATCATCCGATGCATTTTTCTGTGCAACAAGCAGAATTTCTTTTTCCCCAGACATTGCAGCTTCTAGGGCTTCGATTGATTTTTCCCTTCCTACGAATAATGGGATAACCATATGCGGATATACCACCACATCCCTCAGTGGGAGTACTGGCAATTCGATTAGTTGTTCCTGAATGTCGTCATGTTGTGTCATGAGCAAAAGCCTCATCAACCAGTCCGCGATGTACTGCGGAGAAATTCTAAAAAAGCGTGTCTTAGGGTTACATGGGGGTCAAAATTTCAAATGCAACCAATTAGATACAAAAAAAACAACGCGTTGGGAATATATCGAGGTAAGAGAACCGGGATACTAAATTTTATAGCAGTATCCCTTTATGGAGACAATCAAAAAAGGGGAATAAATTCCCCTTTTTACTTTCATATGCTCGAGCTTACTTGTAGTAGGCTTTATCACGGACACTGTGGTCTGTGATATCACGCACTCCAACTAAGGTTTCGATACGTTCAACTAGTGTTTTTTCTACACCATCTTTTAACGTCATATCAACAGCGCTACAGCCCTGACAACCTCCACCGAATTGCAGTACTGCAATATTGCCTTCCTCTTCTTCAACCACTTCCATCAGTTTTACTTCACCGCCATGGGAAGCCAAACCTGGATTGATCTCTGAATACAGAATGTAGTTAATTTGCTCTGAAATTGGGCTATCAGGTGATACTTTAGGCACTTTCGCATTTGGCGCCTTGATCGTTAGCTGCCCACCCATACGATCTTTTGCAAAATCCACAAGCGCTTCATCTAGATAAGGAACACTGTTCTTTTCAATGTAGAAACGTAGCTGTGTTAGCTCCAAAATTTCATCATCTTCGATAACTTCATCTGGACGACAATAAGCTAGGCAAGTTTCTGCATAAGATGTACCTGGCTGTGTAACGAACATGCGCACAGCCATGCCCTCAACATCTTGTTTAGAAAGTAGCTCTTTTAAATATTCTTCTGCCGTTTCTGTGACGGTGATATTCATACGGTGTCCTGTATGTTGAACCAATCAATTCTTAGACTCTAGGATACACTCAAATTAAATCCGAGTAAATTGCTCAACTATTAAACAATAGGTGAAAAATTCTATCGCACCACGGCACAATGCTGCCACTATATTTGCTCTTCTATTAGATATAAGGCCTTAAACCTATTTTTCCACATAGGGATAGACCTTATTTCAGAGATAATCTGATAGAATTGCTTTTTTCCTATTTTAACCCCTATGACATTCTTCAACCGACAAAAAATAATAATAGGTTTAGGGCTACCGATTATCGCGGGAATGCTTTCCCAAAGCCTACTAAACCTTGTAGATGCCGTACTTGTCGGTCAGCTTGGTGAGGCCTCTCTCGCCGGCGTAGGCATAGGAGGTTATGCCAATTTCGTGGCAATCAGCCTTATTCTTGGCTTGTCTTCTGGGGTACAGACCCTAGTGGCCCGCCATCAAGGCGAAGGCCAGAACGATCATGCCGCCTCCCCCGTTCACTGGGGGCTATTGATCTCACTTATTTTTGCACTCCCTGTCAGTTGTGTATTGATCTATTACTCAGGCTCCATTGTTTCCCTGATGACTGATGATTCTGCAGTGCAAGATATCTCTGAAGCCTATTTTGATTACAGAACCGCAGCTATGGTTGCTATTGGCTTGAATCTATCTTTCCGCGGTTGGTGGAACGGCACAAAACGACCAGCCACTTACTTTAAAGTATTAATAGCCACTCATCTGCTGAACGTTATTATTAGCTATTGTTTAATCTTTGGTGAATTAGGCTTACCAAGACTTGGGGCGCCAGGAGCAGGCTTAGGTACTGCTATAGCATTGTATATAGGGGCTCTATTAAACGCTGTAATGGTCTACAAGGATGCCAAAACTAACGGGTTATTTAAATTCAGCACTCAGCAAGCATCCTCAATCTATAGAGTGATCAAGCTCGCAATCCCTCATTCAATACAACAGTTCTTTTTGGCTTTGGCTATTTGCATTCTTATCTGGATCATTGGTCAGCTGGGCACCAGCGAACAAGCGATCGCACATGTACTGATTAACCTCTCTCTTTTCTTGATCCTTCCTGCAGTAGGTTTTGGCGTTGCATGCACTTCGCTTGTGAGCCATTCAATTGGTGAAGATAACTATCAAGAAGCAGCTCGCTGGGGATGGGATGTGATTGTCACGGCGCTGGTTTGCATCAGCCTACTAAGCATTCCACTTGCAATCTTTCCTGAAGCAGTTCTTTCTGCGTTTTTACAATCAGAGCAACTGATAGAGATCGCTGTACTGCCCTTACAACTAACTGCGCTAGCAATCTGTTTAGATGCAGCTGCAATTGTATTAACCCAAGCGCTACTCGGCGTTGGTGCCAATCGCTCAGTTTTACTTATATCTACATTTGGCCAGTGGTGCTTCTTTTTGCCTTTGGCTTGGCTATTTGGACCTATTTTAGGCTTCGGGCTCTTAGGTATCTGGATTGTACAGATCGTCCATCGATTGCTTTCGTCAGCAATCTTTATCCGTATCTGGTCTCAACAACATTGGCAAAAAGTCAAAATTTGACCCTCTAAACGGCTTGTTTGTTTGAACCCCGCTGTTTCATCTTGCTATAGTTTAAAAACGACTCTTAGGGATATGTAAATGGCTGATCAGTCACTGGTTTTTTCGTTCTTCTTAATTTTTACAGGTGCTGCCATTGTTGCATCTTTGGCTCTCTACACTCGCCAGCCTTTACTCGTTGCCTATATCGTTTTAGGAGCGATTTTAGGCCCTTACGGTATGAGCATGGTGACTGACACTAAACTCCTGTCAGACATCTCCCACGTCGGCATCATCTTCCTGCTATTTCTTCTTGGCCTAGACATGCAGCCCTCGCACCTATTGCAGATGTTGCGCAAAGCCACCTTGGTAGCCATAGGAAGCTCACTAATATTTTTTGCGCTTGGCTACAGCGTGGGGTATGCCTTCGGTTACACACAAACAGAAAACCTCATCATCGGCACTGCTGTGATGTTTTCTAGTACGATCATAGGCATCAAGTTATTACCCACAACTGTGCTCCATCACCGTCATACCGGTGAACTGGTAGTAGGCCTTCTACTTCTACAAGACGTGATTGCAATCATGGTCTTGCTGTTCCTATATAGCGGCACCAATGGTGGCACGAGTAGCGATACCATGGCTCAATTTGCCACAACGCTGGCAGCACTACCACTTCTGATCATCGGTGCTTTTGTCTTTGTAAAATACATATTGCTAAAACTAATCCAGAAATTTGATCGCTTTCATGAATACATCTTTCTACTTGCGATTGGCTGGTGTCTTGGCTTAGCAGAGATGGCACATTTGGCAGGCTTATCTGCAGAGATCGGTGCGTTTGTTGCGGGCGTATCCATTGCCACCAGCCCAATTGCTCAATACATCGCAACAAGCCTAAAGCCACTCCGTGACTTTTTCTTGATCCTATTTTTCTTCTCAATCGGCGCCAGCTTTAATCTAACCCTAGTTAGTACGATTGCGATTCCTGCAATTATTCTGGCAATTTTGGTCCTAGCGATTAAACCCGTTGTATTCCGCTTTTTACTGAGCCGTATTAGTGAGTCAAAGCAGCTAGGGTGGGAAGTGGGTTTTCGTTTAGGTCAGATCAGTGAGTTTTCGCTATTAATTGCTTACATAGCGGCGGGAAGTATGATGATTGGTGAAGAAGCTTCTCATGTTATTCAAGCAACTGCGATCTTAACCTTCTTGTTATCCAGTTATGTGGTGATCTTCAATTTTCCATCTCCGATTGCCGTTTCAGATAAGCTTCGCCGAGATTAACCGGCGAAGCTACTCGCTCAAGCAAATTGAGAGATATTTCGGCTCTGCCAAAGCTGCTCTGCTTTATTTAATAGTTCAGGCATTTCCGCTGATTCGCCTAACAACCTCAAAACTACAGCCATAGTTGAGATGATCGCCTTATGGCCGTATTCATGCTCACCTTCGCCTTTCCAAACATCGAATAATGTTTGCGCAGGAAGCTCAGCCTCTTTCACAAAGCGCTTTTCAACGATACGAGGCCAGTCGTATTCCGTTAACTCACCGCTGTCTGACCACTGCAGTAAACACTCTGTATCAGGTCTAATCTCGGCCTCACCACCATCACCACGCATAGTAACGTTGCGCTTTACACCTAAAAACTGAGCAGTTTTCTGATGCATAGGGCCGTAAGCTGGGTGGAATACACCATCGATGCTCGCTGGCGCATCAGCAGGATTGAGCATACGGCATAAGGTATGAACCGGCGAACGAAGACCAAGAATTGGGCGCAACTGAATAATTTCCCCTAGCGGAGGGCAAAACTGATCTATAGACATATACGCAAAGTTAACTCGGTCTAATTCAGCCTCGGTCTCAGACCAATCCTGACAGGACTTTAAGTTAAACAAACTAAGCATATCTTCTACATAGATACGCCCCGGCGTGTGACCTTTTGAACCATGCATAAAAACTCGATAGCCATGGCTCGCTAGACATAGAGCAACCAATAGATACCAAGTGTGGCGTCTCTTTTTACCCGCATAAGTCGACCAATCAAGATCCACTTGTATCTCACGACCGACCGAATAACGGCTGCGCACGGCATCGGCAAACCCCGCAAGCTCCTCTGGCGCCTCCTCCTTTACTCGCAGCAACATCAAAAAGGCTCCGAGCTGCTCAGGCGTTACCTCTCCATCCAGAATCATGGCCATTGCAGCTTCAGCCTCTTCGCGGCTAAGCGATCTTGTACCATTTTTACCTTTGCCCAAAATGCGTACAAAGGGAGCAAATTTGTGTTCTTCGATCATCAGTCGTTTAAACCTTGTCCTTAGTTAAAGGAATTACTAAAGTAGGGACTCTTTTTCTCAGGCCCCAAGTTTAATGAAATCTTACCCCGAGCAGCTACATATTTTTTTTAATGCCCTAACCTATTTTACCCGATTCACTTCGCCATCCTGGGTGCATTACACAAAAGAAACACAAGCAAAATCGACTAAGTACTTGCCATGGGTAGGCCTTTTAATTGGATTTTACGCCGCTCTGATCTATTGGCTTTCTAGTTTTATCTTCACTGATAGCATAGCTGTCATTCTATCGATGTTATCCAGCATTTGGATGACTGGAGCACTCCATGAAGATGGTTTAGCGGATTGCTGTGACGGCTTTGGCGGAGGCTGGGATAAAGAAGAGATCCTTCGCATCATGAAAGACTCTAGGGTGGGCAGCTACGGTGTTATTGGCCTAATCATTGTCTTATTACTTAAATTCAACGCTCTACTAGAAGTCCAGCATACCATTGCCCTCATTGTGTTAGGCCACTGTCTCAGTCGCTTATTCCCGCTATTCATCATCTATCGTGAAAAATACGTTAGTGCTGAAGAGACTAGCAAATCCAAACAGATGCTAAGCCCCTTAAGCAAGGTAGATCTTCTCATTGCCGCCCTACCAGCCGCTACGTGCTTTATATTTTTACCTATCAGTTACCTCAGCGTTTTAGCCCCAACCCTTATCACCACCGCCTGCATGATCCATTTCTTCAAACATTGGATCGGCGGCTATAATGGTGATTGCTTAGGCTGCTGTCAGCAAGTAAACGAATTATTGATCTATCTCTGGCTGTGCATACCGATCTTTCTTATCTAACAAATATCGATCGGCACAGGCGCTAGATCACTTTCCTAGAAGTCATAGGACGTGCAGGTCGCTTTCTGATAGAATCGCCGCCTTCTAAAGCCGGTACTCATCATGAAACGTAAACAAAGCCTTTTTGCCAAACCAATTCCTCAGAAAAAGAAACCTAAGGCTGCTACGCCTTACCCAGATACTCTGAAAATTGAAGGACTAAGCCATGAAGGCCGTGGCATCGCCAAACATGATGGTAAAACTATATTTGTAGCTGGTGCGCTTCCAGATGAAGAAGTTGCATATGAAATTACCAGCAAACATCGCCGCTACGATGAAGCCAACTGCACTCAAGTGCTAGCTGAATCGTCACAACGCACGTCGCCAAAGTGCGAGCATTTCGGTACTTGCGGTGGTTGCGATCTACAACATTTAGCGCACGAACACCAAATCCCAACCAAACAAACATTGGTTTTAGATCAACTCAGTCGATTAGGTAAATTTACGCCTGAAAAAGTTGAAGCACCCATTACAAGCACAGAATGGAACTATCGCCGTAGCTGTCGAATAGGCATCAACCAGATGATGCGAGATGGCAGTGCATTGGTGGGTTTTAGACGTCGTGGCAGCAGCAAGCTTACCCAGATTAATCACTGCCCTGTGCTAGCGGAACCTTTAGATAAAATACTGTCCGCACTACCGCAAGTATTGGAAGCAGAGGAACAGTTTAAAGAGATCACCCACGGCGAATTAACACTGGGAGACACCCAAGGTGCTTTAACGCTTCGCGTTAAAAAGCGTCCGAGTGAAACGCTTTGCCAAGCGCTAAGCGAATTAGCTGAACAACAGAACTTTAAACTCTATTTTGATCATGGCGATAAAATAGAAGCCTATTCTGACAAGGCGATTTTATGCTATCAACATCAGCCAACTGCCACAGATATTCAATTTGAGCCGGGCGACTTTATTCAGGTTAATAACCAAGTTAACCAACAGATGATTGATCGCGCCATCTCTTGGCTTAACTTAGATGCGAACGATCGAGTATTAGACCTGTTTTGTGGCATCGGTAACTTCAGTCTCCCGTTAGCCAAAACAGCTGCACATGTTGTCGGCATTGAAGGCGTAGAAGATATGGTTGCTCGCGCCAATACAAATGCAGCCAATAATGATCTAGACAACTGTGAATTTTACCGCGCAGATCTGAGCAAAGATCTACGCGCGATGCCATGGTACAAGCAAGGCTTTAATAAGATACTTCTAGACCCACCAAGAACAGGTGCCTTAGAGATTATTAAACAGCTTAAGAATCACCAACCAGAGATGATTCTGTATGTATCTTGCAACCCTGCCGCCCTTGCACGAGACGGAGCCGAATTGATTCAGCAAGGCTATGTAGCCAGCCGCTTCTGTGTCATGGATATGTTCCCTCACACGTCCCATGTTGAATCCATGGTCTTATTCGAACGGAAAACAGCGTGATAGAAATCATTTATAGCGATGACTCACTCGTCATCGCCAATAAACCTTATGACATGCTATCTGTTCCCGGTCGAGGGGAAGATAAACAAGATTGTTTATGGCGCAGAGTGCAAGAGCAATTCCCTACAGCACGAGTCGTTCACCGCTTGGATTACGCCACATCTGGCTTGATGGTATTAGCACTCACCCTTGAAGCACAACGTCACCTCAGTCGCAGTTTTCAAGAGAGACTGACCAACAAACGCTACCAAGCGATTATCTGCGGAGAACCAAGCGAAACATCTGGTGAAGTAAAGCTACCGCTACGATGCGATTGGGAGAATCGTCCATTGCAGATCGTAGATTTTGAACAGGGTAAAAGCGCTCACACTGAATGGTCGCAGCTATCGAAAGAGTCGCTTGGCACAAGAGTCGCGCTAAAACCAATCACAGGCCGCTCACATCAACTCAGGGTACATATGCAAGCCATGGGTCATCCGATCGTTGGCGACCGTTTCTACGCTACCGAAGAAGGCATGGCCGCTTCAGAGCGCTTACTTCTTCACGCAGAGTATTTAGCCTTCCCACACCCAGATACTGAAGAGCAGGTCGAATTTTTCGCACCCTGCCCATTCTAAGCATTTCAAGGGTTAAACAGGATTGGTGTGTTCACCTCGTAAGAACGCCTGAATATTATCTGCTGTTTGCTGAATAATACGGGTACGAGCTTCTAGCGTTCCCCAAGCAATATGCGGCGTCACCAATAGGTTAGGAATAGAAGGATCTAACAGAGGGTTTCCATCCTTTGGCGGCTCTACTGTAAGCACATCAGTCGCAGCACCCGCAATCTCAGCAGACTTTAGCGCATCCACAAGGTCTTGTTCATTCACAATTCCACCACGAGCAGCATTAATTAAAAAAGCAGTGCTTTTCATCTTCTTGAAGGTGGATCGATCAAATAAGTTTTCCGTATTATCTGTTAATGGGCAATGAAGGCTGATCACATCTGATGTCACAATCAATTCATCCATACTCACTCTATCTGGATCTTGACCGTTACCACTCAAGCTTTGTACCACTAACACTTTCATTCCAAAAGCAGAAGCAACACTCGCCACACCCTCTCCCAGATTTCCGTAACCAATAATACCTAGTGTCTTACCTTCAAGTTCTACAATCGGGTAATCCAGAAAACAGAACTGATCAGAACGTTGCCACTGACCTTTTTGCACATCATTAACGTAAGAAACCAAATTAGTATGCAAAGCTAAAATCATTGACCATACATGCTGAACCACAGAGCTAACCCCATAAGCAACACAATTAGACACTGGAATGCCTCGTTCAGCAGCTTCTTCTTTATCAACGACGTTAGTACCGGTTGCTAGCACGCAGATATATTTAAGATGCTCAGCAGCATCCATTACTTCAGCATTGATAGCAGTTTTATTGGTAATAAGAATATCTGCACCTTTAACTCGCTCAAGCACTTGATCAGGCCGAGTCAATTCGTAGCAGATCAATTCTGAAACGCTCTTTTCGATAGGAGCAAGATCTATCGCTTCCAACCCTTTTAAATCCAAAATTACAGCACGCATTAATTTCTCCCACCGACAAATAAACTAACCACAAAAAAAGGGCCTCTCGGCCCTTTTTATTAAGATGATATTACTCTCAATATCATCTCTTAAGCTTTAGGTAAATTCTCTTTAATTCCCCAAAGAATCTCTTCTGCCACAATAGATGGTGCGGATAGACCTTGAGAGGTTAATACACTTAAGAATACGCCTGCACGAGTTCTGATCAGCTTCAACTGATATTGACCTGTGTGCTCATACTTACCGGTACTTTCATTGTATATACCAGAATCTTCACCACCGAAGACGTAGATAGGTTTGCCAGCAAACCAGATTTTATAACCTTTTTTGTTACCTTCATCTTCTGGATCAGTTAGAGCGTCTTTCGCTTCGCCCTCTTTCACACCTTGAAGATAGGCTGCGGTTTTACCTGTCGTATAACTGATACCACCTTTTTCTTCAGTGTTGATACCCAGCGCCTCAGAAATCGCACTAGTATCAAGTTTAATATCACCTCGATCAGAGTGAAGCCACTCAAAGAAACCTTGTTCTTCAACATTCTCAAACGGCGTAGAAGTTGTATAGGTCATATAGAAGTAACCCGTATCTGCATCACGGGTACCCACATCCATATCCGCTTTATCCAACGCTGCGCTAATCTCATCCCAAGCCGTAGAGGCATCCGTGTTCATCTTCAGAACAGGATTACCACGGGAATCTCGACCTAACTGCGTACCAACACGGCGTTTTTCGTTAAATGCGATAAGCGTTTGAGCATTACGCTGACCAGACGCTTTGCCTAAATAGCGCAGCATCTCAAACATCATATCAGATTTGAAGGTAACACCCTGAGCTTGAGTAGCCCAATCGATGCTTGTCACTTCTTCATCAGCGGCAAATCGAACATGCTCCATACCGAT
Source organism: Neptuniibacter sp. QD37_6 (assembly GCF_047778085.1). Lineage (GTDB taxonomy): Bacteria > Pseudomonadota > Gammaproteobacteria > Pseudomonadales > Balneatricaceae > Neptuniibacter. The sequence continues at coordinate 2,138,032 of NZ_CP180550.1, forward strand.
AGCAGTACGAGAAGCATCACCCTCCACAGGTCTTAAGCTTACACGCAATTTATCTTTCGCATCGCCAGGGATATCCTGGAAAGTTAAGCGCTTAACCCAAGTATCTACCAAACCAAATTCTTTAGCATCGTGATGGATCCACTGGGTTTCCATACGGCCCTGACGAGGGTCTGACTTAGCTATGTCGATCCCATTAAACTGCCAAAACTCTTGCAACTTAACCCAAACGCTAGTGATACCCTCATCAACAATGATAAGTTTCTCACCACCTTCACGTTTTAGGTTAACAGATTCACTACCTGCTTCAGCGTAAAAGAATTCAGGACGAGGAACTTCAAAGCTCCCCGTACGCGCTGTCGCAACGTTACTAATTTCAGGAATAGTCAAAGTATCTGCAGTCTGCTTCGCTTTAAGGTGCGCTGGTAATTCTAGACGCTGACCCGTTTGTGCCAATTCATAATCCTGACTACGGTCACGCACAATGCCGCTTTCACCGTAGATAGGGTTATCATCCAACATACTGCAGCCAGAAAGCAGCGCTCCAGTAACCACTGATACAGATACAATTTTCTTCATGAATATAGTCGCTTAGATAATGTTAGTGCTACGCATCGCTTCACGAACAGTGTCGTGACACTCATCTGCCAATACAGTTAGTGGCAAACGAATACCAAGGCCCATGTAGCCCATTTCAGCTAACGCCCATTTCACAGGGATTGGGTTCGCTTCAACAAACAGTTTTTCGTGAAGTGGCATTAGGCTGTTATTTAGCGTACGTGCTTCTTCAGCTTTACCAGACATTGCCAAAGAACACATTTCAGCCATTTCAGAAGGCGCAACGTTTGCAGTTACAGAGATGTTACCTTTACCACCTTCAAGCATTAGCTCTACTGCAGTAGCATCATCACCAGAGTAAACAGCAAAATCCGCCGGTGCTCTAGAAATTAGATCAATACCGCGAGGTACGTCACCTGTTGCTTCTTTAACACCAACGATGTTGCTTATCTCAGCAAGACGAAGCACAGTTTCAGTCTGCATATCACAGGCAGTACGACCCGGAACGTTGTAAAGGATCTGCGGGATATCTACTGCTTCAGCAATCGCTTTGTAATGCTGGTACAAACCTTCTTGAGTCGGCTTGTTGTAGTAAGGAGTCACAAGCAAACACGCATCTGCACCCGCGTTTTTAGCTTCAGCAGTTAGCTCGATTGCTTCGGAAGTTGAGTTTGCACCTGTGCCTGCAATCACTGGGATTCGGCCTGCAACTCGATCAACTACACGTTTAATCACTTGGCAATGCTCATCGCAGTTTAGTGTAGCGGACTCACCAGTAGTGCCCACAGCGACGATGGAATCAGTGCCCTTATCCAGATGCCAATCTACCAGTTTGTCTAGGGAATCCCAATCGACATCTCCGTTAGAAAGCATAGGGGTAACAAGAGCAACAATGCTGCCAGTAATCATTTTTTTCTCCATGAGATTTATATCAGGTTTTGCAAAGGACAAAACTACTCTGCCCTACTGCGTATTACAACCTTAAAACTTGACTAATCGACCCTAGGCGGCTGAAAAGATTCAATTTTTCCTAAGGTCGATCCAAATAGAGGGCTAAGAAGGAATATTTCTACTTTCACTCACAAAAGATTGCCAATTACTCGTGAAATAGATCACTTATAATCTAAACCATATCTGGTATCGTATTAAGAGACGTATTCTATACGATTTTATACTTTGTTGAGTAGCCATCATCACTAAGGATTTACTATGAGCAACGTTGCTATTGATCAAAAAGTCCCATCTTTTACCGCTCAAGCCACTAGCGAGCAGACTGTTGAACTGGATGCACTTAAGGGCAAAAACATTGTTATCTATTTTTACCCTAAAGACAGTACCCCTGGCTGCACAACAGAAGGTCAGAACTTCCGCGACGCTATCGATCAGTTTGAAGCAGCAAACACTGTAATTTTCGGTGTTTCTCGTGACGGCATGCGCGCTCATGAAAACTTCAAAGCAAAACAAGAGTTTCCATTCGAGTTAATCAGCGACCCAGATGAAGAACTGTGCAAACTGTTTGATGTAATCAAGCTAAAAAAGAACTATGGTCGCGAGTACATGGGTATCGACCGCTCTACTTTCTTGATTGATGCAGAAGGTGTTTTACGACAGGAATGGCGCACTGTAAAAGTTAAAGGTCATGTCGACGAAGTACTTGCTGCTGCTCAAGCACTATAATTCAGAATAACAGACACAAAAAAAGCGGTGTTTAAACACCGCTTTCTTCTAATTCTACTGGATGATGTTTAGCCTTTGGCCACGAGCTCAAAATAGCCTTGATCAAAGTTGCTAGCGGAATTGCAAAGAATAATCCCCAGAATCCCCAAAGCCCACCAAATACCAACACCGCTACGATAATCGCAACTGGATGTAGGTTTACTGCTTCAGAGAACAACAATGGCACAAGTGCGTTACCATCCAGCGCCTGGATAATGCCGTATGCCACCATCAGAGTCATAAATTCACTACTCCAACCCCACTGGAAGAAAGCAATCAACGCTACAGGAATTGTTACCAACGCAGCACCTATATATGGAATCAATACAGACAAGCCGACCAAAATACCCAGCAGCGCAGCATAGTTAATACCCAAGAAGATAAAGGTAATGTAGGTGACAGTGCCAACTACGATAATCTCAATAGCCTTACCACGGATATAGTTAGCAATCTGATCATCCATCTCAGTCCAAACACTGGTCATCATATCGCGCTTTTCAGGCAAAAATGATACCCACCATTTAGTCATAACCGCGCCATCTTTGAGGAAGAAGAAGACTAATATAGGCACTAAAACCAGATAGATCAGTAACGCCATCACTCCAGTAATCGAATTCAAAGAGAACGTCACCACCAACTGCCCCATCTGTGATAGCTCAGCAGCCGCCAGATCAATCAGCTCTAAAATACGAGCTTCCGATATGAACTCAGGGTATTTTTGCGGCAACAGAAGTAATACCGTTTGTATTTCCGATAATATACCGGGGAGCTCATTAAACAGATTTACTGCCTGACGCCATGCCAGCGGCATAACGATCAAGAACAGCGCAGCTAAACCACCAACAAAAGCTAAAAACACCAGTATGACCGAAAGCAGATGTGGAACATTCAGCTGCTTTAAGCGATTAACCCCACCCTGCATCAAAAACGCTAGGATAATACCCGCAAAAACCGGTGCCAAAGCCTGACCTAAGGTCAAGATCACCAGTAATGCAGCGCCTAACAAAACAAAGAGAAGCAACGCCTCTTCGTCAGAAAAGTAGCGCTCTATCCATTTACTAAATATCTTGCGCATAAGTAACTCTGCCTAGCCTCGACGAATCAGATAAACATAAGGTTCCTGATCAGTGAACGATTCCAACAATTCATGGTCAGATTGATCGGTATAGGCTTTAAAATCTCTGATAGAACCACTATCAGTAGCGATAACTTTTAACACCTTCCCCGCTTCCAATTTGTTTAGCGCTTGTTTAGCTTTCAGGAGCGGCAAAGGACAATTTAATCCAGACGCGTCTAATGTCTCGTCGTACGAATGTGTAGTCATTAACTTTTCTTAACGTAATTTTTGTTGTCGTTATCAATTAAGTTCAGCACTATATACCATTCTTGTTTGTATTAGCACGGGCTTTTTCGGATACCACTATGCACAATGGACTTATTGCTTTCCTCTTAACAATTTTGTTAAGTGTTTTACCTTTAAGCCTGAAAGCAGATACCCAACTTCCGAATATTGGCGGTAGTGGCTACAGCATTATATCTCAGCAAAAAGAATACCTTTTGGGCCGCGCTTGGGTACGTATGCTTCGTGGTAGTTCGCGCTTATACAAAGACGCAGTTGTAAGCCAATACGTCGAAGAACTCACTTGGAATTTAGTCACATATAGCGAACTAACAGATCGCCGCTTAGAAATTTTAGTGCTCGACAACCCTACCGTTAACGCGTTTGCAGCACCGGGGGGCATTATCGGTGTTCACACCGGCCTACTCCTTACAGCACAAAATGAAGCGCAGTTAGCCTCGGTACTTGCACACGAGTTAGCTCACTTAAGCCAACGCCACTTTGCCTCGCAGCTAGAGGAACAACGCCGCAACAAACCTTTTTTCATAGCCAGCTTATTAGGCAGCATTTTATTGGCAGCAGCAGATCCCGAAGCAGGCGTTGTCGGTATGCAATCTTCTATGGCTGCCTCAGCCTCTTCTCGCCTTTCATTTAGCCGGCAGAATGAACGCGAAGCCGATTACATAGGCATGCAAACCTTGACACAAGCTGGCTACGATCCAAAGTCCATGGCTGACATGTTCCATCAGCTGCAACAACAAGCGCGCTTTAGCCGTATACCGCCTGAATTTTTGCTAACCCACCCAGTCACCCAATCACGAGTATCAGATGCACTAAACCGTGCTGAAACAATCAATGTGATTAATGCAAAAGAAAACAGCATCCATTTTAATATTGCTAGCGCACGTATTCGTACCGGATATGCTAAAGATCAAAAACAACTGTTAGAAAAATACCTAAACACACAAAAACAGCAGGATAACGACAGCTTAAGATACGCTATTGCCCATACTGCAATAGCAATCAAAGGCTTTGAACTCGCACAAAAGAACATCAACCGCTTTAGCAAAAGTTTTAAAAACCGCCTTAGCGCTCGTTTAATCAAAGCAGAACTTGAACTGGGTAAAGAAAACTACCCTGAAGCGGCGAAGCAACTACAACACCTTAGAAACCTATTCCCGGGCAGCCAAGCTGTATCGTTTATTTACGCCGATACACAAATAAAACTAAACCAGCCATACCTTGCGGTACAAGCTTATGAAGATCTTGTTGAGCAAGATCCAAATGACAGCAGGGCTTGGTACCTACTGGCTGAAGCCTACGGACTAGCAGGCGATATTGTCGGTGTTCACAAAGCCCGAATAGAATACTTTTTGCTAACCGCTAATGTGGATAGAGCTTTAAGACAGATCGATTACGCTCTAAGAGAACCGACGATTAACAATACTGAACGCGCTCGATTAGAACAACGAAAGGAAGATGCTAAAGGGATTAGAGAATCATTAAAGCTGGAGTATTGATTTAAGACGCCTACACAGCAACTGAAACAACATCTATTAGCAATAAAAAAAACCCGCTTTCGCGGGTTTCAAATTTATTTATTCAACTCCGCCGAGAAATCAAGCATTCGTTGTAGCGGCTTGCGAGCATCGACTATTAGCGACTCATCGACATGTATCTCGTCTTGCCCTGTTTCTAGTGCGTGAAGTACGCTTTCTAGACCGTTCATAGCCATCCAAGGACAGTGGGCGCAGCTACGACAGGTTGCACCAGAACCGCCCGTGGGCGCCTCGATAAACTGCTTACCTGGTGCTGCTTGCTGCATCTTGTAGAAGATTGCTTTATCCGTCGCGACGATAAACTGCTCATTTGGCAAATCACGCGCAGCATTGATAATTTGCGTAGTAGAGCCTACAGCATCCGCAATTTCTACGACAGAATCAGGGGATTCTGGATGAACTAGGACCGCTGCATCTGGGTAAACTTTTTTAAGATCTAGAATACCCTGCGCTTTAAATTCTTCGTGTACGATACAAGCACCATCCCACATAAGCATCTCAATGCCTGTTTGACGTTGCACGTAAGTACCTAAGTGCTTATCTGGGGCCCAAATAATCTTTTTCCCTTGATCAGCCAAGTGCTCAACAACCTGTAGCGCAATGCTAGATGTTACAACCCAATCAGCACGCGCTTTTACAGCTGCAGAAGTATTGGCATAAACAACCACTTCATGGTCTGGGTGAGCATCACAAAATGCAGAGAACTCTTCGATTGGGCAACCAATATCAAGTGAACAAGTCGCTTCAATCGTTGGCATAATTACACGCTTTTCAGGCGTAAGGATTTTAGCCGTTTCGCCCATAAATTTAACGCCCGCAACAACTAACGTGCTAGCGGAATGAGCATTACCAAAGCGCGCCATCTCTAGAGAATCAGAAACACATCCGCCCGTTTCATCTGCAAGCTGCTGTAGAACTGCAGAGGTGTAATAGTGCGCTACCAGACAGGCATCTTTCTCTTTAAGCAGCTTTTTGATCTTCTGCTTATACTCTTCAACCTGCTCCATTGTCATATCTAGAGGCAAGTGTTCTTTAGCGAAGTGCTCCTGCACGAGGATGCGATCTGAAATATCCTGTTGGCTCAACATGTGACGTAATACTCATAAGTTGTACTGATCGACTACCTGCTCACCTAGGTAGCTTTATTACCTGAGGATCACCCAGATAAAAATTAGGGGACGTAGTATAGCATAGAGATACGAGCGGCTAGAAGTTACTTAGATCAGTCGTGAGGCGTTAGATTCTTCGAGTGTTATGAGAATTTTCTTTTTCTCTAGCAGCGTAGCTACGTCCTCTAGCCACGAAGTGGCATCCTAAGCGGCGAAGCCGTGCTGAATTTCAGACATAAAAAAACCAGCTCGAAGGCTGGAGTTTTTTAGTGGTGGGTCGTATAGGATTACTATACCCTACGGGCCAGCGTCGCAGGCTCCGCTGTTTTTTACAGGCTTCGCCTTCCGACTCGAACCTTTTGACGGTTCTCATCCTATACAACGAGCATCTTTCAGACATAAAAAAACCAGCTCAAAGGCTGGGTTTTTTAGTGGTGGGTCGTATAGGATTCGAACCTATGACCAATTGGTTAAAAGCCAACTGCTCTACCGACTGAGCTAACGACCCACACAGAGGACGCGTATTCTACGTATCCCTAATACAAAAGCAAGGCTTTTTTATTGATATCGGGTTGGATCTTCCAAGCCAGCATCAACAAAGCCTTTTGCGCGCAAACGACAGCTGTCGCACGCACCGCATGCCTGGCCTTCATCGTCTGCTTGATAGCAAGAAACCGTCAAACCGTAATCAACACCCAGACGAGTACCCTCTTGGATGATCTCTTCTTTAGTCAGGTCGATTAGTGGTGTTTCAATCCTGATTGGATCACCGCTAACACCACGCTTAGTCGCAAGGTTAGCCATGGTTTCGAAGGCAGCGATATATTCTGGACGACAATCAGGGTAACCGGAGTAATCGACTGCATTGACACCAATAAAGATCGCATCAGCTTCTAGCACTTCTGCCCAACCTAACGCCAAGGACATGAAAACCGTATTTCGTGCAGGAACGTAGGTCACCGGAATTTCATCGGATTCCTCTTCTGGCACATCAATACTGTGGTCAGTTAGCGCGGAGCCACCAAAGTCTTCTAAGTGAAGACGGATGACACGGTGTTCAGCCACATTAAGTTGCTTGGCAATTTTCTTAGCCGCATTTAACTCAGTTAAAGAGCGCTGACCGTAATCAAAGCTCAATACATAACAGCTGTAGCCTCTTTCAGCAGCCATTGCCAGCGCTGTTGCCGAGTCCAGACCACCAGACAGCAACACCACTGCTTTTTTTGAAGCAGAAGAATTCATGTGTTTTCCAAAGATCGATTAGAGCTGACGCTTAAACTCTTGAGCTAAGCGAACCGCATCAGAATCAGGGTATTTATTGATTACCAGATCAAGGTATTCAGTTGCCTTAGCAGTGTCACCTAACTGATTGTAGATGATACCAAGCTTATACGCTGCATCCGGAGCTTTAGGGTTATCCACGAACTGGGTTAACACCTGCACGAATGATTCACGTGCTTGTTCAGGCTTTTGCTCTGCTAAGTAAATCTCACCTAGCCAGTAATGAGCATTAGGCAAACGCACACTTTGTGGGTAATCCTTCACAAAAGCAGAAAATGCTTCAGCCGCTTTCGGGAAGTTTCTTAGCTTAACCAGCCCAAAGGCTTCTCGATAAGCCTGCGCATCACCCACTGATGGCGTTAAAGGTGCTATATCCGCTGGCATTTGAGATCTAGATACCGGTGAACCACCCTCTAAAACAGGGGTGTTATCAGCACCTAACTGACCAGTCGTCGCTGACGGCGTTAAAGCTGGATCCCTTAAAGCGGTGATACGGCCATCTAGATCGCGATACCGCTCTAGCTGCTGCCGTTCCATCTGCTTTAGACGGTAATCTTGCTGCTCTACTTGACCACGCAGAGAACGCACTTCGTCCTGCAACTGCTGGACAATAAGTAACAGTTCACTGTTTTTTGAAGCCGAGTGAGTATTATAGGAAGGCTGTTGAACATTGGTAGGCGAAGCGCCAACACCCAATTCAATAACAGGTACTTCTTCTGCTACAACATTAGCGCTGATCGCAAGCGCTAATGCAGTAGAAAGAACGATAGAGTTCGAAGTCATAAATTAACGAGATACGTACTTCAGTTCCACACGACGGTTCTGGCTCCAGCTAGATTCGCTGTGACCCAAAATCGCTGGTTTTTCTTCACCAAAACTAACAGTTTCGATCTGAGAAGCAGATGCACCGTTAACTTGCATGAAACGAGAAACCGCTTTAGCACGACGTTCGCCTAGTGCGATGTTGTACTCACGAGTACCACGCTCATCTGCATGGCCTTCCAGTACAACTTGAACAGATGGGTTAGCAGCGAGGTAAGCCGCATGCTTCTCTAGATCAGCAAAACCACCTGCTTTAACTACTGATTTGTCGAAATCGAAGTAGAAAACAGTCTGTAGGTTAGCAACAGAATCCATTGAAGAACCAGAAACAGAACCCTGATTAACACCTTGTGTAGTGCCAGTATCAGTACCCGACGTTGCGCCACCTTCAGTAGATGAACCACCTGTAGAACAACCTGCTACCCATGCTACGGATAACGCTAGTGCAGCTGCTTTAGTTACGTTGGAAGCTCGCATTGATCACTCCTGTATATTTGCTGGTCTTCCCAGCAAGCAAAATATTATTGAATGCCGCCATGTCCAAATCTGAACATAAGTTAATGTCTATAAACTTTTATTGCAAGTAGGGGCTCCATGCCGGTTCCCTAACATCACCACTACTTGACGGTAAAATGAAGCGTACGCCCCCATCTAAGGTAACACCGCCCAAGACCCCTCTTACACCTTTTTGGGTTGCATACAGAATGATGCTGCCATTCGGTGCAATAGTTGGGGACTCATCTAAAAAGGTGTCAGTCAGGATATCTAAACGGCCTGTTTTAAGATCCTGAACTGCAATTCTGAATACATTATCTACACCACGGTGAACCATCGCCAAGAAACGTCCATCCTGAGTCAAACGACCGCGCGAGTTGTAGTTACCTTCGTAAGTTACTCGCTCTAACTGGCGCGTTGGCAGATGGATACGATAGATCTGCGGTTGACCACCACGATCAGAGGTAAAGATAAGTGACTGACCATCTGGCGACCAAGAAGGCTCCGTATCAATCCCATAATGGTGGGTAATTCGCGCTAGGCTGCGTGAACGCAGATCTAGAACATAAACCTCTGGGTTACCATCTTTAGATAACACTATCGCAAGTTTATTACCGTCAGGTGACCAAGCAGGCGCACCATTCAAACCTCGGAACGACTGAACCTTCTCGCGTTTACCTGTCGCTAAATACTGGATGTAGATAGCAGGCTTACCGGACTCAAAAGACACATAGGCCAATTTGGATGCATCACGAGACCAAGCAGGAGACATCAACGGCTCGCTCTGTTCACGAATCGTAATTGGACGAGCCCCATCGGAATCAGCCATCTTCAAACGATAACGACCGTTGCCATTGCCAAACTGCTGTGCCGTTACGTAAACGATACGTGTTGAGAATGCACCGCGAACACCAGTTAACTTTTCGTACACCATATCCGAGATGTAGTGAGCAATATCACGCATATTCGCTTGGCTACCGGATACACGTTCTGCTAATAGCTGCTGCTCTTTCAACACATCGTAAAGTTCAAATTCTACTTTTAGCTCTTTACCTTCAGATGGCAGTTGACGACCAATCAGTAGAAACTCAGTTTTGCTGACGCGCCAATCGCGGAAGTACACTCGATCGCGTTTGTTCGGAAAGCTAAGCATATTGCGGCGATCCATCATCGAGAATAGACCGGTACGGCCTAAGTCATCAGATACAATCTGTGCAATATCTTCTGGTAAAGCGAAACTACCATCCCAAGAAAACGGCACTACAGCAACCGGCGTTGGCTCATCAATACCTTGGGTAATTTCGATTGCCAAATCACCTTCAGCGATTACGGAAACCGAAAACAACAGCGCAAATGTAGCTATTACTCGCTGTAAAACTCTGTTCATTTAGTTCTCCTTAAACACATAGCCGCCATACCAATTTAAAACAGGCTTAATTCCGTAGATCTTCAGGACGGAAACGCAATACACGCTTACGGAAGTATCGATCAAACACAACCGAATCCATCTCCTGAAGTTTTTCAAATACTTGTACACGTTCTATCGCACGCAAAGCGTCGTTATCAAAACGAGCATCACCACTAGATTTACTCACATACAGATCATTCACTCGACCTGATGGTAAGAAATGTACGGTAATTTCTACCACCATACCATTTCGCGCAGTCGGTGATCGACGCCAGTTACGGGTAATCTGTGAAACTATATACGCTTCATAACTCATGGCTGCGGCACGCTGCTCTTCAGCTTGCAGAGCCGCCTCTTCAGCTTCTAACGCCTGCATTAGCGCTTCGTTTCGGGCTTTTTCTTCTGCTTGCTTTTTCGCTGCTGCTTCAGCTTTTCTTTTCTTCTCTTCGGCCGCTTTTTTCTCGGCGTCTTTGCGTTTCTTTTCGTCAGCTTTACGTTTTTTCTCAGCTGCAGCTTTCTTTAAACGGTCTTGTTCAGCTTTCTTTTTAGCTGCTTCTTTTTTACGTTTTTCGTCAGCTTTACGCTTCTTTTCAGCCTCAGCTTTCTTTTTCTCTAGCTGCTTTTTCTTTTCAGCTTCTTTCTTAGCTTTTTCCTGCTTACGCTTTTCGTCCGCTTTACGTTTCTTATCTTCTTCAGCTTTGCGGATTTGATCCGCCTTCTGCTTGGCCTTAGCTTCAGAGGCTTCTTTACGCTGAGCAGATAGCGTAGTCAGATCGACAATCTGCGCCTGAACATGACGAGGAACTTTACGCTCCTCCTCTTTGTGCTCAAACCAGCTCTGCGCCAACAAAACCACAACAAAGATATGAAGTATGACAGCAAGGACTGTAGGAAGAAGATAACTACCCGGTCGCAAAATCAACCCCTACTCCGTCACCAAGCCTACGCTCGGCGCGCCTGCTTGCTGTAGCAAAACCATCAACTGCACAACTGAATCGTAATTCACATTACGATCACCCCGTACCAACAGCATTTTCTTAGGGTTACTTGCTAAAATTTTAGCCACACGATCCTGGACAACATCAGCCGTAACCGCTTCTTTAGGGTCACCACCAATATCGATAAAGTATTCACCTTCTGAATTAACCGTGACGATAACCGGTTCATTATCTTCGTCATCTACAGGCTCCGCCGCTGCTTTAGGCAGATCAACAATAACGCCTTGCGTCAGCATGGGTGCCGTCACCATAAAGATCACCAAGAGCACCATCATGACATCAATGTAAGGTACTACATTGATGTCAGCATTTAACTTACGTTTTTTCTTATGCCGTCTGATCATCGATCACACCCGCTTAGTTGGATGCGTGCATACGACGATGCAAGATGGAAGAGAATTCGTCAGCAAAGGTTTCATAGTTACCCAATAGATACTCAACCTGTGCAGAATAACGGTTATAGGCAATTACGGCTGGAATCGCAGCAAATAGACCAATCGCTGTAGCGATCAAGGCCTCGGCGATACCAGGTGCTACAGCGGACAATGTCGCTTGGTGAACATTCGCCAAACCACGGAAGGAGTTCATAATCCCCCACACTGTACCAAAAAGGCCGATATAAGGACTGGTAGAACCTACTGTTGCAAGGAATGGCAGGTGCTTTTCTAGCTTATCTTCTTCACGCGCTAGCGCTACACGCATACTACGCTGTACACCGTCCATGACCGAATCTGGGTCATAACCTGTTTGCTGAGTTAGACGCGTGTATTCTTTGATACCAGCACGAAAGATATTCTCGGCACCACAGTCAGAATTCGGTTCGTGATTAATCTCACGGAAAAGTTGGCCAAGATCGACACCAGACCAGAAGCGATCTTCAAAGTTACGCAGTGATTTTCGCGCGCTGCTTAACACCGATTGGCGCTGAAAGATCATCACCCAAGAAAGTACTGACGCTAATAAAAGCATTAACATTACTAGTTGAACCACGATACTTGCGTCGGCAACCAGACTCCAGATCGACATTTTTTCGACCACAGCACTTCCCTCTAAAAATTTGGTACAGGATACAATTTACCGGCTTTGTGATTCATCAAAAACCAATAAGTTCCATCCATTTAATAGATAAAAAAATGAAGGCACAACAATAACAGTCATGGCGATTAATACAAGGAAAAACCAGCGTTTGAAATAACGGTGTTAGAGGGAAATACCAGCTATCAGATTAGATAGCTGGCGAATAGATCTAGGCGATTTTTTTTAACGCAGATTCGTGAATAGATTGGCAGCGAATACAGCGTGATGCAGGAGGATTAGCCTTCAGACGTGTCAGCTCGATCTCCTCTCCACAGTTGATGCATTCACCAAAACTACCCTCGTCAATACGCTTCAGTGCAGCTTGGCATTCAGCAATCTCATCATGATGACGCTGGAGCGTTTCAAATTGACGCTCCAACTCAACTGTATGTTCCACTTCTTCACCGATATCTCGCACTTCAGACACGGAAGCAGATGAGATCTGATCTCTCAACTCTTCTTCAAGCTCGGCTTTAAGCTGGATAAGTAAACGATTAAGCTCAAGTCGGAATGCAGTGATCTCTGCATTACGAAGTATGGCCGTCATAATTGCTACCTGTCATTTTTTTCAGTTATTTGGCAGGCATATTAGACGGCTTTTCTTCTGTCGTACCTTGATTGATGTCAGATTAACCAACAAATCCTATTTATTATAGGGTTTATTGATCCAGATCGTATTTTAAGACTCTTTGGGTTTATCAATTCCAAAGTGCTGATAAGCGTGATCGGTCACCACTCGACCACGCGGTGTGCGCATGACAAACCCTTGCTGAATAAGGTAAGGCTCTAAAACATCTTCTATGGTGTCGCGCTCTTCACTAATCGCAGCAGCAAGGCTTTCTACACCTACCGGACCACCACCAAACTTTTCGATCATAGTCAGCAGCATACGACGGTCAAGATGATCAAAACCATGATGATCGACATTAAGCATATTCAAGGCACGATCGGCGATATCATTATCAATAACACCATTACCTTTTACTTCTGCATAATCTCGTGCACGGCGTAACAGTCGGTTAGCAATACGCGGCGTACCGCGAGATCGCTTTGCCACTTCGCACGCACCCTGCGTATCTATATTAGTTCCAGATAAATCTGCAGAACGAGCAACAATACTGGTCAGATCTTCAACGTTATAGAACTCTAAGCGTTGCACAATACCGAAACGATCTCGCAATGGAGATGTCAGCAACCCTGCTCGCGTTGTAGCACCCACCAAAGTAAATGGCGGTAGCTCTAACTTTATCGAGCGCGCTGCAGGGCCTTCACCGATCATGATATCCAGCTGATAGTCTTCCATAGCTGGGTACAACACCTCTTCGACATTCGGACTTAGACGGTGAATTTCATCGATAAATAGAACGTCATTAGGCTCAAGATTGGTCAACAACGCAGCAAGGTCCCCTGCTTTCTCAAGCACAGGGCCAGAAGTGGTTTTGATCTCAGAGCCCATCTCATTCGCGATGATGTTAGCTAAGGTTGTTTTTCCCAAACCTGGAGGGCCAAAAATCAAAGTATGATCCAAAGCTTCATTACGCATCTTCGCCGCTTGGATAAAGATCTCCATCTGCTCACGAACAACAGGCTGGCCAACATAATCTTCTAAAGATTTAGGGCGAATAGCACGATCATGTGCCTCCTCTACTGGATTACTTAAAGGCGAAATAAAACGATCAGCTTCAATCATAACTATTTACTCTATTACCCAACCATGGCGCGTAAAGCGACACGAATAAGATCTTCGCAACTTGCCCCAGACCCAAGAGACTTATGAGCTTGCTCAATCAATTTAGTTGCCTGAACAGGCTTGTAGCCCAACGCAACCAATGCACTTTCTGCTTCCGCACGATTATCACTAACCGCCTCAAATGACGCCATATCCGGGCCATCCGCTGCAGACAGTTGGAATTCATCCGAAGATTCCAAGCCAAGCGCTTTAATCTTGTCTTTCATCTCTACGATTAAGCGCTCAGCTGTTTTCTTACCAACACCCGGTAATTTAACTAAAGAGGCGGTATCACCATCATTTACACAACGTACAAACTCAGTAGTGGAAATTCCTGAAAGGATCGTAATTGCGAGCTTAGGGCCAACGCCATTAGCTTTAATCAAAGTTCTAAAAAGCGAACGCTCCTGCTTATCGATAAAACCATAAAGTAACTGCGCATCTTCTCGCACGACAAAGTGAGTAAAGAGGGTTACCTGCAATCCAACTTCAGGTAATCGATAAAATGTGTTCATAGAAGCTTCCACTTCGTAGCCCACACCATTTACATCAATCACTAACTGTGGAGGTTGCTTTTCTAACAACTCACCTTTTAATCGACCAATCACTTATTTTTTATCCTTATCCAATTTTTCTAGCTTATGACCTGCCACAATAAATTCAGGTAATCTGAGATCTGCGAACATCGCAGCCATACGCAATACAAAGATAATTACCATAGAGATCAGCGCAACCGGCTGTCCTGGAATATACGACTGAAAAACCACAAAAAATACCGAACCAGCTAGCGCGCAGGTCGCATAAAGTTCACCATCTCGTTGTAATATAAGTGGTATTTGTCCCGTCAGAAGGTCTCGGATCATACCTCCTGCACACCCTGTAATAACGGCCATCATCACTACAATAATCGGTGGTAAACCAAGGCCTAGAGCTTTTTCAGCACCTAACACTGCAAACAGTGCCAACCCCATAGCATCCAGTACCAACAATGTACGCCTAGGATACTGAATATATCGACAGACGAAAAAAGCAACGACCGCAGAGATAATGGCAGTCCACAAATAGGAAGTATCTGCTACCCAAACAACTGGATGAATATCTAAGGTGATATCTCGAATAGTGCCGCCACCTAAAGCCGTCACTATCGCTAAAACAACCACTCCTAGAATATCTAATTGCTTACCTTGAGCAGCCAAAGCTCCTGCTGTTGCAAAAACGGCAACTCCAATTAGATCAGCTATATGGATAAAATCAGCGTAAGCCATCTCATTCATGACGTTTATTGACGCCTCCAACTGGCATTGCGACTAGACATAGAACCTGATGTTTTAATTAAGCTATTACGAGTATGCGCATGGCAGAGCGCAATTGCGAGGGCATCGGCAGCATCGGCTTGAGGTAAGCCGGGTAATTTTAAAATATGCGCCACCATGTGCTGAACTTGTGATTTATCCGCCGAACCTTTACCTACGACCGACTGCTTAACTTTTCGAGCAGCATATTCATAAACAGGCAATTCCGCATTAGTACCTGCCACGATAGCTACACCACGTGCCTGCCCCAGCTTCAGAGCAGAATCAGCATTACGCGCCATAAAAACCTGCTCAATAGCAAACTCTTGCGGACAATAACGCTCAATTACCTCAGACACTCCTGTATATACCTGCTGCAAACGCTCAGGTAACTCTTCGCCCTTAATACGAATACAACCGCTGGCAACATACTCATTTTTATTACCAACACAGTTAATTACACCGTAACCGGTGATACGGGAGCCTGGATCTATTCCTAATATCAGCATCAAACAAATCTACTGGTTATTTATACAGGAAAGAATACCGTAGTCTTGATTGTTAAGGAAGGCTTAGAGAACAACTAAAGTTATCGAAGGTAGATAAAGAGCGTTAATGCTCACTGATATAACGGTATTTGATGTTAAAAACGAATAACCCCTATCTATTCAGCTAGGGGTTATTGTGACCGTTACTAGAATCCTTGCTGAAAAAGCAATACTCATCTAGACAGAACTGGCTAATAGGAAAATTCAACAAAGATTACTCTTCGTCTTCGAATCGAGCTCTTGCTTCAGCTTGACGTGCTTCAATTTCTGCACGTTCTTCGCGCTTTTCCGCTTTACGCTTGTTACGCTCAACTTGCTGGCTCATAAACTGCTCTAATTCAGCTTCAGCCCAAACCTTGGCCTCATCTTCAGTCGCAAAGCCATCCTGCTGCTTGGAGATAACTGTTTTACGTGCACTTGCCTGACGCAAGATCTGAGCACTCCAAGTTTCCCCTTCAGCAACTAACTGAAAATCGTACTTTTTGCCTTTGGCCATCTTTTTTTCCTGAGGATCTGACTGTAAAAACAGCGTATTCTAGCACGCTTAGTAAAACGGTTAGACTGATTTATGTAACTTTAGGTTAATAAAGTAACCCACATCGCATTTTCTTAACCTTTTAGCCGCTGGTATAGGGCCCAATCAGCGTTTAAAATAGAATGGCTATTAATTTATTACTGTTTGAGTGCTCATGAAATCTGTTGACGTTGATACGCCTAAAACTACTGAATCCGAAACAAACCAAACCAAAAACGGCTTCTTAGCGCTGGTTTCAAAACTTTGTTTTGATGAAACTCTGCCTATTCGTTTTATGTATAAGACAGTTCCTGAACACTTAAACGACACCGGCTGGCGCATGTTTACTGGTTATGAAACTGAAGAGTTTTTGGAAGATCAGCTTTCCAACCTTCTTCCTGTCCCAGTAGAAAAGATGTGCCGCCTAGACCCATCCTTGAGCGAGCTGGTTACCTACAATGCAGGTACAGTTTGGGAACGTGTTCCTGGTTCAGACTCATGGGAACGTGTGCACGATTACCGCATTCCTTCGCACGATGTTGATGTAGAAATCACCAACGACGTTGATCGATTTAATGTTGAAGAAGAAAAATAATTCCCCTTACGCTTGAATTCTCATCAAGTGACATTATCTAAATAGTTAACCGAGGCTCAAAAGAGGTCGGTTAACGGCTCGCTCAAGAGAGGGGCCATACTTTTAAATTTAGATATATTGCTTGATGAGGATATACAGATGCGTGAATTCGATCTATCTCCACTCTACCGTTCTGCCATTGGTTTTGACCGTCTAGCTAACATACTAGATAACGCTAACCGCAACGACAACCAACCTTCATTCCCTCCATACAACATCGAACTACTTGGAGAAAATAATTACCGTATTACCATGGCTGTGGCAGGCTTTGAAAAAGACGAATTAGATATTCAAAGTGAAAGCGGTACTCTGACGATTACGGGCCAGAAGAAAGAACAAACTCAAGATCGCCAATACCTTTACCAAGGTATAGCAGCGCGCAATTTTGAAAGACGTTTCCAGCTAGCGGATCATGTAAAAGTGACGAAAGCGTCGATGGAAAATGGATTGCTTCATGTCGATCTGATTCATGAAATACCTGAAGCGATGAAGCCACGTCAGATCCAGATCGAACACTAATACTGACTGTGCTCTAGGACAAAGAAGGAGGCCATGCTGCCTCCTTTTTTAATGGCTTCAGGAAGTTTAGAAGCAACCGCTTGATATACAGAAAGAAGTTCATCACTGAACAAGCAAAAGACAACCTTTTCTACGCTTGTCCCTTTTTTTAATTCACTCTTAACCGTTATTAACGCAATCTCGGCTGCCTGTTCCAAGGGATAGCCATAAACACCGCAACTAATCGCCGGAAATGCGATTGTTTTGATTTTGCTTTCGTTAGCCACAGCCATCGCGTTACGATAACAAGCTTCTAGCTGTGCAGACTCACCATGATTACCACCTCGCCAAACTGGCCCTACCGTATGAATCACGTATTGAGCAGGAATGCGATAACCTTGGGTAATTTTCGCTTTACCCGTGTCACAGCCATTAAGCGTGCGACACTCAGCTAACAAATCGGGTCCAGCTGCAGTATGAATAGCACCGTCTACACCGCCACCACCCAACAAACTTTTGTTAGCAGCGTTAACAATTGCATCAACTTCCAATTGGGTAATATCGCTCTGAACAAAGCTAATTTTGGCTGTCATGATTCAGCCTCCTTAGGTTCATTGTAGTGAACAGCGAGCCATATCGTTGGTTGATTAGAATCAGTCCATTCAACACGGTGTCGTTGATATGCAGGGAAACTGTAACTGTCACCTGCATTAAGTGTGAATTCTTGATCTGGATTTGCAGTACGAATCCCCGCGCTACCAGAAATAACCAATACCCACTCATCCCAAGCTTGGTCGTACCATTCCCCTTCGGGGGTTGCGTGGGCATGAGAGATAATACGTTCTATGCGAAACTGATCAGTAGAGAGTAACGGGTCGAACTTTTCTGATTCTGGTCCCGAGCCTGACAGATCATATAGGTTCATAGTGCTACCACTCACTGATTGGAGCAGACCATGTCACTGCCTGCTCAATTAATTTATAAACCACTTTCATGACACTTAAGTGACACGCTATAAAGTTAGGCTACTTCCGGTAGAAATGAGAGATCACGTTCATTCAATTATCCTTAATAGAATGATTTTTATAAAAAGTAGTGTTTGGCTTATTTCCGTAGAAAATTTCAGGGATACAGCCCGCTATTAAGCGGGCATTGATCTGTTACAGCGGAACTAACTTACTCGGAATTTTGATAGCGTACTCTCTAAATGAGATGCAGAGTTCGCCATCTCTTCCGCTAAAGAAGAAGTATTTCTAGCAGCCCCTTCAGATGTATCTGCACTTTCAGAAATAGCAGCCAAGCTTTCATGCAGATGATTTACCAGACCACTTTGCTGCTCGGCAGCTGCGGCAATCCCAGAATTCATCTGATTAACCTCAGATAGAGAACTATCAATCTGTTGCAGTACTTCACTAGCACGTGCCATTTCAGAAACATTTTCTGATACTGAACTACTAGTATGCTGCATCAGCTCTACTGCACGTTTCGCACAATCAGTTAGCTTCTGCAGGTTCTCACGAATCTCTCCTGTAGAATCCTGCGTACGTTGTGCGAGCGTTCTGACTTCATCAGCTACAACTGCAAATCCACGCCCCTGCTCGCCTGCACGTGCTGCTTCAATCGCTGCATTTAAGGCGAGCAAGTTGGTTTGATCTGCAATATCACTGATCACACTAGATACTGCATGGATGCTCTTAACATCCTGATCCAATTCGCTTATAACAGCGCTTGTCTTGGAAACGTCAGTAGCTAATTCATTAAAAGATGATGTTGTTTTCTGAACCACCAGCAAGCCTTCAGAAGCCATTTCATTAACTTCCTGAGTGGTGTTAGACGCCTGATTGGTGTTCATCGCAATTTCTGAAGCACTGCTAGCTAATTCACCCACCCCTTCAGCAACATGCGCAGTCTCTTCTTTCTGACGAGCAACGCCATCTCGAGTCTGAGAAGATTCTTTAGAAAGTCGCGAAGAGCTGTTAGTAACCAAATTAGTTGCACTTTTAGTTTCCCTAACCAAAGATTCAAAGCCTTCCGCAACTTTATTCAGACCTTCAGATATAGCGGACATTTCATCCTTGCCTGTGTGATCAAGGCGAGCAGAGAGATCCCCAGATGCCAATCGATCCGCAGCTTCCTGGAATCGATCCATAGTATCGATAGTTGACCGATAGAAACCCACAAATAGATAGATCGCAAGAAATACTGTTACTAAGATTACTGCCAAAACAAGGTTACGACTATTGACCTGTTTAGACAGATATCCCTGTTGTTTTTCATACAACGCCGGCAACATCATCTTGTATAAATTCAGCACCTGCTTAATCGCTGTCGTACCTTCTGAAAACACATCATTGGAGTTAACAGCGATGCTGTCTGGTTCAGTGACATTGATCTGGATATATGCGATGTAACTGCCAACCGCTTTCTCCGCAGCCTTGAGATCTGTGTGCATTGACTCTAACTCGGTCATCGCCTCGCCGTTTCCTAGCTCAGGGTAGGTTTTTTCTAAACGACCTATCAGGTTATTGATCTAGATATAGCTGTCGGGTGTAAAAGCACCTCTAGCTACGACTCCTGAAGCCTTACCTCGCAGCTGACCTGCTTCATCGATAATCTGTGGCAAGATAATAGCTACGTTATCGATCATGAAAGTAGTATCTGAGTTAGGATCAAGTTCTAGTGAAAATTCGCGCAAGATAACTTCATTAAAGCTTCTAACTGAAGCTGCGAATTCGTTATGTAATTCAAAGATTGCTACTGGATCAGACTGGCCAATCGTTGATTTAATACGACCCCACTGTTTTTCAAGAGATGCGATAATAGCTTTGGTATTGGCACTAACACCAGTCGTGCCTGATCTCAGCTGGGTTAACGCTTGGTCTACTTTGCTACGTCGATCCAACACTTTAGATTCAACGCTCGAATTACCATGAAGCAAAGCATTTGTGAGCCCTCTATGCTGACCGATATTCAGCACTAGAGGTTCTGTTAAACGGATTACCTCGATCCCCCTAAGCTCCTTTTTAGTCAAATCAATACGTTGACTCAACTCCTGCCAATACAAGGTTACAGTTAGTACAAGCGGTATCAAAAATAGAACACTGACTAGACTGAACTTTGCTGGGTATTTAATACTACCCATGAGTTTAGACGCAGGACTTAACCAAGATGCCATTTTAATCTCTCCGATGATCCACTTGTGACTTATCAGTCTTGTAGGGCAAGCCTAAGCTCAGAAGGTTCCTTTAATTTTTTAACTTTCTGAAAAAGCATTTCTGCTTCTTTGTACTCTCTTTGTAAATGACTTAGCCACTGTTTTATACGGCCATGCACATATTTCGGAGCTATATCTCGCTCAATACCGTTTAAATAAGCCTCTATAAACGGCACTACCTGAGTCCAGTTATAGCTGCCCACCTCTTCATCAGCAAGGTGATGTTTAATGACCTTAGCCAAATCTGGCTTAGCAATAAGACCACGACCGATCATAATCGTGTCGCAACCACTCACTTCGCGACAGCGCTGAAAATCCGGCCAATTCCAGACTTCACCATTAGCAACCACAGGAAGGTCGACCGCCTCACGAATTCTTGCAATCCATTCCCAGTGAGCTGGTGGTTTGTAGCCTTCGAGTTTTGTTCGAGCATGTACAGCTAAGCTATCGGCGCCCGCTTCTGCAATCGCATGAGCGTTTTCCATCGCCAAGGATTTATCTTTATTGCCTAAACGCATCTTTGCCGATACAGGGGTTTCTGCAGGAACAGCTTGTTTTACCGCCTTTACGATCTCATGGACAAGTTCTGGCGTGTCTAATAGAACAGCTCCGCCTTTACTTCGATTCACCGTTTTGGCTGGGCAGCCAAAATTTAGATCTATCCCCGGTGCACCGAGTTTTGCACCTTTGCGTGCATTACCGGCTAGAACACTTGGATCACTTCCAAGCAATTGCAGGATAACAGGCGTGCCTGAAGGTGTTTTACCCCCATTATGTAACTCTGGACATAAACGTCGGAACACCTTCGCAGGTAAAACACTATCGCTTACACGCAAGAACTCTGTAACACAGTGATCGATGCCTCCAATCTGTGTTAACAGATCACGCATAGTGTAATCAACAACGCCCTCCATCGGGGCTAAGACAATTTTCAAAGCAGACTATCTATAGGAATAAAAAAGGACGGTTATTATAAGCTGCTATGGAGGTGATAAAAATGACTAGATGACTTTAAAGTTCGCTTTAACAAGTTTTGTAACAATCCTTCCAAGCCCACCTATGATTTACTAAGATAAAAACTACCATAAGCTGTGTTTTTTAGTTTTTGCTATGCGCCTATTCCTAGCTATCGATTTGCCTGAAGATCTTCAGGATCGCATTACCGAACTCTATTGCCCTGAACTCGAACAAGTACGCTGGACCGCGAGTCATCAACTGCATATCACCTTAGTGTTCATCGGCGATCAGCCCCATCAACATCTGGAAGAGATAATTGAAACGGTATCTGAAATCAGTTTTGAACCTTTTGAGCTTCGTCTACAGAAGATAGGCTATTTCAAATCGGGAATTATCTGGTTAGGTATAGAAGAATCTGAACCCTTAAAACGTTTACAAAATTCGCTAAGTCACAAAATTAGAGGGCTTGGCATAGAGCTAGAACAACGAAAATACACGCCTCATATCACGCTAGGACGCTGCAAAAGATTAACCTCACATGTGGTTAGTGAGGTAAGCCATAAAGGATTGGGGTTCACTGCGAACATAGAGGTTAACGCTTTCCAACTTAAAAGCAGTATTTTGAAAGCTGATGGCGCGGAATACCAAACAGAAGTGGAATTTCTGCCTGATTGAGGGTTTGCTTTGCAGCCTGACCAAAGAAAACCTGCGATATAGTCAATTAATGGAACCTATCTATCGTACATACCAAGAAAAGGATCTTCAGGCCTTAATCGCCCTGATGAAGCAATTAGGGTACACCCACTCAGAAGAATCCCTGCTTACAAATATCAAAGCTGTTCATAAAGCCAGAGGGGAGATTTTTATCGCTGAGCTAAATGGCGCTGTTGTAGGCTGTATCTCTGCCATTATAGATATTCGCTTAGCTGAAGGCGCTCAAGGTGAGATCGTAAGCCTCGTTGTTGATAAAGAACACCGGGGATATGGCTTAGGCAAAGGATTAGTTAAAACAGCTGAACGTTGGTTGTCGCACCAAGTGGATAGCATTCGAATTCGGGCCAATTCGATTCGTAAATCGGCCCACAAGTTTTATCAAGAACTAGGGTACGTAGAAACTAAGCAACAAGTGGTATTAGTGAAAAGTAAACATGAATAAGAAACAGGCGAACAAAGAGTATTTACGCCGAATAAATCTAGCAACCACATACATTTGCTCAAACCTAGAGCAGCAATTAAATTTAGATAAGATTGCTCAAGTTAGCTGCTTCTCCCCTTTTCATTTTCACCGTATTTTTCACGCCCTCACAGGTGAAACCGTTAATGACTTTATCATCCGCAAAAGGATGGAAGCCTCTGCTAATCGACTAATTTGCCATAAGGAAATGAGCATTACCGAAGTAGCCAACGCCGGCGGTTACTCCTCTAGCGCTAACTTTTCAAAAGCATTTAAAAATTACTTCGGCATCACCCCTAGTCAAATACGGAACCCAAGCGAAATCAAAGATAGCAAGATTGGAAAACTAACTAGCAAGTATGGAAAAGTATTCAATCCAAGCGATCTGTACTCTCAATTTGTCACTGACCAAGTGAAGTTTGATCCTGACAAATTAGAGGAAATACTCATGCAAGTAACCATTGAACAACTTAAAGCTAAACGCATCGCTTATCTGACAGCACCAAAGGGATATGACGTTCCCGCCATTTTTGAAACATGGGATAAACTGGATAACTGGGCTAGAAGCCTGAAATTACAAAATTTTGAAAACCATCGCTTTGCTATCTGCCATGATAACCCTATGATCACGCCGACTGAGCATTGCCGTTACGATGCTTGCGTTCAAATTCAAGACGACACGCCGGTGAGCGAACCATTTGAAGTAACAACTATTCCGTCCGGCCAATATGCCTCTGCTTATTACAAAGGAGACGGTGATAAAGTAAGTAATTTCTATATGGAGCTCTACTCTCATTGGCTCCCTAACAGCGGCTTTGAGCCCGATGACTTAGCACCTATTGCCCACTACCTAAACGATACAAGGAAAGATGGCTTTGTCGAAATGAATATTTATATCAAAGTTAAACGGTTATAAGACTTAACGATAAACGAGATACCCTACAACAGTATATGGATGGCAATTTGATGAAGACAGTTTTGATTGTTGGTAGCAGCCGAGGTATTGGTGAAGAGCTAACAAGGTACTTTTCTGACGCTGGCCACAACGTTATAGGTGTATCTCGAAGCCCATCTAAAAAATGCGAATGGATCTCTGCAGATCTATCTGCGTCAGAAGGTATACAAAAGATTGCAGTTTAGCTGGGGGAGCAACCTATAGACACCCTGATCTACTCCAGCGGGATTTGGGAGGATGAAGGCTTCACCGACGACTTTGACTTCAGAAAGACCAAATACGAAGAAACGCAGCAAATCATGCACGTTAATCTTGTTGCACCCATTGAGCTCACTAAGGCTGTGGCATCAAACCTAGCACGCGCTTCTAACCCAAGAGCAATCTATCTAGGTGCAAACTCAGGTTTAGAAAATATAGGTTCAGAGCAAGTCGCTTATGCTGCAAGCAAGTTCGGCCTACGCGGTGCTATACAAAGCCTACGTAAAGCACTAACACAAAAAAACATCGGATTTACTGTCATAAACCCGGGAAATGTCGGTACTGAAGAAGTGCTAACGGATATAGAAGAGGGCCGTATGCCGGATCACCCCCCTATTCCAATTTCAGATATTATCACCTCGATAGAAATGGTTATGTCACTATCTGAAGATGTGGAAATTGGTGATATTAATTTAAGTCAGAAAAGTATCTAAATACTTTATTTGAGACACAAAAAAGCGGCCCGAAAGCCGCTTTTTTTTAGATCTTAACTGCAACGATTAAACCGCTGCCAGACCTCTAAGCATATCTGCTTTAAGATCTTCGATCGATTCGATACCTACAGACAGACGAACCAAATTGTCTTTGATGCCCGCCTCAGCACGTGCCTCTGGGGTCATACGACCGTGAGTCGTTGTCGATGGGTGTGTGATTGTTGTTTTCACATCACCCAAGTTACCCGTGATAGACACCATCTTAGTTGCATCAATAAAGCGCCACGCTGCGTCTTTACCGCCCTTCACTTCGAAGGAAAGCACACCACCAAAGCCTTTTTGCTGCTTCTTAGCCAGCTCGTGCTGCGGATGACTTGGAAGACCTGAGTAGAAGACACGATCAATACCATCTTGCTCTTCTAACCATTTCGCCATCTCCATAGCGTTGGTGCAGTGAGCATCCATACGCAATTTAAGGGTCTCTAAGCCTTTAAGGAAAACCCAAGCGTTGAAAGGGCTCAAGCAAGCGCCGCCAGTACGGATAAAGCCAAACACCTCTTCCATATGCTTATCGCTGCCAACAACCACACCACCGACACAACGACCTTGACCATCAAGGTACTTAGTCGCGGAGTGAATAATGATGTCTGCACCTTGCTTCAACGGCTGCTGAAGCATCGGCGTGCAGAAGCAGTTATCAACGACCAACAATGCATCATACTTATGTGCGATCTCAGCAACGGCTACAACGTCTGTTAGCTCAGACAACGGATTAGAAGGCGTCTCCAAGAACAGCATCTTAGTATCTTCTGTAATTGCTGATTCCCAGCTATCAAGATTAGTTGGGTCAACATAAGAAACTTTGATGCCTGTACGTGTAAGGTACTTATCAAACAGAGATACAGTAGAACCAAATACACTGCGGGAACAAACAACATGATCGCCATTTTGCATTAACGATAGGCAGGTACTAAGAATTGCCGCCATGCCAGAAGCTGTTGCGACTGCTCTTTCTCCGCCTTCTAGTGCCGCGATGCGTTCTTCGAAAAACTGTACAGTTGGATTAGTGAAGCGAGAGTAGATGTTACCCTCCTCTTCACCACCAAAACGTGCAGCTGCTTCACGCGCACTCGAGAAGACATAGCTTGATGTCGGGTAGATTGGGTCACTGTGCTCCCCTTCTAAGGAACGGTGTTGACCTGAACGCAAAGCAAGTGTTTCCAGATCGTAACCTTCTGAAGGCTCGAACTGGATACGCTCAGCGCGTTCGTAATCAGAAATAGACATCGACTATTGCTCCTTAATCGATCTTACTACAAAGGTTAGAGGATTCGTTACTCTCAACCTTTTTGTTATTACTGCCTTTAGCGTCATCGTTACGGGCAGCCTTCAAGCGCTCAAGATACTGCTCATCGATATCACCCGCTACGTATTTACCATCAAATACGCAGGTATCGAACGCGGTAATTTCTGGGTTACCTTCAGATACAGATGCTTTAAGATCATCTAGCTCTTGGTAGATCATCCAGTCACAACCGATCTCTTCACCCACTTCATCATCTGTACGGCCATGAGCGATAAGCTCTTCCGCTGCTGGCATATCAATACCGTAAACGTTCGGGTATTTAACCGCTGGCGCAGCAGATGCAAAGTAAACTTTCTTAGCACCTGCATCACGAGCCATCTGAACAATCTGGCTAGAGGTAGTGCCACGTACGATAGAGTCATCAACCAACATGACAACTTTATCTTTAAATTCCATACCAATTGGGTTCAGCTTACGACGAACAGACTTCTTACGCTGTGTCTGACCTGGCATGATGAAAGTACGACCGATGTAACGGTTTTTGATAAAACCTTCACGGAACGTAACACCCAAATCTTTAGCCATCTCCATAGCAGAGGTACGGCTTGTATCTGGGATTGGGATGATCACATCAATATCGTGGTCTGGGCGCTCACGTAAAACCTTCTCTGCTAGCTTCTTACCCATACGCATACGAGAGATATGTACGTTTACATCATCAATAATTGAATCTGGACGCGCTAGGTATACGTATTCAAATAGGCACGGCGCAAGCTGCGTGTTATCTGCACAAAGCTTAGTAGATACGTTACCTTCCATATCGATATAGATTGCTTCGCCCGGCTCGATATCACGAACACGTTCGAAACCAGAGATATCTAGAGCAACACTTTCAGAAGCTACCATGTACTCAGTACCTTCTGCAGTTTCGCGCTTACCGTAAGTCAGTGGGCGAATACCGTGAGGATCACGGAACGCCAACATGCCGTAACCCGTAATCATTGCTACTGCGGCATAACCACCTTTACAGCGCTCGTGAACACGACGAACCGCTTCAAACATATCTTCAGCTTGTGGCTGCAGTTTGCCCTGACGTTGAAGTTCGTGAGCAAATACGTTCAATAACACTTCTGAATCAGATGTTGTGTTGATATGACGCAGATCAGCACGGAACATTTGTTCAGCTACATCTTCTGCATTTGTCAGGTTGCCGTTATGAGCTAACGCGATACCGTATGGAGAGTTCACATAGAACGGCTGCGCTTCAGCCGAGCTAGAACTACCGGCCGTAGGGTAACGAACGTGACCAATACCCACGTTACCTACCAGACGTTTCATATGGCGGGTACGAAATACTTCGTTTACCAGGCCATTATCCTTGCGTAAGAAGAAACGGTTACCTTCACAAGTAACCATGCCCGCTGCATCCTGTCCACGATGTTGTAGAACAGTCAGAGCATCAAAAATAGTCTGGTTTACATTAGATTTGGCTACGATGCCAACAATGCCGCACATTAAAACTCACCTCAAAGTGCAAACTAACAAAAGAAAAATTTAGCGTCCCGCATTCCAGATCAAGCGACCCACTTCGCTCGCTGTCTCTTTGGTCCATGCTTCCATAAGTAAAAAGTGTGGAATCAATTGTGATTCCTTGAACCAGCGATCTTCAACCGCTGGGCTCATTCCAATCAGCGCGACTATAGCCACGATAATTAAACCACCTCGTGCTGCACCAAATCCGATTCCAAGAATACGGTCCGTTGCAGACAAACCCGTTGCTTCTACGAGCGCACCGATCAGTTTATTGATCATGACTCCAACAACAAGAGCGGCTATAAAGAGGATAGCAAACGCTGCGACTAAACGTACTGAAGGCGTTTGAATATAAGCTTCTAACAGAACTGACAGTGACTGCGAAAATAGGCGCGCAACGATAAAAGCCGTTACCCAAGTGATCAGGGAAAGTGCTTCTCGAACAAAGCCTCGCCTTAAGCTCATAAGGCTAGATATCGCAATGATGCTTAGTATGGTCCAGTCAGCCCAGTTCATCTTTACAGCTCAGTAAGAAATTGCGCGCATTTTAACAGAGTTTATAGGATCGCTTCACGCTTTATTATTGCGTAGTAAAACGAACAATAATGCCATTCAATCCAAAATCTTTTTTCAGTGATAACTTAAGCGATTCTAATCTACTCTTTTGGAATTCAGGCCCTACATAAACCTTAATCAATTCACCCTGTTTACGGGTAAAGACTTTGTGCCCTTCACCGATCAGTTGCTTACGCAAGCTCTTAGCATTAGCTTCATCTTTAAAACTAGCAAGCTGCAGCGTCCAAGCAACTGGAACACCTTCTTGGTCCAGTACAGGCTGATCTTTATGAATTTCTAGCTCAACCTTTTGCTCTTTTTCAATCTTCTCGATTACCTGCTTCACCTGTTTTGGTGGTTTAGGCAACTCAACCGGTGGCTTAGGTTCAGCAGGCTTAGAAGTATCAGGCAACGGTTTATTCTGTGGTTCTATGCGTACGATTTCAGGACGTTCGGGGCCTGGAGGAATTTCGGACTGAAGGTGTCGCTCTTTATAACCAGCACCGTCAAAAAAAACAGGAAAGATCACCGCAGCAGAGAGAAGAATCACTGCAAACCCTACTAAGCGGTATTTTACTTTCTGCTGCATTAGCTATTTCCTTGCCAAAATCGTCAACGCATCACTGACGGTAAAGAATGATCCCGCAA
This sequence comes from Neptuniibacter sp. QD37_6, assembly GCF_047778085.1. Taxonomy (GTDB): domain Bacteria; phylum Pseudomonadota; class Gammaproteobacteria; order Pseudomonadales; family Balneatricaceae; genus Neptuniibacter. The sequence goes on from NZ_CP180550.1 coordinate 2,166,640, forward strand.
TAATAACATTGTCATTTGGGTTAGTGTCTATTCGAACCGCATCAATTGCCGCTTTAACTGATGAAAATTCCTGAACCGAAGCCTTATTAGGGAATAGCTCAGCTAACTCTGCAGCTTTTTGCCCTCGCGGAACATTAATATCAGAAAGATAGGTAGCTTTTACCACAGGTGACAAAGTATTTATAACTTGCTGACAATCTTTATCCGCTAACATTCCCAAAACAAGATAAACATTGCCCGATAATCCTTGGATACGATCACTTAACAGCTCTGCTGCTTCAGGGTTATGGGCTACATCTAGCCAATAATGTAGATTGTCTTGTTCTACATGCTGCATACGACCTGTTAGCGCTGCTTGTTGAATACCTACTTTAATCTGCTCATCTGAAATTGCTAATGGAATATGTTGAACAATTTTAATCGCCGTAGCCGCATTTTGAATTGGCAACTCTGGCTGTTTAAGATCGGTGATCGATTTAGATTGGCCTTGTGCATCTTTTCCTTGCCAGCACCAAAGCTCGCCGTTTTCTTCATAGGTAAAATCAACACCTGATTGATGTAGATCGGCACCAATCTCATCAGCATAAATAGCTACTGACTTTGGTGGATTCAGATCACCGCAGATCGCAGGTTTAGATGCTCGGAAAATACCTGATTTCTCACGACCAATTACTTCGCGGTTATCACCTAACCAATCAACATGGTCAATTGAAACGGTAGTGACTGCACTAATGTCCGCATCAATGATGTTCACTGCATCTAAACGGCCACCCAAGCCTACTTCAAGCAGAACCAGATCCGGTTTCGTTTCAGAAAAAATAACTAAGGCAGCTAAAGTGCCAAACTCGAAATAAGTCAGTGGTATCTGACCACGCGCCTGGTCTATTTTTTCGAAAGCATCGCACAATTGTTGGTCAGTTGAATTTTGGTCGTTTAACTTAACTCGCTCGTTATAGTCGATAAAATGAGGAGATGTGTAGCAGCCGACACTGTATCCAGCCTGTTGGTAGATACTGTTCAAGTAACTAATCGTTGAACCTTTGCCGTTTGTACCTGCAACAGTCACAACAGTTGATGCAGACAGATCGATTTTTAACTTTTCTGCAACTTGACTGACACGGCCTAAACCTAGTTCGATTTCAGACGGATGGCATTGCTCCATCCAAGACAACCATTCAGAAAGATTCATTTTTTGATTAGCGGTATTCATAAGACCAACAACTTTTAACAATCACCAGAAACCAAAAAGGCCGGCGTTTTCACGTCGGCCATTTTTATTACCTTGAGCAATTACTCTGCTTCAGGTTTCGCAGGCTCTTCCTCAACAACAACCTCACCCTCAACTGTTTCTACAGGAGGTAGCGGGCTTTGGTTGGTTAGCTTACGCAAGATGCGAGACAAACGAGAGCGCATTTCACCGCGGTTAATAATCATATCAACCTGGCCATGCTCTAGGAGGAACTCACTGCGTTGGAAACCTTCAGGTAATTTTTCACGAACTGTTTGTTCGATTACTCGAGGTCCCGCAAAGCCCATAAGCGCTTTAGGCTCAGCAACATTCAAGTCACCCAACATTGCCAGCGATGCAGATACACCACCATATACTGGGTCTGTAAGTACAGAGATATAAGGCGTACCTTGTAGACGTAATTTTTCTAGGATCGCACTTGTTTTCGCCATCTGGAATAGAGAGAACAACGCTTCCTGCATACGCGCACCACCCGATGCAGAGAAACAGATCAATGGGATATTCTCTTCTAGAGCGATGTTGGCAGCGCGAACAAAACGCTCACCAACAACTGCACCCATAGAACCACCCATGAAGCTAAATTCAAATGCAACCGCTACAACAGGCAAACCTTCTAACTCACCGCGCATAGCGATCAATGCATCTTTTTCGCCGGTACTTTTCTGAGCTGCACTTAAACGGTCTTTATATTTCTTAGAGTCTTTAAACTTCAGACGATCGATAGGCTCTACATCTGTAGCCAGCTCTTGACGGTTATCTTCATCTAAGAACAATTCAAGACGACGACGCGCGTTAAGGCGCATATGGTGGTCGCACTTAGGACAAACATTCAGGTTCTTTTCCAACTCAGGGCGGTAAAGAACGGATTCACACTTAGGGCACTTTTTCCACAAGCCCTCAGGGATATTCGAGCGCTTTTTCTCTGATCGAACAAGAGAAGGAACAATTTTTTCCAGCCAGTTACTCATTATTTCAAAACCTTATTAGCTGTCCATTGCTTGACGCATATCTTTGATAATTGCAGCTACTTCAGGCGCGATTTTGCCCTGATCTTTTACTAGAGATGCAATCTTATTAACTAAAACACTGCCGACAATAACACCATCCGCAACTTTTGACACCGCAGTAGCTGATTCAGCATCTTTGATACCAAAACCTACACCTAAAGGAATATCAGTGTATTTACGAACGATGTCTAGTCTGTCAGCTACAGCCTGAACATCAAGTGAAGCGGAGCCTGTAACTCCTTTCACTGATACGTAGTAAAGGTAACCACTACCGTTCTCACAAACGTATTTAATACGCTCTTCTTCGGTAGTTGGTGCCAATAGGTAGATGGTATCAATCTCATGCTCACGCATGATCTGGTTGAACTCACCTGACTCCTCAGGCGGAAGATCAACTGTTAATACACCATCAACACCCGCTTTCTTCGCTTCTTCAGCGAAGCGCTGGTAACCAAGAATTTCGATAGGGTTGAGGTAACCCATCAAAACGATTGGCGTTTCATTATTTTTCTGACGGAACTCAGCTACCATTGCTAGCACATCGAGCAAACGCACGTTGTGTGTCAACGCACGCTCACAAGCTAGCTGGATAACGGGACCATCTGCCATTGGATCTGAAAATGGGATACCCAATTCGATAACATCGGCACCCGCTTCAACCATAGCGTGTAGTAAACCTACTGTAACTTCCGGTGCAGGATCGCCTGCTGTTACATAAGGAATTAGGGCTTTGCGGCCTTCAGATTTAAGCTTTGCAAAGCTTGCAGCAATACGACTCATTCTATTTTCCCTCGCACAAATCAGATATTGATGCCATCGATCTGTGCGACCGTATGAATATCTTTATCACCACGACCAGACAAGTTCACAACTATTGTCTGATCTTTATCCATCTCTTTAGCCAATTTCATTGCGTAAGCAACCGCATGGCTTGATTCAATTGCCGGCATAATGCCTTCGACGCGCGTTAGAGCACGGAAAGCATCCATCGCCTCATCATCTGTCGCATCAACATAAGTCGCGCGTCCAGTATCTTTAAGGTAGGCATGCTCCGGACCAACGCCTGGGTAATCAAGACCAGCAGATACAGAGTGAGTACCGATGATTTGACCACCTTCGTCAGACATCAAATACGTACGGTTACCATGAAGTACACCTGGACTACCCGCAGACAATGGCGCAGCGTGCTGCCCTGTCTCTACACCATAACCACCTGCTTCAACACCATACATTTTTACAGATTCATCTTCGATGAATGGGTGGAATAGACCAATAGCGTTAGAACCACCACCAACACAAGCAACCAAAGCATCAGGTAGACGACCAGTCTGATCTAAGCACTGTTGACGCGCTTCACGACCGATTACACACTGGAAGTCACGAACCAACTTAGGGTAAGGGTGTGGACCCGCAGCAGTACCAATGATGTAGAAAGTATTATCAACATTGGTTACCCAATCGCGCATCGCTTCATTCATGGCATCTTTCAGCGTACGAGTACCCGATTCAACCGCAATAACTTCTGCACCTAGAAGCTTCATTCGGTAAACGTTAAGTGCCTGACGCTGAACATCTTCAGCACCCATATATACCTGACACTCAAGCCCCAAACGCGCAGCTACGGTGGCGGTAGCCACACCGTGCTGACCAGCGCCTGTTTCAGCAATAACACGAGGTTTGCCAGTGTATTTCGCCAACAAAGCCTGACCAATAGTGTTATTAACTTTGTGTGCACCCGTATGGTTTAGATCTTCACGTTTCAGATAAATTTGTGCGCCACCTACTTTTTCAGATAGGTGCTTCGCATGATACAAAGGCGAAGGACGTCCAACATAGTGTGCCAGATCACGATCAAACTCTTCCTGGAACGCTGGATCTCGCCACAACTTCTCATAAGTTTCTTCTAACTGCTTAAGCGCAGCCATTAGAGTTTCAGATACGAAACGACCACCGTAAGGGCCAAAGTGGCCTTTACTATCGGGCAACTGAGCAAGTGCTTTAAGATCGATATTAGTTGGCACGGGTTACCTCATTTATAAATCTATTAATTTTGTCGGTATCTTTGATACCTTTACTCTTCTCAACCCCACCACTCACGTCTATCGCGTAAGGTTTAACGGTTTGAACAGCCTCAGCTACATTCTCACAGTTAAGCCCCCCAGCAAGAATAATCGTAGCTGGATGAGGTGTTGGAATACGATCCCAGTCAAAGGCTTCACCAGTTCCACCTGGAACACCCGGACGATAAGCGTCCAGAAGAATAGCCTGCGCTGAAGTAAATTGTTCTACCGCGTCTGTTAAATGCAGTTCTGGCTTCATCCGAATAGCTTTTATGTACGGACGACTAAAACTACTACAGTACGCTTCAGTTTCATCACCATGAAATTGAAGTAAATCTATACGAGTTTGTTCGATAACTCGATCAATGAATTCCCGCTCTGCATTAACAAAGAGCGCAGTAGTTGTGACGAACGCTGGAAGCTTAGCAATGATTTCTGCCGCTTGTTCAACCTCTACAGCACGAGGACTTGGCGCATAAAAAACGAAGCCAAGAGAATCTGCCCCAGCAGCAATAGCTGCTAAAGCATCCTCTATATTCGTAATACCACAAATTTTAACGCGCGTTCGGTTCACAGATACAGTTCACTTAGAAAATCTCAGGTTGCAAATAGTAGCAGATAGAAGGCCACTAAGTCAGTCAACTATGACAGGAAAAAAGGCCCTATTTGCGATTTAGGCAGATCAAATTTATCAGGGTACTTAGCATCGACAAAATAAAGACCATAAGGAGGTGCTGTTACACCACCCTGACGGCGATCCTTAGCATCCAAAACCTCTTTTGCCCATATAGGATCAGCCTCACCGCAACCAACGCTCATCAATACACCGGCGAAGTTTCGAATCATATGATGCAAAAATGCATTAGCACGAACATCCAAAACGATCAGTTGACCGCTTTGGTAAACATCTAACTGTTTAACCGTACGAACGGGGCTATGCGCCTGACAACCTACTGCGCGATAAGAGGTAAAGTCATGCTCGCCAATAAGATAATTTGCGGCTTCCTGCATCCGTTCCACATCCATCTGCTTGTAAGTCCAGGTAATACCTTTTGGTAAAATGGCAGGTTTAACAGGGTTGCAGTAGATAAGGTATCGATATCGACGTTCGACAGCAGAAAAGCGGGCATGAAACTCATCTGATACAGGGATAGCCCACTGGATAGCGATATCGTCCGGAAGATTTGTATTGGTACCTAAAACCCAAGCACGATCTTCTCTTTGCACAGGACTATCAAAATGAATAATTTGATAGGTGGCATTAACACGTGCATCGGTCCTACCGGCACAAATAACCGATACGGGCGCATTCGCGATTTTTGAAAGTGCTTTTTCCACTTCCTCTTGAATGCTTGGCACACCTCCCTCTTTCTGAACCTGCCAACCACGATAAGCAGCTCCAGCGTATTCAACACAAAGGGCATAACGATAAGAAGGGGCGATAGAAATCGCCCCTTCTGGTGAACTGTTAAGTTCAGTACAACTTTTTTCTGACATACTACTTTTCATTAATGGATTGTATCAACGCTTCAGCTTCTTTTTTCTGGTCATCAGTACCTTCTATAGCGATCTCTTCGAGAATATCTTTAGCGCCTTCGAGGTCTTCCATATCCATATAAGCACGAGCCAAATCAAGCTTAGTTTCAACTTCATCTGCTCCTTCTAACAGGTTTAACCCTGCAAGCTCGTCAAAATCTTCATCAACAGAAGCATCCTCTTCAATAGCGCTCTCTTCTAGCACTATATCACCCTCTTCACTATTAAGAAGCGCATCTAATTCAGAATTCAAATCAGCTTCCAAATCATCAGAGATCAATGATTCTAGATCATCACCTTCTAAAACGATGTCTTCTTTTGAAGAAGCAGCTGCATCGCCATCATTTAGATCTAAATCCGAGCCTAAATCATCTAGCATTGCATCTAGATCATCAGATGCATCATCTGACTCTTTCACTTCAGAATCTAATTCTTCAGCCCCTTCCATCTCTAGATCAGCAGCCATTGCCTGATCTAAATCCTCATCAACCTTCGCTAAAAGCTCATCTAAGCCCTCATCAGATTGTAAAGATTCAATATCTAAATCGTCCTGCATTTCAAGCTGACCAGGAAGACCTATATCCCTAGGATCAGGGTTCTCGGCGAGCATTGTCTCTATTGCTTCACTGGTTGTTTCTTCAACAGGTTCTTTAGCAGATTCCTCAGAAGGCAACTCCAAATCGCCCATATCCAAATCTTCAGCTAAAAGCGCTTCCAAATCATCAGTGGCATCTGATTGAACTGCTTCAGCAGACCCTTCAGTTACCGGCTCTTCTACTTCTGCCAATAGATCATCAAGCTCATCTATATCTGATTCTGCCTCCTCAGCTGCATCCGTTAGCTCCTGGATATCTCCTTCAGATACTGAATCTAACAAGTCATCCAAGCCAGACTCATCCAGCTCTTCAGGTACAGTATCCACATCCAAATTTGTAGCTAAATCCGCTTCTAATTCAGGACCTTCAGCCTCTAACTGAGCCACATCTTCCTCTGTTGCAAGATCGGGCATCTCATCGACAACAAAATCTAAATCAGCGTCATCGTTCTCGATCACCTCTTCAGAAGCTTCCTCAATAACATCTGGAGCAGCATCATTGAGATCAAATTCTAGATCAGTGTCATCTAGACCTAAATCGATTTCGCCATCATCAGCTTCCAACGCTGCATCAATCTCATCCTCGTCAGCTGTGACAGCTTCAATTTCAGGCTCAACATCTTCAACTTCACCCAAAATATCATCTAGGGCATCAGATTCTGATGCATCAGCTACTTCTAACTCATCTTCGACTTCATCTAGATCTGAAGGCTCTTCTAAAATTGCATCAAGTTCATCTGCTTCGACATCTTCCGACTGTACTTCAGCATCTTGATCGTCAATCTCTTCATCGAGACCCAAATCAAACTCATCATCATCTAACAAAGCATCTAGATCGTCAGGCTCATCCGCCTCAACAGTCTGAAGAGCATCCCCAGAGCCATCCTCTTCAAGATCCAAATCCATGTCGAGATCTAGATCATCTAGATCATCTAGATCTTCCAGATCATCAGTATCAGTAAGATCTAAATCTGCATCATCCAAGAGATCTTCTTCAGTCCCTAGATCTAAATCCTCAATAGACTCAACATCATCAGCTAAATCGTCGTTTGAATCTGATTCAGATTCAGTTTCAGCCCCAGACGCCTCTTCAGCCATTTCACTCTCTTCGGGAGTATCTAGGTCCTCTGGCACCTGCACAAGCGCATTTTCGTCTTCTGTTGCCTCTTCATCCTTTTTACCGCGACGAAGAAAGAAGAACAAACCTCCTAGCAATGCAATTAGAGCTGCACCAATACCACCCAGAATGGCAGGAGACTGTAAAATCTTATCTATGAGGCTTTTTTCTGGAGGCAGTGGAGGCGGTGTAGCAGCCACTTCTGCCGCTTCTACTTTATTTTGCAAACTAGCTAGCTGCTGATCTTTTAGCTCAAGCATTTCCCGCAATTTAGACAATTCATACTGAATTGAATCTAACTTTTCATTAAGTTCAGCATTATCGCGAGTAATTTTATCTACATTTTCTAAAGATTGACTTAATCTGTCCTCAAGCTCCTGATTACGATCTATTAAAGCTTGCTTTTCCGTATCCACTTCACCTTTAGTCTTTGACTGAGCAGATTCGCCTTCTGATTTTTCACCTTCCGACTGATCAGTCATTACACCCTCTTCAGGCTCTATCGAGTCTTTTGGTGTAACGATTTTAAGCTCTGCTGATTTATCCTCTTCAGGATCCGGCTTAGGCGCCTCAACAACAGAACTAGTTACCGGCTTCTTTTTAGAAGCCTCCACTGGCGCTGCCGTTTTTCCTTTATTTTTCCATTCGGATGTCTGACGAACGAATTCACGTGTAGCTTCTTTAGACTTCAGCTGGTTGATTTCTTCCATTGTCGGAAGATCCAAGACCACTCCAGCCCTTAGAACATTAATATTGCCATTAACAAATGCATGGGGATTCTTCTTCTGCAAAGCAATCATCATCTTCTTTACAGAAATACTCGAACTAGGTCGATGCTTTATAGCAATTGCCCATAAAGTATCTTTCACATCAACATAAACTTGTGAAGCACCAGTCTCCATTGTCCTGGGGCCGGTTGAAGCTGATGTACTAGTCTGTGGTTTAACTGAAGATGTTGTAACTGGTGCAGTAGCAGGCTGCACAGTTTTACGGACAGGAGTAGGATCATATACTGGAGGATCTAGCAGCAAAGTATATTCACGGACTAAACGACCACTAGGCCAGTTAACCTCTACCAAGAAATTAAGAAAAGGCTCTCTAACAGGCCTATCTGACCGCAGAGTAATAACGCCAGAGCCATCAGGATTAACTTTCACCTGAAAACTCACATCAGTCAAAAAGCGTGATTTATCTAAACCTGCCAAAGCAAATTCGTCAATATTTGCCATTCTTGGCTGAATTTGCAGCGGACCAAATTTTCTCACTTCTAACAACTGAATTTCCGCATTTAACGGCTCATTCAATGCTGAGTGAATTTTAATTTCGCCCAAACCCAACGCATTAGCGTTGGAGGCACTTATAATCCCTGCTACAGCAAGGCTGACGGCGAGTTTTCGCAACATCATCAGTTTCCTTGTTCCCCTACCCTCAAAACTCCGAGCAATTCAGAGGGTTGCGATTCTAAAATCCATCCACAGTATTGTTTATAAACCACTTACGGGTCAAGGAAATACAAACAACTGTTTGTATTTCCTCTTAAAAAAACGATCTAAATATACTGTTGGATTAAAACTTCAGCTATTTGAATGCTATTTAGTGCAGCTCCTTTACGCACATTATCGGCGACCACCCATAAATTTATAGCATTTTCACAGGAAATATCTTCGCGAATACGACTAATGAACACGTCATCGTTTTTAGCCGCATCTGTAACAGCGGTTGCGTAGCCACCCTCTTCCTGATTATCAACAACCTCCACACCAACAGAATGATTAAATAGCTCACGAACTTCTTCCGCACTAATCGGATCCCAACATTCGATATGTAATGCAGCACTATGACCGAAGAACACAGGCACACGCACGCAAGTTGGGTTCACCATGACTCCTTCATCCCCAAGGATCTTCTGCGTTTCCCAAACCATTTTCATCTCTTCGCGGGTATATCCATTATCTTGAAGAGCATCGATTTGAGGCAGCACATTAAAAGCGATCTGCTTTGGATATACTTTATTCTCCGGTGTTTGCGCGTTCAATAGCTTCGCGGTCTGACCAGCCAGTTCTTCTACACCACTCTTACCGCTACCAGATACTGCCTGATAAGTTGCAACATTTATACGCTTAACTGAAGCGTGGCGATGAATAGGCGCAACCGCTAACAACATCTGAATTGTGGAACAGTTAGGATTAGCAATAATCCCCCTGTTTGGGTACTCAGCAACTGCTTCTGGATTAACCTCTGGCACTACTAGCGGCACATCATAGTCATAACGGAAACATGATGTATTATCGATAACGATACAGCCCTGATCCGCAGCCATCTGCGCATACTCTTCAGAAACCGCTGCCCCAGCGGTGAAAAAGGCAATCTGAGCCTGTGAAAAATCAAAATCATCTATAGCTTCGACTTTATAATTTTTCTCATTGAACTGAATCTGCTTACCAGCACTGTTCTCACTTGCTACCAAATACAGATTCTCAACAGGAAATTCACGTTGCTCCAGAATTTCCAGAATTGCTTCACCCACCATGCCTGTTGCGCCAACAACAGCAACATTAAAACCTTGACTCATTTTCTTTTCCCCAAAAGCAAACCAGCCCGAACTAAGTCGGGCTGGTTGATACTCTTACTTAAAGACTGATTTATTAGTCTTCTAACAGAATTCTCAGCATACGGCGTAGCGGTTCAGCCGCACCCCATAATAACTGGTCACCGACGCTAAACGCGTTTAGGTATTCATCACCTAGATTCATCTTACGAAGACGACCTACAGGAACATTCAATGTACCTGTAATTTTAGCTGGTGTAAGTTCCTGCGCAGTAATATCACGCTCGTTAGGAATAACTTTAACCCAGTCATTTGCTTCTGCCAGCATTGACTCGATTTCATCCATAGGAACATTTTGCTTCAGCTTAATCGTGAATGCCTGACTATGGCAACGCATCGCACCGATACGTACACATGTGCCATCGATAGGGATTGGACTATCACCCAAACCTAGAATTTTGTTAGTTTCAGCAAACGCCTTCCACTCTTCACGGCTCTGACCATTATCCAGCTTAGTATCGATCCAAGGGATCAAAGAACCCGCTAGCGGCACACCAAAGTTATCGACAGGCATCGCATCGCTACGAATAGTTTCTGCAACTTGACGATCAATATCCAAGATAGCAGACGCTGGGTTAGCAAGATCTGTAGCTACAGACTCTTTGATGATACCCATCTGAGAGATCAGCTCACGCATGTGACGCGCACCACCACCTGATGCAGCTTGGTATGTCATGGAGGTCATCCACACGATCTGACCCGCATTAAATAGACCACCCAAGCCCATCAACATCAGTGAAACTGTGCAGTTACCACCTACGAAAGTTTTGATGCCGTTAGAAAGACCGTCTTTGATCACATTCATGTTTACTGGATCAAGCACGATGATCGCACTGTCATCCATACGTAGAGAAGATGCAGCATCGATCCAGTAACCTTCCCAACCAGCAGCACGCAGATCAGCGTAAACTTGTTTCGTGTAGTCACCGCCCTGACAGGAAATAATGGCATCCATCTGTTTTAGATCTTCAATAGATGTCGCATCTTTCAGCGCTGGAATGTCTTTACCAATATCTGGACCAGCCTGACCTACCTGGGATGTGGTGAAGAAGACCGGTTCTTCGATATGATCGAAATCACGTTCTTCCATCATGCGTTGCATAAGCACGGAACCCACCATTCCACGCCAGCCAACAAAACCTACACGTTTCATTAAATTCACCAAATAATCAAATATAAACAACAAAGCCGGTACCGCCATCGATACCAGCTTTCGTATACTCCGAACGCATCAGAGTTGCTCAATTATGCATTATTTCTGCATTTGAGACTATCGTAATCTACCGAGACATCAGTAGATTACGACTATTTTTCTAATATTTATTGCAGAGCAGCAACCACTGCATCACCCATCTCAGAAGTAGACACTTTAGTCATACCTTCTGACATGATGTCAGCTGTACGTAGATTCTGATCCAGAACCTTACTTACTGCCGCTTCGATACGATCTGCAGCTTCACCCGCATCTAGAGAGTAACGCAGCATCATTGCAGCAGACAAAATAGTCGCCAATGGGTTTGCAAGGCCTTGACCTGCAATATCAGGCGCAGAACCGTGGCACGGCTCATACATACCTTTACCATTCTCATCTAGTGACGCAGACGGCAACATACCGATAGAACCCGTCAACATTGCCGCAGCATCAGACAAGATATCACCGAACATGTTCCCTGTTACCACAACATCAAACTGTTTAGGCGCACGTACCAACTGCATAGCCGCGTTATCTACGTACATGTGGCTTAATTCAACTTCTGGATATTCTTTTGCAAGATCATCCATAATTTCGCGCCATAGAACTGTTACTTCTAGCACGTTAGCTTTATCTACAGAACATAGACGCTTGTCACGCGCCATTGCTGCTTCAAATGCAACACGACCAATACGACGGATTTCATTCTCATCGTAAACGTAAGTATTATAACCTTCGCGAACACCGCCCTCTTTTTCACGAATACCACGTGGTTGACCGAAGTAGATACCACCCGTCAATTCACGAACGATCAGAATATCCAAACCGGATACTACTTCTGGCTTTAAGGTAGATGCGTGAGCAAGCTGAGGGTAAAGAATTGCTGGACGCAAGTTACCAAATAGCTCTAGCTGAGAACGGATGCCCAATAGGCCTTTTTCTGGGCGAATCTGGAAATCAGGGTTCGTATCCCACTTAGGACCACCAACAGCCCCCAACAAAATCGCATCAGATGCTTTAGCAGCCTCTAGAGTTGCTTCTGGCAGTGGTACGCCAGCAGCATCAATTGCAGCACCTCCTACGTCAGCTTCGCTGAACTCAAGACCTAGATTGTCTTGCTCGTTAACCAATTCCAAAACGCGACGCGCTTCTGTAACAATCTCAGGACCGATGCCGTCACCCGGCAAAATCAATACATTTTTAGACATTCTTATAACCTTCCCGATTGCCTCATACAGAGGCTTTTATCTAATTCTTAAATTCGATTACTTGATTGCGTCAAACAACCAAGGATCAGACTGACGACGCTTCTCTTCATAAGCCTTAATATCATCCGCATGCTGCAATGTAAGACCGATATCGTCCAAACCATTTAGCAAGCAGTGCTTACGGAAATCATCAATCTCAAAAGCCATCTCTTCACCAGAAGGCGTCTTAACAACCTGATTCTCAAGATCAACAGTTAGCTCGTAACCTTCAGATGCTGCGACTTCTTTAAATAACTGATCAACTTGCTCTTCACTTAAGATAATTGGCAACAAACCATTTTTAAAACAGTTGTTATAAAAGATCTCAGCAAAACTTGGCGCGATAACAGAGCGGATACCAAAATCATCTAAAGCCCAAGGCGCGTGTTCACGACTGGAACCACAACCGAAGTTTTCACGTGCTAGTAGAACGCTTGTGCCTTTGTAACGCGGCAAGTTCAATACGAACTCTTCGTTTAATGGACGCCCAGTACACTCTTGGTCTGGCTGACCTTCATCTAGATAGCGCAGTTCATCAAACAAGTTCTTACCGAAACCTGAACGTTTGATGGATTTCAGGAACTGCTTTGGAATAATCATATCGGTATCAACATTGGCACGATCCAATGGAGCTGCGATACCTGTGTGCAAAGTAAATTTGTTCATGTCGCTCTCCTGATACCTTACTTAATCAACTCACGTACATCGATGAAATGACCTGTAACTGCAGCAGCTGCAGCCATAGCAGGGCTTACCAGATGAGTACGACCACCGAAGCCCTGACGGCCTTCGAAGTTACGGTTAGAAGTAGATGCGCAGTGCTCACCATTACCCAATTTATCTGGGTTCATTGCCAAACACATAGAGCAGCCAGGCTCACGCCATTCTAGACCTGCAGCAGTAAAGATTTTATCCAAGCCTTCTTTCTCAGCTTGCTCTTTTACCAAACCCGATCCCGGTACAACCAATGCTTGAATAATGTTTTCAGCCACTTTACGGCCTTCAACTACTTTCGCTGCGTCACGTAGATCTTCAATACGAGAGTTAGTGCAAGAACCGATGAATACACGATCAAGTTTGATATCAGTAATATTCTGATCAGCATTCAAACCCATGTATTCAAGTGCACGATTAATACCATCAATCTTAACCTGATCCGTTTCGTTAGCTGGATTAGGTACTTGTGCAGATACACCAACAACCATCTCAGGAGAAGTTCCCCAAGTCACCTGAGGCTCAATATCAGCACCGTTGATGACAACTACTTCGTCGAACTCAGCATCATCGTCAGACACTAGATCTTTCCATGCTGCCACAGCCATATCCCACTGCTCACCTTTAGGTGCAAATGGACGGCCTTCAACGTAATCTAGCGTGATCTGGTCAACAGAAACCAAACCAACACGAGCGCCCGCTTCAATTGCCATGTTACAAACGGTCATTCGACCTTCCATAGACATGTTACGGAAAACATCGCCACTAAACTCGATCGCATAACCCGTACCGCCTGCAGTACCGATCACACCAATCACATGCAACACAACATCTTTTGGTGTTACACCAAGGCCAAGCTCACCATCAACGCGAACCAGCATGTTTTTCATTTTCTTAGTGATCAGGCACTGAGTTGCCAACACATGCTCAACTTCAGATGTGCCAACACCATGTGCAAGTGCACCTAAAGCACCCAGTGTTGCTGTATGAGAATCACCACAAACAGCTGTCACACCAGGAAGAATTGCACCTTGTTCTGGTGCCATTACGTGAACGATACCTTGACGCTGATCGTTCATTTTGAATTCTAAAATGCCGAACTCATCGCAGTTGCTATCCAGCGTTTTTACCTGAATTTTAGAAACAGGATCAACGATCTCATCAACGCCACCAGAACGTTCCGTTGTTGGCACATTGTGATCCGGGGTCGCGATGTTTGCATCGATACGCCATGGCTGACGACCAGCCATACGAAGACCTTCAAAAGCCTGCGGAGAAGTTACTTCGTGCAGAACCTGACGGTCGATATAAATCAAAGAACTGCCGTCATCATTTGTACGAACCAAATGCGATTCGAACAATTTGTCATATAACGTTTTACCAGCCATGGAAGCTCACCTCACTTTATTCTTTTCATTCGCTCAACACTTCCAAAACTGCTGAGCCAACTAATTTATGCAGCAATCCTAGTGCACACTTAGCTACAACACAAATTCATATTTTTTATGCTTTAGATTCCAAATAGGAATACAATAACAATTCGGACGGTTACTGTATTAAGAAAGAGTTATAGGAAAGAAATTTATGGATACCAATACACTACAAGCATTCTTGGCTGTAGCTGCCACGGGTTCATTTTCAAAGGCTGCCGACCAACTCTTTTTGACTCAATCAGCCATCAGTAAGCGGATTGCATTATTAGAAGAGCAGTTAAATAGCAAACTATTTGACCGGATTGGCCGCACAGTAACAATGACGGAAGCAGGCACTGCCCTATTACCTAGAGCTAAAGATATTTTGCTGCAGCTGGATGATGCAAAAAGGCTAATTAGCAATCTAAACGCGGGCGAAATCACTGGTAATTTTAAACTAGCAGCAAGCCACCATATTAGCCTGCACAGATTACCCCCTTTATTAAAGCAATACGCAGAAGCCTGTCCAAAAGTAGAGCTCGATCTTGAATTTGCCGAATCAGAGATAGCCTATGAAGGAGTCCTTAAAGGTGACCTAGAACTCGCTTTAATCACTTTATCGCCTGAGCCCGATGCCTCCATTCATTCGGAGATTATCTGGGATGATGTACTTAGATATGTAGTTGCCCAAGATCACCCTTTAGCAGGATGCAATACGATCAGCCTTGAGCAGCTCACTCAGGTCAACGCTATTTTGCCCGGCAGCAATACATTTACCCGAAGCCTAGTTGAAAAGCTCTTCCAGCAACACTCACTCGAGCTCAACGTGAGCATGTCCACAAACTACCTCGATACAATTCGTATGATGGTGAGCATCGGCCTAGGCTGGAGCTTATTACCGGATAGTTTAGTAAATGATGATTTATGTGTACTCGACGTTACCGATTCAGAACCCGTTCATCGAAATCTTGGGATTATTTACCACCGCAATCGCACCTTATCCAACGCCGCAAACTATTTAGTAGAAATGCTTAGGAATGATCGATAAGCGGATGTAAGCGAAAGCCAGTTGTAATAAGATAGTTTTTTCATCGAGTAAAAATCGGAGAGTTGGCTGATGGAAAATAACGGCTTATCAATGGAAGCCTTGTTAGATGCCCAGAAGGAGTATTGGAAAAAAATCACTTCCGGTGCAGAAATGCCTCAACCACAAGAATGGGCGGAGCTTTTTACCAAAAGCCAAGAAACAGCCAAACAAGAAGCACCTGAGCAATTTGCTCAAATGCTCGACATTTTAGGCGCCCAATCAAAGAACTTTATTCAATACGGTGAAGATCTTTTGAACCAGTATCGTAATGGTGGAGAACAACACCTCAACCAAGCGGTACAAGAGTTCCAAAAATACATGCAAAAACAAACTGCCGACGCTCTGATGCAACAATGGCAGTTACCAGAACAGTTCGCCTCCTTATTTAAGACCCACAGTTTTCGTGACGACCTACTCTTCGAAAACCCGTTTTCCAGCGGCATGAAAAGCCTTTTGGAAACACCTATTATTGGTACGCATCGCGAAACTCAGCAACAAACTCGAGAAGCGACCAAACTAACCATTGAATACCAAGAAGCACTGCAAGAATACGTTGAACATTACAGCTCCATCAATCAAAACGCATCAACACAGATGCTTAACAAGCTGACTGAAGCGGTTGATGAAGTATCTACATTACAGCAGCTTCATGATATTTGGGTCGAAGCCTATGAGTCAGCCTATTCAGATACGGTTTTCACCGATGCTTACCAACGCTCACACGGCCGTATTAGTAATGCACTCATGAATATGCGCAAATTTGCGCAGGATGTACGGGATGTACACTTTCAGTCCGTAGGTTTAGCCACTCGAAAAGGACTAGACACAGCACTTCAACGCCAGCACCAAATGCGCAAAGAGATGCGAAACAATCGCCGAGAAATGCTAGCAATGCAGCAGGAGATAGCGGCATTAAAAGAACAAGCTGCTGCAGACCTGATCTCCGAACTTAAGAAAGAGATTTCAGCTCTCAAGAAAGAAGTAACCTCTTTGAAAAAACAAGCTAAGGGAACTAAATGATGAACGGATTTAACTTAGACCCTAGCGTTGTCTCTCATGAACTGTTCGAATTTAATCGCAAGTTATTAAAAAGCTACAATACGCTTTCCCAGCTAAAAGAAGTTGATGTAGATTCCACCCCTTATGACGTGATCTATACCGAAGACAAACTTCGTTTACGCTATTACCAAAGCCAAGGAGAGAAGCGTTGCTCTACCCCTCTGTTGATCTGCTATGCATTAGTTAATCGCCCCTACATGATTGACCTCGAAGCCAAGCGCTCGATGCTTCAGCGTCTTTTAGAGCTAGGGCTAGATGTTTATCTAATCGATTGGGGCTATCCAGATGCTGCTGATCGCTACCTTGATCTAGATGATTACATCAATGAATACCTCAATAACTGTGTAACAGCTACATGTGAACATGCCGGCACCAATCAAACCAACCTTCTAGGCATCTGCCAAGGCGGTACATTTAGCCTGTGCTACACAGCTTTAAATCCAGAGAAGATTAAAAACCTAATCACTATGGTGACTCCGGTCGACTTTCAAACCGATGACAACCTTCTCTACCACTTAGCAAAATATGTTGATGCGGATCTAGCGGTTGAAACCTATGGCAATATCCCAGGAAGCATGCTGAATGATTCCTATAATTCACTTATGCCGATGCGATTAGGTGTACAGAAAAATTTAGGGATGCCTAACCAATTAGAAAATCGCGAAAGCGCCCTAAGTTTTTTACGGATGGAAAAATGGATTTACGATAGTCCTGACCAAGCAGGCGAAGCTTTCCGCCAATTTATTACTCAGTTTTTTCAGCAAAACAAGTTGATAAAAGGCGAAGCTATGATCGGCGATAAACAGGTTAACCTAGGCAATATAACGCAACCAGTCCTCAATGTTTTTGGCAGTTTTGATCACTTAGTCCCACCCAAAGCCTCCACAGCATTAGCAGAGCATGTAAAAACTAAAGATTACACTGAGCTAGAAGTAAAAGGCGGACACATTGGTGTTTTCGTTTCTGGCAAGTCACAAACCCAAGTAGCACCTGCTATCGTAGATTGGCTATCAGAACGGGACTAATCCCCCGTTCTCTCCTATTCCCTACCTTTTTTTGCCTGTATTAGTAATTTCCACCTCATTTAGCGTGAATTTTTTCTTTCTCAGAGTGAATTTGTCGACTAAAATCCGCGTCAAAATATAGTAGTCCTCACTTGGAGCTAACCACCTTGGCGACTAATGACAAAATTAAGCTACAGGGCTTTAACAATCTAACTAAAAGTTTGAGTTTCTGTATCTATGACGTCTGCTATGCGCAAACACCCGAGCAAAAAGCGGAATACATCGAGTACATCGATGAACAATATAGTGCTGATCGTTTAACAGAAATTTTAAGCGAATGTTGTGACATTATTGGTGCAAACATTTTAAATGTTGCACGACAAGATTATGACCCGCAAGGGGCTAGCGTTACGATTCTAGTTGCTGAAGAACCAATTAAAGATTCGGAAGCTGTAGATACTACAGAAAAGCCAGGCCCTATGCCGGACTCTGTTGTAGCTCACTTAGATAAGAGCCATATCTGTGTACACACCTATCCAGAAGCTCACCCCGATGATGGTATTTGCACCTTCCGTGCAGATATCGAAGTGTCGACGTGTGGCATCATCTCGCCACTAAAAGCGCTGAACTACCTTATTCACCGTCTAGAATCGGACATCGTGACTGTAGATTACCGAGTACGTGGATTTACTCGAGATATTCATGGGATTAAGCATTATATCGACCATGATATTAATTCTATTCAGAATTTCTTCACGTCCGATATTCATGATCAATATCAGATGCTTGATGTGAATGTTTATCAGGAAAACATCTTCCACACCAAGATGATGTTAAAAGATGTTGATTTAAATACATACCTATTTGGCACAACCAAAGAAGAGCTTCCAGAAGCGGAAGTTCAACAGATCACCGAGCGGTTATCTAAAGAGATGAATGAAATTTTTTATGGCCGTAATATGCCAGATATGAAGTAACATTTATCCAAAATAAAAAAGGCCGCTTAGCGGCCTTTTTTATTATTGATCTTTTTTAGGGTCTGATTCCGATGAATGCTGCTGATGATCAGGCCCTTCACCCGGCTTGAACATTCCCCACATTTGCATATTCTGATCCGCGATTCGGTTCATCATGGTCAGCGGGTTAGCTGCGCCCATCATCGTCTGCATCTGATCTCGAATTCGATCCTGATGCTCAAGGAAAGAAGCAATACTCTGCTCAAGGTATTGACTCATCATACCCTGCATACTGTCACCATAAAAACGGATCAATTGTTGCAGTACCTGATTAGTCAATAGAGTGCCATGACCTTGCGCTTCTTGCTCACTAATAATCTGCAACAGAATATTTCTTGTCAGATCATTTCCAGTTTTAGAATCTTCAACTTTAAAGGCTTCACCATTGAGTACCAATTGCTTTACATCATCTAACGTGACGTAACAGCTGCGCGAGGTATCGTACAAACGGCGATTTGTATATTTTCTTAGAATACGCAATGTACTTTTCTCTCTCGTATCATTCCCTTGGTTTAACTGATCACTTCACCTTGATCAGTCTTTTTTATTATCAGAGCTACCATAGCCCGAGGTCATAAGACCCATCATTATTTTTTGCAGTGCTTCCATAGAACCGAGGCCACTGTTTAGGTAAGGTTTGAACAACGTCAATGGATCATACCCTTCCGCACCAGCATCCATCTGTTCAGTGATCTTATCCATCATATCTTGCTGAAATTTCTGCACATCTGGTAAACCCAGAACTTTACGCAGTTCTTCCGGCGACATATCAATATCGATTTTGAACTTCACACCCCGACTCCTTAAGCAAGCAGAATAATACCCTAATCCTATAGTAAAAATTCGGCGGTGCAAAACTTTCAAATCAATACTTTTGCTGCGCTTTTCCACGAAAATAGTTTTTAGATACCGGAAGTTAGCTTCCTAAGCTCCCATAACAAACCAGAACCACGTCATAATTCTGTAAAACAAAGACGCAACAAGACACTGACAAACCACTTAAACTTCACTAGTACAGTTTAGCAGCCCCCATAGATAGCGGTCTTGAAAGGTTTTCTAAACTTGGGCAGAGACTTACTGATAGAAATAATCAAGAACGGTTATAGGCTAGGACAGATTTCCTCTTCAAAATGATTAGCAGAAGACTGTTTATATTAAGTTTTTGAGCATAGAAAAACGTAAGCCTAAAGAATAATAAAAAGTCAGTAATATAGACCTCTTATCAAATTAGGAATTTTTCCTAATTTTTTACCTGCTGTTATCTGAGTATTATTGTGCTCATAAACAAGGCCAATAATATACACATTGCTTATGCCTAATCATGGATGTTTTCAGGCTTAAAATCGACTCTTATTACAAGGATAGTAATAGATGCCTCACAGAACTCTAAACTTAATCAAAGATCTGGATAACTTAAAAATCGTTTACTACTGGGCATGCCCTAATCAAGGAAAAGTCAGCCCAAACCTACCTACCCTACTTCATGCTAGTGAATGGTTCATTTCACATAACACAGCCAAATACACAGGCATTGAAAGACGCAAAACTATGGTTGATCGTCGAAAACAGGAATCTGCAGCGGTCACAGCAGAAATGGATCTAGTTTATTCTCGACGCTTAAAGCCAGAAGGCCGCCGCATCACTGATAAAGAACTTACGATTGATTTAGATCTTACTCTGGACAAACTATCTAAAATTAAACAAGGCATTCTTAATTAATCTCAAATAAATGATTATGAATCATTATCTTATAGAGCATGATGATTTTAATCCAAACACATATACCTTCGTAGGAATTTTTAAAGATTCACATTACCTACCTATAGTACATAAGCACTTTTCTACTGCTATAGAGTTGCTTTGAAGTTATATGAGCATATAGTTATGTAAAATTTTAGGCTCCTTGCCTTAGATAACTCAAAGCATTTACTTTGGCCTAGCCATTGAGGTAGTTCGCATGACATCATTTTTTCGACACGCGTCGATTGTTAATCAACTAGCCACTATTGTTTTATTTATCGTATTTGCCGTATTTACGGCCTTGTCTCTTTTTGTCAATCATGAAGTAGACAAGGGCTTCATAAAAAATGCCGAGCATTCACTTGATCAACAAGTCGATCAATTAGCCAAAAACATCGATTTTTTTAATCAGACACTACAACTGCAAACAAATCAAATTGCCGATGTTTTTATCCAGATGTTTTCTGGCGATATGCTTATCGACGAGCTAAATCAGGTTAAAGTTGGAAAATTTACAGTTCCTACCCTTCTCCATGACTACGAAACCGTCACGCAGAATTTCTCTAAGCCCGATCAATTCACAAGTATGACCGGTGGCACCGCAACTATTTTCATGCGGGTAGATGATGATTTTTTACGTATTAGCACTTCTCTTCGTAAGACAGATGGCAGCAGAGCTTTCGGTACAATGCTTGGTAAAAAGCACCCAGGTTATCAAAAGCTAATCAATGGCGAAGAATATAGCGGCCCAGCGCATCTATTTGGCCGTGACTATATGACCAAATATATTCCATTTAAAGATAATAGCGGACGAGTAATTGGAATATTGTATGTAGGCTTTGATTACACAGACCGTCTAGCAGCCTTACAAAGTACAATTTCTGATCTAAAAATTGGTGAAACTGGTTTTGCCTACATCGTCAACTTGAAACAAGGTTCTCAATTTGGCCAATTACTTTTACACCCATTCGCTAAAGACAAAAATATTACTGAAGTTTCAGAAAGCGGGAACAGCTTACTCAACACAATTAGCAGTAACGATCACGGATTTACTCATATTCCCTTCACTAATGAGAATGGCGACCTGAAAGATAAGCTAATTGCTTACTCTCAAGTTTCCAGCTTTGGCTGGGCAATCGTTGCGGGGGCAGCAACTGAAGAATTCCTTACTGAAAGCGATAAACTTCGCATTGAGATGGTCCTTCTCTCTGTAGTTTGTGCACTTCTGATTGCAGGGCTTTTGTTCGTTACATTGAAAGTTAAACTACAACCAATCGATACCATCTGTAATTATATGCAGGCTATTGGTCAAGGCGACTTAACTACTCAAATTGATACCGATATGGGTGATAGTGATGAAACTCATAACGAGATACACAAGTTAAGTCGAAGCGCTAAAAAGACAATCGCTGGTTTACGCAAAGTAACAGGCGAATTGAACACCACTATGCATACAATCCAAAATCATTTGGGTACCGTTTCCTCAGGTATTGATCGTCTAAACGTCGATATCAACCGTCAGCAACAAGAAACAGAGATGGTCGCAGCAGCGATTTCCGAAATGACATCTACCTCTGAAGAAGTCGCAAGAAACGCAGCTACGACAGCAGAACAAACTCAACGCGCCAATAATGAAGCGGATCACGGTGATGAGCTTGTACAAGAGGTAGTAGGTTCAATCCAAGGCATCTCTTGTGAAGTAAACGAACTCACGAGCATGATTGAACAAGTAGAAGAAAACAGTAATGCCATCGGTACAGTTATGGATGTAATCCAGAATATTGCCGAGCAAACTAATCTACTTGCACTTAATGCTGCAATTGAAGCTGCGCGTGCAGGCGAAGCAGGTCGAGGCTTCTCCGTTGTAGCCGATGAAGTTCGTAATCTTGCACAACAAACAGCCTCTTCTACGACTGAGATCCGAGAGATGATTGAACGCCTACAGGGCAATACTCGCAATGCCGTAGATCGTATGGAGAAAAGCAACACTAAGGTTCAAAACAGTGTTGATATGACCAGTCAGGCTGGTCAAGCGCTAACCTCTATAACTGATTCTGTTGCTAATATTTCAGATGCAAGTGCACAAATTGCTTCGGCAGCAGAAGAACAAACATCTGTAAGCGAAGACATTAGTCGCAATGTAGAAAGCATCAGTAGTATTGCCCAAGAAACGGCTAACTCTAGTCGACAGATGAATTCTGCTATTAGTGAGTTAGGCAATGCCGGCCAAGAGTTAAAACGCGTTATAGGCTTGTTTAGAGTGTAAAATCCAATGTAACGAGAAAGGGAGCTAAAATTAGCTCCCTTTTTTATTTCTCAATCAATTACTCCCAGCGCACCTCAGAAGTAAACATGTACCCCGCGCCATAAACCGTTTTAATAAACGCTGGTTGCTGTGGATCTTCTTCGATCTTCTTACGTAGTCTCGACATTCTCACATCAATACTACGATCATAGGGGACACAATTTTCGCCTAATAGCTGATCTCGCGATAGTATTTGAAAGGGATGCTTTAGCAACGCTAGCAACATATCACCTTCAGCCCTACTCAAAGATTCAGCGGGCTTATGCGCATGCTTTAAACTCAATGAATCTGGCTGATACACCCATTGCCCAAAGCGAGCTTTAGTTGGCGTGTCTATCACCAAGTTTTTCTTTTTACGAATACGGCGTAATAAACTCTGAACCCGGGCTACAAGCTCTCTAGGCTCAAAGGGCTTAGTAATATAGTCATCAGCGCCAAATTCTAACCCTAAAATCCTATCGGTCAATCCATCACGACCAGAAACGATGATAACCCCTACTTCCTCTTCATCCAGTTGTTTAACTAACTCCATGCCATCCATATCGGGCAGGTTAAGATCTACAATGCAGATATCCGGTTTCATCCAGCCTATTTCAACAAGAGCAGCTTCACCAGTTGTGAATGGTTTAGCTTGGTAACGAAAGCCCTGTAGGGTTGTGCAAATGAGTTTGCCTAGATCCTCTTCATCTTCAATTACATAGATCAACGGGGTGCTGACATCGGTCATCATCTGCTCTCCTGATTATGTTCTTTTAGGCAAGGCACTA
This sequence comes from Neptuniibacter sp. QD37_6, assembly GCF_047778085.1. Lineage (GTDB taxonomy): Bacteria > Pseudomonadota > Gammaproteobacteria > Pseudomonadales > Balneatricaceae > Neptuniibacter. The sequence goes on from NZ_CP180550.1 coordinate 2,190,355, forward strand.
TTTTGCTTTCTAAGGTTTCGGCATCGAAAGGTTTTTGTATCAGGCTATATTCAAACTCAAGCTCGGTAGGCTGTTCACTGTATCCTGTCATGATCACAACAAAAGCTTTTGGGAAAATAAGGTTCACTGCTGTTGCTACATCATAACCCGTTGCTGCACCAGGCATCACTACATCACTGACAACGCCAGCTAGGTCCGATAAACCCGTCAGCATAGCTAAGGCCTCATCACCACTAGCCGCTTCAACTACGGAAAAGCCCATCGACCTTAATTGCCCCCGAACCAACTGACGCACATCGGCATCGTCCTCTACTAATAAGATAAGAGAACTTTCAGTGATCTCCGCCCGACCGTTCCCCTCAACTGTTTTTGTGGTTTGGGTTACCTGCGGGCTCTGTTGCTCCATCGCGCCTAACAACAGATCAATTCTCGCGCCTACTTGACCATGATGGTAATGAGCGCGATTTTGAATTCTGAAATAACCCTTAGATTGTTTTACAAACCCGTAAACCATACTCAAACCTAAGCCTGATCCTGCGCCGGTGCCTTTGGTAGTAAAAAATGGCTCACAAGCCTTATCTAAGGCTTCATCACTAAAGCCTTCACCCGTATCTATCACGCTGAGTAATACATACTCGCCTGAAACCACCTCTTCGTCCCACGAAGCTTGCTGAACTTCTCTGCTATCTGAACTAACCGCGGATACCATTAAGCACAACTCCCCACCCTTAGGCATTGCATCAGCCGAGTTAAGCGCTAAATTTACCAAGGCATCTTCCATTTGAGCACTATCAACATAGACAGCAGGCAGGTTTGGTTTAATTTGAGTTCTTAGCTGAATATTTTCGGGCAGAGGTGCAGCCAATAGACCGACTAAATCGTTGATAAGCTGTTCAGGTTGCACATAGCTAGGCTTAAGCGGCTGACGCCTCGAGAACGCTAACAGACGTTTCGTCATATCCGCGCCTCTTCGGGTTGCCCTTACCGCTGGCGTGAGATGTTGCTGTAAATGCTTAGGTAGATCATGCTTACCTTGCAACTCTAGGAGGTTACCCAGAATAATCGTAAGAAGATTGTTGAAATCATGGGCCAAGCCACCCGACATCTGCCCAACTGCTTTCATCTTACTCGCCTCAGCCATACGCTGTTCGACTTCACGCTCATGCGTAATATCGATTGAGAGGGTTAACATCCCTTCGACTTCTTTGCGTACGTTGTAAAATGGTAGAACGGTTCGACGAGTTAAAATATCTTTACCGTGATCATTAAGCCGATATTCGTACACCGGCGTCTCACCCTGCATCGCTTTGGCAATATACGGCTGAAGAGCCTGATTCATCTCATCGCCGACCACTTCTTCAAATGATTTACCAACAATTCCCTCTTTGGTCTGATCAAACATCTCTCGGTACTGACGGTTTGCAAACACATAACGTAGTTGGTTATCGAGGTAAGCCACCTGAGCTGGCAACGCATCTAGAATCAAACGCTGCCGGATCTCTACTGCACGAAGTTCATCTTGCGTTGTTTGCAGAGAGTTAACTGCTTCCAATAAACGACTATTTGACTCTGATAACTCTTTGGTACGTTCATTCACGCGGCTATTGAGATTGTTAATATTTCCCCGTAAGCGATCGACCATATAGTCGAATGATTCAGCCAAGATACCTAGCTCATCATTTCGAGATATACCTGTTTTCGCGGATAGATCACCACGGCTGATTTTATATGCGGTCTGCGAAAGAGATTTAATAGGAGAAGTTAACCACTCTGCAAAGATAAATACCGCAACAATGGACGCCAACAGACCAAAAAAGCCCATAGCCATAATACGCTGACTGATTTGTACCGAGCTTGCTTTTAAGTCGTCTAGATACACCGACGAGCTGATATACCAATCAAACCCGGACAAGTGTCTGACTAACGAGAGCTTTTCGTATTCATAATGCCCTGGATCATCGGGTCTATCCCATTTGTAATACAGTTCTTTCCCAGTATCTGACACAGCCATCAAATCTTGGTAGATTGGTTGTCCTGTTACTGGATTTAACTGCGTTTTAAAGTTGATCCCATGAATATTGCGGTTGGGATGAAATAGCATATTCCCTTGAGAATCGAACACGTAGAGATAGCCATTCTGCGCAATTTTAATATCTTTAAGTGCTCGGTTTATCTCTGCTATCGCCCGCTCTTTCTGCGCAGCAACCTCGCGTTGAATGTCGTCAATATAAACCCCAGCCCCCATCACAAAGCCCCAATCTGGGTAATGTTTAACATAGGAATATTTATCGATCGCTTCGGTTTCGTTAAGGCGGTTCCATTTGTATTTATAAAAACCAGTACCGTCGGTTAAAGCGAGAGAGAGAATGCCAGGAATAATCAGATTGCCATCAGTATCTTTTACATCCGACATATTTTGCTGATGATAAGCATCATCAGGGTGAGAGATCAGGTTAGCGTCATAATCTGAGATCCAAATATAATCGCCATTACCAAATTGAAACTTACGCAGATCTGTAAATACCTTTTCCCATATTTCCGCGTCGCTTAACCCACTTTGCCTACCATCACGCAGCGCAAGATTGATGTAGTTTTCAGCTATATCCAGCACAGACCCCAAACGCTGCTCATGAGATTTAAGGGTGTTATCTACGTAACGCTCCGTCCCTGCATACATCCGATTAGCAAGGTCATAAACGATGTTCAAAACCTGACGGTTGGAATTCAATTCAAGATTGAAAACATTCTGTTTAATCAAAGGAACGGTAAAGAAATAAATTGCGGCAAAAATGCTACCGATTAGCGCCAATAGCATTAAGAACAAGCGAATAGTAATAGGTGAACGGCGATACATCGAATCTACTATCTCGTTGATGTTACAAACACAACTCCCCTTCCATGAGAGATAAGTCCTTAATAGAACAGTATTTCTTTAAATCGAATGTAACACAAACCGAGATTGCAACGGCGACTTGTTACATTTCGTTAGATTACAAAAATAGTTAAGCAAACTTTCTCCATTAATCTGGCTGCCACATAAAAACAAAAATCGAGAATTATCTATCTGAAGCTGTAGCGGACAAGGTAATTCAAGGAAAAGAGTAGCGCCACGATGACTCAGCCTAAGCAAGACTTCATTCTGGAAACTCGGGATCTGACCAAAGCGTTTAAAGGCTTTACTGCGGTTGATGATGTCAATCTAAAGATTCAACGAGGACACATTCACGCACTTATCGGCCCTAACGGCGCAGGTAAAACCACCGTATTCAATTTACTGACCAAATTTTTGCAACCAACCACCGGTCAGATCTTATTTAACAATGAAGATATCACCTCGATGCAATCTGCAGCGATAGCACGCAAAGGGGTTGTCCGTTCATTCCAGATCTCTGCTGTTTTTCCTCACTTAACGGTTCTAGAAAACGTTCGTATTGCCCTACAACGTAAAGAAGGTAACAGCTTTCACTTTTGGCGTTCTGAAAAAATTCTTAACCATTTAAATGCGCGCGCTTTAGAGCTTCTCGAATCTGTAGGTTTAGAGAGTTTTGCCAACAGCGTTACCGTTGACCTGCCTTATGGCCGCAAGCGTGCTCTAGAGATCGCTACCACACTGGCCTTAGAGCCTGAACTCATGCTACTTGATGAGCCGACACAAGGCATGGGGCACGAAGATGTGGATGTAGTGACCGACCTAATTAAAAAGGTCTCTGCCAATCGCACAATTCTAATGGTCGAACACAACTTACATGTGGTTTCCAAACTTGCTGATCGCATCACCGTACTGCAACGAGGCGCTATTTTAACCGAAGGCGACTACGACACTGTTTCCGCAGATCCACGCGTACGTGAAGCTTACATGGGTACTGCAGCCGAAGAAGTTGAAGCTGAACAAGCCAAACAAGAAGCGGAGGCTGTGGTATGAATCAGGCCGTTAACTTACAGAGCAAACACGAACCTGTTCACGGTAATCAGCGCGAAAAGCTTCGTATTAATAATCTACATGCCTTTTATGGCGAGTCGCACATTCTCCATGGCATCGACCTAACGGTTAACCAAGGTGAATTGGTAACCCTATTGGGCCGTAACGGTTCTGGTCGCTCAACAACCCTAAAAGCCATTATGAATATGGTCGGCAAACGTACAGGCAACATTGTGGTCAATGGCGAAGAAACTATGTCCCTGCCTGCGCATAAGATTGCCCGTTTAGGTCTAGGTTTTTGCCCCGAAGAGCGCGGTATTTTCTCCAGTCTTAATGTTGAAGAAAACCTCATGCTACCACCTCAAGTGCGTTCTGACGGTATGAGTGTGGAAGAGATTTACGAAATATTCCCAAACCTTTACGAACGTAGAACCAGTCAAGGCACACGTTTATCTGGTGGTGAGCAGCAGATGCTCGCCCTAGGCAGAATTTTGCGTACCGGCGCAAACATCCTATTGCTGGATGAAATTACTGAGGGCCTCGCCCCCGTCATTGTGCAGAAACTGGGCGAGGTTCTTAGTCTCCTCAAAGAGAGAGGATTAACCATTCTGCTAGTTGAACAAAACTTCCGCTTTGCAGCGCCAATTGCTGACCGTCACTACGTGATGGAGCACGGCCACATTGTGGAAGAAGTTCATGCCCATGAGCTCGAAGCTAAAACAGATTTATTGAATACCTACCTCGGTGTTTAAGCAGTTAAAGAATAAAAACAACATAGATACGACCTTTGAGTAGAAGGTACGGCAACTGGAGCGAGTCAATGAAGACATTTAAAAAATCACTAATCTCAGCAGTTATTACAGGCGCAGTGGCAACAGCAGTTTCAGGTGCTGCACTGGCAGAATCTGACGGCAAAATTAAGCTGGGCATTTTGGCAGATATGGGTGGTACTTATGCCGACATTTGTGGTCAAGGCTGTGTAACCGCAGCAGAGATGGCGATTGAAGATTTTGGTGGTAAGGTACTTGGACAAGAGATCGAACTAGTTACAGCTGACTCACAGCTAAAACCAGATATCGCCTCTTCTATTGCGCGTAAGTGGGTAGAAGCCGAAGACGTTGATGCAATCGGTGGTTTAGTTTCTTCTGCGGTATCTGGCGCAGTATCGAAAGTTAACCTGAATGCTAAAAAGCTAACACTGATTTCTGGCTCAGCATCCAACACGTTCACAACTAAGAGCTGTAACCCTTACAACGTTCACTGGACTTACAACGTTGTTGCCCTAGCAAACGGCACTGTAAAACCTATGGTTCAATCCGGTAAGAAGAAATGGTTCTTCATCACAGCTGACTACAGTTTTGGTCACGCTCTAGAAGGTGTTGCATCCAAGGTCATCAAAGAAAACGGCGGTGAAGTTGTTGGCACTATCCGCGCTCCTCTAGGCACTACAGACTTCTCTTCTTATGTTCTTCAGGCTCAAGCTTCTGGTGCGGACGTAGTTGCTCTAGCGAATGCCGGTAACGACACAGTAAATGCGCTGAAAACTGCCACTGAATTTGGTCTAACGCAAGAGATGGATGTTGCGGGCCTATTAGTATTCACACCAAACGCTCAAGCAATGGATGCAGATGTTGCTGGCGGTATGCGCTTAACGTCTGGATTCTACTGGGACATGGATGAGAAAACGCGTCAGTGGAGTCAACGTTTCGAAGAGCGTCACGGCGCTATTCCAAGCATGATTCACGCAGGTGTTTACTCTGTAACAACTCACTACCTAAATGCAGTTAAAGCGGTAGGCAGTGATAACGCAGAAGCGATCGCTAAGAAGATGAAAGAGACAAAACCTGAAGACTTCTTCGCACGTAATGCAACTCTACGTCCAGACGGCCGTATGGTACACGACATGCTGTATGTAGAGATCAAGAAAGCAGCCGAGCGTAAAGATCAAAACGACATCTACAAAGTACTGAAGGTTATTCCAGCAGATGAGGCTTACAGCCCAATGCTACCGCAGTGCAACTTCTCATAAGAAAAACGCGTGGTGGCAAATGCTATTTGGCTTTGCCATCACCCCTGCTCCATACATCCCTATTGGATGACTACAGGTAGATGATTGTTATGTTTGATATTAACCTCTTTGCCCTATTTGGCCAGTTATTGGTTGGGTTGATCAACGGCTCATTCTACGCCTTGCTTAGCCTCGGACTGGCCATTATCTTCGGTCTGCTGAAGATAATTAACTTCGCGCAAGGTGCACTCTATATGCTGGGTGCATTTATCGCTTTTCTTGCCCTGAAATATATGGGCATAAACTACTGGGTGGCTTTGATCCTTGTACCGATCTGCATTGGCGCGATCGGCATATTGATGGAACGCTTCCTTATCCGCCCTATCGCTAATGAAGATCACCTCTATAGCCTACTGTTAACGTTCGGCTTAGCCTTGATTATACAGGGTGCTTTTACCCATATGTTTGGCTCTTCTGGCATGTCATACGCCATTCCCGAAGAACTAAAAGGCGGTAACCGTCTGCCATTTATGTATCTGCCGAATTATCGGGCTTGGATCATTATCGCTTCTATCATTGTCTGCGCTGGCACTTGGTGGATGATCGAAAAAACCAAGCTAGGTGCTTACCTTCGCGCAGGCACAGAGAACCCACAATTGATGCAAGCCTTTGGTATCAACGTGCCATTGATCGTTACTTTGACCTTTGGTTTCGGCGTTGCTTTAGCAGGCTTTGCCGGTGTCATGGCTGCTCCAGTCTATTCTGTATCTCCTGATATGGGCTCAAACATCTTAATCGTGGTGTTTGCCATCGTGGTTATCGGTGGAATGGGTTCTATCGGTGGAGCCATCCTCACGGGCCTTGGTATGGGGATCGTGGAAGGTCTAACCAAATATTTTTATCCCGAAGCCTCTACCACCATTATCTTCTTGGTGATGGTTATTGTGCTGCTACTCAAGCCAGCCGGTTTATTCGGTAAAGAAGCTTAGGAGATCGGTATGAATAATCAAAAACTAAACATTGCACTGCTGGCTCTAGCGTTGATCGCACCAGCAGCTCTTTACCCTGTTTTCCTAGCTAAAGTTCTGTGCTTTGCACTATTTGCCTGCGCATTTAACTTATTGCTTGGATTTGTGGGCTTACTTTCCTTTGGTCATGCGGCGTTCTTAGGAACGGGTGGATACATCACCGGTTACCTCATGATCAATAGCGGTATTACACCTGAACTTGCCATTCTTGCAGGTACTGTTGCCGGCGGCTTATTAGGTGCGATTTTTGGCAAGCTTGCGGTTAAGCGTGAAGGCATCTACTTCGCCATGGTGACCTTGGCTTTGGCACAGTTAGTGTTCTTCCTCTACCTACAAGCGCCATTTACTAATGGTGAAGATGGTATGCAAGGTGTGCCTCGTGGGGAGCTGTTTGGGCTACTAGACCTAAGCGATAACTACACCATGTATTACTTTGTGCTGGCCATATTTGTATTCGGTTATTGGATGATCAACCGCACCATTCATTCACCATTTGGCCAAGTATTAAAAGCAATTCGAGATAACGAAGCCCGCGCAACTTCATTGGGTTACGACGTTAATCGTTACAAATGGATTGCCTTCATCATCTCATCTGCTTTAGCAGCACTTGCTGGCTCGACCAAAACGCTGGTTTTCCAATTGGCATCGTTAACCGATGTTCATTGGCACATGTCAGGCGAAGTCATCCTTATGACCCTTGTTGGCGGGGTGGGCACGATCTTCGGCCCTGTCTTGGGTGCAGGCTTTATCGTCAGCATGCAGAACTACCTCTCTGGTGGCGAGATGGGTAACTACATTCACATCATTATGGGCGCTGTTTTTGTGGTTTGCGTTTTGAGCTTCCGCAGCGGAATAGTCGGCCAATTTATCAAATTTAAACGTAATAACTTTAGCTAAGCGCAAAACTGAGCGTTAGCGGTAAATAGCAAGGAGAGAGACAGTGATCACTTCAGCTTTCGAAACCGATCTGGATAAAAATCTGGCCAATTATTCTGCACTGACACCTATTACGTTTATCGAACGTGCAGCTAGTGTCTATCCAGAGCGTACAGCCACTGTTCATGGCGAAATACGCCGCAGCTGGGCTGAAACCTATAATCGTTGTAAGAAACTAGCCAGCGCTTTAAAACAAAAAGGCGTCAATCCTGGCGATGCCGTTTCTATTTTAGCGCCAAACCTAGCTGAACACTTTGAAGCGCATTTCGCCGTACCTATGTGTGGCGCCGTGCTTAACTCAATTAATATCCGTCTAGATTCAGAAGCCGTTGCATTTATTTTGCAGCATGCTGAGAGCAAGGTTCTTATTACTGACCGTGAGTTCAGCTCTGTCGTTAAAGGCGCTCTGGAGCTGATGGATCATAAACCTTTCATCATCGATATTGATGATCCTTATTGGACTGAAGGCGAGTTCATCGGCGATATCAAATACGATGATTTCCTCAAGCTAGGTGACGAAAACTTCACACCTCACCACGTGAATGATGAATGGAACGCCATCACCCTAAACTACACATCAGGCACGACAGGTAATCCAAAAGGTGTTGTATACCACCATCGCGGTGCTTACCTAAACGCTATCAGTAACTCCATTTCATGGGGCATGGGCCAGCACCCTGTATATCTGTGGACCCTACCAATGTTCCACTGCAATGGTTGGTGTTTCCCATGGACGATCGCTGCTATGGCAGGTGTTAATGTCTGCCTTCGCCATGTCCGCGCAGATCATATTTTTAATGCCATTAAAGAAGAGAAAGTTGGTTTCTTCTGTGGTGCACCTATCGTTCTGAACATGCTTAATTCCGCTGATGATGAACTTAAAGCTGGCATTGAACATCAAGTAAACGTGATGACTGCAGGTGCAGCGCCACCAGCAGCGGTTATCGCAGGTATGGAAGCCCTAGGCTTTAGCGTAACCCATGTTTACGGCTTAACAGAAACCTACGGCCCTTCTGTTGTGTGTGCTTGGCACGATGAGTGGAATGACAAAACGGCTGATGAGAAAGCGCGCTTAAAATCTCGTCAAGGTGTCAGAGCGCCAATGCTTGATGGCCTAATGGTTGCTGACCCAACAACAATGGAACCTGTGCCTCAAGATGGCGAAACAATGGGTGAGATTTTCATGCAAGGAAATCTTGTAATGAAAGGCTATCTAAAGAACCCAGAAACCACTGAGAAAGCCTTTGAAGGTGGTTGGTTCCACTCGGGTGATCTAGCAGTATGGCATGCAGATGGCTATATCGAGATCAAAGATCGTTCTAAAGACATCATCATCTCAGGTGGTGAAAACATCTCCTCTATCGAGGTAGAAGATGTTCTATACCGTCATCCATTTATCCAAGAAGCTGCGGTAGTTGCTAAGAACAACGAAAAATGGGGTGAAACACCTTGTGCTTTCGTTGCTCTAAAAGAAGGTGCCGATTGCGGTATTACAGAGAAAGAACTGATCGATTTCTGTCGTGAACATATGGCCCACTTTAAAGCACCGAAGGATATTGTTTTCGGCCCGCTACCTAAAACATCAACCGGTAAGATCCAGAAGTTCCTACTTCGTGATCGTGCCAACGGTACAGAACCTCAAAAATCATAAAACTTATAACACCAGAGTGAAAACCTAGGAGCTTAGCTCCTAGGTCGGAGAGGTAAACAGATGAAAATTTTAGTTACCGTAAAACGCGTGATTGATTACAACGTAAAAGTACGCGTTAAAGCAGACAACACCGATGTAGATCTAGCCAATGTCAAAATGGCGCTAAACCCGTTCTGCGAGATCGCCGTTGAAGAAGCAGTTCGTCTAAAAGAAGCAGGCAAAGCAGAAGAGATCGTAATTGTATCGATCGGCCCTAAAGCTTGCCAGGAACAAATTAGAACAGCCTTAGCTCTAGGTGCTGATCGTGGTATTCAGATTGAGACAGATGAACTTCCAGAATCACTAAACGTAGCAAAACTATTAAGCAAAGTGATCGATGAGGAACAACCTGATCTGGTAATTATGGGTAAACAAGCCATCGATAGTGATAACAATCAGACAGGTCAAATGTTAGCGGCGCTAACCGATATGCCACAAGGTACATTTGCTTCTGAAGTTAAGGTCGAAGATGGCAAAGCTGTTGTGACACGCGAAGTGGACGGTGGCCTACAAACAGTAGAGCTAAAGCTACCAGCAATCGTGACTACAGACCTCCGACTCAACGAACCTCGCTACGCTTCTTTGCCAAACATTATGAAAGCTAAGCGCAAGCCTTTAGCGGTCAAATCCCCTGCGGACTTAAGTGTAGAGCTAAAAAGCCACACCAAGTTGTTGAAAGTAACGCCACCAGCAGATCGTGCAGCGGGTATCCGAGTAAACAGCGTTGATGAATTGATCGAGAAACTTCAGAACGAAGCAAAAGTAATTTAAGGGGGTGATATATGACTATTCTCGTTATTGCAGAACATGACAATCGCACACTAAAACCTGTCACTCTCAACACGATTACAGCAGCGACACAAATCGGAGGTGATATTCATCTACTGGTCGCGGGCAGTAACTGCAAAGCTGTAGCCGTTTCAGCGTCAGAGATCGCTGGTGTTAGTAAAGTCTTACTTGCTGATGAACTAGCTTACGAATATCAGCTAGCAGAGAACATGGCTAAGCTGATTACCGAGTTAGGTAAGGACTATGTTCATATCCTCGCGCCAGCCACTACCTCAGGGAAAAACTACCTTCCACGCGTTGCAGCGCTACTGGATGTGGTTCAGATCTCTGATATCACCGCTGTTGAATCAGCTACGACGTTCCAGCGTCCTATCTACGCAGGTAACGCAGTCGCAACCGTAGAATCATTAGATCCAATAAAAGTCATCACCGTGCGAACAACCTCTTTCGACGCTGCTGAAAAAGGCAATTCAGCAGAGATTAGCGAGATATCGATTGCTCATGATGCCCAACTATCAAGTTTTGTTAGTGAAGAAGTCGCTGAGTCTGATCGTCCTGAACTGACTGCTGCCAACATCATTATTTCTGGTGGCCGCGGTATGGGTAACGGTGAGAATTTCGGTCTGCTAGAACAAGTGGCAGACAAGCTAGGCGCTGCCGTAGGTGCATCCCGCGCAGCGGTTGACGCCGGCTTTGTTCCAAACGATATGCAAGTAGGCCAGACCGGTAAGATCGTCGCGCCAGAGCTGTATATCGCTGTTGGTATTTCAGGTGCTATTCAACATCTTGCAGGAATGAAAGATTCCAAAACCATTGTTGCTATCAACAAAGATGAAGAAGCTCCTATTTTTTCCGTCGCAGATTATGGCTTAGTTGCTGACCTGTTTGACGTGATGCCAGAGCTACAAAATAAACTGTAGCTCCTTTGATGCGGGCTGGGTACTTGTCGCCTTTTTACCCAGCTCGCCTTTTTAATGTAACACACACGATACAACTTAAAGAGCCGCTTGGATGTTTTTATATAGCCGCTCTAATCAAGAGATGAGAGATTTATGAGCACTTATACTCCACCACTACAAGATGCCAGATTTCTACTAAACCATCTGATCGATCTAGATCAGCTATGCAGTGAACAAAACCTAGACGAAGTTAACTCTGAGCTAGCCAATGTTATCGTTGAGGAAGCAGGCAAATTAGCCTCTGATGTTTTAGCCCCTTTAAACTGGGTAGGCGACCAAAACGGCGCTACAGTTGCAGATGGTGCAGTACAAGAAACCGCAGGCTTCTCCGATGCCTATCAGCAGTTTGTCGAAAATGGTTGGGCTACGCTAACGGGTCCTGAAGAGTTTGGTGGCCAGGCGCTACCCAATGTCATAGGTACAGCCGTAAATGAACTATGGCATTCGGCCAATATGGGCTTTGCACTCTGCCCTATGCTCAGCCAAGGCGCTGTAGAAGCTCTGATTGCGCATGGTAGCGACGAATTAAAAGCACAATACCTACCACAACTGATTAGTGGTGAGTGGACCGGTACCATGAACCTAACTGAACCCAATGCAGGATCAGATCTGGCAGCGGTAGCCTCCAAAGCCATCCCTGAAGGCAATCACTACAAAATTACGGGTCAGAAGATCTTTATCACTTGGGGTGATCACCAGATGACATCGAATATCGTGCATCTAGTGCTTGCTCGTCTGCCAGATGCACCTGCCGGTGTTAAAGGCATCTCCCTGTTTATCGTGCCTAAATATCTTTTAGATGATCAAGGCCAACCAGGCGAATTAAACGACGTAAGCTGTGTATCCCTAGAGCACAAACTGGGTATTCATGGCAGCCCAACCTGTGTAATGAGCTTTGGTGATAACGAAGGCGCAATCGGTTACCTCGTAGGTGAAGCAAACAAAGGCCTGAGCTACATGTTCACAATGATGAACCATGCTCGCCAATCGGTAGGCTTACAAGGTTTGTCTATTTCCGAGCGTGCTTACCAACAAGCACTGCAATACAGCCAAGAACGCTTCCAAGGTAGCAATCCTGATGGCAGCAAAATAGCTATCATCAATCACCCAGATGTACGTCGTATGTTGATGGCGATGAAATCAGGCAATGAAGCCATGCGCGCTCTTGCCTATACCGCAGCTGCGGATATCGACCGCGCACATCATGGCGATCAAACCAGCAAATCACGAGTAGAGTTTTACACGCCTATTGTTAAAGGCTGGATGACTGAACTGGCACAAGAGCTAACATCACTGAATATCCAGGTTCACGGCGGCATGGGTTTCATCGAAGAAACTGGTGCGGCGCAACATTACCGTGATGCACGTATTTTACCGATTTACGAAGGTACTACAGGAATCCAAGCCCTTGACCTTATTGGTCGTAAAACACTGTTTGATAAAGGCGCTGCGCTAACGCAACTGCAAGCCGATGTTCAAGCCACAACTGAACTTCTACTTCACTCAGATTCAGAAGCCCTACAAGAGCTTGGTAAAAAACTAACCACTGCTCTTCGAGATGCGACCTCTGCCGGTCAATTTATCCTAGAAAATGCAGGCAGCGATAAACAACTTATGGGCAATATCAGTGTCGATAACCTCATGATGATGGGCTACCTAACCGGTGGCTGGCTTCTAGCGCAAGGCGCCATCAAAGCTGAAGAGCTAAAAGGCGCGGATAACGACTACGGCGATGATTTCCTTAACGCTAAAGTTTCTACCGCATTGTTCTTTGCTGACCATTACCTACCAAGAGTAAGCCAACATGCTGCAACCCTGCAGACTGGCTTAAATCATACTTTTGCTTTGGATATTGAACAGCTTTAGACCCTCGTTTTTACGCTCTTCACGATGGTGGTGTTACCACTCCGGAGCTGTTGGGCTCCTTTAGGCTTAAAGGCCTCTTTGCCCTCCTTTTAGGAGGGCTTTTTTGTATAAGCCTATCAGATAGTTAGCACTTAAAGACCACAATCAGAAGAGAACAACTGAACAATTCACAACCAAAAAATGTTGCGGCGCACAATTGTTTATGTCATATATATTTAATCGAAGTCCGAGATAATCGTATTAATAGTGGCGACCGAACATACGGTCAAATAATCAATGTCACTAATCGCGACCAATAAAAATAATTACATGTCGCTCCAGAAACGGAACTGCAAACTGGAGACTTGAACATGAGCACTAACACAACAGGTATAGAACATACCTATCCAGAAAACGTTCGCTTAATTTCGACCACAGATACTCAAGGCGTTATCACCTACGCGAACCCTGAATTCTGTGAAGTTGCTGGTTACTCCCAAGAAGAGCTGATTGGTCAACATCACAATATCGTCCGGCACCCTGATATGCCAAAAGCAGCTTTTGGCGATCTTTGGCACCATATGAAGAATGATCAGCCTTGGATGGGCATGGTTAAGAACCGCTGTAAAAACGGTGATCATTACTGGGTTCAAGCTTATGTAATGCCTATCTACAACGATAAAGGCGAGAAAAGCGGCTATCAATCCGTGCGTACGCGACCAACAAGTTACCAGATCGAACGAGCTGAAAAAGTTTACGCAAAACTAAATAGCTCCCCTAGCAAAACCGTTAAAGGAAAAAGCCTAGCTTCCCGCATTTTAGCAACAACGGCGATTACTAGCCTTTCCATGGCTGCTTGCACACTTTTACCTTTTGAATCTTTTCTTCAATACATAGCGATGTTCATCGTGTTTACGATCGCTATGTTTACGATGTATCGCCATACGCACCACCTCTCTGAAATTGCATCAACTGCGGATGGCATCTATGCCAATCCACTGGCGCAATTAGTAATGGCTGAAAACATGCATGAGCAAGGCTCAGTAGAGCTAGCAACACGAATGATGCAGGCCCGCTTAAGAACGGTAGTTGGTCGCGTTGAAGACAGCATCAAAACCCTCAATGAGGTTATGCATGAAACCGATGACGCCGTCGCTCAGGCAACTTCGGGTATCCATCAGCAAAATGCTGAAAGCGACATGTTGGCCAGTGCAGCCACTCAAATGTCAGCCACAGCACATGATATTGCCGATAACACGGCGCAAACTTCTTCAGCTACTCAACATGCATCTGATCTGGCCGAGCAAGGCAAAAATAATATCAGTGTCATGTTAGAAGGTATTTCAGAGCTGGTAAGCGATGTACAAGCGGCCTCTACTTCTTCTGACGAACTTAAACACCAAGCCAATTCGATTGAACAGATTATCAATATAATCAATGAGATCGCAGAACAAACCAATCTACTTGCCCTAAATGCTGCGATAGAAGCAGCTCGAGCAGGAGAACAAGGACGTGGATTTGCAGTAGTAGCAGATGAAGTGAGAACCCTTGCTCAACGAACACAATCCTCCACCAGCGAAATTCGAAATACCATCGATACAATCCAAAAGCAGGTTGAAAAAACAGCTAATGCAATGGAGCGCTGTTCAGGTCAAGCACACAAAGGCATTGAATTAGCAAAAGAAGCAAGCCTATCATTTGATCAGGTTTCTAATGCAATGACAGAGGTTTCGGATCGGTGCCTACAAGTTGCAAGCGCATCGGAGCAACAAAGTGCCGTTTCAGATGAAATCAACACTAGCATTTTGAGCATTAGAAATGTGGCCAGCTCAAATATGGATGCAGCAGATAAGACAAACCACGCTTGTGACAGCCTTAAAGTACTGGTTAAAGACCTTAACTCTCTGATGAAGACATTCACTGCCTAGGTGCTGTCATGCATGTCGAATTAGCCACTAGACTGTCTCCACTAGCCATCAATCATGTAGCCTTGCTGGTTGCAGCTTTGATTCTGGCCCTATTACTCATACCTCTATGGTATGAGTTGAGGCTTAGTCGCTCTCGGGGATTAATTTCTAAAATATCGTCAGATCTGGAAGAACTCCTAAATAACGAATCCGTCCCGACTCTTCTCTGTACTGAAGAGGCAATCATGGGTATGAATAGTTTGGCAAAGGAGTTCTTTAATCTTTCTCCTCTGACACAACCACATAGATTAAAAAATATCTTCCACCACCTCCCTGAAGAGCTGCATGCAGGATTAAAACGAGGTTTCGAAAAGAACCGTGTATTTAGTTTGACACATCAAAACTGTGATCCTAATTCAGATATCACTATCCATTGCACTCCCAGCAATGAAAGCCGCTATTTAATCCGCTTACTAAAAACAAAAGCGATTAAAAAACATGATCGTTATCGTAAAATTAAAGAGAACATCAACCAGCTTTCAACCGGTGCTGTTATTACAGACGTCAATCTAAATATCGATGAAATCAATCATCAATTCGAGAAAATAACAGGTTATTCAAACCCAGATATTGTTGGCCGTCATATCTCCAATCTAGGCTCGAATAATAACAAGCGTATTTATGAATCCATGTGGAAAGAGATATCCCGCACAGGTTTATGGTCGGGTGCTTTATGGAACGTCAATAAAGAGGGAAATGAGTATTTACAGCATTTAACAATCAGTGAAATAACTGACAATGACGGCATTGTCACCCATTACCTTGGTACCCTCTCCGATCTATCGCAAATTTATAGTATTGATAGTCTAGGCAGTAGCTCCTCAGTTAAGCTAATCCCGCGAATTAAACAGCTCGAAGTCGAGTTTGAATTGCTAATGAATAATGAAGGTTGCGCCAAGGTTATTGTTCTCGACATACAACGCTTCAATACAATTCGTAATACATACGGAGCAGAGGTTGCTGAGAAGCTGGTTGAAGACGTAATTACCAGAATAGCGCAGACCTGTTCAGATAAAGACTATCTTGCCCAAATTGGTAATGATGAAATTGCCATTCTTTGCAGTAGCAGTTCTCTATACGTAAACATGCTATTGCATGAGATTAAACAGGTTATCAGCACCCCTTTCTGCATCGACGGTACTGAGGTATCCATCTCTGCTCATATTGGTTTAGCTTCCGCACCAGAGCACGGCAATAATTTAGCTGAAGTTACTAATGCAGCAACTATGGCGCTCAATTCGAAGAAAGATATAAAACAAGGGGCCATAGCGGTATATACCCCCGCACTCAAAAAAGCATCTGTCGAAAACTTAAAAATAGAAGCCCAATTGCGGAATGCCATCAGCAGTGATGGGCTATCTCTTGTTTATCAGCCTATCTTTAACCAACAAACACAACTCGAGAAAGTAGAAGCCCTGTTACGTTGGACCCATTCAGAACTGGGACCAATTTCACCTGCACGCTTTATCCCCCTTGCAGAGGAAACGGGCTTAATCCGAGAGATTGGCGAATGGGTTATCAACGAAGCCTGCCGACAGCTCGGTGTCTGGCAAGAGATGGGGATTAAAACCTTCCCAGTAGCCATTAACCTCTCCGGTTACCAACTCAGCGATTACAATTTAGCCGATAGAATTAAGCATGCTTGCAAGCAATATAACCTGCAGCACGATCAACTGATTCTAGAAGTCACTGAATCCGTACTGATGGAACAGATGGAGACAGGGATATCTATTCTTGAAGAACTATCAAAAGCAGGGTTCAGTATCGCAATTGACGATTTTGGGACCGGCTACTCCTCTCTTGCTTACTTGAATCAGTTCCCTGCCAGCATTCTGAAGATTGACCGTAGTTTTATTAACGACATCGGGACGGACTCTGATATGCGCGTTCTCGATTCGATAATTCAACTAGCACATAATCTAGATCTACAGATCGTTGCCGAAGGTATCGAAACCCAAAACCAACTAGCATACCTTCAGAACAAAGGCTGCCAGAACTACCAAGGTTTCCTTCTTTCTAAACCTTTAACGCCAGAAACGCTGCAGCAGCAGAGCTTCGCTCGTAAAAACAGCTAATGCCAGCTCAGTACAGGCCTATACTAGGTTCGCTCTAGACTAATAACCCTGTAACCTTCTGCTTCACTTCAGAAAAGCGGACACGTTCACAAGAACCAAAACCTGATAGCTGCCTTGCTTTTACACGTGTAAGCACTGGCACACTGATCCCCATTAGATAACGGCAGGCTACGCCTACAGTTAGGCGAATGCTTTTACTTTTGAACAACTGACTTAATTCGTCTAAAAAGCCAATTAGCTCTGCTTCACTTGGTAGTTCAGGAACAGCAGAATAACTTAAGGCTGCAGGTTCACCACGACAGGCCGAGCAATGGCCACACTGTGCAGGCGCATGTTGATCATCAAAATAGCGCGCTAAATTTGAAGTTAAACATCGATCCAATTCAAAAAAGCGAATTAACTGAGCGATTCGCCGAACTTCCTTCTCCTCTTTCTCGCTAAAGTAATTAGCAAGTGATTGAGCCAATTGAGGTTCAGCAAGTTTATTGGTATCGACTGCAAAGACCTCGGTAATCTTCTTGGTTTCAAGCACAATCAATTGCTGCTCTTGCAAGTACTCCATCGCCGAAACAACCCGCTGCCGATCACAACCATAATGCTGATAAAGGCTTTCAAAATCTAAATTCCCCCATACTTTTTTAAACTGGGTATGTTGGAAAATAGCTTCGATAAACTGACGCCGTTCATCTTTAAAACGCTCCAAAACCAAGTGCTGATCGACCAAAAATTTATATTTAAAATCAGCAAAATAGGAGTATTTAGGATGAATAACACCTCTAAGCTCTAACTGAACCAACAAGGTTTTTAGTGGAAGCTGACGGATATTCGCAGCGCTGGATAACGGAGATATCTGCATCTCCCACTGCTGACTACTCTCCTCATCCCGAATATTGTTGATCACATATTCGATGCCCGATAGCTCAGGCGTATCACCGTATACGAAGTTCTCTACCGTAGTAATACCATCTAAATTTGCCAAAGTAATGCAGTGAGACAGCTGACCATCCCTACCCCCCCTACCAATCTCCTGACTGTAGTTTTCAATCGATTTTGGTAAGTCATAATGGATGACAAAACGAACATCGGACTTATCGACCCCCATACCGAAGGCGATGGTTGCAACTACAACACCTATCCTTCCAGCCATAAAATCGGATTGAATCTGATGTCTTAGCTCATTATCTAAACCCGCATGATAGGCAACAGCAGCTATACCTTGCTGCTGTAGGTGATTGGCAACCTCCTCTGCTGTTTGTTGCAAAGTGACATAGACAATACCTGCGCCGCTTTGTGCAGCAACAACTTGAGCAAGCTTGGCCTTTTTATCCGCTTCATCAACCGGCAATACCGTTAAATCCAAATTCGAGCGATAAAAGCCTGTCTGAACTATATGCTCCGCAGCAATATTAAAGCGCTGCGCCATATCTCTTTTAACTTTACGTGTTGCAGTAGCTGTCAGTAACAACACCGTTGGGATATTGAGCTGCTGACAATACTGCGGCAATTTTAGATAGTCAGGGCGGAAGTTATGCCCCCACTCAGAGATACAATGCGCCTCATCCACCACCAACATCGAGATTGGCACAAAGCTAATAAACTCTCGAAAGCGTTCATTTTTAAACCGCTCTACAGAGACCATCAAAATCTTAATTTTGCCCTGACGAATATCCTGCATAACCTGACGGTTTTCATCAGGCGTCAAAGTCGAATCTATACTTGCCGCAGCAATCCCTTTCTCTTTTAAAAAAGCTAACTGATCTTTCATTAGCGCTAATAACGGCGATACAACCAAGGTCAAATTAGGTAGATGAATCGCCGTAAACTGATAGCAAAGGGATTTGCCTGCACCCGTTGGAAATACTGAAAGTGTGGATTGGCCATTGAGTAACTGACGAATGGTTTGCTCTTGCCCTTCCCTAAATTGATCAAAAGAAAAGTACTGTTGTAGTGATTGTTGCAGATCCATAGAAGATTCCTTAGCGCCAAATCCATTTAGCGAAACTGATGAAGTAAGTTGGAACTATACGTGAGACAAAGGCTATCGCGCAAAATGAAAAGTATTGGCTGATCTGCCTCAGTTCTTCCATGGCACGGTTAGTGCAATACCTTTAACAAACAATAAAAACTAAAGGAATTTTTAACCATTTAGACATAATCAAGTGCAAAAATGCTGCACAAGCACAACTAATGTGCAATGGAGTTAATCATGGAAATTAATAAGTACTCTTCGGTCATTAGATCTCTTGTTAGAGATGATAACTTCACCGCTTGGGTATCCGCTAAGGATAAGCCTATGTTTTGTGCTCAACTAGCAGACCTCGAGGACGAACACCCCATCATCAAAGAAATTGTATCCGGGGCGATCAATCAGATATTTTCAAGAAAAGCAGAAAATAGAAGCAATAGAACGCTTTAATCAGCAGCGAATACCATTGCCATCAAGGAAAACGCAATTCTTTACCTTCACAGAAGTTGAAAAGCATTTTTTACGGAATACTTAGCCATGCATCCTAAATGCGGGTTTTCAGTTAGGCTCTGAAACGGTAGAATTTTCTTCTTTTTTCTCAGTGTATGGAATATCGCAATGGGTCGAGCCTATCAAAACCGTAAAGAGTCGATGGCAAAAACATCCGATGCTAAGGCTAAGGTTTACAGTAAATTTAGCCGTGAAATCTATGTTTGTGCGAAAGCAGGCGGCATCGAAGTCGAAGGTAACCTAGCATTAGCTGGCTTAATCGAACGTGCTAAAAAGGCTCAAGTGCCTGCTCACGTAATTGATAAAGCGCTAGATAAAGCGAAAGGTGGCGGCGGTGAAGATTTCTCTGAAGCTCGTTACGAAGGTTTTGGTCCTGGTGGCTGCATGGTTATCGTTGAATGCCTGACAGACAACCCTAACCGTACTTTTGGTGATGTACGTAATTGCTTTAACAAAACCAAATGTAAAATTGGTTCTCAGGGCAGCGTGAGCCACATGTTCGATCACAGTGCGATCTTCGTTTTCAACGGCGATGATGAAGATGCAGTACTCGAAGCACTGATGATGGAAGACGTAGATGTAACAGATATCGAAGCTGAAGACGGTAAGATTACTGTTTTCGCGCCTCACACTGATTACTTTAAAGCGAAAAAAGCGCTTCAAGAAAACATTGAAGGTCTGGACTTAGACGTTGATGAGATCCAATTCGTACCTCACAACGGCTCGCCTGTATCAGCAGACGACCTTCCAATGTTCGAGAAATTTATCGATATGTTGAATGATCTCGACGACGTTCAGAACATTTATCACAACGCTGAGATCTAATCTCGAGTTTGTTTTGAAAAAAGCCTGCTTACTCAGCGGGCTTTTTTATTTCCCTACCTAGTTCGAGAGCTTATAC
This sequence comes from Neptuniibacter sp. QD37_6, assembly GCF_047778085.1. Lineage (GTDB taxonomy): Bacteria > Pseudomonadota > Gammaproteobacteria > Pseudomonadales > Balneatricaceae > Neptuniibacter. The sequence goes on from NZ_CP180550.1 coordinate 2,210,948, forward strand.
AGAGTATAAAAAAAGCGCCGTTTACTTACATAAACAGCGCCTAAACAATGACCTTTCTCAAACTACAGAACCCAAACTTTCCTATGACTTATCGAAAGATCATCCCAGCTTGCAGGATGTATTTATTGACTAACCTGAACAGCGAAAGTTCCATTTATTAAATAGAATTTTCAACAGGGTAAAACTCAAATGCAATTTGGGAAGGTTGTATCGCTAAACAAAAAGCCCGCTTACCTCCTTAAAGATAAACGCGCTCTTGTTAGAAATGTTACTTCATGTTGTTCATTTCTTTGAATTTAGCCATTAAAGCAACAGGCTGCTGTTTCTTGTTGTTTTTGTTTAGAACAAATACAACCGTCTGACCTTGCGGGCCTGCAGCGATCTGAGTAAAACGATATGGCGCTTCACCTACAGTACGCACGTCTTCCATATCTTCAAGAGTACTGAATACGTATAGACGACCATCTTCGCCACGCATTTCGCCGTAGAAGCTTTCTGCACCAGCCATTTCGCCTTTGAACATGTCGATGCTAGCGATACCAGACATTTTCTTTTTGTCTGCGCCAGTTAGACCGAATACCAATGTTTCGCCTTTAGGACCACCACCAATAAATACTTTACGGTAAGAAGTTTCGCCAACTGTTAGGAAAGACTGATAAGTTGCGAAATCGTCAAACACATAGTGACGACCTTCGTGAGAAACTTCGTATAGGTCATCATTGTTTAGTTGTGCAACTTCTTTAGTTTCTTCCTGCTTCGCCTGATTTGTGTGGCAACCAGTTAGAGCAATCATTGCGCTTGCAACAACAGCGCCTGCGATCAGTTTTTTCATGGGGTGAGCCTCAATAAGTTCTTATAAAAAATATCAGGCGAAACTTTACCGAGACTCTATGACAGAACGATGTCAGTTTGATTCATCCAACCAACTGAATGTAATAAATGTGGTCAACAATACCAACGCAGCAATTGCATGAGGAAATGGGAAGAGGACGCAAAGACTAAGTACGCAGATCCAGAGTAGTTTAATTTTATTTCGCTTAGCGCGGTGCTTAGCAGTGAATAAACGCCGATAGAAGTGATCTTTATCAGGGGTTTGATCACGCATCCATTCTGGCGCAAGCAGCATAAGAAAAAAATTGAATAAGTGATTAACCACAACCGTCACCTGCCCATATAAAAAAGACCTGTAACACAGGCCTTTAAAGCATAGATAAGCTCTTAGTAATCTGCCACTCGATACAATACGGAATCATGATAACCCGTTGTAACTGGAATTACTCCCGAGAGCTTCGCGTTTAACTCTGGGTCACCGCTGTCTACTATTAGCGGACGCCCTTCCAGTTCACGCAGTTTTGTTTTGGTAGCAATCACATTGATATTTTCTTTGCCAATTCGCTTAAGCAATGCGGGGCTCAGCTGCTGATTGCCACGCCCAACAATATGCCCTTGACCACCGATCAATGTAATCACTAGTTCGCAAGGCTCACCTTCGGTTAACTCCAGTAGTTGTTGTGCTGTGCAGTCTGAAGCAACGATCTCGTTATCTTTAATCAGATCAACCCCTAACAAGGTATTTGGCAAACCTAACTGTTCCATCACTGCAGCTACCGTAGAACCAGATCCCATAACATAGTAAGAATCAGGATCCATCTTTTCGATCACATCTGCCGCGATATCATCCAACACCAGCTCTTCAGATTCTTTACCACCATTTTTTACGTGTTGTAAAAAACGGTGCTCTTGAGGCACAACTAACTCGCCATAATATTTAGCCCGAACACGCCCTTCCCGGAACGCCTCTTCATCAATATCACGTACTTCCTGATCACCTAGAGTTACTAACTCACCTTTGACCAGCATGGCAACAATTTCACCCGCGGCTTTGGGCGTAACAGCATAAACACCCGAGTGAATTTTTACACCTGCCGGCACGCCCAGAACCGGCACTTCACCGGCAATCGATTCGCAGATATTACGAGCGGTACCGTCACCTCCGGCAAATAGGATGATATCAACCCCTGCAGCAACCAGATCTTTGGCAGCTCTTAAGGTATCTTCTGCATGAGTATTGCCTGATTCGATCTGGCCAACGACTTGCGGTTCAAACCCAGCTTTAACGGCAACCTCTTCACCCATTTCAGCAGGATAAGTGATAACTTGGATATCTAAACCTTGAAGTACTTCCAAAGCCTGGAGGGTACGTAAGCCCGCTTTAGGTTCAGCACCTAATTCCAGAGCTTTCTTCGCGGTCTCCTCACCGTCACTTCCCTTAAGCGCGACACTGCCGCCAACTCCTGCTAAAGGGTTAATAATAAGACCGAGTTTAAACACCTATGATCTCCAAATTACCGGTTTCAATTAAAAATTGCTGGTATACAAAAGCAGCTAGAATGAGGTGGGTGTCATCATCCATCTCTTCAAATTCAACACCGTGGCTCACCACTTTGGTCAAACCATCTTCTGCCGCTTGCACACTTCTTATCACAACAGGGGTGAGCACGACCTGATCGGCACCTGCCACTTGAAAGCGCGTCGTAACAAATAACTTGTCACCTTTTTTACCTAGTGTAACGGGCGCATCTATACAGGCACCTTTGATACTAATATCAGTGCAGTAAGCATTGATAGGCCAATCTAATCGAAACCCTTTACCCAACTCAAATTCATCAATCGACACCATCAAATTAACAGGAACGCGCGTGTGACTACGTATGCGCCTAACTTCAGTATCAGTTGGATATTCAAGGTGCCAATAAGCAAACGGGCTGGTCTGTATTTTGAGTAACTTAGCACTGAAGGCACAGATAAAGTTACCACTCATCAAACGGACGGTAACTCGCGAACCCACGTTAATGGAATTCGAGGTACGTGGTGCTGAAACCATCATACTACCGTTTTCTCGATAGCCTAATAGCTGGACCGAATAACGCCCACGGGGAGTACGCGTTTCTATCTGAACCTTTTCCCCCACTTTAGGGTTCAGTTCAGCAAGAGTTCTAACGGATTTTAACTGTGCTAACGCTTCGGTCATTCAGGGTTCTTATAACTGCACTAATAAAGACTATAGCTTAAGGGATTTAGAGTTAGTCTGCGAGCTGAAAACCCAATGCCGATAGCTCTTTTGGATTCGTTGCATTAGCCACTTTTAGAGATGCAAATTCACGACGTACCCGATACTGCTTACGAAGTTGATCAAACGCTAGTTTTTGTTCCGCCTCTGGTAATTCCAACGTAGCTCTCAAGAGCTGATCATCCACCTGCGGATCATAGATCAAGGTCATTAATTCCAACGCAGTTAAACTACCCTGCTCCATAAATGACAATTCAGCTTCTGGAAGAAAATCAGTTAGAGGCTCTTTGCACTCCACCTGTAGATGCTGACACAGAGCTTGATAAAGCATATAAGTGCCTCTAATTTTGCCATCTAAGCTGTAGCCTGCAATATGTGGTGATACAAATTCGCAACGTGCCGCTAACTCGGCATTGACCGCAGGTTCATGCTCCCAAACATCTAGCGCAAAAAGAAGATCTGGACGCTGCCGACCAATTTCAAGTAAGGCCCTGTTATCAATAACAGGCCCACGGCCAGCATTAATAACGATCCTATTTTCACCTAGTTTCTTGAGTTGCTCAGTCGACAGCAGATGCTTTGTCGGGTGATCACCATCCACCGTAAGCGGGGTGTGCAAACAAAGAACATCAGCTTGCTCAAGCAAAGTATCTAGATCAGAAAAGCCAGATTCTAATTCAGCGCGAGGGGGGTCATTTAGCAAAACCTTGAAACCTAACTTATCAAAGCGTTTTTGTAATCGCCCACCAACGTTGCCTACACCAATAATGCCATAGGTTCTTTCCTTAGGATCAAACTGATATTTAACCGCGAGCTGATAGATCACGCTTAATACATATTCCACAACAGCATCGGCATTACAGCCGGGCGCATTGGCGAACGCGATATCGTTGTCTTCCAGATAAGTCTTATCTATATGATCGGTACCTATAGTCGCTGTACCAACAAACTGGACCTGACTGTCCTGTAAAAGCGCCTGATTTACTTGAGTGATGGAACGAACTAAAAGTACATCAGCATCTGAAAGTTGTTCTGTAGATAAGCCGCGGCCAGCACAGAGCTCTACTTCACCAAAGCGAGAAAAAATAGTCTCAGCCATAGGCATATTCTCATCGGCTAAGATTTTTAGTTTCCGGTTCAACAATTTATCTATCTCCAGTCTTTACAAACTGCGCGATATCAGGCTCAATGCGCGGTTTTCATTGGCTCTCAGCAGGGGAAACCTGCTGTAATTTTACGGATTACATCAGTTTGATCATACGCTGGCAAAAACAACAGGAATACTACATCGTTCGGATGTACCAAGACCTGGTCGGTGATTGGATTGTAACCCAAAGTTGGGGTAATTCGACTGATGATAAAAATGAATGTAATCAAACAGTTGCCAAATCATATCAAGATGCGCGATTTTTAGTGAGAGAAATTCGTAAGCAATTGAAGTGTGAAGGTTTTAGGCTGATTGCTCGTAAAGAAACACAGCTAGGGTTTGAATTTGACCCTATTCATATTGATTCTCCCAAAAAGCATGTTCTGCTGTTTTCAGAAAAACTATTCTGAGTACATTTCCTTTAAATTCCCCCTTCTACCCTTCCAATCTCTACTAAAGTACAGCATTTACCCTATTTTTGTGATGATATATTCCTCTATATACGCTTGTAATACAGGCAGTTAGAGAGCTATAAGCTAACGACTATAATCACTTATAGCCTCCCCAATTACCTACCCTACATAACAACAAAATAGGGAAATTGCATGAACAGGTCCATTTCCAGCTTTTACTTCAAAAGTTTTTTTGCCGCACTTTTTATCATCATCATTGCAGGCGCAGCTGCTTTTTATTTAGCCGTTGATAGCACCGCGCTGATCATTCTTATTGTAACTTCGTTCCTAGCATCAGGCCTTTCTATCTTGGTTTTGCATAACTCAGTTTTAGGCAAACTCAATAAAGAGGCTTTGCTAGTAAATACCAACAAAACAGACGAACTAGAGTTACTACCTGCTTTGTTTGGCGATCTATTCAGTAATCGACAAGGTAATGAAGATGTCAGTGCTAAGTTATCGTCCAGCGCAAACGCTAACGCCGTTGCTGCTGCAGAGGTTTCCTACTCTGCTGACACTTTAAAAACGAAACTTGATAACCAAGTAAAAGAAGTCTCTCAAATTGCACAAAATTCTGAAGAGATGACAGTGACAGTACAACAATCTGCACAACAAGCAGAAATTGCTGCCGAAATGGCAATTCAAGCAAAAACGACTGGTGCAGAAGGTCAACAGGCGCTCACTGAAGCGATGAGCAATATTCGTGAGCTTAATTCCCAAGCTGCTGAAACGCTGACATTAATTGAGCAATTGAATGCAAAATCTCTAAAGATCCAAGATGTAACTAAGGTTATTGAAGAGATCGCAGAACAAACTAATCTGCTTGCACTTAACGCAGCAATTGAAGCTGCCCGTGCAGGTGATCATGGCCGAGGGTTTGCCGTAGTTGCTGATGAGGTAAGACAGTTGGCCTCCAGAACAGCTAGCGCAACAGGTGAAGTAGAAACTATTGTTGATGAGATCCGTGCTGAAACACAACAGGTTGTATCGCGAATCAAGACCCTTTCAGGAGACGTAGAAAGCGGTACCGAAGCGATGGAGCTTATCAGCGATCAATTAGGTGGAATTTCAGAACAATCCTCCGCTGTTGAAGGACAGATATCCGTAATTGCTGAAGGTGCTCGCGCCAACCGTCAAAACTTAGAAGTGATCTTCAATTCACTACAAACTGTTCGCCATGAGCTAGAAGAAAGTGATGTTGAAGTAAGTCAACTTGCTACACAAGCCTCAGCGTTAATGGAAGCAGCTGAACGCTCCAATGCAATTTTAGCGGCATCTTCAGAGCAAAACTTCCATCAGCAGTTCTATCATATTGCTCGTGATACTGCTGATCTAGTTACAGAGTCTTTCCAACAAGCAATTTCGTCTGGGCAGATGCATGAAGGCAGCCTGTTTGATCGCAATTATGTACCGGTTGAAGGTACTAATCCACAAAAGTACACGACCCAATTCGATAAGTACTGTGATCAAATCTTACCGGGAATCCAAGAACCGGCCCTTTCCCGACATAATAAAATGGTCTATGCCATCGTGACTGACCCGAATGGCTATGTCCCAACTCACAACAATCAGTTTGCAAACCCACCAACTGGGGACTTTGAAACCGACCTTGTGAAAAGCCGAAGTAAACGTTTATTTAATGACCGAACCGGCGCACGTTGTGGTTGCCATACCGAAACAATGCTTTTGCAAACTTATAAGCGTGATACCGGCGAAATTATGCATGACCTATCAGTGCCAATTTTTATCAATGGTCGCCACTGGGGTGGATTACGCATAGGTTACTGGCCAGAAAATCACTAATTCGTCCGACTTAAAAACCGCTTTTTAAAAGCGGTTTTTTTACGCCTTAAACAATTTATTACGTAAGGTTAAATGCATATAATCTAATCATATAAAGAACAGCTATATAGATGTTCTGAAATTCATTTAAAACAAAATGACACAAATTGCGGGAAGAAGATGAAGAAATTTGAATTCTCTGAGATGCCTAATAAAGAGGGTTTCTTTGGTCAATTTGGTGGGCAAGAGATCCCGCCAGAACTAAAAACAATCATGGATGAAATTAATGATGCATATGAAGAGATCCGCCAACAACCGGAATTTCAGCAAGAGCTGGATACACTGTTTGGTGATTATGTTGGACGTCCAAGTCCGATCTACCATGCAAAACGCCTAAGTGAAAAGCTGGATGGCGCACAGATCTACCTTAAACGTGAAGACTTAAACCACACAGGCGCACATAAGATCAATCATTGTTTAGGTGAAGCCCTTCTCGCTAAATATATGGGCAAAACTAAAGTGATCGCCGAAACAGGTGCGGGGCAACACGGAGTGGCTTTAGCAACAGCTTGCGCACTCGTTGGGATTCCGTGTGAAATTCACATGGGCCAAGTCGATATTGAGAAAGAACATCCTAACGTTACCAAAATGAAAATTCTTGGTTGTAAGTTAGTCCCGGTTACACAGGGCACAGCGACGTTAAAAGACGCTGTTGATAGCGCATTTGAAGAGTACCTAAAAGATCCTATTAATTACATCTATGCGATCGGTTCAGTGGTTGGCCCTCACCCTTTCCCCAAAATGGTCCGTGATTTCCAAAGTATTATTGGTAGCGAAGCACGCGAACAGTTCCAAGCGAAAAAGGGGCAACTACCCAATTACATCACAGCCTGTGTCGGTGGCGGCTCAAACGCAATGGGGCTATTTACTGCATTTTTAAACGATGAAGCGGTCAATATTGTTGGTGTTGAACCGGCTGGTAAAGGCTTAGATACCACAGAGCATTCGGCAACGCTTACTTTGGGTAAACCAAGTTCTCTTCATGGCATGAAATGTTATGTGCTTGAAGATGATAACGGTGAGCCTCTTCCTGTTCACTCAATTGCTTCAGGGCTGGATTACCCTGGCGTTGGGCCACAACACAGCTACTTAAAAGAACTAGGTCGCGTTCAGTATGAAACCGCTACTGACCAAGAGTGTCTAGATGCCTTTATGACCCTGTCCCAAGTAGAAGGTATTATCCCAGCACTAGAGAGCTCTCATGCAGTTGCTTGGGCTATGCGTAAAGCACCTGAACTATCCAAAGATCAGAGCATTCTTGTAAATCTTTCAGGCCGTGGCGACAAAGACGCCGACTACGTCGCTGATAAACTGGGGCTGTAGTTTAGAAATAAAAAGAAAGGTTTAAATTGTTTATTTAAACCTTTCCTCCTCCGTAATCAGCCCTAAAAGCCCCTGCTGCATATCCTTCACCGTCACCCTAACTACTAACTTGATCTTCTTTTCTAACTGCAACTCATTGACTATTATATAAATAATCTTAAATTAGCTTAATCATTCCGATAAGGATGTCATGATGCTCTCACTCTTTAAGTTAAATCACTTATTGATGTTTTCTACTCATGCTCTCTGTATTTATCAACGTTTTCTTTTTAGCTTATTAGCCATCATGATTCCCTATACAGCTCTAGCTGAAGAGCCCTATAAAGTAGGAATTGCAAGTTGGGGTGGTTACCCTGAAAGCGTAAGAGGATTTAAGGATGGGCTGGCTAAAGCTGGCTTAATCGAAAATCAGAACCTTGTTGTTGTAGAAGGAAAAATAGGAGCCAATTCCGAGTTACAAACAGAAGTTGCTAAAAACTTTAATAATGCCGGTTTGGACTTAGTTTTCTCCTTAACCACTCCGGGCACAGCAATTTTCAAATCGATTATTTCTCCTGAAACCCCAATCGTTTTTTCTGTAGTTACCTATCCAGCAGATTCTGGACTGATCGAATCTTTTGAGTACTCTGGCAATAATCTAGTCGGAACAAGCAACTATGTTCCCATAAGGAACTACCTCACACTTCTCAAACTGATTAAACCCGATACGAAAACTGTGGCTATTTTTCACCGCAAAGGTGAACCGAATTCGCAAATACAAGCCTCAAATATGATAAGACTTCTACGTAAAAACCAAATAACCCCTATTGATGTCCAAGTAGAATCCATTGAGGAAGTTAAGACAGCTGCTATGGCTCTGGTCGGCAAAGCTGACTTATTTATGACAACCACAGATACTTTAATGCAGTCTGGGGGTGAACAAGCATTAATAGATATCTCGTTAGATCATTCAATACCAATATTAAGTTCTAACAAAAAAGGAATAAATTCAGGCTCTACTTTTGGCCCAGTTGCGGACTTTTATACTCTGGGCAAAATATCAGGAGAGAAAGCCGCTGAAATTCTGCTTAAAGGAACAAAACCAACATATTTGAAATCTGAGCTACAAGACCCTCCTCTATTTCTGGTCAACCGTTCATCTCTGGAAACATTAGGTATAAGACTCTCTGAACAAGCGGCTAAACAGGTCCACTGGGTAAATCCATGAAACTAGCTCAACAAATAGCCATGGTTGTTTTCATTACCGTAAGTTTAGTAATGACGGTTTTTAGCTATGTCTTAATCAAGCAGATTTCAACTGACATGACTGAAGTATTGAATACTCAGTTTTCCGGAGATGCGAAATTTGCTTCTCATAGAATTAAAGATCAGGCAAATAAGATTGATGCTGTTACCCGCGCAATATCCAAACTTAGAATATTACCTCGAGCGCTGGATACACTTGAAAGTCGCGGGATCAGCCAGCAGCTAAATGATCAGATAGAGATCTACCCTTTTATCAATTATATCCTAGTCACTGACCAAGATGGCTATATCTTTTCCGCAAGCACACGCTCTGGGAGTGGAGAAAAAGTATCTGGCGAGAATTTACTGTTAAACCAAATTGCTGAACACCCTCTATACTCGTCACAACAGAATAGTTCTGTATCCATCTCTTCCGTTGGACAAGACCCCTTCCTAGCACAAATAGGTAAGGAGGAAAGAGAGGCACAATGGTATATCACTCCAATAGTAAAAAGAGGAAAAATTGTTGGTGAAATTATAGTATCCGTCGATTGGCCTCAAATCCATGAACAACTATTAAATGAGGTTATCGAAGATCTTCTTTCATCGGGTAACCCAGTAGTTTCTGCATCGATTAACTACTCTGATCAAGGACGCCTTAAAGTAGGTACACCTACCAATGCACACCAAACTTTCATAGATGCTCAAGATGCATTTCAAATTGGAATGCATGATTTTTCTGTTCAGGTAGTTTACGACAAAAACCTAGCCTTAAAGCCTCTAGAATCAGAGGAAAACTTCTTAATCTACTCCTCATTTTTGGGCGCTAGTTTTCTTGGTATAGGTTTATTAATCCTTCTACGGCAACTGGTTATTTCCAGAGTTTTACTGTTACATCAAGCAATGTTGCAAATCGGTAAAGGTAATTTTTCAGAACAGATCACCCACTTAGGTGATGATGAAATTGGTCAACTTGGCAACGCAATTAATCAAACATCTAAGACCTTAAGTGAAAATACCATTTCCATTGAAAGGCTGAATGAAGAAATCGATTTACGTAAAAAGGTGCTGCATGAAAAAGCACAACGTGAAATAGAGTTGTCCGAAGCACGGAAATACATTGATGGATTGAGTGAATCTGTTCCTCAACCACTTGCGTATATAGATATCAATGGCTGCTTTTGTTTTGTAAATAAAAGCTTTGAAAAGTGGTTTGGCCTTACTAAAGATCTCGCTATAGGTACTCACTATAATAAAGTATTTTCTGGATCTACGTTATTACAACTAGAACCCGAAATCACTCAAGTTTTTTGCGGTAAACAAACAAACCTTGAACTAACCATACCTACGGCAAACAGTATAAAAACCGCTTTGGTTTCTTTGACTCCGGATAGCTCTAAAGAGGTAATTGATGGCCTCTTTGTCGTACTGGAAGATATATCCTCACGTAAAGAATACGAAATAGGTTTGGTTAACGCCAAACAGGCAGCAGAGGATGCAGCAGCAGCCAAAAGTGAATTTCTGGCCAGCATGAGCCACGAAATCAGGACACCAATGAATGGTGTACTAGGTATGCTTTCCTTGCTTTTAAATTCTCAACTGGATGATGTACAACTGCATCGAGCCGAAATAGCACATAGCAGTGCTCAGAGCTTGTTAGACCTTATAAATGATATTTTAGACTTTTCTAAAATTGAAGCAGGCAAACTGGATCTCGAATATATCGAGTTTAATCTTATCGACCTACTTGGAGAAGTCACTGAAGCTATGGCACTTCAAGCGGAGAGTAAAGGTATCGAGCTTATCCTTGATCTCACTGGAGTGAAATATAGTTCGGCAATTGGAGATTCAAATCGACTAAGACAAATACTAACAAACCTGATTAGCAATGCGCTCAAATTTACGGAATCAGGTGAAATTGTAGTTAAAGCCGAATTAAAAGAGATCGACCATAAATATCATTTTACTTGCTCTGTAAAAGATACTGGAATAGGTATCCCCCCAAGCAAATTAGCTGGATTGTTTGATGCCTTCACACAGGTCGATTCTTCTACTACAAGGATATACGGCGGGACAGGCCTAGGTTTAGCTATTTGTAAGCAGCTATGTATATTGATGGATGGAACGATCTCTGTTGAGAGCATAGAAGGCACGGGTAGTACCTTTGAATTTCAAATCCACCTAGAGGCTACACCTACGCCACAAGAAGTTAGTCCCGAAGTCGATATTAGCGGACTTAACATTCTGATCGTTAATACAAACCGCACCTATAATGCAATTTTAACTAAACAGCTTAGTGCTTGGGGAGCTCAAGAGGTCAAGTGCAGAACTGAGAATGACCTACTTTCCCTCAATGAGTCTTGCTATGAAATAAATGGCTCCTCTTATGACATTATCTTTATCTGCTACCAGCCTGAGGAGGAGCTCGGGTTACAATTAATTCAGAAATTAGAGTCACAGTCTCAATTATCTGAAGCGAAGTTGATTCTAATGACTCCCATGACTCATTTAGAGCAACACTTTGTTGTGCCTGCAATCAATTGTTGTGCGTCATTCCCTAAACCCGCAACAATTAAAGACCTTACCAGATCTCTACAAGCTGCTGTAAATGGTAAAGCGATGGAGTTCGCCACCCCTGATAAAAAAGAGTTACCCAAGGTAGATACTTCAACTCCTTCTCTTAAACGGGTGCTAATAGCAGAAGATAACCGAGTGAATCAAATGGTTATCTCAGGAATTATGACCGAGCTCGGACTTGAATTTGATATCGCAGAGAACGGATTGGAAACACTTAAGCAACTCGATCTTGCCCCTCAAAACTCTTACGGTCTTATTTTAATGGATTGCCAAATGCCAGAAATGGACGGGTATGAAGCAACTCAAAAAATACGTAAGGGCACTACGAAGTGTAATTATTCCGATATTCCAATTGTGGCAATTACTGCAAATGCCATGCAGGGAGATGAAGAAAAGTGCAAAGCAGCTGGAATGAGCGACTACTTAGCCAAACCAGTTCAACTAGAACTGTTGGTAGAAAAGCTAAATAAGTGGCTTTATAAGGAAGAACGTAAAACCTCTTTAAATTGTATTAATGGCGATAGTAATCCTACCGATCAAAATATAGTTTGGGATCGCCAAGATGCACTAAATAGAATTAATAATAATGAGGAGTTTCTCTCAAGCTTATTGACTATATTTATAGAAGACTCAAACATGCTTATCTCAAACATTGAGAACTCTTATTCGGCCAAGGATTGGAAGTCCCTAGCAAACGATGTTCACTCCATAAAAGGTATGGCAGCCAATATGTCAGCGATAGCTTTGCATAAAGCTGCAAAAGAGTTGGAACTGGTTGCTAAAGCAAGTCAAATTGATAGCCTAGAGAATCTTTACAGTGAGTTTAAATCAACCTTTAACCTCACGATCTCGGCTTTTGAAGAAGAGCTAGTTTAGATTTAGCGATACAATAATTAAGCTAAATAAGCCAAAAATGGTGGTATATGATTGATATGTCGACTCTCCTTACCACCCTATTACTCCTAGGTTTCACAGTGACCTTATAGCCTAGGCAACCTGTAGTTGTTCCTCACTGTTAGATGAATGCCATTCCAACCGATCACTAAAATGCAGCAGTTTTAACTCGCCAGAATAATCTTCAATGAGCGCAGAACAGTTCTCGATCCAATCTCCGGTATTGGCATAAATAACATCACCCTCTTCATCATATTCTGGATAATGAATATGACCACAGATCACACCATCGAACCCCCGTCGTCTCGCTTCTGCCTTACACTCTGCCTTATATCGGTTTATAGCTTATTTAGCACCGCGGATATTATCTTTGACCTGCCCTGCTAGTGAGTAAAACGGACGTCCACTGATCTTCCTGAATCGATTAGACCAGCGATTCAAGAAAAGTAGAAAGTCGTATGCTAAATCCCCTGCCCATTTAGTCAGCCAAGTGTGCTTCATATACGCATCCATGGCATCGCCATGCATGATTAAAAATCGCTTATCCTGAACCGTTTTAAATTCATGCTCATGAATAATCTCTATAGGCCCAAAACACTGACCGTCAAAGCGACGCAAAGGGTCATCATGATTACCAGGCACGTATATAACACGTGGTAAGACCCCAAAATTCTAGACACTTTCTAGTTTCTAAAAAACTGCCTTTCAGCTTCCGCTGGTGACAGCCCATCATTAGTACCATGATTTCTTCGAGGGTTATAGAAACCTTCTATGTAATCAAATATCTCAGCTCTAGCCTCATCGCGTGTTCTATAAATCTTCCGTTGAACTCGATCCTTTTTGAGTAACGAAAAAAACGACTCCGCAACAGCATTGTCATGGCAATTACCACGACGACTCATACTGGCTTCCAGATTATGATCCTTAAGGAACCTACGCCAGTCACCTGAGGTATATTGAACCCCTTGATCTGAATGAACAAGAACCTTTGTTGTTGGTCTTCGACCCCAAATAGCCATCAGTAACGCATCGATAACGAGGTCTGTTTTGGGTGAGCTTTTCATCGTCCAACCGATGACTTTACGTGAGAACAGATCAATCACTACCGTGAGATATAACCAACCTTCGTAGGTTCTAATGTATGTGAAATCAGTTACCCACACTTGATCAGGCTGAGTGACCTCGAATGCTCGATTAAGGATATTTTCGGCAGCAGGGTGTCGTTTTCCTCCTTTGAAACCAGGGTGACGGCGATAACCACGGACAGCCGACAAACCTTCGCTACGCATAATACGATGCACTCTGTTCTTTCCGCATAGCTCACCATCTCGTTTTAAATCGATAGTGATATTGCGGTAACCATACACACAGCCGCTTTCAAGCCAAAACTGTTTAATCTTTACTGCTAAGCGTTGGTCTTCGCGTGCTCGAGGGCTAAAAGGTTGCTTCAACCATGCGTAAAAGCCGCTGCGATGGACAGCCAATACACGACACATGACGGCTACACGAAATTTCTTGAGTCGCGACTTTATGAACGTGTACTTTTCTTTGACTCCCCTGCGAAGTACACCGCGGCTTCCTTTAAAATGTCACGCTCTTCAGTGACGCGGCGTAATTCAGCTTTGAGTTTTTTGATCTCAGCGGACTGGGCATCATCCGCTTGTCGGCAGCTATCGGGCTGGCTGTATTTTTGCACCCAAGCGTAAAGGCTTTTATAAGTTACACCGAGTCGCTCAGCGACATCAGTAATCGTATAGCCCTTATCCGTGACCTGCTTAACCGCTTGGATTTTGAATTCTTCTGGGTAACGTTTTCCGCGCATCGTACACCTCATTATTTTCGTCGATTATATATCTATGAGGTGTCTAGAGAACTGGGGGCTTACCAACGTGTACCTTGATCGGCAAGTTCGTAGAGTTTTAAAAGAATTCGATAATGTTCTTCGGGCCAAAACAATTTTCGTTTCAATGACCACAGATCCACAATATCCCCAACCAAATATAAGGTTTCACATTTGATAGAAGATAGAAATTGATAAAGGTAATCGGCCTTACAGTCTTTAAAGCCAAGATGGACATCAGAGATAAAAATAGTGCGGGCATTGATCAGCGAAGACACGGTCATAAATTCTCTCTTTATGAGTTATGACCAGTCTTAAAAATTAACGTGACAACTTGCTAACAGAAAGATGAAATATTGGTGACGTTGAATAGAGAATAAAATAACCATAATTTTGGTTATTTGAGTACTCAAACTAATACCTGATACAAGTCTTAACTTAGTCTGCCGAAAAGCTATATTCCCGTTCGATTTGCACCACTTGCACAGTGTAAGCACTATACCAACGCTTTTGACCCTCTGTTTGAGCTAGGTGATGTTCAGGGTCTTGTTTCCAAGCTAGGATATCTGCTTCAGATTTCCAATAGGATATTGCAACTTCTTGCTCTCCTTCCGTGACCGCGACAAAGTCTAAACAACCGTATTTTTCAAAAGCTAACTGCCGCATTCGAGCAACCGTTTCTAAATATTGTTCATCCTGCTTTCCTGTTTTCGCTCGAAAGATAACTGCGTACACCACTCAACCTCTATGCTTTTTGCCCCATCAATAAAGTGCTGAAGTAGATCATTACTGAGCCTGATATTCGTTGTACCCAACGACCAGCTGCAGAATGCTTACTACGAGCCTTTAGCCTATCAATCATTAAAGTCATACCAGTAAACCAACACGCTATGATGACTGCATGAATAGTCACTAACGCAAAAGCACTAAGATAACTTGACGATTCGAACTGAACAAATTGAGGGAATGCCGCGAGATAAAACATCGAAACCTTTGGGTTTAATAACTGAGTCAAAAAACCTTCTGTAAAGCTTCCAAATAAAGATTTAGATGCTTTTTTCTTCATCGCATGTTGCGCATTCGTTTTATCAAGTGCGGGCGCTAAAAAGGATTGGTAGATCGCTTTAGCACCTATGTAGAAAAGATAGAGCGCACCCAGTAATTTAATGAGGAAAAATAACTCAGCAGACTGAAGTAGGATTGCGGACAATCCTAAAATTGAAAAAGCCCCGTGGAAGAATGTTGCCGTAAATAACCCTAAAATATTAGCAAATGAGGCTGTACGGCCCTGTACGGAGGCTGTTTTTATTATTAACACGCCATTTGGGCCTGGCGAGATTACCAGCAGTAGAGCAACGATTGAAAAGGTTAGTATCTCTTGCATACCCGCTCTCTCTTTATTAAAGAACGCAATTGTAGCACAGAGTATTTAAGCAAAAAAAACCGGATCCCCTTGGGGGTCCGGTTAAGCAATTTGCTTCAATGACAAGAGCCATGTGCTTGTAGCTTCTGCAGAGGCAGAGGTGCTAACACATACACGAAAATGCAATATCGCTAGTGCATGGCGGCCTAGCTAGTGAGGGGAGCTTACCGCCTGCCGTGTTGATATCAATACTACGTGAATGAGAATGATTTGCAACCATATTAACAATAAAAATTAAAAATATTTTTATTGTAGTTGTTTCATTCCTACTAAGAGTACAGCTGGACTTTGTTTACTACTAAATCAATATCCACTTTAAGTGGTTTATCTGTCGACCTCCTACCTTCGGGACGCCGTCTTGAGTAAAACAAAGCTTTATCTACTTGCTTGCGTTTCGTTCTATCTAACCTTCTATCAATATGTGAGCATCGGCGCTCAAAGCCTCTGTATAACGAAAACAGGTGCTTATCTCGCCACTCTTTTGCAAGCTCTATGCAGGGTAAACGGGGACTTATTGATACATCCACACAGTCAGGATCGGACCAATAGAAAAAGATGCCCTTTTCATCAATATCTTTAACTAATCTCACCTATATCTCCTCGCAGCTTACACTACGGATTAAGGTGAGCATCCATGCCCAGTAGTATCGAATATATACTTTCATCTATGAGTGTAGCACATTGATTAGGCTTGTCTTATGTAGACCCTTTTATGTGGGATAAGTTCATTGGCCTACAACTAAGGAAGAAAGGGCTTTACGCACGGAAAAAAGCCGGATCAAATGATCCGGCTTTTTAAAATAAACTGAACCGGTGAGAGTTCAGCTTGCAACACTGATAATCGAGGGGAGTATCAATGTCAGCGAAGACTTTCAGTGAGCAGTGAAAGTAAACGCTAAGTCGGCAATGTCAGTGAGGTGAGGTCGTTCATTGCCTATCACTTATGAGCGAGCACGATATTAATGCTATTGAGAATGATTAGCAACACCGTTTTACTAGAAATTTAAATTTATCTTTGTCTCACTTATAGAGTACCTTTAGCGCCTTATTTGTGACGCAATAAAATAAGCCTATGAATTCAAGAAAATTACAAGCGGACCTCATGTTGCTTTTCGTCGCATGCATCTGGGGCTTTGCTTTTGTCGCACAGCGACTTGGGATGGAATCTTTAGGACCATTCGGCTTTAACGCATTAAGATTTCTGCTTGGCGCCTGCTCCCTACTCCCTCTTTTGTTTTTATTTAAAAAGTCAGATCACTGCACTGATAATAGAACTCTAGTAATAAGCGGCACTTTAGCTGGACTAGTCCTTTTTGCCGGTGCCTCATTTCAGCAAGCTGGCTTAGTCTATACAACGGCGGGCAATGCTGGCTTTATCACTGGCTTGTACATCATCCTCGTGCCAATCATTGGCTTAGCCCTCGGGCAGACCACCAATATCAACACTTGGCTAGGAGGAATGTTCGCGGTTTTAGGTTTGTACGTTCTTAGCTTTAGAGACCTGAGTGCAATTAACTTTGGGGACATATTGGAGCTCCTAGGCGCAGCATGCTGGGCTATCCACGTACTACTTATTGCAAAATTAGCCCCAAAGCTTGATAACCTCCGATTAGCCATAATTCAGTTTTCAGTTTGTGCTGTTTGTAGTGGACTCGTAGCGATGACTATCGAATCTGATAGCTTTACGCTTGATAATGCATTCAACTCCTGGGCCCCTATCGCTTATGCAGGCTTGATCTCTGTGGGCATTGCTTACACATTACAAATTTTTGCCCAACGCCATGCCCCTCCTGCGCATGCAGCCATCATTATGAGTCTTGAAGCCATAGCCGCTGCATTTGGCGGATGGTTAATTCTAGAAGAACAATTCAGCACGCTAGGCTTACTAGGCTGTGGTTTGATGTTATTTGGTATGCTGCTATCACAATTACCTTCAATTTATAAGAAGAGAGCTTGAGATGTCCCTATTAAAAAACATTCCTACAAACATCATCACGGGATTTCTAGGGACAGGTAAAACAACAGCCTTAAATCATCTTCTAACTCAAAAGCCTGAAGAGGAAAATTGGGCGATTTTAGTGAATGAATTTGGTCAAATCGGAATAGACCAAGCAGCTCTAACACAAAGTAGCGAAGGCGTTAATGTGAAAGAGCTCGTAGGTGGATGTATCTGTTGTACACTAGGTCCAAGCCTAACCTCAACATTAGCCACGCTGCTAAGGCAAACAAAACCTGATCGTTTAATCATCGAACCTACAGGTATAGGTCACCCTGCCGGCATCGTAGATACGCTGAAAAATGAGCATTTCAAGGATGTGTTAGAACTTCACTCCATTATCTGTTTGGTTGACCCACGCTCGATTGATAACATCGAAATAATGGAACACCCTACGTTCCAAGACCAGATCAATCTAGCCGACGTTATTGTGTTAAACAAAACGGATCTTGCATCCGCAGCGCAAATTACTACTACAGAACAAAAAATAGCAGGGCTCTACCCAGCTAAGCAAAAGCAGGTATTAACTACCCAAGGGCAAATTGATAGTTCACTGCTAGATATCACCCACAGGCTCAAAGAGACAGAATCCCAGCCACAACAGCATAAGCACCTATCTCTGGACGGAAACAATGCAAATCCAATGATAGGAATGTTATTTCAGCCTCGTCCAAAAGAACCGTTCCATAAAGGGAGCATCAATGACGGTTTACACACAATGGGTTGGATATTTAATCCTGCAGATAAATTCTCGACCCATAAATTAGAAGCAGTTTTGCAAAGCGTTAAAAATGTAGATCGGATTAAAGGAGTCTTTAACACTGATAAGGGCTGGAATTTCTTTAACCAAGTAGGACGTGAACTTAGTATCGAAACTATCGCTTATCGGCGAGATAATAGAATCGAGGTTATATCCCAGCAAGGCCATGATTGGAGCAAATTTGAGCAACAATTACTCAGCTGCATCATTAACTAATGAAAAGATGTATTCTTGGTGCGACAATTTGTCACTTTTGTTGTCACACTATAAAAACGTAGACTATACCCGTACTCAGGAACAGATAAATGAACGAACCAACTCAGGGCCGCAACACCCTCCCCCTACAGATTTTGATTATCTTTGTGATAATCATAGGGTTGAGCTCTGTGATCTATCTGCCTAAGCTGTTGCAAGAAGCGCCCCCTCACACCCGTCAATTGCTAACAGCTCCTGAGTGCAATTTACATCAAGAAAAATGTACAGCGGCTAATGATGATCAACAAATTGAATTATCGATCATTTCTGAAGAAATTAGTTCGAGTAAGCCACTGCTTTTTGATGTAACTATTGAAAATATTGCGGCCGAACAGGTAATGGTAGATCTTCAAGGTAAGACAATGTACATGGGGGTAAACCAAACTTTACTGACAAAAATTCCAGGTACAGAAAACAGATGGCAAGGGAGTATCACTCTCCCAATTTGCACAACCGGAAAGATGACTTGGATATCTTCCATTAAGATTGAAGAACAGGGACAAGTTACACAGGCCAATTTTGAGTTTGATGCCCGATAACCCTTAACCTATAGGACAGATGATTAAATGACCACTTTAAGAAATCTTCTTCTACTAACACTCGTTATGCTGGCGGGAGTGGCTTTAGCTTTTTATCTTCGTCCACAGCCTGTAGAACAACGCATCGCATTGGGTGAAAAATTGGGCGGGGACTTTACCCTTCAGGCTGATCATGGCGAACTAAAGCTAGAAGATTATCGCGGTAAAGTTGTACTGTTTTTTATTGGCTATGCTTCTTGTCCAGATGTTTGCCCTACAGCCCTAGCTGTAGCGGCCCAAGGGCTTAAAGACCTAACACCTTCTCAGCAAGAAAACGTAGCGGGAATTTTTATGAGTGTAGATCCAGATAGAGATTCTCCGGAGAAGCTATCTAAATACGCAAGCTACTTTCACCCTAATTTTCATGGGGCCACAGCAGATCGAGCAACAATTGATAGCGTTGTAAAACAGTACGGTGCTTTTTATCGTATGGTCGAATTAAAAGATTCGGCGCTAGGCTATGCTGTAGACCATTCTTCTCGCCTTTATCTAATTGATCAAAATGGCAAATTATCCAAAGCCTTAAGTCATGCATTAACCCCTATTGAACTGACTAAAGAAATTCAAGCGTTACTAAGCGAGGAAACATAATGAGTAAAAAGACTCTGCTAACTACTTTTATGGCAGCTATTCTCAGCCTAACCTCTTTTACTACGATGGCCGAGATCACCACAAGCGACGCTTATGTAAGAGCTATTCCCCCGGGAACTAAAACGACTGCTGCCTTTGTTACGATTACTAATAATAATTCTGAAGATGTAGATCTTAAAAGTGCGTCTAGTAACGTAGCAGATGCAGTAGAGTTGCATAATCATGTGATGAAAGACGGTACGATGATGATGCGTCAGGTAGACAACATCAAAGTTGCTGCTCAGCAGTCAGTAAGCTTAAAGCCAGGTAGTTATCACATTATGCTGATCAACCTAAAACAAGACATCATGGTAGGTGATAACGTCGAGCTTGAATTAAGCTTCTCAGATGGAACTAAATTGGAACTTGAAGCTCCGGTCAAAAAAATTATGGACGGTATGAACTCTCACCATCATCACTAAGAGTCATGAACACAGTATATAAAAGGCCCTGTTTCTAATGGGCCTTTTTCGTATACGCAGACTAAGGGTCATCTTTTAACTAAAATTGCCTGTCCGACTCCACCCTCTCAATTCTTTTCCCCTAAATATCCACACAAAATTAATTTCGGATTCTCTCGCAACCGCGTAATAGATGCACTACTTTGTAATAAGACAGCAAGCCGAAAGGCTACTTGGAAAGGCTAACTAGCTGAAATCGTCGCCGTTCTAAGGACTAGAGTTAGATCAGCAGGAGGCTGAACTATGCGTAGCGCAACTGATTTCAACATACATTGGTACCACAGTCTTCAATTTCGTGTATCGGCAATATTCCTAACTATTTTCTTTCTGATAATGGTGACCATAATCGCCGTAGTAAGCGCTATCGGCGACCATCTGATAGAGAACCAAGCGTACCTAAAACTAAGTAAGGCGGGTGACAAAGTTGTCTCAGAACTAAACCAACGTATCACCATTGCTGAATCAATCGTCATCTCTATGGCTGATATCGCCAAAGTAATACCAGCTGATGATGCACGTTTCACTTCTTTAATGCTTTCCCTTCTCGATAGAGCAGGTTCCAAACATCTCATAACAGGTGGTGGAACTTGGCCAGAGCCTTACATATTTAATAAAACCATTGAACGGAATAGTCATTTTTGGGGCCGAGATCGCCACGGAATATTAAATTTTTACAACGACTACAATCTGCCAGAAGGTAATGGCTATCATCATGAAGAGTGGTATGTGCCAGCTAAACATCTTGGTATAAATCAACGCTACTGGTCAAAATCTTATACTGATCCCTACTCTCTACAACCTATGGTCACAGTAACTGCACCACTTTACGACAATGATAAATTCTTAGGTGCTACAACAGTGGATCTAAAACTCGAAGGGCTGCAAAAGTTACTCCATGAAGCTACGCAGGAGTTTGGTGGATATGCATTCGCTCTGGACCGAAACGGCAGGTTTTTGTCCTTTCCTGATGACAAACTAGCGCGCCTATCAACACCGTCTTCCGTCGAAGGAAGTTTGCTGCCTTACATAACGATGGAAGAGCTAGCAAAAGAATTTAAAACATTTGAATCTCTCGCCAGATTACTTCGTATTCAGAACAAATCTCTAAATTCACCTAACGGCTATCAGACCGATACGCTTGCTACAGCTCTCGCAAATGATAGTTATCAGATCAATTTGCCAGAAGCGAAAATCATTGCATCTTTACTCAGTAGACCTGAATCTAAAAATGCTCAAAGAGCCAATGAACTTATCGAGCAAGATTACTTTTTAAATGAAGCTGTGTTTGTAACTGTAACTACGATGCCTAAAACCGCTTGGCAGATTGTTACAGTGATGCCAAACAGTTCCGCCCGTAAGGATGCTAAAGCACTCTTTAATCAACTCCTTATGACTACTATTTTTATTGTTTTGATTGCCATGGTGCTTGTCTGGGCCCTATTGCGTTATCACTTAACGTACCCCCTTTTTCAACTTACACAGCAGATACAAGACGGCTTAACTGAAGATCATCGCTCTCAACAGCTGATAAAAACGACAGACAAAGGAGAGCTTGGTGCTTTAACTCACTGGTTTAATCGTAAGACTGAACAACTATTAGAAAGCCAATATCAGATCCAAAAATTAGCTTTTTTTGATCCTTTAACTGGCCTACCAAATAGACGCTTACTCTATGATCGTTTGAATCAGCGTCTAGCCAGTGCAGAAAGACAACGCTGCAGTGGAGCTGTAATGTTCTTGGATTTAGATCATTTCAAACACCTCAATGATTCTCTAGGTCACAGCATAGGGGATGAGCTGCTTATTCAGGTAGGTAACAGGCTTATCGAGTGTTTACGAAAAGAGGACACTATAGCCCGTTTAGGTGGTGATGAATTTGTTGTTATTGTTGCTCTACCCCGCCTAAATCAAGAACAGATTTATGAACACGCGCGTATTGTGGCTAACAAAATAATCGAAGCTCTCGATGTTCCCTTTGAACTTAAATCTAACCACTTCCATATCACTACGAGTATCGGTATCACCTTCTTCAACCAAGCTCACTTTGGCGCTGAAGAGCTACTTAAGCAAGCCGATACAGCAATGTATCAAGCTAAATCAAATGGTCGACACCATTACTGCTTCTTTGAAAAAGATATGCAAACCAAAGCAGATGAACGCTTACGAATAGAAGCTGAACTTCGCTATGCAATTTCCCACAACGAATTAAATTTGGTTTACCAGCCTCAGGTTAACGTGGACGGAGAATGTGAAAGCGTTGAAACCTTATTACGCTGGAACCATCCTAAGCGAGGTTTCATTTCACCTGATGAATTTATTCCTATCGCTGAAGAAAGCGGTTTAATCATTCCGCTAGGGCATTGGGTAATCGAACAAGCCTGCTGCCAAATGAAAAAATGGTATCACCAAGGCAAACCTATTCGGTATATCGCCGTTAACGTTAGTCCACTACAGTTTAATCAGACAAATTTCGTAAACGATGTTAAAGCAAGTATCCATCGTTTCCAGATTAAACCTGAACAACTCATGTTGGAAATAACAGAAGGTGTCATCATAGATGACACTCAAGCAGCCATTACTAAGATGCACATCCTAAAAGAGCTAGGAGTCAAAATATCCATGGATGATTTGGGTACAGGGTATTCTTCCCTCACCTACCTAAGATTACTGCCATTAGATGAATTAAAAATTGATAAAAGCTTTATAAACGATATCACCACCGACCCTAATGATGCCGTAATTGTCGGAAATATTATCTCAATGACTCACGAGTTGGGCTATGCGGTTATAGCTGAGGGGGTAGAAACATTAGAGCAGCAGCAACTGCTTTTGAAGCAGGGCTGCAAACATTATCAAGGTTATTATTTCAGTAAACCTCTCAATGAGGAGGATTTAGAAAAGTACCTAATCTGCGAAACATTAACCGCTTAAAAATATTCCAAGTCATTTAGGAATGCTAACAAGAATTCAGCATTCCTAAAAAGCAGGCTGAAGTTGCCAAGAGATTAAGCGTTTTCTTTTAAATAGCTGATCAATTGATCAATATCGATATGAAAACCATCAAACGCTACCACTCCATTCGGATCAATCAGAGTAACCCACGGCGTTCCACCTGTGCGATAACTCACCATAGTATTTGGGAAATGGCCAGGATCAGTTCGTGGTAGATCAGTATCACCCGGATCATGCCCAAAAGGTAGATCTAACCGGTATTTCAGCTGATTCTTACGTAAAGCATCTGCATTATTTATGGTATGGCCTTCAAAGGTCGTTTGGATAACCGCGGCGACAATTGTTTCGTCATCAGGGAATGCTGCTTTCAGCTTCTGCAAATTTGGAAAGCCAATGGAATGACATGCAGGACACCACTCCTGAAAGCACTTCAAATAGATCCACTTACCTTTATGTTCTGATATTAAGAACGGCTTAGTGAATCGCCACTAGTTCTTTAGACACCCATCAGCCGTTTCTCATATCGGTTTTCATACTCTATCGGTGATAGCTGATCATTAAAACCATGACGTCGTTTGCTGTTGTAAAACAGCTCTATGTATTCAAAGATATCACAGCGTGCATCTTCTCTGGTTGCATAAACCCTGCGGCGGATTCTTTCCCTTTTCAGTAGTTGGAAAAAGCTCTCAGCAACGGCATTGTCGTGGCAGTTACCTCGTCGGCTCATACTTCCTTTAAAGCCATGCATCTCTAAAAAGGATTGCCAATCATGGCTTGTGTACTGACTTCCCTGATCAGAATGAACAACAACCTCTGAATCAGGATTACGTCGCCATATAGCCATGAGTAAAGCGTCCAGCACTAGTTCCTTTGTAATACGGGATTGCATTGACCATCCAATAACTCGCCTTGAGAACAGGTCAACGACAATCCCCAAATACAGCCAACCCTCATGGGTTTTGATATAGGTGATATCTGTTACCCATGCTTTGTTAGGTGCAGGTACATTGAATTGCTGCTGAAGGTGGTTCGGCGTGACAATATGAACCTTGCCGCTTGTCTGGCGTGGTTTCCTGTAACCAACCTGTGCCTTCAGCCCAGCTATACGCATGAGTCGATAAACTCTATTTGGGCCACAGACTTCACCATACTCGCGCAGATCGCTATGGATCTTGCGGTAGCCATACACACCACCTGACTCCAACCAATACTGCTTGATCAATCCAGTGAGCCGTTGATCTTCTACATGGCGCTTGGAAGAAGGTTTCTTACGCCATGCGTAATACCCGCTAGGATGTACATCCAGTAACGAACAGAGCTGACGTACAGGCCAGTCCTTATGATGATCACGGATAAAGGTGTACCTCAATCGGACTGGTTGGCGAAGTACACCGCGGCTTTTTTTAATATATCCCGCTCTTCAGTGACTCGCTTCAGTTCTTTCTTGAGACGGCGTATCTCTAGCTGCTCATCTGTCTTTGCTTTATGTTCGGCTGAATCGGGGCCGTACTTCTTGATCCAGGCATAAAGGCTGTGGGTTGTAACATCGAGCCGGTTAGCTACATCAGCAACGCTGTAGCCTCGGTCAGTGACCTGTTTAACCGCTTCGATCTTGAACTCTTCCGGATAACGTTTGTTGCTCATAAGCACCTCTTTTAAAGCCATTTTCTATGGCTGAGAGATGTCTAGCAAACTAGGGGCAATTCATCCATTGTCCAAAAATATCTTTGAAAGGTTTTTACCACTACGCAGCTCTTGCAGTATGGGGTATGTAGCTAGAAGAGAGGCCTTATGATAGTTCTTGTCATCATCTTGTTATTTTTGCCAATACCGTAATTGCAGATACTCTGAAAGCAACATCAGCTATTTCGTATATGAATCAGATTTACTACAAGCGGTCCGCGAACCGAAAGAAGTACTAATAGACGAGCAAGGCAGTTGCTCATTCGAATAAATCTACTTACCTTTAAGCTAAAAATTAAAGGCAAAACTCTTCTTTTAACAAAGGCGGTCTACCTGTTTGGTTTCTTAAAGCTTCCACCAAAATTCCGACACGTTCAGGAAGACCGTTCTCAAGCAACTCATGAACTGTATTCAGAACATTTGCTTTAAAGCTATCACTGGCACCTATATCAGAAGAAAGATTATCCGCACTAAAGTTAAATTTATGCCCTGCAGCTTTAGACATTAACCATTCAAACGCTTGTGGTCGAATCTCTACTTTCTCAAATTCAGCCTGTTCGTCAGCAGTGCGCCCATCCGGCTTATACCAATAACCAAAGTCTTCTAATTTTCGACGCTCAGGACCAGCAACACACCAATGGGCAACTTCATGCAACGCACTGGCATAGAACCCATGTGCAAAGATAACTCGATGGTGCGGATTATCTTGGTCTGCTGGTAGATAGATTGGTTCATCATCCCCTTTTACTAGAATCGTATTTAGAGAGGATTTAAAGAGCTGATTAAAAAGGGTGATCAACTCATCAACATTCGGTTCTTTCACTTATAACCTTTTAATTACTAATGTAGGGCTGCCAAGTATTTTGTTTTAACCACCAAGTATCACCGCTGATACGGTTAATTCTGGCAGCAACATAACCTTTAACATCATTATCGGCTCGCAATAGCACGACTTCGTATTCCGCAGTACCTGTGCTCCCGCTCTCTTCAAGTAAGTGCCACTGACCTTTATCGGCTAGCCAAGCTTCACCTGTATAACGATGAAAACGAATCAACACCCATTGCCCCTTTGAGGTATAAGCTGACGCTATGCGAAATGCACCATCTTGAACTTGGCTGCTCAGTTCATTCGCCATCATAGTGATTTGATCCAACACACCATTAAACGCATCAGGTGATACAGGTTCAGATTGAGTAGTCACATCAGGCTCAATAGCCATTGTTTGAACTTCACTTGCTAAACGCTGAAGTTGATGCGCCAGCTCTTTATTTTGCTGTTGTAGTTGGCCAGCTTGAGACTTAATCTGCAATAGATGATCTTGCACAGCTGTCATTCTGTTAGCGATGATATCCAACTGATTTGCTGGTTGAAGACCTGAAGACTGCGAAGGCTTCACGGCCGGCTTTGGCGCAGAAGTTGAAACGTTAGGCTGACCTGCATTGCTTGCATTTGCAACATCGGATTCAGATTTAACCCCCGCTGAGTTACACGCGGTAAGTACAAGTACCGAACAAAGAACAAGAACTTTAGAAAAGGACACTGCGTCTCTCCTGACCTGCAGATCGAAAGACGCTATTTTAACCCATTACTCGACAGTTGGAAGCTTTAGACAGGAATAGCGATTAAGACAGAAATCGACAAAAGCATTTCTGCCACTTAAGCGTTTTATTTGATTTTTACAACTTCTGAGGCTGTTTTACCGCTGCTTTCGACCCAAGTAAAAGAAAGCTCATCCCCCTTCGCTCCACCAGCGAAAGTGAATACAAAATAAGGATTCCTAGACACCGTAGGCCCTAAATTTACCGCAAACACCTCTTTACTAGTATGAACAACCTGAAGCTCTTTGAGATACAAAGCAGGAATAAACTCACCTGTTTTGCTGTCTTTTCGAAAACCACTTTCCATGGCATGTTTTGCCATCATTTTCACTTTGGTTTTACCGGAAGAAACCTTGGTTTTAACTCTAATAATGCCCGTCGCCATAGTAACTCTCCTAATGATTCCTTAGATAAACTTAACCACAACCACCGACAGTAACGGTGACATCTTTAGCTGCGCTATAAAGTTTACCTTCAGCTTTTACTACGGCTGTGATTAGTGAGCTTTGAGCCATTCGGACTCGGGTAGAAACATCAGCTTCAGTGCCTTCTGGAATTTTAAACTCAACAGCAAGAGGTGTAGGGTTATCTTTGACATAAATGCTAATCGACTCAACATTAGCAATACTAGAGCGAACAGTGACCGGAACAATGGCGCCGTTTTCTGCGGTATCAGGTGCTTTTAAAATGACGTCAGCACTTTCTTCAGGCATCCCGCCTAAAAGTTCTTGTATGGCGGTGTCTTGGGCTTGTGCCTCAAACGCTGCCGCTTTCCAAGTAGCCAGTGCGACACGCGGCATCAATACACCCGCCCCTATCAACGCACCACCTAGCGAAAGCACTTTGACTATTGATCGACGATTCATGCCCATTTCATTTTCCTCAATGCTTCGACCTCCTGAGAGATCTAAAGCCATTTCACTTAAACAATAACTTTAGCTTACGCAATTTCATCGCGTTGTAAAATGGCTCGAAAGAACATAAAACATCTATTCAATAAAAATGAGATCATTGAGCTTTCAATTGTGTATTCAAATGATTCTATAACTTTTGACTCCGAGACAAGCTTGTGATGTTGATATGACTAACCACACTACAAACAATGAAGGCAATTCAACTAATCTGACTAGTATGAATGAGATTTTACTGACTAGGATCGAGTTTTAAGTACTTCCCCCTATCCTCACATTCAAAACTAACCTAAAATCCAAATAAGGTTTTAAGCTAGTAATAAGGTAAGGAAAAACGATGGCAAATATTTCACTGACAGAAGACCAATTCCAAGTATTGGTTAAAGACTTTTTTGCCAAAAAATCGGCCCGAAAACTTCTTACCCAGCAAGAAAACATTGCAATAGCAGAACGCTTAAATGAGAAGGTGAGTTTACCTTTTCTGAGCGAAGCCAAAGAACACGCGGTGCTTGTAAAGACCATTCTTAAGATTGATAACTACCTGTATGAACAGCTTCCAAACGAAATTTATGAGCTGATTCATAATCTTGATGAAGGCTTTGATGATAGCGAAGCAGCTCAATTGGCAGCTCGCCTAAGCAAACAAGCTCACGATGATATCAATCTACCATTTCTAACAGCGCACGTTGAATACTACTCAATTACCTTCGTTTTAACTTTGCTTATTAATGCAATGCGAGAGGGCTCAAACATCGAGCATGCGATTGCAGTAACTCAACACCCTCGCGTGATGTGTGATGATTTCCCTTTTCCTGATCTAATCTGATTACTATTTCTTATCAACTGATCCAATCCTCTCATTCCGCCGTAACAAAGCTAAATTACAACCTATGAACGCGTTGTTACCGGAGGTAACTTAAGGTTGATTTTCCAAATGTCTTAACCGCATCTATATTGATGCTCTCCTCCACACAAGCTCCTCCAGATCATCTTTCAAAGCGTTTCTGGTATTCATTTTCTATGATTCCGGCAAAGAGCAATTGTCCCGTACATATATGTAGCATTTAATGTTTAGAGAAGCTGATAAAGACCGTACCTAACTTAATGCCAAACTTTTTGACTACTGCTCTATTGAGCAAGACATTGTTTGGCAATAAAAACATCCAGTCATCAAATTTCACTTTATGACTACGTCCACTAATCCTCAACAGCATTTCATAGCGCCAAGCAAAACGCGCCTGACTTTTCTTTCCTATGGCTCTGCCTAAAACATCCCCTGCCGTTCCGCTATAAACCGCATCTTGCTCGCGCTCAATTAGCCAGGTACGGTTTTCACGTTCACCATTTTGGTAAAAGAAATCCTCTTCTAATGTCAGTTGATCGCCCATCACAGTGCCCTTTATCACAACAGTAAATAATCTACGAATGTTGCCAAAGCGATCCTCAAACAATCCATAGGCTATTGTTTCGCCGTGGAAATATTCAAAGAGATTAAGTTCATCAGGCCAATCAGTGTTATTCATCACAGTAAATATTTAGTTCCCTATTTACTGAGCACATACGTAAAAACTAATAGTTCAGATCATAACTGATCTAAAAAGCGATCAACCATGTATAATGAACTCCTCTAATATCAGTAAGGAATAAAACATGATCTCTGCTGAAGCAGCTGTTGTACGCGATCAACTGATCGAAAAAGGCCTAGAAACACCAACAATTGATAACGGCCTTTCACAGGAGCAAAAGTATGAGCGCATAAAGAGCTTAATGACTGAAGTTGTTGGGACACTGGGGTTAAACCTAGAAGATGACAGCCTTACAGAAACTCCCCATCGTGTGGCGAAGATGTACGTCTACGAGGTGTTTTCTGGGCTAGATTATGAAAACTTCCCTGATATGTCGATGATTGAAAATAAGATGGACCTAGAAGAGATGGTAAAAGTTAAGGACATCAGTGTTCTTAGCTCTTGTGAACACCATTTTGTTACCATCGATGGAACAGCCAAAGTAGCTTATATTCCTAAGGATAAAATCATAGGTCTGTCTAAGATTAACCGCCTTGTGCGCTTCTTTAGTCAGCGCCCGCAAGTGCAAGAACGTCTTACTAAACAGATCCTTATTGCACTTCAAACCCTATTGGAAACGGACAACGTCGCTGTATCGATCAATGCCACCCATTACTGTGTTAAGTCTCGCGGTGTAATGGATGTTAACTCTCAGACAGAAACAACTGCATTAGGTGGAATCTTCAAATCTAATGCACGTACACGCGCAGAGTTTTTAACTTAAAAAACAAGGCCGATTGACCATTTAGTCACATTAATTAGAGCGTCTGGTTATGCAGACGCTCTGAGTACCTAACAACGATTTATTTGTTCTCGTTGATACAGCACTCATCTTTCAGAAAATCGATCAACCCATCCAACTCTTGGTATTGAGGAACACAGTAGAGTGTTCTACCCTCTCTTCGCTGCAACACCAATCCCACAGCTACCAACCTCGAAATATGATGAGATAAGGTCGAACCCGGAATTCCTAATTCAGATTGAATCTCTCCAACAGGTACACCCTGTCTACCTCCCCGGACTAGATAACGAAAGATTTCTAGCCGAGTTGTATGACCTAATTCAGCTAACCGCTTAGCCGCTAATTCAATTTCCATAACCTAACCCATCAACAACATATTTCCATAATAATAGAAATATATTGACAAAACAAAGTAAGAGTCAGACTATATTTCCATAATTCTAGAAATATAGTAAATACAGGATAAAATTTATGCTTAGCTATATAGAGAAATATGCTTCAGACCCTGAACTCGCATCAATGTTAACCACCAGCTTGGAAATGTTCCTGCAGCTGTTCTTGGAATTGACGCTCCTATTTATCGTGGTTAGTTACTGCGTTGCTTTGATTAATCAAAAACTGCCAACCGAACGAATTCAACAACTGTTGGGTGGAAGAAATGGTCGTGGCTACTTAACTGCCGCAGGGCTTGGTACAGTTACACCCTTTTGTAGCTGCTCAACCATACCAATGCTGATTGGTTTATTGAAAGCTAAAGCAGGTTTCGGCCCAACAATGACGTTCTTATTTACATCGCCCCTCCTGAACCCAATCGTAATAGCGTTGTTTATTCCTGTGCTGGGGCTGGAAGTAACCCTGTGGTACGCAGCTCTAGCTTTAAGTGCTTCGATTATTGCTGGGGTTTTATTGCAGTATTTTGGATTCGAACGTCATATCAAACCAGATATGCTTGAGGCAAAACCTAGCTGTAATTCAGATTGCTCACCTTCACCAAAAACAGAGTGCTGTAATGGGACAGTTCAACAGGAACCAACTATCTGGAAAAAAGCTTGGGCAGAATCATGGGCTCTCTTTCAAACCATGTTCCCATACATGCTAGTCGCTATGTTGATCGGCGCCTTTGTACATGGATTTATACCGGATGACTTTTTTGCCGATGTGGCTAATGCCGATAATCCAGCAGCAATTCCAACGGCGGCTTTGATCGGCATTCCACTGTATATAAGAGTGACCGCGTTGCTGCCATTGATAGGCTCATTTGTCGCAAAAGGTGTAAGTTTAGGCGCGATCATAGCTTTAGTGATTGGTAGCGGCGGCGCCAGCCTGCCTGAAATGATACTGCTGAGACGATTATTTTACTGGCCACTGATGATCGCGTTTTTAGCCGTAATCTTATCAATAGCCGTAATCAGCGGTTTCACACTCAATGCTGTCATCGGCTAATGACAATGGTTCAAGCAGATAATTCATGTTCGGCAACATGATTATTTGCTTACCTCCCATCTAATAAGCCCATCGGGAAATAAAGCTATTTCCAGCCCAATCGCCAAACCTCAGCATTTTTAAGATCTTTCCAATTGATCTGCATTTGATATTTATCAATAACTGCTTCAATCATACAACCCGTAACCTCTTCTGTATCTGGATCACGCAGCAATTCAATCACGATGAAGTGCTTTCGTTTATTGATAGGTTCAGTAGCCGTCCATTTAGATAGCAGTAATTTTTTAGGATTAATTTGATTTCTCTTAGGTGAAAAAGCCATTCAGAATGACCTCTACTTCGCGTTATAGGCGTCTAAA
Source organism: Neptuniibacter sp. QD37_6 (assembly GCF_047778085.1). Taxonomy (GTDB): domain Bacteria; phylum Pseudomonadota; class Gammaproteobacteria; order Pseudomonadales; family Balneatricaceae; genus Neptuniibacter. Next base: position 2,242,674 of record NZ_CP180550.1, read on the forward strand.
CTAAAACGTCTTTCTTGCGCATAATCCACTATAGGCTGAGGCCTATTGCACCTCGTACTGATTAGCGGATCATGTTGTTGGATGGCGTTATACCCTTCTAAATCCGGTAACCAGTGAGCTATATACTTGCCCTCTTTATCAAACCTTTCCGCCTGCCTCATCGGATTAAAGATTCTAAAATAAGGCGCTGCATCAGCACCGACTGAAGCACTCCATTGCCAACCACCTAAGTTCGAAGCAAAGTCCCCATCAATTAGATGCTGCATAAAGTAACGCGCACCTAGACGCCAATCTTGACGCAATATTTTGGTTAGAAAGGAAGCCGTGATCATGCGTACTCGATTATGCATCCAACCCGTTTGATTCAATTGTTTCATACCGGCATCAACAATGGCGTAGCCTGTTTCACCCCGGCACCAAGCTTCAAACAAATATTGATCGAACGACCACTCTAATTTGCTTTCTATTTCAGGTTTAAAGGGTAACCAACGATTCATTTCAGGGAATAGCACAATTAAATGACGGTAAAACTCTCGCCAAATCAGTTCAGTCACCCATTGATTATCTAACCAATCCGGATCATCAGAATAGGTCTGAATGGCCATTAAGCATTGCCGTGTGGAGATAACTCCTTGAGCCAAATATGGCGATAAAGAGGACGTACCCTTAATGCCAGGAATATCTCTATTGTCAGGATAAGGCGCAAATTTTGAATGTATAAACTGATACAAACATTTGTGTGCTGCCTCACTTCCCGCAGGCCAGCTAGATTCTTGCCAATCAGCACCTAACGCCAAACAGTAACCTACTTCTGTAGGTACCTCAGAAGGCTTTATCTCAAGTTTTTTCTGTTGTTTTGGTTGTGGCAGAGCCTCAACCCACTCTGCTGAGAACTTCCTACGCCAAGCACGACTAAAAGGGGTAAACACCTTAAACGGCTGCCCTTGCTGGGTAAGGATAGAACCTGGGGTAAATATAAGATCGCTGTCGCAGGCCTGTGCTGGAATACCCTCCGTCACAAAACTTTCCATAACCGCAGCATCGCGCTTTTGTTCGAATTCGGGATACTCACGATTGAAAAATAGTTCTGATACACCGTGCAGTTTAGCTAAATTCAGTAAAACAGCAGGAAGCTCTTTATTGGTGGGTGCTCTAACAATAACAAGGGGGATATTGAGCGCTTTGAGTTGATCACTCAGCTTAGAAAGGTTGGCTAAGTAGAACTGAACCTTTGCTTTGGATTCGTCCTGTAGTTGCCACTGTTTCGTTGTGATCGCTGCAACAGCTAGAACGCCCTCACCATTACTTTGTTTACAAGCATGATAAAGGGCGTGATGGTCTCCTGTCCTTAAATCGTTGCGAAACCAAACCAACTTCATATTGTTTTCGCCTTATCACTATAGATCAGTTTTTGAATCATTCCTCAAATATAATTTCTTAAGCCCAATTCATGAGGGTATGGATCTAAGTACGCTTGGGTCTGGATGTATTCACTACCATAACGCTTCAGGTAATGTTTTAGCAGCGCAAGAGGTACAACCAAATTAACCTCTTCCTTGCGATACTGCTCTATCGCTTCAAGAAGATCTTGCTTGGTTTCGGTATCAATATCTCTTTTGAGGTAACCCATAATATGCATCAAAGCATTGGTATGAGTTTTTCGACTCGCGCGTTTTTTTAGATGGGTCATTAGCTCAAGAATATAGGTATCAAGTACCTCTTCCAAAGGCACCTGAGAAGCTTCGGTAGCAAGATATTTACCTAAAAGCTTATAACCTTCGTAGCTGTGAGCCATTAACTGATATTTATGTCGGCTATGGAACTGAATCACTTCATGTAGCGATGGGGCCGACATGACCTCTTTTTGCCAACTGAAATAGACGAATACTCGCGTAATGAAATTTTCTCGCAGTACAGGATCATTTAAACGACCCTCTTCTTCTACAGGCAACGCAGGATTACGCTTCATAAACTCATCAGCATAAGCACCACTTCCAGCCACATTTGGCATACCGTTTTCATGGTACACCTTTACACGCTCCATCCCGCAACTGGGAGAACCTTGCATAAGGATGTAGCCGCAGAGGTTTTGATTGTTATCACTTACCTCAGCAGCATAAGCCTTAAGTGGCTCAGTCACATCCAAAGACGGATCTTTCGTGCCCAAAACACGCGGAGATTCAGCATCGCCAACCAGCCTTATAGGCTCTCGAGGGGTACTCAGCCCAATAGAAACCTCGGGACAAAAGGGTTTAAACTCAAAACACTCACTCAGGACATTGAGGCAATATTTGGAGCGTTTATGCCCGCCATCATATCTAACCTTGTGCCCTAATAAACAAGCACTTACACCAACGGGGATCAATTCATTCAAGGTTGCTGTATTCATTGTTCATCCCTCAACTCTAAGCCGAAATAATCTCTTTAGAAGCCTGTAATAGGCTGAACCAACTTACCCAATAATGTGCTGAATTTAAGTGGTGCATCAGTCGCAATCAGGCAGATGCAGTCTTCATCACTATCAACTAAAGGCTGGTGCTCGATTTCACTATCGAGATCAGCAATATCGCCCGCGGTAAAACGTCCCATTTCATCGCTGAAAGAACCTTTCAAGACTAAGGTCAGTTCATTACCGTCATGAGAATGTGCCAGCATAGATTTACCCGGTGCTATGCGAAGTAATCTCGAAACACCACCACGTTCGCTCTTACAAGGTAGATCATGATAGTAGACACCGGGAACAATCCGCTTCCACTCAATGTTCTCAAGCTTGTCGCCAATGTAATCCGTGAGGGGCGCTGGCACATCAGAATCGACCGATTTCGCAGGCTTGCTAAGGTTGATTTCTACACCGATATCCTCTTCATCCAACATAGCCAAGACTTGGTTAAGGGATGAATCATCAATTGTTGCGGGTTCTAAACTTTCTAGAAGCATGCCACCAATCGCTTCAGATTTTTGTGCACGTTCACGACACTCTGGGCACATGGAGAGATGGCAAGCAGCGACCAAGGCCATTGATTGAGACATTGAGCCAGCCGCATAACTAACGAGAGTCGCTTCATCTAGGTGATGTTTAATGTTCATACATCATCCCTCCACATTGATCTTAATTTTTCAGATGCTAATCGAATTCTTGATTTAACACTGCCTAAAGGTATTCCCAAGCGGTCAGCAATTTCAGAGTGAGACCGTCCTTCATAGAAAGACATGTAAATAACTTGAGCCTGGAGCTCTGGCAGTTTATCTATGGAAGCTTGCATGCGAGCTGACAAAACCACATCAGCACAAGCATCTTGTGACTCATCCGCTTCTTCATGCCACTCATCCAGAGAATACTGCGGATATTTCTGCTTACGCATCCAGTCAATACTTTGGTTTCGGGCTAAGGTAAAAATCCAAGTGCTGGCTGCCGCTTTCGACTTTTGATACATATGCGCTTTACGCCAAACAGAAGCCATCGTCTCCTGCATCAATTCTTCTGCGGTACTCTCAACCAAACCTAAACGAATAATGTAGGCTTTGATCTTAGGGGCAAAATGTTTGAACAGTTGCACAAACAGAGATTTGTCTTTAGTTTCACCTAGCGACATTAATAGGCTACTCCAATCTTGGGTAGCTTCTGGCTGCGGCATAGCAACAACTTTTTCCACGTCTTCACCTGGCGGTTTGTTTTCCATACACCTCCTTACGTCCCCCTGACTCGAGTGGATCACTCTTAACAAGCATATTTTTACTTTTTTATCTCTAACCTAGTGATCTTAAAGCACTGTTACTGCGTAGTAATCTTTGTAAGTTCAAGAAAGTAAAACCTGTACAAACTTGAATTTAAAACTCATATTCAGTGTATACAACGGATTAGATAGATGAAAATTTCAGCCATGCGCCCCAAAAAGATTGCGATTGTTGGTTCCGGCATCTCTGGATTAAGTTGTGCATGGCTTCTCAACAAAGTCCACAACGTCACCCTCTACGAAAAAGATGACCGTTTGGGCGGCCACTCAAATACCGTCTCCTTTGAACACAATAACCACTCGATCGATGTTGATACTGGCTTTATTGTATTTAACCCTGTGAACTACCCTAACCTAGTTGAGTTTTTCGAAACGCTAGATGTTAAAACCTGCGAAACTGATATGTCATTCGCGGTTTCAATCAATAAAGGTCAATTAGAATATTCTGGTACCGGTTTATCTGGTCTGCTTGCTCAGAAGCGTAATATTTTCAAACCTTCCTTTTGGAAGATGATCAGCGAAGTGATGCATTTCTATCGCAATTCGGAAGCTTTATCTAAGCAACATAATTTAGATGAAATGACGTTAGGCGACCTCCTTACTCAAGAAGGCTACAGCAAACACTTCATATACGATCATTTATTACCTATGGGTGCGGCGATTTGGTCTACTCCAGTTGAGCAGATGCTTAACTATCCAGCGAGTTGCTTTATGCGTTTTTGTCGGAACCATGGTCTGGTTCAACTGAGTAATCGCCCACAATGGCGAACGGTTATTGGCGGTAGTAAAAACTATGTAAATAAAGTTGCCGAAACCTTAGGTGGCAATATCAGAATCAACAGCCGTATCCATAAAATTATTCGTTCTGATAACTGCGTTTTTATAGAAGACCACCACGGCAAACGAGAACAGTATGATGATATTGTTTTAGCCTGCCATTCTGATCAAGCCTTAGCATTGCTTGAATCCCCAACAGATGAAGAAAAAAGGTTATTGCAGAACTTTCCTTATCAGAGAAACAAAGCTTACCTTCACCTAGATGCTTCGCTAATGCCAAAACGAGAAAAGGTTTGGTCGAGTTGGAACTACCTTTCCGAAGGTGTCAGGGATAAATCTCAAGATGTATCTGTGACCTACTGGATGAATCAGTTGCAGCCGTTGAATACAGAAACACCTATTTTCGTATCCTTAAACCCGCTAGAAGAACCGGAACCAGGATCTATTATTCGCAGTTTCTTTTATGACCATCCTGCTTTTGGCAAAGAGTCACTTCAATCTCAAAAGCAACTTTGGTCATTACAGGGTAAACAAAGAACTTGGTTCTGTGGGGCCTATTTTGGTTATGGCTTCCACGAAGATGGTTTGCAAGCAGGACTAGCTGTTGCCGAAGAGCTCGGTGGCATTCCTCGCCCTTGGGTGGTGAAAGATAAAAACAGCCGAATACATGTTCATAAAAGTAAGATGCGCAAGGAATATAGCACCATTGAACGAGCTGAAAGTCATGGCTAATCTGCGATCGTCACTCTACCAAGGAAAAGTGATGCATCATCGCGTGAAGCCTACAGATCATCGATTTGTGTACAGCGTCTTTTCCTTAAAAGTCGACTTAGATGAATTAGTTCAGCTAGACAAATTTCGATTTTTTTCGATAAACCGATTCAATCTATTCTCATTCCAAGAACGGGATCACGGTACCAGCAAAGGAAACCTTGCCGCTGAGATTAGACAGCATCTAATCGACCGAGGGCACAGTTCTGCAACTGAACGCATTGAACTACTTTGTTATCCAAGAATTTTAGGCTTCACCTTCAATCCCCTCAGCGTTTATTTTTGTTACAACAAAGAAGATGAGGTTGAGGTCATTCTTTATGAAGTCAGCAACACCTTTGGCTCTAGGCATACCTATCTCATCGAATCACAAGGCAGAGACAAAGTTATCCGACATGGCTGCGACAAATTAATGTACGTAAGCCCGTTTATGCCAATGGAAACCGCTTATCAATTCAGTATTACTCCACCTGATCAACATGTATCAATCGGTATTAGACAAGTTGAGCAAGCGCAATCAGAAGAAGGACGCACCACCATTTTTTATGCTGCATTTAAAGGTGATCGGATTAACTTAAATGACCGTAACCTATTGAAAATGTTCTTCCAATATCCGTTGATGACTCTGAAAGTTGTGGGCGCGATTCACTGGGAAGCACTTAAGCTTTGGCGAAAAAAACTGACCATTCAGCCTCGTGATAAAAAGGTCAGTCACAGTATTAGCTGGCAAGATAAGCATGGAGTAACGCATTATGAAAGTTTATGAATCATCCAACGAGTTAACATCTAGCTCGCCTCAGCCAACTTGGTTTGAGAAAAAGCTTCTCAAATACCTTACTGCCAAGCTAAACCAATCGATTGGAACCTTAAACCTCACTTTACCTAGCGGCCACACCGAAAAAATCGGCCATTCCTCCCCTATAGCTGAGGTAAAGCTGAATAACTTCCGTCCTTTAGTTCGTTTATTCTTCGGGGGTATTAATGGCTGGTCAGGAAGTTACTTGGCTGGTGATTGGGATAGTAAAGATTTAACTGCGTTGATGCAGTGGGGCCTAGCCTATGAAGACTCACTGAGTGACCTTTCGCAGGCTGGATTTCTAATTTGTTCTCTGCACAACCTATACCACTGGCGTCGTGATAATAGTCTCTCAGGTAGTAAGAAAAACATCGCAGCCCATTATGATCTTGGTAATGATTTCTACCAGCCTTGGCTTGATGAAAGCATGACTTACTCAGCTGCTTTATATAACTCCCAAGAAGAATCTTTGTACGATGCTCAACAAAACAAATACGGCAGAATCATTGAGCTTTTAGACGCTAAAGAAGATGAGCATGTCGTCGAGATTGGTTGTGGTTGGGGCGGGTTTGCCAGAAAAGCTAGCCAAGAAAACAACTTACGCGTGCATGGCATTACTCTATCGCAAGAACAGCTTAAGTGGGCGAAGAACCAGATTGCAGAAGCCGAACAAGAAGATAAGGTTCACCTCAGTTTAACGGATTACCGTGACCTTCAGCAGCAGTACGACGCGGTGGTATCTATAGAGATGTTTGAGGCGGTTGGCGAAAAGCATTGGGACACTTATTTTGAAACCTTAAAGCGTGTACTTAAACCGGGTGGTAATGCTGTCCTGCAGATCATCACGATCGATGACGAACGTTTTAATAGCTATCGCAAACAAGCCGACTTTATTCAACGTTATGTCTTCCCTGGAGGCATGCTGCCGAGTGATAAACGACTTCAAGAGAAGTTTGCTGAGCATGGCTTTACCTTAAAAACAAAACAATTGTTTGGTAAAGATTACGCTCGAACACTACGCGAATGGTATCGTGATTTTGAAAAGTCTTGGGGAGAGATTAAACATCAAGGCTTTGATGAAACCTTCTATCGTTTATGGCGCTATTACCTAGCGTACTGTGAAGGCGGTTTTGAACATGGATCTATTGATGTTGGCCTGTACGTCATCTGCCATGATGAAGGGAAATAATCTAAGACTTTCATAAGCTATTTATTAAAGCCCTATTTCATTCCATTATTTGAATACAAAGGGCATTTTTATTGATGGCTAAATTTCCCTTTTAAAAATTTAACCACTTTACCTATCACCGGTACTTTAACCAGTAACTCTGACCCATCCCAATAGTCATGGTGGAAATAAACTTTGCCATGCTCATCTGCTTTTATAAGGCTAGTACCCGCGAAATTTATATTCCCTGTCAGGCCACTTGTCGCGCTGTAACGCCAACAAATCATTGCTTGTTTTCCCTCAACCATCACTTGATCGACTTTGAAAACAACCTTATCTAACTTGGAGTACATATCATCTAAGATGGCAACAAAATCATCTCGGGTATAGGTGTGATTAAATGGGTCCTTAAAGTCAAAATCATCACGTATTATCTCTAATAGTGATGCAAGGTTGTCTCTGTTTAACCCTTCTAAAGTTGTTACATATTCCGTTATCCAACGATCCATGAATGCTGATCCTGACTGATTATATTTATCTGTTTTTAAGCAGCGTTTTGCTAATCAAAGCAAAATACCAACGATAAGGAATGATGCTTAGAAGTTTTAGAATGTAGCTGAAACGTTTAGGAAATGTAATTTCAAATTGATCTTTAATTAAGCCATCTAAGATACGTTGTGCAGCATCCTCAGGTTCCAATAAGAACGGCATCTCAAAGTCATTTTTATCTGTAAGCGGAGTTTTGACGAACCCAGGGTTAATTACCTGTAATTTTACTTGAGTGCCTTTCAAATCCAATCGTAATGCTTCGCATAAATGGATTAATGCAGCCTTACTTGCACCATAGACAGCAGCTGTAGGCAAACCTCTATGGCCAGCCACTGATGCCATGACGGCAATTTGCCCAGAGTTGAAGTTCAACGCCCTTTCTATGACAGGCTCCAAGCAATTGAGGGTGCCTTGTAAATTAACATCGAGTAAAGCTTTAGCCCTGCTGGCGCTAAACTCCTCGACGGGAAACGGATCATGCGTGCCGGCGTTTAATACAACTAACTCAGGAAAAACATTATCAAACTGCTGAAGCGTTCGTTCAATTTGATCTGGTTGGGTTGTGTCCATAGCTAATGGAATAATTTTACCGGGATTACCCGACCATTCAGCTTTGCTCTTTACTTTCTCTAGTGTGGAAAGGGTCCTGCCTGAGATAAATACATTCACGCCATTCGCTGACAACAAAAGCGCCAATGACTCACCTATACCACTGCCTGCTCCCGTTAACCAAGCGGATCTCCAGGGTAGTTCTTGGTTCAACATATCCACCGTCCTAAGAAATAAATAGATTTATCATTACCTGCCTTTCAGTTTTCTTGCGAGTTCAGGGTATTCGCCCTGATCTGAAAGCCATATTTGATAAAGGCTTCAGAAAATTGCGTATCATCGATGCCACCAATCCAAAGTTTGTTATGGAAAAAATCAGCCTTTCAACTGGTACTAATTTGGAAGATAAGTTGGTCACCCTCTTTAATATCAGGCCATATATTTTCCAACTGGGTTAACCATATTGATCTCGTCTCTTTTGCCACCTGGAAACGTGAAAATTGTTTATCTGTTTCTGACAAGAGATCATCCCGATCTGATATCACGTTTGTAATCCAAACTCAGTTGGAGGGGCGAACTAAAACCCTCAAAAGCACCATTTGGTGTATAAAAAACAGCGTCATAAACTGAATTGCCCCTAGTTTGCTAGACATCTCTCAGCCATAGAAAATGGCTTTAAAAGAGGTGCTTATGAGCAACAAACGTTATCCGGAAGAGTTCAAGATCGAAGCGGTTAAACAGGTCACTGACCGAGGCTACAGCGTTGCTGATGTAGCTAACCGGCTCGATGTTACAACCCACAGCCTTTATGCCTGGATCAAGAAGTACGGCCCCGATTCAGCCGAACATAAAGCAAAGACAGATGAGCAGCTAGAGATACGCCGTCTCAAGAAAGAACTGAAGCGAGTCACTGAAGAGCGGGATATATTAAAAAAAGCCGCGGTGTACTTCGCCAACCAGTCCGATTGAGGTACACCTTTATCCGTGATCATCATAAGGACTGGCCTGTACGTCAGCTCTGTTCGTTACTGGATGTACATCCTAGCGGGTATTACGCATGGCGTAAGAAACCTTCTTCCAAGCGCCATGTAGAAGATCAACGGCTCACTGGATTGATCAAGCAGTATTGGTTGGAGTCAGGTGGTGTGTATGGCTACCGCAAGATCCATAGCGATCTGCGCGAGTATGGTGAAGTCTGTGGCCCAAATAGAGTTTATCGACTCATGCGTATAGCTGGGCTGAAGGCACAGGTTGGTTACAGGAAACCACGCCAGACAAGCGGCAAGGTTCATATTGTCACGCCGAACCACCTTCAGCAGCAATTCAATGTACCTGCACCTAACAAAGCATGGGTAACAGATATCACCTATATCAAAACCCATGAGGGTTGGCTGTATTTGGGGATTGTCGTTGACCTGTTCTCAAGGCGAGTTATTGGATGGTCAATGCAATCCCGTATTACAAAGGAACTAGTGCTGGACGCTTTACTCATGGCTATATGGCGACGTAATCCTGATTCAGAGGTTGTTGTTCATTCTGATCAGGGAAGTCAGTACACAAGCCATGATTGGCAATCCTTTTTAGAGATGCATGGCTTTAAAGGAAGTATGAGCCGACGAGGTAACTGCCACGACAATGCCGTTGCTGAGAGCTTTTTCCAACTACTGAAAAGGGAAAGAATCCGCCGCAGGGTTTATGCAACCAGAGAAGATGCACGCTGTGATATCTTTGAATACATAGAGCTGTTTTACAACAGCAAACGACGTCATGGTTTTAATGATCAGCTATCACCGATAGAGTATGAAAACCGATATGAGAAACGGCTGATGGGTGTCTAAAGAACTAGTGGCGATTCAAACATCAAACCATAGGACTAATAACTCGGCTCTTCCCACCTCTTTCCAACTTTCTATCATGGACTGTGCTTGGGCATACACTTGGGCAAATGCGCTCTGAATGAGCAATAACAAACAAATCGATATATAACGAATAAAGTTACGCGTCTGAACGAACATATCGAGCCCCCAAACGATGACTAAAATACATAAGGATTGGGAAAAGTAGCAACCAGATAGCTGCCAAAATTAGAAACGAAGAGATCATTGAAAAGCCAAGCGACACAGCACCAAGTTTCGCTGCCGCAATGTAGGTACTGCTACCTCCTATTGCCCCCACCAGCGCTGATAGCAACAAGCGATTATTAAAGAACGCTAAACTGTGCCTGAGAGTGGCAACAAACCCCATCCAAAGAAGCAGTAACCAAAGAGGAGGAAAAGAAGAATTGTCGAATTCAAACACCCCATATAGGGTTAAAACTGAATCAACAACAAAGCCGAGGGCAGCTAACGAAAAGACGATACAGGTTTCTAAAGCAGGATCAGAATGAAAAATCAGGTGAAGGCATAATATAAAGCTGACAATGATGACCGCATCATTTCCATACAAAATACTCAGCCACCAAACAAGTTGAAAGCCGATCGCATTAACCCAGAACCGTTCGCTCATCTCTATCACCTATAGCCTTTCTAGAGATACGAGCTACAACGTGCAATAGATCATAGATCTGGCAAAACACTCACTTGATTTGCGCCTAAAATCACTGCTATAAGGATGAAAAACATGGATATATTAAGATGCGACACTGGAAGCGATATCTCAGCTTAATTCTACCTACGCTCATTATTTCGGGATGTTCCGCACCGTCCCTGACTACAGAAACACCGTCCAAAGAAGAATTAAAACAAGAACAATCGATCCAATTAGAGAAAGCGCTCCGCTATCAGCTTCAACAACAAACCCGACTCGCTGAAGTTTCTCGCCCTTTGTTGACCAAGAATATAGAAGCCTGCGGAAAAAGAACAAAACCGAGCTTAGGTATATTCATACATAGCCTAGACGACTATAAAAAACCGAAGAAAGCCGTTGTTAAATCCATCTATTCACTTAATGAACAGCCCAGTGTTTTACAGGTATTAAGTAACGGGCCTGCACATCAAAATCTGAAAATTGGCGATAAACTAATTTCCATCAACCAACAACCTTTTCCAAAAGGTACAGCTAAATCGATCAAACATCTAAGTAGCAACCTAAAAGATCAGACCGCTGTAGAACTGACCGTTGAACGCGATGAAGACCTGATTACTCTCTCTGTAAAGCCGGAGTTACTTTGTAATTACCCAGTCATTTTAAGCCCTAGTGATGCAATTAATGGCTACGCTGATGGCAGCACTATTGTAATTACTCAGGGACTGATGCGCTTTGCACAGAATGATAATGAGCTAGCCCTAATTATCGCTCATGAGATGGCACACAATACTCAGCACCATATCCCGCAACGGATTAAAAATAGCTCACTAGGCTTATTGTTAGATACAGCTTTGCTCACGAGCGGTATACCCTCTCCCTTAATCGCAACGGGACTTGGCGCAAATTTATATACTCAGCAGTATGAGATCGAAGCTGATCTCATAGGCTTACAACTGATGTACAAAGCAGGATTTGAAATTGAAGGGCTGGATCTATTCTGGCAAAAAATGGCAGCTGTTCACCCTTCAACAATCACCAAAGGAAAAGAAATTTCTCATCCCACTACAGTCGAACGCTCTATTCTGATCCGTAAAGAAATTTCACGATTGAAAAATCACTTACCTGATTAACCAGTCACCTCTATAAAACCCCTTATCACTCCTTAGCCTATTAGAGAACCCTTTATCAACCATGTATACTGTCTAGATAGCACTATATTTGTGCTCTAAGATAATTAAAAACAGAGTGAGATTCGGGGTTGTATGCATGTCTGACGAGCCATTTTTCCTAAAGGAAGAGAAAGAAAAACTAGGCCTACAACGGAGCAACGGTCAAACAGAAGCTACATTAGAACCTCTGCAATTGGGTAAACGTGTCAAAGAGATTCGTTTAAGCCAAAATCTGACACTGGAAGAAGCAAGCAAACTCACAGGTCTTGCCCGTTCAACGCTTTCTAAAATCGAAAACGAACAGATCTCTCCAACCTTTAGTGCCGTTAACAAATTAGTTAAAGGCTTAGGTATCGATATACCCCAACTGTTCTCACAACCTAAGCGCGGTGCCGGTGCGGGTGGCCGTCGAGATATTACGCGTGGCGGCGAAGGTGTGCCCCACCCAACTCCTACCTATGAACACGAATTACTAGCAACTCAGCTAAGTACCAAAAAGATGATCCCTTATCGCACAACGGTTAGGGCTCGTGATTTTGATGAATACAATGATTGGGTTAGGCATGATGGCGAAGAGTTCTTGTTTGTTTTGAGAGGCTCGCTTCTACTCTACACAGAATTTTACGAACCGCTGGAGCTCTTCCCTGGAGATTCAGCTTATTACGACTGTGAGATGGGTCATGCATTAGTCTCCACTAGTGAAGAAGATGCAGAAGTCATCTGGGTAACTGCTTAAAGTTACTCCATCAGAATCTTAAAGTTCAGTAAAACTGCAAAGTTCATAAACTAAGTTATACTGAAGTTAACCTTCCTGAACACCGTCACACCATGGCGTTTGCTTGCAAACATTTAGATGTGACGGTTTTTTTTGATCTGAATTACCAACCAAATCCAGCTAAGGCAATTTGATTCCCTTCTTGCCAAATGCCTTTCTGCTTTAACTCTTCTAAAGAATTTGCCGCATTTTCGCTACTAAGGCCATCAAACACAGCTAGTTTGGCGAGGATATTGTCCGCTAACTGTTCTTGCTGGTTAGAGTTACACCATAACTCGTAGGTATCCATTGCAATGACAGGTGACGACTGTTCTGAAATGAACTTAACCCAGCGTTGTAGCAATTCTGCATCACCAGAAGAGATAAATAGTTTGAGTAATGTGTAACGTTGTTCAAGACGAGCTAATAACTCTGCTCGATCAGCCACTAAAAACGGATATTTTGCATTTCCACTATGACTTAGGATGCCATCGTTTTCTGCAGCAACTTCAAAATACTGCAGATCCTCACAAGCAAAAGGCAAAAGCCAAAAGAGAGGAATATCATGGTTAGCAGCGCAAATTACTTCTGCTTCTGGGGCGTTTCCCTCTACTCCTGGGAAACCACTCATTGAAAGTAGAATAATGCGTGTTCCTAGCATAATTTGATCCTTACATCTGTTCTACAGAATAACCTTGCCGTATGAGCTCTTTCAAAATCCCATCTGGGCCAATTAGATGTGCGGCACCCACCAGCACAAACTCAACATCCGGTGTTGTCAGCATTGCTTTAATCTGCGGTAACCAGCGCTCATTCCTATCAACCAACAAGGACTGATAAACCTTCGGGTAATCATCTTTCATTTGGTTTATGACAATTTTCTCAAGCCCCGCAGCATCACCAGATTTCCAGTAGAGGACCATCTCACGCATCATGCTCTCGGTCTCTTTCATATCCTCAAGCGTCTGTTTCAGATAACGCTCTTCATTACCCTCACCTAGTTCTGCAATAAAGCCTATGTGATCTTCGATGGATTCAAGACCTAGGATTGATTTTCCATCATTTATGGCTTTCTGATAGTAAACCGTATCAGCACCGTCTTCAGAGATACCCAATCGCTGAAACTCTATACCAAGCATCGTTAACATCACGCCTGCTGGTTTCATACCGATAAAAATGTGTGGCATAAGGCCACGTTCAAGCAGATATTGCTGAAGTTCTTGATAAAGTTGAGGAGTGATTAAATGAGTTAATAAACGGCCATCGCTATAGGAAAAATGCGCCATCAGCCTCGCCTGAAAATTAGGATTTAGAATCTCAGACATATCAGTCTCTAATACGACGATATCAGAGACCTTATAAGCCTTATCAAATGCTTTTGGGAATGGGAGGTCGGAAGGTGCTAATACATGAATTGTCCCAGCAAGATAAATATGTTGATCTGCAATAGATACTTTCCATAAAGAAGTTTGAGCGACCGCAGAAAAACTAAATAGAAACACTAAGAAACCTAAAATAAATCTTTTCATTTTATCCTCCCCACTATTCTACTTAGGAATTAACTCACTACTAATTACATACACTTTAGCTTCAAATCAAAGTTTACTCAGCTTTAAAAGGATATGATCTATACAACAGCTTGAATAATTAATAATAAATGACAATAAAAGGGAAAATACATGTCGGAGCTAACTTCTTCAGATCTAACGATTTTACTTGTAGAGCCTTCAGCCACTCAAAGAAAGATTATACGTAAAGAGTTAAACAAAGAATTAGTTGAGCGTATAGATGAAGCTGACAGCGTAGCTACTGCGATTAAACAAATAAAATCGGTTCGCCCAGATTTAGTTATTAGCGCCCTTTATTTCTCCGACGGCTCAGCAGAGGAACTGCTTCAATTTATTCGTAACGATCCTTCTCTTACTGACCTGCCATTTATGCTGGTATCAAGTGAAACTAGACATAGCGAGCTAGATAAATTTAAACAATCAGGCATCATCGCTATTCTGCCTAAACCTTTCAATCACGATCATTTAGCAACCGCAATAAATTCAACTCTAGATATACTGTCCCACCATGAGCTGGATCTTGAGTATTATGACACTGTTTCATTAAGGGTATTGGTAGTAGATGATAGCCGTATGGCTCGTAAAGTTATTACCAACGTTTTGAAAAATTTAGGTATTGAAAATATCACTCAAGCCACTGATGGCTCTGAAGCAATTCCCTTACTTCCCAATGGGTTTGATCTCATTGTTACCGATTACAACATGCCAGAAATTAATGGGTTGCAACTTGCCGAATATGTAAGAGGCTCTGGGGATTACTCTCATATTCCTATTTTGATGGTAACCAGTGAAGCAAGCCATGCCCATCTGAGTAATGTCGCCAAATCAGGTGTAAATGCGATGGCAGATAAGCCTTTTGAACCCGAAACCCTTAAAAAATTACTTTCCCAAATTTTAGACGACTAATTCTATTTAGATGGTGCTGTAGTCCAAGAATAACGCTGTTTAAAATACGCACAATTTTTATGATTAAAATTTCACCACAAGATAACGGTATAAAATAGATATTAAAGCCCAGAGAACTTGTTATGGCCTGTCTGAGGTGTATAATGCCCGCTTTCCCACCAGAGCAGCCTATACTGTATCTTAAATAGTATGCAGCCCTGCCCTAATTCCGAATAGGTAAGTCAAAGAATGAATTCAGAAGATCAGCTGTCCTTTGCTGAGCTTGGCCTTGCGGCTCCCGTATTGAAGGTCCTGGACGAGATCGGATACGAAACGCCATCTCCAATTCAGGCAGCAAGTATTCCCCATCTACTAGAAGGTAAAGACCTTCTGGGTATTGCGCAAACGGGTACCGGTAAAACTGCCGCATTTTCCCTACCATTGCTATCTAGGCTTGATCTAAAGAGCCGTCATACGCAATTACTGATTCTTGCCCCTACTCGTGAATTAGCAATTCAGGTAGCTGAAGCGTGTCAAACTTATGCACGTAACCTCCCTGAATTCCACGTTCTGCCAATTTACGGTGGTCAAGCTTATGACAGCCAACTACGTCAATTAAAACGTGGTGCGCAAGTTGTTGTAGGTACACCAGGGCGTGTAATGGACCACATGCGTCGCGGCTCTCTAAAACTAGATAATCTACAAGCACTAGTTTTGGATGAAGCCGATGAAATGCTTCGCATGGGCTTCATCGATGATGTTGAGTGGGTACTTGAACATACACCAGATGATCGTCAAATTGCGCTTTTCTCTGCGACTATGCCTTCGCAGATCAAGAAAGTTGCTGAAAATCATCTGAACTCCCCTGCTGAAGTTCGCATCAAAGCGAAAACTGCAACAGCAACAACTATTACGCAAAAATACCTTCGCGTATCAGGTAATCAAAAGTTAGATGCTTTAACTCGTATCCTAGAGATGCAAACTTTTGATGCTATGCTGATTTTCGTACGTACTAAATCCGCTACGGTAGAACTAGCAGAAAAGCTATCGGCTCGCGGCTACGCCTGTGAAGCACTGAATGGTGACATTTCTCAAAACCTGCGTGAACGCACGATAGATAAGCTAAAACGCGGCCAAATCGACATCCTTATCGCTACTGATGTTGTAGCACGTGGTTTGGACGTAGAGCGTATCAGCCACGTACTTAACTACGATATCCCTTACGATACGGAATCTTATATCCATCGTATTGGTCGTACTGGCCGTGCTGGCCGTGAAGGTGAAGCGATTCTGTTTGTATCACCTCGCGAGCAGCGCATGCTTAAATCTATTGAGCGTGCAACTCGCCAGAAGATCGAAGCGATGCAGCTGCCATCAACTGATGATATCAACGAAAAACGCGTACAACGCTTTGTTGATCGCATCACACAGACAATCGATAGCCAAGATCTGGATTTCTTTAAAAACCTACTGACCGAATACCAGCAGGAACACGATGCCGATCCTCTTATCATTGCATCTGCGCTAGCTCACCTATTACAAGGTGAAACGCCGCTGCTAATGAAAGAGCAAGAACGCCCACCTCGTCGAGAGCGTAGTGATCGTGATGACCGTGCTAAACGCCCACCACGTGGCATGTCGACTAAAGCAAAACAACTGAAAGATCATCCTGACGTTGAAATGCAACGTTATTTGATCAGCGTTGGTCATGACCACGGTGTGGCGCCAAAAAACATCGTAGGTGCGATTGCTAACGAAGCTGACTTAGACGCTAACTTTATTGGTGCTATCGAGATCTACGACGATTGTTCAACAGTTGATCTACCAACAGGTATGCCCAAATCGGTTGTACAACAGCTAAGAAAAGCAGTTGTATGCGGCCAGCGCCTGAATCTGAAAGAAGCTTCTGATGGCGGCGAACGTCGTGGCGGCAATAAAGGTCGTGGTTCTGATCGAGGCGGTAAAGGTAACAGCCGCAATCGTCCGCCACGCCGCAACAGAAAAGATAGCAAGAAAAAAGAGAGCTAATCTCAAGCTTTACCACTAAACGTTCTCCCCCTTCATGGAATGTTTAGTGTTTTCTCAAGGATGGGATTAAAAAAGGCAAGCGTAAGCTTGCCTTTTTACCTTCTAGATCACTGCTAAAGCAATTACTCAGCAGTTACCATAATTGCTTCTACTTCGATATCTGCATCTTTCGGTAATTGCTTAACCGCAAATGCTGCACGCGCTGGATATGGCTCAGAGAAATAACGCGCCATCACTTCATTAACCATCGCAAAGTAGCTCATATCAGATAACAGAATTGTTACCTTAACCACATCAGAAAGAGAACCACCTGCTGCTTCTGCAACAGCCTGCAAGTTTTTGAAAACCTGCTCAGCTTGCGCTTCAAACGACTCTGTAACCATCTCCATCATTGCCGGAATCAGAGGAATCTGACCAGACATATAGACAGTGTTACCAACACGAACCGCTTGAGAGTATGTACCAATTGCAGAAGGTGCATTTACAGTACTGATGATGCTTTTATTCATAGTTATCCCTGTTCACAAGATAATTTTGCATTAAATGAAAGTAATTGAGCCATTACATATATGCTAAGCAAGGAGTGTACACTCCTATTAAATATCTAACCAGCAAGAGTTAGTTTGAGTATAATCCATTCTTTTTCTCGAGACTCTTATGCAACGTGCCGATCTTCTCCTTGTTGAACAAGGATTTGCCCGCTCGCGTACCCACGCGCAAAAATTGATCAAATCAGGCAGAGTTCAAGCTGATATCAAAGGTAAGTGGCAGCCTCTTACAAAACCAGGCCTAAAGCTAGAAGCCGAAACACCATTTAAGGTGGAAGAGGACGAAGCTGATCGCTACGTTTCACGCGGTGCGTTAAAACTCTTAAAAGCTTTAGATCTTCTACAATTAGATCTCAATGACAAAACAGCTATCGATGTTGGTCAGTCTACAGGTGGCTTTACTGACTGTTTACTACAAGCAGGTATTGAAGCTGTGGTAGGTATCGAAGTAGGTCATGATCAACTAGCGGATAAGCTTCGCGTAGATCCTCGAGTTACTTGTTATGAAGGTGTCAATGGCCGAGATTTACCTCAAGATATGCTTCTTAAGCATACCGATGGCAAAGGGTTTGACCTTGCGGTTATGGATGTCTCTTTCATCTCCCAACGTAAAATTCTACCTTCTCTAATCCCCCTTATCGCTAAAAATGGTTATTTAATTAGTCTAGTTAAACCTCAGTTTGAAGTAGGAAAAGAAGGTATAGGCCGCGGAGGCATCGTAAGAGACAGCTCACTCTACCCCCAAGTCAAAGCTCAGGTAGCAGAGTGCTGTTCGGAATTAGGGATGAAAATTGTCGATTATTTTGAAAGCCCTATAAAAGGCGGGGATGGAAATCGAGAGTTTCTAATTATTGCCCGAAACACCTAATCTTTTGTTGAGTAACTATAAACCACTTCAACAGCCGTACCACCATTTTCATACGTGATGCTATCACATAGATCAGAGACTAAGGCTATGCCTCGACCGCTAAACTGACCCACGCTAGCCGTTTGCTCATTCTTCAACCAATGCTCAAAATCAAAGCCTTCACCACTATCTTCTACTCGAACCAAAAGACGGCCACCATGAGCAAAGCGCGTATGTTGCAAATAGAGCGAAACGGCACCTGTCGACAGGGATTCCAGTCTCCTTTCACGCTCACTAAAGTACTCAGCAAACCCCTCAGGAGAGGCTTTAAGGCTAGATTCCAGTTTCAAAACACCATGATCAAGGGCGTTCACATAAAGCTCCGTTAAGATACTGAAAACACTATGCCACTGATCACCACCACCCTCAGACTCTTGCAGGCGGCTTAAAGCCTGAGCAACAGGGTTAATACGAGCTAAGCTTCCGCCTTGTAGCTCTAAATTCCAATTCCAGATATCTAGGATAGAGGCTTCATTAACATCTAATTCAATACCACATGGTGTGACAGGTTTCAGATCATTCGCCGTGACACTACCAGGGATATCTATCAGTGATATGTCATCTTTTTGAATATGACCATCAACAAAATCGCTGAGGTCTGACAAGATGATATCCACCAATTGAGTCTCTACATCACTTGCCTGCGCCGCAATCGAGTCAGATAACCTGTCTTCACCAAACTGCTCAGCTAAATGATTCTCTGCCTCAATTACACCGTCGCTTAGCAGCAAGATATGATCATCAGGTTGTACTTTTGTGTGTTCAAAATTAAGCTCTTTGACAGACGGGATGATACCTAGAGGTGGATGGCTCGAAATGATACGCTGCACCACTTCACCCTGTGAGATCACCAAAATATCTGGCAAGCCACCATTCCATATTTTTGCAGTGCCATCCTGGCTAAGTGTGACGATGGCTGTAGCTAGAAACATCCCCGTAGGTAATAGTTTTTGTAGCTTGCGATTTATTTGAGCAATGATCTCCTCAGCATCATAACCCTTAGCTGTCATCGCCCTAAAAGTTTCTGATAGAGGTAAAGCACCAATCGTAGAGGTCAAACCGTGGCCAGTAAAATCCCCCAACAGAACATTTAGTTCGCCGTTCGGGCGGAAAGCGCTAAGCTGAACATCGCCACTAAACGTTTCAGCTGGCTGTTTGTGAATACGTATCTGATCTAGAGCAACGTTGGCAGATTCAACGGCACCACTTAATAACTGCTCAGCAACCTCTTCCTCTCGAGCTCTCAAGTGATTTAAACGGTTCACCTGTCGATACAGCTGGGCAATTCGGCGGAGGGCAACAATTTTTCCTTCAAGTAACTCAAAAGGGAAAGGACGCTGAATATAATCATCACCACCAGCATCGATCGCCTGACGAATTACATCTTGGCCTTCAGCACCGGTTACAAAAATAATTGGTATAAAGCTATCCTTGGCGGCCTGTTTAATTTGTAATGTTGCTTGAATACCGTCCATTCCAGGCATATTAATATCCATCAGGATTAGACTGGGTTTTAACGACATATACTTTGCGACGGCTTCTTCACCTGTTTCGGCAAAAACAGCCTTTAAACCCATCTCTTGAACCATCTGACCTAGGATCTGACGATTCAAACGCATGTCATCAACGATTAAAACTTGATTATCGCCGCTACCACCTTGACTTAATTCAGCTTCAACCATAAATAATTAGCTCTCGATAGTTACAAACTGATCGAAATTAGCGATTGTTAAAATCTTATGAACCGACTCATTTGGCTTCGAAATAATCACTTTACCGCCTTTCTTCTCCGCATGTTCTTTTAGCAATAGGATCATTCCTAACGCTGAACTGTCCATATATGTTGCCTTTGAAAGATCTACCTTAAAAATAGCTCCAGATATATCGACATTACGGTAAGCATCACGAAAAGCTTGATGTAAGGAGTAATCAAACTGCTGAGATACTACGATATTAATTGTTTTATCATCACCAGCATTTTGTACCGAAATAGCCATACGTTATCCTATTACCTATTGTCTTTTATGGTTGTAGAGCACTATTAGAATAGTTCTACTTCCCCTTCATCCATATCATTTTGTGCAACAGTGCGGGTCTGATTACGTTGAACAGACTGTTCTCTGAGCTCCTTACAACGAGAAATACAGTGTTCAGCAGCAGCACTATTCACCTGATGATCCGGCGTAATAACATTCGAAATCAATGTTGATACCTCATTCAAAGAATCAACATTATGCTCAACTGAAGATAGCGCTTGAGAGGAGATATCCTCAAATTGTAAGGAGCGTACAGCCTGATCTACACTGCTACTTAATTGAGTACCGATATTTGAAATTTCGACCACTTTTTCATTTAAGAAGTGATTCATATCAGCCATGTGCTCAAGCATCTGCCCCATCTTATCTTTTGTACCGATGGTATCGCTCATATCGGTAGAAGCCATTCCACCAACAGTGCTACGCAGGATCTCGATAGTTTCTTTAGCTGAGCCGATCTCCTCGCGGATCTCATTATTCAAACTAGCGGAGTTAATGGATAGTGTACGCACCTCATCTGCTACTACCGCAAAGCCTCGGCCCGCTTCACCCGCTCTCGCAGCTTCTATACTGGCGTTAAGCGCTAATAAATTTGTCTGACTAGCTAAGCCTTCAACATTTTCAATTAGACCGAAGATACCATCCAATTTTTCAACCATATCATCGATATGATGTACCGTTTCAAGACTATTCTTACTTACATCGACCATCACATTTACAAATTGATCTAGGGTACGACCGGTTTCAGTAATAAAGCTTTGAATACTGAAAGTCTCTGGATTTAGATTTTGTTCACTATATCCAGCATCACCTTCATGAGTTTGATCAATGATTTCAGCGGTCAACGCAGCCTGACGGCTTGCCAAATCATGCATGGTATGAAAACTATCACTCATCAAATGAACAGATTCTTTAATCAACCCATCTACACGTGATACTTCTTGATTAACAATCATCGCGTCATGAACAAGGGTATTAGATACCTCTTTAACAGCACTTTGTAATGCTGGATCAACCATTGCGGAACCGTTAACCGCTCTGTTGTATTCATTTTCTTTGTGAGCTGGCGATTGAGAAACTTTATCATTCATAACAAATTGAGCAATCAAAGCCGGAACTAGCACTACCAGACAGATATGGGTTACGGTACTTTCAAGCCCTAAGACCTCAGCAGCTGCTAGCACCAAACTTGCTAACATAGCGGCAACCAACATTATTTTCTTTAACGTCATTTAGCTAACCTCAATTACTCTAAATTACGACAGGTGCTTAACCAGTCGTTGTGCAATATCATTCAAAGGAACAACCTCTTTCGCCGCACCTAGTCTCACAGCAGCACCTGGCATTCCCCAAACCAGACTTGAAGCCTCATCTTGCACAATCGAGTGGGCACCTTTATCTACAAGATCTTTCATAGCTAGTGCGCCATCTTCACCCATACCTGTAAGCATGATGGCCGTAATATTTTTAGGATCAACGTCAATAATAGAATTAAACATAACCTCAACAGAAGGCTTATGTCGATTAACTGGATTACTGTCAACTAAAGCACATACATACTCATGCCCGTGCTGTTTAATACATAAATGAGTGTCACCAGGGGCGATATAAACATTTCCTGATTTTAATACTTCCCCATGAACTGCCTCTTTAACCATCAGCTCACAATTGCGATTTAATCGATTAGCAAAACGATCACTGAAACTTGCCGGAATATGTTGTGTTACAACAATTGGGGGCATATCAGCAGGTAATACAGATAAAATATCGTGAAGAGCTTCAGTACCACCCGTAGAAGAACCTATTGCTATTAGCTTGTTTCTTCCCTTTAGCACTGACGAAGGCTTATTTAGTACCTTGGGCTTGCTGTTACGAGTATTACGACGAAACTTTAGCTTAGCTGATGCTGAAGCAGCGGCTTTTACCTTTTCCACCAGATCAGATTGAAAGACTTCCAATAACTCATCTGATTGTGTGTTAGACGGTTTAGCAATGAAATCAACCGCACCTATTTCTAATGATTGTAGAGTAGCATCAGCACCTTCATGTGTAAGTGTTGACAACATAACCACAGGCATTGGATTTAGCTTCATTAGATTCTTTAAAAAAGTAATACCATCCATCTTTGGCATTTCAATATCAAGCGTCAACACATCCGGCTTCAATTGCTTAATTTTGTCCCTAGCATCGTATGGGTCAACAGCGGTACCTACAACCTCGATACTAGAATCCATAGACAATAATTCACTGATCACTCCACGAACCAAAGCAGAATCATCGACTATTAATACCCGAGTTTTTTCCATATCAGGGTAATTTCCTTTAAAACAGTTCAACATCTGAATCATCCAGATGCTGATCAACATCAATTTGGTAAGAACGCTCTTCAGCTATCACTCGCTGATCCTCACGGTGATCAAGCTTATTGACCAACATACGTCCTGTAGTTGGGAAAAACGCCACTCGGCGAGCTTGATCTCCACCTAAATCTGAGGCTACCAGTTTTAAGCCTTCGTCATCTATATATTTAAGAATGAAATCTATGTTTTGCTGGCCTATATTAGCGATTCCGGACATCATATTTCCGCCACCTGTGAGCTTTACCTGCAAATTTTCACGCAAACAGCCATGCTTCATTAACTTATTAACCAACTGCTCCATCGCAAACAATCCATATCGAGATGAACGCTGAAGATCATCATTTGACCCTCCGACAGGTAACATAAAATGATTTAATCCACCGAAGCCTGTAACCGGATCAAAAATGCAAGCTGAAATACAGGACCCAAGTAAAGTCGTAATTACTAACTCATCATTAGCAATATAAAACTCACCAGGCTTTACCTTGACTGCATAAAGCTCCCAACGCGGCTCCCAGAAAGATTTGAATTGCTCAAAACCGGATACCCCCCTAGGGAGCTTGCGCTTTAATGACATCCAGACTACCCAACCTTTCTGTATATAGTTTTTCCTACCAGCTCAAAATTACTAGCATGGCGCGCTAGAGCTTCAGAATGCCCTACAAACAAATAACCATTAGGCTTAAGTAAAGAATGCATACGATCCAACAATCTAGCCTGAGTATTTTGATCGAAATAGATCATTACATTTCTGCAAAAAATAAAATCTAAAGGGCCTTCTATTGGCCAATCCTGCATCAAATTCAGATAATTAAATCTGAGCAATTCTTGGAGCTCAGGTTTAACTTTTACAAAACCTTTGTGAGAAGCTTTACCTTTTAAAAACCAACGCTTAACTTGCATATTCGGCAGATTTTTAATTCTATCTTCTGAGTAAATACCTGATTTAGCACTACTCAACACCTTTGAATCTATATCTGTCGCAAGTAAACGGATGTCCCAACTCGAAGGGTTAATACCTGATTCCAGTAAAGTCATTGCCAAACTGTAAGGTTCTTCCCCCAAGGAACAACCTGCCGACCAAGCTCTCACCCGCTGGGTATTACTCTCTTCTATCTCTGGGATAATAGTGTTTGAAATAAAGTCAAAATGGTGCTTTTCTCGAAAGAAAGCAGTTAGATTTGTCGTTAACGCGTTAATAAATTGGCTAAATTCAACAGGATTGCTATTTAGAAACGTAAAATAGTCATCAAAATTTGAAAGCTTTAACTCCCTAAGGCGTCGTACTAAACGATTGTAAGCCATATCCTGCTTATGATCCGCCAGTACAATTCCAGCGTAATCATATAACTCATCCCTAACCTTAACAAAATGTTCACGAGTAAAAGTAAATTCTCGAGATCTAGTAGGTTTTGATGACATTTATGTTCCCTTAAAAAGCGAAGGGGGTAGAAACAGCCTACTCAGAGTAGGCTGTTTAAGTACAATTAAAACTCTTCCCACTCATCGCCACTAGCACCTGCACTTACAATTGGCTGTTTTGGCACAGAGCGTTTAACTTCAGGTTTTCGTTCAGTTTGAACGTTTTGGCTTGCTAATTCTCTTAGGCGGCTAACGCCTCCTGATTTAGCAGGAGCTTCCGCGATGCTAGATTGACCTTCAGCTTCAACCACCTCAAACTGGTTGACCAAGGTTTGCAGTTGACCTGCTTGCTCTTCCATTGAAGCTGAAGCAGCTGCAACTTCTTCTACCAAAGCTGCATTTTGCTGCGTACCTTCATCCATTTGCGTTACAGCAATGTTTACTTGCTCGATGCCAATAGCTTGCTCACGGCTGGCAGCTGCAATTTCACTGATGATCGTAGAAACGTTTTTAATCGCTTCCATAATCTCTGCCAAAGCCTTACCGGATTCATCTACAAATAGGCCACCCTCTTCCACTTTTTCAACGCTATCGCTGATAAGCTCTTTGATCTCTTTCGCTGCACTTGCACTTCGTTGTGCCAAGCTACGTACTTCAGATGCTACCACCGCAAAACCACGACCTTGCTCACCGGCTCGCGCAGCCTCTACAGCAGCATTCAACGCAAGTAGGTTCGTTTGGAAAGCGATCTCATCAATCACGCCGATAATCTCAGCAATTTTGGTAGAACTCGCGCGAATATCTCCCATAGAGGTCACTACCTTATTGGAAATCTCACCACCTTTTTCCGCAAGCTTCTGAGCGTCGTTCGCTTGATTACGAGCCTCATCAGCATTATCTGCGTTTTGTTTAACCGTGCTCGTCATTTGCTCCATACTAGCAGCAGTTTCTTGCAAACTTGCAGCCTGAGCTTCTGTACGAGAACTAAGGGTAGTGTTCCCGCTGGAAATTTCAGAAGCGCCAGTAGTAATGCTTGCACCAGAATTGCGGATTTCACCTACCATAGAATTCAGATTATGAAGAGAACTATTCAACGCATTATTTAACTCTGCAAACTCCCCGCGAAAATCACCTTCCATCTGTTGAGTAAGATCACCGTCAGACATCGCGCTAAGAACGCGCTTCACTTCACGAAGCGGTTCAACGACAGCATCAAGCATCTGGTTAACGCCTGAAGCAATGTTCTCCATAAAGCCGGAATATATTGCTACATCCAAACGTTCGCTAAGTTCACCTTGAGAGGCTTTCTGGATAAGGTTAGCAACTTGCTCCTCTGCAATTAATTGGTCCGTGATATCCATCCACTCAACAACTGTACCTAAACGCTGCCCTGCTTCATCGATTACTGGGTTGGCAATTAAACTAAAACTGCGTTTACCGACTTTGATTTGCCCTTTATAAGTAGATTTGAGGCCTTCCAGCATGCGGCGCTGATGTTCAGGGTTTTTGTGAAAGATATCGAAGTTAGAACCAAGAATTGTTTCAGCATCAAAATCAGGTAATTGTTCTCGAATATCATCTTGTGCAATACGCATCATATCCAGCACTGCTTCATTACAGTAGATGATATTGCCATCGTTATCAGCCAGCATTACGTTTGAAGAAACATTATCTAACGCAACTTTAATACGTGAAGCTCTGCTGGCAGCTTCTTTCGCATCGTTCACTTCATAACCAAGTTTGGTCGCCAGTATCTTAACACCTCGTTTCAATTCACCTGTTTCACCAGGCTCATCTAAGGGAATAGGGGCTAGATAATCACCTTCGGTAATATCAAGCATATGGCGTCTAGCTTCGTGTAGGGGCTTAATGACATCTGCTTTAAGAGATTTATTAGCACCAACAAACACGATTAAGAATGCTGCAATCGGGCCCAGCATTAATAACTCAGCCGGTAAACCTGCCAAATAAATAGCCGCATTAATTAGCAACGCTGCTGCAACAGCCATTACGGCATAATGATTTACCTGACCACCCAGATTTTGATTTGGGATGGAATTAGGAGACGGTAGCGTAACTTCATTGCGTTTTAGTTTTGCATATAGAGCTGCGGCCTGTTCAATTTCGTCCTGACTTGGACGCGTACGAACAGACATGTATTCGACAATCTCACCATTGCGAAAAATCGGGGTAACATTAGCCTTAACCCAATAGTAATCGCCATTTTTACAGCGATTCTTTACGAGTTTAGACCAAGGCCGGCCTAACTTAAGGGTATCCCACAGATCTTTAAAAGCTGCAGGGGGCATATCAGGGTGCCTAACCACATTGTGGTTTTTTCCGACCAACTCATCGTGGCTAAACCCGCTGATTTCTATGAAATCCGGATTGGTATAAGTAATAATCCCTTTCAGGTTTGTTTTTGTAACAAGTTCCTGACCATCTCTGAGCTTAACTTCGCGATCCGTAACCGGCTCATTGATTTTCATTTCTTAACCTCCGCCCCTATGCTTTCACTTCAGCTCTTGTTGGCGCATCAATCGCCAACTCATCGGAATTCATTAATTCATCTATGTCCATCAGGACTATCATTTTCTCATCCTGCGCCACTAAGCCAGTGATAAATTCAGTATTTATCACTCCACCAATCTGTGGTGCGGGTTGTATCTGGTTCGTTGCAATTGTGTATGTCTCAGCAACCGCATCAACAATGATGCCCATCACTCGCTGGCAACTGCCGCTATCGACATTAATCACAATCACAACCGTAGTAGGACCATATTCCACGGGTTTAAGACCAAACCGCAAACGTAGATCAATCACCGGAATAATAGCCCCACGCAAATTCAAAACACCTTTAAGGTAATCAGGCATATCTGGAACATGCGTTACCGGCGTCCAGCCTCTAAGCTCTTGTACCCTTAAGATATCTACACCATATTCTTCATTATCAAGTAGGAAACTAAGATATTGGTGCCCATCTGCGGTTTGCTCTAGATGCTCAGATTGCTCCTGCCATTCAGTATCTGTCATGCCACAGCCCCCTGATTAGCTTGTTCACTCCTAGATATTTCATTTCGTTTTTGGGCCGTTTTGGCCGTTTCAAAATCTAAACCGCGCTTCATCAGGCCAGCTATATCCAGAATAAGGGCTACACTGCCATCACCTAAAATTGTCGCGCCTGCAAACCCTTCAATACGCTTAAAGTTAACCTCTAGGCTTTTAATAACTACTTGTTGCTGACCATAAAGTTCATCAACGATCAGGCCAATTTTCTGACCACCGTTTTCGACAATGGCAATTAAGTTTGTATCTTGTGGGTCATCTTCGACTGGCAATTTAAACAAAGAACGAAGATTAATTAGCGGGATGTACTCTTCTCGGAAATGAAGCAGTTTATTTTCACCCGCAATAGGGCTCATTGCCGATTTATCAGCAAGGATTGTTTCCACGATAGAAATCAGCGGTACTATATATGTTTCGCTATGAACTCGAACAAGCTGCCCATCAAGAATGGCTAAGGTCAGAGGCAAACTCACACTAAAGGTTGAACCATGGCCGGGTTCTGAAGTAACGCTAACATGTCCGCCTAAAGACTCAATATTACGTCGTACGACGTCCATACCAACACCACGACCAGAAAGATCGCTTACAGCATCCGCTGTAGAGAAGCCAGGTTTGAAGATAAGCTCATTTATTTCACTATCGCTAAGCTGTTGATCTGCTGTTATAAGGCCATTATCTAGAGCTTTTTGATAGATTTTCTCGGTGTTTAATCCACGCCCATCGTCTGTGATATCGATGATGATAAAGCCGCCTTGGTGGTAAGCATTTAGCTCTACTCTTCCGACTTCGGATTTACCCGCGGCAATTCGTTCTTCAGGCGCTTCCAAACCATGGTCAAGCGAGTTTCTGATCAGGTGAACCATAGGGTCACCGATTTTTTCCATTACTGTCTTATCTATCTCAGTCTGCTCACCAGTGATAACTAGCTCTACTTTTTTACCAAGTTTACCGCTCACATCATGGACCAAACGCGGAAAGCGGTTGAAAACAAAACTAATAGGCAACATGCGCACACGCATCACATCTTCTTGTAAATCGCGTGTATTTCGCTCCAATTGTTCCAAGCCCGATTGCAGACGTTCAACTTCCGAACCACCTGTAATTTCAGCTAGTTCATCGCCCACCTGCCCAAGCATGGCTTGAGTAATAACCAATTCACCAACACGGTTAATTAAGGCATCAATTTTATCTGTATCGACCCTAATCGAACTACTTTCAGTCGCCTTTGGTTTACGAGCTGAGTTGGTTTGATTTGTAGATACTGGACTTGATTTTTGCTGCTCAGACTTAGGTTCTGCGATAGGCTCTATTGCAGGGGTAGGTGTTTGAACCGAGGAATTCTCTTCACTTTGTAGTGGTGAAATTTGCTCAGCTGGCGCTTCGCCATCCTCTTTAGGAAATCGTTTCTGTACTTTGGTTTCAACCTCTAAAGTACATTCATCCTCGACCCACTCAAAAACTTCTTCTATATCTGTTTTACTGCAATCAGCTACAAGATCTAAATTCCACGAGAGTAGCAATTGTTCAGGATTCAGCTTATCAAAATCAACTAACCGCTCTAAATCAACTTGAATCTTAAGTTCGCCTAAATCCTCTAAAGCTTCAAACATGAAACTTGGTTCATTGCCTGTTTCAAGAATTGTAGAACTAGGAATGAATGAGATTGACCATCCAGCATCGTTGCTTTCAGGATCTGAAGGAAGCCCCCCATCAGAGGGAACTTCACCTTGCGATACGTCAAGCTCACACTCATCTTCAACCCATTCGAAAACTTCTCTAATTTCTTCTTCAGAACAATCTTCAGAAACGAGCTGCAACTGCCAAGAAAGAAACAGCTCTTCAGAATTTAGCGAAGGTAATTCAGGTAGATCTTTAAGATTTGGTGTAGCAGTCAATTCACCTAGGTCAGCTAATGCTTCAAACATAAACGCAGGCTCGTGCCCTGCCTGAAGCAGATCACGATGAGGGCTAAACGTTATATTCCAGCACGATTGTTTAACATCAGTTTGTACCGATTTAGTTTCGGTTGTCTCTGAGGCTGTCTGATCTTGGGAAGGTTCTTGACCTAAAGCTTGCTCTAAGCGCTGTTGCACCTGTTGGATCTGGGCTGCATCAGCTTCAGGACCATCTTGAGCTGCTTCAAGCAACATTTTGATACAGTCTACCGACTCTAATAAGAGATTAACGAGTTCTGGCGTTATTGACTGTTTGCCACTGCGCAGTTCATCCAACAGTGTTTCCACTACATGGGTAAAATCTGCGACTTCATTAAAACCAAACGTGCCCGCACCACCTTTTATAGAGTGAGCAGCACGAAAAATGGTATTGATCGTTTCTTCATCGGCTGAATCAAGGTTTAGAAGGCTGGATTCCATCACCTCCAAACCTTCATAGCTCTCTTCAAGGAAAGTAGCTATAAATTGTGAAAGATCAATACTCATAGTTCCATCTACCGTACTACGCGCTTAATGGTACTCAGAAGCTTCTCAGGGTTAAATGGCTTAACAAGCCAACCAGTTGCTCCTGCTCCTTTACCTCTTTGCTTCATTTCTGGGGAGCTTTCAGTAGTTAGAACTAAAATTGGCGTAAATTTAAAAGCAGGCAACTTACGCAGTTCGGCACATAAAGTAATACCATCCATAATCGGCATATTTACATCAGTCAAAACCAAATCAAAACGACCTGTCTGTGCCTTACCTAAAGCTTCCTGCCCATTACCCGCCTCTACTACTTGATAGCCTTCCTGCTTAAGCGTAAAGGTCACCATATTTCTTAGAGAAGCCGAATCATCAACAACTAAGATGCTAGCCATTTATAAAAATCTCCACATAAATCCTGGGCAGGTTAATCATTTTTTAACGATAGTATTTTTTCTAGTCCTAACTGACATGCAGTTTTCACTAGAGAATCTGAAGGGTTAATCCACTTTACCGCTTTTTGTAAAGTTTGAGCTTTCAAACAAAAAGCCGTTAACAGCTGTAATGCTGCAGTGTCTACTCGAGTGAGTTTTTCGCCATCTAAAACAATAGAATCAGCCGCGTTAAGATAGCTGCCTAACTTTTGCTGCCATTCAGTCACATTTGCAATAGATAGCTCTTCAGGCATTGCCAATACACTGTCAGCGTCCATTATAGATGTTCCTTATTTCTGTATGACTTACACAGTTATATCCCCTTAATACACTCTAGTTTATAAGGGATATAAAAAAGTATTTATAAAACTCGCCTAACTAGCCCAATATGTCAAAGGAAATTTCCTATAAAACGCTTAAATTTCAGCATATTGCTAAATAATCGTTACCATTGTTTATATATCAGACAATATTTATACAATGATAGACTGATATATCAGCTAGTTAATCTGACAGCTGACAGCTGTGCTTTTCGACGATCCGTATTCTTCAGAATGCTAGAACGCTCAACTTCTGAGACTTTACTCCAGCGAAGAATTTCGTCTAAAGATCGATAACACCCTACGCAAATATCCTGATCATTAAGACAACAATTTCTTACGCAAGGCGATTCAGTTTGAGTTGGATTGGATTTAGAAAGCATAACTTCATTCCTTTGGCCAAACCGGCAATAAACATAACGTAAAACCATTACAATTTTATGTACCGGCACCTAGCTCCTATAGTAAATAGATGAGTAACACTCCTCATCAAAAGCATAGCAAACTTTGATCATTCCGCGTTCTATAAGTCTCTAATAAAGAGCTTTGATATTTAAGGGAACCAATTCTTTCACGACCTCTCTAAATGAGCATTACCAGTATTTACAGGTTCTGTAGAAATGAAAAAAATATTTGCCATCTCAGCTATTTCTATACTTGGCGTTGGTATCGCCACCCTATCAACCGGGAATGAGCAACCAACGACTTCGGCTGCACCCGCAACGAATCAATTAAACCAGCTTGCAATTGCAACCTTTGCGGGCGGATGCTTTTGGTGTACGGAATCAGATTTCGAAAAACTTGATGGGGTTATTCAAGTAGTATCTGGGTATAGCGGCGGAGAAAAAGCAAATCCGAATTACAAAGAAGTTTCAGCAGGCTTAACCAAACACACAGAAGCCATCCAGATCTACTACAATCCGGATATCATCTCTTACGCTGGCCTGCTCGAACATCTATGGCGTGTTATGAACCCAACTGATGGAGATGGTCAATTTGTTGATAGAGGGAAGCAGTATCGTCCAGCTGTTTACTATCATAATGCTGCACAAAAGCAGGCTATCGATCAGTCGATTGATGCACTTGTTAAGTCTGGCGTTTACGGTAAACCTTTAGAGACTGAAATCGCACCGTTTAAAAATTTCTACCCTGCTGAGGATTACCACCAGGATTATTATGCAAAAAACCCTCTTCGCTATAGCTACTACCGTAATGGCTCTGGTCGTGATCAATTTTTATCAAAGGTTTGGGGTGAAAATGCTAAACATGATCTATCCCAATACAAAGGCCAAAGCTCAGGCGCTGACTATCACATCCAACAGTTTGTAAGACCTTCTGAGCACTATTTAAAGTCTAATCTAACCCCTCTTCAGTACAAAGTAACCCAAGAAGATGGCACGGAAAGACCATTTGATAACGAGTATTGGGATGAAAAACGTGAAGGCATCTATGTAGATATCGTCAGTGGCGAACCGCTTTTTTCATCGACGGATAAGTACAAGTCTGGAACCGGCTGGCCGAGTTTTACTCAGCCTATCAAAGGAGTAGAAATCGTAGAGAAAGAGGACAATTCTTTCTTTATGAAACGGGTTGAAGTAAGAAGTTCACGAGCAGATTCTCATTTGGGTCATGTTTTTAATGATGGTCCAGCTCCTACAGGCTTACGTTATTGCATAAACTCAGCGTCTCTTCGCTTTGTACCTAAAGAGGAGCTAACAGCCCAAGGCTATGGGCAATTTGCGCAGCTTTTTAAATAAAAGTGCCCATCTACACAAATAAAAAAGGCAGCGTGATCGCTGCCTTTTTCTTATCCTTGATTTACTTTATCGAGCATTCCACGCGATACACTCTTCTAAAGTGACGCCCTTGCCACCAAAGATATCTAAAGCGCTGCCAATCGTCAGATCGACATTGCCTTGAGAAAGCTGATCCACCAGCTTAAGGTCTTCGAGAGAACGCGCTCCACCAGCATAAGTAACAGGGATCGAACACGCTTTTCCTAAGAGCTTAACCAGCTCTTGATCTATCCCACCCTGCAAGCCTTCAACGTCTGCAGCGTGAATTAAAAATTCGGCACAATGCTCACCTAATTCAGACAAGGTTTTCTCATCAACCGCTAGGCTCGTCACCGTTTGCCAACGGTCGGTCGCTATATTCCAACCGGTTTCCGTACGACGGCAGCTAAGGTCCAAAATAAGCTTATCAGCACCTGTTTCAGCTTTAATCTTTTCTAAACGTTCCCAGCTAAATTGACCTTGATCAAATAGATAAGAAGTGACGATAACGTGAGATGCACCTGCTTCTAAAAACTCAGACGCATTTTCATTATTTACGCCACCACCAAACTGAAGGCCACCTTTCCAGGTTGAGAGCGCCAATAAAGCCTGCTCTTTGTTACCAGGCCCTAATGCGATGACGTGACCGCCCGTCAGGTTATGCTTCTGATAAAGTTCCGCATAATAAGCCGCATCATAAGGGCTTACATAGTTGGTATCAGCACCGCTATCTTGCAAGCTACCACCAACAATTTGCTTAACCTGCCCTTGGTGCAGATCGATACATGGACGAAACTGTGTCACGCTATCTCCTGATAATCGAAGCTGAAAGGCGCTATTTTATAGAGCGAATCGCTTTAGGTATATGCCAATCATTTGATTCTTATACATAACGGCGCTTAGCATCAGTCACTTTAACCAAATAGCGCT
Organism: Neptuniibacter sp. QD37_6; assembly: GCF_047778085.1. Classification (GTDB taxonomy): domain Bacteria; phylum Pseudomonadota; class Gammaproteobacteria; order Pseudomonadales; family Balneatricaceae; genus Neptuniibacter. The sequence goes on from NZ_CP180550.1 coordinate 2,276,103, forward strand.
GAGTTTCTAATGGCATGCGGCTCTGCAATCTCTGCCACACGCTAGAAGAAGATGATCGATTAATCGCTCTAATTGCTTGTTGACGATCACTAGAAAAACTTCGAAGCACATTACCCACGCCACCGTTATACGCAGCAATTATGCAAAACTCTTTGCTCTGAGGATTCCTTACCTCAACTAAATAGCGTGTTTGCAGAATATACAGATAAGCACACCCCATACGGATATTATTCTCAACATCGAATAGATAATTCCTGGAAGGAGTACCGGCGCGACCATAAATCTCCTGGTGAGCATCTCGGCCAGCCGTTGTTGGCACAATCTGCATGAGTCCATAAGCTGGAGCATGACTGACCGCAAAAGGGTTAAAGTGACTTTCGGTCTCGATGATCGCATATACTAAGGAGGGATTGAGATTGTATTGTCGAGAATACTTATCAACCAAAACCGCATAACGGTAGCGCCTTTTAAGACGATGCTTTTGGACCAAAGGAAGCTCAACAAAATACTCTGTTTTTGTAACACCATTAGCGGTCTTTACTTGGCGCCTCTGCAACGAGTTCGCCAGAAGGTATTTTGCATATCGCTCAGCACGCCACCCCCATCTTACTGGTTGTCCTTCATGATCCAGGATTTGCTGATAAAGAAAAGGCTCTCCCCCTAAGGTAACTGGAGCATCCGAATAAAGGTCTACTTGGGTTGGATCTTCTGGCGATAACAACAAGGTAACTATCGCACTTTGCAGCTTGCCCTGGTCTAAAGTTTCGACGCGAATTTGACCTTTTTCGAAGTCTACGATTCCTCGGCTCAGATACTTATCGGTATATTTAACATAGGTCGTTGGCGTTGGTTGCAGCGCTTCATCCTCTCCCCATACGCTACTGATGAGTTGAGAGAACTTTTTAATGTCATTAACCAAACCGTTGGGATTGGTCACCCAACCGGTCGCTTTACTTTTAGCATGAGAGGTAAGTGCACCTTCAACACTTTGGCCTCTTGCTACACTGGTTGCGATTCGGAATGCATCATGAGTTGTACAACCTGCTAAACCTAGTGGAAGTAAACCCAGTAAAAAGCGTCTGCGGGTAAGCATAGAACCTCTAATCAGGGGAAATAAGGCAGAAAATTCTAGTAAATAATTCTGCCTAACTTAGGTCTACGACAGTAACCTAATCAGATCAACATCCGCAACGATCAGACCGTTAAACACTTACTTAATTTGTGCATACCGCCTCTCGGGTCGTCCCACACTGCCATAATTAACTTCTGCTGAGAGCTCATTAGTACTGACTAGAAATTCTAGGTACCGCCTTGCCGTAGTTCGACTAGCACCAATCTCTTCACCCACCTCTTCAGCATTCAGTGGAGTATTTACTGTACAAAATACATTTCGCACTTTATCCAAAGTAATACCATCAATCCCTTTAGGTAGGCGAACCTCCCCTGTAACAGTTGAAACGCTTGAATTTTGCCCACTCGATCTAGGTAAGAGTGTATCTACATCGCTTTGCGCCAATAATTCCATCGCTTGGAGCTTTTTCAGGTGGAGTTGATAGTTTTCGAGTGTTTCTTGTAGTCGGTCAAAAACCAGTGGTTTTAAAATATAATCGAAGACACCACCACGTAGAGCTTCCCGTAATGTTTCCACCTCTTTAGCAGCGGTAATTAAGATAACATCCGTTCCCTGATTACCTGAACGTAACTTCCTTAATAGATCCAAACCCGTACCTGTAGGAAACTGGATATCAAGTAATAAAAGATCTGGCTGTAGAACCTCAACTAGGTCCTCAGCTTCTTCCAGTCCGTGGGCAATCCCAACTAACTCAAATCCAGAGATACGCTCTAAAAACCGTTTTTGTATCTCAGCTATTTGCTGATCATCTTCTGCAATAACAACCCGAATATCACTCATCTTTTTATACTTGTTAATTGAGTTTTATTTCACTGAGTATCAATTTTTCGCAATACTCATTTCTTAGAACCTACTAATAATTCTCACTCCTGAGCTTTAGGGATATAGACAATAAACCGACTCCCCCCTTTTTCTCCTAGTTCACAAGTCACTGTGCCATTTAAATTACCTAAAAGCTGTTTAACTAGGTGCAACCCTATTCCGTGCCCATCTTTAGCTTTACTGGTATATCCTTTTTCAAAGATTTTTTCCTGATCCCCCTCTTTGATACCCGGACCTTGATCTTCAATTTCAAAAATCAGATCTGTTCCCAGATCCAGCATACTGAGCAAAACTTCTCCGCCTAAACCGGCGTACTCCCATGTTGCCTCTAATGCGTTATCGATTAAGTTACCAATAATGCTAACTAAGTGCTCTCTAGGAAGGTTTTCAGGAAGAGATAACATACGACTATCTGGGTCTATAACGAGATGTAATCCCATCTCTTTAGCTCGGTTATATTTGCCTAACAAGCACCCTGCCAACACCGGATCAGCGACTGACTCACGCAACAAAGTTATCAACTCTTGGTGGCTTTGCGCCTCTTGCCCAATAAGCGCTTGAGCTTCGTCAGTCGCACCTATCTGAATCAAACCGGCAATCGTATGCAGCTTATTAGAATATTCATGGGATTGACTACGTAAGCTATCAGCATACTGTTGAATCCTTGTTAGCTTTTTACTCACCATCGCAAGTTCATCTTTACGCCTAAAACTAGATACCACTCCAGTGATCTGATCACCTTGTTTTAAAGGAAGTCGGTTAGCAATAAGGTTATGACCATCAAGCCACACCTCCTCATCAAATTGCGGCTGTCCCGTTTTTAGCACCTCGAGCATAGTACTGCCGGGTAACACTTCTGATATGTGACGCCCAGTCAGCTCAGCATCATCAGCTAGACCCAATGTTTCTACAGCTGTTCGATTGAAGGTTGTGATCTGCCCATCGTTATTGATAGCAATTATCCCTTCACGCACCGATTCTAACGTCGCTCTTTGCTCATCAAATAAACGAGCAATCTGCTCAGGCTCCAAGCCAAAAATGGCTCGTTTAAAGTGATTAGCGAACCAAACCGCAATCATTGCGCTTAATAAAAATGACGCCCCTATAACAGCAATCAGTGTAATCCGATACTCTTCAATAATGTTTTCGACCTGATCAAGATGATAACCAACCGACACCAGACCTATAACCTCACCCTCATTTGAAAAGATCGGCGCTTTCCCTCGCATAGACCACCCCATGCTACCTAAAGCCTTAGAAAGGTACCCCTGACCTGCCACGAGCGCCAGTGCATTATCGTCACCTTCATCATCAGACATCGGCCGACCAATTTTTTCTGTTCGCGGGTGCGCTAAGCGAACCCCCTGCTTGTCCCCAATCACAACAAAGCGAGCTTGCGTTTCTTCTGCCAACCGTAAACTTAAAGGCTGTAAGTATTTACTATCCCCTCTTTGCACTGCATCGACTATCTGCGGGGCAACTGCAATTGTTTTAGCCACATCTAACGCTCTTTGACCAATCTGTTCATCTAGCGATTTATGCAGGTAATGGACCGCAAAAACACCGATAAAACCTGTCTGCACAATCGCCATTAATCCCAAAATCAAGATCATACGGCTCTTAAGCTTTAATCGGCTTAGCACTTTAATATCCAAACTCATTCAGTGAACTCGCTAAATACCCTAACCATTAGATACTCTAAAGCTTAGCTAACCTCGATTAAAAAGCCCCGTAAACATTATGAACAAAATGATTTTTAAGGAATAAAAAACCTTTAATTTCATAAGCTTCATTTGCCGAATAAACCTCACTACTTTGTAGGCATCACAAAAATAAATACGAGGTGATCTCGATGTTCGGTAAAGTTAAAAGCAAAAAAACTCTGATGGCGGCCGTATTAACTACATGCATGACAGCAGGTGTTTCCTACCAAGCTCAAGCGATGGAAAGCATTCACTTTCTAATCCCTGGTGGCGCAGGCGGTGGCTGGGATTCAACAGCCCGTGGCACAGGCGAAGCGCTATCTAAAGCAGGTATTGTTGATACTATTTCTTACGAAAACATGTCTGGCGGTGGCGGTGGTAAAGCCATTGCTCACTTGATAGAGACAGCTGAACAGAAGCAAGACACCTTGATGGTGAACTCAACTCCTATCGTAATTCGTTCACTATCTAAAGTATTCCCACAATCATTCCGTGACCTAACACCAATCGCTGCAACTATCGGCGATTACGGTGCCTTTGTAGTTAAGAAAGATTCAAAATACACCGATTTCAAACAAGTGGTTGCTGACTACAAAGCTAACCCGCGCTCTATCAAAATTGCAGGCGGCTCTGCTCGTGGCAGTATGGATCACCTAGTAGCAGCAATGGCATTTAAAGCAACAGGCGGTGATGCACGTCAAGTTCGCTATGTTGCATACGATGCAGGCGGTAAAGCAATGGCCGGCCTTCTTTCTGGAGAAACACAACTTCTATCAACAGGTTTCAGTGAAGCGCTAGCCCTAGCTGAAGCAGGCGAAGTACGCATTCTAGTCATGACAGGTAGCGAACGAAATGAAGCAGCACCAGACGTCCCAACCCTAAAAGAACTTGGCTATGACACTACATTTGTAAACTGGCGTGGTTTCTTCGCAGCACCAGGCACAAGCGAAGCGCAACAAGCTGAGTTTATTGAATCCCTAGAAAAAATGTACGACACAGCTGAGTGGGAAACTGTCCGTTCACGTAATGGATGGACAGAGATTTTCAAACCTGGCCCTGAATTTATCTCATTCCTAGAAACTCAGGAAAAAGAAGTTGGCGCCCTAATGCGCGAACTTGGCTTCCTTAAGTAAACACACTTTCATTTCGCAGCAATATCCCTGACTTCGATTAAGTCAGGCCTTCTTTACCGAGGGCTTTGCCCTTTGGCCTCTGTCGACTGGCCCTCGGTTTTTTTTAAAATAGACAGTTATGGCCTCTGCCATAGCAGGAGGATCCTCATGACCTTATGCAAAGATCATATTGGTGGTCTGGTATTTCTCAGTTTGTCTGTAGCTTACGGCTACTATGCAACTCAGATCCCTTTACTGCCTGGTGATGAATTCGAACCGTTCCACGCACAAACAATTCCTAATGCTTTGGCAATAGTAGGTGGCGTACTGTCCATCTTACTGCTGGCTACAACCAAATCTAGCAATGACCAAAAGTTAGTTCTTAAAGGGTATGACTTCCCATTAGTAATCAAATTATTACTACTCGTTGTACTTTTTGCGTTAGCACTTGAATGGCTAGGTTTCTTAATTTCTACCATTTTCTTTTTAGTCGGTGGTTACTGGCTATTAGGCGAAAGAAGACCCAAAACCCTATTTATTGCATCGGTGCCTTTTGCCATTTTCCTATGGTTCGCACTAACCCAACTACTCGATATTTATCTGGCTCCAGGTAAAGCGTTAACTACAATTTTTGGAGGCTGATCTCATGTTAGACGGAATTATTACCGGCCTTACCACTGCGGTGATGCCTTTTAACCTATTGATGGTCGTTGTTGGCTGCTTTGCAGGCACGTTTATCGGGATGTTACCAGGCTTAGGTCCTATTTCAGCTGTAGCCCTGATGATCCCTATCACTTACGGACTAGACCCATCTTCTGGCATTATTTTGATGGCCGGAGTTTATTACGGTGCGGTCTTTGGTGGCTCAACTTCATCGATTTTGATCAACGCTCCTGGCTGTGCGAGCACAGTTGTAACCTCTTTTGACGGTTACCCGCTTGCTCAACAAAAGCAGGCAGGTAAAGCTTTAGCGCTTGCAGCATATTCATCATTTACAGGCGGCACCATCGGTGCACTGGTACTGCTATTTGCAGCACCTGCATTAGCCTCTGTTTCGTTGAGTTTCCAATCTAGCGATTACTTTGCCCTGATGATTCTTGGTTTAACTGCAGTAGCGGCATTCTCTGGTAAAGGCCAAGTTATCAAAGCTCTAATCATGACCGTATTAGGCCTGATGATCGCGACTGTAGGTACAGATGTTACATCTGGCACAACACGCTTTACGTTTGGCAGCGTCGACTTGATCGATGGTATCAGCTTCTTACTTTTAGCGATGGCAACCTTTGCTTTAACTGAGGTAGTTATGACTGTGCTTAAGGGCCAGCATAACGAGAAAGAAGCACCTATGGATATGAGCCAACTAGGCAGCATGAAGCTAAGCAAAGAAGAAGTTAAGCACGTAGCTCCTACCGTTGGCCGCTCCTCCTTTTTTGGTTTCCTAATTGGGATCCTTCCAGGAGCTGGTGCAACCATCGCGTCCTTCCTTGCTTATGGCCTCGAACGTAACCTTGCATCAGCCAAAGAGAAACTAAAATTTGGTAAGGGCGCTTTACGTGGGTTGGCAGCACCTGAATCTGCAAATAATGCAGCATCTACAGGCTCATTCGTACCACTTCTGACGCTGGGTATTCCAGGTTCAGGAACAACAGCAATTATGTTGGGTGCATTAATTGCTTACGGTATTCAGCCGGGTCCTCGTTTATTTCTAGATAACCCGGATGTGTTCTGGTCTGTCATCATTTCGATGTACTTTGGTAACTTGGTACTGCTGATTCTTAATCTGCCGTTGATACCTTATATCTCTCGACTTCTAGTTATCCCAAGACCGATCTTGATCCCATTGATCCTTTTCTTCTCGATCACTGGTGTTTATCTCGTGAGCTTTAATAGCTTTGATATTCACATGATGGCAATCATTACGGTCATAGCCATATTCCTAAAACTGCTTGAGTTCCCTATGGCCCCTATGCTGCTTGGTTTTATCTTAGGCGGTTTGATGGAAAACAACTTAAGCCGTGCTTTAACCATCTCTGATGGCAGCTTTGCCTTCCTTTGGGAGCGTCCGCTGACACTGAGTATCGTCATTACAGCAATCGTAATTTTAGTCCTTCCTCCAATCATCGAAGCTTGGAGAAAGAAAACTAATTCCAGCAAGACCCCAGGTTGCGAAGCGGCTATCTCTGAGGGTGAAGGCTAGTCCTACCCTCAATTTGATATAAGCAGGAATTTACAAGTCAGGCTGTAAATTCCTGCTCTCCAATCTTACTCAATTTTAACTAATCCATAGGAGGAATAGCGGATAACTGTGTCTGCAGACCCCAAACTGAATGCCATTTTGCAGCACGGTTTTGACATTTTAAAACTCTAAGTCGGCTATTGAGCACTTAGGATTTCACAACTGATGTCCCAGTTGTCCCGAGTCAAATAGTCACTTACTGAAATACAAAGCTTCCCTCTGTGCTCAACACAAATCTGAGCAAGAGATTCTAAAAAATACAAAAGAGGCAAACATGAAAAAACTAGCTTTATCAGTAGCTATTACCGCAACACTCGCTACCAGCACATCCATGGCAGCAACAATCTACAGCGCTGACGGTTTAACTTATAAACTTAAAGGTGATTGGCAGCTTCAATTACGTGACGATTACAAAAAAGCCAATGATTTTGATGTAGAGTTTGATGATTTAGAGCTGAAGAACACAATCATTTACGATCTAGGCAACGATCTTAAAGCCTTCGGCCAACTAGACTTTTCCTTTAACGGTTCGGCCGACGATTCCAGTGCCAGCGATAGTAAATTGGAAGAAGCTTACCTAGGCCTGCAATACAGCAACTTGAAGTTAAAAGTTGGTAAAACCAATACGGCCGGTGACGAGTTTGGTGTGGAAGTGGCTTATGAAACGATCCTTGATGAAGATCAGTTTGATGTCGTTAAAAGCTCAGGCGACGATCTTATCCGCCTAGAAGCAAGCTTTGATAATGCCACTGTAGTTATGTCCCATGAAATAGCATCAGACGGCAATGCCAGCGAAGATGGTGAAGCGACCGATCTGTTTGTTAGCACTAAATTTTCTGAGCTATCTCTAGCAGCGGCATACCAAACTCATCAAGCTAGCGGCTCTACCTATTCAGATGATACTTGGGGTGTTAGTGCCAAATTCGATGCTGGCTTTGCAACGTTTGGAACGGATTTCAGTTCTACTGACTATGGCAACCCAGCGACAGCTGATGCAGATATCAGTAACTTGGTCGCTATTTTCCAGCCTCTAGACACTACTCGAGTTGCGCTAGGTTACGTGAATGTAGATTCTGATGCAGACAACCAAGATGCGAGCTCTTGGTACACTAACGTGACATATAAATTCCCGTCACAGAAGAACGTATCAATCTTCGCCGAAGTAGCTAAAGCAAGTTTTGACGATGCTAGCGTAGATTCTGAAATCGACGTTCTTGCAGGCATGCAAATCAAGTTTTAATTGCCAAACGGTGGCTCAATAGGTCCTCCCCTTCAAGCCTATTGAGCCATTCTTACCTTCTGGAGTACCACATGAAAAAACTAGCCTTGCTTATAACACTGATTTCAGCGCCTCACGTAATGGCAGATAACCAACTACTGTTGGGAGAAGGCATTAAAGTTCACGCGATTAACGGTAGTGAAAAGATTTCCTCTTTTTTTACCAACAATCGATCTTTAAACCTACCCGATGGAAATAACCAACTTCTTGTTTCCTACACAGCAGAGATAAAAAATGGCAGCGATTATGAGCTAGAGCAAAGCCATCCAAGTGTACTTTTATTTAGTTCAGAGAAACAAACCCTCACACTCAAAACACCTGAGATCAAAACTACAAGGCAATTAGAGCATTTCAACCACGAGCTTAATTGGAAACTTGAAAACGACCAAAAGCCAATTAACTTTAAAGCAGCACTACTGCCACTTAAAGGGCTCCGCTTAGGAATAGATTTTGAGAGAGAACTGGCTGATTTTAATAGATCAAACAATATTGCTAGCCAGCAGGTAACAGCCATTGAAACCCCATCTATTTTGAAAGGGGACAGAGTGACGGATGAACAAATGAAGATGATTATGTTGAAAAGCTTATATCAACAAGCCTCTCCTGAAACTCAAAAAGCCTTTAAAAGCTCTATCCAATAATGTCGGTAAGGATTTTGTCAGTCTGCGCAATTTATTCTAAAAAAAGCTTGACAAAAACCATCCAAATTAAATTTCAACCCACTGAAAAATAAAGGCTTTTCTACCTGTATTATTTTCACGCAATTTGCTGAATAGCTAAGTTTTACAGGCCTTATAGCAACTTAACCATAAACAATTAACAAAGTTATCCACAGAAGTTGTTTATAACTCAGTTCATAAAAATCTTATTCTTTAACTGATTCAAGCGTATTAACGAGGTCTTGGAATGCCTCACGATTTGCTTCGTTAAGATCCATCAGAATACGATGGGCAGAAATAATTCTATCTTGCATTTCTGCTACAGATTCCTGCACTAGCGGCAACTCTTTAAGATCCTCAACACACGGAGGGAGCTCTTCAAGAAGAACAAAAATATGATCGAACCCCATGGTATAAAGGATTCTTGTGATATCTGAATTAGTAGATATAAGAGCAGGCTTATCCATTCCTCCCTGCTCAGCCTTAATAGCTAATTTTGCAATCAACCCCAAAGAAGTGCTATCAATCCCCTCAGCCTGAGTCAGGTCGATCAAAATCTCAGTAACTTGAGGATCAGCCAAAGACTGCTCTAAATGGCAATCTAAAGTTGCACATAAGGTCAGTCGAACATCTCCAACAAACTTGAGGACAAATCGCCCTTCAACCAGCGCTGAATATATTAAACCTTCTTGCATGATTACTGCCTGCAAATCGTCATAATTGCGATATCATCCGGTGCTGCATCTATAGTATTTGGAAGTAAAGCATCTCTGATACTATTCGGCCCCTCACCTTTAGTGCCAGAAACAGCATCAATAAGGCATTGTTCTTTTGCCTCCATATTAGGCCCTTCCAACACCTCAAATATACCATCTGAAAATAAGGTTATCTCAAACTCAGCATGTAACTGAAGTTTTCGCTCATCATAGATGGGCTCATGAAATAGACCTACAGGCATACCTCGCCCTTCTAAGAATCGACAACCATCTCTATCATGCAATATAGGCATAGGATGATGCCCACCTACTGCATAGCTCAAGCTCGACTCAGCTTCATTATACAAGCCTATAAACATGCTTAAGTGTTTACCTAAACCTGTATCAAGCAACTCGATATTAATCCGGCTCAATACTTCCTTTGGCGATAAAATATCAAAGCTAGATTGTCGTCGATAGTTCCTTAGCAATCGATTGGTCATATTCTTGAGCAAAACAGTCACAAGTGCAGAAGAAGCCCCATGACCTGAAACATCAGCCAGATAGAACAGGGTTAAATTATCATCAACTTTAACCGCATCAACAAAATCACCACTTAGATACAATGAGGGTATTAACAGATACCGTGCTCGAACAGCGCCTAGCTGAACATCCGTTGCAGGCAGCATATTCTTTTGTATCTGGTGAGCAGCTTGCTGGTCTGCCTTAAGCTCCGCCAAGCTTTTTTCCAACTCTTCACGGTAATGCAAATTTTGCTCAATCAAATCTGCCTGATTTAACAAAGATTTAATTGCTACCGAGAACGCAGCACCTTGCTCACCAATTTCAGACTGTAGAAATACATTGCTAGCCCCTTTTCTCAGCGCTGATATTACCTGATTACTAGCATTTTCAGGCAATAAGGCAAGAATTGGCTTTGGGCCTTGTAATGCAGCGAGCTGCTGAAGATCGACCAACTTTAATCGCTCGCTGACACCGACAATCACCAATGAAAAGCGATGTTCTTCTAATAGTTCTAATGCATAATCACTACTAAAAGCAGTGGAAATTTTTACTGGAGGTAGGTCTACCTGATTACAGGCGTCAACGATCGAATCTATTGCTTCTGCAACATGATCGACTAATAGAATTGTTTGGTATGCTTGCCTCATATATCAGGCCTTGAAGTTTAGGCTAGGATCCATGAGAAACCACGTTAAATCTAGATGACTTAACTTGCAATATGTTTTTAGTAACAGAGAGCACAACTCACAAAAAAGCCCCAATTACATCTGAGATAATTGAGGCTTTCATCCATCATTTATACTTCAATATTAGAAGTTATTATCATCATAGTTTTCAACATCGCCATCAGCAATATCAAAAGCACGTTTTTGCAAATAAGCATCACGAATGAAGATATATTTATCACCAGAAATTAACTTTTCTGTTTCTAGCAGTTGAGCTCGTGTATCAATAACTCGTGTCACATAAAGCGCATTACGGGTAGCGGTGTCATCTACATGATATACAGGATCTGTTAGTGCATCCGGAAATTTACCAATCCCATCACGAACCGTCATAGGACCAAAGAAAGGAACCACTAGGTAAGGACCACTACCAGCCCCCCAATAGCCCAATGTTTGGCCAAAATCCTCATCGTGTTTTTCAATACCCATTGGCGTTGCAACATCGATAAAGCCAGCCAAGCCAAAAGTAGAGTTGAACGCTACACGCGCAAAGTCCTGAGTAGCATTATCAAATTTACCTTGAAGAAGGTTATTGAAAAACGTACCTACATCAGCGAGATTTTCAAAAAAGTTATTTACACCAACTTCAGCTACATCAGGCATAACTGCCTTATAGCCTTTTGTTACTGGTTTTAGGGCATAAGTATCAAGGCCATCATTAAAACTAAACATAGCTCGGTTAAAACCTTCCCAAGGGTCTACATTGACCTCTTCCGCCATAACAGGCTGCATCAATGCCAAAGAAACAGCACCTGCAACTAACAAACTGCGAAATTTGGTTTTCATTCAGGATCCTTTCACTTTACCCAATAAATAAGTGAGTATTCTAGCCGAGATATACTAATAATAAAAATAGGAAAAAGACTTAATTATGAGAAGGTTAGAAATATTGCGAAGACAAACGAAAAAAGGCTTCCCGAAGGAAGCCTTTTTCTATATTTCCGTAAGGAAATGTCGACTTAGAAGTCTACGCGGTAACCTAGTACTGCGCGATCTTCGTTAGTGTCATCAGAATCGTTGTCTACGTATTCAGCGAATACACGACCTTTACCTAGTTTCTGCTGAACACCGATACCCCACTGCTCTAGGTCAGTATTAGCTACGTCATCTTCGTAGTCTGCGAAACGACCGTATACAGAAGTAGCACCGATAGTGTAACGAGCAGCTAGCTCCCAAACACGCTCATCAGAGTTTTCTGTAGAACCAGTTTCAGTTTCTTTATCTTCGTACTTAGCCATTAGCTGTAGAGCGTCTAGCTTGTACTGTGCAGCAAGACCCCAAACATCAGTCTGCTGTTCAGCACCAGGAGTGTTTGCAGTTTCGATAGTACCGTAAGAAGCAGAAACAGTGAAGTTATTAGCAGAGTAAGTACCTGCTAGGTTAACTGCATCAACAGTTTCGTCAACAACGTCATTGCTGTCGTTGCCATCAGTTGCTAGAACTACACCACCGATGAACTGGAAGCCGTTCATCTTAGGAGAGTAGTAAGCAATTGTGTTTTCAGTACGCTTCATGAAATGAGCAGTTTTACCTAGAGCAGAGTTACCTAGATTGAAACGCTCACCGTAACCGCCGTCACCTGGGTTAAAGATGTTAGTTGGACCGCTGATTAGTAGGTAGTGTGGGTGGTACTGCTTACCGATAAGTAGCTTACCCCAGTCGCCTTGAGCACCGATGTAGTGTAGGCGAGAACCAAGAGCTGTAGTCTGGTCAGTAACTGTAGCGTTGTTAGCCTGAGCTTCCCAGTGGAATAGACCTTTAGTGCCGTCTAGACCTAGATCGATATCACCTTTGATACCAAAACGAGAAGACTGATCGTCAACACCAGTGTCGCCGTTGTCTACTTTTTGTAGACCGATACGGAAAGAACCGTATAGAGTAGCGTCAGCCTGTGCGATCATTGGTGCAGTCATAGCACCGGCAACAGCCAGAGCAATCAGTGACTTTTTCATCAACATTTCCCCTTCAATAATATTCAACATACTAGTAGTGAATTTTTAATTTTTCTAGCATAACGCGCTTAACACGCCGTTACGCTATGAAAATACTATAAAAAAAATATATTTCAAATAAATGAAACACATTTTTCATTAATTTTTTACTTCGGCAGTACTACAAAAAACTTTAATCTCTGCCGAGAGAGCTGCTGCTTTAGTATCAAAATTGAAGAATTAACCTCAATTAACAACGCCTTAGCAACAATTTTCAAATAAATTTCGGGCATTACAACATACCAAAAAAGCTTGTGCAACCTTTGTTAGAGCATTTATTTAACTACCTCCCCCCACAAAAGTATTACTCCTGAATTTTATTGATCTACATCAACTGACCACTTTGGCCCACTGCTGTTTAAGGCGTTTTTCAGAAACGGTTGTTGCCGTCCCTAACTGTTGGGCAAAGAGAGAAACTCGGAGTTCTTCGATCATCCAGCGATAGTTTGTTAACTCCTGATCATAGATACCTTGAGAACAATGTTTTTCATATCGCTTTTGGTACTGAGAAAAATACTGTTGCAACTGCTCACTCTGAAGACACTCTTGTCTTAGATTACGTCTGAATTTTTCAAGGCGAATTTCAATCCCTTTCAGATACCTTGGATATTGTTTCAATACATTAGCTGATTCACTTTTTATAAAGCCTTTGTACATTAACTGAGCCAGCTGCTGCTTTACATCATTTAACACTGGCACCTCATTTAACTGCACTTTACCTTTAAGTTGTTTTTGGATTCGATTATAGGTTTGACAAAGCTGCAGAATTTCTCCTAAAAATTTCTCTCCAGTGGGTATGATTTCGCTTTTACACTTCAAAACAGCCTGTTCAAATGCTTTCTTATCCTTAATTACACCATTCTCAGGTAATATTATTGATGAACAAGCTTGCCAAATAATCTCTTGCTCTATTTGAGCAGGCTTATAGAGACCACCACTCAATAGCACACTTTGAGTAATTTGATCTTTTTTCAGCGTTTTTTTCAAATTGCGAATCTGCTCTTTCATTGAAAGCAAAGCTAAACGCGTGATACCTGAACGACTAATTTGAACCGCTTCATCCTTATGTGATTTCAGGCACAAAGTTACGGATTCACCAGCATCATCTAAAGCAGGATATGCCTCAACCTCAACTCCGGCATATTTACTGATTTTGCAGTTTTCTTCTAGTTGCCCAAAATCCCATTTCGTTATGCCTTGACGTCCCCACTCATTGTCAGATTTTTCTGCCAGCCTCTCGTTTATTTGAGATGCGAACTTATAATTCAGTACTTCCCAGCTTCTTGACTCACTCAGTAATCTACCTTTTTCATCAACTAGGCGAATATTCATTGATAGATGATCAAGCAAAGAACTCTGCCTTAAATCTGATTCTTGAATTCTAATTCCTGTCATACGAAGAAGATGATGAGCAAATACCTCGTATAAATTACCTACACCAAATTCAGCTGCACTGATAAAAGCTTCAACATAATTAGGCACTGGTACAAAGTGCTTACGCTGTTGTTTAGGTAGTCCCTTCAATATTGCAGAACACTTTTCTTCTAGCATTCCTGGTACCAACCACTCCATCTGCTCTAGAGGAATAGCATTTAGTAAAGGCAATGGTACCTGAAGTGTTACACCATCATCTTTTGCCCCAGGAGAAAAGTTATAAAACAATTTTAATTTGGCTGATTCCCATTTAAAAAAGTCAGGGTATGCAACCACAGACACATGCTCAGCAGATCGCTGTAAGATGTCTTCTTCTTGCATCAGAAGCGCATCTGGGGTCTCTTGCTCAATTTGTTTACGCCATTTTTCAAAAGCAGCACCATTGACTATATGCTCACCTTGAAGTGATTGAAGACGAAGTCGGTAGAACTCATAAAGTTGCTCTTCATCAACAAGCAGGTCCTTTCTTCGAGATTTCGCCTCTAATCTTTCAATACCACGCAACAAGGCCCTATTTTTCTTAATAAAAGCGGCTTGAGAATTAAACTCACCTTCAACCAAAGCCTGTCGAATAAAGATTTCATGAGCTATAGATGGATCAATTTTCCCATAACTCACTTTGCGCTTAGGAACGATAATTAAGCCATATAGTGTGACCTGTTCTGTCGCAACGACCTCTGCCCGTTTTTTCTCCCAATGGGGTTCACTGTAATTACGCTTAATCAAATTTGGCGCTAACTTTTCTGCCCATGCAGGGTCAATGCGAGCGATACAACGAGCGTATAACTGACTAGTTTCAACAAGCTCTGCCGCAATAATCCATTTCGGTGCTTTTTTGTATACGACTGAGCCAGGGAATAGGAGAAAACGTCGGTTACGTGCCCCTAGATATTCTTTATTCTCTTGCTTAAAGCCCATATGGCTCAACAACCCGGCTAAAAGGGAACGATGAATCGCTTCGTAAGAAGCCCCTTGCTCCCTTTCAACAAACTTATCATCTTGTTGTTTCAGCTCTTTACAGATCAGATGCAATTGACGGTGAGTATCTCGCCATTCACGCATACGCATATAGGAAAGGAATTGCTTAGCACAATATTTTCGTAACTGATTTTGACTTAACTTTTGCCTCTGCTCTTCGTAATGATCCCATAGATTCACAAACGACAAAAAGTCAGATTCTTCATGTGCATACAAGCGATGTTTTTCATCACTGGCTTGGCGCTTCTCTTGCGGCCTTTCTCGTGGATCTTGGATACACAAGGAACTCACGATAATCAAAACTTCACGCAAACATTTGTTTCTTGCCGCTTCTATTACCATTCGCCCTAAACGAGGATCGATTGGAAGTTTTGATAACTGCCAACCGACTCTCGTAATATTGCGCTTAACATCTACGGCGCCCAGCTCTTGCAGTAGTTTAAAGCCATCATTGATATATCTATTATCCGGTGCATCAACAAAAGGAAATTCTGAGATATCCCCCAGCTTAAGAGAGAGCATCTGCAAAATAACTGCTGCGAGATTTGTTCTACGGATCTCTGCATCCGTAAACTCAGGCCGTGCACTAAAATCTTCTTCAGAATAAAGACGTATACAGGTACCTTCAGAGATACGCCCACAACGACCCGCTCGCTGGTTAGCACTCGCTTGAGAAATGGCTTCGATTGGAAGTCTTTGAACCTTAGAGCGATAACTATATCGGCTAATTCTAGCCAAACCCGTATCAACTACATACTTAATTCCAGGAACAGTTAATGAGGTTTCAGCAACGTTTGTAGATAAGATTAGTCGGGTAGCAGCAGCCTTACCCGAGCGTTGGAATACCCTATTTTGTTCCGCCAAAGAAAGCCTCGCATAAAGCGGCAAAACTTCGGTATGTTTTAATTCGGCTCGTCTCAGAACTTCAGCTGTTTCACGTATTTCACGCTCACCGGGTAAAAAGATCAAAACATCACCCTGCGGCCCTTTACCCTGTTTACGCTCCATCTGCAGTAACTCTTCTACTGCAGCCAAAACCCCTTGCTGAAGATCTAAAGCTTTCTCATCTTCAGCTTGAACTTCATGTAAAGGACGATAAAGCACATCTACAGGGTAGGTACGCCCAGATACTTCGATAATAGGCGCATCACCAAAATGCTTGGAAAAACGCTCTAAATCGATCGTGGCTGAAGTAATGATTACTTTTAGATCTGGGCGTTCAGGTAGAATTCTTTTTATATAGCCTAGTAAGAAATCGATATTCAGACTCCGTTCATGAGCCTCATCGATTATCAAAACTTCATACTGTTCAAGAAAGCGATCATGACGGGTTTCACCTAGCAGAATACCGTCCGTCATCAACTTGACCTGAGTATTCTCACCTACTTGATCATGAAAACGAACTTGATAGCCAACCCTCTCTCCCAGCGGACTTTGTAATTCATCAGCTATACGACTTGCAACAGTACGTGCAGCCAATCGACGAGGTTGAGTATGACCAATTAAACCTTTACACCCCAAACCTAGATCTAAGCAAATTTTGGGTAATTGCGTCGTTTTACCTGAACCTGTTTCACCAGCCAACACAATTACTTGGTTTTCTTCGATCGCTTTACTGATTTCTTCACGACGACTGCTAACAGGAAGGTCAGGGTAAGAGATATCCATATTCATCTGTTGTCGGCTGCTAACCCACTTACAAGAAGCTTCGATATCTGAAATTAATTTAGAAGCTGCTGCCTGATCATCACTTGCCAATCGTTCGATACGGCGTTTCAAACGGAAACGATCCGAAATTCGACAACCACCCAATAAAGACCTGAGCTGTTTTTTACTCTGATTCAAGTGCTTCGCCTTACCCTACTTTTTAAAGGCGTAATTTTATAACAGATAGTGCCCTAGGACACCTTTCTTGGGTTTGATTTCTCAAACTCCAGAATCAACTAACTTATTAAAATTACTACAACTAATTTAAAAGCATTTCCTAATAAACCCTCCTATAATGCCTGAAAGGCTTGATCTCTGTTTTGTGACAAGGTTAATGAAGAACGATGAAACAAATTTATTTTATTTTTACTTCCTTGATTTTACTGCTTCACTCAACTTTTCTATACGCAGAAAAAACAACCGTCAGAGGTTTTTCAACCATAGGGTTAGTCAAAAGCAATGCTGGGGATAGTCTAAACTTTAGAAGAAACCTTGCTCGCTCAGCCGAGGATTCTGATTCATGGTCTTTTGAATCTGACACCACCTTAGGTTTACAAGTAGATAGCACTTTAAACGATCAATGGAGCACGTCAGCTCAGTTAGTTTATAAAAACAGAATCGATCAAAGCCTAGAGAATAGTGTCGAATGGGCCTACCTCCGCTATCAACCAAGTCCTGATAATCCATTTAGCTATCGTTTAGGTCGCTTAGGTGTTGATGTATTCATGCTATCTGAGTATCGAAATGTAGGTTATGCCTATCTTTGGGCACGCCCACCCATTGAATTCTACAGCCCTCTCGCTTTTGATTATATCGACGGTGCAGATATAACGTACTCAACTCTATTAGAAGAATCCTTCTTTCAAGCTCACCTAACCGTTGGTACTACACAAAACGATTTTGTTTACGATGATGTGACACTGAAGGTTTCTCCTGCTATTGCCACCAGCCTGTTATGGGAGAGTGATTACTGGAAATTCAGACTAGGTTACGCTCATATTGAATTGAGTGATCGAGTAGAGTTTTATCAACCCCTGATTCAAGCATTGGATGACAGCGCCCCTTTATGGCCTCAAGCTGCATCTGCCGCTGACGATCTTAACCTAAAAGGGAAAAAATTCGATTACTACACCCTCGGCCTAACCTACGATAACAATCAATGGATTGTTCAGACAGAAATAAACCAAGTAAAAACTAAAGATAATATCTTCACGTCTTCCCATAGCGGCTACATCAGCCTAGGAAGAAGAATAGGCGACTATACATTTTTTGGTGTAGGCTCCATTATTGAAAACACGGATAGAATAAACCAAGTTGCAGCTGTACCAGACTCATTACCACCTTTATCCCAAGCACAACTCGCTGGTTTAAGAAACATTGTTCAAGACCAGTATGACCAAACGGGTGTAGATCAGAAATCCTTAGGATTAGGTGTCCGCTGGGATGTTTATCATAACACCGCTATAAAATTCCAATGGGATAGAACATGGATAAAACCACACGGAGCGGGTTTATGGGCTAAGGATTCATCGAATACAATCGATGAAACCGTAGATACTTTCTCTGTCAACGTGAACTTTTTGTTCTAAGGGGAAGATGATGAAGTATCTAATAGTCTTCTTTTCCACTTTGATTCTGTCATTACATGCTTCGGCCGATATGATCGTTATTTGCCACCCAGACAGTGGCATCGACAAACTCAGTCGAAAACAAGTGATTGATCTATATATGGGACGCGTACAACACTTTCCTAATGGCGGCAAAGCCTTAACTCTAGATATGCCCACAGATTCAGATCATAGAGCAAAGTTTTACAAAGGGCTTACGGGAAAAACACTTCCGCAAATCAATGCATATTGGGCTAGACTCATATTTGCAGGTCGAGCAACACCACCCCAGTCAGTAGAATCCTTCCAAGAGGTAATTACTACCATCATGAAAGATACTACTGCGATAGGGTATATCAACAAATCAGAACTGGTTGATTCTGTTAAGGTCATTGCACATGTTGAGTAGCCCACTCAATGCAAAACTCTCTATAAGAACAGGCATATCGATCGCGCTATTTGCCTGTTTGTTTCTATTTATATCAGCCGTAGTATTGTTTCAGCTCTCTTACAAAGAAGAACTCGACGAAATCCATAAAAGCTTGCAACAGCTCATCAAGACAGTAGAGCAAAGCGCCAAGGTTGCGGTATACCTCGAAAACGAAGAACTTAGCGCCGAGATAACCAATGGCCTGATCATAAATGACAACGTTTCCGGCGTTATTCTAAACAGCGATATAGGCATGTTGTTAACCGCTGGTGATATAACCATAGGCTCGAATGCCCGATTGGTTGTTTTGAAACTAAGCGACCCCTTCACACCTGAGCTACCGATCGGGAAGTTAACGCTCATTCCTAATCAGGGGTTAATTGAAGCAACAGCCAAAAATCGCGCCCTATCACATATCATTATCTTTGGCGTAAATTCAGTTTTTGTTGTTTTTCTTGTAATCATTTTAGTAAACCGCCTTTTGGCCAACCCTCTCAAAAAGATCGCACAACAACTGCATGTTATAAAACCAGGCACAAGCCAACGAATTATTACGCCTAAAGGCCATGAACAAGACGAAATTGGTTTACTCGTAAACGACAGTAACAACTTGCTTCGCGCGATGCAGAAAACCATTCAGCAAAAGAATCAACTCTTTGACGAGGTCCAGAAGCTAGAGCAAAAATTCCGCCTTCTTTTTGACAATGCCCGAGTTGGGATAGCACTGGTTAATATGGACGGTCAGCTGCTCATGAATAATCCAGCTTTCACCAACATCGTCGGTGAAAAAGCCTGTAAGTATTTTTCTGAGTGCCAGACTCAAAAATTAATTGAATTATTTGAAGAAAGGCAACAGCTAGCAAAAGCGATTCAGAAAGCCCTAACTTCTACAAACCCCGTTTCTCTAGATCTGAGTCTTAAAAATGAAGATGAAACAGATCGACATTTACACTGCATACTGTCGCAAGTTTTTGATGAAAGTGGCGAAGTTCTTTTAGAACTTGTCATATACGATATATCAGAACGAGTACATCGGGAGCTTAAAGCAAGATACGAATCAGAGGTCGATACTCTTACAGGCCTACTGAACCGCCGAGGATGCAAGCGCCTTATTAAAGAATCATTACTAGAAAAACCTAATAGTCACCACGCGATTATGCTAATCGATCTCGATCACTTTAAACCAATCAATGATACCTATGGCCATGATGCAGGTGACCACGTACTCAAAGAAGTATCCAATAGATTTAATTCGGCTTTACGCAGATCCGACCTTCTTTCACGCTGGGGCGGAGATGAATTTTTGATATTTATAGCGGGAGACGCTAACAATTTAGAAGATGAGGTTTCAGCCGTCGCGAAAAAAATACTAACACTACTAGAAAAAGAGATTGAGGTAGGTTTAGACAAGGCTGCTCGAGTAGGGGCTAGTATCGGTATTGCATTAGCACCTCGCCATGGCAATGACCTAAACGCGTTAATTAAAGCCGCTGATACCACCATGTATCAAATTAAACAGCAGGGTAAAAACAACTATCTAATCTATGACGAAACTATGGTAATGGGGAACACAGGATAACCTGCCCTTTAAATCTTGCGGCACTCAAACAAGGAAAATTGATACGCTAAATACCTTTCAAGTCCGAGCTTTTTTAAATTCCTGCCCCATTTTGTAACACAGAAGTAAAAAACCTTATACATTAGGAGGAATTATACGGTTAAGCCTTGCACATTAGTTCCCGAATCCTGACAATGCGCACAATATTTTTGAAAGATCATTCACATGCGTACACTAGAAGATTCTCTCCCCCTACAATTGCTGAAAGCTCGCGAAGCTACACTGTCTTTTGTAAGACCTTTATTACAAGAGAACTCTCTAACTGAACAGCAATGGCGAGTACTGCAAACCATCAAAATTCAACAAGAGTTAGAATCAAAAGCACTTGCTGAACTTTGTTGTATTCTAAGCCCGAGTTTAACAGGTATCCTTAAACGCCTAGAGCAACAGGGCTATATTCAGCGTAGAAAATCAGAAGAAGACAAACGCCGAATTTTGATCAGCTTGACCGCGAAGTCGGTCGATCTAATTGAGCAGCTTACGCCTGCTATTGAAGAACGTTATCAAGCTTTCTCTGATCGCTACGATCAAGATAAGCTAAAACAGTTAATGACTCTTTTAGCAGAAATTGAAGCTATAGAGCCATAGTCATTCTGAGTTATCGCCTTAGCTGGCCCTATCTTAAAGACTTGTTAAGAGCGCCACCTCATCCTCAACTAACTCCCTACTTTCGCCCGGCGATAAGGATGCATCTAAATCCAGATCGCCAATAGACAACCTTTTTAACCCCACAACAGGATTTCTAAACCGTCCGAACATTCGCTTTATCTGATGGTAACGACCTTCTTGTAAAGTCACTAAGGCACTATGGGTATCGATAATCTCTAAATCGGCCGGCTTTGTAGTGATGTCTTCATAGGAAAAATACATCCCCGCCTTAAAGGCAGGAACATACTCTTCAGATATAGGCTTAGCGAGGTCGACTTTATAACGTTTCGGCACCTTTCTATCTGGAGAAGCTATTTTACTCGACCATTCACCATCGTTGGTTATCAATAAAAGCCCTGTAGAATTGAGGTCTAATCGACCTGCAATATGCATATCACCATAAGCCCCCTCAAGGAGATCAAAAACTGTAGGATGGATCGAATCTTTGGTCGCGCTGACATAACCAACAGGCTTATTCATCATCAGATAAATCGGACGTCTATCCTGCAGCACTTCCCCTTCGCACTGAATTACAGAAAAGCGATCAATCACTTGATTCGCAGCCAAAGCAGGAAGGCCATCAACAAGGATCTTTTGTTGTGCGATAAGTAACCTTACATCCCCGCGTTTATATGGTGTTCTTGAGGCCAGGAAACGATCTAAACGTGATTTATTTACAGCCATGAATTACTTAGCTTTTTTATCCGTTGATAACGTATCGTCAGGCTCGCTATTCAGCCATGACTCAATAGCGGTGTTTTCAGATTTTAACTCGGGAACATCAGGCCGTTGAGGCTTATCTTCACTAACCCAGCTATCTAACAGATTAGTTTCCTCAATATTTTGCTCTGGCGGTAGTAATGGGAAGGGCTCTCCTTCAGGGCCAGACCAATCAATGTCCCCCATCATCACACCTTCTTCAAGGCCATCAGTTACAGGGACCGCAACACACAAATCTTCAACTGCTGCTTCTTTTAACGAATCAACATCTGCACAAAAATGAACATCTTTTTCGCACTGATCACAATGCCTTACAAATGGGTTCTTAGTTTTTTCCAGATCATCCCAAGCATTTGGGCATTGGTAATTGACCTTGCAATCTTTTTTGTCCATCAGAACCTCTACTTAGGCATTCAAGAATACAAGCTTATTATTAATTATAAGGATAACCACAAACTAAGCGCTTAAGCCGCCCATACAGATATATTTTGTTTCTAAATAATCATCCAAACCATATTTAGATCCCTCTCTACCATGACCTGATTCTTTTACTCCTCCAAAAGGAATTAACTCAGAACTAATAGCAGTCTCATTTACCCCAACCATTCCGTACTCGAGTGCTTCAGAAACCTGCCAAATTCGCGAGATATCTTGCGTGTAGATATATGAAGCCAAACCAAACGAAGTGTCATTTGCCAGTGCAATCGCATCTGCATCTGTTTTAAATTTAATTACGGGTGCTACTGGGCCAAAAATCTCTTTATTAAAGATACCCATATCAGGCTTCACATCTGCTAAGACTGTAGGTTCATAAAACCAGCCACCAAGGTCTGAAGATTGACCTCCTGTCACTAACCTAGCCCCCTGATCAATAGCACCTTTAACCACTGCATCAATTCCCATCAGTGCTTTATCGGTTATCACTGGACCTAGTGTTGTATCCTTATCAAATCCATCACCTAAACGAAATGCTTTGATGGCATCAATGAATTTAGATAAGAAGCGATCATATATCCCTTCTTGAACCAACAAACGATTAGCACAAATACAGGTCTGCCCCGAGTTTCTAAATTTTGATGCAAGCGCTCCAGCAACCGCTAGATCAATATCAGCATCATCAAATACAACTACGGGAGCATTACCACCCAACTCCATTGATGTACGTTTAACCGTATCTGCGCACTGTCGTAGCAATAGTTTCCCTACTGGGGTCGACCCCGTAAAGGTAAGCTTTTTCACGGTTGTACTCGATGTAAACACCTCACCAACTTCTTCTGCATTTAGGCAAGGCAAGACATTAAATACACCAGCAGGAACACCCGCTCGATCGGCTAGCTCAGCTAAGGCCAATGCGGATAAAGGAGTTTCTGGTGCTGGTTTGAGCACAATAGAGCAACCAGCGGCTAGCGCTGGTGCGACCTTACGCGTAATCATCGCATTAGGAAAATTCCATGGTGTTATTGCTGCAACCACACCTACTGGTTGCTTAATAACAAGACTGCGTCGATCTTGAGCGGAAGGTAAAATATCACCGTAAATACGTTTAGCTTCTTCAGCAAACCATTTCAGATAAGAAGCACCATAAAGTATCTCACCCTTAGCTTCGGCAAGTGGTTTACCTTGTTCAAGCGTTAATATTGAGGCGAGATCATCTGCATTATCAATAATAAGATCATGCCAGCGTTGAAGCACATTGGAACGTTCAGCAGGCGACTTTACTTTCCATTCTTGCATCGATGCTTGAGCAGCTTCGATTGCATCCTTCGCTTCCTGCTCTCCAACATTTGTAACTTGCGCAATGGTTTCGCCATTAGCAGGGTTAAAAATTGGGAATTCAGCTCCACTATTGCTTGCTACCCATTCACCGTTGATAAAAGCTTTGGTTTGTATCAAACCTGAATCGCTCAAACTAAGTCCCATACTTCACCTTCATTTGGGCCAACAAAAACGGGCATAGCCTACGAACTTGGCTAAATTCTTTTACGTATTTTTTGCAGGCGATTTATTTCTTCTTCTAATAACGAACGTCTTAACACCTTACCCACATTGGACTTTGGAAGATGCGTTCTGAATTCAACTAAACGAGGCACTTTATAAGAAGTTAAACGTTCGCGGCAATATTCTCGCACTTGTTTAACAGACAAACGTCGATTGGATGTGACCACAAATAATTTAATGACTTCGCCGCATGTTTCATCGGGTAAACCAACAACAGCACATTCAACAACATCAGGATGGCTGGAGATAGTATTCTCTAACTCATTAGGATAAACAGGGAAGCCTGATATATTAATAATGTCTTTCTTACGATCAACAATACGTAAAGTGCCATCATCCAGCACCCGAGCAATATCACCTGTCGCCAACCAACCGTCTGTATCCGGTATCGATGAGTTATCTCGCCAATACCCTGACATCACTTGGGGGCCTCGCACATAAAGCTCTCCCGTTTCGCCCGAACAGAGGTCCTCCCCCTGCTCTCCTACAATACGTACCTCGGTTAGCGGTAAAGGCTTACCCACAGATCCATAGCGAGAGTTGTGCGGTTCCCCAATGGCCACAACAGGAGAAGCCTCTGTAAGGCCATACCCCTGAATAATCTGACAACCCGTTACACTTTCCCACTCATCACTAACAGAACGGGTGAGCGCCATTCCTCCTGAAAGGGTTAACTTTAGCCGAGTCATATCTAACTGGTTGAACAAACTATTACGACAAAGTGAAACAAACAGAGTATTTATGCCTGAGAATACTGTGAAATCCCATCGACCTAGCTCATTAACTAACCCTTGAATATCACGAGGGTTTGTTATTAACACCACTTGAGCACCCAAAACCGGCATAACCAAACAGTTAAGTAGAAAACCATAGATGTGGTAAAGCGGCAAAGGTGCGATCGCAATTTCTTCACCCGCTCTCAATGTATCCGGTAAGCGATGTCTCAACTGCAATACATTTGCAATCAAATTCCTATGGCTTAACACGGCACCTTTCGGCGTCCCGGTAGTGCCCACCGTGTATTGGATTAGTACAGTTTGTTCTGCACCCCGCTGCACTTTTTCTAAGGTGTAGTGTCCGCCTTTAGCCAGCGCCTCTCGAAAACCAACCGCATCTTTTAATCGATATTTAGGGACGATTTTACGCAAATATTTCGCCGAATAATTGATCATAAAACGACGCATCATAGGGTGGATATCACCAAGTTCTGTGACTATAACCGTATGAATATTTGATTGAGGTAAAACCTCTTCTAATAGATGAGCACTATTAGCAAGAATAATAACCCCTTTAACACCGGCATCGTTGAATTGGTGCAACGTTTCAGCAGCGGTATAAAGGGGGTTAGTATTAACGATAACTAAGCCTGCTCTTAGAGCTGCCAACACTGCAATTGGATATTGCAAGGTATTCGGTAGCTGAATGCCAATCCGATCACCTGGTTCAAGAGAGGTACAGTTTTGTAGGTAAGCTGCTAATTTATCAGCAAGATTATCGAGATCAGCATAAGTTAAAGTTGCCCCCATATGAGTGAAAGCATCTTTATATGCGAAATTCTTGCAAGCTTCATCAAGAAGCTCGGTGATACTCCCGACGTTTTGGATATCCAGCTGCAATTGTTCGAGAGAATCTCGTTTCACACTCACCTGAAAAGCTCCTTATACTCAGGCTAAACTATCCGTTATTGAGGTAACCCTTCAACAAAGGTCACCAACTCTCCTGGCTGTAGTGCAATCCAATCCTCATTATCCGTTAACGGTACTGTCGCGATTACCGTGACGATGTCCTTAGGCGTCGTTTCTTTAACAAAGTCCACCTTCATTTCGCAATCTGTTAGGCTCGCTTCGCCAAAAGGTGCTTTACGAGTCAACCAGGACAATTTACTGCCGCAGAACGCAAATAGATGGGTAGATTCGGTTAGGAGCATATTAAATACACCTAACTCTCTTAGCTGGTCACAACGCTGCTTGATGAATTTAGAAAGTTCTTCAAAACACTCTGGGCGTTTAGGAAATGCTTGTCTGATTTCACCTAATAACCAACAGAATGCATACTCACTATCTGTCGTTCCTACTGGATAATAAAAAGAGAGTGGCTTATCAAACAGAGCTTTATCCAACTGGCCATTGTGCGCAAATGTCCAAGTAAAGCCCCAAAGCTCCCTTTGAAATGGATGGGTATTTTCAAGGCAAATATTGCCTACATTTGCCTGCCGAATGTGACTGATCACCACATGACTTTTAATCGGATGTTCTTTAACTAGGCGAGCAATTTTAGAATCGACGCTCGGGTTTGGGTCATGAAAGCAACGCGCGCCTTTACCCTCATAGAAAGCTATTCCCCAACCATCTTTGTGAGGTCCCGTCCCCCCACCACGCTGCATCAGCCCGGCAAATGAAAAGCAGATATCAGTAGGTACATTGGCACTCATACCCAACAATTCACACATTGCTACAATCCTTAATCAACGACAACGAGGTTAGATCGATTTATTCTGATTTACCTTCCAGAACGATCTTATCAGGTAGGGAATCAATCGCATCGGAGCCCGATTCTATCTTACTGCTTTCATCCATCAATGCAGACGTTTCTTTCATTCGACGCTCACCTACAAAGCAACCATCTGGGTGAATCGACATCTGCTTACTTTCGACTGTTGCACGAACTTGCCCACCAGCATCGATATGCAGTTCGTCACAGATAATTTCACCTTCAAGAATGCCACACACATCAACACCGCGAGCTTTAATAAGCCCACGTACGTGACCAGATTTTCCGATAGAGATACTATCTAGAGAACTCACATTGCCTTCGAACATACCATCGATGTGCATTTTACCGACGATGCTCATATCACCACAAAATTTATTGCCTTCTGCAATTATTGTAATGGCTGATTGTGCAGGTTTAGCGGATACATTTCTTTTAAGGATGCCCATTTAACTCCCTTAACCTTTGTAAACAAAGAATCAAAATTTGTTATGTCCCAGGAGAGGAATGGTTCGGGATCTATTGCTGTATACATATGGCGAATCTCATAATGCAGATGCGGCCCTGTAGACATTCCCGTATTACCACTTAATCCTATCAGCTGTCCCTTACTGACTAGATCTCCAGTTTTTACTTTTAATGCATCCAGATGCGCAAAGTAAGTTTTGAACCCAAAGTTATGCTGAACTTTAATCAGCTTACCAAAGGATTTATTGAAAGCAGCATATTCAACAACGCCATCAGCTGTCGCATAAACAGGCGTGCCTCTATTGGCTTTAAAATCTATACCATGATGCATCACCCGTTTTTTACGTACTGGGTGAAAACGTGATCCATACTTATCCGTAATCCTGATTGCCTGAATAGGCACACCGTTTGGAATATTGTGCAAAAAAAATAAACGTTTGTTCGCCTCGATAGTTAGTTGCTCAGCTTTGAGCGGGTCGATCTCATCAGAAGGCTCTAAACCTAATAAGGTTTCCAATCCATCAAGCGAATTGTTGAACGACGTGTTCAATTCACCAATTCGGATGTTCTCTTCTTCTAACTTATCTCGCTCAGTTTTTATAGTGATAAGAGATAAACTAAGCTCTTTCAATTCCTCTACATAGAGCTGTTGGGAACCAACCATCAATTCATAATTTTCGCTTAGTACCTGATGATCTTCTTCTAACTCAGATAGATCATCCGTTGTAACAACTAATAGTGTATTCGAAACGAAAAAACTGATTGCTGACAAAATCAAAAATACCAGCAATACATATTTTGCTATTTGGTTAACCGTATATTGGCGAGAGCCATATACAGTGGTTAAAGTTATAACCAGTTTATTTCTCAAGATAACACCTGTAACGACTTGAGATGGGTAAAAACGAGCCTCTAAATATACCCATTTTTACACCCATTGTCATAATCATTACAGGCGAAAGCCATAGATAATAAAGGGAATTATCCTATTGTGTAATAAGGCTTTAATCTCCGTCCAACATTCGACCAATACCACCTAAAACCGAACCTTCACCCTTATCACTACCACCAGATGATGGCGCTGATGCAATTAAGCGATCAGCAAGGCGTGAGAACGGTAAA
The DNA here is from genome assembly GCF_047778085.1 of Neptuniibacter sp. QD37_6. Classification (GTDB taxonomy): domain Bacteria; phylum Pseudomonadota; class Gammaproteobacteria; order Pseudomonadales; family Balneatricaceae; genus Neptuniibacter. The sequence continues at coordinate 2,304,202 of NZ_CP180550.1, forward strand.
CTTTGAACCCAAACACTACCAGTGCCTTTAAGCGTTGCAAGCCAAAGGCCTTCACCCCCAAAGATCATCGATTTCAACCCTTTGACCATCTCAATATCGTATTCAATCCCTTCAGTAAATCCGACAAGGCAGCCCGTATCGATCCTTAAAGTTTCATTGTTCAACTCTTTACGCACGACTGTGCCACCCGCCTGCACAAACGCCATACCGTCGCCTTCTAGTCTCTGCAAAATGAAACCTTCACCTCCGAAGAAACCGACACCAATTTTCTTAGAAAATGCAATTTCCACTTTAGTACCTAAGGCAGCGCACAGAAAAGCATCTTTCTGGCAAATAACTTTTTCACCATAATCAGCCAAATTTAGGGGCACGATGCTACCAGGATAAGGCGCAGCAAAAGCGACACGTCTCTTACCACTACCCTCATTACCGAAATGAGTCATAAAAACGGATTCACCCATAACCATGCGCTTACCCGCAGAAAAGAGCTTACCCATTAAGCCTTGGTCAGGCTCTGATCCATCGCCCATTTTGGTTTCAAAATTGATCCCCTCTTCCATGTAATTCATCATGCCGGCTTCGGCAATCACCTTTTCACCAGGGTCTAACTCCACCTCAACAATTTGAAGTGATTCACCAATAATTTCGTAATCAACCTCATGACAACGCATTGTTACATCCTTTTATCTAACTTATTTATGAGTATGGGTGTCGTAGTTGCTTGTATGCCTAACGAAAACAGCACAACACCGTATGCTATAGATTGAATAGTAAACCAAGCATCGATTTCAAGAGGCAGCGATAAAAGCAAAAGGCAATTTAACAAGAACACCTATGGGCTTGATGAGAGCGATAGCAAATAAGGCCGATAAAACTAACAGTAGAATATGAATTATTCCCATCTACCTCCCTCCCTGACATAACCTTAAAGTACGTATGCATAAAAATTATTAAAGCACCTCTCATAGCCCAACGAATGCAGCTAACCAACGATAAACAAAAGAACAAATTTCATGCAAAAAACAACCTCTAACCATTTGGTTTTCAAGTAATTACGGGACATTTGCCCAAATACTCATTTCTTTATTGATAATCCCGACACCTACGCTGATGATCAACTACACTGTCTTAAAAACGGATTTATTAGATGCTATCAATAAGTGAGCTTTTATCTACAGAGTTATCTCCCGCCGACCAAAATTCATTATGGCGTACGATTACCGAATATTACTGTCATGATGAAAAGTCCCTGTGTGAGCAACTACTGGAAGTCTCGCCCGATTCTTCTCAAGCTAAATCCAAAGCAACAGATTGGATCACTACCATTCGCGACTTGGATAATCCGCTTTTTTCTGTAAACACACTAATGTCGAAGTTCGGATTAGAAAGTGACGAAGGTATTGCTCTACTAGCCCTTGCTGAAGCACTCTTACGAATACCTGATGCGGAGACTGCTCAAGCACTAATTTTCGACAAATTAGATTCACTAGCCCTCAAGCCTGAAAAACTCTTTCAAGACCATCCCACTTTCCTTGAAAACAGTACCTTTTGGGGCGTCGCGCTAAGCCAACAGCTAATAAGCCAAGAGCAGTCTGCGGGTAGTATTTTAAATAATGTATGGCAACGCTTAGGTAACTCTGTAGTGCACCAAGCTCTAGCCTATTCAGTCTCTCGAATAGGTAAGCAGTTCGTCTTTGCTGAAGATATTCACGTAGCTCTAGATCAACGCTGTGATTTCGATAACAACACTTTTTTCTCATTCGATATGCTAGGCGAAGCTGCTGTTTGTGATCAGGATGCACAAACCTATTTCGAGGCTTACCTCGATGCAATTCAGGCGACGGGTCAACAAAATATGAAGGGAGACACCAGCATCTCCATAAAATTGTCAGCCTTACACCCTCGTCTCGAAAATAGTCATTTTGACCAATTACAAAAAAAGTTGATGCATAGGTTATTCCAGCTCCTTGTGACCGCACGTAACCTTGATGTAGCAATAACAATCGATGCAGAGGAGTCTGAACGCCTAGAAATCACACTATTAATTTTCGAACAATTACTGCGAAGTGAACTATGTCTTGGCTGGGGAAAATTAGGGTTGGCTGTTCAGGCCTATAGTAAACGCGCCCTTCCAACCTTGAGATGGCTGTCACTTATCGCTGCCGATTGTGAAACCCCAATCCCTATAAGATTAGTTAAGGGAGCTTATTGGGATAGCGAAATAAAACGCAGCCAGCAGAACGGGCTGAATAACTATCCGGTTTTCACCCACAAATCCGTCACTGACCTGTCCTATCTAACCTGCGCAAAATTCCTTTTATCTGAACAAGGGGGTTTATTAATCCCACAATTTGCTACACACAATGCATTAACTATTGCCCAGCTATTAGAAATCCCTACAGGTAAAGTTTTTGAATTTCAGCGGTTACATGGAATGGCCGAGTCTCTCTATCAGAAAACACAACATGAAATAGATCAAAATTGCAGAGTTTATGCGCCTGTTGGTGATCAGAATAATCTATTGCCCTATTTAGTTAGACGCCTATTCGAAAATGGCGCTAATTCTTCATTTGTATTCCAACTACATGACCCAAATGTAAGCATTGATGAGATAGTCGAGTCGCCTAGCGAAAAAATTCAGAGTACGTCTTACGAGCTGCCTTTACCAAATAAGATATTTGAACAGCAAAGAGAAAACTCTGCTGGTGATCCTCTAGGTAGCTTAGATTGTTGGCAACAGTGGCGAAGCATTATTGAGTATTACGGACAAAAGAAATGGTATTGCCAACCGATCATCGCTGGTGAGGTTACGGATGGTCTTAATCTACAACCCGTCCATGCTAATTATCAATTAGACAAAATTATTGGCTATCAAAGCACAGCAGATAAAACCCTAATAAAACAAGCCATTAGCTTCGCTGAACAGTTCTTTCCAGAGTGGCGAGATCTGGATGTCTCCGTACGCAGCAAAATTCTACTTAATTACGCACGTTTGCTCGAACAGAACAAAGCTGAAATGGTGTCACTCTGCATTTTAGAAACAGGTAAAACACTAGAAGATGCTCTGGCAGAAGTAAGGGAGGCTATCGATTTTTGCTTTTACTACGCAGCGTTAGCTGACAAACAATTACAGCCAGAATCTCTACCCTCAATTACGGGTGAAGAAAACACATTGCACTACCAAGGACACGGTGTCTTCCTTTGTATCAGCCCTTGGAATTTCCCACTAGCCATTTTCACAGGTCAAATTGCAGCAGCACTTGTTTGCGGTAACACAGTCCTTGCCAAACCATCATCAAACAGCGGATTAACTGCATTTAAGGCAACTGAACTATGGTACTCAGCAGGCTTACCTGAATATTGCTTACAACTGATACCTTATGCAGGAAGCGAGCACTCAGAAGCGCTACTAACTGATTCACGTATTGCCGGAGTGACTTTCACAGGATCAACTCTAGCCGCAAGTGCGATAAACAAACAATTAGCCAATCGCCATGATGGCTCGATTATTCCATTTGTTGCAGAAACAGGCGGTTTAAATGCGATGATTGTTGATAGTAGCGCGCTGGTAGAACAAGTAGTTCTCGATGCGATTCACTCAGCTTTTAACAGTGCAGGGCAAAGATGTTCAGCATTGCGCGTTCTGTATGTACAGGAAGATATAGCAGAGGTTATCGAAGATAAACTCATTGGAGCGATGCAAACCCTATCGATCGGCAGCCCAGAACAGTTGGAAACTGATTTAGGTCCGGTCATTACTCAAAATGCCATGCGCGCGCTCTATGAACATATTGAGTGTTGCCGTTTACAAGGTAAGTTGTTGTTTGAGCTAGAACTTTCAGACCAACACAACCAAGGCTGTTTTGTGCCACCGACTCTAATCCGACTAAATTCCATGGATGAACTAACTGGAGAAATTTTCGGCCCTATTCTGCATATTATTCGCTACCAAAAACATAACTTAGAACGGGTTATTTACGATATTAATCGTAGCGGATTCGGCCTAACACTCGGTGTTCATTCACGAAATAATCTGTTTATAGAGCAGATAACCTCCCAAGCCCTAGTAGGAAACATCTATATTAACCGGGATCAAATAGGCGCAGTAGTTGGCAGCCAACCCTTTGGCGGCATGGGACTATCTGGCACCGGTCCTAAAGCCGGTGGTCCCAACTACTTAAAACGTTTTGTACGTGAAAAAACCATTACCCGAAATACAACAGCTTCTGGGGGCAATAGAACGCTTTTAAGTAAAAAACCATGAAAAACCATTTAAAATCAATACGTAATCAGCCCCTTCTTCTAAAGAAATGAATTTATTCGCAAAGATTGATGGATGCAGTTTATTCAATCGCCCCAGAGAACTCAGACATTATTTGGGTTAATAGGGCTAGTCATGAAGATCTACAGATGGAACAAAAGGTGTTTTTGTATTGATCTTTGCTCATACCTGATTGAATGAATGAAGCTGAATCTCTGGCAGAGAAGCTGAGACAATACTGTCGCAACAAGTCTTAAACTATGCAGTGCATAAGATAAAAATCACAGGTAGTATTGGTGTGGCGCCTTACCTAGAACATGGTTCGAATCAATGAGAGCAATTTTGGCAGCAGATTCGGCCCTTTACCAGGCTAAATTTAGGACTAGGAACCTCGTCTGCTCACCGTAACCAGCAATATCCCTTAAAGAAACCTAAACCTCTTCTACTACCTCAGCATCATGCTTCAGGCGATAGCAAGGTTGGTATTCTTTATAGTTAATTTTCATTCTTCGCTGATCAACAAAAGAACCTAATAACTTGTCCATAGATGCCATAATGGCTGGTTCCCCACAGATCTCAAATGCACCAAACTCTTCAATCGCTCTGATACCCGGTTCTTTGACATTACCCGCAACAATACCCGATAAGGCACAACGCAGATTTGCCGCTAGCTCAAAGTCGGTCTGATCTTTTATCAGTTTCAGACTAGCCATATTTTCATGATTAGGCTCGAAAGGTTGTTGGAACGATTCTGGAATATGCATCTGCCAGTTGTAATGAAAAGACTCACTAGTCGCCTTACGATAGCGGGTTACCTGCTCTAATCCTTCACGCATTACTTCGGCCACTTCGTGAGGGTCATCAACAATGATCTGATATTTGCTAGCAGCAGCATCACCCAACGTGGAGCGAATAAAGTTATCTACAGTTTCAAAGTACTCTTCACTGCCAGCAGGTCCCGTTAACACAAGTGGGAACGGTAAGCTGTGATTTTTCTCATGAAGCAGTATGCCCAGAATATATAAAATCTCCTCCGTGGTACCTGCACCGCCTGGGAAGACAACAATGCCATGACCTAAGCGTACAAAAGCTTCTAAACGCTTTTCAATATCTGGCATGATGATGAGTTCATTTACAATCGGATTTGGGCTTTCGGCAGCGATAATACCAGGCTCAGAAATACCGACGTAACGCCCCTCCGTTTGACGCTGTTTGGCATGGGAGATCGTCGCCCCTTTCATTGGCCCTTTCATAGCACCGGGGCCACAGCCAGTACAAATATTAAGTCCACGCAGGCCCATCTCATAACCTACTTTTTTAGTGTAATCATACTCAATTCGATTGATGGAATGACCACCCCAGCAAACAACGAGATCTGGTTTAACATGAGGACGAATCGCTCCAGCGTGGCGAAGAATATGAAAGACCATATTCGTGGTCGCTTCCGATTCAGTAAGGCCAGAGCAGCGATGATCTAACTCTGTACCAACATAAAGTAAGTCACGCAAAACAGAGAAAAGGTGCTCGCGAATACCCGTTATAATCTCGCCATTCACAAATGCCGTGGCGGGCGCATTGACCAATTCAAGCTGAACACTTCGATGTTTTTGACTGATCTTGATATCAAATTTTGCATACTTATCCAAAACCAGTTTTGTACTATCTAATTCACTACCACTATTCAAAACCGCCAAAGAACACTGACGAAATAAACGAAATAATCCGCCCTGACTAGCATCCTGCAACTGGTCCACTTCATAAGGCGAAAGAGAATTTAGGCTTTCTAAGGGGGTAATACTGGTCGTAACGTATTGCTCTGTCATCATAATGACCACCTCCATGGATCGAGCCAAATAGTCCTGTTTAACCGATCCAAAAATAACTTTTCGGCTGAACATCACTTTCGTTCTTCTTATTAAACGACGGCGACAATATTCCTAGTCTTAAACGTCTGCTGTTAAGGTTTTGTGAATGTACGAATAAAAGAATGAGACTTAAAGATTGGGGTAAGATTCACAAGCAGCAAATTTTTAGACAGCCGACAACTCAGTGAAGTTCCTTTAAAAACTATAGCCGGCATTTGGCAAAAATCAAAAAATCCACTTATAAATCAATCAAATATTTCAAATCTGCTTGATAATGTCTGCCACAAATTCTGGCACCACTTCACTTGCAGGGCCATAAATTCGGTGATCAAAAGCTGACTCTACCCTTGATGGTTCCAAGTTCAGCTCTACCGTCAACGCCGAAGATCTTCCCGCCACTTCTACAAATCCAGCCGCTGGATAAACATGACCAGACGTACCTATAGAGATAAATAGATCACAGTTTTCTAATGCCGAATAGATCTCGTCCATATACATGGGCATTTCCCCAAACCAGACAATATCTGGTCTCAATGTGCCCGATAGATCACAACACTCGCATCGATCACTTGGTTCAGTTTGCCCCGTCTCTTTATACACCTGACCAGAGTCACTACAACGCATCTTTAATAACTCACCATGCATATGTAACAAGTTCTGACTCCCCGCTCTCTCATGCAGGTTATCAATATTCTGTGTCACCAACATAAACTGACCGGGAAACTTATTCTCTAACTCAGCTAAAGCGACATGAGCGGCATTGGGTTTAACAGGTTCCGAAAGCAATTGTTCTCTACGTTGGTTATAAAAACGATGCACCAGCTGCGGATCACGCACAAAGGCTTCTGGGGTAGCAACATCCTCTACCTTATGGTCTTCCCACAAACCATCTTCAGCACGGAATGTCCGTATGCCCGATTCAGCTGAGATTCCTGCACCGGTTAATACCACAATAGAATTAATTGCCATCTTTAAAATCCTTCAAAGCAAATTTGTCACTTGTCATTCAACTGGAACCTATGTATTACTAAGCTATCTTACATAGTAATAGCTGTGCTGATTCAGATTCAAATTTGTCTTAGCTTAGTATTCAGCAATTATCTGAGACTTTGTGGTGGATCATATTTCACAGTACGTCAGTTACAGAATAATCATTACGACTCCGAAACCTACAGAGTCTGTCTCTAGGTCAGCAGCCTACGCTGCTGTACTTGAAGTAGCTAAGCGCCTTTCAAGCTTTGCCCGCTATCGACCACGATTTATCCAGTTTATTGATTCCCAAACATACTCAATCTTCGATCAGTTCAAACTTTCTAATTTTTATAATTGCATTAGCTCACATCGTCCCTTCGGCTATATAAGGAACCGGCTATGACTGCCTCTAAACTCTATATACTCGACACCAACGTACTTCTTCATGATCCTAAGTGTCTGTATGAATTTAAAGAACAGGACATCACTATCCCGATGACTGTTTTAGAAGAGTTAGATGACATTAAGGACCGAAAGAAAAATGTATCTCAAGAAGCTAGGGCCGCCATACGGGCCATAGACGACATTCTTAGTTATGCTGATGACGCTGCAACGATCACCAAAGGGGTTGATATATTTATCCCTATTACCGCTGCAAACAGTGAAAAGAAATTAGGCCAACTTAGTATCTTTCCCGATCATGAGTTAACAGCTCGCCAAGGCTTTTTACCACAGAATTCCAATAAAGATAATCAGATCATAAACTGCGCACTTCATCTCCAAGCGACCAACCCTCACCGCGATATTATCTTAGTTACCAAAGATATTAATATGCGCCTCAAAGCCTTAGGTGCGGGGCTAAAGCGGGTCGAAGATTATCGTACCGATCAGCTTGTTTCGGACATTGAGCTTTTACCCGCTGGCCATAGCAATATGGAAGGCAATTTCTGGGAGCGCGTCGACGACATTAAAAGTTACCAAGAGGGCAGCCATACTTACCATCAATTCGCCCAATCCGTTCTACCTGACACTTACCCTTGCGAATATATCTACGATGATTCTGAGGAGTTTGCCGCACGCGTATCCTCAGTACGCGATGGTCAAATTACATTGAGGGACTTAGGTGTCGATCGTTTAATGCAGCAGAACTGCTGGGGCATTGAACCAATTAACGTATTCCAAGCATTTGCTATGGATGCCGTGCTTGATCCAGATCTGGACCTTGTCATTCTCAATGGTGCAGCAGGTTCTGGTAAAACATTGATCGCTCTTGCTTGCGCTTTAGAGATGGTGATTGAGCAGCAGCGCTACAACAAAATCATTGTGACTCGCTCTACTCCACCTGTTGCCGAAGACATTGGCTTTTTACCGGGTACTGAAGAGGAGAAGATGACCCCTTGGCTAAGTGCGATCCAAGATAACTTAGAAGCGATGCATGAACACGACGAGCGCCCTCAAAGCAGCGTGAAATACGCAATTGAGAAAGCGAATATTCAATTTAAATCGCTAAACTTTATCCGCGGCCGAAGTATTCAAGATGCGATCTTACTCTTAGATGAAGCACAAAATCTAACTCCGTCACAGCTTAAAACAATAGTAACCCGTTGTGGTAAGGGCTCGAAGATCATCTGTTTAGGTAACCTTGCGCAGATTGACTCAAACTACCTGACACCCCTAACTTCCGGCTTAACCTATTTGGTCGAACGCTTTAAAGACTACGAAGGGGCTGCGAATGTCCATCTAGAAGGTATATTCCGCTCAAGACTGGCTGAATATGCAGAAGAGCACCTCTAATCTGAGGTTTCGATTAGTCGTTCTTTAGGCCTTTCCACATACCCTAATTCATGTGGGAAGGCTTAAAAACCAGACGAGAACTACTGTTTAACTTTTAATCTACATTAAAATCCTTATAATTAGCTTTCTGTGATTTTTAACCTCTTTTCATTTTTTAGTGGTGCTAAAGATCACATATTGTTTTAATCCTCCCCGGATATATAACCGGGTAAGCCTTTTCTTACCCGGTATTTTTTTCAAAAAACATTTCATAACAACGTATTAGACAATGCTTTCCTTCTTACAGCGCTGCCTTAGCTCACTACTAATTGGATTGGTAAATATTTACCGATACCTTATCAGCCCTGTAATTGGTCCTCGCTGTCGTTTTCACCCTACCTGCTCAAGTTACATGATTGAGGCGATTAAACTCCACGGGCCTTTTAAAGGCGTATGGCTGGGCTTAAAACGACTTAGCAAATGCCACCCCTACAACGATGGCGGTTATGACCCTGTACCTATGCCTAAAAACTGCTGTGACCATCACGCCGAGCAAGATTCATCCTCCAGCAAATAACAGCTTTTTCTTATAAATCTAAACAACAACCCTATATTTTATTGTTGAATTTGAGTTTTTTGATTAGGTATCAGTAAGTTATTTCCTTTGACACCTTTCAGCGAAGCATCTATAGGGTTTAAGATAAGAATCTACCCCCTAGGAATAAGCTGGATATTATGTTCACACCGCTGTCAGTTATTCTGTACGTTACCGTTTACATGGGCATCCTATTTGCTATCGCACAACTGGTAGAAAAAAGGATTAAAAATAAGGGTGAGCAGAGCTCAGGAAATCCCTGGGTTTATGCCCTCTCGCTAGCGGTTTACCATACCTCTTGGACCTTCTATGGCAGTGTAGGGTTTGCTTCGAATTCGGGGCTTCTCTTTTTCAGTATCTACGGTGGGGCATTAATTGGTATCTGTTTCTGGTGGTATTCGCTCAGACGGATGGTACAAGCCAAAGAAACCTTCCGCATTACCAGTATTGCCGACTTTATTTCCACCCGTTATAACCGCTCTCAGAAAATTGCAGCCCTCGTTACTATCATCGCTTTAATCGGCATAGTTCCTTATATATCCCTCCAGTTAAAAGCGATTATTAGCTCTTTCTCAATCATCACTGATACACCACAAACAGGCTCTGCATTTGATCTATCGGGATGGATGGTGACTATCTTCATGATCTGTTTCACCATTATCTTTGGGGTCAGACGCTTAGATCCAACTGAACGCCATCAAGGCATGATCGCGGCTTTAGTTGCCGAATGTATCGTTAAAATTATTGCCTTTATCGCCGTTGGTTTTTTTGTTACTTACACACTGTTTGATGGCTTTGGCGATATATACAGTCGTATACAGACTGCCGGGTTAGAACATCTAGTTAGCATGAACCACGGAGAAAATAGCGGTGTAATGTGGATCACTCTAATGATCTTAAGCTTCGCAGCGATTCATACACTACCGCGCCAGTTCCACGTCTCAGTGGTCGAGAACTCCAACAAAAACCACATTAAAACCGCTATGTGGCTCTTCCCTGCTTATATGATAGGTATCAATATCTTTGTCGTACCTATCGCAGCAGCTGGATTATTAATGGGGATGCCCGCCGAAAATGCAGACTTTTTCGTGTTACTTCTGCCACAACAAGCTGGCAGTGAAAGCCTGACAATCTTAGCCTTTATAGGTGGTTTTTCTGCAGCTACAGGTATGATCATCATCACAACGATGACCCTATCGACCATGGCATCTAACCATCTTATTTTGCCTACCTTAGAAAGAATCCCTGTGCTACAACCATTACGTAGCTACCTTCTTCAGCTTCGCTGGGTGATGGTGTCTTTGATTCTTCTGGGTAGTCTCTGGTTTGCCAAAGAGTTTGCAGACTCCTACATTCTTGCAGCTATCGGCCTTCTATCATTCGTGGCAGTTCTACAGTTTTCCCCTGCCCTGTTTGGCGGCATGTTCTGGAAGAAAGGTAATAGCCTTGGCGCATTCTTAGGCCTACTCACCGGCTTTATTATCTGGACCTACTGTCTACTCATTCCAACCTTCATCAAACATGGCTGGTTTACAGAGGCACTGTTAGTTCAAGGCCCATGGAATATTACGGCACTGCGCCCAGAAGCGTTGTTTGGCTTAGACGGTCTGCACCCTGTAAGCCACGCAGTGTTCTGGTCACTTATCTTTAATATTGGCAGCTACATTATTGGCTCAATTATCTTTAGCCCTAATAAAAGCGAAAGAAATCTAACCACTGAATTTATCAGTGCGATGAACTCCTCACATTCGCGTCGAGCAAGACCAACGGGCTTGGATGCCTATATTTCGCTACAACCGAAATTGGAAGAAGCGCATAGCCTGCTCTCAAACTATCTGCATGAAGATAAGGCCGAAAAAGAGGTCCGCACCATCGCTGAAGACCTCCAGGTTATCGATAAACTGCAGATCACCATTATTGAGCTGGTAGAGTTCCATCGTATGGTGGAGCACGTGCTAGCCGGCTCTATAGGTGCAGCCAGTGCCCATAAAGCGATTGAAAATACGATCCGCTATAACAGTCGCGAAGAAGCTGATCTCAAAGCGCTCTATAGTCATATAGTCACTGAGCTACAATCGACCGAGAAAGAAAGCGCTGCTGGTAGCGACGCTAGTCAGTCTGGCTATGGCTTAATCGAAGACCTACAAACCCAGATTGATGACTTAGAAGATCAGCTCGCAACGCAGCAAAAAACGATTAGTAACATGGAAGTTAAGCTAGAAGCGCGTTATGAAGAGATCTTTAAATATCGACTCGAAGCGCAAAAATCTAAGCAGGATAATGCGCAATTAAGGAATGAACTTAAGAAGATTCTGCGAGATCGATCAGACAGTGGCTACTCTTCAGAAGCTGAGCATTCCGATTAACGCTATAAACCAGATAAAAAAAGAGCCTGGTAAATCAGGCTCTTTTTTTAGAAGTACAAAGCAGCTTACGCTTGCTCTTCTTTATGAAGATGGACATCCATCTGAGGGAAAGGAATACTGATACCTTCCTCGTCAAAACGTAGTTTCACAGTTTCTGTTGTATCCCATAGCACTGCCCAGTAATCAGCAGAGTTAACCCAAGGGCGAACAACAAAGTTCACGCTGCTATCAGCTAGCTCAGATACAGCAACAACTGGCGCAGGATCTTTCAAAATACGCTCATCTGCAGCAATAATCTCGTTCAGAATCTCTTTCGCTTTACGTAGATCATCGTCGTAACCAATACCAAATACCATATCGACACGACGCGTATCGCGAGCTGAGTAGTTTGTGATTACGCCGCTGTAAATTGCACCGTTAGGAATAATAACTTCGCGGTTATCGCCAGTACGCATGATCGTATTAAAAATCTGGATATGCTCGACAATACCAGCAACACCCGCAGCTTCAACAAAATCACCTTCACGGAATGGCTTAAAGATGACAAGCATTACGCCCGCTGCAAAGTTCTTCAGGGAATCCTGTAGAGACAGACCAATCGCTAGACCAGCAGCACCCAGCAGTGCAATTAGCGATGTAGTATCAACACCTAACTGATTTAGAGAGGCAACAATTACGAATAGTAGTAACGCTACACTCGCAATTGAAGAGATAAAGTTTACCAACATATCTTCAACTTTGGCTTTACGTAGTACACGCTCAAGCAGTTTGGTTACCTGCTTTACGACCCAACGACCAATGAAGAAGATAGCCAGTGCAAGCGCAATATCCACAATCCATGGAAATACGTAAGCATCAAAGAAGTTATCCATTAAGGTTCCCCTGAGAAAGATCTAAAAAAAGTGAACGAATTTAATCAAAATAAATCTGAACAACAGCCAAACAGGCTGCTGAGGCTGTCTCGCTTCCGGGTATTCTGCACCATTTATCCTAAATTAGAAAAATGAAATCAGAATAACTCCAAAAACAACCTGTTAAGCAACCAGTTTAATCCGTACAATATGCCAAATTCTAGCGTTCAAACAAATGTATCAATGAAAAAGTTATTACTGACTTCTCTCGTACTATTTTCTGTATCTGCTCAAGCGGAAAAAGGTCATATTGCAGACGATGCAATGGTCTACGTGCATAACGGCCCAAGCAATGAATATCGCATCATTACCCGTATTAAAAGCGGCTCTCCTGTCACAATCCTTAAACGGGACCCTAAGACTAAATACGCCCAGATCCGTATGCCTCAAGGCCGTATTGGTTGGGTAGAACCTTCTGCGATTGATTCTGGCGATAGTATGTCAGTGCGCTTGCCTAAGCTTCAAAGCAGCTTAGATAAAAGCCAAACAACCGTGACTGAGCAAGCTCAACAGATCGAAACGCTTAAGCAAGAATCTGCTGCGCTAAAAAAAGATAATCAAACGCTAACTGCAGAAGTAGAACAGTTAAAAGCATCCATTAAGGATCTGAACTTTAAGATCGAATCAAGCGATGAAAGCAATCTGATGCGCTGGTTTACCCACGGCGGTCTAGTTGCGCTAGGTGGTGTATTCCTCGGCTTGATACTTCCTTACTTCCCTAAGCGCAAAAAGCGTAAGGATGAGTGGTTCTAATCACCTCAGCTTAGACACAAAAAAACCGGAGTTAGAACTCCGGTTTTTTATTGTGAAAAAAGGACTTAAATCAATAAAAGAATCTAAATTTATCGATCATTTCTCTTGACATCAATTACAGCCCTGTAACTTTATACGCAATAGCTGATTATTCACTCAAATACAGCTTTTCTCTTAAAAGCCAGCCAAAAAAACCTTTAAAATCATACAGATAAACCGATGGTTATTTTTTGATCAATATGTTAATCACAAGGTTTTATCGACCTTTAGTGAAGTTCGATAGGAGTTGTTTACAAGGTTATCCACAAAGATTGGGGACAAACCTTGAAAGCCCCGATTTAACGCCTTCAATGCCAAAATTGTGCGGAGCAAAATAGTATTCACAACACATATTAATGATCTTAAAGACCTACCAAAAAACCATACCTTTACTTATATAGCTCTCGTCAAAATCTTCCATAAAAAGAACCAATCGATTAGATAAACTTATCTAATTGGGATCAATCAGCCGCCTCTGTTTCAATTAACACATCACTTAAACGGAGGAAGACAGATGAAACGTATTACTATTTTTGGCCGTGAAGGCTGTGGTTTTTGTTCCCGCGCAAAACAGATTTGTGAAATTAAACAGCTTGATTACCGTTATATCGATATCCACCAGGAAGGCATCAGCAAAGCAGATCTAGAGCAAACAGTGGGTAAACCAGTGACGACCGTGCCTCAAGCATTCTGCGGCCAAGAACATATTGGTGGTTTCACTGAACTAGAAGCTTATTTAAACGCACAGGGGGTTTAAATTACTCCCTGATGCCCATATAACTGTTTAGGTATTAGGACAACGGCTAAGATTTTTTCCATATTAGCCGCTAAATAATGATAAGCCTGTTTATTGAGTTATACTGCTAGACAGTTGTACTGGTCTTTCACCAGTTAGGAGTGAGTTATGATGACATTTGCTACATTGGTTGCCATCGCAGCAGGCGTAGTTTTCTTGTATTCTTTAGGAAACAACACGCCACGTGTACAACCTATTCGTATTGAGAATGAGCAACACCCACAGCATCCAGCGCGTCGTCGCCGTTAATCCATTACCGCTGTGATATAGATAAGAGCCTGATTTGGTTTATCACCTAATCAGGCTTTATTTTTATCTACCGCCCCATAACCTCACAGCTAAGCCACCCGATCGTTCCGTTTTCCGCTCTGTAGAAGCAAATAAAGCCGCCTTAGTCGCATATAGATGCAAGGTTTTACGTGCTCGGGTAATCCCTGTATACAAAAGTTCTCGCGTCAGCAAAGGGCTGTCATCCGGCGGTAAAATAAACGCGACGGTCTCAAACTCTGAACCTTGGCTTTTATGTACTGTCATCGCAAAAACAGTTTGGTGCTCAGGTAAACGACTTGGCAGCACACTACGTAGCTCGCCATCCAATTCAAACCACACTTTTAGCTTTCCGCTATCATCGGCAAGTACAATCCCGATATCACCATTAAACAATTTCAGTGCTGGATCATTACGGGTGATCATAATCGGTCGGCCAGCAAACCAAGTATCAGAGCCTTTAATATAGCCCCTGCTGCGTAGCTCTTGCTGAATACGCTCATTCAGACCAGCTACGCCATAGACACCCTCACGACGCGCGCACAGCAGCTGAAATTCACCTAAAAGATCCAATAAGTGTTTGGGTGAAGCCTCAGGGTTAACATGACTAAACAGTTCACTGTAAAAAGAAACAACCAGATTGATCATCTCTTCGTAACTGTCACGAGACAGGTAGTGGTTGTTTAGATCTTCAAAACCCTTAGCCATCACCCGTTTAACATGCTCAACATTGCCCGAGTTAACCGCTTTCGCCATATAACCAATGCCACTTTTATCATCAAAGCGATAGCTTTTACGTAGAAGGGCCAAACAATCGGAAAAGGATTGAGGTGAGCCAGACGATTGAGCCTGAGGAAATGCACCTAACTGGGTTAATACCTGTTGTTGATTAGCACTGTAATCCAATTCTCCCGGCCAACTACAGATATCGCCGAGGACATTCCCGGCTTCTACCGACGCTAGCTGATCTCTATCTCCCAGTAGAATTAGTCGTGCATGCTCAGGCAGCGCATCCAATAGACGCGCCATCATCGGTAGATCAACCATCGATGCCTCATCCAACACCAACAGGTCTAAGTGCAGCGGGTTATCCCCGTGGTGACGAAAACCTATCTGATTCGGAATCACACCCAATAAACGATGAAGTGTGCTGGCTTCCGAAGGCACGAGATCAGCAAGTTTGGCGGGTAATGCTAATTTCTGTTTTGCCGAGTTAATCGATTCAGCTAGGCGCGCTGCGGCCTTACCCGTAGGGGCAACCAAGCGGATATTAATATCTAAGCCCTTAGCCTGCATTTGCTGAATATACAGAACCAACAGTTTAATAACCGTTGTGGTTTTACCTGTACCTGGACCACCGCTAATTACCGAGAAGCGTTTTTGAATCGCGACCGCTGCTGCTACCTTCTGCCAGTCGATCTCTTCGTTTTGTATTGGGAAAAGTTGCGCAAGATGATTGCCCAGTAAAGGAAGATCCACATCAACAGGAACGGTACGTTTGCTTAACTGCTTAGCGACTTGGATCTCATATTGCCAATATCGATGAAGATAGAAACGCCCCTGATCTAGAACCAGTAGCGCACTTTCTAGAGATTCATTAGTCCCCAGCATCAACAGGCGAGCGTCAGGTTTTAGTGCCTTCCAATCGACAGATTCGACTAGAGCCAATATCTCTTCGGACCAATAGCCTTTTGGTGAAGTCAACCTATCTAATGGCAGGCAGACATTACCCGAGGCCAACTCAAAGCTAACCAAAGCAGAAAGTAGCGGTAATGCTGAATCATCAGGCTTTTGCTCAGCAACGAACGCTGCAAGTTGATAATCGACAGAACGAATGATCCCTTCTTGTGACCACTGTTTCAGCTGGGGTAGGTATGCATTAGACATCAACAACCTCCCCAGTAAACATTAGATCCAACTTCTCAATCAACTCAATATCCGGTTTATCATGGAACACCCCATTGGTGCTTTCACCGTCCACCCCACGAAGGAATAAGTAATAAACACCGCCAAAATGCCGCTCATAATCGTAATCAGGTATACGTTGCTTCAGTAATCGATGCACCGCGAGGATGTAGAGCAGATATTGCAGATCGTAGCGATGATCAATCATCGATTCTTGTATCGCCTCTTGGGTGTAACAGGAAGCCTCATAACCTAGGTGGTTAGATTTGTAATCCAAGACATAGTACTTCTCGCCATCTCGGAATAGCAGGTCAATAAAGCCTTTTAACAGCCCTCTTAAAGGCTCAAAAGAGAGCGGTTTAGCCTTAGCCGCTAGAGGATCATAACGGCGAATCAGAGACTCTAAACGCCCAACCGTGATGTGTTCTGCACTGAGCATAAACTCCATCTCCACCAGCCGGTCTTCATCGTTGATCTGGTTTAAGCGCAGCCCTTGTCCGTTTAAGTCAGTTGCCAAGACATCTTCGATTAGCTTTTCGATCACAAACTGCCAACGTTCTTCGTAACCCGCTACTTGGAGCTGATCTTGAAGTTGAGTGCGATACTCATCTGATTCCAACATAACCTGCTGATATCGCGCGAAACTGATCTCTTCAAAGACGCTATGCAGGAAAGTGCCGGCATTGGCGCCTCTTGGGAAGGTAAAAATATTGTCTTCGTCAGGTATAACTTCTTCGACCTGTTCCTGCCCTTCCGCAGCCACTTCCAGATCAAGCCCTGGAAGTTCAGGTATATGACTAGCCTGATGTTTACTCAGCGCAGAGTAACTACTAACACGCCAATCGCGGTCGATTTTACGCTCAAAATTACGTGCTTCTAGCTGCGCCGCTTGCTCTTCTTCAACGGCAAATAGATCTTTCTGGGAGCCGTAATTTGGCAGTGCTAATACTTGAATAGCAGCATGTTGCTCGAGTGCCAGCAGGGCTTCATCCAGCTCAATCCCCGATTGCAGCAGGAGATAACCCAAGGCGCTATCGACCAATCGGGACTTTTTGCTATTACCGATCTTGATATGACTGATACCGATATAGCAGCTATAAACCGCACGGGTAAGGGCGACATAAAGTAGACGTAGCTCCTCAGCCAGTCGTTCTTTATCCGCTTCTTCCAACGCTTCCGGTTCAGCTTTAAGGTCTAAAACAGCTTCGCCTGATTCATCATGATAAAAAGCACTTTTCTGCTCTTTAAAACGACAAGCAAAAGGCAGGAATACCACTGGATATTCCAAACCCTTAGATTTATGCACGGTCACAATAGTTACCAGGTTCCGCTCACTTTCTAAGCGTAAAATCTGCTCGTCACCACCGCCAGAAGGCTGTGAAATCTGCTCGTTAAACCAACGGATCAATCCAGCTACACCCTCTCTTTCAGCGCTCGCTTGTTGCAGTAGTTCTGCCAGATGCAGCATATTCGTTAAACGACGCTCTCCAGATACCTGCTCAAGGGTCATCGCAGCTAGATTACGCTGATGAATCAGTCGGCTTAACATCGGCAGCACACCTAAGCGCAGCCATATTTCACGATAATCACTAAACTCAGTGATCACCTTCTCCCAACCTAATTCATCATGATTCAGTCGATCGAGATCATGCATATCGAGCTGCATAAACTCTGTCGCTAATGCTGCTTTAAGCGCTCGATCATTCAGCGGATTTTCAATTGCGGTTAACAGCAAAGAGAGTTCAATCGCTTCTTGAGATTTAAAAACGGAATCTTTGTTACTCAAATAAACACAAGGGTGCTCATAAACGGCTAAGGCCCTACGGATCTCTTCTGCTTCAAAACGATCTCTAACCAGCACTGCAATATCAGAGCCTTGTAATTTTCGATCTCCGATCAAGGTATCCCCTGACAATAAGCGGTCTATTTCAGAAGCTGTAGCTTGAGCATAAGTCGCTAAGTATTGCGCATTATTTAGCGGCTCATCACTTTCTTGATGCCATAAGGTTAAAGCGGGAGGTTCGATGTTTTGAATCTTTAAGCGTTTACCGCCTTTATCCGCTGCTTTAACGGGGATAAAAGGAATATCCTCATCATAGATAAAAGCAGAGTCAGCCGATTGGAAAAGATGGTTTACCCCTTCGACCAGCGGCGTGGTCGAACGCCAGTTGGTCTCTAAGGTAAAGGTCTGCGGTATTTGGCGACGGGCCTGAATATAAGTAAAAATGTCGGCACCACGGAAGGCATAGATCGCCTGTTTCGGGTCACCAATCATGATCAAGGCATGTCGATTTACATCTTTGTACAGCGTTGAAAAGATGCCGTACTGCAGTGGATCTGTATCTTGGAATTCATCAATCATTGCGACCGGAAACTGATCACAAATAGCACCGGCCAAGCTTTCACCACTGTTGCTGTATAACGCTTGATGCAGGTCTATCAGCAAGTCATCAAAGGTTTGCACCTGATACTGCTTTTTAGCACGAACTAAACGGAGTCGAACCTCTTTCAATGCACGACTTAGCAGTATCTCTTTAACCGGAACAGCCCTCTCTAACAGGGTATCTAACTGCTCAAACAGATAATGCTGCGGATATTCAGCGCCCTCTGGCGTCTTCTCCTGCAACACTGAAGAGGTAAATTTCTGCAGTGTTGTAACCAGCTTCTTATTTGGTTCCAGTTGTTCTGATGCCGCATAATCATCGATCTGGGCAATCCATTTCGGTAGATTTGCTTTGGTATAGCTGCGCTTGTTTACCCCTGAGTTTTGAACAAGCGCAACCAGATCATCTTCATTCTGTAGCCATGCTTGCTTGAACTCATTCAGCGCTTCTAACCTTACCTCATATGCCTCAGCCAGATCTTGATCAGATAAATCTGGCGTTACCCGAACACTGCGGCTTAACAAACCACGTATTTCCATCATCAGTGATTCGGGGCTCGACCAATACTGCATTACCAGACTACTGAGCGGGCCTGATAATGGATAGATGGTATTACGCCAAAAATCGATCGCCGCGCTTCGAATCAAGCTCTGATCGTCTTGGGTCAGTTCACTCTCAAATAACGAACCGCTTTCAAACGCATGCTGTTTAAGCATCCGTTGACAGAAACCATGGATGGTAAAGATTGCAGCTTCATCCATCTGCCGAATCGCTTGTTCAAGCAGTTTGATCGCCTGTTCATGATCCGCTGTATTTTGTTTTAGCTGATCTAAAAACGGATCACTGACATCTGGTAGCAGAAAAGCATTTCGCGCATCGACAATTCGACTGCGGATACGATCTCGCAGCTCCTCCGTCGCGGCCTCAGTAAAGGTCACAACTAAGATCTGATCAGGCCCTAATGGTTTATCACTGATATCCCCTTGCCCCAGAAGCAAACGCAGATACAAAGCAGTAATCGTGTAGGTCTTACCGGTGCCCGCACTGGCTTCTATGAGCTGCTGTCCTTTCAGAGGAAAAGTAAACGGTTCTAGCGGAAGAATACTAGTCATCTTTCCCCTCCTCTACATAGGCTAACAACGGCTCGTACACTGCTTCTGCTAAAGGAATAAATTGTTCGGTGTATTGATTAAAATCGGGGAATACCCGACGCGCATAAGGGTCGTCTAAAACCCCGATACTAAAACTGTCTCCGTAGAAACGTTTTTCTAAGCTTTGCAAAGCCTTATCAGGATCTTTAGCTCGTTGCACAAAATAATCATGGGCCAATGAAGCATCAAACGGTTGTGGCATCGTCATCCCTTGCTGATAAAACGCCACCAGCTCGGTTAGTAAACGACGTGCTTCTGTAGATTCAACTTGGCGATAGAACGCCTTACCAGACAAACCGCGGTATACCGTGTTTTTTCGCGCGCCCAGTGCACACAAAACTAGATGCTCAACCCAGGTGGATAAGCGATCCCGGGCATTGACTTGCGCCGGTCTATAGCGCAACAGATGATCCGGATAGCAATGGTCTATCCAGCCTTGCAAACGTACGCCATCCAGATCCAAATTTACTTCAACTCGCTCAGGGGTACCTTCACATAGGGGTCGAACCTTCTCTGCAAGCTCTTCGCAGTCATGACGTATTTTCTGCAGTGTTAACTCGCCCGCCTGAGCGACCGGTAGAACCCCCTCGGCCAATACCGTTTGATCCAGTTGATCTAACGACTGCTCTGCCAACGCCGTATCCAGATAACGCTGCTTGATCAGATAAGATTCCAGATTATCCAGCGCGAACGGCTCTTCGTCTTGTGCTTCTATCTCGCTCTGACTGAAATACACTTTCAACCGCTGATTAAAGAAGCTGCGGCATGGACTCTTCAAAAAGCGAATCAGATCGGAGAGTTCTAATTCGGAAAGTGTTTCGTTTTCCAACGGCTGATTTATAAATTTCAGTAAAGGCTTAGTATCGGCTCCAGCAGCTGGTAACCATTGAGCCGCATAACTAAACAACTGCGAGTGCTCAGCAAAGTACTGCGGGCTAAAAGCAACTAACGGGTGCTGCTGGATCAACGACTGCCGTAGTTTTTGCCCACTATCGGTATACGGCAGGCTGGCATCGGCAGCATAGGTATAACCTTGTTCGATGTAATCGAGTAATTCACTGACCAAGACCGAAGGTATTTTAGGGTTGTTATCGCGAATAGAACGCCCAACAAAACTGATATAAAGCTGTTCTTGGGCTGATAGCATCGCCTCCAAGAAGAGATAACGGTCATCGTCTCTACGGGAACGATCACCTCTGCGCGGATAGTCGGTCATCAAATCAAAACCAACCGGAGGGATACTCCGCGGGTACGCGCCATCATTCATGCCAAGCAGACAAACCACCTTAAACGGGATCGAACGCATCGGCATCAAGGTACAGAAGTTAACCGCACCAATCATAAAGCGTTGGGATGAGCGCTGCTGGTTCATCCCGTTCAACAGATAATCGGTAATCACTAAAGAAGACAGCGGCTGATTAAACTCAGCATCTGATAGCTGCTCTTGAAGGTTTTGTAGCGTCTGACGAATAGAGTTCAAAGCGATCTCGTCTTGCTCGTCGGCAAGATAAAACGCTTCCAACAACTGGTTAATCACCGCAACCCATTCATCTAAACAGAGCGACTGGCTGAAGTAGCTTTTCGCGTCTTCCAACAGATCAATAAAATCAGCGAGTTTGCCAAGTAATTCGGCTTCGAGCCCTTCTACTTCATTGTATGGCGCTATCTCTTGCCAATAGGCCGTTTGTTCACCTAATGCGTAACCCGCGAGCATACGGCGCAAACCAAAGCGCCAGCTATTTTGCTCAAATAGCGGCAGTTCCCAGACACTGCGTTGTTCAGCATCCAGCCCCCAGCGAATATTAACTTGATCAACCCAATAACGAAGACGTAGGAAGCTATCATCATCCAAACCAAATCGACGTAAGATCGCAGGTACTTCGAGTAACTCTAAAACATCAGATACGGTAAAGCGGCTGCTATTTAGCTTGAGCACTTTTTCAAAGCTAAGTAACAGAGGATTTTCCTGACGATTGCTGCGATCCGATATAGAAAATGGTATGTAGCGATCAGAAGGTGCATTGGAGAAAACTGCCTCGATATAAGGCGCGTAAGCTGCCACATCCGGCATCATCACAATAATATCGCGAGGTTTAAGCTCGGGGCCTTCCTCAAATTTTGCTAACAGCTGATCATGTAATACTTCAATTTCGCGCAGCGGGCTATGGCAGCTATGTAGCACAATCGAGCGGTCTTGCTCATCAACGCTATGTTTTGTTTCACTATGACTTGGATCTTCAGGAAATGAGGTCGGATTATCTAAATCCAAAATGTCCTGCTGGATGCTGTTCAACAAGCAGTGCCTTTCCGGTTCAGCAAAAGCATCGATCTCTTCAACCGCGTTATCCTGCAGCTGATAGATATAATCACGCCCCAGTTTGCCCATAGATGCCAAAAGCGGGTTACCTTGGGCATACTCGCTCATCTCTAGTTCGGGTTTGCCAAACCAGCGACGGTTAACTCGCGCGATCTGAGCCGCATCTAAAATGTCACCCCAATAGTAGCGACAAGGGTTCATAATCATCAGATGCACATCAACTTGCTCACCTAAGGCTTGTAGCGCCTGGATATAATTTTGCGGCAGCGCCGAGATACCAAAGACAAACAAGCGTGGCGGTAACTGTTTCAGGTTAGAGCGTTGACGAAGTAGCTTTACGAAATCGCCAAACATATTGGCCCTATGCCAATGAGATTGTTCTAAAGACAAGGTGTATTCGGTCAATGCTCGCCAAAGTACTGGCTGCCAACTGTGACGGGCAGCGGCCAGATTTCCACCTTGCTCCCAATCTGCAATCCAATCAGGGCGATAAACCAAATATTGGTCGAAGATATCAGCAATTTTGTTGCACAACTGATAGAGGCGGTAATCCTCTTCATCATCAGCCAAATAGGTTTGCAGCGGGTGGAATTCAGGTTGGGTCAGCAGATCTGGTAACACCAGCATCAACTTCCAAGCCATGGCTTCCTTGGTAAAGGCAGAACGCTCGGGAACATCATCTAAAACATTGGAAAAGCTCTTCCACAAAAACGATGCCGGTAGAGGAAAATCGATGGATGCAGCGATCCCTGACGCCTGTGCCAACTCGAGTTTAAGCCACTGCGCCATGCCTGGGCTTTGCACCAGAATTTGCTCAGAGATAAAAGGGTCCGCGATCGGGTCGCGTCGAATTAATTCAACTAAGAGATCCTTAAGGACCAATATCGAGTTGGAGTGATAAACCTGAAACATCCGTGCCCTGATGCAGTAAAAATTGCTCACCAACGAGGGTTGGTAATTAGAGCTATCTACTTTACTGAACTGGACTTTTAATGTCAGTTACTAATTATTGTGGAACGCTGAGATTAACTTGAATAAATAGGGTAACGGAAGAGCTATCAGCCTCTACTTTTAGAACAGCCTTCAGCGACTGTTAGAGAAAAGCCATCAGCCGCTGCTTTGAGGGTTATCTTCTTCAGTAGGTGCAGGCAAACTTGCAAAGCCTTCTTCCTCGGACCAATAGTCTCGGCCCTGCTCTACTCGAACAACCCCTTTAAAGCGTTGTTTCAAATAGTCGACCGCTTCTGGCAAGGTATCCAAATCACACAAAATTACGCCACCACGATCATTATCTGTAGAAAAAAGAAAACTCTTCATACTGCCTCCAAGTTACGGAGGCAGATGATTACATAGAGAAGCGGTTGTGAAAAGCTAAACTGTGACAATACAGTTTTTACCCTGCTCTTTTGCTTTATACAGCGCATTATCTGCACGTTGCATCAAGCTTTGTACACTATCACCGACGGTATAAGCGGTTACACCTATGCTGACACTACAACGAATGGTTTCACCATCAGGCAAGATAAATTGATAGTTCTGTAAACTTTCTCGCACCCTTTCTGCCACCGTTTCAGCGCCATCAACATCGGTTGATGGCAACAAGATTGCAAATTCTTCACCACCATAGCGATAACCACTATCTAAGGTTCGTAGGGAAGAGCGAACCAAAGCACCGAAGGTTTCGAGCACTTTATCGCCCATCAAATGGCCATGAGAGTCATTGAGTTTTTTGAAATCATCTAGATCGAAAAAGCATAAAGTAAAACCATGATGGTAACGGCGGGCAGTTTCCAACGCATTTTCCATCTGGTCATAGAAATGACGAGAATTATGAAGACCGGTCAAGCTGTCTGTGATACTCAGCTCTTTATATATCCGTTCTCGCTCAAGCAGCTCAAATTCAGCTTTTTTACGCCCACTAATATTTTGGAATGTCTCGATCGCACCGATCAACTCACCGTTGGAATCGACAATACTGGAAGCTGTAAATTGCAGCCATTCACCATCGACACCACAGTCAGGGAAGAAATCTTCGGCTTCATAAGCACCCTCGATCAACTCAGAGCGCTGACACTTATTCATATAATAGTGCTTAACGTCTTCATCCTTACCACCTTCAAGGATCAAGTCAGCCAGACAAGGACGTGCAGAGGAATAAAACGGCCTCCACTGATCTTTAGTACCGATCATCTCCTCTCTGCTAAGACCACTTATAGCCTCAAGAGCAGAGTTCCAATAAATAATGGTGTGATCTTTATCAAGTACAAAAGTTGGTAGGACAATGCGATCAAACACTTGAATAAGCATGGATTGATCTGTCATATCAACGATTGCCATGGGCGGGATACCTGCTTGAGGAACTGCGTTTTCCTTCATAAATCTTACTGCGCCTAACCATCTTTCTAAAACAAACAGTCGAAGGTATTACCAATATTTTAATTGGTAATACCACTACTCTATATCCTTAAGTAATTTAAATATAGTCAACAATCTGATTTTATGAAGGAATATTAAAAAACAAATTAAAACAAGAAGCTGGATCAATAATGGAAGTGGTTGTTGGTATGAATTTGCAATATAGACTTGGGAAATAGTTACTCTACTCTTTCCCAAAAACTTACGGGCTCACACTGCTCAAATAGCTGTCCTTGCCTGAAACATAAGGTATTCCCCGGATTTATAGTAATAGCTTCGTCGCCCAACAAAGACTGAGAAGCGACAATAACACCGGTCACAAGATCCTCTGAAGAAAGCTCTAGATCCACCCCATAATTCAAACAAAGTTCTCTAAATGAAAAGCTCTGGTAAGCCAGAGGTTCTAGATCAGTTTCGTTACCGGAATAGGCAAAAAGTAACTCGCCGTCCCAATGAATGAAGTGATGGCCGCTCAACCGGTTTAAGCGCCCGGCATAATCAGCCACTAAGGCTAATTTCATCTCAGCGTCCGGTCGCCCCTCGCTCCAGAGCTTGCGCATCCGCTCCTGTAACAAACTAAACGCTCGCTCTTGAGGGCTACAGCTTAATGGCCACTGATCCCCCACTGGAAAACGATCACCATCTTCGATACCGGGTAACTCCCCTACTTGGGAAAATAAACAGGGTAAACCACGCTGCGCCCTTGAATAAGGTTGTATCTCTACGGCCTCAAGGGGTAGTTCAGGATAAAAGGCAGCTGACCATACTTCAGTTTCTTCGGGATTCTCAGCAAGGTACTCTGCAAGCCCCAACGCCCTGTTATTATCCATAGCAGTGAATCGCTGTAAGTTAGATTCACATATAGTCGTGATGCCTAAAGCCTGTATTTCAGGGAGATTGGTCAATCTCACTTTAACCGGCGATGAGGTCACGATAGATAAAAATTGCGGCGACTTCATAATCCTTCCTTAGGTAGCAGCCACAGGCTCAGAATGAGAGCGGCCTATATAGAAAATAACTGCTACTGCCCAAAGGATCAAAGGTAAAACAATCCAATTCATTGCTTGCCAGCCCAACACAGCCTCCATCCAACCGGCAGACATTGCGGAAACTGTCACCATACTAAACACTAAAAACTCATTCGCAGCTTGAGATTTAGCTTTCTCTGCAGGTCTATACGTGGTGGTAACCAATTGAGTCGCGCCGATAAACATAAAGTTCCAGCCAACCCCTAAACACACCAATGCCGTCCAAAAATGCCATTCAGATACGCCCATCAAGTTAATGCCAATGCAGGCCAACATAAATACGGCGCCAGCATACATAACAGGATTAAGGCCGAATCGTGCGATCAAACTGCCGGTAAAGAACGACGGTACAAACATACCCAACACGTGCCACTCGATAACATGAGCCGCTTGAGCAAAGTTAAAGCCACAACGGGCCATTGCTAATGGCGTGGCTGTCATAAGCAGGTTCATCACCACATAACCCACCATTGCTACAACAACGGCGACGATAAAGGTGGGCTGTCGAACAATCGTCATCAACGGACGTGCTTTATCAGTTTCTTCAGCAGCCACTTCTTTGGGAATATGAGTAAAAAACAGCAAACACAGCGCAATAACGTAAAGGCCTAATAATCCAACAAAAGCGCCAGCAAATTCCGCTTCACCTAACAAGTCCTGACTATAGATAGCCAACTGCGGCCCAATAATGGCAGCTACAACACCACCGGCCATAACTAAGGAGATCGCCTTACTTTTCGACTGATCATCGCAGACTTCGACTGCTGCAAAACGGTACAAAGTACCAAAGCCAATGCCTATCCCCAAAAGGAAAGTACCAAACGAGAATAGAAAGAACTGCTCTCCTTGCAGAGCAAGAATGCACAATGCCGCACCCAATATGCCGATCGAATTCCCTAAGTAGAATCCATTTTTTCGGCCTATACGGCGCATAATCAGAGAGGCAGGAATCGTCGCAAGCATCAACCCGATAAACTGAGTCGCCACCGGAAATGTAGTCATGGAAGGACTCGCCGCGAGGTTCTGACCGATCAAAGCCACTACCGAGACTAAAAGTATGTTTCCGGTTGTTAATAAGGCTTGGCAACCGGAGAGCAAGAAAACATTCAGATTCATGAATTAATATCCTTTGATGCTTGATCACAAGTTACAGAACCAAAACGATCCCGATACTCACTTGGGTTAATACCTAAACGGCGAATAAACACTCTACGAAGATTGTCAGCGGATACTAGTCCACTCTGTTCCGCCACTCGTTTCAGATTCAATGCGCCGCTTTCTAATAACTGCCGAGCCAAACTTAAGCGACTGTTTTCGATATAAGTGGCTGGCGATTGCGCAAACTCACTTTTAAACAGACGAAACAGATGCCGCTCACTGACACAACAATGCTCGGCCAATATGGCGAGATTAAGCTCTGCATTTAGATGCTGCTCAATATAAGCAACTGCCTTGGCAACAGGCCCTGTGGTTTTTAACTGAGCTTCTAGCTGAGTGCTAAATTGGGCCTGACCACCGGGGCGCTTCATAAACACCACCAGCTCTCGCGCAACCGCCATCGCTATCTCATGACCTAAATCCTCCTCGACGAGAGCCAAAGCTAGATCAATGCCAGAAGTCACACCTGCGGAGGTATATAGATCGCCCTGTTTAATCCAGATCGCATCGGTGTTTACCCGCGTATCAGGAAACTCTTCTGCTAACAAATCGCAACACTGCCAGTGAGATACGGCTTCTTTATCCGCCAACAAACCCGCTTCAGCCAAGAGGAAAGCACCGCTGCAGACAGAGCCAATACGTCGAACTGACCTAGCCTGCTCCTGTATCCAGTTAATCAGCTCCTGATTTCTGCGCTGTAGATCAACCCCGCGACCACCTGCAAACAGCAGTGTATCTATATCCGTAGCATCGAAATAGCACTGATCAGGAACCAAGCACATCCCCGAATTGGTCACTATAGGCTCTTGAGATAACCCAAGAATTTTAATCTGGTAGAAATCTTGCCCTAATGCCCGATTAGCCGATGCGAACACCTGCAATGGCCCGGTGACATCTAGAATTTGGCAATCAGCATAGCCAAGAACGGCGATAATTTTCACGTAATACTCCCACGGCGATTAAACCTGAGTTTTTAAGCTGTGATAGCAGTATTACGCGAAACCGAAATGTCATCAATGACACATATCCGACAATTTCGGACATACGTCATTAAACAATGGAAAGATTAGAGAGAAAGAACGTCGATCTTCTGAGGGTTAAAAGTCTGTACCGCCTCTTCTGTCGGCGCGTTATCCGGACGCATAGAAGTGTCGCTGTTTGGATCAATACCGTGAGGGAAGCCGTGCTTCAAGCCCTTAAAGTCGAACAGTTCAGTATCAGCCAAGTGTGAAGGCACAACATGCTGTAAAGAGCGGAACATAGTTTCGATACGACCTGGGAAGTTCTTATCCCAAGTTTGCAGCATCTCTTTGATCACCTGACGTTGTAGGTTCTCCTGAGAACCACACAAGTTACAAGGTATGATAGGGAAACCGCGTAGCTCGGCAAAGGCAGCGATATCTTTTTCACGCGCATAAGCTAACGGACGGATAACCATGTTATTACCATCATCCGAAACCAATTTTGGCGGCATCGATTTAAGCTTACCGCCATAGAACATGTTAAGGAACAACGTCTCTAGAATATCGTCACGGTGATGACCTAGTGCGATTTTGTTAGCACCGATCTCTTCAGCGAAACCATATAGAGAACCACGACGTAAACGTGAGCATAGTGCACAGGTCGTTTTACCTTCAGGCACCACCTCTTTAACCACTGAGTACGTATCGCGCTCTAAGATATGGAAAGGTACGCCGATCGATTCCAAATAAGCAGGCAAAACATGCTCAGGGAAACCCGGCTGTTTCTGATCCAGATTCACCGCCACCAGCTCAAAATTTATTGGGGCACTGCGCTGCAGATTCATCAGGATATCAAGCATCGCATAGGAATCTTTACCGCCAGACAGGCAGACCATAACCTTGTCGCCATCTTCGATCATATTGAAGTCTTCAATCGCGCGACCCATCTCACGGCGCAGACGCTTCTGCAGCTTGTTCATACGGGTTTTCTGCTTCTTCTGCTCGGCAGCAGCTTCGGCGTCAGTTAGTTGAGGATCTTCAATTGATGAGGTGTTGCTAGTAGTCATGGTCTTCAGCTCTATTTCGGAGCGCAGATTATACACTAGATGATCTTAAGAAGTCCTACACCTTGACGCTTGCTCGGCTAAGATGCGGTGATACACTAAACTGAACTTTCATCGGTAAATGGATTCTTTGGAGCAAGTAATGCTTAAGCTGATCAAAAGACTGGTTTTCTCGGCAGCCCTGCTAGCGAGCAGCACCGTTTTTGCTAACCCGATTCTATCTTTTGAGATGGAGGGGGATTTTGATATTAACCACACAGAGATCAGCCAAGCTCTGGAAGAAAGCCACTTTTATGTCATCTTCGAGCCTAATATCGGCCGCTCTTTGACTCATTATAAAGACCGCTGGGGCGCTGAGTACAACAAACACGGTTATGAAGAGATCCGCAGCTTAGTCTTCTGTAATCCTTGGTACGCTAACCATGTGATTAACAAAGATCCTGATATGGGTGCGCTCTGCCCTCTTTCTATCACTCTGCAACACAAAAACGATACAACTTATATCAAGTTCCTGCGCCCAAGTCAGATCAATCCAGAAAGCCCTGCTCAGGATCTTCTGATTGAATTTGAAGAGGATATCGTTAAAGCACTGAAATCCGTTATCGAGCAATAAGCACCCGTAAGATTAAGGCTGAACCCAATTGATCTCTTGAGCAGTTTTTTCGCCAACTAGAACCTGCTCAAGACTCTCAGGCATCTCTGCTGTGGTCGAGGTCCTTGGAATTCGACCACCCATCACCTCCGCATAAGCTTGCGGCAATAATGGCTCTAATTCAGGATCCGCATAACCATCTGGCCAGATCGGCTGGTTATTGCTGAGATCGTATTTATCGGTTGCCCCTAAGGTGTGTAGCACTTCATGTATGGTCACAAAGTTATTTTGAGCTTGATAATCGACACTGGCAAAACCATTCACCACACCAATCATCCCTTTCTGCAAACCTAATGAGTGCTCTAGCACTTGATGAGTCTTAGGCGAATGCAGCTTCAAATAGACTTTTATATCAGGGGTTGTGCCAGTCCAGCTATCGTTTTGCCAAGCCCAGTAGCGTAGCTTTAAACTCCAAACAACACTATCTAACATACTTGGGTTTTGTGGCGGTTTTGGAGGGTGCTCAGTCAAAGGCGGGGCAAGATAAACTTCGAGCGGTGTTTCTAGGGGAAGATCATAATGACGCGCTTCCCGCGCCATAAAATGCTCGATATCGTCGAAATGACCTTCTAATAAGGCATCCACATAGAGTTGGGTATCAGCACCTTGATCGGCGTTAATCGGATAGATCACCACCCAAAGCGGCCGATCCCAATCGGTAGAGCGTAGCTGCGATAGCCAAGCATTCATCGCCACCACGATTAACGCTAGGATCAGAATAATTAAACGTAGCCAACCCCATGTACTTCGTTGCGATTTAGCCACTAATCCCACGAACGGCCCCTCCAATTAATCCCTTAAATCACACCAACAATAATCAGATATCGGATCGCTTTTCCCAAAGTGATCATCAGTACACTAAGCCAAAAATTGGTTTTTAACCAGCCAGCAACCAAACAAAGCGGATCGCCGATCAACGGAACCCAAGACATTAACAAAGCTACAGGGCCATATTGAGTGAGCCATCTTTGCGCTTGCTGCTGTCTAGGAGATGATAGTGCGCGTAGAGGGTAGTAATGGGCAATTCCCCAGCCCATTAAGAAAGTCACAATACCGCCTAAGGCATTGCCCGCGCTCACTGCAGCCCAAAGGCTCCAAGGATCATGAACATCTTGAGAGAGTTGCCAAGCCAATAGAACTTCGGAACCGCCGGGTAACAACGTAGCCGATACAAAACCGCTGATGAATAAAGCTGAGAGGCTCAGATCTTCACTCACGCGGATTCCAGCCCAGCCTTAATACAACGAAGAATCCCAACTTCATAGACGCCAGCCAACGCTTCGCTCACAGGCTTTAACGCTTGGCCAAACTCCTGCTGACACTCCAGCATCACCTGTTCGATATGACTGAACTCTTTCTCAGGAAGATCGACCACATCCTTAACCGCCAACTCACCTTTTTGGATCGCTTGAGCTAAGTGACCGTAGATCGCATTAACCGATAGATGCTGCTGTCTCGAAACTTGATCAACCGTCATACCACTGCGATATAGCACAACCGATTCCATTGCCTGAGTCGCGACATTATCGGCTTTATGCTGATCCTCAAATTCCTCAATCGCCTGAATAAAGTCAGCGCCATAAAGGTCCAGCTTCCGTTCACCTACACCATTCAAGCGTTTGAACTGATCTGAGGTCTGCGGGCGATACATCACCATTTCCATCAGCGTTGCATCGTGGAAGATCACATAAGGCGGTACATCCTGTTCATCAGACAAGCGTTTACGCACCGCTTTAAGCTCATTCCATAGCGCATAATCTTCTGCTTCCAACTGACTCTGCGGTACTTGGTTTTTACGGTAAGGCGTGTGCTGGCGCTGATCTTTACGCAGTTGAATTTTGGTTTCACCACGTAATAGCTGACGGCACTTATCAGTTAAGTGCAAAACACCGTGCTGATCAACATTCACACCCAACAATCCGCGAGCCACCAGCTGACGGAAAACAGAGCGCCACTGATTTTTATCCAGCTCTTTGCCTATGCCCCAAGTAGAAAGCTTTTCATGGGCGAAGTTTTTAGTTTTCTCATTTGATTTCCCCATCAGGATATCGACCACATGATTCACACCAAAACTCTGTCCAGAACGGTAAACCGCCGATAAGGCTTTGCGCGCGGCTTCGGTACCGTCCCAAACAGGCACAGGCTCTAAACAGGTATCGCAATTGCCGCACGGCTGATGATCTTTCTCACCAAAGTAACTTAAAAGCACCTGACGTCGGCAAGTCGTGATCTCACACAGCCCAAGCATCGCTTCTAGCTTCTGGCGCTCAACCACCTTCTGTTCTGCTGGCGCTTGCGAGCCTTCCAGCATCTGACGCAGGAACATCACATCCTGCAATCCATAAACCATCCACGCATCGGCAGGTAAACCATCACGGCCTGCACGACCCGTTTCCTGATAATACGCTTCAATGCTTTTTGGCAGATCTAAGTGAGCCACATAGCGCACATTGGGCTTATCAATGCCCATACCAAACGCCACGGTCGCCACCATGATGATATTTTCTTCGGTCAAAAAGCGATGCTGATTATGACTTCGAAGGTCTGCCGCGAGTCCCGCATGATAAGGCAGCGCATTAAAGCCCTGCTCACATAACCAAGCGGCAGTATCTTCTACCCGCTTTCGAGAAAGGCAGTAAACGATACCGGAATCTTTCGGGTGCTCATCTTTGAGAAACTTTAACAGCTGCTTTTTAGCGCTGTCTTTCTGACCGATACGATAACGAATATTCGGGCGGTCAAAACCTTGGATAAACTCAGCAGGATTGGTCAGCGCTAAACGCTCAACGATCTCTTGCTGAGTACGTTCATCCGCAGTTGCCGTTAACGCAATACGCGGCACACCAGCGAACAACTGAGCCAACTGGCTTAGCTGCAAATATTCTGGTCTAAAATCATGTCCCCATTGGGAAACGCAGTGCGCTTCATCGATGGCAAAGAGTGCAATTTGGCAGGACTGGAGCAAAGAAAGTGTGCGCGGTTGAAGTAATCGTTCCGGCGCAATGTAGAGTAGATCAAAACCACCGGATCTTAACTGATGCTCGGTTTCATTGATCAAAGAGAAATCCATGCTCGAATTCAAGCACCCAGCACGAATACCCCATTGCGACAGCGCAGTTACCTGATCCTGCATCAACGCAATCAAAGGCGAGATAACAATAGCCGTGCCCTGCCTCATCAACGCAGGAAGCTGATAACAGAGTGATTTACCACCACCTGTAGGCACAACCACCAAGGCATCTTGGCCATTTACCAGGGTATCTATAACTTTGGCTTGGGGCTCTCGGAACTGATCGTAACCGAAAACCTCTTTAAGGATCTGTAACGCGCTTGAATTCATGGCTGGATTATCCAGAAAGCGTACCCCTTTGTCACTGACAACCGTATTGAATTGAGCAGTTAAAAAATACTGCTAAATCTGACCAAGCAAGTTAAAATCAGCGGCATAACCTTTTAGGAATATATTCATGACTCTCACTTCAGCGAATGCACTTACCGATTCAGAACTGGATCTACTGGACGACTTCCTTTATTCCGATGCTGTTTCAGAAGATTGCCTTGATCTTATCGGCGTTCACGGCTTGTTTAGCGCGCTAAACATCAGCCCTACTCCTCTTGATGAATCCACGTGGATGGAACTGGTTTTTGATCAGACGCCAAACTGGGAATCAGAAGCGCAAGAAGCTGAGATCATGGGCCTGCTAAAACGCCTATACAGCACAATTGGCGGTCAGCTATACAGCGACGGCGAAATCGAACTACCGTGCGAACTATCTCTAGACGCTGAAGAAGATGAAGATATCTCGCCTCTTGCATGGTGGTCACAAGCCTTTATGGAAGGCGTGTTCACTCAGGAAGAGGAATGGTTCGGTAGCAAGAAGCAGGAAGAAGTGGCTGAGATGCTACTACCTGTGATGGTTGCATCTGAACTGTTTGAAGAAGATGACATCAACAAGATTCGTGAAGATGAGAAACTATGTGCAGAGATGTGTGCGCAGATTCCAGAACTGCTGATCGATCTGTACCTATATTTCCACGCACCAGATAAGTAAGTTCGCTTTCTATACGCTTACTACAGCTAGCCTAGTTCACTGACTAGGCTAGTAACCTCGCCTTTCATTACTGCCTGTCGTTACACCTTAAGCTGATTATTGCGATCACGCGATCTGCGAATCAACTCATCTCCAGACGCTTTCGGGCCTAATTTAGCAATACGATCATAAAGCACAACATTCACTGTTGCGGCTAAGTTCATGCAGCCAACGGTTGGAATGTAGATCACATCTTCACACCAAGCCACAATCTCTTTATCGATCGAGCGATCTTCAGGGCCAAAGATATAGTAAGCATTTTCAGGGTGCTCGTAGTCGATCAATGAAGTCGCACCTTCCACCAGCTCAATCGCAACCGGTCTAGCACCTTTTGGCATTGACGCTTTAAAGCACTCAATATGATCTAGCGGGATACGCTCAAGCATATTGCGCGTATCTGTCTGCAATCGCTTATTCTGTTCCTGTGCTTTGTTAAAACGATTACCCGTGTAGGTAACAGATTGCACGTTGTAGCAACCCGCTGCACGCATGATCGCCCCAACATTCTCAGGGCTCTTAGGATCAGTTAAACCTATATGGGCTTGATGACTTTCAGACATATTTATACTGCTTTCTTAATAGTGCGCTAAAGAGCAGGGATTCTATAGTAATTCTGCCAGTGAGAACACGTAAAACAAGGCCCGGAAGCGACAACCGAGCAACAGTTTTTACAGCACCTAGAAATTGCATTCAGCCCAAACAAAAAGCCCCTGCTATTCAGCAAGGGCTTTTTGAGTGAGAGCTAACTTAAGCTTAGTAAGTTACACGGGCAGTACCTGCACGGGTTAGCACCCTTACACGATCACCTGCTGCGAAGGCTGGTCCACCGTCCATCTCTTGGACGATTGATACCATATTGCCATTGTCTAAGCGCACAGTGATCTCCTGTCCTTGTGCACGTGTTAGCATCTCTTCTGCTTTTTTACCTGCGACACCACCGGCAACAGCGCCTAATACCGTAGCGATATCTTTACCGCGGCCACCGCCAACATTGCTGGCTGCGATGCCACCCACTACAGCACCTGTTGCACCACCTACTACACCACCGGTTCCTTCAATAACTACAGGAATGGCAGATTGCACAACACCGTACTGAACTTGCTGAACTTGGCGTGCTTCACTACGCGAATAGGTTGTACCGCTTAAATTACTTACACAACCACTTAGTGTTAGCGCACATAGTATTGTCACAACAACTGCATACTTACTCATAGGTGTATCCTCTTATCTGATCTTCATATCAGATGATTTGTTCGGGCCAAAATCCCTTTCTACTATCAATTACATTTTAGCAATTAATACCCTGAAACCGTTTTATAGCCTACTCAAGTCTGTCCTTCCATATTTGATTATCCCTATAGACAGCCTTGAGCTTAATTCGATCCACGCCGACCCATAAATATTAACTACTGAGTTTACACCTTGAGCATGTACCTAAAATGAACCAACTCAGCCGAAGCTTTATTGATATTCACCGTAGAGCCTAGAGTAAAGACCATTACTTTGTAGCAGCTCCGAATGATTGCCCTGCTCGCAGATTTTGCCATCTTCAAACACATAGACATGATCGGCTTGTTTTACTGCACTCAAACGGTGAGCCACGATGATGGTAGTGCGATCTTTCAGAAAACTCTTTAACGCCTGATGCAAATTCAGCTCGGTCTCTGCATCCAATGCTGAGGTTGCCTCATCTAGTACAACAACCTTTGGGTCACTTAACAGCATACGAGCGATAGCGATACGTTGGCGCTGTCCTCCGGAGAGTCTTACGCCCTGCCGCCCAACCTGCGTATCCAATTGCTGCTCTAGTGATTCAACAAAGGGTTTTAACTGGGCGACATCTAAGGCATTCCAAAGCTCTTCATCTGAATAGCTTTTGCCCATGGTCAGATTGCTACGAATCGAACCGTTAAACAGAGCAGGATGCTGGAGTACAGTTGCAACGTTATCTCGAACGCAAGCCAAACCTATATCTTTGATCGAGACGCCGTCAAAGAACATCTCCCCTTTCTCGATGGGGTATAAGCCCAACAGTCCCTGTACTAAGGTTGATTTACCACCGCCACTAGCACCGACTAAAGCAATCTTTTG
Source organism: Neptuniibacter sp. QD37_6 (assembly GCF_047778085.1). GTDB lineage: Bacteria > Pseudomonadota > Gammaproteobacteria > Pseudomonadales > Balneatricaceae > Neptuniibacter. The sequence goes on from NZ_CP180550.1 coordinate 2,340,018, forward strand.
CCCTGCGGGGATATCCACCGAAACGCCTTTAAGTACCTCGACTCCGGTTTCATAACTGAAGTGAATATCTTGTAACTTAACCGCGACAGTCTTCTTGCCTTCAAATGGATTAACTTTGGCTGGGTATTGCGGTTCCTCTTTAAAGTCTGCCAAATTGTTGATTCGCTGCAGAGCGGCTTTAGCAGCGTAATAACTGTATTGAATGCCTAGAATCTCTTGCACTGGCGCCATCATAAACCAGAGGTATCCAAACACAGCCATCATCTCACCAATGGTCAGATCGGAGAAAACTACCATTAGCATTGAAACCGCTCTAAAGAGATCAACGCCGATCATGAACAAGACAAAGCTTAAGCGATTGGCCGCATCGCTTTTCCATTCAAATGCGGTTGAATGATCACGCACGGTTTTGGCTTCTGCGATCAGCCCTTTTAGATAATGCTGTTCGCGGTTACAGGCACGCAGTTGTTGGATATTGTCCAGCGTCTCGGTTAATGCCGATTGGAACACCTCAAACGCTTTGTTCTCCTGACCTTTAAGGTGCTTAACCCGCTTGGCAACCATGGTGGTGAAATAGATCACCACCGGATTAAGAAATAAGATAAACAGGGCAAGCTGCCAGTGCATCCACAGCAAAATAATGGCAGTACCTAAGATAGATAGGGATGCAATCAGTAAACGACTGAGTGAGCTACCGATAAAGCGATCTACTGTATCTAGATCGGTCACAAAGTGAGATGAAACCGCACCGCTGCCGACAGTTTCGTAAGCCGCCATTGAGATCTTTTTAAGCCGCTCTAACAAGCCAACCCGAATCCGGTAGGTTACATCTTTAGAGATAATGCTGAATTGGCGCGCTTGCCAAACGTTCATCATCAGGGCGACTAAACGTAGAAACAGTGTGACAAACAGAATCACACCGATAAACAGCACCGGCCCATGCCATTCTCGTGGGAACATAGGCCCTACAGTTTCGACAATAAACCCAGGTTGATCTAACAGGACTTCATCAACCAACAATGGCATAAACAGTGGTAGCGGAACAGAAACCAAAGCGGCAAAGAAAGCGATGATATTCGCTTTAATTAGCTCCGTTTTATGTTCGGATGCCACCTTTAAGATATAGCGCCAATTGTAATACGGCTTCACAAACTATCCTTTTTACGCAAACTCAGTAATAACTAAATTGTACTCGTTAAACTCACTTCTAGATTAGATTTATTACATAAAAAAACCCGCAGTGTCTGCGGGTTTTCTAAATAGGCTTAGCGATTATGCTTGTAGCATTTTGTAAAGCTTATCTTTTAACTTAAGGCGCTTAAACTTGGCTGCTTCTTCAGTTTGAGTGCATACCGGCTCAACCTCAGATTCCATTCGCTCAACATCTTTTGTCACCTGATGGTACTCATCGAATAAGCGAGCAAAATGTGCATCTTCCATTTTTAGATTGTGAATACGGTCACGGTGCTCTGGAAATTCGTGAATCAAATCATGATGTTCAATAGGCATTTGATGTTCCCCTTAATCATTCTTTCTTATCTCTTTGACTTCAGTCTCCTCCTCTGATGACCACAAAGCATTGACGGACATCAATACAGGTTCCAAACTATAAAAAGAAATATAGAACCAACGAACAAGTCCTAAATATTGGTTCCCTGAAGCGGAGGATAAGACAATGTATGCAGCAATTATGAACACCGCCTTGGGCTCTCTGCTTATTAAAGCCAACAACAGTGCTATTACCTCGATTCATTTCCTACAAGATAATGAAACGGTGCCCGAGCTATTGGGTAACGCATTAACCAACCAGTGTGTCTCTGAACTAAGCGAATACTTTGCAGGGAAGCGTGTAAGGTTTGATGTTCCACTCGCGCCTAATGGCACAAAGTTTCAACAATCCGTGTGGAATGCATTGAATGATATCCCTTACGGTAAGACCTGTAGCTATGGTGAAGTCGCTAAGAAAATAGGCAACCCGAAAGCCGCTAGAGCTATAGGGATGGCAAACAACCGCAATCCGATCCCCATTATTATCCCTTGTCATCGTGTTTTGGGCAGTAATGGTAATTTAACAGGTTACGCCGGCGGGCTTGAGAATAAGAGTTATCTGTTAAATTTGGAAACCAAAGACCTGATCTAACCAATCCTAGTTTAGGGCAAGATTAGAGACACAAAAAAGGCTGCATCTGCAGCCTTTTTCAATTCAGAATGAGCTTAAACACTTACACTCTGGACAATCGTTTTGGAGGTATCAGCAAGATCAACTGAGGATCGCTCTGTGGCTTGAGCAGCCAACTGAGCAACTTGCGCCGCTTCCTGAATAGACATGATGTTTTGCTTTAATTCTTCCGCAGCATTACTTTGCTGAGAGGATGCAGCGGCGATCATGGTACTCATATCATCAATGCTACCTACACCCGCCATAATCTCTTGCAGCGCAGAACCGGCCTCACCGGCTTTATCAACACAGCCTTTTGCTGAGTCCTGACTTTTCTCCATCATCGACATCGCCTGAGCGGCTTCGCCCTGAAGCTCTGCGATCGTGGTATCGATCTCTTTAGTAGAAAGCTGAGTACGTTTAGCTAGCTCTCGTACTTCATCCGCCACAACGGCGAATCCACGTCCCTGCTCACCGGCACGCGCCGCTTCGATTGCGGCGTTCAATGCCAACAGGTTGGTTTGATCGGCTATCTCGGAGATTACTGAGGTCTTACTCGCGATCTCTTCGGTCGCTTTGCGCAAGCTATCTATCTGCTGAGCCGCTTGCTCAACATTATCTGCAAGGTGGTGAATCGCATCGATTGTACCTTTTACAATCGAGTGACCTTGATCGGCTGTATTGGTCGCTTGTTTAGTTTCTTCGGAAGTGGTTCTTGCATGCTGCGCCACCTCTTCAATAGCAATAGAAAGGTTTTGGATATGCGCTGAAACATCTTCAATTTCTAAGCTCTGACGTTCGATCGCTTGATTCGCCTGACGCGCAATACCGATCGTATCTTCACCCTGTTGATTCAGCTCTTTGGCTGAATAAGTAACACGGGCATTGGCAGAGCGGATTCGCGCCTGATCCACCATAGTTCCAAGATAGATCGAACCCACTTCACTCACAGAGTTTGCGTACATCTCTTCGAGTACTTTTGAATCCAGCATCCGCTTAGCACGGGACTGCAGGTACCGTAGAGGGCCTAACCAGTGATAGGACAAGCCTGCACATATAATAAAAGCACCTAGGCCTGCTCCCATTGTGATCATCGGAGACCACTGGCTGAAGTAGCCTGCGCCCATCGGAATAAGCACCGCTAACAACAACATAATGATGATCTTGGTCTGAATGGACATATCGTGCATCGAGATACGACGGCTGTTGTTATTCAGGCGGCTATAGACATCGTTAGCACGTGAAATTTGACCAGAGGTTGGTACGGTTCGAACAGATTGATAACCAATGGTTCGACCAGACTCCACTATAGGGGTTACATAAGCATTTACCCAGTAGAAGGAACCATCCTTACAACGGTTTTTGACTATACCAATCCAAGGTTTGTTGTTTTTTAACTTTGACCACAGGTCGCCAAAAACCGGTGGTGGGACATCAGGATGACGAACAACATTATGAGACTGCCCTATTAACTCTTCCCGAGTAAAACCTGATATATCCACAAAGGCATCATTTACAAATGTTATCTGGCCTTTTAAATCCGTGGTAGAAATCAGCGGCGTATCATTACTGAATTTACGCTCTGTATTATTAACCGGTTGGTTATTTTTCATAGCAGCCCCTATTACAACTTGATGGCTATTTTTTCTTATATTTCATATATCTAACATTAGAATATATAGGGTTATTCTATTGAGAGATAGTGCTACTTTTAGGGAATCTTAGAGATATTTTCAGACCTTCCAGTCGGTCAAAAATAAAAAAGCGACCGAAGTCGCTTTTGTTATTTATCTGCTTTAGAACCACCTAAACATTTCGGTGATGGCGCAACCGCCTGCCCTCTGTCGTACCACTCTTGTTGAGTGAACAAATGCATCGACAGAGCATGAATTGGGTTGTTCATTCGATCGGATAGGAAGCTAAAAATCAGCTGGTGACGCTGAACTTTTCGCTTGCCTGCAAAGTCATCCGACACAACTGTTACTTTAAAATGCGAGTCAGTTGCAGGGCCAGAATGCATGTAGCTCTCGTTCTCTATAACAAGGTGCTCAATTGCCAGCCCATCTTCTAGTCGATTTCTAATTACCGCTTCAATACTCATTTTTTTCTCTTTTTACTTTCATCCATTCTTTCCACTTCTTCTGTCGCCATTTTCAAGAAGTGTCGATGGATTTTCCGTGTCGTCAATGCAACTGCACCGATCACTACAGGTACCGAGATACCTAAAATCAGATCTTTATTTAGATCCACACCAGAGTTATACACGGCATCTAATAGATATTTAATTAAACCAATAGTGTAGTAACTGATTGCTGCTACGGATAGGCCTTCTACCGTATGTTGCATCATTAATTGAACTTTAGAGCGCTGATCCATAGAAGCCAACAGCTCTTGGTTTTGCGATTGGATCGATAGCTCTACACGTGTGCGCATCATCTCCGCTACACGGTCGATACGACGGGATAGATCTTCAAGGCGATTACTGGTCGCACGACAGGTTTTAACCGCAGGGGTTAAACGACGGGTCATGAACTCGGTAATGGTTAAGTGCCCAGAGACCTCGTCCTCTCGCAGCTCTTCTAGGCGCTTAATAACCAGATCGTGGTAGGCATAAGTTGCACTGAATCTAAAGGTTGCTCGCGCTCTGCAATCTTCCACCCAAGATGCCATATCAGTTAGGCGGAACAGCAACTCCTGCTCATCGATGTCGCCACTATGAGCTAGATGATCGGTAATATCTGCCAGCTTCTGGTCCATATCACCCAGGGTTGGATTGATCTCTCGAGCAGTCGGCAGCGACAGCAATGCCATCAAACGGTAAGTTTCAATCTCCATGATACGCTGAGTTAATCGACCTAGCTGACTATCACTCATCTGCTTGTTGTAGATCAGGAAGCGACCGAAGCCATCACTGTGCATCTGGAAGGTCGTCCAAACACGGGCATCGCCATTTTGCGGGCTACTACCGACTAGGCGCATGCCTTCGAAGAAACGTTTTACTAATGGAAGATTCAACTCATGTGTTTGGCGCGCATCTTCTACTGAAACGTGGAAGGCCGACATCACCGTACCTGGAATTTCAGAAAGCCAACCTTCAGGTAGCGGTGTTAGTCCAGTGACTTCAAATGGGTTACCGCCCTGCTCAATACCTGTATTGATAAAGGTATAAGTGGTGAACTCCATGTGCTTTTCACGGCGTACACGTAGATTACCGAAATCGGCGTGGTAACAAAGTTCATCAACTTCAGGTGGCTCAACACCGAAATGCTTAAACAACTCCTGCAAGTGCGCAAACTGCTGTTTGCTCTCTTCAGGATTACACATCACTGCTAGATGGGTAATACGAGCTGGACTTGGAATAACCTGAAACGGGCGCGAGTGTAATTCACTGTACAAACGCTCCCGCATTGGGTGCATTTTCAGTCCATGAGGGTTAACAATCTGCTCCATAAAATCTCCAAAAGCCCTTAATTAACTCGGCTATACATCTTCCAAATTTGCCATCATTAATGGCTGTTTAGCTAAATCCAAAGCCATGATTTGCGGATAGACGTCAAACCATTCTTGAAAGTTAGCAAAGCTAATTTCACGCGGCCAATGATCACCCAACTCATCCCATGCAGAAAGCTCGCTTTCGAAAATAGACTGCCAATGGGATTCCAGCGCTTTAGAGAAATCCTCTTCCGTGCTGACTTCATCGACCAGATAAACGGTGCCTTCCCTACGCTGCTCGTCTAGAGTTAAGCACTGGTGTAAACCGTCGGCATCTACATCTAAACTATTAGTCCAGTCTGCAAATGGCTGTCGCGGTAAAACAACAAATGCTGAACGGTTAAGCAACTTCATGGTTCTTATCCTTAGCTTTGGTTATACTCGGGCTATAAATTATTAGACCCATCATAACAGTTGATTGATCACCTGACAGGGGTAAAGAGATGAAGTTTACCCTCTGTTGAGGTAGCTTTTTAGCTTACTACCTTTGGCTAGTCGAACGAAACTGTTTTATTGAGTTAATTCTGTGATTATTCCTGTATTACAACAACTTAACTCGCGCGATCAATGGATGGCGTTCTGCCGCCGTGAACTGCCATACGCCTTTATTGAAAGCCCTGAATGTCTGGTAGATTTTCAGACGACTTTTCTTAAGATCACTCTACTACCTAAAGACACACTGATTCATGATGCGGTGAAATATAGCTTAGGTTCACGTACAAGCATGGAACCTGTCTGGCGCTTAATTAAAGGCTGTAATTGGGATCTAAATGCAATTTTGACCGGTCTGGAGCAGATGGCGTTCAATAGTAATGTTCGCGATAACTCCCTACTCAAAGTGCATACCGATCTGAGTGTTCGAAAGTACTTTAGCCGTGAGCGATGCCTAGTCTCACCGAATACGCTAGGTTTACTTGAGCCCTTAATGGCGCAGCCTGATATATGGGACGCTCAGGCGTTAGCAAAACTCATTAGCCATCAGCAGTTCTCTAGCCTACAAAATGAAGTAAAAGCACTGCCGGGCAGTAAGCAAAATGCCGGGGCTCCACCGCCTAGCATCAGCACAATTATGATGATTTTGCTCGATCCTGTTGAACAGTGCATCGGTCAAATACATAAAGGTCGATTGCATATATTCCGCGGTAAGCAGCCATTTATCAGCCTGATCCCAAAGCTTTCTTGGCCGAAACCACGCTTAAAGACATCTAATTAATTCTCTTCGGTATATTTCATCCAATAAAAAAGGCGCCGAAGCGCCTTTTTTTGATCCGAGAGGATTAAGCCGGTTCTGGCTCAAGCTCCTGCTCGTCTTGATCTTCAGTTTCCAACTCAGCCATCATTTTCAGTGGATTGTCAGAGTTTAGTAGTTCACGCCCTTGAAGCGTTGGAAACTCAACATCCAAGTCTACGATACGACCATCACGACAAACGTTGATGATGGTATCCATACAAGAACTTAGTAGTGAGTACTTCTCATCCGGTGCTGCGATAATCGTCTGCAAACCAAGATCGCTCATGAAACCTAGAGAGGTTACTGTGTTCTCAGAATCCAGCTTGTTGAAGGCTTCGTCAAATACAGACAGGCTCATACCACCTAGTGGGTTGCCATCATTACCTTCTCGTAGTCTGTATGTTGCAGCTTGGGCTGCAGCAATTGCCACGTAGAACGGTACTTGGTGCTCACCACCGGAACCGGTTTTGATACGCTGAGTAAGGGTTGTTTTACGGTTACCATCTAGATCTTTTACAACCAATTCGAAGTTGTAGAAGTTACGGTAATCCTGCAACAGGCTGCTCTCGCCTTCATCTTTAAGCACTTCGTGAATCTTCGCCAGTGCATCTTTGTGAGGCTTATCGCTATCGAATTTCAGATCAAATAGAGAACCAACATTTGCTGAATCCATCTGAGTGTAAGCTTCTACCAGTTCCAGAATATCTTTCAATTCTGGGTTAGGCATCATGTCGAAGCTGTACATCTCTTTATGGAACGGACGGCCTTTAAGATGCAGGTTAAGCTCGCGGATAAGATCTTTGATCTTGTTGATCTGATCGTTCAAATGCGCAACAAAGTCAGATCTAAATGCGGTTTCTGCTTCTAGACGTGCACGTTCTGCTTTCTGGCTGTAGTTAGCCAGCTCAGAATCTTTAAGCGCTTGAACGGTTTCATCTACAAATGCAGACAGCTCTTCATGAGTAGAATCAGGTGTAACTTTATCTAGCTGCTGATGGCTTAAACCACCGCCATGGTATTTCGCTTTGTACTGGGCAACACCATCACGTACAGCATTTTTCTTCTTCTCGTGCAGCGAGAGTTCAGACTGGGCCTTCTTCGCGGCTTCAAAGATAATACGTTCTAGTTCGCCTGCACATGATTCATCTAGGTAATCACGTTTTTCCTGTGCAGATTGCGCATTAAATTCGTTCTTCTCTTCACACGCAGTACGCGCAGTAGAGTGCTCTTCTAGCTCTTGATCGAATACTTCTAGCGCTGCCGTATCTTTAATGATGGATGTACGTACTTTCTGCAGCTTGTCCATCAAGCTGCGTTGCATCTGTTCGGTAGACTTCTGCTCAGCAACCAGATCAGCAATACGCTGCTGCACGCCTGTATCATCTTGGTTACGCAGATCTGTGATCGCCTGACGCTGACCTTCGATCTCTGTATCAAGCTGCTCGCGTTGGTTAACCAAGTCGAATACACGTTCGTTCACATTGTCTAAACCGTTGTTCAGCGTAATTAACGCATCACGTAGTTTTTCCAGTGTATCGTGATTTTTACCCAGCTGCGTGAATTCAGATACTAGCTGATCAACCTGCTTACCTTGAAGCGCAGCTTGGTCAGAACGACGACGAATACCCATAATAGGCTGCTGTTCGTTGATCGCCGTTGTCGAACCTTCTGTCTGCAACATGCAGTCATAAGTTAATGCACGCTCATGACGCAGTAGTTCGGTTTCTGTCTCAACTGCCATCACGCCGCCTAATGCACGGTTCATATAAGCACGAGCATGATCATTTTCTGTATCGATGAAATAAGCCAGTGATCCCGCTTTATAACGGTTTAGCCAATCACCAGATTTGGTTGTATTAACGATACGGCAACCTTTAAGGTGACGACCTTTACGACGGTAAAGTGTGATCGCTTCTTTCACACGATCTGGATCGACGATTAACGCTTCACGACGTGCGCCTAGGAAAGACTCAATCGCAATACGCCATTTGTCATCGTTGATATCAGCTAGTTCACAGATCGGCGTGGACTCAATACCGTACTCTTGAAGCAATTCCATCAACTCGCGAGTGTTACGACGAACCGGTGCATGACCTTGTTTTAGCGCTTCAACGGCACTCTTCTGGTTCTGAATTTCAGAACGTAGCTCATTGATACGAATTACCGAGTGCTCGTAACGACGTGCGATATCACGGCGAACACCTTCAACCTGAAGTTTTAGGTTTTCTAAAACGTTATCAACTTCTACAGGAGATTGCGGCCATAGATCCGCCATAATGTCCTGACCCGAGCGCCACTGTTCTACACACTGTTCGACAACAGGACGGAACTTCTCAGGTAGCAGTTCGCTGTTTTCAGCAAAACCAACTGTCGTGCGCATCAGGTTATAAACGCCCTGAATACGCTCTTTCACAACATTTACTTCGTGCGTTTTAGCTGTGATAGAGGACTCAAGCGCCTTAACTTTGTGAGCAGAATCAGAGGTATTTAACTCAGCACGGGCTTCGGCCAAGTTCTGCATAATCTGGTTGAGCTCTTCACTCTTCTTCTCCAGATCTACCTGTACCTGTTCCTCTTTCGCTTGGTTATCTTCCAAGCGCTCTGCAGCATCCTCTTTTTTAAGGTCTGCATTTTCAAATCGTGTTTCGTGAACAACCCACTCGTATTCAGCAGCGTTTTTCACATTGCGCTGAATACCGTTACAAAGCTCTTGTACCTTCTCTAGCTCACCGATGCGGTTCGCTACTTCGCGCGTCTTAGTTTCCATCGCGCGGTATTCATCAAGAGACTTACGGAACGCGCCGACATGGACAATGTTTTCGTCTAGTACGAACTCTCGGATAAAGCGTGTAGGGCTGTCGATTGGCACGAACTTAAGCGCGTTTTTAAAGTTCTTAACAAACTTATCGTCATCGTTTGGCATCTCTGGGTCGTAACTCAGATGCGTTACCAATTCACGAACAAAACGACTAGAACGCTTCTCCAGAATCATATCTGGGCACTGCTTGTAGAGATGATCGCGAACTTGATCCCACGCTTTAGGTAGACGGCCTTCACCTGTTTTCTCGGTAAAGTCATCTAGAGATACAGAACAATCCGGAAGAATAAAGCGGCCTAGAACATCTTCATCTGCAGACGCAGTAGATGCACTAATCGCTACACCAACCGTCGTCTCTTTAGCAGTTTCGGTATCAAAGAAACTCAATGCCAAATAACAAAGCGAATCATGTCGAGCGGTATTCTTTTTACCGTCGTCATCAAGGAAACCTAGGCAGTAGGTACGTAGGCTACGCTCACTCTTTTCACCCGCCGATGCGTTGAAGCTCAAGTGACGTTTATTACCACCCATCAATACTGTTTGGATAGCATCCAGCAGGGATGATTTACCAGAACCGTTTGGACCTACAACCGCAACGTTACCTTTAATCGGTATCTCTACAGCACCAAGAACGTACCAGTTAACCAGAATAATACGATTTAGCTGCTTCATTCAGCTGGTACCTCTTCTTTTTCTTCTGCCGTTTCAGCGACTGCTTCGTTTGGCTCTTCAGATGTTTCGTCAGCAGCTTCTACTTCTGCTTCGACTTTTGTTTCTGAGACATCTTCGTTGTTTTCTTCAGCAGGCTCTACCGCTGCTTCCGCGACTTCATCCATATCCAATACAACTTCACCATCTTGCTCGTTGGACTCGCAAAGGCCTTCAAGCTGACGAATAAAGTCTTCAACCACAACCTGACGGATTACTGGATTGATCTTAAGCGGGATATTCTTAGGTTCCATCTCATCAGGCTTACCGCGTTCGATAACACCGTGACGAGAGAACAAGGAAAGGATCTCTTTCAAACGCGTTTCGTTTGGAATCTCTTTACGCGTTAGGTTTTCATAAACCGTAAGCAGTTCATCAGTGCTGGTATATGCCTGTCCTGCTTCCACTTCGAAACTTTCTAAACGCTGCTCATACTGCTGACGAATGCAAAGCAGTAACAAGGATTCATCCAAGCGTAAACGCATAAAGCGCTCTTCACCTTTAGGGATGATACCCATATAAGCTTCATCAGGCTGATGGATAAAAGACCAGCCGATCGCTTCAAAAAGGTTAGTAAAGTAGTCGGCATGCGAAGCAACTAGAAAATAGCTTTCACGGTGCCCAGGACGCTCCGCATATAAGAACTGATTGGTCAGCAGTTGGTTAGCCGCACGGCTAAAATCGCTGGCTTGATACTGATCGCTGCGACCGATAATTTTCTGCAGATCACCTAGCATTTGAAACTTCCTTTGAATGATCTTTTCTAGTTATATAAAAATCACGACACTCAACCATGTCGGCAACGTTCACGTAATTTTCCTGGAATTTAATCTCATACTGCTCGCTCGTCTTACGCGCTTTCTTACCTAATGATTTCAGGTGGCGGACATAGCTAAAGCAGATGTAATCTTCGATCGAGCTGATCTCGAAATCAGAGGCGTTGATCTTTTCACGGCCATTCAGATGGCGTTCTAAATACGCTTCTATACGATCAACTTTAACTTCACGACGCTCTTTGTATTCCTTAAAGAGTTGGCGAAGCTGTAGAACTTTTGGGTCGATCTCTTTGCGCGTAATAACTTGTGGTTCTGCAATGGTGCGACGTTTAACCGGCGCACGAACACTACCTGGCGCAAGGAAACCAACGGTATCCAACGTTTGAATACGTGGAATTTCACGACCATCTTTTTCACTGATTTGAGCAATCACACGGGATAGGCGTGAAGCCATACCCGGCGTCGTTTTATCCATGTAGCGAACAGTATCAGATACACGTTTTTCCAACTTGTAGCGGAAATCGTCAATGATCGCTAAACGCTGATCCACTGATTCGAAGATACGAATAATACGGTTGATATGCTGATGTACACGCGCTTCAGCATCATGAATATCAACTTCAAACTGCTCTTGATAGTGCATAATCAGCTGTTCCAGTTTGACCGTATCAAACTGTAACTCTCGCAATAGAGATAGAATCTGTTGACGGAATCGGAACGGGTTATTTTTGGTTTTCAGGGTTTTATAGTCTGAAACCAAGATATGCTCTACGAATCGATCAAAGAAGTTACGAACAATCTCTTGCGGGTTATTAGTTTGCGACAGATTGATCTTAAGCTCACGCAGGCCAAGCATCATATCTGTAAGGTGGGCGCTGAAATCAGCTGCTGTTTGAGCCGCTTCCGATAGCGTAATACCACGCCCTTGCGGATCATTGATCGCAGATTCTAACGAACTCAATACGTTAAGAACCGCACCGCCATAGCTACGCTTCTCTAGGTTCGCAATCGAAACCAAGGTACGTAATAGGAAGCTATTTGCAGGAGATAGCAGGACATAACTGCGATAGATACGCTGTTCCTCTTCCAACCACCCAGTAGCAACCAAGCGACGATAGATGCGACTCGTGTATTCGGCAGTTGAACGAGGGGGCTCTTGCTGATCCTCTTCAGAATCATCCTCTTCTGGTTCCCAACGACGAACACCTAGACGAATTACCGCCCCTTCGATCGTTGAACGTACCAAATCCTTAGGTACAAACGGGTCAACCAAATCTTCATCAAAGAACAGGTCGGCCAATGAGATAAGTACAGCCTGATAAACCTGTCGATTCTGCCCAGATAAAGGCAAAAACAAGTTATCAGGAAGTTTATTAAACAGCATTCAGCGTTAATCCGCGGTCTTTAAACCCGTGAACAGGTTTCTATTTTTATAAGGTAATAGGAACCGATTCTAGCGGAAAATTGGACTAGGGATAAGGGCTAAATCCACTATATTCGTAGTTGAATATAGACGGGAATTCATCTTCCCCTAGAAAACAAAAAAGCACCCATAAAGGGTGCTTTAAACTAGTTGATAACTCTATCGATTATTAGTTGATTCCATCATCGATGTTGTTGTTATCAAGAAGCTGCTGTAGTTGCGCTGCTACATCTGCATCCGCTGCAACGTTGTTCAAGTCGATTGTCTGAACAACATCCGAGCTGGAGGCATCAGTAATCTGCAACTGAAGGTTCCCATCTACATTCGCTACTGCAGAAATTACATGCGAGCCATCAGACAGAACGTCCGACAGGTCAATTACATCATTTTCTACTGTATTAAAGTCAGTAATTTGATCCTCTGCTGGGGCCACACCTGTACCTAGATCAGAAGATGACCATACGAAAAGATCTTCACCCTCTCCACCAGTCAGGATATCGTTACCAGCCTGCCCAATTAGAATATCATCACCATCACCAGCAACTAGGGTATTCCCCAAACCATCACCAACTAGATACTCGTCAGAGGTGATATTCAGCGTCGCAGATGAAGTATCACCATCAGCATCTTCAATTTCATACTCAAATGAGTCGATACCTGTTGGATAATATTCATAGCTAACTTCAGTCAATGTAATCCCCTGACCTGTAGGGTCAGTGACAGTAAAGACAATGTACTTAACTTCGCCAGTAATACCCTCGGCGCTACCAGTATAAGTACCGTTACTAAACGACTGACCACCAGACATATCCCCTGTCGTAATTAGAGAACCATCAGATGAAAATGCCTGCCACTGAATATCAGTTGGGTCAGTTTGGTTAGCATTGTATTGACCGATAACAAATGTAAACGATCCTGATACAGCCTTATCAAGCTCATATACCAGATACTCGCCATTATCCAATGTAGCAGCCCCTTGAGCATCCGAAACACCAAAGCCCAGCTTGTTCGCATTCGCCGAACCATGCGTAGAAACAGATACATCACCCTGAACAGTAGGGTTTAGATTCAAAGATCCATCATCATTGTAAAGATCAAAATCAAAGGCACTCTCAGAAGCTGAATAAGCGGAAACGACAGCTCCTTGCAGATCGCTAACACCTACCGCAACAATTTCAGGTGAAGCATTATATTCGTAGCTATACTCCCCTGCAGCATCAATAGTCAGAGCACCATAAGTTCCCTGAATAACTGTATCACCTGAAGCTGCAACAGCATTACCATTGACAGATGTTACTGTATTGTCCGTATCAACACTTAATTCATCGTTAGAAAGAACATTACCAATGACAGCGACAGATTGATCTACTAGAGCAGCGGTATCATTTACAGCCACTGGAACATCATCAACAATACTGATCGTTAGCGTTGACGAGTCCTGCTCACCATCCGCATTAATTACTGTGTAAGTAAATAAATCTGAATCATCAAGCCCTTCGGTTGTTTGAGCAGTTAATTCATAAACGTAATCGCCAACACTGCGCCCATCAACTTCTTGCGAATAAACCGTCAATACACCAATACTGGTAATAATTACCGTGATACCACTATCATTGACAGGATTACCATTCACATGCGTCAAATTGGAAGCGATTCCAAGAAGGTTATCATTCGCCAGAAGATTTCCTTCAACTGTAGGATTCCCAGAAGCAAGACCAGCTTCGTCTACTTCAGCATTATCACTCACTAAAGAAGGAGATCTACTACCAGTAATAGTGACTGTAGCAAGCTCAGTATCCCCATCTGCATCAACAATCTCATAGTCGAAAGTCACATCACCGGAAAACGGTGCTGGCGGAGTATAAGTAAATGTACCACCTGAGTTAAAGGCCAAACCTTCGATAGGCTCACCAACCAGGCGATACGTATGATTTCCATCCCCTGATTCACTGTCATTACCAGTCACACTCTGAGCTTCAACCGCCGCTCCATCTACAGAATAGAATACGTCATCATTAGCGACTGGGAAGTTATCTATTGACTCATTTAGAACTGACTCTTCTCGGTTAGCATAAGTAGTCTCTGTTGAATCACTACTTTCGCTCTGAGTATCAATCAAGTTCCACTCACCATTTTCAACAACTTCTCTACCGTCTGGATAAGTCGTCGTTGTCACTTCACGCTCATAGGTTTCTGTCGTGGTGGTTGTAGTTGTAACTGTATCTGTTGGCTGTTCGTAGTAAATAGTCGTTGTTGATGTAGTCGTCTCACGAATGAGATTACCATCATCATCATAAGTCGGTGTTACAACCGGCTCTGTTGTCTCGCGACCAGTTTCTACTTCGTTACCTACAAAATCTTCCGTGGTCGTCTCGGTAGATACACGCACATCCTGCTCTGTCGTAACTTCCACAACAGGCTCTTCAACAACTATATTTTCCAGTACTTCTTGACGTTGAGTACTTGTAATCTCTGAAGACTCTTCTGTACTTACCTGAGTATCAATCAAGCTCCACTCACCATTTTCAACAACTTCATTACCATCTGGATAAGTCGTCGTTGTTACTTCACGCTCATAGGTTTCTGTCGTGGTCGTGGTCGTGGTAACTGTATTCGTGTCTGTGTTGTAGCTAATGGTCGTTGTTGTCGTTGTAGTTCGAGATACAACGTTACCGTCATCATCTGTTTCATCGGTAACAACCGTATCAACGGTACGACCTGTTTCTACTTCATCACCTACAAAATCTTCCGTGGTTGTTTCGGTAGATACACGCACATCCTGCTCTGTCGTAACTTCTACAACAGGCTCTTCAACAACTACATCTTCCAGTACTTCTTGACGTTGAGTACTTGTAATCTCTGAAGACTCTTCTGTACTTACCTGAGTATCAATCAAGCTCCACTCACCATTTTCAACAACTTCATTACCGTCTGGATAAGTCGTCGTTGTTACTTCACGCTCATAGGTTTCTGTCGTGGTCGTGGTCGTGGTAACTGTATTCGTGTCTGTGTTGTAGCTAATGGTCGTTGTTGTCGTTGTAGTTCTAGATACAACGTTACCGTCATCATCTGTTTCATCGGTAACAACCGTATCAACGGTACGACCTGTTTCTACTTCATCACCTACAAAATCTTCCGTGGTTGTTTCGGTAGATACACGCACATCCTGCTCTGTCGTAACTTCTACAACAGGCTCTTCAACAACTACATCTTCCAGTACTTCTTGACGTTGAGTACTTGTAATCTCTGAAGACTCTTCTGTACTTACCTGAGTATCAATCAAGCTCCACTCACCATTTTCAACAACTTCATTACCGTCTGGATAAGTCGTCGTTGTTACTTCACGCTCATAGGTTTCTGTCGTGGTCGTGGTCGTGGTAACTGTATTCGTGTCTGTGTTGTAGCTAATGGTCGTTGTTGTCGTTGTAGTTCTAGATACAACGTTACCGTCATCATCTGTTTCATCGGTAACAACCGTATCAACGGTACGACCTGTTTCTACTTCATCACCTACAAAATCTTCTGTGGTCGTTTCGGTAGATACACGCACATCCTGCTCTGTCGTAACTTCTACAACAGGCTCTTCAACAACTACATCTTCCAGTACTTCTTGACGTTGAGTACTTGTAATCTCTGAAGACTCTTCTGTACTTACCTGAGTATCAATCAAACTCCACTCACCATTTTCAACAACTTCATTACCGTCTGGATAAGTCGTCGTTGTCACTTCACGCTCATAGGTTTCTGTCGTGGTCGTGGTCGTGGTAACTGTATTCGTGTCTGTGTTGTAGCTAATAGTCGTTGTTGTCGTTGTAGTTCTAGATACAACGTTACCGTCATCATCTGTTTCATCGGTAACAACCGTATCAACGGTACGACCTGTTTCTACTTCATCACCTACAAAATCTTCTGCGGTCGTCTCGGTAGATACACGCACATCCTGCTCTGTCGAAACTTCTACAACAGGCTCTTCAACAACTACATCTTCCAGTACTTCTTGACGTTGAGTACTTGTAATCTCTGAAGACTCTTCTGTACTTACCTGAGTATCAATCAAGCTCCACTCACCATTTTCAACAACTTCATTACCGTCTGGATAAGTCGTCGTTGTCACTTCACGCTCATAGGTTTCTGTCGTGGTCGTGGTCGTGGTAACTGTATTCGTGTCTGTGTTGTAGCTAATGGTCGTTGTTGTCGTTGTAGTTCGAGATACAACGTTACCGCCATCATCTGTTTCATCGGTAACAACCGTATCAACGGTACGACCTGTTTCTACTTCATCACCTACAAAATCTTCTGTGGTCGTCTCGGTAGTAACACGCACATCTTGTTCAATTGTAATGGTAATTTCTGGATCAGATTCAGATACAACGATAGGAGTCTCTTCCCCATCAGGCTGCTCAACAGAATCCTGTACACCAACCGTCTCATACCCTGCATTTGGATCAACTTCTTCAGCAGTACGATTAATATTTACCGTTGAAGAACCTTCATTACCTTCACCACCCGCTTGTGTATCACCACCTGCTGCAGTTGCCTCGGATACAGCCGTAGGATCCGCACCAGCTAAAATTGCTGCCTGAATAGATTCAACATCAGCAGTAGCTTCTGAGAAGTCAAAAGTATTAGCGTTATTGTACGTTTCACTATTAGCCAGCCAATTTTGGCCGCCATCAAGTCGAACTGGCTCGCCTGCATCCATTGCGATCTCAATCGACGCATCAGGAGAAACTCGTATCATTTCATCTGCATAGACCTCTTCCCCTAATGTAAGAAGCCTCTCTGTACCATCTGCCTTAACAGCAACTACATTTCCGATCAGAAGTGAAACTGTACCAATAACATTCATATTTACTATCCCTTAGAAAATAGATCTCTGGATGATTGTCGTCTTTTATAAAGGCGCAAACAAACAAAAACTATTGTACCGAGGTACAAGTACCAATTTTTTTCTTATTTTTAATAAGTTAGATCAACTTATTCGAAATCAAGAAATCACCCTACATAGCTTACATTCGGCTCTTCTGAACAAAATTCGAGCTATTTTCAGCCAAATTTGTTTACGTAATAATCAACCCTAAAAATCATTTAATTTTTTGCGAAAAATCCCTTGACGCCCTACCCCTTGGTCATTAAGATACGCCGCACTTTCAAGGCTAATCCCTGATAGCTCAGTTGGTAGAGCAGTAGACTGTTAATCTATTGGTCGCTGGTTCGAGTCCAGCTCAGGGAGCCAACTTTGAAAGATGTACAGCTGATGATCCCTGATAGCTCAGTTGGTAGAGCAGTAGACTGTTAATCTATTGGTCGCTGGTTCGAGTCCAGCTCAGGGAGCCATCTAAAGGCTAAAGTCGGAGTGTAGCGCAGCTTGGTAGCGCATCTGGTTTGGGACCAGAGGGTCGGGGGTTCGAATCCCTCCACTCCGACCACTTTAAAGCCTTACCCTTTCTTAGGGACAAATGTCGGAGTGTAGCGCAGCTTGGTAGCGCATCTGGTTTGGGACCAGAGGGTCGGGGGTTCGAATCCCTCCACTCCGACCACTTTAAATACCCCTCTCTATATTCAACAAACATATTTAACCATCTAATACCTTACTCCATAAGCTATTATTCTGGTACTTCATAATCTTAAGGCTTCCACTTATTTCGCACCACTCTCGCTGCGCATTAAACAAACAAACCAAGTAATGAAATTAGTTAAAGATTTTATCAATTACGAAATCGTATTCTATTGGGCTGACGAATCCCTCACTCCCTGCAGCCCGCACCTCCATAGCATCACAGCTGCAGAGGAATGGTGGAAAATTACTTATTCTCTCAATACCAAGGCCCCGAACGCAGAAAAAGCATTGTAGACCGTAGATCTAATCACGATAAACGGAATTCGATGGATAAGAACCAGTATTCAAGAAACAACCCTTTAGGAAGAAGGGAGTCGGACAGGCCTGTAGAAGTCGAGATTGACCTTTTCCAGGAAAAGATAAAAGAGTTTAAATAAACCTATATAAGTGAATTTTCAGCTAACGGATCAGCACCACACAATAAGTGATACTAAAGACTGCTAATCTATTTCTCGGCAGCTCAAGCCTCTCGGCTACGAGCATTTAATAGCCATGCTTTTTATACCTTTCTTTTGTTTGTAAGGAATAACTACAACAATCTGAGAATTGGCTTTGAAGTGACAATGCACTTCGCCAATAGATAATACGATCTACCCCCTGAGAGAGCATTAATACTCTCTCAGGCGTTTAACTAAACGTAACATACTTATATATAGCACTATTTTTTAGCTTAGCTTCTAGCTCCTCAGCTTTTTTAAGCATGTCATCAGTTTGCACACAGATCACGCCTAGACTCTATCTTCAGTGTAAAAACGCGTTAGCACCTTAGTAAGGTTCTCCACATCTTTAACACCTGCCATTTCTCGAATAGAGTGCATCGCAAATTGCGGCACACCAATATCTAACGTTTTCACACCAAGCTCTGCAGCCGTTATAGGCCCAATAGTGCTACCACACGCCATATCACTTCTCACAACAAATGCCTGAACTGGAACATTCACCTGCTGAGCAAGATCCCTAAAAATAGCACTAGTCTCACTATTTGAGGCATAGCGTTGATTGGCATTGAGTTTAATCACAGGCCCTTCATTTATTAAAGGACCATGATTTGCATCATGCTTATCCGCAAAGTTAGGATGAATACCATGAGCATTATCTGCCGAGATCATCATAGAGCGACTTATCATCCGTACTCTTTGCTCAACATTAGGTAACAACCTTTCCAATACCTGACTCAACATTGGCCCCTGAGCCCCAGAAGAACTCATACTTCCAACTTCTTCATGATCGTTACAGACTAAAAGCACCCCTTGCTCAGAATCAGATCGTAACAATGCGGCCAAGCCCATATAGCAACTTAAAAGATTATCCAGCCTTGCTGATGATAAATACTCTTTCTTCAAACCCGTCAAAGCCGGCTTTTGCGTATCGTACAGCGAGATTTCATAATCAAGAACCTCAGCCACATCCTCAATACCTTCAGCAGACAATCTATCTACAAGCATCTGCTTAAAGCTGAAGTCTTTATCCCCCTGCCCCAAGATAACGGGTAAATAAGTTTGCGCATTGATCGTTCTGCTTTTATTTGCATCGCGATCTAAATGAATAGCCAAACTAGGAATAAGCGCAATAGGACCCTCAAAGTTAACCAGGGCTTGGCAACGCTCACCGTTTAAGGATTTATAGCTTACTCGACCCGCCATAGACAGATCCCGGTCAAACCAAGGGTTTAACAGAACACCACCATAAACCTCGACACCCAACTGTTGATAGCCATGACGGTTCAGCTCAGGAACCGGCTTCACCTTTAAACAAGGTGAATCAGTATGCGCACCCACCATGCGCAAGCCAGACTCAGCCAAATCAGCACCTCGCGGCAAAGACCAAGCAATTATGGAAGACCCATTGCGAGTAACATAATATTTGCCACCCGCTTGCAACTGCCAACTATCTTCTTCGCGTAGTTCCACAAAACCATTTGCAGCCAAACGCTGCGACATCTCATTTACCGCGTGATACGGCGTTGGGGATGCTTCTAAGAACAACTGTAAATCTGCAATTAAGTCTGTCATTTAAAATCCTATTTCTCAGAAGCTTTAAAATCGATCAACTCAACTTTAAATATCAAAGTTGAATTCGCAGGAATATCAACACTCGGGCTTGTCGCGCCATAGGCTAATTCTGGCTTGATATAAAACATCCAAACCGCCCCTTTATTCATCAATGCTAAACCTTCTGTCCAGCCACGAATAACTCTATTTAAAGGGAAGGAGCTTGGCTCACCACGCTTGTAAGAACTATCAAACACATGCCCATCTACCCTTTTACCTTCGTAATGAACAGTTACAGTATCGGTAATATTGGGGCTAACACCCTCACCAGCTTTAATGACTTTATATTGCAAACCGCTCGCTGTTACTTTTACGTCTTGCTCTTTTGCGTTGGATTCTAGAAATGCTACACCTTCCTTTCTTACATCATCATTCAGCGCCTTCTCCACTAACGCTTGACGAAACTTTTTCTCCTCAGGATCTTCACCACAACCACTTACCATTCCTAGCGCAATCGCCAGAGCTGTAACACCTACGATTTTAATGTTCATAAACGAATACCAAATAAATCCATACACTCTTTATAAGCAATTGATTTTACAACAGTGCCGCGCATGTCTACACTCAACAAACTGTGACAGGGAACTCACAACCCTTTTTAGGGTCATAGTTAAATCCAGAGCGCTGAATTAAGACTTACATTATGCATAGATCGCTATTAAAGCCACTGTTGTTTACTGCGTTATCCTTCCTAATTCCAAGTACAGCCAATGCACTTGCAACTCCGCTCAAATCCGAGCCCGTGCATAAGCAAACGTTATTAGAAATTACAGAATCGCTCAAACTAGGCCACTATAACAGAGTCAATTTGGATGATTCATTATCCGGACAGATCTTTAATCAATATATTAAAGACTTAGACCCTTCACGCAGCTATTTTTATAAAAGCGATATCGATGAGTTCGAAAAATATCGTTTGGTTCTAGATGACCAAATTCGTTCTGGAGAACTCACAGCCGCATATTTCATTTTCAATCGCTATCAAGAGCGCATTGAAGGCCGTTTAGAATTCATCATTGATGAACTAGAACAAGGCAAAGTTTTTGATTTCTCAATCGATGAGAGCCTGAACACTGATCGAGAAAACGCAGCATGGATTGAATCCAAAATCGAGATGAATGCGCTCTGGGATCGTCGACTCAAGAGCGCCCTGCTCAATCTTCTTTTGGCTGACAAAACCGAAGAAGAAGCCCGAGAAGTTTTGATCAAACGCTATAAGAACCAACTCAAAAGAAGCTTACAGGTAAATAGCGAAGACGTATTCCAGTCGTTTACTAACGCATTCACCAAACAATACGATCCACACACTCAGTATTTTTCTCCTAGAAAATCTGAGAACTTCAAAATCAATATGAGCTTATCTCTTGAAGGGATCGGCGCTGTATTGAAAAGCGAAAACGAGTTTACACAGATTGTTAGACTTGTTCCTGCAGGCCCTGCAGAAAAGACCGGCCAACTAAAAGCTACTGATCGCATTATAGGTGTAGGCCAAGGTGAAGACGGTGATATCGAAGATGTCGTCGGCTGGAGACTTGATGATGTAGTACAACTTATTCGAGGCCCTAAAGGCACGACAGTTAGACTTGAAGTAAAAACTTCTGAACGTGAAGATATTCCATCTAAAATCGTCAAAATTGTACGCAACAAAGTAAAACTAGAAGAACAGTCCGCTCAAAAGCGTGTACTAGAAATTGAACATTTAGGCCAACCATTCAAACTAGGCGTTATCGAAATACCTGCTTTCTATATTGATTTTGCCGCTCTACAACGTGGCGATAACGACTACAAAAGTACGTCTCGCGATGTAGAAAAGCTTATCCAAGAGCTAAAAGATGAAAATGTTGACGGCCTAATTGTAGACCTGCGCAACAATGGCGGCGGCTCCCTACGTGAAGCAAACGACACTGTCGGCTTATTTATTCAACGCGGCCCAACCGTTCAAGTAAAAGACTCTACTGGACGAGTAGAGGTTCTTCGCGATTTAAACCCCAAAGTGTCCTACGGTGGACCAATGGCCGTTTTAGTTAACCGCTTATCCGCTTCTGCATCAGAAATTTTTGCTGGCGCTATTCAGGACTATAATCGCGGCATCGTCATTGGCGGCCAAACCTTTGGTAAAGGTACTGTTCAGACCCTACTACCTCTTAATCATGGGCAGCTTAAACTAACCCACGCAATGTTTTACCGAATATCAGGTGACAGTACACAGAATAAGGGGGTAATGCCTGATATCACATTCCCTACCCTTTATGATCCTGAGATCATTGGTGAAAGTGCGCTGGATCAAGCACTTGCTTGGGACAAAGTCAGATCAGCTCCTCATGGCACATACCCAAACCTAAGACAGTTTTTAACTCAAATTAACTCACGCTATCAGTCACGCAGCCTGACAGATCCTGACTTTATTTTCATGCGCGAACAGGTTGAGCATCTTAATGAAGTGCGTAAGGAAAGCAGCCTAATTCCTCTTCAGGAATCTGCGCTTAAGATTGAACGTGAGAAAGCTGAAGAATGGCAAGTTAATGCCGAAAACCGTCGTCGTAGCAAAAAACAACTACCTACGATCAAATCGTTATCAGAACTTGATGAAGAGCTAGAGAAAGACGCTCAAGGCCGACCTATCAACCCGGAAGCCGAAGCGATGCTAGTAGAAAGCGGACGAATTTTACTTGATACCGCGTTCCTACAACTGCAATATTCAGCTAACGAAACACAAAATAGTGACCAATAATAAGCCCTATGCGCAGCGAGAAATCGTTGCGCTGTTCTAGACAAAGCACGTCAGCCGCTAGGATAGGAAAGCAGTAAACAATGAAAACCAGAAAGCTTCTTGTAGTACTGATCATCTTCCCAATTGTATTAGCCATTCTCGGTGGCGGCGGTTATTTTGCTTATAACGAAATGCAGGGGCAACATCAGGAAAACCTAAAAGACCTAGAGAAGTTTGGTTTCACTGTTTTACCCAGCAATGTACACACCGAAACAACGGGCGAACTAGGCACCAAACAACTTCCCGCCACCTTTGGACAAGACAAACTAACGCCTACTCAAAAAGTTATTCAGGGATTAATGGCCGACAACGAAAAACTTCTAGAGGAACAGGAAGTTTATAAAAAGAAGATCGAAGGACTTAAAGCCGAAATCGCTGCACTTGAAGAGTACAAAAAGCTTAACGAGCACTTTGCCCCTCTTACTATTACAGAAGAAGTTGCTGCTGTTGAGAAACAACTAAAAACATTGCTTATCGATATGCCTGATGCCCGTCGGTTCTCAAACCTACAAATTGAAGCAATGTCCGCAGCTGCTGGCAATGAGTATAAAAAGTTTATTGGTGGCAAGCGCCTTATCCTATCCGACAGCGAACGGGAAACTCTCGTTAAAACCTACATGCCTGAATATTCTTTCTGTGTTGGGGATGGTATTGAAATCGCAGCAAATTCTCCTCGCGAAGAACGCCTCATCACCCAGTTTTTCCGCAAACAAGACAGCAGTAATTTAACCAGCGAGCTAAAAACAGACCTCGATACGGTTATTAAACCTTGTCAAACAGCGCTTTACGCCCGCCTAGACGATTACGATAAACCATTTTAATAATCCGCTAAAACCTTATACATTCTCTGTTAATTTGCTGTATAATGTGTCCTCATTTTCTTTTGAGTTGGGCGCTACACCGGTCAAAACGCCCTCTTCATAATAATTAAACTGACCCTGTAGATCCGGTTTTACAGGCTGAAGTGCTGTTATCCAATCTCTCATTCTTAGCGAGATAAAACAGCCCTTATATAGGACATATTCAATGAGCGAAAGCTTTGCTGATCTGTTTGAAGAATCCCTTCAATCACTAGACATGACTCCAGGCAAATTGGTAATTGGTGAAGTTGTTGATATCGACAGCGACTGGGTTACTGTACATGCTGGTCTAAAATCTGAAGCAATCATCCCGCGTTCTCAGTTCCTTAACGATGCTAACGAACTTGAGATCAAAATCGGTGACGACGTTAAAGTTGCACTAGAAGCGGTTGAAGATGGTTTCGGTGAAACTCGTCTGTCTCGTGAAAAAGCGAAACGCGCTGAAGCTTGGGAAGTTCTACAGACTAAATTTGAAGCTGAAGAAGTTGTTAAAGGCTACATCAGCGGCAAAGTTAAAGGCGGCTTCACAGTTAGCATCAACAACATTCAAGGCTTCCTACCAGGTTCTTTGGTAGACGTTCGCCCTGTACGTGACGTTGATCACCTAGAAGGCAAAGAGCTTGAATTCAAACTAATCAAGCTTGATCCTAAGCGTAACAACATCGTTGTTTCTCGCCGTGCAGTTCTTCAAGAAGCTAACAGTGCTCAGCGTGATGAGCTACTAGCTACTCTAGAAGAAGGTCAAGAAGTTAAAGGCTTCGTTAAGAACCTTACTAACTACGGTGCATTCATCGATCTTGGCGGTGTTGACGGTCTTCTACACATCACTGACATGGCTTGGAAGCGTATCTCTCACCCATCAGAGATGCTAAACCCAGGCGATGAGATTACTGTTAAGATCATCAAGTTCGACAAAGAATCTGGTCGTATCTCTCTAGGTCTTAAGCAGCTTTCTCAAGACCCATGGTCTCTTATCAAAGAACGTTACCCAGCTGGTGCTAAGTGCAAGGCACGCATCACTAACCTTACTGATTACGGCTGCTTCGCATCTATCGAAGACGGCGTAGAAGGTCTGGTACACGTTTCTGAAATGTCTTGGACTAACAAGAACATCCACCCATCTAAAGTTGTTCAGATCGGTGATGAGCTAGAAGTTATGATCCTAGACGTTGACGAAGAGCGTCGCCGTATTTCTCTAGGTATCAAACAGTGCACAGCTAACCCATGGGTTACTTTCGCTGAGCAGTTTGCTGCGAACGACAAAGTTACTGGTACTATCAAAACTATCACTGACTTCGGTATCTTCGTTGGCCTACAGGACGAGCTTGACGGTCTTGTTCACATGTCTGACATCACTTGGGAAGCTGATGCTGAAGCAGCTCTACGCCAGTTCAAGAAAGGCGAAGAAGTTGAAGCAGTTATCCTTTCTATCGATGCAGAGAAAGAGCGTATCTCTCTTGGTATCAAACAGCTTGAAAGCGACCCATTCGCTGAATTCGCTGCAGCTAACGACAAAGGCGCTATCGTAACTGGTAAAGTTACTTCTGTAGACGCTAAAGCAGCTGTTATCGAGCTAGCTGAAGGTATCGAAGGTACTCTAAAAGTATCTGAGATCTCTGTAGATCGTGTTGAAGATGCATCTACTGTTCTTAACGTTGGTGAAGAAGTAGAAGCTAAGATCATCACTCTTGATCGTCGCAACCGCGTTATCAACCTGTCTATCAAAGCGAAAGAACAGGCTGAAGAGAAAGCAGCAATCTCTGCTGTACGCAACGCTGAAGTTGAAGTATCTGGCCCAACTACAATTGGTGACCTGATCAAAGCTCAGCTAGACAACCAGAAGTAATCACTTCTTGTTGAAGCTAAAAAGCCGCAATCATTGATTGCGGCTTTTTTTGTTTTCGTTAAATAAACTTAGCTAGCAAATCTATATCCACGCTTACCACTGCGCTTCACTTTATACATTGCATGATCAGCTTCTCTCAGAAGCACCTCAGCATTTTTATTCAACTCCCCTTCCTCTAAGAGCGAAATCCCAACACTTACACCAATACAGGCCTCTTGTTCTTTGCCTTCCATATCAGCGATCGAAAACGGCTCATTCATCACAGCAATAATCTTGGATGCAACGACTTCAGCATCTTTAGCAGACTTTATCCCTGAGATTAAGATAATAAATTCATCACCTCCAATACGGCCCACCGTATCCACTGCGCGCACTTGATGAACCAAACGCTTCCCAGACTCAACCAATACCTGATCACCCGCATCATGACCAAAGCTATCATTTACCGATTTAAAACCATCTAGATCAACAAACATGATCGCAGCTGAGCTTCCCTCCCGCTGCGCTTGAGCGATAACTTGAGTCATACGATCGCGACACAACCGCAAACTAGGCAGTCCGGTTAAGGCATCATAATGAGCGAGTTTATCTAACCTTACCTTGGCCTTTTCTGCCTGCTCAATCGCATTATATAGCTCTGTAACGTCATATTCAGACATCAAAAGAAGATAATCGCCCGTCAATGGATGACGGCTCGTACGGAGATCCACAACATGTCGGCGCACACCTTTACTCGTTACCATCAAGTGCTCTGACTGCCCATCTTGATGCTGTCGCCCCTGCTCAAGAAGCTCAAACCCTTCTTTAACGTTGTGAAATCGGCACACAAATACAGAAGCATCATTATTCTGAGCATCAACAAAGCCATATAATTCTGCTGCAGCTGGATTTTCAAACATCGGCGTACCGCTCATATCAAAACTAGTAACAGCAACTGATGTATAACGAATCGCTTCAGAAAAGATGAGATGCTCAGGCTGCTCGCCCAGATCAACCTGCTCACCAATAAACGCAATAATGCCACGATGCTTTTCAGGGCCAAGCAGCACCGCTTTATGTCGCATCAAGAGCGTTTTAGGTTTACCGTTTGGATAAGTTGTCCAAGGGTCAACTGTCATCCCTTGAGCCGCTGCCTTATAAAATGTTTGCTCGGTCCGCTTACGAGCACCTTCTGTATCAGCCGATAGGTCTTTATCAATCAAATCCTGAACAGTTGGTACCCCCCAAAATTCGAGTGCGCGCTCATTTCCCCACCAGAAGCCATACCGATCTAGATCAAAAATCCAAATAACATCAGGTACAAAATCGAACGCAGAAATTGCATCGAAATTATCTAGAACTGAGAGGTGATTAAATTGATCAGAAGTGCTCAAAGCCATTATCTCCAACTACGAGATATAACTTTATGTTAGGAAAACCCTAACAGCAAATTAGACATTACGCATAAAAAAAGCGCCTTAGGCGCTTTTCTACTATTCGAGAATATAATCTTCGAACTCTTCTTCGGTGATTTCATTATCTTTGACTTCGTACCAAGTTAGTACCGAAGCACCTGACTCAATCACCGTCTCTTGGCGCCCAGACAATAGCGGGTGCCATTCAGGAAGATCTTTGCCTTCATGAATTAAGCGGTAAGAACAGGTTGGCGGAAGCCAATGAAAGTCATCAACATCCTTGGGAGTAAGCTTGACGCAGTCAGGCACTAAAGAGCAACGCTCCTCATATTTTGTGCAACGACAGGTATCAAAATCTAGAAGATGACAAACAACAGAGGTATAAAAAACCTCTTTTGTATCTTCATCTTCCAGCTTGTGGAGACAACAAAGCGCACAACCATCACAAAGAGATTCCCACTCCGAAGAACTCATATCCTGTAGGCTTTTACTGCGCCAAAATACTTCTTGAGCTACCACTTAGCGAACACCAGTTTCCGGGCGATCTTTATGAAGATCCAGCATGTAATCATCTTTTGGCGGTGGCATCTGCAAGAAATAACCTTTCTCATCTAGATCAGCCAACACCTTTTCTGTATCAACCCTAGCCAGCTCACGATTAGCCGTTAAAGGAATATCCATCACATGCTTTGGCGAACCAAACATTTCTAATAGCGCTTCCGGCACTTTACTCAGTTGATCTCGCTTATCTACATAAAGATACATCTCATCTTTACGCGGGCTCAGGTAAACAGAGCATATTTTCATCGGTTAAGCACCTTCAGTTCTTAATTTTTCAATCTTTTGCAATTCGGCTAACAATTGAGACGCAAGAAGCTCCTGCCTCCAAGCCGTGATTTTTTCAGGTAAGCGATACTCACCCTCATCAACCCCTGAACGAATAAGTAGTTCTAACTCTTTTCTTCGCAATAAAATTTCAGGGGCGACATTTTGTTCTTCAGCTACACGACGAGCAATCGCCTTCAGCTTTTTAATATGTTTGTTCCAAAAGAAGTGCAGCGGTTTAGGAATAGGTGCAGGGCTGTTTTTAGCCGCACTTTCCTGTCCAGACTTTAAAAAGCCTAAAATTGCTTCTCCGTCAGTACGAAGTATACGTTTTTTCACTTCATCTAGTCGCGATAACTCAGATAAACTGCGTGGCCATTTTTCAACTATCTGCAACAAAGCCTGATTTCTAAGGATTCTATTACGTGGAACATCTCGCTTTCTCGCAATCTGCTCGCGCCATGCAGTTAGGTCACGCAATGCTGCCATTTTGTGCTCTGGAAGGTTCCACATTTGAGTGAAGCGACGGTAATAACTATAACCTTCAACATCATCCACCAGCGCCTCTGCCAAAAGAGCATCATTCTCTTGCTCTGCCCAATGATATCGCCCTAAGGCATCCAATTCTGCTTTTTGCATTTGGTAAATAGCAGGAAGGTATGCAACATCTAGAGCTGCATACAACTCTTGGCTTGCTGTTAAAGGACGCTGAAGCCAATTAGAGGTTGTCTCATGCTTAGCTAATTTAATATCCAGCTTTTGCTCAAGCATTCTCTGGAGACCTAAGGAGAACCCCCAATTCAATACCGCACCGCCTAATTGAGTATCAAATAACGGCGTTGGTAATACACCAAACATCTTCAAAAATA
This sequence comes from Neptuniibacter sp. QD37_6, assembly GCF_047778085.1. Taxonomy (GTDB): domain Bacteria; phylum Pseudomonadota; class Gammaproteobacteria; order Pseudomonadales; family Balneatricaceae; genus Neptuniibacter. The sequence continues at coordinate 2,368,859 of NZ_CP180550.1, forward strand.
GTTCAAGATCCTCATTTGCCGCATGCATCAGCTTTACAACTGATCGATCAGCAAAAAAATCAGCCAAAGCACTGAAATCCTCAATCTCTAATGGATCAATCAAGTAGCAGCATTGATCATCAGCAACCTGAATTAAGCCTGGAATAGGATAAAACGTTTCAACTCGCTGAAACTCTGTATCTAGTGCAACGACCGGAAGTTTGCGCCATTTATCACAACACTCCACCAACACATCTTCCGAACGAATCCAGACAGGCTCTCTTGCAGATACTTCTAGCTTTTTCCAACTATATTCTGTCATTTGGAGATTCTTACCTCAAAGCAGAGAACGTCTGCCCGCTAAAGCATGGGCTAACGTACCACCATCGACGAACTCTAACTCACCACCAACAGGAACACCATGAGCGATCCGAGAAACCTTTACGTCAAGATCCTTGACTTGCGCTGCGATGAAGTGAGCAGTTGCTTCACCTTCTACCGTAGGGTTTGTCGCCAAGATCAATTCTCGAATATCATTTGATCTAACTTTCTCTAACAGAAGATCAATACCCAGATCTTCAGGGCCAATACCATCGATAGGCGACAGATGCCCAGAGAGAACAAAATAGCGACCGTTATAGCCGCCCGTTTGCTCAACCGCTAATACATCTACTGGAGACTCAAGAACACAAAGTAGGTGCTTATCTCTCGTTTCCGATTGGCAAATATCACAAACATCCTGCTCCGATAAGGTACGGCACTCACTGCAATGACCGATTTCAACAACCGCTTTTTCAAGCGCAGCCGACAGAGATAACGCCCCTTCAGAATCACGTTCTAACAGATGAAAAGCCATACGCTGAGCCGACTTAGGACCAACCCCCGGCAAACAACGCAAAGCGTTTATCAGCTGCTGAATTAATGGACTGAAAGACATCGATTAGAACGGCATATTGAAACCAGGAGGCATTCCCATACCACCGGTCACTTCAGACATTTTTTCTTGCGTGTAAGATTCAATTTTGCGTACAGCGTCGTTAACAGCTGCTGCGATCAAATCTTCTAAAATTTCTTTATCTTCTTCCATTAAGCTGTCATCAATATTGATGCTTTTAACGTCGTGACGACCGTTCATTACAACTTTCACAAGACCCGCACCAGACTCACCAGTTTGCTCTGCAAGTGCGATTTGCTCTTGTGCTTTTTGCAGGTTCTCCTGCATTTTTTGGGCCTGTTTCATCAGGTTACCCATACTGCCTTTCATCATATCTTTCCTCAATTAATTATCGATGGGAACCACGGACGAGAGTTCAATCCGTGCATCAAAATGCTCTTGTAGTAATTGTACCGTACTATCGTTACGAATAGATTCGACAGCTAATAGATGACGCTCTTCTCGTTTACGATTTATAAATTGTGCAGGCGTTTCCTGCTGCTGTTCAGCTTGTAAAAACTCAACCTGAACAGGGTTATTAAAGTAACTATTTAATGCATCCGAAATACGCTGACACTGTACTTCGTTCAGCATCGTCTTCTGCTCTTTGGTGTAATGTAAAACCATCGATTCAGACGATATTTGTTCCAAAGAGAGATGAGTCGCTAAACTTTCGGTCATGCCACTTAGACCAAGGCTACGACTAATATGTACCCAGTCAGGCGAGGAGACTTCCGCTAAATTACGCGAACACTCTACAACCTCAACACGTGTTTTAGAGATCTCACCTATCTCTTCTGTTACTTCAGCTTGTAGCACTGGTTCTGAAACAGGAGCCACTGCTTCCATTTCAGTATATGAATTTCCCGCTGCACGATTAGAAGGCTCTGAATCATCAAAACCACCTACATCATCCATATCCCAAGGAGGTGGTTCATCTCCTTGGTTATTTAGCGCTTCAGGCTTTTTTGCAGGGCTTACCTCCGCCACTGGCGCCATCGGACTTGCCTGCCCTAATGGAGGTACATCTGATAATGGCTGTTCATACGGCGGTGGAGATTCTACTGCTGGAGGCTGACTATACGTGTGCGCTGGAGCCGGTTGCATTGGCGCAGATTGAGACGCAGGTGCAGTTTGAGCAACTGGAGTCTGTGCGACAGGAGCGGGTTGAATCGATTCAGCTGCAGGTGCCGGCACTTCCGCAGTTACAGGGGTATTAGTGGCCTGACTCACTTGTTGCGGCGAACTTGATGCGACCTCAACTTGGCGCGGCTGAGCACTAGCAGGACGAAATGCCAGCATTCTCAGCAATACCATTTCCAAACCTTCGCGTGGATCAGGAACGAAAGGAAGGTCCTTACGCCCCATCAAAGCAACTTGGTAATAGAGCTGTACGTCTTCGGCCGTTAATTTGCCGGCAAGGTCAATAATCTGATCTTTATCTCCCATGCTGTTATCCACAGCATCAGGGATCGTTTGCGCCATCGCGATACGGTGTAATACACCGATCAAATCCCCTAACACCGTATTATAGTCAGGTGAGAACTGAGCCAAATCAGTCACTGCCGCCATTAGGCCTTTAGCGTCTGATGCCGCTAAGCAGAACAACATCTGATAGACCAAACGCTGATCAATTGTGCCCAGCATAGCGCGAACATCTGCTTCACCAATCTGCCCAGCACCAAAAGCGATCGCCTGATCGGTTAAACTCATCGCATCACGCATAGAGCCGTCTGCAGATCTCGCTAACAACCATAATGCAGGTTCTTCAAACTGAATCTGCTCTGCTGTCAGAACTGTTCGCAGATGGTTCACGATTCGTTCAGGGATCAAGTTTTTAAGATTGAACTGCAAGCAACGAGATAAAATTGTGATCGGCAGCTTCTGAGGATCAGTTGTTGCTAATAGGAATTTAACATGCGGAGGTGGCTCCTCCAACGTTTTAAGTAGCGCGTTAAACGAGTGAGTAGAAAGCATGTGCACCTCGTCTATCAGGTACACTTTATAGCGTCCATGGGTCGGTGCATATTGCACGTTTTCCATCAATTCACGCGTATCTTCTACTTTCGTGCGCGAAGCCGCATCAACTTCAATAAGATCAACAAAACGCCCTTCGGCGATCTCTTTACAAGCAGAACATTGACCACAAGGCGTTGAAGACACGCCCTGTTCGCAGTTGAGAGATTTGGCAAACAATCGAGCAATCGATGTTTTACCGACACCACGGGTACCGGTAAAGAGATAGGCATGATGTAAACGATCATCATCCAACGCATTAACCAGTGCTTTAAGCACGTGTTCTTGCCCTACCATCTCCTGAAATTTAGCAGGACGCCATTTACGCGCTAGAACCTGATAACTCATCTACTTTTGCTACTTATATTGTCTAAAAATATTGGCTCTATGCTACCTGTTGCGAGCAACTTGTACCAGTGAAACCTTATTCACTTACTGACTCAAACCCTTTTCTAGGATTGCTTCTGTTTCTGTAATTGGAACCGGCTTAGAGAAATAGAAACCTTGCGCAATATCACACTTCAATTCAGTCAAAATTGCTAACTGCTCATCGGTTTCGACCCCCTCAGCAACAACCTTCATACCCAAGGTATTTGCCATAGTAATGATCGTAGCCATAATAGCTTTTTCTGACTTGTTAAAGCCTAATTCTGCGGTGAATGCTTTATCAACTTTTAACACATCCACAGGTAATCGGCGCAGATAGTTTAGAGAGGAATAACCGCTTCCAAAGTCATCTAATTCGATTGCTAAACCTTTATCTCGAATAGTTTCAAGAACGGGTAAAACTCGATCGATATTTTCAATCACGGCAGTTTCGGTAATTTCTACACTCAAATAAGCTTCAATTAAGGGGTATTGATCTAATTGTTTACTCAATTCACCAACCAAATCCGGACTTGCTAGCTGACGTGGAGACAGGTTGATTGAAACCCGCTCCCCCTCCTGCAACAAACCTCGTTTCACCCACTGATCGACTTGCTTGCAAACTGTTGAAAATACCCAATTACCCAGAGGTAGGATCAATCCGCTATTTTCAGCTACAGGAATAAACCCTGCAGGGGAAATACTATTGCCATCAAAATCAGTCCAACGAAGCAACGCCTCCAAACCGATCACTTTTCTTGAGGTAAGGCATACTTTCGCTTGGTAATAAATTTCAAAAGATTCAGCATCAATAGCAGCACGGATATCAGATTTCATTTGTATCTGTTGTAGATTCTTGCGATTCAGTTCCGAATCAAAGAAACATACTTGGTCGCGCCCTCGATTCTTAGCGCTATACATCGCAGCATCAGCATGCTGAATCAAGGTTTCTGCACTATCGGCGTCATGAGGGTACATGGCAATACCTATACTGGCCCCAATAAAGACATCACTGTTTTTTAACCTGAATGGACGCTTTAGTTCTTCTAGAACATTGTTCGCTATAACCAAAGCCATATTTGCCTGAAAGATACCTGGAAGAATGAGGATAAATTCGTCCCCTCCCCAACGAACAACCGTATCGGAACTTCGAACTTTTTCTCTAATTCGATTCGCCGCCTCTACGAGTAGCTGATCACCATATTCATGGCCCATAGAATCATTCACATGTTTAAAGAAATCCAAGTCAATAAACACCAAAGCCAAAGATTCTTTATGTCTGTTGGAGAGCTCCATATCATGGGCTAAACGCTCTTTGCAAAACGTTCGATTAGCTAGATTAGTCAACGAATCATAGTAAGCAAGATTTCGCAGAGATGCCTCAGTTTTCTTTTGCTCTGATATATCTGTAAATACACCAAAGTACCCTGTAACAATATCTCGCTCATCTTTAATTGCTTTGACCGTAAGCCACTCCGGATAGATTTGGCCATCTTTCTTTCGGTTCCAGATTTCCCCAGACCATAACCCTCTCTCTTCCAACTCTTTCCACATTGCTTCATAGAACGATGTAGGTTGTTTATGGGAGTTAAGGATATTCGGAGCCTGACCAATCACCTCTTCTTTACTGTAACCAGTGACCCTTTCAAATGCTGAATTGGCTTCTACAATCCGGTTATGCTTGTCCGTGACAATAATGCCATCATTCGTGGTTTCAAAAATATATTGGGCCAAACGTAAAGCTTTATCTTTTTCAGTTCTATCGCTCATATCAGTTGTGATCGTGCACACCGCATATAACTGTCCATCATCAAACAGAGGAAAACATTCACTGTATAGGGACTTATACTGTCTATCGCACTCGTAAGTTAACTCCCAGCTATAATGCTGCTTCGATTGAACGACTTGTGCATCACCCTCTCGAGAGGCATGGATCACGTCAGCAGGAATTTCCTTTTCAGCCGCATCACCTTTTAGCTCATCCACTGAAGTTAAACCTGCAAATTTTAGATAAGCGGGGTTTGCTCTTAGATATTGACCTTCGACATCCCGAATCACGATCATCGATGGCGAGTTTTCCAACAATTCATCTAACAGATCAACGTTAGCTTCTAGCTGAGCATGTATCGAGGAGATCTGCTTTGCCATCTGACTAAACGCAGACCCAAGCGCCCCCAATTCATCATTTCCGATCTGATCATCAAAAGCGGTCATTTGACCTTGTGAAAAGGATCTACTTGCCGACACCAACAGCTGCACTCGAGAAGTCACCATCCGGTTGATAGCAAACATTAAAATCAGCGCTAAGAACAACATGGCAATAGAAAGCGCAGTAACCAAGACAGTGAGTTGCTTGCTAATAGCTTCATTCACTTCTTTATCACTTAAAGCAAGAATCATAACCCCTTGCTCTAGCTCTTGTTGTTGCGAGCCAAACACCGGAATAGCTATTGGGATCAAAGAATAAAGAACATTTTCCTTGTCAAAATAGGCATGCTGTTGCAACCGCCTTTCTCGGACTTGAATAATAGTATTAAGATCTAAATGTACATCGACACGCCGGCTAACCGTTTTGCCTAGATCTTCACTATGAGATGAAAAACGAATTTGGTTAGCCGAATCCACTACCAATACTTTACTCACCTGCTCTGACTGAAGGTTCTGGCGAAATTCTCTGTTTACACCATTTGCATCCCCCCTTTCTAACAAGTAAGTTAGTGTACCTTTAAGCCGCTTAGTAACATTTTGTGCTTCATTTTGCAGCAAAGTCTGATGCTGCCTCTCAATAATCGGGGCTACAAAGAAAAGACAGCTTGGGATTATCAGTGCTGTAACCAACACAATAATGACCGGAATGGAAAAGCGTAACGGTAAAGATAGTCGCATAAGAAAGCTTTTGTTATCTGTATACTTACCGGCTTAACATAGCTCACTAGATATTCCCTAGTCAGCAAGTCATAACCTTATTTACAACATAATGAGTAATTATAAATAAGGATAAGCTAAAACTATCCTCGCAAGCACCCCTATTTAGGTTTAAAATCATACAATCCCTAGACCATGGTCAAGACTATGTTTAAGAAATCCCCAAGCAAAGCGGAACTTCGCGATCAGCTCAATGCTGAGGTATCGCGGTTTCTGGAAAAAGGAGGGGAAATTAAACAGGTTGAGATGGGGGAGTCTGGATTAGTGGACGGTCGCTACACTCATCATAAATCCAACTTTGAGCACGCTAAACCGCAAGAACGAACTCCAGTCCACGGTTTATTAGCTACTATTGATGCCCGCCGCAAGAACAAAGCTACAACCTCAGCTAAGCCTAAACGAGGGAAACCTCGCAAAAAGATAATTTACGATGACTTTGGTGAACCCGTTAGAACAGTCTGGTTAGACGAATAACTTATTAAGCTAAACAAGCGCTCCAGTCGCCCCCTCCTATCTTTCCTAACGCTCTAATCAAAATCTATACTGTAATAACGGAATGTATTCTTTCCGGCACGTTTAGCTTCATACATAGCTGCATCTGCATGCTCAAAAAGTTTTTCTGGTAATTGATCATCTGGATAGATCGAGATACCAATACTCACGCCCAACTGCAAAACCACATCTTCATAGGCAAACGGTTGCTGCACAGAATTAATAATTTTCTTAGCAACCACTTCCGCATCATATTTAAATTCTAATCCAGATAGGAAAACAACAAACTCATCACCTCCTAACCTAGCTACACAATCAGATTCTCTTACACATTCAGTTAAACGCTGTGAAATCTGCTGTAGCGCTTTATCACCTGCCAAATGACCATGAGTATCATTAATCTCTTTAAAACCATCCAAATCCATATATAGCAAAGCTAGTATTGCCCCTTCCCTTTTTGCTTGAACCAAGACTTGGGTTAATCGCTCATTAAATAAACTACGATTTGGCAAACGGGTTAGCGCATCATAATTAGCCCTAAAACGGATTTCGTCTTCTTTCTCTTTACGTTTACTAATATCCGTGAAGAGGGCGATGTATTCTAAGGGTTCTCCATCTTCATCACGAACCATCGCGATGGTTTGCCATTGTGGATAAACCTCTCCAGATTTCCTGCGGTTCCAGATCTCACCTTCCCAGCGATTATTTTTTTGCAGCTCTTCAAACATCGACTTATAGAAAGATTCATCATGGTGGCCGGAGTTGAGTACTCGTGGGCTTTGCCCTAGCACCTCTTTCGATTGGTAACCTGTAATCTCATAGAAAGCTGGATTCACCATCGTGATAGCCCCATTTAGATCTGTAACCATTATTGCTTCTGAAGCAGCATCAAATACCGTAGTGGCAACACGCATCCGTTCTTCGATCTGCTTATATGCAGTTACATCTTCCTTCACTGAGATATAGTGAGTTACCTCTCCATTTTCAGAACTAACTGGTGATATTGAAGTTTTATCCCAATATATGCTGCCATCTTTACGACGATTACAAAGCTCTCCTTTCCAGCTTTTACCGCTGGTGATGGTTTGCCAAAGGTCAATGTAATCCTCTTTATCTGTTTCTCCAGACTGTAAAAATTTCGGGTTTTGACCAATCACCTCTTCTTTGCTGTAACCGGAAGTACGGTAAAAACATGGATTAGCATAAGTAATTACACCGTCGCTATCCGTCATCACCACTGCAACAGGGCTCTGTTCTACAGCTTGTGATAGTTCCTTAAGGTGCAAGTTTTCACCGTTTTTATCTTTCTCATATTGTTCCAACCGAGCTCCCATAATATTGAAAGCCTGAGCAGTCTCTATCAACTCTCCACAGGATTCCTCAGATACACGAAAGTTAAAATTTCCTGCTGCAATTTGTGTACTCGCTTCTCGTAGATGGGAAAGCTGTTTAGAAATGACTTTAAGCGCTAAATGTGCGCCAAGAACCATTAGAAGAACTTCCAAAAAAGCTAAACCTAGTAGTTGATAGCTAGCTCCTTGAATTAGGGAATTAGTTTTTTCTGAAGGAAGACCATAGTGGACTTCGTATAATGATCCATCATCACCTCGAAGAAATAGCTGCTGATCAATGACATCACCATTCTCCCCCCATAAAACAGCTAAATTATGAGAATGGGTAAGGCCATGCTCACCCATAGACACTATTGGCGAGCCCGCCTGATCATAAATTTGTAAATATTCTAACGAGCGGGTCTGCATTAATTCGTTTGCTTTAGAAGGCAGACCAGCCTTATCCAGCGCATTTAATTCAGGTAACAGAGTAACACCTAAAAAAGTGTTAACTATTTGAATTCTTTGCTCAACTTCTGCGGTAGTCGTGGTTTTAAGAAGATTTAAAGTCAGCGCAGACAGCCCAGCAAGGAAGGCTAGACCGAGAATAATCACAGCCAAAATTATTTTGGTTTTGTACTTCATAGCGAACCGTTAACGCATTTTTTATAGTAATTAGAATGAAAATCCGCTCAATATTAATACAATCTAAATGAACGTAAAATTACTCTCTAGTACCTAGAAACCCTTATTTCTTTGTTGCTTTAATCATCAAGAATTAACCTAAATTGTACAGACCAAAAAATCGAATTGTTTATAAGGTTTAAAAGCTTTTCAGAGAAAACCGTGGGATAATTAAAAGATAAGTTTTAACCTGATAGATAAGTGGTACTGCCCAAATGACCTCTCTTACGATTACACGCCCTGATGATTGGCATATTCACCTTCGCGATGGTGCTCAACTTAAAGACACTGTCCGTGATGTGAGCCGCTATATGGGGCGCGCAATCATCATGCCGAACCTAGTTCCACCTGTAACTAACACTGAAGAAGCGCTTAGCTACCGCCAACGCATTATGGATCAAAAGCCACAAGGCAACTTCGATCCTTTAATGGTGTTATATCTAACAGATAACACTGACCCTGCTGACATAAAGACAGCAAAGGAAACAGGCAAGGTTTACGCAGCAAAACTTTACCCTGCAGGCGCTACCACAAATTCCGATTCAGGCGTGACATCCGTTAAGAACATTTACCCTGTTCTAGAAGCCATGCAAGGAGCAGGTATGCTGCTTTTAATTCATGGTGAAGTAACCGATGGTGATATTGATATTTTCGATCGTGAAAAAATCTTCATCGAAACTATTTTGAAAGATGTTGTAAATGACTTCCCTAACTTAAAAATCGTACTTGAGCACATCACAACTAAAGATGCCGCCGAGTTCGTCGAATCCGCTGGGGAAAATGTCGCTGCCACCATTACTGCCCATCACCTGCTTTATAACCGCAACCACATGTTGGCTGGCGGCATTCGCCCACATTATTACTGCTTACCAATCCTTAAGCGTAATATTCACCAAGAAGCACTAATCAAAGCAGCTACTTCCGGTAGCAAAAAGTTCTTCTTAGGTACCGATTCAGCTCCTCACATGAAACACGCTAAAGAAGCCGCGTGTGGTTGTGCAGGTTCCTACACAGCTCACGCTGCGATTGAGCTGTACGCTGAAACATTTGAAGCGGCTGGCGCGCTAGACAAGCTAGAAGCGTTCGCAAGTTTGAATGGCCCGGACTTCTACGGTCTACCGCGTAATGCAGATACCATCACCTTGGTTAAAGAAAGCTGGGACGTCCCTGCAACTTACCCACTAGGTGATGATAATGTTGTTCCTATTCGCGCAGGCGAACAAATTGCGTGGAAAGTAAAATAACCTGACATTCAATCAACAGGTTATATATCTTAGGGAGCACGCCTTCGCTCCCTAAGATAACTCTTAAGCTGGCAGCTCTTGCAGCTTCATATATTCCGCTAATATTTTACGAACGCTCTCGTTTCCTTGAGCCTGCATACGTTTATAGTGACTGATATTCTGCCTTAAATATTCTTGATGGCCTTCTTGCGTGAGGTCCCACATCAACTCCCCAACAACATGAACCTCTTTTTGACTTAATGTAGAAATATGGATTGCCTCATAATAGCGACCGCTATCTTTAACAATTGCTTCGTTAACCAACCCTAGACCTAATTTCTGCACCCCAGAACGCACTTTATAAAGCTGCCGAACAGGGCAAATCAGAAAATCTATGTCGCTATCAGGATTGTTATGCAATACAGCAGAAACCATATCTAATGTGAGATCCCCCCCAACCCCTGCAATCACAAGTAACTTACGACCTTGAGCACTTAAACAGCTATCAGACTTAGGTAAAACAAATTGCTGAATATCACCACAATGAACAGCCCATCGATCTTGAGAAAATTCACTCTGTCGTAACTTCTGCTCTAGCTGGGTGGTTATCGATGGCACCACATCCAAAAAATGGACTTGGGCTTTTGGCCTTGTATTGAGAATAGCTTGCCCAAGATAACCATGATCACAACAACAATCCCAAATCTGTTCATACTGATCTGCAATCATCCCTAATAACAACTGCAATCGATTAGATAACTTCACTTATATACCCAGAAAAAGAACGTTCTTTTTAACCATCAAAAACATCGATCATGCCTATTAATTAATTTTCGTCGAAACTACCTAAAAGAGCCTTCGTTTCCATAAACTCTTCGATGCCGTACAGTCCCCACTCTCGACCGTTGCCTGATTGTTTATAACCACCAAATGGCGCTTTGATATCAACCGGCGCACCATTGAGATGAACCATACCGGTTCTCATCTGAGCGGCTATTGATTTTGCCCGTTCCAAATCACTTGAGTAGACACCACCGGAAAGGCCATAAATACTGTCATTAGCGATTGCTACCGCCTCTTCTTCAGAGCGATAAGTCATGATGCTAACCACCGGCCCAAATATCTCTTCTTGAGCAATGCTCATATCAGGCGAAACACCTGCGAATACCGTCGGCTTTACATAACAGCCTAATGAACAACCTTCAGGTAAACCAATACCACCAGCAACGAGTTCAGCGCCTTCATCCATGCCCTTTTGAATCAGAGTTTGTACGCGTTGCCATTGTAATTTTGATACCACCGGCCCCATCACTGTTTCTTCTGATTGCGGATCACCAACAATAATTGAATCCGCTGTTTTCTTGGCGATTTCAATGGTTTCTTTCAAACGTGATTCAGGGACTAATAAGCGTGTTTGAGCATTACAGGACTGGCCCGAGTTCCCCATCACCGCTCTGACACAGCGTGGAATCACTTTAGAGAAATCAGCGTCGTCCAGAACAATGGCTGCGGACTTTCCGCCCAACTCTAAAGAAACCTTTTTTAAGTTTGCAGCTGCAGCAATAGAGACTTGTTTGCCTGCTTCTGTAGATCCCGTAAATGAGATCATATCGATCTTAGGGTGAGCACTCAGCGCAGCACCTACAGCTGGTCCTGTACCATCAATTAAATTGAATACGCCCGAAGGAACACCAGCCGCATGCATAATGTCTGCAAAGATATGCGCTGTGCGCGGGGCGATCTCACTAGGTTTTAGTACAACTGTACAACCTGCTGCAATAGCCGGAGCAACTTTGCAGGTAATTTGATTTAACGGCCAATTCCAAGGCGTAATAAGACCACACACACCAATCGGTTCTTTAACGATACGGGTCGACCCAATAACCTCAGTAAAATCATGATTTTTAAGCAGACTTAAAGCCGCCTTAAAATGCCCTAACCCAGCCGGCACTTGAGCTTGGCGCGATAAGCCTAATGGCGCGCCCATCTCTTCAGTAGTCGCCTCGACAAGTGCTTCGGCACGCTTTTCATATTCAGTAATAATACGCTGTAAAAGCGCGACTCTCTCTTCTTTGGAGGTTTGCGAGAAAGATGGAAAGGCAGCAACAGCTGCTTCAACAGCGAGATCGACATCATCATTATTACCAAGGCTAATTTGAGAGACAACCTCATTGGTCGCCGGATTAAAAACATCCAAGACGTCATTGCCAGATGACTTAATCCATTCACCATTAATATAGAATTTTTTTAAATCATTCATATCTCTCGATCCTTTCTATCGTCTCTCAAACATAGACCATTCATGCCGAAGCAGGCACAAAAAAAGCCGCGTTTGCGGCTTTTCTCATAGAAGCATTACACACCGATAATCGCTGCGATAAAACCGATCAAACCACCAAAGACACCACCCCAGACAACCAGCCAACCTAAATGTTCGCGAATCATCTGCTGTACAATCTCTTTGACCAAACTAGGCGTTAGTTCATCTAATCGTTGCTGAACAATGACTTCAACCTTTTCTTGCATCTCAGCCATAACATCAGGGCTTTCAAGTTCGTCTTTTAATAAAGTGATAAAGTTTTCATCACGTGTCATCTCTTCAATTGAGCTTTTCATTTTTTCCACAAAAGGCTCTCTTAAAGGCTCAAGCGCATCGGTACCACCCACCATGGCGAGCATGCCCCCAAATGGAGAGTTTTGGATAACCTCGATAAGCGAATCAAAAGTCGGTGCGAAATCGACTTTTTCAATTACCGGCGCTAAATGTAGATCAGGCTGTTTACCATTATCAGCACTTAGAAAACGCTCAATATTCTCTTCAGTAAAAAACTGCTCCATCATTAAAGTTTTGATACCGCGCTTAAAATCTTGGAAACGCGCAGGGATCACTCCTGAGCCATACAGCCCTGGAACTTTCTCAAACAACATATGTACAGCTAACCAATTGGTTAGCGCACCAGATAGAGCAAACAAGCCAACGGTCAATAACACACGATCATCTGTAATCAGACCCGCCGCAAATGCAATAAAGGCAAGCAGATTCGTTAGAAGGCTTTTATTCATCGGTATTCATCTCAAGAAATATTTTTTTGGCGATCATATAGGGCTAAGGAGCGGTTTTAAAGCACTAAAACCTTAGATCAATTAGTGCATGATGCCAGTTTTATATTAAGAGTGGGATGTGAAATTGCTATATCATTATGTTTAGCGCTAGGCATTATTGAAGGCATTTTCAGTTATAATCACTGTGATTTTTACGCAACCGAGCTACAGCATGAACCGCAAGAAAAAAATTAAGCAGATCCACACCAAGCGACTAAAACAAGCTAAGGCTAAATTAGCGCCAAAAAATAACAAACCGCGCTACATATCTAAAGCAGATAGAGCAAAGCTTGAAGAAACCTCTGAAACACCTTCAGAGGTTTAAACTTTAACGTTAAAAGCTCTCTTTAAACACATGCAACGTAATGGCGAAACCGCTTTACCAGGCTCACAAGACCTCCTTTCCAATACAACAAAAACTTAAACTGGCACCTTTAAATATCTACTGATAATATAAATACTGTATATATAAACAGTACTTATTATGTTGCGCTTTATTCCTATCTACTCCAGCGCCGGTATCAGTGGTTTTGAATCACCTGCAGCTGAATATACCGAGCTAGCACTTTCACTCGATCAGCTACTCATTGATCACCCCCATGCAACCTACCTAGGCTTTGTTGAAGGTAGCTCTATGCGTGGTGTTGGAATATTCCCAAATGACCTTCTTGTCGTTTCGCGAGCCGAAACAGTAAAGGAAGGCGATGTAATTGTTGCCACGCTAAATGGCAACTTCGTCTGCAAAATCGCGAGCATCAAAGAGAGAAAACTTCTTTCGTCTGCTCCCGGCCATAAACCCTACCAATTATCCGAACAGGATGAATTTTCTATCGAGGGTGTGGTTACACGTTCTATTCGATTATTTCGCCCATTAAAGAAGGGGCTCAATTAAGATGTACGCCCTGATAGATGCTTCCGGAATGTACGCTTCATGCGAGAAAATCTTTGACCCTACAATTCGAAAGCGCCCAGTTGTTGTCCTTAGTAATAATGACGGCTGCATTGTCGCAACCTGCCCTATTGCTAAAAAAATGGGCATTCCCAAATTTGGTCCCTATTTCAAAATCAAAGACCAACTAGACAGAGCAGGCGTAGTTGCCAGATCCAGCAACTACGAGCTTTATGCTGATATATCTTCACGCATGATGGAACTCTGCGCCTCTTTTGCTCCAGAACAACACATCTACTCCATAGATGAATGCTTTTTACGCTTTGACCACTACATACCACCTGAAGGTTGGTATGAGCTGGGTATAAAAATCAGAAGGAAAGTATGGAAGGAGGTAAGGCTCCCCGTAGGCGTAGGCTTTGGCCCAACCCCAACCTTAGCAAAAGCAGCTAATCACGCCAGTAAAAAACTACCTGGTTTCAGCGGTGTTGCCGTTATCGATAACGATCAAATCAGAAAGCAGATTCTGCAGCAGATGGAAATTAGGGATGTTTGGGGAGTCGGACGACGTATAGGTGAGCGACTAAATCTTCTCGGCGTCAAAACTGCTTGGCAGCTAGCGCAAACAAAACCCGCGTTGATGAAGAAGCACTTCTCCATCTTAATCGCTAATACAGCAGCAGAACTCAATGGTTTAACAAGAATAAGCTGGGATGATGTCCGCTCACCCAAAAAACAGATTTACTCCACACGCTCTTTTGGACAACGCATCACAGGACTCACCGATCTAAAACAGGCACTTGCTACACACGCAACCATCGCCGCGCAAAAGCTAAGAGCCCAAGAGAGTGCTACCAGCAATATTATTGTTTTTGCACACAACTCTATCCACGATAAGGAATCATTTTTTAAACGCTCTGCATTCCACCAATTTGCCACTCCCACCTGCGATACTGCAGTCATAGTGAAAGTAACAAGCCAACTGGCTGAGCAGATATACCAAGCAGGCATTAGATACTACAAAGCAGGTATAGGCCTTTTAGAAATCTCTACTGCAACCCCCTATCAGCCAGATATCTTTACCCCTTCCGCTGACCAGCCTGAACTTATGAGATGCCTAGATCAAATCAATTCAAAATACGGCAGAGATACTCTCCATTTAGCCCGTCAAGGTATACAACAACACTTTAAGATGAAACGAGAGCTTCTATCTCCAAGATATACTACGAGGATAGAAGATATTCCTGTGATTGAGTGTAGGTAAACCTAAATAAATGCTATCACACTTAAAAGCTACTACATGGCCTAGTAAGTAGGCCCCTTCAGCGTTCCTCCAATAACAATTCGCATCTATAATTGGTACAGCTAATTCTGTCCGAACTTTTAATCTTAAAACTGAGAGGAATAGATCAGGACAACTAATGTATAGGTATGCAAAGCCCCTGTATTAAGCTCAAATTTCGTCTTATGATAGTAAACAACTGTCGCTTGTAAAAAAGCATTTACAAGAACCTATTCCTACCTGTACTTTCTTAACTGGCGATAACGACGAAACTGTCTCAATATTAAATTATGGATGTTTCGTTTTTCTCTACACCAATCAATCTATTCTGGTCACTTCTTATCGCCTTGGCTCTAGGCATGATCATAGGCATTGAACGTGGATGGTCTCAACGCCATCGCTCAGAAGGAAGTCGCATTGCAGGTATTCGTACCTTTGCTTTGACAGGGCTGTATGGTGGATTGTGCGCGGCACTTGCCAAAGACTATTCAAATTGGCTATTAGGCTTCGGCCTAATTCCACTGATCATTATTCTCGCTGTAGCCTTTAGTATCCGTCATAAGGAGAGCAACACCGTTAGTATCACGGGCATTGTAGGCCTATTGATTACCTATACTCTTGGAGCGCTTGCCGTGTCTGGTGAGCCAGTTATTGCCTCAGCCGCAGCCGTTATCGTAGCGTTGATCCTTGATGGTAAGCCCGAGCTTCACTCAGCACTTCAAAAGCTTGAAGAGTATGAGCTAGATGCGGGCTTAAGACTGTTATTAATCTCAATTGTTTTGCTGCCGATCCTACCAGATAAAGGTTACGGCCCATGGAATGCCATTAATCCGTATGAGATTTGGTGGCTCGTTGTACTGATTGCCAGCATTTCTTTTCTGGGCTATTTTGCAATCCGTATTGGAGGAGCTCGACGCGGCATTATGTTCACGTCCGTTTTTGCAGGTTTAAGTTCTTCAACAGCATTAACAATCCAATTCTCAAACCTCTCCCGGGAACAACGCGCCCTATGCCCTCTATTAGCAAGCGGAATACTATTTAGCTGTGGGACAATGTTTCCAAGAATTCTGATGGTATTGCTGGTTATCAATGCACCACTAACATATCAACTATGGCCCTCTATGATCATCATGATGGCTGGCTTCTATCTACCTGCGCTGTGGATTTGGTTTAAGTACAGTGACGGGGAAACTAACAGCGTCGAAACTCAACGAAATCCTTTAGCGCTTAGTTCAGCAGTCATCTTTGGGGTTTTCTTGATGATGGTAATGGTGCTCTCTAAAGCGTTAACAGAATGGTTTGGAGATACAGGCACACTACTTTTATCAGCAATCGCTGGTTTAACTGATGTAGATCCAATCACGCTGACGCTTGGCCGCCAGACACCTGAATCAATAGAGATAAGCACGGCTTTAGCAGGAATATTTATTGCAGCTACAGTGAATAGCTTAGTGAAGATGATGATCGTTGTATTTGCCGGTAACAAATCCTTATCAATCCGAACAGCCCCAGCAATGCTTGGCGCCATCTTTCTAGGCGCTCTGACTATTTATGCTACTCATCTAGCATAAATGCCCCTAACGACCACACAAGGTAATTAAAGCAACACGAGGAACATTTGGGAATAACTAACTATATTCCCATCAAAATTATCCGACGCCTTTTAATTTATATCCCATTCCATAAACCGTTTGTACGATTCTGGGAGCTCCTAAATCTTTTTCCATTTTTTGTCTTAAGACCGAAAGAAACTGATCCAAAGTTCGGCTATTAGGTAGATAAGCTCTACCCCAACATTTGTCCAAAATTTCGTCTTTCGATAGTACTCGCCCTCCACTTGCGTGAAGCAGCTGTAAAAACTCAAGTTCACGCTTACTCAAGCAGACTTTTTCATCAACATAGCTTAGTAGCATACAGTCAGTATCAACGGTTAACTCACCTAGTTGAAATGTTTTCGATTGTGCAGGCTCTCTCGATTTAAGGTACTGTTCTCGCCGAGCCAAAGCAGTGACCCGTGCAATTAGCTCATCAGGGTTAAAAGGCTTTGTCATGTAATCATCTGCACCTAATCGAAACCCTTCAATCTTATCGACTTGCTCATCAAATGCGGTAAGAAGAAGCACTGGCTGAAATAAGCCTCTTTCACGCATAACTGCACAAAGCTCTATGCCACTCAGATAGGGCATCATCACATCGAAAATGCATAAGTCAGGTTTGTATTCACCAAGCTGATACAGTGCATCTTTACCATTTTTCACGGTATGACATTCAAAACCTTCTTTTTGTAATAACAGCGCCAAGCCTTGGTTTAGATGAAGATCATCATCAGCAATTAATACTTTCATTGGCTTTCTTCTATCGGCAATTGAATGGTAAAAACGGAGTGCTCTACATTTTGGTAACTTATCTGACCACCTGCATTTTCTATAAGCTGTTTTGTTACAACAAGGCCAAGACCAAACCCTTCTTCGCTTTTAGTTTTCTGGGGATCATATTGGAACAAACTTGTTTGGCGCTCTGCTGTGATGCCGTCCCCGCCATCTCTGCAGGTTATCATCAAGCTATCGTTTTGTAGCAAAAAATCCAGTTGCGCAGGCTGGTGCGGCGCGTATTTAATAAGGTTATCAACGAGATTTACCACCGAGCATTCAAGGGCTTCACGAGCTACTGTCACCTTAGCTGTACATTGAATATCAATGGTCAAATCGATACCACTATGTTTCAGTCGTGGCTCAAAAGGGTTAATCAGCTGATGGTTAAAAGGCTCTAAATCAAGGGTCTCAAGTTTAGGCTTACTCACCAGGTCAGCATGTTCGAATAATATGGCGTTATTTAAAAAGCGTCGCATACGAAAAAATTCAGCATCAAATACATCCATATAACCTAATGTTTCTTTATGCGACTCGCTTCGGCGAACAAGATCTGAATAAAGCCTCAGATTTGCTAGCGGCGTTTTAAACTCGTGTGCAACTAATCTCAAAAAATCAGTCTTTCTTTCATTTTCTTTAATAGAGCATCGCTGTACCCAATATAACCAAGCCCCAAGCCCTAGCATGAGTACAATTAGAGGAAATAAGATGGCTACATATACAGGTTGAAGGTGTTGTGTGTCGGCATCGAGTGGTTGGTATATAAGTTGCCAATCGATAAAAATTCCACTTAAGGGCCAAGTTAGATTGGCACCGTGCTGTTCAAGGTTAGCCTTTTCCTTATTATTTTGTGAAACTGAACTTAACTGAAACTGATCTGTTTGATCAATTCTGGGTAAAGCATCTTTCAACTCTTCTGCTAACCATCGCTGCTTAAGCAAAACACAGTAATTTAATTCTGATTGCCAACAATGTAACAAGCGAAGATCTGAAGAATACCCTAGCGATAATGTAATAGGCTCTGACACTAAAGAAATATCTTGTATTTGCTTTTCTATAACGGCTTCAAACTGATCGAGTAGGTATTGCTCTCGCGGCAATGCTTGGATTTTATCAGGGGGAAAAACTCTATTAAGTTGATCATCGTAGATCAAAGTTAAATCGATAGCACCGTCGCTCATCACCAATTTTCGGAGATCATGACGACTACCATTTTTAGACTCAATCGACTCTCTTACTTTACGGAAAGCACTCTCTATCTCTTGGGCAAGCTGGATTTCGATTGCCTTCATCGTCATTTCCTGACGATGCTGTGATTCTATTTGTTTTAAAGCGGTCTCTTGGTTAAGAGCTCTTACTCCTAGTAAAGCCAACGTTATTGTTGATATGAGCATTAACAATAAAAGTGCCAAATTTGGCGATGATATCCCTCTCATTTTATCTAAAAAAATCCCCTCAAAAAGGAGACAGGTTTTTACCACCTGCCTCAAGCGCTCATCAAAAATCAGATTGAGACTTTTAAAACTGAGGTTTGTTTATATACCGGATGAAACGGGATAACAAATGTAAGTCACAAAGAGTAAGAAGGCCCACAAACCTATTTCTAAGGTTTCTGTAATAGGCTGTATCTTCCGAATTGCCCCATAAATATGCACTACTAACATTAATGTGAAGACGACAGCCAACATATCAAATGTGAACTGCAAACCACCCTCTGTATAAGCGCCTTTGAGAATAAAAAACTCAACCACTAATACAAATGCGCCTACACAACGTCCGAAGTATTCTGCTAGATCAGTGTCTTCAGGAACCCTCCACATCATCAACTTAGCCCAAGTCAAAGGCACAAAAAACAACGGGAGTGCAAAAGTCACCGTGGTTATCGATCCCAACACCCATAGATAAGTTAAAGCGAACTCCGAATATTGCCCTAGCATTTCAATTTTCCTTATTAGAATTTTGAAACGTAGGCTAATCGCATTTAAAAAGAAGAATGTCAGTGAATTGTAAGGATTGGATTGTGAAGTCTAATACTTTACGGCTAAAAATTAGGACGGGCACTTTCGAGACCATCACCCCAGTTTCCACGGGGTAACTAATAAACATCAGTTGCCTAATTAATGAGGCAACTGAAGGCGCATGCGCTGCCAATCTTCCGTGGGTGTATTCAGCATCATTTTCATATCGACTACGTCTTCTTCGATATTGAAGCTGTTCTCAAAACCCAGTTTCTTAGCCAAGTTTTGCATGCCTTTGTTGTTCGGCAGTGTCGAGCCAATTATCTGCAGTGTTCCTCTGCTGCGGCAGTAATCAACAATTTTGCTCATTAAGGCGACGCCCAGGCCTTCGCCTTGAAGATCATCGCGAATCACGACACTAAATTCGGCTCGAACGTTATCGGCATCGGTCACTGCTCTTACTACACCTAAAGTTTCCATCTCTTTAGAACCTTCACGTGGAACAGAAATAATAAATGCCATCTCACGGTCGTAATCAATCTGAGTCCAGTTCGCTAGTTCCTGATGGGTCGGTACACCACGGCTGTAGAAGTAACGTAGACGGATAGATTGCGAGCTAAGTTTGTTATAGAACTCGAGATGGTTTGGTTCATCTTCACCACGAATCGCACGCATAATCGCCTTGCGGCCAGAGCGTTTAAGAGTCATCTCTTCGGTGAGATGTTCAGGATAAGGAGAGATCGATAGATCACCTTCATCAGCAGAAATCGATACCGAAACATCTGTCGCCAACAGACCTGCTTTATTAACCAATAACGGATTGATCTCTAGGCATTTAAGGTTCGGTAGATCGACCACCATCTCAGAAAGATTCAACAACAATTTGCACAGCTGCTTCATATCTTGCTCAGGACGATAGCTGTTTTCTTCGAGAATTTTGCAAATACGTGACTGGCGAATGAGCTGATGTGCCAATGCCATATTCAACGGAGGCAACATCACATGACGATCAGAGAGTACATCAACCGTATGACCACCCGCACCAAATACAATCACTGGACCAAAGGTAGGATCTCGTGTGATACCTACATTGATCTGCAGAGATTGGAAACCACGCTTCATCTGCTGAATACAAAAACCCATCTGTTGCTCTGGGCCATAGCTCTCACCTACTCGATAAGAGAGTTGAGTAGTCGCATGTTCTATCTCTGAGGCTGAATAGAGGTCTTGAGCAATATCTTTCCAACGTAGACTACCCTGCTCATCGTAACTAAACGGGTAAACGTTATCTGTGTGTAGCGCTTTAACTCTGACAGAGTTCTCAATGTTCCTCGCCAGTTTCACGACATCATTAATATTATCGCTGTAGTACGTATTCGAAACTGGGATATCGTAGAGATCTAATAACGCACAGGCTTCTTTATGTTGCAGATAATCCCGGTTTTCCGCCAACGCATTTTGAATTAGATCTCTGGCCTTAATGTGATTTGGTGTATTTTGCTCTATATAAGGCGGTGGTGTTTGGCGCATCACTTCTTGGTTACGGCGAAATTCCACCATATACATAAAGGCATCAATAGACTCTTCAGGAGTTAAGAAAGTCGAAAGGCCTGCTGCGTTACAACGGTTACGCGCTTCTATCGCTGTTGCTCGACCCATAAAGCAGGTTAAGACATTACGCGGAGTTTTCTTGGCAACTTGAATCACCTGCTCTGCCGTTTCAACACCAGGAGCTAGGCGTGTCGGTGCATGTACCATTAGTACTGCATCGACATTTTTATCTTTGGTAAGTAGGCGTACCGCTTCAGCAAAACGCGCTGGATCGGCATCTGCATTCAAATCTACAGGGTTAGATCTATCCCAATGAGGCGGCAGGATTTCCGCTAATGCCTCTACCGTTTCTTCGGTTAAATGTGCCAACTGGCCTTTTTTATTCAAAAGGTGCTCTGTCGCTAAGGCATTAGGCCCCGTGCCATTAGATACAATAGCCAATCGCTCACCACGCATACGTTTCATATGCGTTAGGGTTTCTAAAGCGTTAAATAACTCATCGGAGGTTTCAACACGCACCACACCAGCCCGACGCAGCGCAGCATCATACACCTGATCATCATCGTAGATGCCTGGAGCGAGCTCTGTACCCGATTTTTCGCCACTGAAGGTATCGTTTTTAAGTACCAGTACGAGCTTGTTTCGCGATGCAGAACGGACCGCCGAAAGGAAATCTCTCGCAGAGCCGTCTACTCGATTTAGCTGTAATAGAATTGCATGGGTATAAGGATCTTGTGCGAGATAATCAATCACCGAAGGCAGATCGACATCAGCGCCACCGCCCAAGGTAAGAAAATGGGAAAAGCCGATCTCTTGACCGGTTGCCCAATCAATCATAGCCGTGCCTAAAATACCGGACTGCCCCACATAAGCGACCTTACCTTTTAGGATATTCACATGGGAATAGCTGGCATTCATATTGTGGCCGGGAACCAACATCCCCATACAATCTGGCCCTAATATTCGGATACCATAAGGCTTAGCCGCTTGTCTGACTTGATCACGCAAAGTTTGATGATTTTCATCTTCAATGGAAAGACCACCGGTTAAGATCATGGCAGCCTTCACCATACTCGCGCCAAGTGCACGAATGATATCTGCCACAGTTTCCGGGGGGGAACAGATAATGGCTAACTCGGGCATTTCAGGTAGTTGATTCAGTTGGCTGTAACATTTAACGCCATGAACTGACTCATACCCTTGAGAGTTTACCGCGTATAACGAACCCTTAAAGCCGCTTTCTTGTAAGTTTTGAAGAACCACCCCGCCCATACTATTTTCGCGGGCAGATGCACCAAATACAGCGATAGATGCTGGTTTAAAAAAGCGTTTAAGATATTTTGTAGACACGCCAATAATCCCTCGTAAACGGATAGATTGCAGTGTACTCCCTTTTGCACTGCAGCAAAACAAAAACTATATACCAAGGTCTTATAAAAAACAGTAATTCCACTACTTATGAGTGAGATCAATTTTTCTAGCAAATGCTAACTGGATACTAAGTTTCCAGCTTTATACGTATTTGCTATCTAAATGGGCTTTTGATAAACCAGCATCCATTTCATCAGATCCTTAGATCGCGCTCAATTTGGCTTGTTACGGGCTCTTTGCTCAATCACCCTTTATTCTCAAACTTGGCACTTCAGTTGCTATTACCTAAGAAACGAGAGTAAGTATCCACAGTCTCTCCTCATCCATAACAATTAAAAAGGATAGTCTAATGAGGACAATTTCCACCCGATTTAAACCAAGTCTAGCCCTAATCGCTGGTTCATTGATTGCTCCATCAGCTTTTGCTCACAGTAATCTATTAATGGAGTCCAGTTTGATCTCTGGCCTATTACATCCATTAACTGGGATCGACCACCTTCTGGCACTTTTAGCCGTAGGTTTCTGGGCGGGTCAACAGCACCTAAAAGATAATCGCGTAGTGCCTTTTACGCTTTTCAGCATGCTGTTAGTTGGCTTTTTCCTAGCGCTAAACGGCCTGATGTTACCTGCAATCGAAACAGGCATCGCGGTTTCCGTATTAGTATTGGGCCTTATGGTTTCTAAAGTGATTAATCTAAAAAGTGTTGTAGCCTTGCCACTGATTGCACTGTTCGCGATCTACCACGGTTCAGCTCATGGTGCCGAATTAGGATCTGCCGGTGTCGCAGCTTTTGCATCAGGCTTTATGTTGAGTACCGCGCTGCTATTTTGGGCAGGCAAAACGCTAGCTGATCAGATCAACCGTACCATTCCAAAACTAAATGCTTGGGCCGGAACAGGTATCGCTCTTTTTGGCGCTATGTTTCTAGTCGCTTGAACAACTCCTTTAACGAGGTCGTAATCCACTCCTTGTATCTCGTTATTCGCTGGCAATAGCATCTAGTTGTTGCCAGTACCTTTCTTTGCTTCACCACACCCAAAGTGCTTTGTCGGGTATTTTTTACCCGACTTTTTTCTCCTTTTAGGCTTTAGCTAACATATTCAGGATAAATCCTTTCCAATTTTCAAATCTGTACCATACTCAGGCTATATAAAGATCGATTTGTTAATCCCTGAGGCAGAGCTATGAGTCACCAAGGCTCCATAAATAGCGAATCTAATCAACAGCCCCTGTCTGATGAATCCTTACTTAAAGACGAGTTAACTGCGTCTAAAGAGCTATCGACCATTTATAAAAAAGAGAGCATTAATCCAGCTAAACGCCGTCGTTTAGAGGCAATGCGTGAGGAGAAGGAGCTTCAAAGGGATCTTCGTGAAATATTTGACGATGATGATTGGAAAGATTAACTCAAATAAAAAGGGCAGCTTATTTTAGGCCGCCCCTTTTATCTACGTATCATGTTAAGCACAGGCGGATGCTTTTTGATCTGTTATCTCCGAATTAAGCGGTTCTACATCTAACAAGTAAATATCAAGTTCCGTGAATTCAAACAAAGTGCTACACAGCGAACAGCGAACAGCGAACAGCGATAGATGCTACTACTCGGTGATGCTCTTAGTACGTTAAGGTACTTATGGGGTTCGCTGATAATTAATGATTCAATTAACTGTCTACAGTGGTCGCATTGAGAATCCATATCCCCACTCCCTGTTAAGTTGAATGGTATATCAAGAATGGTTCATATATAGCTGTTATTCAAACTCTGTAGGAACTTTTTAGATTTTTTTTATTCCCTTTAAAGCTATTGATACAATAGGCTTATGTTACAGATATCCAACCGCGTTTTTATCTATCCGCACGAGCTAGAGTTCAATGCCATCCGCGCCCAAGGTAGCGGCGGTCAGAACGTTAATAAGGTCTCCAGTGCGATCCATCTCCGTTTTGATATCAAAACCTCTTCCCTGCCTGAGTTCTACAAAGAGCGCCTACTCGCCTATCGAGATCAACGCATCACAAAAGAAGGTGTGATTGTAATCAAGGCACAAAACTCTCGTGACCAAGAGCGTAATAAAGAGGATGCAAAACAACGACTGTTGGAGCTTATCCAAGCCGCTACTGTTGTAGAAAAAGCAAGAAGAGCGACCAAACCCACACGAAGCTCACAACGTAAACGCGTTGATAAGAAAACTCAGCGCGGTCAGATCAAAAAGAATCGAGGAAAAGTGGATTATTAAAGCCAACTTCCTTAAGAAAGCTGACTAAACTCCACCTCAACTTGGTTATCCTCAGCAGTAACGAAAATTTGGTTTTCGCTCAGTGTAATTGTCAGCTCCATTGTACGATCACACAATGCTTCTAACTGGCTCACTTGATCCGAATCGAATCGAAATACCTGCGTCTTAGGCAATGTTTTTAGGCCTTCACCATTTTTAGCCCACCAGATATCTACTTCGCTACCGTAGGCATATAGCAGTACTTGTTCCGCTCGACTAACGCCTTTACGCATACGTTCAGGAGAAGCTTGTCCAACTTCAATCCAACAACTCACAGAGTTATCAGGGCGCACAATCCAAAGATCAGGCTCATCAGCCGTTGATAGGCCTTTGGTGAAATCAAGGTCTTGATCATAGTTCAGCGCGTAAGCGAGGATACGCACCATCATTCGCGTAACCGTTTCAGATGGATGCAGAGCAACTGTCAGCTTTTCGCTCGTGTAAATATCCCGATTCATATCCACTAAATTAAGGGAAACTTTGTAGATAGTTGGTTTAAGCGCCATGAGCTCAGCCTTATTCATTGGATTGGGGGCATCTTTATACTGCATCTCCTCTAAGTTTTAAATACAATCCTTGCTCTGCTTTTTTGACAACGCTGCTGAGGTCATTCATGGAATTAAAACATCTAGCTATTCGAGAACTAGTTAAAGAATCTGAAGATGCGCCTGCGCGTATTACAGATCGCGGTGGTGTTATTCCGACAACTGAACCGATTGCTAACCAGCTATTCGAAACTCTAAATTCTGCATTCAGCCGTCGCTCTAGTCTGACTCATGGATCGTTTAATCATGAGAATGAAGAGGGGTATCCATTTATCTCAGCTTTCGAAAGTTTTGTGAATGCAGAATGTAACGAGCAGAGCTTTGTTGAGTTAACAGAAAAAAGTATGTCTCAGTTAGCGGTTGCAATTAACAATCCTTCCGCCCATACCGCTCATGGTGGATATGTATTGTTTGCTATGTATGCCAGCGATCGTTACGAATATATGTTGATCGCACTCGTTAGAGATAAAGCAGGTATCGGTTTTGACAATGACCTTCACCCAACTGAGGTGATGGAGATAAATCTTGATCAACTTCATCAAGGTGCGCGGATCAACCTAACCACTTATAGAAAAAAGCAGGACAGCTATCTCAGCTTTATCGGCAGCAAAGAGAAAGGTGAAATTACCCATTACTTCTCCACAGCATTTGGTTGTACTGATGTCACCCCTTCACGCAAATCAACAGGTGAGTTGATTCGTGCTGCTCGGGATTTCTGTAACCAAAACAATATGAGCGATCGTAAAGAGGAAGTGGTTGAGGATGTAGTTAGCTACCTATCCAAGCAACGCACAGAAAAAGAATCCGCTAACCTAAACGACATAGAGAACCTGTTTGATGCTTACATTCCTCCCGAACAAGCAGAAACAGCAGCGGGTACCTTTGGTACATTTGCCAATAAAGGTCCATACAATGTTAGCCAGGAATTTCAGCCTCACACCAGCACAATTAATCGCTTCGCAAAACTCAAAGTAAAAGCTGATAACTGGAGTTTAGATTTCAATAAGCGCAGCCTTGGTGATCTAAATTGCAGTAAAGATATCGAATTTGATGAAGATAATGGGCGTATTATTATCAACCGTCTGCCGAGTAAGGTGATTAATCAACTTCGCGAGGCTTTAGAGCAGGAAGGTTAATCTGCTATCTGATGTAGTGTTTTGTAACTTCATACGAAGCTGAAATACAAAACACTACATGCTGAAAATCGAAAGGATATTTCCTTCAAGATCCTTAAAGTGCCCGAGCGTACCGCCCCAAGGTTGTTTCTCTGGTGGGGTAACAAACTCAATTCCTCTTTGAGTCATATCGTCATACACCGATTGAATATCCTCAACTTGAAGTGTGACACCCACAAAACGCCCCACTAAATCGATAGCCTCTTCAGTATCCGCATCAACCAACTCTAAGGCAATTTTGGCTGCACCCAACTCAAATTCAGCCCATCCCATATCTTCATCGATGAACTCGGGTTCTAAACCCAAGGCTTGGGAATAAAAGCCTACCGCAGCACTGAAACGAGTAACAAAGATACGTTGTGCATAAAACGTAAATGCCATTGGAGTTATCCCTCCTATCAAATTTAGTAGAGACCCAAACATCACTCATTGAGTTTAGCCAAGAATCGGTTATTTAAGCTCGAAAAAAACCACTGCATGAAAATTTGTATGCATATTCCTATACAGACAGCATCTCGACTTCAGAAGAAAATAGACAGCAGATAAAGCAATTTAACTGCTCCTAAAAGGCAGTCGCAAAAGAGGATAGTCAGATGATCATCAACGGATTTTTATTTGGGATTTCATACAGAAACAAAAGCCTTGTCCTACTAAAACTGATGGATTTACTTGCAGAACAAGGTTACGCCATGAAAGATTTCAAATTAGATGGCGATTACTTAGCTGTCGAGGTTATCGACCAGAAGAAAGATCGAAAAGATCATGTGGTTGAGATAATTAACCAACCTCAGCAGCCTGAAGAGATCATGTTCTTTATTCATGATGTACAACAAGCTGCATAAGTTGACCCAAATGAATTACATCAAAAAACTGACCCAACAGGATACGCTAACGAGCGCAGCCATAGTTGATAGAACGACAGTTAGGGAGGTTTCTTTCTCTTTTACATCATAGCGAATCGCCATAACGTGGGCTAAGGCCCCTGTTGGCAACGCAGCCAGAATCACAGCAGCTAACAGCCAGTTCTGGTCCTCAACTCCTGCGAGTTTGAAAATGACTAAAGTGAGCAATGGATGAATAACGAGCTTAACGATTACCAGCCAGAATAGCTCAACTTTACTTTGCTTAAGGGTTTTAAACTCAAGACTCGCACCTAAACAAAACAGAGCCACAGGCACGGTGGCTGGCGCTAGCAGATCCAAGGTAGATGCCAAAACATTAGGCAGTTCTATAGCAAATGCTGAGACTAATACACCAAAGAATGTGGATAAGAAGATCGGGCTGCGCAGCAATGACTTATCTAAAATAGCCAAAAATTGCTTTAACCCCGTTCCTTCTTGGCGCTGACTTTCCATCAAAAACTGCGTACCACCAATCTGGAATACATTTCCCAACAAGATGATACTAATCATCGCTCCATAAGCAGCTTCACCTAGCAAACCAAACACCATCGGAATGCCCATATACGCGTAATTGGAAAAGGTACCATTCAAAGCACGAATGATAAGTACCTCTTTATTACGCTCCGAGAAGAACAGTGCGCACCCCAATGCCGCCGTGAGCGCAGTTGCAACAACAGCGACGAGGAAAGCAAATAGATAAAGGGGCTGGAACAAACTATCCAAAGATAATTTATAGACTGAATTAAACAGCAATGCAGGCACAGCAAAGTAGTACACAAAGGTGTTGAGCGGAGCTAAGGATTGCTCTGCTAAAACGGTACGTTTACCGATATAACCTAAACCTATTAGCAAAAATAGCGTCAGTATTGTTTCTATGCCTGCCATGAGAATTGCTCGCTATAGCCAGAAAATTCAAAGCGCCAATTAGACCAATTCGTCCTCTTAACGTCCAGACATCATTCTGTCATAACCGAACTCTATGTTTAGGAATATGTAGCTAAAACATTTTTTGTGCACCGCACAAAAAAGTGTTGACTTGATCAAAAATCAGGCTACAATGAGCCTCATATTGTGCAGTGCAACAAATTAATTTTTTAGAGAGAACTATCATGACTAATACTGTTGATTTCCAGAAATCTTTCGATGCCGTTCAGTCTCTGATGAACCTTCAGGCTGCTGCGATCACTAAATCTATCGAACAGCAGAAAAAATCTGGTGAAGAACTAACTTCTTTCTTCCAGGGCGAAGCTGAGAAAGCAAAAGAGCTAAAAACTCCTGAAGAACTAATCAAGTTCAACATGGAAGCTAACAAAGCTCTATTCGAACTTCTAAAAGGTCAAGGCGAAGCTTTCACTGCAATCGCAAACGAAACTCGCGAAGCTGCAATGGCTGAACTTCAGGCGATCACTAAGTAAGTGATAACCTTCTTAAAAAAACCGGGCTTATGCCCGGTTTTTTTTTGCCTATCAGACTTTAAACCACTAGTCATACTTGTTAATTCCGCTACTATGTCAGTTAGTTAGTTCGAAACTACTATCTAATTGATTGTTGTATGAGGCGCCTAGGTGTTAGAGCAAACTCTGTTAGCAAGACAACCAATCCTCAATGCCAACTGTGAAACGGTTGGTTATGAACTTCTTTATCGAGATCCGAATGGTTGCCCTCCCGGGGAACTATTTGATGGCACCGCAGCTACCTGTGAAGTCCTCCTTAACGCGTATACCGGAATTATCCAGAGAGGTGCTCAACGCGTTCTTCCAGCTTTTATGAATATCAATGAGGAACTGCTTTCGGAGGAACTTCCAAGTTTTGCAGCAGATAACGTTGTTTTAGAAATAATAGAAGATGTTCCAATTAATGCTAAAACCATTGAACAGATTCGAGGGCTATCAGAGAAAGGCTTTAAAATTGCCTTGGATGATTTTACTTGGAGCGAAGATTATAAGCCTTTAATGGATGTAGTCGATATTGTAAAAATTGATGTTCTTGAAACCAAAGGTAAAAACCTTTTTCGCACAATGGAACATCTGGCACCTTACAATCTGACTTTGCTCGCAGAGAAAGTTGAAACTCTTAACGAATTCCATCGCTTTAAAAAATTAGGTTTCCAACTGTTTCAAGGGTACTTTTTTGCATTTCCTGAACGCATTGAGGGAAAGCGCATAAGTGGAAATGAATTAACCATAATCCAATTACTTGCCGAGCTTAATAACCCAGATGCAACTCCAGAAGGTCTAGAACAGATCATTGCTAAAGATCCTCGACTTGCAGTAAAACTTCTAAAAATTGTTAATTCGGCTACCTTTTCATTACAACGATCAATCTCCACTATAAATGAAGCCGTTGTTTTGCTTGGCCTTAATGAGCTAAAACGCTGGGCGATTATTGTTTCTTTATCAGGCACGTTAACTGTCCCTGACGAATTATGCCGAGAACTACTGATTAGATCTAAGATGTGTGAGCATATTGCGCCTCAATACAGCGCTGAACCAGGCCTCGCATTTCTCATTGGTATTCTCTCCGGTGCTGACGCCCTTTTCTGTATCCCAATGGAAACTCTGCCTGAACATATTCCATTAAACGACGAAGCAAAAATGGCGCTAGTAGACCGTAAAGGCAATCTCGGCTTGATGCTTAATGATGTGATTAACTTTACTCGTTATGAGTGGACCAATCTCTCAGGTCATGTCGATGAGCACACACTGCTGCAAGCTCAATCAGAAGCGATTACTTGGGCCATAGAAAGCCAAAAAGTCGCTACATCTTAAGCACTCAGATCAACGCCATTTCAAATAAGCTCTAAACTAACAAAACTCATAGTTTAGAATCCTCTAATACTCAACTAAAATACAAGTGGTATACAAAGCGCCTTAAACAGGGTGCTTTACATACCATAGAGCGACTCCTTCCTCTTAAGACAGGATGTCTATTATGAGTATTTTCATTACAAGTTTAGGCGCAACAGATAACGAAATCTGCGCACCTTTTACTCAGGCTATTCTTAACACACTAGACAACAAAGGCTTTAGTTTTTGTGGACTTCCAGCTGTTGAAGCCGAAATACTGATCAGCAGCAATCAAGTAAACTTTACGCTTCGTACCTGCAAAATTAAAACTCAACCGATTACGATCAAGTTTGGTGAAGTGCATGACTTTACTCGCCAATACCGTATTGAACACAGGGTTAACACTGAAATCCTATCTAAGGTTGAATACCTACTCTTGGAGCTAGAAGATTTAGCCTCCCACTGCACAGCAAAGAGCCATTGTTCTAATTGCGTAGTGACAAATCGCGGCCCCAATCCAAATAAACTGGCGTTTAACCACTAACCACCCGATGGCTCGCAAGATAAGCTGCGTGCGAGCCTTGGGAAGCTTTTCCACAAAGTGGTAGCGAGCGACATGGTAGCTAGGGTAAAAAGCAAAAATATTTAATAGCCTCTAGAATGGTTCTTCATGTGATTTAGCTGCATTGCTTGCCTGCTAGGTAACTAGCTGAAAAAAGGCTGTGCCCAAAACAGTCAATTAGGCACAGCCAAGATCAGAAAACAGTTAGTTGTTTATCCGATGAAGCACAGGTTACTCCATGGAGAAAAGCTACATCCTTTCCTCCACTAGCTCTGATTGATCTAATCTTTTTTTGTTAAAGCTGATGGCATTAAGCGCAGCTGTTACTTTGCTCTGATACCTTTGCCATACTCGCTCATGAATTGTCTGGGCTTGCTTTTTACCTAAGCAAAAAGCCACAAATTCACGCTCTGTTTCACCTTTAGGTTTTCTCTGGCCTAAAGCGAGCTCTTGATAGGCAACACCTTTTAGTTCTAGCACCCTAGCTTGCTCTATAGTGAACTCTCCACTTTTTGAGAAGCCATAAGGAAAATGCACTTTATCTTCGAAGCGTTTATCTGTACGGAAGCAATCATGAAACTTAGTTTCGAGTCCCATCACCAACTCCTTAAACCTATATATTTTCTGCAAGTATTAATGCAGATTCATGGAAGGTAAAACGATGTTTTTTGATCGTTATTGATCGAAAATTCTTATCACTTCTTCAGCATTTTAGAAGTCATAATTTCCATAATCCCATTCACTGTCTTCGCGCAAAGCTTTCTTAGCCAGGCGGTCTTCGATATCTCTCCAACGCGTCTTCCTTTTATTACGTTTATTCTCCTCAGAGTCCTGATCCCACTCATCATCAGTTTTTTTATGTCGTGCCGTTTTCCTGAAATGGGAGCCTCCCTCTTCAGGTTCATATTCATAATCTTCATCAAAAAAGTCGTTTTTATTCATGTCATCTTTCTCGAAAAAGGGCAGCACCCCTTACCGAAAGGTGCTGCCAAAGGAGCCTATGCAGTGCCCCGAGAGTCACCGCACAAGTTATCCATCAAGCAAACAGGAGCTGTAGGCTTAATAGAGGAAACAAGGTAATTCAATATATCTGAGACAAATTCAGGCTTAGCTAAGTATTCAGGTACAAATTGAGGTTTTGCAATCAGTTCTCTTTCAATAAGTTCATTGATAATACCGAGGTATGCAAAACCCGTTTTTCCCACATATAAGCTGCTAATATCACAATCTTTATAAAGCCTCAAAGCTTCACTAACACCTCGAAGGTATAGATAGTCCTTAGTCAAACCACCACTACGATGAACTCGGACAGATAATTTAAACGCATCATCTGTTGGCATTTTCATCTCTTCATGTAAATAACTGTAGGTATGACGAAAATCACCATACTTAAGCATCTCTTTAACAGCGATAACTCTGAGCGCAAGTCCCTGCAATCGTGTTAAGCACATATTGCCGCTATGGAATTCATTCAGAATGGCCAAACCTTCCTGAGTCATCGTGTTTCCAGGTAACCCTAATGAGAATATTTTTAAAGGCTGTGAGGCAGCATTCAATGTTGTTGCCATGTGCACACCTAATTCATGGTGCGCTAATGCGTTTACTTCTGTTTCAGTCAATAAAGCGTCTTTATTTACGTACAAGGTACGCTTCGCACCGGAAACCATTGCGGAAGCAACTATTTTTGAGGAAAGCTCTACTTTACACTTCATCCCCCAATCAGAGGCCTTCAAACGGAAGTACTCCACAGCCTCTGCAGCATCTATACGCTTATCAGTTTCCGGATCATATTTAGCCGCGTGTAAAAGAAATTGAGCATTAGCCTCATCTTCTAAGCTTGGTTCGCCGTAATATCGTAATGAGCTGTAGACAAACTGCGGACTGCCCGCATTCACCAATAAATCGATCTTGCTAGAGAGGCCATCGATCACTTGGCAGTACATCTGTTGAATACCAACGTCTCGAATCTTATCAACAGGTAATCGATACAGCTTTTCACGAAACTCATAAGGGTTAATGGCTAGAGGTTTATATCTAAACTCAGGTTGATAATTACCTTTCTTAGCTAAGAACTTTCGTTTTTCCTGCGCAATATTGACAGGATTAATATAATTGAGGGTTTCCATACCCTTCGCTAACTTAGCCAACTCCTTATCAACTTTAAGGATCGCTGGATCCAATTTAGAAGACAGCATATCTAAACGGCGCAACCTAGGCTTTTTAGAATGCGCTCTCGCGAAATATGCACCGATATCACTTAGCACATGCTTAAAACCTGACTTAAGCTCATCAAGAACAATTGGATATTTTTCGCCTGAAGCTTCATTCATGAAGACCTTTTTGACTTCACAAGGAATGACTAAGGTATTTTCATATCGGCTGTTGATGTGAGAAATAAGATAGCCGCGGCCATAAAAAACGTCGTCCAATGCAGCAGAAACAGTCTCATTTGATAGTTCCAGCTTACTCATAGATGCGCGAAATTTATCAATCACACGCCCCCAACGATCAATATCAATCTGTTCAGTACCCACATTAAAGGTAGGTACCTGCCTTTCTATTCGTTTGTAATTGTAAGAGTGCACATCAAATACAATGCAGGCCCCAAAAAGCTCTTCCACTTTTGCAACTAACGCATCGAGTACGCGGTAAAAAACTTTGTGCTTCTCAGTGCTTTTACGCCTCAAACTCTTCGGCAGATTTTTAACCCAAACATCTTTACCCCAAGCCTTGGTGTAGATACATCTTGCCAACGGCCTATTTAGGTCATACTCATATCTTGAATCCTTACCAATTAAAGTAATGGGCATTGATTCGATCAATTCACCGGTAAAGGGGTCTTCTTCATAAAGCCTTTCAGCTTCAGATAACGCACAAAAAGGCACCAACTCTTTACTGAAATTATGCCCATCGTGAACAGCAGCACAAACAGCCGGAGTGTATGCCTCAACTTTCAATGCAAAGGCTCCATCTAGATGCTCACATTCAAAGAAAGCACCTTCAGAGATTAATTTTAAAATCTCTTTTTCAGACAGTTTCTGCATCTTCAATTACCTTTCTGAAAGCGCTCTTACGCTCCAAAACCAGCTCTTTAGCTGAGACAACATTCTCAATAAAGTCGACAACTTTACTCTGTAGTTTCACTCTATTAAGACGATTGATACGGGTGATACCGCCTGGGCTAAGTACGTTGACCTCTATCAACTTCCCATTGATTACATCAAGCCCAACAAAATAGAGCCCATCACGAACCAATTGCGGCCCTATAGCGCGACAAAGCTCTTTTTCTTCTTTAGTAAGGTGATGTTTAACTTCTTTACCACCAGCATGAATATTTGAGCGGACATCATCTCCAGCAGGCACTCGACGCATTGCGCCTATAGGCTCACCATTGAGCATTAGAATACGCACATCTCCTTGATCTGCTCCAGTGACATACTCTTGTAAAATAACGTAGTTGCTCGAATCTCCCGATCCGATATAAAAATCCAGTAATGACCTGAAATTCTGTCTCGCATTTTTCTCAATGACGATAACGCCCTGACCACCAAAACCATTTAGCGGTTTCATGATCATTTTTTCAGTCGGTGAGTCCTTCAGAACCTGCTCTAGGTATTCACGATTTTTTGAAACATGAGTCGCAGGCACAAAGCGACTGGCATCACCACTAAATGAAGCCGGATAAAGTTTATTGTTCGCGACGCGCAGACCATCAATGTCATTCATAATGAACACATCATTTCGAACGGAATCTAAAAAGTTCAGTGCGACTGTATCCAAAGGTGGATTCGCACGCATAATAATCACGTCAAAACCGGCTAAGGGCAGTTTGCACCGTTTAAATTCAGCCTTACGATAAAAAGATGGAATATTGCTAGATAGCTTTGAATCACGCCTCAAAACATTACAAAAAGCGTGAGCTATGCTATCTCTGACAGTCAAACTATTTGGTGTAGTAAGCGCAACGGTATGACCTCTGGAAGCAGCCTCATGGATCATCCTTAAAGTAGTATCACTTTCAGGTGAAATACGTTCCCATGGGTACATCAAAAAG
The DNA here is from genome assembly GCF_047778085.1 of Neptuniibacter sp. QD37_6. Taxonomy (GTDB): domain Bacteria; phylum Pseudomonadota; class Gammaproteobacteria; order Pseudomonadales; family Balneatricaceae; genus Neptuniibacter. The sequence goes on from NZ_CP180550.1 coordinate 2,403,629, forward strand.
CAAATTTTCATTTCCACACCAAATATCGATTTATATTTTTAATCAAAAGAAAAAGACAAAAAAAAGCAGCCTATGTAAAAGAGAACTCTCGTCCATAGGCTGCTTTCGTATTTCAGATATTGAGGTCTAACTATAAAACAGCAGCCTTTGAGACATAACGCAACCACGTTCGCTCATGGATATTTGAAGGTTGTTTATCCCCCTTACAAAAATCCACAAATTCCCTTTCTAGAAGGACTACAGGCTGCCTGATACCTGTAGCGAAAGCGCAATATGCATGACCATGTTTTTCTAGCAATGCAGCCTCTTCTGCGGTAAAAGCATCGCCTTTATAGAACCCATCTGGATAATTTTCATGATCACTGAAACTACTTTCAGTCAAAAAAGCTACTTGAAACATTGTTAGGCCTAAACATTTATTTAAAGGTGCCAAACGGCTTAATTACCTTCAGTTGCAATTATTAATGCAGTGTTATTAACTGTAAAACGATGTTTTTTTATCATTTCAATCGATTTTTTTTATGGAAAAATTATGGATATAGGCCTGCTCAGAACATTCCTAGAAGTATCAAAAACTAGGCATTTCGGTAAAGCAGCTGAAAATTTATACCTGACACAATCGGCCGTTAGTTTTCGAATACGTCAGTTAGAAGAGTTAGTTGGACTGCCTTTATTTTCTAGGCAAAGAAATAACATTATGCTGACAAATGCTGGGGAGCGTCTAATTCCTCATGCAGA